>NC_019748.1:450000-1650000 GCF_000317575.1 Stanieria cyanosphaera PCC 7437 | reverse complement strand
AAACTACCTTGTTCAATTTTTTCTAATAACAAAGAATTATCATCAGAATTGGTAGAGATTGTTGAAGTTTCCGATTCTAGTTGCTCAGAATTTGCTGTTGCACTATTATTTGCTAAATCAGTTTCCGAAGCATTTTCTCCGTAGCTAATTAAACAGACATTATCGTATCTACTATCAGCTTGACAAGCAATACCAGTGTTTTGCCAATCAGGGTTAAAAAGATAGTGAGAATCACTACCATTGATAAATCCGTCCCCAATTACGATCTGCATCACAATTCCTTCCGCAGTAGTTCTACCATAACTAACATTTCCTACTGCAAATTGATTACTTGCTTCGACTTCTTGCAGTTTTTTTTCAGCAACGGCAGTTAATTCTGTTGATAAAGTTAAAGGAGGTAGAGGATCAAGTTCGTTAAGAAACTCAACCGCATCTTCTAAAGCTTGTAAACCGTTATTGGTTCTAATTGGTTTTTCTCCTGGTAATTTTAACCAAACACCATCATAATACTGCTTCAAATCTTCCAACCAATCAGCATATTCTTGAGGATCGGTTCTAGCGCGGTTAATCTCTTCAGCGATCGCTTGTTCTAAACCCGAACGAGCTAATGAATTTTGAGCTATCAATTCAACTAATGATAAATATTTTTTTGGCAAACTTTGGGCTTGAACAGTGGAGTTAAAAACTTCTATCGACAAGCCCTGAATTAAGATAGTCAACAGTAAAATTTTTAAAGCATTATCCTTAAAATATTTCATCTCATACTTACCTCGCAAGGCTTTGGTTTAATCTATGGTAAGAAACGATCTAAAGCAGCTTTTAATTCTTCAATTTCGCTTTCAATATTGCCTTCTTTAGCTGCACGAGTAATACATTCTCCCAAATGTTCGTCCAAGATAATTCTGGCTACGCGGTCAATCGCCCCTCTAACAGCAGCAATCTGGATTAAAACTTCTGGACAAGGACGACTTTCTTTGACCATAGTTTTAATCCCCCTAATATGCCCTTCAATACGGGATAGACGATTAATGATCAGTCTAAGAGACTCTTCACTGTGGACATGAGGAGTGGCCTCAGTCTCTGAAGATTTGTTTTTATGTTGATGTTGATGACCCACTTTAATTTTGTGACGCTAATTTTTAAGTTTTAGTTTCGCTCAAATCTATTTTTACTAATTTTTACTCTCTTGAACCCATGAGTGTGTTTTTATCTAGTTATTTATATATACTTGTAAATTTAAACAAAAGCCATCAGTAAAACTTGGTTTGTCAATAAAAAGTGATAGGAAAAAGCGCAAAAGCAATTATCCTATCACTTAACCTTAAACTATTTAGCTTTAAGTAGGTTTTTTCTTAATTACTCTTCTTCAAAACCCTCAAACTCATCATAATAACTGCCTCCCAGTGGTTCATCATCTTCTTCTGAGATAATTGCTCTGGCAGTTTGATCATCAAGAATAACATTTTCGTCATCATCAAAATCTTGATAGCGACGAGGTAAAGGCTCTTGAATAAAGTTATCTTCGCCAATCCGATAACTGTCATAGCCTTCGCTACCGTAACTATACATTGAACCACTGCGTGAATCTAAATCGCCACGGCTACCTACTCCCTCTTCGTGGGTGTTAAAACCTGTTCCAGCAGGAATCAAACGACCAATAATGACGTTTTCTTTTAAACCTCTGAGCCAATCAGATTTACCTTCAATGGCTGCTTCGGTTAATACACGAGTAGTTTCTTGGAAAGAAGCTGCGGAGATAAAGCTGTCAGTATTCAAAGAAGCCTTGGTAATACCTAAAAGTACAGGAGTATACTGAGCAGGTGCGCCACCAGTAATAGACATAGCTTCGTTGACTTGTTCGATTTGTCGTAATTCTACTAACTCTCCAGGAAGCATTGTAGTATCACCACCGTCATCGACTCGAACTTTAGAAGTCATCTGGCGGACAATTACTTCAATATGTTTGTCAGAAATATCAATTCCTTGACTTTGATAAACAGACTGTACTTGGGTAACTAAGAATTTTTGAGCTTGTTGTAAGCCAATTAAAGATGCTTCGTAGCAACCTTTTTCTTCCAAATAATAATTAAAGAAAACCTCTAGGATTTCGTGAGGATTGGCTGGTCCATCAGTCAAAGGTTCGCCAGGTCCAACTTTTTGTCCGTCGGATACCATCGCATTTTGACCAGGGCCGACCGGATAATCGCTAACAACACCATCTTCTTCGATAATTTTTACGTCAACGGTTTCATCTTGTTCGTAAACTACTTGACAAACTCCTGGTCGACGACTCAAAACACAGGCTTCTTTGGGTTTGCGAGCTTCTAATAGCTCTTCAATTCTGGGTAAACCCTGAATAATATCTCCAGTTTTAGCTCGTTCAAAGATTAATAGTACTAAGTTATCACCTCTTTGTACTAAATCCCCGTTGTCGATATGTAAAATCGCACCAGCAGATACCCGATAAGGACGAGCCAAACGTAGAACAACTGTAGTTTTGTTGCCTTCTGTTTCAGTTATTTCTACTACTTGTCCCGATTCAACTAGTTTAGTTCCAGAAACTAACTCGGTACCAGCTACTAGTAAATCACCTTCTCGACATTGGCATTCACTTTTCTTGGCAGCTAATTCATAAGAAACGCGATCGCTATTCCGTACCACTAAAATTCTACGAAGTGCTTCTCCTCCCTTACGAATACCTCGGACTTCTCCAGCTTCTTTGCAACGAATTTCTGTTCGAGCGATCGTTGCTCCTTTAGGAATTTCTTGACCGTCTTCTACTAAAACTCTGGTTTGAATATTCCCGCTATAAGGGTCTGCGTCAGTATCTCGGCGGATGACCAAAGACTCTAAAATAACCAACTGCAAGCGTTGCGAGTCAGGATCGTCTTGGTCAGGTTTTAATTCAATATCCGCGCTTAAATTTGTAGCAGTTTCAATTTCGTCAGCATTATCAATTTCCAGAACTAACTGAGTACTTAGTAAAGAAACTCCTTCTACCGATTGAACTCTTTCTCCATCTTTAAAGAAAAGTCGTTGTACAGAGCGTAACTCAATTTGACGACCATCTTCATGGTTAATCGAAGCTTGAGAAGGTGCAGCAGGTTCATCAGATACTTGGTATTCAACTACTGGTCTTAGTAGTAGCGCAACACCTTCAGTAGTTTCAACAATTTCTCCGTATTTCAGTTCTTCAACTGTAACTCCAGGAATTACTTCAGTACCTGGTTGAATTAGTTGTCCGTCCAGACTAGGGTCAATATCATCTAATAAGTGTAATTCTCCTGGTTTGATGATAATTTCACGCAGAATATCATTTTTTTGAATTACTTCTGCTACCCCAGAGGATTGACAAAAAACATCTTTAACTACTTCGGTTCCTGCTTCAACATACTGACCATCTTCTACTAGTAACAAAGAAATATCTTTATTGACTTCGTGACTTTCTTCCGAAATCCATAAAATAGTTCCACCTTGGCTAATTTCATAACCTTGTTTACGGCTACCTTTAGAAATTTCTACTCCTGCATATTTAATAATGCCACCAGTTGAAGTTTTATAGCGGTCATCAATTAATTCGGCTACTACTTGATGATTTTGAACTTTTGTTCCTGGAGTAGTTTTCAACAAAAATCTTTGATCGTCAGCCGTATAAATAATATATTGTTCTCGACCGCCGTCGCTCTCTACTTTAACTTTGGCTTGGTCTAATAAAACAGAAGCCGTAATTACTTCTATTTCACGACTGCCAGGAGTCATCCGAATTACCCCCCCACTGGCAGACATTAATCTTGTTTGAGCTAGAATGTCCCCTGGTTGGACTTGATCTCCATTTTTAACAACTGGTTCTGCGCCAGGAAGTAGATTGTAAACTTCTCCCGACAAAATCCACAATAATCCCGCTCTTTGAGCAATACGGGTAGTATTGCCTTGACGGTCAGTTTTTTCTTCCGGAATTAAATCGGCAAACAGAACTTCTCCTGCTAAATGAGACGATACGTCTTTAGCTGCTTTTTCAGTCGATTTTTGGACTTTTGCTGAGTTGATTTCTGCTAAAAGTTGCCCTTTTTCTACCTGGTCTCCATCGAATACATGAACATAAGAACCTGGTGTTACAGGATAATTGAAAGATTGTCCTTTGCTTGGTACTAGTAATATATCTCCTGCTACCTCTACTTGCTCTCTTTCGTCACCATGACGAGTTCTAACTCTACGGGTAATTAAACCTTTACTATACTTGACTTTACCAACCACTTCTGCTCTTATTTGTCGGGCAACTTCTCCTGTAAAGACACCTCCTGTGTGGAAGGTTCGCATGGTTAACTGGGTTCCTGGTTCTCCAATTGATTGAGCAGCAATAATACCTACTGCTTCACCCATGTCAACCATTTTGCCGTGAGCCAAACTCCAACCATAGCAATGTTGACACACAGAACGTGCTGCCTCACAAGTTAAAGGAGAACGCACCATTACCTCTTCAGCCCGACGACCAATTTCTAGAGATAAATCCTCATCAATGTTCTGATTTCGCTGTGCAATCACTTCTCCAGTTTTAGAGTCCATGGCATCTCTAGCTAAGACTCGACCCATCAAGCGATCGCTCAGGGGAATTAAAACGCGATCGCCATCAGTCATGGCTCGCAGCGTAACTGCTCGTTGAGTACCACAATCTATCTCTCTGACAATTACATCTTGAGCTACGTCCACTAATCGACGAGTTAAATAACCAGAATCTGCTGTTCTTAAAGCTGTATCTACTAAACCTTTTCTCGCACCATAAGAAGAAATAATATATTCAGTAACCGTTAAACCCTCACGGAAGTTAGTTTTGATTGGTAAATCAATAATTTCCCCTTGAGGATCAGCCATCAAACCTCGCATCCCTACTAGCTGACGTACCTGAGATAAATTACCTCGCGCACCGCTAAAAGCCATCATATAGACAGAATTAAGAGGATCGCTAGCTTTAAAATTACGTACTACTTCATCTTTAAGATTTTCAGAAGTGCTATTCCAAGTATCAATTACTTTTTGAAATCTTTCTACTTCGGTAATCTCACCTCGGGCATATCTTTGTTCGGTTTGTCGAATTTCCGTTTCAGCAGCCTCTAGCAATTCCTGTTTTACGGGAGGAACTTTAAGGTCATCGACACTAATTGATACACCTGCTTTAGTGGCATAACGAAATCCCATTTCTTTTAACTGGTCTGCCATATTAGCGCAGCGTGCTGAACCATAATTAGTATAAGCCCAAGCAATTAACTTTTTCAGACGACCTTTATCAACGATGCGATTGTAGAACTTCATCTTAACTACCTGATTATCAATTAAATTTTTTTTTGGCTCAGTCCCCAATACATCGCCAACGAGATTAGATTGGGAACTGATAATTATTGATTAAGACACTGTTTGGAGAGTCTCTTGAATAACTTTGTTATAAATAATCCTGCCAATAGTTGTATGGACATACTGAGCTAAATATTCTCCCTCGGCAGTTTCTCTGACTAGCCGTTGTTGATAATATTTGATCGTACTACCATCAGCCAAAGTTTCCATTTCGATCACAGTATCATCGGGTTGACTGGTCTCCACATCTCCTTCATAACGAACCCAAACATAAGCATGAAGATCCACTTGTCCTTGTTCATAGGCTTTAATCGCATCATCTAAGCTAGCAAATCGACGGTCTTTTCCTTGAGTAGCTCTAGGATTTTCTGCAGTTAAGTAATAACAACCCAGTACCATATCTTGAGAAGGAGCAACGATTGGTCTACCTGTTGCAGGAGACAAAATATTATGACAAGCTAACATCAGCAATCTTGCTTCTGACTGAGCTTCTAAAGAAAGAGGTACGTGTACTGCCATTTGGTCACCATCAAAGTCAGCATTAAAGGCAGGACAGACAAGGGGATGTAACTGAATTGCTCTTCCTTCTACTAAAATAGGTTCAAAAGCTTGAATCCCTAGACGGTGTAAAGTAGGAGCTCGGTTCAATAAAACAGGGTGTCCAGTAATAACTTCTTTCAGTACTTCATAAACACCAGGATCGCCTCTTTGAATCAGTTTCTTAGCAGCTTTAATATTGTTTACCATACCGCTATGAATCAAACGGTGGATCACAAAAGGCTGAAACAATTCAATTGCCATTTCCCTCGGCAAACCGCACTGATAAATCTTTAATTTGGGACCGACAACAATTACCGAACGTCCAGAGTAGTCTACCCGTTTTCCTAATAAGTTTTGACGAAAACGACCTTGTTTACCTTCGATAATATCGGAAAGTGATTTTAGGGGGCGATTATTAGCTCCAACAACGGTTCTACCACGACGACCATTATCAATCAACGCATCGACTGCTTCTTGCAGCATCCGCTTTTCATTACGTACGATGATTTCTGGTGCCAAAATTTCTTGCAAACGAGCTAAACGATTATTGCGATTAATCACTCGTCGATAAAGATCATTTAAATCGGAAGTAGCAAAACGACCACCATCTAATTGCACCATCGGACGTAAATCTGGAGGAATAACCGGAATTACCGATAAAACCATCCATTCAGGACGAGCTCCTGTGGCAATAAAATTATCAATTACTCTGAGTCGTTTAATTAATTTGGCTCGTTTTTGTCCTTTAGCTTCTTCTATTTCTTGTCGAAGTTTTTCTGCTTCCGACTCTAATTCAACTTCTTCTAAAAGTCTTTGAACTGCTTCAGCACCAATCCCAACTTCTATACCGACTAATTCCGAGTCTTCGCTGTAAAGTTGTTCTTCAATTTCAATCCATTGATCTTCAGTCAATAACTGTTTGGGTGATAAATTCTGAGCATTACCTGGATCTAAAACTACATAAGCATTAAAGTAAACAATTTGCTCTACATCTCGCAGAGGCATATCTAACAGAATGCTGAGATAACTAGGTATTCCCTTGAGATACCAAACATGAGTTACAGGAGCAGCGAGTTTAATGTAGCCCATGCGATGACGACGCACTCTAGACTCAGTTACTTCTACACCACATCGCTCACAAACTATGCCACGATGGCGTACCCGCTTATATTTTCCGCAATGACATTCCCAATCCTTAGCTGGACCAAAAATTCGCTCACAAAACAAACCGTCCATCTCTGGTTTGAGAGTACGGTAATTAATAGTTTCTGGCTTAGTAACTTCTCCAACTAGTTGACCGTTTGGTAAAGTTCTTTCTCCCCATTGACGAATTCTGTCTGGAGAAGCAATGCCAATTTTTACGTAATCAAATCTTTGTTCTAGTTGATTTCTCATTTCCAGCGATGTCAAGAATTAGCGATTGGTGATTATTGTTCAATCAAGATTGTGTCGAACCAGGGTAACTGGCTATCAGTCTTACATACAAACTGATAACCAATGCCTGAATTTGTTGTAGCTAGACTTCCTCTTCTTGCAAATCCTCCCGATTTAAAGATTCATAGGTAGGTCGATTAGGAGTACGTCGAGAAGTATCAGCCATCAAATCTACTTCCACATCACGACTACTGCCATCTTCTGAAGTATCTATTTTATGTACAGCTATGTCTAATCCCAAGGATTGTAATTCTCGCATTAGTACTTTAAAGGATTCTGGTGTACCAGGACGAGGAATCGGCTTACCTTTGACAATTGCGTTTAAGGCTTCGTTTCGACCTTGCATATCGTCTGATTTGACGGTGAGTAATTCTTGTAAGGTATAAGCTGCTCCATAGGCTTCTAATGCCCATACCTCCATTTCACCAAAACGCTGACCACCTTGTTGAGCCTTTCCACCCAGAGGTTGTTGAGTTACGAGAGAATAAGGTCCTGTCGAACGAGCGTGAATCTTATCATCGACTAGATGAACCAGCTTCAACATATAGGCTTTACCTACGGTTACTGGTCGGTCAAAAGGTTCTCCAGTCCGTCCATCAAACACTTGGATTTTGCCAGGATTCTCGTCATCAAAGACCCAATTGCGACCTGGTTTATAAGTCGCCTCTTTGATCTTGCCGTGAACGGTTTCCCTTGATGCTTCCTTACCGTACATTTCATCAAAAGGAGTAATTTTAAATCTCATGCCTAAATGTTCACCAGCCCAACCGAGTAAACACTCAAACACTTGTCCTACATTCATCCGTGAAGGAACACCCAAAGGATTGAGAACAATGTCTACTGGAGTACCATCTGGCAAATAAGGCATATCTTCGATGGGCAAAATACGCGAAATAATTCCTTTATTACCATGACGACCTGCCATTTTGTCTCCGACTTGGATTTTCCGTTTTTGAGCTACATAGACTCTTACTACCATGTTTGCTCCAGGGGGAAGTTCGTCTCCTTGCTCTCTGGTAAAGACTCGCACATCGACTACTCTGCCTTTTTCTCCATTCGGAACTCTCAGAGAATTATCGCGGACATCTCTAGCTTTTTCTCCAAAAATGGCACGCAGTAACTTTTCTTCGGGAGGTTGGTCAGATTCTCCTTTGGGAGTGACTTTTCCTACTAAAATATCTCCTGCTTCTACCCAAGCACCAATATGAATAATGCCTCGTTCATCTAGGTTTCTGAGAGCATCTTCCCCGACGTTAGGAATTTCCCTAGTGATTTCTTCTGGTCCTAGTTTGGTTTGTCGTGCTTCAATTTCAAATTTTTCTACGTGAATACTAGTGTAAACATCATCGTAGACTAATCTTTCGCTGATTAAAATCGCGTCTTCATAGTTATATCCTTCCCAAGGCATATAAGAAACTAGAATGTTTTGACCTAAAGCGAGTTCTCCTCCTTCGGTGGCAGAACCATCAGCTAAGACTTGACCTGGAACAACTTCTTCTCCGATGTAGACCAAGGGACGTTGATTGAGACAGGTATCCTGATTAGAACGTTGATACTTTTGTAATTTGTATTCAATTTCTCTTCCTGGTGCAGGGGAGTGAGGCTCATTGTCTCCTTCCATTACTCGCACGCGAATCACCTTAGCATCTAGATAGGTTACGATCCCGTGAGTCCGAGATACAACCACCATCCCTGAGTCTCTGGCTGCTTGGGCTTCTAAACCAGTTCCTACTAAGGGTCTTTCTGGCCGCAGTAATGGTACAGCTTGACGCTGCATATTTGAACCCATTAAGGCGCGGTTAGCGTCATCGTGTTCTAAAAAGGGAATTAAACTGGTTGCCACGGAGACAATTTGCATTGGTGAAACCGCTACATAATCCACTTCGTCAGGTTTACAAGTAGAAAACTCTTGACGATAGCGAATTGGAGAACTTTCTCCTAAAATATATCCTTGTTCGTCTGTAGGAACGTCACCTGCTGCTACTCTAAGATCATCTTCTTCGTCGGCGGTTAAATAGATCGGATCGCGGTCGCGATCCACTCTGCCATTTTCGACTCGATAGTAAGGAGTGGCAATAAAACCAAACTCGTTGACTCTGGCATAGGTAGCTAAAGAACCAATTAAACCAGCATTTGGTCCTTCAGGAGTTTCTACAGGGCAAATTCGACCATAGTGAGAGGGATGGATATCTCTGACGGCAAATCCTGCTCTTTCTCTGGTTAATCCTCCTGGTCCTAAAGCAGAAAGACGACGTTTATGAGTCAACTCAGCTAAAGGATTGGTTTGATCCATAAATTGAGATAACTGAGATGAACCGAAAAACTCTTTAATAGCAGCGACTAAGGGTTTAGGGTTAACTAAAGCTGCGGGAGTTAAGGTTTCTGCCTCACTTACGGTCATTCGTTCCCGAATAATTCTTTCTAAACGGTTTAAACCCACCCGAACTTGGTTCTGTAATAACTCTCCTACCGAACGTACTCGACGATTACCCAAGTGGTCAATGTCATCGATGCTACCAACATCAAACTCTAAGTTAACCAAATAATCGATCGCTGCCAAAATATCTGTTGGAGTAAGCACCCTAACCGTATCAGCAACATTGAGACGCAGTTTTTTGTTTAATTTGTAACGACCAACTCTACCCAGATCGTATCTTTTAGGGTCAAAAAATCTTGATTCTAATAACTGCTGTCCACCACTTACTGTTGGTGGTTCACCAGGACGTAATTTGCGATATAACTCTAGTAAAGCTTCCTCTTCACTGGGATTACCTTCTTTGTCAAGAGTCTTTTGATAAAAATCAGGATGTCTTAATCCATCAAAAATTTCGTTGTCTGTTAACCCAATTGCTTTAAGTAATACTTGGGCTGAGAGTTTGCGGGTTTTATCAATTCTGACCCAAACTAAACCATTTTTATCGGTTTCAAATTTTAACCAAGCTCCTCGGTTAGGAATTAAGGAAGCAGAGTAGGTACGTCGACCATTTTTATCTGTTTCTGCTTTGTAATAAACTCCTGGAGAACGAACGATTTGATTGACGATAACTCGTTCTGCGCCATTAATAATAAAAGTACCTCGGTCAGTCATCAAAGGAAGATCGCCGATAAACACTTCCATTTCATTGATGACTCCGGTTTCTTTGTTAATTAAGCGAGTCGGTACATACATCTGCACGTTGTAAGTACTATCTCTACTTTTAGCTTCATCTACCGTATATTTAGGTTCTTTGAGTTTGTAGTTTTCTCCCAAAAAATGTAATTCAAATTTTCCTGTATAGTCAGTAATCGGAGAAAAACTATTTAATTCTTCTATGAGTCCTTCTTCTAAAAACCAACGAAAACTAGAACGTTGAATTTCGATCAGGTCTGGTAGCAAATTGTAGGATAAATTAGTCATGAGGGTTTTAATTGATGGCGTATTTCTTGAGATCTTTGGCGAGAGGAAATAATATATAAATTATAAATTTGGTTTTTGCCTCATTAATAGTTTATGAATGGGAAAGGCTTGTTAACAAAGGTTTAATTTGGAAAGAAGAACGACCATTTTTGATTAAACAAACTTGGTTTTAGTTAGTACAGAAATCATTAGTTGGATTGAGTTAGCTCAATGCCAAAAAGTTTACAGGCATTTTCAGTAGTTTGTTGAGCTATAGTTTCTACTGAAACGTTGCGCAAAGACGCTAAAAACTCTGCTACATAACTAACATAGGCTGGTTCATTGGTTTTTCCTCGTTTTGGTACAGGAGCCAAAAAGGGACAATCAGTTTCGATTAACAAGCGATCGCTAGGTACTAATTTAGCTGACTCTTGAATTTGTTGTGCATTTTTAAAAGTTAAAATCCCACTAAAACTTATATAAAAACCTAAATCTAAAAACCACTGAGTTTCTTGTTTATTTCCTCCCCAACAGTGCATTACTCCTTTGGGAATTTGATTGAGTCCCAAATCTTGACAGACTTGCTGCAAAATTCGGGCTGCATCGCGACAGTGAAGGATAACTGGTTTATTGAGTTCTTTAGCTATTGCCAATTGCGATCGCAGAGCTTGTTTTTGCTGCTCATAATTATCTGCCTTATAAAAATCTAACCCAGTTTCGCCTATTGCGACTACTCTCTGGTCTGAGTTAGCTAAAGCTTTAATCTGATCGGCAGTAGAGTCTGTCCATTTGTCGGCATCTAATGGATGTAATCCGACTGCAAAAGACAATTCAGGGAACTGATCCGCTAAGGATTGTATTCCCTGAAATTCTTCTGGCTCTACACAAGAATGAACTAAATGTACTACCCCTGCTTGTTGCCAACGCTGTCGCAAAGAGCTTAAATTCCCCTGAAAGACATCAAAATTGATGTGAACATGGGTATCAATTAACTGCATTTGCTGATGATGCTGCCTGCCATAATTACTGAGCAATTTAAACTTAAGAGCTGGTGTTTAATTGCAGAGCGATTTGCTCTTCGAGCGAAATGCTTCCCGTATTTTTTTAGGAAGCCTGTGCTGTAAGCTGCTTGAGAGCTTTAGCTAAACGGGCTTTTTTCCTAGCTCCATTATTAGTATGCAATACTTTTGTTTTGACTGCTTTATCTATTTTGCTATAAGCTGCCGACATTGATCGTTGAATTTGATCCAAGTTGTCTTGACTTGGGGTTGCCGAGTAAAGCTCCACTGCATTAAAGTAGTTTTTCATCAGGGTTTTGATTGCTGATTTGTATGCTTTATTACGGAGTCGGTTGCGTTCAGCTATTTTAATGCGCTTGAGTGCGGATCTAGAATTAGCCACAGTTTCTTTTAGAAATAGTTGTTTTGGTTGTAAATATTTATAGAATCAGAAGTAAGATTATAACAGTTAAAATTTGCTACAGTCAAGATACAAGTAATAGAATTTACCTTTTTAGCTCGATCTTAATTATAGAGTATCTCTGGAATTAATGTGTTCTGGGTAGCACGACCAGTCTTAAATCCAGGTTAAGCTATAAGTAAGATAAAAATTATGTATTAGCGGTTAGTCTAGTCATTACCTAGTGACATTGACGGCAATCGCCAAGTAAAACTCATTGGGTAGTAGCAAAGAGCGGATATGGGGACTACATGCTGCGAATAATCACTCAACAAACTGAGGCACAAACAGAATTAAAGCGGATCGGCGGTCGCACATTTGATGACGATATGCGACCGAAAGAAGAGCTGGTTAGAGAAATCATCACTAATGTCAAAACTCAAGGTGATACTGCCCTGCTGGCTTACACAGAGAAATTTGACCAACAGGTGTTACCTTTAGAAAAATTAAAGGTAAGTGGCTCAGAATTAGATGCTGCTTATCAACAAATTTCCCAGGATTTACTTCATGCTATTCAATTAGCGTGTCAAAAAATTGAAGCTTTTCATCGTCAACGAATACCAAAATCTTGGGTACAGTTTGAAGATGACGAAGTTGTCTTGGGTAAACGCTATACTCCCGTTGATCGAGCAGGGTTATACGTACCAGGTGGGAGAGCAGCTTATCCTAGCACAGTTTTAATGAATGCTATTCCGGCTAAAGTGGCAAAAGTACCCAAAATTGTTATGGTTACGCCTCCAGGAGAAGACTTAAAAATTAATCCTGCGGTATTAGTGGCAGCACAAGAAGTTGGGATCGAAGAAATTTATCGAATTGGTGGCGCACAAGCGATCGCAGCGTTGGCTTATGGAACAGAAACGATTCCTAAAGTAGATGTCATTACAGGCCCTGGCAATATTTATGTAACGCTTGCCAAGAAAATGGTCTATGGAAAAGTTGGGATTGATTCTTTAGCTGGTCCTTCTGAAGTATTAATTATCGCCGATCATCAAGCTAATCCTGTCTATGTAGCAGCCGATTTGTTGGCACAAGCAGAACACGATCCAATGGCAGCAGCGATTTTGTTAACTACGGATGCTACTTTGGCATACAAGGTACAGCAAGAAGTTAGTCGGCAATTAGAAAATCATCCTCGTAAAATTCTGACCGAAAAAGCGATCGCTCACTATGGGTTAATCGTAGTAGTAGATTCGTTAGAAACGGCAGCCGAACTATCCAATCTTTTTGCCCCAGAACATTTGGAATTAGAAGTGAGTGAACCTTGGGATTTATTAGAGCATATTCGTCATGCAGGAGCAATTTTCTTAGGAAATTCCACCCCAGAAGCAGTAGGAGATTATTTAGCTGGTCCCAACCATACTTTACCAACGTCAGGGGCTGCTCGCTATGCTTCAGCTTTGGGAGTAGAGACTTTTATGAAGCATTCGAGTTTAATTCAGTATTCCCCTGTGGCGTTGAAGAAAATGTCGAGTACAATTCAAATTTTGGCTCAGGCAGAAGGATTACCTTCTCATGCTGATTCAGTCAGATTAAGAACAGATTAAGGCTTGAGTGGGGTGAACCCTTGTTACGTATTGGTTCATCAAAATTCCTGGGTAGAAACCCCGTCCTTCTAGGACGGCTTTACATTAAACGTGTTAAAATGTGAGGCATGACTGAACGTGCCTACAAGTTTCGCTTTTACCCAACACTATCGCAAGAAAATCTCTTGCGACGGACAATGGGTTGTGTGCGTTTGGTCTACAACAAAGCTTTGGCTGCAAGAACAATCGCTTGGTATGAAAAACAAACAAGAATTGATTACAAACAAACTTCTAGTTTGTTGACCAGTTGGAAGAAAACCGAAGAACTTGATTTTCTCAATGAGGTTAGCTGCGTACCTTTGCAGCAATGCTTGAGGCATTTGCAAAAAGCCTTTTCTAACTTTTGGGGCAAAAGAGCTAAATATCCTCGTTTTAAGAAAAAACGTAATGGTGGTTCGGCAGAATTTACCAAGTCGGCTTTTAAGTACCGAGATGGTAAAGTTTGGCTGGCTAAGTGCAGCGAACCATTGAATATCGTTTGGTCGAGGTATCTTCCACAAGGATGCGAACCATCGACTGTTACTGTTAAACTCGAACCTTCTGGTAGATGGTTCGTTTCTTTGTTGGTTGATGATTATACCGTAGAAGTACTTCCACCAACTGAGCAAAAGATTGGATTGGATGTTGGTGTTTCTAGTCTGCTTAGTACCAGTGATGGTGACAAGATAGCTAATCCCAAGCATTTTAATCGGCTGTATCAGAAGCTTGCGTGCGCACAAAAGGAACTGAGTCGGAAAACCAAAGGCTCTAGTAACCGAGAGCGCGCGCGACTTAAAGTAGCCAGAATACACGCCAAAATTAAAGATGCTCGTACCGATTTTCTGCACAAATTGACTACTCGCTTGGTTCGCTTGTATAGCTTGATTGCTATTGAAGACTTGGCGGTGAGCAACATGGTTAAGAATCGCAAGCTGGCTCGTTCTCTTAGCGATGCTGCCATCTGTCAAATGTTTCGTCAACTTGAATATAAATGTGAGTGGTACGGGCGAAAATTGGTCAAGATTGACCGCTTTTTTCCTAGCTCTAAACGATGTCACCATTGCGGTTTTGTAATGGATAAGTTGCCTTTGAATATTCGCAGTTGGGATTGCCCTAGCTGTAAGACAACAGGCATTGATAGAGACATCAACGCTGGAAAAAATATACTCGCTGCGGGACTCGCAGTGATTGTCTGTGGAGCGGACATAAGACCCGATAACCATAGTGTTAAAGGAGCGAGTGCGGTCTTGGGGGTTTCCCCCATGAGCAACTCGCGTAGGCAGTTGCGAAAAACCGCGCACAGCGGAAGGAAACAGAAACCTAAGTCGTGAGTCTTAGGAATCACCGCCCTAGAAGTGCGGTGAGGATGTCAACCAAATGAATTATCTTAAGTTTAATTTGGCTAATTGCTCGAAAATAGTTTTTTCTTCAAGTTGTTACTCCTGATGGGTTGGCTGTAAGTAGATAAAAATAACTATTTACACACTTATCAATTTTGTTTCCTGTTGCCTGTTCCCTTTTTTAACGATGTAATTAATTTTGCATAGGCACTTAATCATGGTAAGGCTAATCATTTTTACAGATTTAGATGGCACACTACTCAACCAGGAAGACTATGACTATCAACCAGCCATTGCGATTCTCAACCAGCTAAAGAAACAACAAATTCCTGTCATCCCAGTTACTAGTAAAACTCGCTCCGAAGTAGAGGGATTACGTCAGGAAATAGATTTGAGTGATCCGTTTATAGTTGAAAATGGTAGCGGTATTTTTATTCCTCAAAGCAGTAATAATTGGTGGAAAGTGGCTCAGGCAGACCAAATCAATCAATACCATTTACATAGTTTAGGATGTAGCTATACCAAAGCTAGAGAGGGATTAAAAAAGATATCTGCTGATCTAGAGTATAATTTGCAAGGATTTGGCGATCTGTCGGAACAAACAATTCAATCGCTCACTGGACTACCACCAGAAGAAGCAAAATTGGCTAAACAAAGGGAATTTACTGAACCTTTTATTTCACCAAAACAGATTGATGCCAAAATTGTTGAAGATACAGCAGCTAAATATGGATTTAGAGTTTTACTTGGCGATCGCTTTTCTCATTTAATTGATGCTCAGGCAGGTAAAGGAAAAGCAGTTCGATGGTTAATGAGTAATCACCAATTATTGGCAGAAGAAGAAGTTATTACAGTAGGTTTGGGTAATAGTCCAAATGATTTAGAAATGTTAGAAGCGGTAGATATTCCTATCGTTATTGCTTCTGTGCAAGGTGTTCATCCTGGTTTAGTTTCAAAAGGATGGCAAGTCGCTCCTGCACCTGGTTCTCAAGGATGGGCAGAAGCAGTAGCAGCTATTTATGAGCAATACTTATAGTAATCTAATCTGCTTTTTATACTTTTGATGATATTGTGGATTGTGGATATTTAATATTCATATTTATTTAGGTAAATGCGGTGTCTGCGTTTACTGCATCTTGGCAGTGATGCTCAAAACTTAATATAACTGGTTAGAGCTATATCTTAACAAAGAAAAATAGTGCCATTTTAATTAAATTTTATTTTAAGCTTGCTTAACTCTATTTTTCTAAACTAAAAAAATAAAAATTTTAATATATAAATCAAAAAGCAGAATTTATTTTAGTCTGTTGTGTTTTTAAATCATACTTTTTTTTGTAGGTTGTATGGTTGTCATTTATTTTGATCGCTCACTATTAATTCAATATAGATATCAATAAATTTAAGTTTGAGTTTATATGTAAAAATTAAAACTTTATCTGACGAAAAAATACTATTATTATTTTTAATTAACTAAAAAATTATGGGAGAACCGCTTAACATTGTTGTTAACAATCAAGTAGGGTGCTATAAACCAAATTCTCCTACAACAACAATAGAAGCAATCAAAACAGCTTCAAAAGATACACCAATCATTATTGATTTTGATGAAACTCTTTTACTTCGCAATTCTACAGCAGAATATCTCAACAGTTTACAACCTCGATTAATTGGAGCTTTATTACTTAGAATATTCAACTATTTTCAACCGTGGAATTGGTTACCATCATCGATAAGAGGCAAAGACTCGCGAGATTGGTTTTTGATTATAGGAACTACTTTACTTTTGCCCTGGACATTATTATTGTGGCAAAAAAAAGCTAAACAATTAGCTAAAGATTTTAGTAATAACGAAATAATTTCTGCTTTAAATCAAAATAATCAGGCTGATGTCGTAGTTGCTACTTTAGGCTTTAATTTAATTGTGATACCGATTCTAAAACATATTCCAATTAATTACAGTCAAATAGTTACTTGTCGTTTTTGGCGAGGTGCAATAGATAGACACAAAGGTAAACTACAAATGGTAATAGATGCCTTAGGAGTTGAAGCAGTAGAAAGTTCATTAGTAGTAACAGATTCTTCTGATGATATTCCTTTACTTGCCAAAGTAGCGCAACCTTATTATGTAATTTGGTCACAAGCTAAATATACTGTGCCAATGAATGATCTTTATTTACCTTTCTTTTATTTAGAAAAAGTAAAAAGACCTGGACAAAAGTATTTATTTAAAGCAATTCTTGGTGAAGATTTGTGGATTATTTGGTTAAGCTATAGTTGGCTTAGTTCCCAACGATTAATCCATGCTTTAAGTATGTTATTGTTGTTAATTTCTTTCTGGTGTATTTACGAAGTTGGTTATTGGGAAAACGATTTAGTAGCGGAAAAATATGAAGAAAAACCAGTGTTATCTGAAAGTTACTACAATTATCAACAAATAAGCAATGTGTGGCAGCCTTGGTTGTGGTCTTTTTGTTTTGCTGTGTTTGGAATAATTTTCTTAGTAGCTAGTCAAAACAACTTTGTAACTGCCAATTTGAGTTTGGAAAATGGGAAAATATTAGCATTACCTTTAATTAAATGGATCAGTTTTTTAGCGGTAGTAAGGGGTTATTTTTGGATTTATAATTATGTCAATAAACGTACACGAATTTGGTTATACTTGCCGTTACAAATTTATCGATATTTTGGTTATCTTTTGATAACTCCTATTAATTTGGTTGGTACGATTTTGTTAGTAACTCAAGTACTAACACGTTATATGCCTTATGCTCTTTATCGCTACGGAGGAGGCAAAATGGAAAATTGGTCACAGTTACCTAAAAGGCTTTTTTGTTTTTTGATATTTGTATTTATACTTTCTGCTTTAACTGTTGGTAGCGGAGATATTTCTCTGTTACTCAATCAACAATCTTTAGCTATCTTATTATGGTGTTTTTTACAAGCAGGTTATCGGATGTGGCAAGAAATTCGTCAAATCAAACCGATTTATAGTGATGGTACTAATCAAGTTACTGAAAGCTAGCTACTTCAGAATTTTTCATGGTTAATAGTAATCAAAAATTCACTATGAACAAGAAAATTAGATTGAATAGCTTAATTAGAGCTACGATTAATGCGTTGACTTAAGTATTCCAAAAACACTCGATAAGCAAACAGTGAATTGCCGATGATGTATCTTTTCCATAAACGTCTTGGTTCGGTTAATAATCGACTTAACCATTCTAAGCCAGCATCGGTCATCCATTGTGGTCCACGATAAACAGTTTCGGTATAAAAATCAAGACAAGCACCTAAAGGAAGAAAAACTTTAGCATTGATTTTATCAATATTTTCTAAAATCCAACTTTCTTGGAGTGGCATACCAAAACCGATATATAAAACATCAGGTTTAAATTGATTAATTTGCTCAATTATTGCTTCATTTTCCCAACCAGATTTGGCAAAATAACCATGATGTCCTGCTATTCGTAACTGTGGTGCAACTTTAGTTAATTTTGCGATCGCTTGATCGGTGACTCCTGGTTTACCAGCTAACAAAAATAGAGAAACTTGGTTGCTTTCACAAGCCTTAGCTAAGTTTTCAATATAATCAGGACAAGTCATGCGGTGTTTTTTATCAACACAATTACCATGTAATTTTGCTCCTAATAGAACACCAAATCCATCACAAAAAACTAAATCTGCTTGATTGTAAAAGTTTTTATACCAAGATTTTTCCCAGGCAAAATTCATCCCTCGGATATTAACATTGCCGATAATTGTTTTTTGGTTCAGTTTAGCAGCCTTAACAATGTATTCGATTAATTGACAAACAGTTAATTTATGAAATTTCGTACCAAATAGATGAATTTCTTCAAATTCATGGGTTTTATTAGTTTTTGTGAGATCCATGAGTTTTAATAATATGTTCTTGGTTGGTTGAAATTTGTTGGATTGCTTCGGCAATTTCTGCTAAAAATTTTTCTCGGCGTAGATAATACCATTGATGAACTAACTCAAAGGAATTAGCTTCAGATTGAATATCAACTGCTTTAATCAACAACTCAGCAAATTGTTGTGGATTTTGCGCTACTTGTACGGTTGGTGGCGGTTCACCAATACCACGAATAGCGGTTGGTGAGGCAACAATTTGAGAGCCAGATGCGATCGCATCAAGGGTTTTAATTTCGATACCTCCACCACTAAGGGTAGGAATAGCTAAGACTTTCGCCTGTGCGATAAACTTTTGAGCATTCTCAACAAATCCTTGATATGTAATTTGGGGATATTGTTCTTTAACCCAATCAGCATCTCTCCCAGCAATGTGAATTGAGAGCGAACTAGGGACAAGAGGATAAACTTCGCTTAAAAACCACTTTAAACTGTCTTGATTAGCTTTCCAAGTCCAACTACCAATCAAACCAACATCAAATTGTTTATTGATTGATTGATTGTTTAAATTATCCAAGCTAGAAAGAAGGGGTAAAGGTCTAATTTTGGCTGAGGGATTAAACTGTGCGAAGTATTGAGCATCATGTTCGGTCAATGTCCAAATTTCTTGTACTTTATGAGTGAGGCTTGCTTCTATGTCTCTGATTAGATCAGCTTCTCGTTGATAAACTAATTTAGCTAGAGGATTGTTACTATTTTGGCAATGCTGACGATAGATCTCTTGTTCGATATTGTGAGCAATAAAGATCAGTTTGGTTTGAGGTGGTAGAAATTTAGTCAACCAATCTAACTGGGAATGGTCAATAATTACAATGGAATAGTTTTTTTGAGCTAAGAGATATTTTACTACCTTGATATAGTCACTGGAATAATATTTAGCTGAAGAATAAGGTAATTTTTGAATCAGACTTTGACCAAACCACAAGAAAGGGTAGAACTTGGCTTTTTTGGTTTCTACATATTGTTCTCGCACTAAAATTTCTTGAGGACTAAATTGAGTGATATTATCCTCTTTGCGAGTGTATCCTACTACTGTGACATGACAGCCAGTTTGATTGAGAGCATCAATAATAGTTTGTGAAGCAACCTCACTACCATGTAGTTTTTGACTAGGAAGATTAGTTGTTAAAAAAAGAACATTCATTAGTTATTAGTAATCGATGCTTTTTTTCGTCAAAACATTTAATCAGCGAACTCCGCCTCTAGTCGACTTCGATTTTGTCAAGCAATTAAAGATTTTTTCAGCAAATAGTTCGGCTTGATTAATTTGAGCAAATTGATTCATTTGGCTACGGTTGCATAAAGCTTCTGGACTTGTTTGTAAAAAACGGCATAATCCTTCAGCAATTTGAGCAGGAATAGTAGAGTCTACCGCTAATCCTAATTGATAACGCCTAGTTATCTCCCCCATTAAGCCAAAATGAGAAGCTAACACTGGTTTTTGTGCAGTTGCTGCTCGAACTAAAATCGCACTCATGCCAATGTGACGCTGATAGGGAGCTAAAATTACATCAGAAATTTGGAAATAGGGTTGAATCTCTTCATCAGGAATAAATCGATCTATACGAATGATTTGCACAAAATTGGGTAGTTTAGTTAGATGAGCTTCTAATGATGCTTGATCTCTTGGCGTAATCGGGCCAACTAACAATAAACAAAGTTGCTGACTTAGTTCAGGTGTGAGAGTTGTAATCGCTTCTAATAATTTAAACAGTCCTTTTCGCTCTGATAAAGCACCAAACAACAGAAATACTTTTCGACCAGGTTCTATTGCTAAACTGTTTTTGAGTTGTTCGATTTCACTTGCTGGATGGTTATAAATTTGGACTGGATCTGGTAAATGAATGGCTTTAGGTGATTTACTCATTCGATTCAGTTCTTCTATTACCACCGAATCGAGACAAAAGAGAGTATCAAGATAGGAAGAGTTTAACAGTCTTGGTAAACAAACTCGGTCTCGCCAACGCCATAACCATTCCCTGTCTTCACTGCTGTAGCTGGGAAAATTGGCATAGTGAAAGATCGGTCGAAAATAAATACAAGAGAAACGACAGGGTAATTTACTGCTGATGGCTAAACGTAACAGTATGGTATCAAGGTACATCAAAAAACAGTGAGTTGTCCCTAAAACTTTAGTGTAACGCGACAGTATTTGATACTCTTGAAAAGCTCGTTTGATTCGACCAGAAAACGAATGCTCTAATTGCTCACTATTAAATAGTTGGTTTTGTTCTTCAGGGGTAATCTGAACAAAGGTCACTCTGGAGTGATTATTTCCCAAGGAGACAATCTGAGGATGTTTGTCAGCAAATTCGCGCGAAATCAATACATCCAAATGTCCAGGAAATTGTTGAGCGCACCAATATTTAATTAAATGCTGTAGATAACCAGGATGATGTCCGCCTGGATTTAATTCAAAAAGCAGTAATCTATTAGCAGTTTCTTCTACCTTAGTCTGCTGTCGGTTTTGGTCTATACCTAACATGGTTGATTTTTTTTAATTAAGCAGTTACTTTAAGTTTTTTTTGTTCAGAGATAATAATTTCTTGGAAAATGTCTGTAATACTCTTGGTAATATCCCATTCAGGAAAATGTGTTTTGAGTTTGCTTAAGTCGGAGATATAGCAAATATGATCGCCAATGCGATTTTGATCGACATAAACCCAATTAACTTTTTTGCCAGTTAACTCTTCAATCAGATCAAAGGATTCCAAAATCGAAATACTGTTGTTGCGTCCACCACCTAAGTTATAAACTTCTCCTGGTCGAGGATTGTGACGAAAAGCTTCAAAGGCTTGAATTACGTCATAACTGTGGATGTTGTCGCGTACTTGTTTACCTTTGTAACCAAAAACTTTATAAGTACCACCTGTAACTGCTACTTTGACTAAATAAGAAAGAAAACCGTGCAGTTCAACTCCAGAGTGGGATGGGCCGGTTAAACAACCACCACGAAAGATTCCTACCTTCATGCCAAAATAGCGACCGTATTCTTGTGCAACGACATCGGCAGCAGTTTTAGAAGCACCAAAGAGAGAATGTAAGCAACGATCAATACGACAAGCTTCGGTAATACCATTAAAGTCTTCAGGATTGGCATAGTCGTAGCGTTTTTCTTGCTCAACTAAATCTAACTCGTTGGGTGCATCACCGTATACTTTGTTGGTACTCATGTGAATGAATACTGCTTCGGGACAAAACTGTCTGGTTGCCTCAAGTAAGTTAATTGTTCCTAGTGCGTTAACTTCAAAATCGAGTAAAGGAATTTGACAAGCTTTGTCGTGAGAAGGTTGAGCAGCACAGTGAATAATTAGATCAAAGGGATTATTTTCAAATAAATTGAAGAGATTTTCGCGATCGCGAATGTCAACACTATAATGTTTGAAATTTTGAGTAGCCTTTTGTAAACGGTTTAAATTCCAAGTTGTGTCACCTTTTTCTCCAAAAAACGTAGCTCGCATATTGTTATCAATACCTACTACTTGATGTCCTTTGGAGTCATAATATTCTACTGCTTCAGAACCAATTAAACCGCTAGAACCAGTTACTAAAACTTTCATTTTTTTCCTCAATATTTTTGTTGATCAGTTTAAAAAATCGATAATATTTTAAAAATTATATTATTATATAATAAATAATATTTTTCTAATTAGATGTTTGATTTAATCAAATAAAATCAATATCAATTAATTTTTTTTATCCTAAATTAACTTGTACCAGTCCCAATACAATCAAACAATAAATAAAAAAATATTTAGTATTTTTTGTTTTAATTAACTTACCATATTTATTTATTAAAATCTACATTTTTTGCATAAGCTTTTTATTCTCAACGTAAGATTGTTTTTTGTAATTACGATGTGGTGATTTAATTCTTTTCCACCAAATACCAAGTAAAAAAGAAAAAGATATATACAAGACCCACATTGCACCTCCGTCTATAAAAGTTCTAATTTCACTAAAGTTTGCCAAAAAAGAAATAAACAAGAATTGTAGTATCCATAAAAACTCTCTTTGATGAGTAGCTTGAATTAAGTTGATAGCTCGCCAAGATAATCTTAGAAAACTCAACAGACATAAAGTAAGTCCTACTAAACCTAACTGTAAAAAGACATCAATTAAACCATTATGAGCATGAAATCTTTCTCCTTCACTTTTTGCTACTACTGCCCAAGTATTATTTAAAATATAACTAGCAGCGTCAGAAGTCCAAAAACCAGAATAACCATAACCCAACCAAGGTCTTTCCCAACCTTTTTCTAAAGCTAAACTCCAAATAGTTGTACGTCCATTAAAAGTTAAATCTTTGCCTAAAATATCAACTACAATAGTTTCTAGATTAATAGTAATTAATATAGCAATACTGGTAATTATTAAAAAAGCAAAAATTGAAATGGCTACTTTGAGACGATATCCTTGCTTAAGTAAAGTAAAAATTGGAAATAATAATAAAGAAAAAAACAATAAAATCAAAGCGGATTTACTACTAGAAAGTATTACTAAAATTAAAAAAGAAAATAATAATCCCAGAAGCAAAAAACGATGTTTAGATTTATCTAAAAATAAATGCAGACAAGTGATTACTCCAATCGCCATTTGTCGACCAAGATACTGCTTGTGATTAAAGATGCCCTGCCAAGAAACTTCGTTGTTAGAAACAAAATCAATGGCATAATTTGGCATAATCACAGCAAACATAATACTAAAAAATGCTGCTATACCCAAAGCCGATAGTAACAGCCACATATGGTCTTTAATTGTATAGCGTGTAGCTAAATATGCTCCGAGCAAAGAAGCTCTTAAAAGTGGTTCAACTTCATCAGAGGTGTATTCAGGAGCAGCAGACCAAAGAATTGATGCAAAACTCAATCCTAATAATAACCAAGGAAATAAATCTCTCGTGGCAACATAGGCAAATTTTTGACCTTTTGTTAAAAAATTAATGATTACTAAGCCAGCCACTAAAAGATAACAAAGATATTTAGCAGCAGTACCTATTATGGGAGGTAAATTAAGACCAAAATAGTATAATATCAGTAATACAGCAATTACTGGTTCAATTTTAGTGTGAATAAATTGGTGTAATTTTATATATTGAGGATTCAAGATTTTAATTACTTAATTGAGTAAAACTTTAAGTTAAATTAATTATATTGAAATCTTTTTTGGTGAGTTAAAACTAATTCTTGAAACAAATTTACATAACGCTGGGCTTGCAATTGTAAAGAAAATTCTTGCTCTGCTTTTTGACGAGCGCGACCGCTTAATTTTTGCCTCCTTGATTCATTTTCTAAAATCCAAATTAGACCTTGAGCTAAATCTTCAATCTGATTTGGTTTAGCTAAATAACCGTTTTGTTGATGTTCAATCAAATCTGGCATACCACCGATGTTAAAACCTACCGCAGGAGTACCACAAGCGATCGCTTCTAAAACGGTATTGGGTAGGTTGTCTTGGGTTGACGGTAAAACAAAAACATCTGCTGCGCTATAAGCTAAAGCTAGGGACAAGTCATCTTTAAGGATGCCGAGGTAATGAGTTTTAAAGCCGAATTTCGGCGGATTTTGAGGTCGAGAAGCTCCAAAAATCACCAATTCTATGTCTTGCCAACCCAATTGCTCTAATTGATGCAGTGCTGGTTGTAGTAGATGAAATCCTTTTCTGGTATCACTGGTAGCACCAAGAGAACCAAACAAAATTAACTGCTTATCTTCAGGTAAACGTAATAATTTTCTCGCGAATTTTTGGTCAATTGGTCGATAAACTTCTAGATCGATACCATTGGGAATTAGTTCAATGCGACAATTTTGAAACAAGCTACTAGAAGCTGCACAATCTCGTAACCAAGAACTCAAAGCGATAATGGTTACATCAAGCTGCTGCCAAGCTTTAGCTTTACGTTGCCAAACCCAACGAGACAAATCCCAGTTACTGTTACTACCTAATTGAGGACAACTACCACAAGACAGTTTATAGCGATCGCAATTTTGGTTATAGTGACAGCCTCCTGTAAATGCCCACATATCATGCAGCGTCCAAACTATTGGGCGAGCTAATTTGGCGATTGTTTCAATTTGCAGCAAAGCTTCTCCAATCCAATGTAAATTAATCACTTCAGGAGTAAGTTGGTTGATTTTAGCTAGAGTTCTGTCTGGAAGCCACTGTAAAGAATAAGTAACATCATGACGTTGGGGATAAAACTTTAATGGCAAAGCATCAACAGCAATTCTAGAGTTACCAATACTTGTTTCTAGTCTGTTAGTGGGAGCAAATACAGCGCGGTCATCACTCAATTTTTGTTGTACTAACATTTGAGAATCAACGCTTAGTTGCTTTAATCCCTGATGCAAGCGATAGGCTGCGCGAGCAGCACCACCAGCGAGATCGGAATGATTAATGAGTAGAACTTTCATCAATTAACAGTTCCTCGTTAAGAAAAAACTTGCCTAATTCTTTTGAAATAAAGCAAATTTTGTTTAATCCGAACAGGAATAAATAAAGCTTTAGTTAACATCCAAGTATTCTTAAATAAGGGTGGAAACAATGCTCCGGCTAAATAACAAGCAAAAGCATAAGAAATTAAAGTTGCTATAGCTGCGCCTTTACCTCCATATAAAGGAATCAAATAAAAATTCAATAAAATATTGGCAACTACTCCCAGTGACGTTGCCATAAATTCAAATCTGGTCAACTTTTCGGCAATCAACCAACGACCACGAGCTACACTCAAAAAGACAAACGGTCCCGACCAAATATGTAAAGCTAAAATAATTCCTGCTTCGGCGTACTCTTTACCTAACAAAATATTTACCAATGGTTGGGAGGCTACTGTCATTAATAGAGAAATAGCGATCGAAATCCAGGCCATGACATCATAGAGTTGTTGAGTTTTGAGGTCGTATTCTCGTTTACTTCTAGCTTTTGCTTTCAGTACCGAAGGAAAAACCGACGCGCAAATTGCCATCGGGACAAAATACCAAATTTCTGAGAACCTTACGGCTGCTGCATAAATTCCTACTTCCTTACTGCCTACCAAATTCTGCAACATTACTTGGTCGATTTTCATGTAGATAGAAATCATCACTGCCGACAGCAGCATAGGAATCGAATCTTGCAGCAATTCCACCGCAGTCGACCAACGAAACTTCCATTTCTGAAAAGATTGATGATATTTAAGGTAAACCCAAATTGAGCCGATTCCTTTGATCAGAAATTCAACAAAAAACACCCACGCAAAGCTAACCAGAGGGACTTTTAACCAAACCAATAAAATTCTTGTTGCTGCAGCCAGAAAAATTTGTACACTTTTAACTGTAGCGATCGGACCAGATAGCACTTGGGATTGAAACCAAAACTCAATTACTTCAAATCCATCAAAGACCAAACCCAAAGCGATGATAATCGTCATCCACCTAATTTGAACATCATTATTGACCATCCAAATCGAACTAGCGATCAAAAAAATACTAATGACGCTACTAAATGATTTCAGAACAAAAGCTGTGCCTAAAATTTTTGGGGTAAATTTCTCTTGTTGAACTATATCCCTGACAACAATATCGTTTAAACCTAATTTAGCAACAGCAAAAAACAGATAAAAAAAGCTGTAACTATAACTAAGTTTGCCAAAATCTTCAGGACCTAAATATCTAACTACATAGATTCCCACTATCAGGGAAACTACCATGTACAAAATTCGCTCAGTAAACAGCCAGCCAATATTCAGGACGATTTTACGCAATCCTGGGCTGAGTTTATCTTCAAGGGCTTTAAGTTTACCTAGCATTTAATTATTTTCCCTGGTTTAATGAATAAGAATCGTCATATTCATAATTGGGATAGTAATAATAGTCGTAACCGTAAGCTTCATTGCGTAAATTGACTCCATTGGCTACTACACCGATAATTGACTGACCAGTTGTTTCGATCAACTTTTTGGCTACTGAAACACTGCCATAATTAGCGACTCCAGGACGCACTACCATTAAAAGTCCGTCAACCATTCTGCCTAAAATTCTGGTATCTGCCATACCTGTAATTGGTGGAGTATCAAAGATAACGTGGTCGTAGTTTAAAGCAGTAGTTCCAATTAAATGTTTCATTCGTTCAGAATCAATTAAGGGTACAGCATTATCGGGAGGCTCTCCTGCTGTTAAAATATCTAAGCCTGGTTTGATGGTTTTAATTGCTTCTTGCCACTCTACTTCCCCTTTAAGAACATTACTTAAACCTAGATAATTAGGAATACTCCAAATCTTGTGTTGAGTAGGACGACGCATATCCGCATCAATCAGTAAAATTCTTTTTCCGACTTGATTTTGAGCGATCGCAAGATTAGCAGAAACGTGAGATTTACCTTCTTGAGGAACACAGCTAGTAACAGCAATTACTTTTCTTTCTTGAGAAAGACTAAGCAGTTTTAGATTAGCCTGTAAAATTTGATAAGCTTCTCTGATTGGTAAGAAAACATGACGATTATTACTATGAGCATTTTGACTAGCTGGTAGTTGAGGTAGTGTATCAACCACGTCTCCTACCAATAGATGAGGTGAACCTTCTTTTTCTAAATCTGGAATTACACCTTGCAAAGGATAACCAAATATTTCTTCAATTTCTTTGCTATTTTTCAAAGAGTTGTCTTTCAAATCCAATAAAAAAGCTACCGCTATTCCCAATAATCCTCCTAACAAACCGCCAGCAGCGACAATCAGTTTTTTGCTAGGACCACTTGGTTCATCGGGAGGAATCGCATTAGCTAAAACTCTAACAGTCCCGATATTTTGTTTTTCTGCTACTTGGGTTTCTTGTAATTTTCCGAGTAGAGTTTGATAGGTTGCTTGCGCAGCTTTGGTTTTTCTTTCTAGTTCTTTTTGTCGTTTTTCTAAGTTGGGTAAAACAGCAAGCCTTTGTTGATAATTTGTTTTGGTTTGTTTTAAATTAGCTAATTTTTGTTCTAAACCTGTCTTTTGTAACCCCAAATTTGCAAATTCACTAATCTGCTCTTGTTTAAGCTTGCCTAGTCCTAAAATATTTAGTTGAGCAACGCTACTAGCTGATTGGCTGCCAAGAGTTTGCTGAATTTGTTGTTCTAGTAAAGCTGTTAGTTCCGCTTCTTGTTCTTTTAAAGAGATAATCTGCGGTGCATTTTCACCAAATAAATTTCGTTTGGTTGCTAGTTGAACTTTGACATCTTGTAATTGAGTCAAAGCTTTTTGAACTGCTACTGATTGATTGAGGGAACTAATCGCAGCAGCTTCTGAGACACCCATGCCTAATTGACTGCTTAAGCTAGCGTATCTGGCATTAACATCTTGCAATTGGGCAGCTACCTGATCGATTTGGGTATCAACTAACTTGCTGGTTTCAATTAAAGTTGTGGTTTCTTCAGAGAGATTGGCAATTTGATTTTCATTTTTAAAATTACGTAAATCAGCTTCTGCTTGAGCAACTTTAGCTTCTACTTCAGGTAATTCTTGACTAATAAACTCACGAGCAGCAATAGCCTCGGAGCGATTATTTTCAGTGTCTTTTTCTTGATAAAGCTCAATAATTTTATTAACTACTAAAGCTGCTCTTTCAGGATCTGAATCTTCATAGGCAATTTTAATTACGTTGCTGCCTGTTAACGCTTTAATTTCAAGATTATTAATCAGATCTTTATAGCGATACAATTCATCTTGTTTATTTCTGAGATCTAATTCTTTAATTACACGGTCAATAATTGGTCTTGAACTAACAACTTCTACTTCTGTAGTCAAAGGATCGCTTTCATTAGTGAGAACTTCAATTTTACCAATATCGTTTTCTAAACCAGTTAACTTAGCAGATTTGTTTGTTTTAATCATTACTTGCCCTTCTGCTTCGTAAATCTGTTCTAAGGATAAAGCTGTAACCAAAGACAAAGTTATTACACCAAGACAAGTGACTGAGGCTGGAACAATACGGCGTTTTACAACCAGCCAATATTTTTGAAAATTAAGATATTCGTCAGTATATAAATTAGATTCCATAATATTAAAATTTTTAATGATAATTTTCGCAAAATGCTCTTAATATGCACCTTTACTAGTTACTACTACTTGGAAAGTTTGCAACAATATTTTTAAATCGAGAGTAAGAGACCAGTTTTTAATATAAGCAAAATCTAACTTAAATACTTCTTCAGAATTTTCAATATCAGAACGACCGCTAACTTGCCAAAGTCCTGTGATTCCAGGTAAAACCTCGTGTCGAAAAAAGTGGTGCTGAGAAAATTTTTCAACATCTCTAACTGGAAGAGGACGGGGGCCTACTAAACTCATATCTCCTTGCAACACATTGAATAGTTGCGGTAATTCATCGAGACTGTAGCGACGCAAAAATCTTCCTACCTTGGTAATTCTGGGGTCATCTTTGATTTTGAATAAGACACCTCCCTTAACTTCATTTTTAGCTTCTAACTGTTTTTGTAGTTCGCTGGCATTTTCTACCATGGTGCGAAATTTCCAGACTTGAAAACATTTACCTTTTAAACCTACTCTAGTCTGCTTATAAAATACCGAACCTGGAGAATCAAGTTTGATCAAAATCGCACTGATTAGCATTGGTCCGCTTAAAATGAACAAAAGTAAGATAGAAACTACAATATCGAATGCACGTTTGCACCAAAAATCTACACCAATAATGGCTGCTGAATTAAATCTGAAAGTAGGAATATCTTCGATTAAACTAATATCCGTCCATTGTAGAGGTAAATTAAGCCATACAGACATAATTCTCCAGCTAATTCCTGCACAGTTTAGTTCCCATAACAAAGCAATTGGATTGGCTAAATATTCCCAGGAACAAATTAATACTTCATCGACTTCATGAAGTGCGATCGCTTTAATTAGTTGACTAGATTCGATTAAATGATTAGGACTAAATAACTCAATTACATTGACTATTTTGAATGTTTGATGAGTTTCAAGAATTTTTTTTGCCTGAATAATGTCTTGTTTATTGCCTATTAATAATACGTTTCTTCTTAATTCTGGAATTTTTTTTCTAATATTATCTATAGTCGAGTTGAGTATAAATCTTTCACCGACAACTAAAACTGCTGTTAATAACCAGCTTAAACTTACAAAATAAGGCGATATTGATAAATGAACCAAATAAACTTCTAATAATAATACAATATAAGCGAGTGTTATCGATTTAAATAAATTAGTATAGCTACGACTTTGGCGATCAATTCCATAAAGCTTGGAAGCATACAAAATAATCAAATTAATTACAATCGTATTAATTAAAAAGTTAAAGTTTTGCCCTTCCAGCCCAAGTGATAAATAATTGTCAATTGGATTAACTATTTGATTTGCAAGTATAACTGCTGAAAAGATCATCACACTATCGAGTAGAATTACGACTAACACTCTACAAAGATGGATAATCTGCCAAGTTCCAAGCTTAAGTGATTGAGGTTTTCTTAAGTCTAGCTCTGCTCGTGAATAATTTTGTAAACATGAATTATTTAAAATTTGATGATTAGGATTTAAAATTGTTCTAAGTATTTTCAAGGAGCTTGGTATTGAATAATACTTGTCATCAGGTAATTGATGTGTATGTTTATTTAACGTCAAACGTTTTAGGCTCATAGGTTTAGCCTGCAAAAATCATAAATGAGCTAGTTTGTATTTAGTATATGTTACTCTAAGTAAAAATAATGAAACTTTGTGAAAAATCAGAGAATTTAACTCAGTAATATTTCTGATATGCCGTAACTATATATTTGCTTTAAATAAGTGTAAATTGTGTAAATTGAATTTGAGGTTTTAGTGATGAAGATCAAATCAAACCCATCAGGCTAGAATTTTGTTTTAATTTGCTGTTTGATTGCAAAAAATTCGTACAAAAGAACTGTTTTTAATAATTTTAGTTATTCAAGACTGAATTTAATCTGTTTAGCCAAAAATATTTTTAACACCTAATTCAAGAGCTTGAAATGGGCGACAAAGGTGTTACAAAAACTCAAAATTTATTTAAACGAAACCCACGTCTTAATCAGAAAATGTGACGTGGGAAGTATGATCTTTCAAAATATTTAAAGTTAATTTATTTGTAGCTTTTTTTATTATTGTTGAGTATAAGTTGAAATGCGATCGCGGTGCAGCCAAGGCGCATAATGAGCGTTTTGAATCAGAGGTTGTTGAGCTAAATCTTCCAATCCTATGGAATCTAGTAATTCTGACCATTGCGAAGCGTCTGGTTCTTCGGCTAAAGCTGCCAAAGCGTCATGCCAAATACCTTTTTGATGATATAGTTCTGCTTGTTTGATCTGATTAGAGTTTTGCAACTGTTTTTTGAAAGCAGTTTCTAGCTCAATGCGACGAATCCAACCCTCAACCACTAAATCGTGAGAACGTCGCATAGGATCGCAAATCATTGATAAATACCAATGGTAATTTTGATTGACTTCTAATCCCTTGAAATTGACGGAATTAGGTACACTTATGCTAACAATACCCGATTGTTGATTAGTATCTATAGATGTCTCATAAACTAGTTCATCATTTTGATTGCGCAAAACAAACTCAATTTGATAAGGATTTTTAGTTGCTGGAATATAAAAGAAAAGTTTAGGAGAGTTGGATGCAGTAAGATTGACGTTTTCTTCTGGAACTAAAGCAACTAAACGATGATTATTAGCAAGACAACTACTTCGGCTTCCACCAGCTATACGATTGACGGGTAAACCATTTCTACTGGAGTTTTTTTCTTGACGTTTAGTCTTAATAGAAGAATTAATAATTTCTGCTTTGAGTAAATGCGGAGAATTAAAAAAAATAAAACTACCAACTAGTGTCAAGCTAGTAAGTTTAGTAAGGAAAGTTAATTGACGAGACAACATACGTTTTATTTTAGAAAAATTTTAGCTAAACTTAATTTTATTCATAAGCTTTGTTCACAATTCTAATCTTCAATTATTAAGAAAGTCCATAAAAATAAAGTTTTTGTTATTTTAGTTTTTGAGTCAAAAAAAATATTTACTTAAAAATTCTTAAGTAAATTTTCTGAATATCTGTAAAATCGTTGATGAATAAAGTTAAAGAAAAATAAAGTGTTAAAAAAAATAAACAGAAATTTTAACAATTTTTTCATAAAGTCAACTTTTCTTTCGGGAAAAAAGAAGCAGTTTAAAAACATAGCTTTTATTTATATTTATTATGTTTTATTTTCTAGTTTATTAATAACGGGAATATTGATAGGAATTAGACAGTTAAGTGGCTTACAAATTTTGGAATTAATTGCTTATGATTATTTAGTTCGTTTTCAACAAAAAGATTATCTTGACCCAAGAATTTTAGTAGTAGAAATTACTGAATCGGACATTTATCAACAACAAAGATGGCCTATTTCAGATCAAACAATTGCCCAACTACTAGCAAAACTACAGCAGCATCAACCCAGAGTAATCGGTTTAGATCTATATCGAGATATTCCTTATTTTCCTGGGCGTCAAGCATTACAAGAGCAACTTCAAGCAGAAAATGTAATTGTTATTCAAGAATTAGGCAACACTAATAATACTGTTACAGCACCTTCTTTTATTCCCAAACGAAGAATTGGTTTTAATGACTTGCTTTTAGATGCAGACAGCATTTTTCGACGAAATTTAATGTATGTGCGTTTAGGAACAGAAGAAATTCCTTCCTTTTCTTTACAACTAAGTCTCAAATATTTAAGCGATCGCTCTGAGATAGAATTAAACTCCGATTCTCTAAAAATTGATGAGACTGTTTTAAATACTCTAGAAGCTGATTCTGGAGGATATCAGATGGCTGCCACAGAAGCAGTTGGATGGCAAATTTTACTGAATTATCCTTCTCCCAAGATTGCTCAAACAATTACTTTGACAGAAGTACTCAATGGTAAGTTTGACCCAAATTTAGTTAAAGATAAAGTAGTTTTAATTGGCACAACTGCCCCTAGTATTAAAGACTTCATCTATACTCCTTATCGAGGAAGTAAAGGTATTATGCCTGGGGTAATTGCCCATGCTCAAATGGTTAGTCAGATTTTACGACTTTTATCGAATCAAGAATCTCAATTTTGGTTTTTACCTCAATGGGTTGAAAGTGTTTGGATTTGGATGTGGTCAATTGCAGGAGGGGTTTTAGTTTGGCGATCGCGTTCGGTTTGGCATTTAGGGATAGCGATGATTGCTAGTCTAGGGAGTTTGTGGGGAATTTGTCTAGTTGCCTTTACTCAAGCTGGTTGGATTCCTTTTGTTCCATCAGCCTTGGCTTTTGTTATTACCAGTGGTGCAGTTTTAGCCTATAGAGTAGTTTATTCGATGTTATATGATTCCCTAACTGGTTTGCCTAACCGCAATTTGTTTACCAAACAATTAAAACAACTACATCAACGAAAATTGAATCAATCAGGCGGATTGATGGTAGTTTTTTGTCTCGATCTTGATCGCTTTAAATTAATCAATGACGGTTTAGGATATCAAGCAGGCGATCAATTATTGATTACTACTGCCCAACGTCTTCAGGCGCGTTTAAATCCTCAAAATCTTTTGGCACGGGTAGGAGGAGATGAATTTGCGATCGCGATCGATCATGTTACTGATGTTGAACAAGCTATCGACTTTGCCAAGCAATTAGAAAAACAACTAACTCTACCTTTTCAATTAAATAATCAAGATACTTATACTACAGTTAGTATTGGTATTGCTAGCGAAAAAATTGAGGCTCAATTTCAACCAGAAGATTTATTGCGATCGGCTCATACAGCAATGTATCAAGCTAAAGTATCGGGCAAAACTCGTCATGAAGTTTTTGCTACCAAAATGCAAGAACAAGCGTTAGCTTATTTAGAGTTAGAAGCAGATCTGCGTACAGCAATTGCTAATCAAGAATTTGAATTATATTATCAACCAATTGTTTCTTTAAACAGTGGCACAATTGTCGGATTTGAATCTTTGGTGCGTTGGCATTCTCCTCAACGAGGTTTTGTTTCACCAGCTAGTTTTATTCCTATAGCTGAAGAAACAGGATTAATTATTCCGTTAGGAAAATGGATTCTTCAACAAGCTTGTCTGCAAATGCAAATATGGCAAGCACAATTTTCTCACTGTCAATCTTTAACAATCAGTGTGAATCTTTCTGGGCGACAATTTTCTCAACCTAATTTAGTTGAACAGATTGAAGAGATTTTACAAATAACTAATCTCAATGCTCAAAGTTTAAAACTCGAAATTACTGAAAGCATGGTAATGGATGATGTGGAAGAGGCAATTATTTTGCTGAATCGATTAAAAGCTCTTGGTGTGCGTTTGAGTATGGATGATTTTGGGACAGGTTTTTCTTCTTTTAGCTATTTACATCGATTTCCGATGGACACGCTTAAGGTAGATCGTTCTTTTGTTAGCAATATGAGTAAAAGTGTTAAAAATCAAGCAATTGTTACTACTATTATTACTCTCGCTCACCAGCTAGAAATGGATGTGGTAGCTGAAGGAATTGAAACAGAAACAGAAATGAAAAGTCTTCAAGCTAAAAATTGTGAATATGGACAAGGATACTTTTTTTCTAAACCAGTTGATAGGGAACAGGCAACACTTTTAATTACTAAAACTCTTCAGTAATGGAGATAAGTAGGTGAGCAAAATTAATTGGATAGTTGAAAGATAAATTTTTGAATAAAATAGATTAATTTTGTAGTTTGGTTGTTTTTTTAGAATTAAATATTGGTTTGTTGGTTAAACTTTGCCAATAAGCTCCACCAACAGTTACTAAAAATAAAATATAAGCAATAACTTGTCCTAAATAAAGAGTTTGGCGATAACCAAATAAAGATTTTAAAATAATGCCAGGAAATTTTTGATCGGGTAAAAATTCAGTCCCGTCCCAAATTTTTGCACCTAAAATACAAGATTCATGATCAGCAAAACACCAGTTATGAGTAGAAAGCTGAGATAATAAAGCAACAGTAGCGTCAAGATGTTTGAGAACTCCTAAAACTAATCCACCAACAATTAATAATAAGAAAACTCCCATTATTTGAAAAAATAAACGAATATTAATCTTGACTCCTAAAGCAAAAAGCAAAATTCCCATGATAGTTGCTACAGTTAAACCTGCGATCGCTCCTAAAGCAGGTAAAGTCCACTGCTGTTGAAATTTGGCAACAATAAATAAAACTGTTTCAAACCCTTCTCGTAAAACTGCAATAAAAATCAGTAAAAAAATCGCTTTTCCCGCACTTTGATGGTTTAATGCTTGATTAATTACTCCTTCTACTTCACCTTTGAGAGATTTTGCCTGTTGAGTCATCCAGAGTAGCATCCAACTAAGCATCGCGATCGCAACTAAACCAAATATTCCTGCTAAACTTTCTTTGATGACTGGTGCATAAATGCCTCCGACTGACTCCATCTGTTGAATTGTCTTCGCTAAAAAAAATCCAACTGCAACACTGGCAGTAATCCCACCACCGATGCCTAAATAAACCCAACGATATAGTTGTGGTTGTTGAGCTTTTTGTAAACAAGCCATTACAATTCCTACTACTAAAGCAGCTTCAAAGCCTTCTCTAAGAGTAACAACAAAAGTAGGTAAAGCTGTAGTTAAATCTATCATGACAGTTTTTGTTAATTTTCAAGCGATCGCTCGTTGTTTCAGCGAAGCGAACCTCTCGCTAATTAATTTACAAAAATAATTCTTGAATATATACCATTAAGCGATAGAAATTTAATTTAAGTTAGAGTTTAGTCAATTTATTGAAAAATATGTTCAAAATTGACCGACTGCGATTAAATATTAAGTATTTATTTTTATTTATAATAATTTTTATCTTAACTTTACGAGGCAACACAAGTTTACCTATAGTTTGAATATAATACATTAATAAACATTAACTAAAAAGCTTTTTGTGAGATTTTATCTAATTTTAATCAAAGCTAAATTATACTTAAAAATCAGTAATTTTACCGAGGTAAGCTTTTTTTACGATTTGATAAGCTAAAAAGAATTAAAATACTCATTAAAGCCAAAAAATTGAATTGATCAGATTATTTTTTACATTAAATTTAGTGATTGAGAATTAATTGTTCAAAGATATTAATTATTATTGCCTAATTTTAAGAAATGTTCTCAAAAAAATTAGTATATAGCGGTGTTCTCAAATTAATGAGATACAGTTCATTTTCCTGGTTGAGCGTTGATACTTGAGACCTACGGTAGTGCGCTTCGCTTATGTTAATGGTTAATTATTCATCCCTCATAATTAGTAAAAAAATATTGTTTAATTATCAGAAAAATCTTTCAAAACATCATACAACAATCATAATTTTGACCAACAGTCAGAGTAGAGCTTGAATAGCTACAAAGATTTATTGAGTTTATCTTTCGGTTTCCTAAAAAATTCACAACAATTAATCAACCTTATGAATCAATATGGAGGATAATCCTGAAGGTCAAACTGTCTGACAATCATTTAAGCAAACAATCGAAAGAAATTCGTCTTTTCGAGTCGAATCAAGTTTGGCTCAAATTAAAAACTTATACTAATCGCATCAAACCACATAACTCTATCTGGGGGGATTTTGGCTGGAAAAAATTACCCCTGGCAGCCAAATTTACTATTGCTATGACTACTACAATTGTCATTACTGCAGTAGGGGTTACCACATTATTAATTGATTATCAGCAAAAAAATCTTCAAAAAGAATTAGAATTACAAGCAGAATTATTACTCAATACCTTAAATGTAGTTACAACAGAAAATTCATCTCCTCAAAAAATAGATTTGCTTAAAAAAATGCTTCGGGAATTGGGTAATCATAATTTAATTATTAGTGGTCAAATTTACAATGATCAAGGCAAACTAATTGCTGATACTTTGAATAAAAAAACAAACAATCTGTTTGGTCGACAACTTCTAAATAGTAAAAATATTGTTTTAGTTTGGCAATCAGATCGATTATTAGCAGGAAAAACAATAACATTTGAAGGTCAAACTTTGGGTGCGGTAAGTGTAGATTTATCTACAATGCCTCTCGGTCAAAAAATGTCGATGATCCGTAATCAAGGCATTGCGATCGCTTTAGTTGCTTCTAGTTTAGGTTTTTTAGTTACTATTTTGCTCAGTCGTTTGCTCACAAAACCTCTTAAGCACATGAGTTTGGTTACTCATAAAATGGCTGAGGGAGATTTAAGACAGCAGATTAATATTAATAGTCAAGATGAACTAGCGGTATTGGCAGATTCTTTTAATAGTATGACTGCTCAACTACGAGAATCAATTCAAGATTTAGAACAACAAACCGAATATCTACAACGAAGTGAGGGGAAAAATCGAGCTTTACTAAATGCTATTCCTGATCTAATGTGGCTTCTTAAAGAAGATGGCACAGTAATAGATGTTAGAGAAAATCAGAATAGTAACTCATTCCTCCTGAAAAACAATTCAATTGGCAAAACCATCTCAGAAATTTTTCCAAGTGCGATCGCACAAAAGTTTTGGCAAGCTTTGCAACAAGCTTTACAAACTTCGGAAATACAAATCTTTGAATATGAATTATTCGAGCAAGCTCAACCACAATATTTTGAAGTTAGAATTGTTCTCAGTTTAGAACATGAAGCTTTAGCCATCATTCGCGACATTACTGCTAATAAATTGGCGCAAGAAGAATTACAACAAGCTAAAGAAGCTGCTGAAGCTGCTAGTATTGCTAAAAGTAGATTTTTGGCTAATATGAGCCACGAATTGAGAACTCCCCTCAATGGTATTTTGGGTTTAAGTGAATTACTGAAAATAGATGCAGAAGAATGTGGCTATACAGATTTTATTCCCGATCTACATCAAATTCAAAAATCTGGAATGCATTTATTGACTTTGATTGAAAATATCTTAGATCTTTCTAAAATTGAAGCAGGTAAAGGATCAATCTATTCAGAAAGTTTCGATTTAGCTGCTTTACTGACGGAAGTTCACGCTTTAATATTGCCGGTTGTCAACAATAACAATAACGTGATCACGATGATATTTGATGATCGTTTAGGAATGATGTTCAGCGATCGCAAACGAGTTAAACAGATTTTATTAAATATACTGAGTAACGCAGCTAAGTTTACCCATCAAGGCACAATTACTTTATCGGTCTGTCGAAAAACTAGAATGAGTTTACCTTCTGTAGTTAATTTTAAAGCAAGCGGTTTTGAATCTGAGCTTAATAGCAACCTTGAAGATCAATCCTTTCAAATTTCTGATTGGATAATTTTTAAAATCAGTGATACAGGAATTGGCATGAGTGCCGAACAAATGAAAAAAGTATTTCAACCTTTTAGTCAAGCGGATGATAGTACAACCAAAAAATATGGAGGTACCGGATTAGGACTAGCAATTTGTAAAAGTTTTTGTGAAATGATGGGTGGAAATATCACAGTTGAAAGTCAAGTAGATCGAGGTTCAACTGTAACTTTTTGGCTTCCTGCGATCGCAGAAAAATCACCCATAACTAACAATACCTGACCATTGAACCTGTTTGTTATTAGTACGACGATAAGAAAAGAAATAATCTGGTTGCTGATAGGTGCAATAAGGCGCGATCGCAATTTGTTCGGGGTCTATTCCCAATTGTTCTAGTTGAATAGCATTAACTCTTCTTACATCTAAACGAACTCGACCAGGCTCAGAATCATCTAAAATGGGGGAATCGGGTAAGTTTTGCAAAGCAATTAACATCTCTTCGGTTGTTTTGGCTTCTTCTGAAGCAATAATACTTGTACCTACTTCAGCAGCTACGTATTCTGTGACTTGATAAACTTCACCTGAAATAGCTGGTCCCATCGCAATCCGCAGATTTTCTAACGAACTACCATGAGTTACCAAACGAGCGATCGCTTCAACTACAATTCTTTGTGCTGTACCACGCCAACCAGCATGAATTGCAGCTACTTTGCCTGTCACTACATCACCAATCAAAACAGGATTACAATCGGCACTAGCTACCCAAACCGCTTGAGTAGTGCGATCGCTTAACACACCATCTGCACCAGGTAAAGATTCTTGTAAATTAGCTTTGTTTTTGGCTGCTAAAATTTCTGTCGGTGTCAGTATTTGGTTGCCATGAATTTGTTTAACTCGATGCACAGTTGCTTCGGAATTTAAGATACTGACTAAATTTTCTGGAATACGAGGATAAAATTGTTGAGTAAAAAACCCATGTTGCCATTGTTGCAATAAACCACAAGTTAAATAAGGTAATCCTTCCCAATCACGCCATTGCCAATCAGAATTAAGAGTTTGAGTCTGAGAAATAATTGAAAAAGATACCACCACTAATACCTCGTCTTATTCGCTGATCTATCCTAATCCCAAATTTACGCTTCCGTCTCTAATCAAATTTTTTTCTCAGGTTAAATAATCTAATTTGGGTCTTTAAATACTACTTTGACAACACTGTCTTTTTTGGCTAAATTAGCTATCATTAATTTGTTTATTTACTCTGTAGCGCAAGCTCTTTACTGATTTCTCTTTCTATTAATGGTTTAAGCGTTATCTTGTTTTTAAACGGATTGTGATCGATTTAAAAAATATTCTGATTAAAAATGGCAGTTAAATTATTTAAGCATGATGTACGCTAAGAAAATATACAAGCTATGTATCGATAGCGATATGATAGGAATAGAGAATGTCTGCCTTTGCTCTTGAAATTCTCTTCATTATTTTACTAATCGTTGCCAACGGTTTATTTTCCGGTTCGGAAATTGCTGTGGTGTCTTCTCGCAAAGTTCGTTTAGAGCAAATGGCAAATCGAGGTAATGCTAACGCTAAAGCTGCACTTAAATTAGCAAATTCTCCCAATGATTTTTTGTCTACAGTACAAATTGGAATTACTTTAATAGGAATCCTTAGCGGTGCGCTTGGTCAAGCAACGTTAGCTCAAAGAGTGAAGCTTTTTTTTGATTTTATTCCTTTTTTAAAGCCTTATAGTGAAGAAATTAGTGTGGCTGTCGTTGTAACTCTGATTACTTATTTTTCTTTATTAATTGGAGAATTAGTTCCAAAACGATTAGCTTTAAACAATCCTGAAAAAGTTGCTTGTTCGGTAGCCAAACCGATGCGTTTACTATCGACTATTACTGCACCATTAGTTTATTTACTCGGAATTTCTACTAATGCATTATTGAGGTTACTCGGAATTCAACCAGAAGCAGAATCTGCTGTAACAGAAGAAGAAATTAAAGTATTAATCGAACAAGCTACTCAGTCTGGTACTTTTGAAGAATCAGAACAAGAAATAGTTGAACGAGTCTTTCGTCTCAGCGATCGCCCTATAAAAGCTTTCATGACTCCTCGATTTGAAATTGCTTGGCTTAATTTGAATGCACCTTTAGAAGATACTCAACGTCGCATCATTGAAAATAACTATTCACGTTTTCCTGTCGGAGAAGAAAGTTTAGATAAATGTTTGGGAATTGTTCGTGGTAGTAAATTTTTGGCTGCTTGTATACAAGGAAAAGCAATCGATCTCGGTACAATGCTGGAGTCTCCTTTATTTATTCCAGAAAATACGCCTGCTTTAAGAGTTTTGGAAGAGTTTAAATCAACTGGCATTCATATGGCGATCATTACTGATGAATATGGAGATATTGAAGGATTGGTCACCCTAACGGATTTAATGGAAGCTATAGTTGGTGGCATTTCCTCTTCCGAAGATCTTGAAGAACCAATGATTATTCAGCGCGAGGATGGTTCTTGGTTATTAGATGGTTTACTTTCAATCGATGAAGTCAAAGATTTGTTGGATAAACAATGGTTAGCTGAAGAAGAAACTGGCGACTATCATACCTTGGGGGGATTTATGACGACTGTGCTTAAACATATCCCTAAGTCTGGAGAGTATTTTGAATGGCAAGGGGTACGATTTGAAATTGTCGATATGGATGGCATGAGAGTGGATAAGGTTTTAGTAACTTTATTACCAACACCAGAACAATCACCAGAAAATATAGATAACTTAAATAATTAATTTTTAGTGTTGATGATAGTTTCTTGTCCTTGTGGCGAAAGAACATACTCCAAAAACGCTCTTACTTGAGAAGAAGGAGGATAAAGATATGCATAAGAAAAAGTTCTTTGATAAGGATAGTTAATAGCTTCGGGAGTTAAACCATCTATTGCCACCGTTCTAATAGTTCTTTGATTAACTACTTGTCTATAAGTTGCATAACTAATGCCATCGCTAGCTAAAGCTCTCAAAATTGGTGTGGTTGCATCCCTTTCCATTGTAATGAAGTTGTGCGATCGCCCAAAATTTTCACCTTCTAGAACAACTTCTTGAAAGATTTGACGAGTACCACTAATCTCGGGTCGATTAATTACTTTAATCGGATGATTTGCTCCTCCTAATGCCGACCAGTTAGTAATTTTGCCCTGAAAGATTTCCCTTACTTGATTTTTAGTTAAACTACGGCGAAAAGAATTATTATTTCCTACGACAATAGCAATCTCGTCTTGAGCAATAGGCACTGTTGCTAAACCTTGATTTTGTTCTTCAACAGTTAAGAAACGAGACATAGCTGCTAGATCTATCTGTCTCGACTGAAGTAATTTTATTCCTTGATTTGTTCCTTGAGCATTAGTTATTACTTTTATTCCTGCAAATTGTTGTTCAAAACGATTTTTCAACGCTTGATTAATTTGCACCATACTAGTAGAACCGTTAATCTTAATTGTTGTTCCTTGAGGAACATTAATAGATGAGCCAAAAGTTGTTTGAGGAGCAGAAACAGGAGTTGTATTTTGATTGTTAATGTTTGGTTTTTTTTGAATATTGTTATTATTTATAGTAGAATTTGAATTCTTGAAATTAAAACTATATTTATTAGTCAACCACCAAAAACTTGTGCTAAGAATTCCTGCGAGTAGCAATAGAGCTAAAATCACAGAAATATTATCGTTTTTCTGAAACATAATTACAGTAATTCAGCATCCAAAATTGGTAATTCAGAATTAAGCAAGTAGATCTTAACAATTAACTAAAGTTTAATCATCCATTTGCCAAGGTTCAGTTAAATTATTTTCATCAAAAATGTTTTTTGGACGCAGAATTAACACCAACTGTCCGACAATCAGTAGATCGGGTTTATTTTCAAACCATTGAATTTCTAATTTTTCGTCTATTTCTACGACAAAATAACTTTGGTTATTCCATTCTTGCTCGGCTCGATCTACGATAATTAATACTTCTTCTACTTTTCCTGACAAAGCTTTCGGTAAGCGATCGCTTTTGGACAAATAACCCACAGGATCTTTAGCTTTGAGTAATGCTTGCCAACCAGGTACGGGAACAAACGTACCAGATTGAGAAATTTGAATACTACGAAAAGGCTCTTGAATTTCAATCGGTTTAACGGCTTCAAGCTCTTGATGAGTTATAGGATACGAACCTGCTAAGGGAATGATACAAGGTAACTCACTATCTGATTCCAGACGATAAACAGGCAAAAGAGGAGCGGTTTTACTAGGAACAACAGTAAAATCATTTAAAAGCTGTTCTATTGCTGCTCTAGCTTGCTGAGAATGAGCAAATTTTAAACCTTGAGCGATTAAACGAGATCTTTCTTGTAAATCTTTCTTTTGTCGCGCTCGTTTCCAACATAAATAAGCAACTGCATCACCAGGATGATTAGTAAAATCTTTTGGGAGTTGAGCTAAACTAGAAACTTCTTTAACTGCACGAGCAACTTCATGCGCTCCATCAACATCTAAATTCTTTTCATAAGCTAATTGGGCTGCTGCTACACGTTGTGATTGATTAAGAACACGAAATTCGTATAAAACATCACTTTTAGGCCCTTGATAGTATTTTAAAATAGCCTCATCTGTTTGGGCTTGAGCAACACTTTCATAGACTTGAGCAGCCACAATCACTAAATTCTGCTGACTGCCTTGAAATCCAGTTTCTTCAAAGATTTTTTGGGGACTATACCCTGCTTTTTGTAACTGCTGAGAAGTTTTGCCCCAATCAACCCAATTACCTTCTTTATGCAAAAGCGATCGCATTAACTCCTGGGCTTGTGCTTCAGACAGTTGGACTGGGCTGTTTTGAGGTAAATTAGTCATAGTTTTACAACCTAGCAAGCAGAAATTATTCAGATATCAGTTTCTCATATCTATTATTAGTTTTATAAAATTAAATTCAGCAGATAATTTTCAGCATTTATTTATTTTTCTGACTAAACTATGTATAAGGGAAATACTACCTAGAATTAATGGCATTGTTATAGAGGAAAGAGAAACTGAATGACTGACCTAGATTTACGGAGGCAGAGAGTTACTACCCAAAGACGATATCAACAACAGCAACAACACCCCTTTCAAGATAGCGCGCTTGGTTTAGTCTCTACTAAAAGTTTTCCCGCCATTGTTGGTACAGCAGACATGATGCTGAAATCCGCAGAAGTGACGATGGTGGGTTATGAAAAAACTGGCAGTGGACATTGTACTGCTGTTGTGAGGGGAAATATTTCTGATGTACGTTTAGCGGTAGAAGAAGGAGCGAAAACTGCCGAAAAATTTGGTCAATTAGTCTCTAAGTTGGTAATTGCTCGTCCTATGCCCAATTTAGAAGCGGTTTTTCCTATTGGTTCTCATTTAGTCGAATTAGTACAAAAAAGACGTGGTTATAGTCGTCTCAGCAATCGTTCGATTGGTTTAATTGAAACTAGAGGTTTTCCTGCGATGGTAGGTGCTGCGGATGCCATGTTGAAATCGGCAGATGTACAGCTAGCTTCTTACGAAAAGATCGGTGATGGTTTATGTACCGCAATCATTCGTGGTACAGTAGCCAATGTTGCTGTCGCGATCGATGCAGGCATGGAAGCAGCTGAAAGAATTGGGGAACTACACGCTGTAATGATTATTCCTCGATTACTAGAAGACTTAGAACATATTCTACCTGTATCTAGTTACTGGATTGATGAACCTGAACCTTTACCAGTACTATTACCCAATACAGTTAAGGAAAAAGAAGTTTTGGAATTACCTCAAGCGGATACCAAACCCATGCCTCTGAAAAGAATTGTTGAAATCGAAGAGCTTTAATTAGTTGCTCAGTCTTTGTGTCATGGTGAGGCAACGAAGCATCTAACTAATTCAGTCTCTGCGTCATGGTGAGTTAAGAAAGCATCTCTCATACTATCCTTCTTATGTCACTCTCTTAATTCAAGTAGTAACAAATCGAGAAAATTATCCCAAAAGAAAAAATGGCCGAAATTGATTCATGGTACATTTAGCTAGTTTGCGAGAATTAGTCTTAATTGTGTTGATTTGCAATTTAGTAATTAACGTACGAGAATAACAGATTTGATTGGTCGTTGAATTTGGTTTCCTTCTGAATCTAATCTTCCGTAAACAGTTTTCCCATCATAATAGAGAGAAGCTGAACTTCCGCCATCCAAATTCATTGCTTTTTCTACACCGAGGGTAGTTAAAAAATCAGCTAATTGTTCTAAAGACATTCCAGAGTTGGTAGGAGATTCAGGTTTTTGTGCTACCAATGCTAGAATAAGATCTCCATTGTTTGTAAGAGCGATCGCACTTCTGGCATTGAGTTGAGTAGTACCGATCGCATCACGAATTTTTTCTTCTGCTTGATAATCGGTAAAACCTTCTTCAAAAGCCGTATTTTGAGGTAAAATTTGGGGTCCTCCACCAATAGCATCAATTAAAACACAACCGTTAGGAATATCATCTTGATGAAAAGTAATATCGTAGCGAAATCGATGAGAACAAATGTAGCGACGAAATTCTGTGCGATTTAAAATTTTGTCAAGATAAGGTTGCAAGTCAGGATTTTTAATTAATCTTTCATTGGTACGAGGATCGGCGACTAACTTGCCTTGGCGAGTAATATAAGAAGTAGTTTTTTGATTTTTCGGATCGAAATAACCAGCATTAATTACTGCGATCGCTTTATGTTGAGTAGCAAAGGTTTCAATTGATTGAAGTTCGGGCGCAACTTCTGGATAAACTTTAAAGTTACTATCATGAGGAATAATGATCGTATGAACGATACTATTGCCTTGTTCAGTAGTATCATAGCGGATTTGTGAAGGAGAATTGCTGATAGATTGGGAATAAACACCAGAAGCTAATAAAAATCCGAAACTAATTACCATCAAACAAAAGAATTTCTTGTTCACTACTTCGCTTCTCCTTTTCACCGATAATTAGCTCTATTAAAACAATTATTAGTCAACAGTCAACAGTTATCAGTAAAAAGTAGTTGTTAATTTAGTTGAGCATTTTAATCTTATATATTGGCAATTGATTCTTTGATTAGTAGTTTTTGTTAACTGAGTGGCATTTTAAAGATTAGAATCATTAATATTCATAAAAAAACGATTAAGTAACTTCTGCCTCGATGCGCTTGTGTCCTTTGAGAAGGGGCTATATGCACGAGGTTTCCTCAAAAACTTGTACGCCCCGTGAAACCTCAAAGGCGGTCGCATCGCTGCCTTTTGAAGATAACTTATGTTCACAAATTAAATAGAATTGTTATATAGCTCAATATCAACTTAATTTGATTCACTCAAAAATATTAGATTAAAACAAAACTTAATTAAATTATTTAGCAAAGTCGATGTCATCTTCTTCAAATAATTACTCTTGGAAAAACTTTGATTGCGCCTATCAATTTTACCCTTCTCAACACCAACAATCAGAGAATTTAGCTTTATTACTAATTCATCCCATTGGAGTGGGTTTATCGGGAGTTTTTTGGCAACGTTTTATTTCAGCTTGGCAACAACAAGAACAATCTTATTCAATTTACAATCCTGATTTGTTAGGCTGTGGTAAAAGTGAAATGCCTCATTTAGCCTATTTTCCTGAAGATTGGGCAGCCCAACTCAAGTATTTTCTAGAAACAGTTGTTAAGCAACCTGTAGTTTTAGTCGTGCAAGGAGCATTATTTCCTGTAGCGTTGGAGTTAGTCAACGATCCTATGCAACCTAATTATATTAAAGGTTTAGTTTTATCAGGTCCTCCGGCGTGGAAAATTATGACGGAAGCTGGTAAACCTCTGCAACAAAAAATACTTTGGAATCTTTTGTTTGATTCTCCTGTTGGTAATCTTTTTTATCGTTATGCCCGTCGTCGTAAATTTTTGCAGTCTTTTTCTACTCGTCAATTGTTTGCCGAAGCAGAAGCAGTCGATCCTAATTGGTTAGATTTTTTGCAAGCAGGGGCTAAAAATTTGGATAGTCGCTATGCAGTCTTTTCTTTTTTAGCTAGTTTTTGGCGCAAAGATTATACTAAAAAAATTCAAAGCATTTCTCAACCTACTTTAGTTGTCTTCGGAAACGAAGCTTCTAGTATCAGTCGTGAAGGTTTGGCAGAAACTCCACAACAAAGATTAGATTTGTACTTAAATAATTTACCATCAGGTCAAGGCAAAATTATCCCAGGACGAAATGTTTTACCTTATGAATCTACCAAGGAATTCGTTGCTGTAGTGAAGGATTTTGTTCGTCAGTTATCTATACTTATTTGACATACTCACTGGGCTGAAGCCACAGTGATTCTTGACACTTCATCGAGTCCTGCCAGCGAACTGGTCCTACAGTCTCTCTGCGTCCGTTTAAGGTCGTGGCAATGCCCTATCCCGACCATTTCTATATTTTTTGCTGCATTTTCGTCTCTGTCTTGCTCTATACCGCAACTCAAACAGACTACAAAACGTACTGAAAGATCGATCTTCCCCCACCTGAACCCACAGTCACAGCAAACTTGGCTAGTCGGTTGCCATCTATCAATCGTTTGAAATGTCCGACCAGACTTTTCCGACTTAGCTTCACACAAATTTCTAAACTCTCGCCAGCCTTGCAAACTAATCGCTCTGGCTAATCGACGATTCTTAACCATTCCTGACACATTTAAATCTTCCAAAACAATCACTTGGTTGTCGTTAACTGTTTTAGTCGATAGTTTATGTAGAAAATCTTTCCGAGTCTCGGCAATCCGATTATGCAGTTTGGCAATTTGAAGACGAGTCTTATTTCTCCGTTTAGAGTCCTTTTGTTGGCGTGCTAACTTCTTCTGTAGTTTGCGAACTTTACGATTCTGTTTCGAGTAGTCGGGGCTTGTTGCCTTAAAGCCATTGCTCATCACAGCAAACGTTTTGATACCCAAATCAATTCCAATACTTTGATTTTTAGCCTCAACTTGATTAGGTACAACCTCAACTACAAAGCTTAGAAAATAGCGTCCAGCACAATCTTTAATCACAGTTACAGAACTTGGATGTGAGGGAAGTTCTCTAGACCAAACTGGCTTTAAATTACCAATCTTAGCTAAATAGACTTCACCATCAGAAACCTTAAAAGCCGTATTGGCAAAGGTTGCTGACTGGCGACTCACTTTCTTCTTAAATTTAGGTGAGCCTACTTTGCTGCCTTTTCTCTTTCCATTTCTGGACTCGAAAAAGTTCTTGTAGGCAGTGTCTAATTGTCTTAAGGATTGCTGCAATGGGACAGAAGAAACCTCCCTTAACCATTCTCTTGTTTCGAGTCTTTTGGTTTGAGTCAACCTGGCAGCAAGCTTGTTATACCCTGGCAGCTTTTCCGACTCCTTGCAGAAAGCTAAGGCATCATTCCAGACAACTCGAACACAGCCAAACAGTTGAGCTAAACTCACCTGTTGTTGGATGGTTGGGTAAAATCTGTATTGATATCGAGCTTTCATCGCTTATAATAAGATTGGTCTGTGATTCGATTATACATTGGTCTGTTAAAAATGACAACTCAACTTCGCCAGGAAAGACACAGCGTATCTGACCTTAAGATTCACTTGGTCTGTGTAATTAAATACCGTAGGTCGATTCTAACGGCTGAAAGCCTGAGCGTAATTGAGAAATCTTTTGCGGAAGTTGCGCGAAAGATGAATTTCAAAATTCTGGAATTTAATGGAGAATCTGACCATATCCATGCGCTCATTGAGTTTCCTCCAAAGTTGTCTGTATCGCAGATGGTTAATGCTTTAAAAGGAGTCTCTAGTCGTCGCTATGGTCAAGCAGGGTTTAAAAAGCCTTACGGAAAGGACGCTCTGTGGAGTCTAAGCTACTTCACTTCAACCGTATAGGCGGCGCACCTCTTGGAGTCTTAAAGAAATACATTCAAAAGCAAGAAAAGCCCTGCTAGAAGCACGGGGTTTTAAACCCAAAATTTTCGATAAGTAAGCTGTAAACTTGAAGTGGATGGAGAAAAAAGTGTTGCTCGTAATCTTATTTCTGAATCCTTATAGCTTAATGCGATCGCTCTTCTAACTTGCAGATTCACTTCTACCTTGATATCCCGTCTATTCTATTTGACATAATGACCAGTCTATGTTCTAAATCATGGTCATTTTTACTATCTCGTTGGTTGGACAAGGGCAAGGAAACCTCAGAGTCCCCCAAAGATTTTACAAGTTAGACATGACTTTGAAGAGTGGATGAAGACTCTTTTTTTTGTTTTTGGGAGAGATAAAGTGTCGGTAATTGAGCGGATATCGTAACGGAAAAATTTCGTTCGATGTTGAAAAGCCCGACTATCAGAGAAAAGTTTGAAACGGAGAGGGAGGGATTCGAACCCTCGAACGAGTCACCCCGTTACAGCATTTCCAGTGCTGCGCCTTCGACCACTCGGCCACCTCTCCAGGTGTCGCGATTTACCATTATACATGGCAACGTAAGTTTTTCAAACTATTAATAAATTCTTTTTTGTTGATAGACTACACATGGCAGAGTTAAAGAGAGACAAAGTTGAAGCAGACGAAGAATTGTAGAATAACTTAGTTAGTTTCTTTAACTTCAGAAATTTTTAACTTCCAGCTAAATTTCAACAATTACAATCAAACTTAAAATTAACTAATGAAATCTCATAAAATTACTGTCCACTATCGTCAACAAGGAAAAATCTATACTGTAGAAGTTCCTGAAGACGAATATATTTTACAGACGGCGGAAAAACAGGGTGTAGAACTACCTTTTTCTTGTCGTAATGGTGCTTGTACCAGTTGTGCTGTCAGAATTAGCTCTGGAGAAATCGAACAACCTGAAGCAATGGGATTATCACCCAAATTAAAAAAACAAGGTTATGCTTTATTGTGTGTGAGCTATCCTCGTTCAGATCTAGTCGTAGAAACCCAAGATGAGGATGAAGTGTACGAACTTCAGTTTGGGCGTTATTTTGGTAAAGGAAAAGTTCGAGTGGGTTTACCTTTGGATGAAGATTAAATAAATTTGACTCGAATGCTTTTGAGCCACAAAGAGGAAATAAGCGTAGATTTAATGAATTTTTTGGCGAAAATCTGTCTAATTTGTTGTTGCTGTTTCTGGTTATGTAGCTGTCAAAATTCTGATTTACCTTCAACTATTAAGGCTAAAGTAAAACGGGTGGTAAGCGGACAAACCATTGAAGTATGGTTAACTCAAGCAGACCATTTTAAGTCAAAAGAAACAGTCAGAATCATTGGTATTAATGCCCCAGATTTGCAGCAATCTCCTTGGGGAAAAGCAGCCCAACAGAGACTCAAGCAATTAATCAGCCCAAATGTTTCTGCTTCATCAATTCAATTAAAGCTTGAAAAAAAAGATCCTTTTAATCGTTATTTAGCTCATATTTGGCATGATAAAACTTTAATTAGCGAGCAATTAGTTAAAGAAGGATATGTTTTAGCTGATACTAATTATCCCAATCAATACAGTCAGCGTCTTTGGTATGCACAAGAATATGCTCGTTTAATGGGTTATGGGATTTGGAATCCTCAACAACCGATGCGAGAATCTCCTGAGCAATTTCGTTCTCAACAAACTAAATCATGAGCCAAAATTCCATTCAACAATTACAAATCTTTTTAGATATCGCTACCGAAGCAGTTATGACTGCTGGAGTCGTTTTACAAAATAATTGGAATAAGTTAGAGGAGATTGAAGAAAAAGGTAAACCTGGAGATTTGGTTACCGAAGCTGATAAACAAGCAGAAAAAGCAATTATTCAAGTTTTAAATCGTCATGTTCCTGAACATAGTATTTTGGCAGAAGAATCGGGAAAACTAGGTGCAATCGAAAGTGAATATCTTTGGGCGATCGATCCTTTAGATGGTACAACTAATTATGCTCATGGTTATCCTGTGTCTGCCGTTTCGGTTGGGTTAATGATTGATGGTGTTCCTCAAGTAGGAGCGGTATATAATCCTTTTCGTAATGAATTATTTCGCGCTGCTAAAGGCTTGGGTGCGAGTTGCAATCGTCGTCCAATTCAGGTTTCTCAAACTCAAGAATTAAGTAAAAGTCTGCTAGTAACGGGGTTTGCTTACGATCGCAGAGAAACAACGGATAATAATTATGCTGAGTTTTGTTATCTGACTCATCTCACTCAAGGCGTGCGTCGTAGTGGTTCGGCTTCTTTAGATTTAACTGATGTTGCTTGTGGTAGATTAGATGGTTATTGGGAAAGAGGGCTTAGTCCTTGGGACATTACTGCTGGAATTGTAATTGTTGAAGAGGCTGGCGGAAAAGTAACGGCTTATGATGGTAGTGAAATTCAGCTTAATTCTGGGCGAATTTTAGCGACTAATGGTCACATTCATCAAAGTTTGAGCCAAGCTCTTTTAGAAACTCCCTCTTTAGCTAGTTGGCAAGCGAATTAAAACAATCACAGCAATCTTCTAAAAGAGTGTGAACATAAGTTGTTGTCAAAAGGCAGCGATGCGACCGCCTTTGAGGTTTCACGGGGCGTACAAGCTTTCGAGGAAACCTCGTGCATACAGCCGTTTCTCAAAGGACGCAAGCGCATCGAGGCAGAAGGACGGAGGCAGAAGTATTTGAGCCTAATTAAAACCTTTGATTAAAAGTATGTTTTGGTAATCGGATTTAGTATGATTCGCTAGTTGATGCTTCGTGTCAAGTATTCTTTTGCTGGTAAAGCTATAATAACCAATACAAACTAGATTTAAATTGCTTTTCAAGCTTAAAACATTCAAAATAAAAGCTTAATATTAAACCTTAAAAATGAGCTTAAATTAATATATTTTGAGAATACATTTGAGCTAATTTGTCACAAAAATTTGGTGGCAATTTTGAGGTGATAGAACTTATTCATGCCAATCTCTTCAATGGTCAAAACTGAATATCTATCGAAATTAAGATTGAAACAAGGCTATTTATTTTAAAATATTTTATCGTGCCACAAAATAAATCATGAATAAACTAAGCAAAGACGCAACTCTGCTTTTAAAAGGTTTAATTATTGGTAAAGTATTAACACTAGTAGTAGTTGGTGGATTTTTCTGGTGGTTTTGGTCGCGTTTGGGACAACAACAAAATCTTGTCGCTTCTAGAAATACAAGTTCAGAGAATACTTCTTCTATTCTCAAATCTCAAGCAGTTACCAACATTCCAATCGGTTCATTTAATTACGGTGGTAGTCCAGCATGGGCTCCAATTCGACAGACAATCGATTCTCAAATTCAAGCTACCTATCCTGAATTGCAATTGCGCTATGTAAATCCTGTTAATGCTAATCCTAGTTCAAGTTCGGGCATTGAGATGTTACTCAACGGAGAGTTAGACTTTGTTCAGTCGACACGCCCTGTAACTAAACAAGAACAAACTCTTGCTCAACAACAAGGCTTTTCTCTTCAGGAATACCCAGTTGCCATAGATGGAGTAGCAGTGGTAGTTAATCCAGCTTTAAAAATCACCGAAGGATTAACTGTTAAACAACTAAAGCAAATTTTTACGGGAAAAATCAACAATTGGAGTGAAATAGGAGGAAATGATCTTGCCATTGTTCCCTTTGCAGTTCCTGAAAAAGATGCAGAATCGGTAATTTTTGCCTCATCTAATGAGTCAGAAAAAACCTCATTGGGGCAAGAGGTACAATACGTCAACTCTACTACTGAAGCAATTCGCAAGGTTAGTAAAACTCCAGGTGGAATTTATTTTGCTTCGGCAAAGACACTCATTCCTCAGTGTACTGTTAAACCTTTAGCTTTAGGTTACAGTAGCGATCTCTTAATAACTCCCTATAATGAGCCGTTAATTTCACCACAACAGTGTCCTGGTTTACGAAATCAAGTTAATACAGAAGTCTTTGAAGATAATACTTATCCGATAACCAGAAAAATGTATGTAATTGTCAAAGAAGATGGAAGTTTGGCGCAGCAGGCAGGAGAAGCTTATGCAAAGCTTTTACAAACTCAAACCGTTCAAAATGCGATCGCACAAGCTGGATTTGCTAGTTTGAATCGATCAAAAGAAGTTGCTGAAGAAAATTCAACAGAAGCTAGTCAATAACAGCAAAATTGTCAAAAAAACACACTTTTACTCTCTGGTAATTGTGACTTTTAATTGTTGTCCTAATTATTTGCCATAAGTACATAACTGAAAAACAAAAATTTTTTCGCTCATAATGACAAAAAATCGGATCAGGAATGAAACACTAGTAGGCAAGCTACTTAATGAACGTTATTTAGTTGTTAAAATTTGCACTTCTGGTAGCTTTGGAGAAACTTATCTAGCTGAAGATGTTCAACACAGCGAGCATCCCATTTGTTTTGTCAAACGTTTCAAACCTACTACTAAAAATTTGCACCTGATCAAAGTAGCAAAATTAATGTTTGAAAGGGAGGCTAAAATTACTAGTAGTTTAGGTAATTCCCGATACATTCCTCGACTTTTAGCTACTTTTAGCGAAAAAAATCAATTTTATTTAGTACAAGAGTTTATTCAAGGACATACTCTTTATTCAGAATTAGCAACAGGAGATTGCTGGGAAGAAAATCAGGTTATTCAACTACTACAAGAAGTTTTGCCAATTTTAGAATTTATTCATTCTCATGGTATTATTCATCGGGACATTAAGCCTAGTAATTTAATCCGACGTTGGGATGATCATAAATTAGTCTTAATAGATTTTGGTGTAGCTAAACTGATTAATAATGATCTCGAAGAAATTAATAATTCTAAAGATCACAAAATTATAGTTGGTACTCCTGGTTATATGCCTAGTGAGCAAGCACAAGCTCATTCTTGTTTTGGCAGCGATATCTATGCACTGGGAATAATTGCTATTGAAACACTTACGGGTACAGATACTCTAAATTTAAGTTTCGATCCCAAAACTCATGAACTAAGTTGGGAGCATTTAGTGTCTGTTAGTTCAGAGTTAATTGCCATTATTAACAAAATGGTATGTCAAGATTATCATAAACGCTATCAGTCTGCATCGGAAGTTTTAAAAGCACTTGAGCATTATCAACAGAAGCAAAAATCTGAATTAAAATTTTTATTATTAGAAAATACTTCTAATTTAATTGCAGAACAACCAGTAAATTCAAAATCTCTGACTAATTCAACTAGTTTAGTTAAATCTTTACACAATAACAATTATTCAAACAAAATTTTTCTAATCGGAATTATTGTTAGCATTGCGACTACTTGGCCAATAGCTCTTGGCATTTACTATTTTATTTGGTTATTAAATAATACTGATAATGTTCCTAATCCTTCTTCTCCTGCATCACTAAATCAAGATTCTAGTTCAAACAAGCGAGATACAATTAGTTTTTTAAAGTAGAAAAAAATAATTATATAGCAGTTCTCACGCTCTATAAGGTACACTCGTTCGATTTTTTGTTAATTGTTAATGGTTAATTGGTAGGAAGTAGAAGTTAGGAGGCAGAGGAGCAAAAGGAGAAAGGGCGACAATAATATCAAGTACGAATAATTGGTTGAAATAAAAAAGCCTGGTTGCATTTGCTAATTACTAATTAGTAATTACTTGTTATGGCGTTTCTCGAATCCACGAGGTACACTTAACACCTGCCTCCTGCCTTAAATCCAAATACTTTGTACCTCACCAGTATGAGAACTGCTATATCTGACCTCAACTTTAATATAATTATTCAACCGAACTTGATATAACGAGTCATCACTGGTAACTGGTGTACAGACGTAACATGTTACGTCTCTACCGATAACTGTAGGGACGAATAAACTTCGCCCTTAAAAATTGATTGTATCCTTAACCTACTGTACCTTCTAACTTCAGACTCAATAACTTATCTGCTTCTGCTGCAAATTCCATTGGTAACTCATTTAAAACATCTTTACAAAAACCACTAACTAACATGGAAACTGCGTCTTCTTCAGAGATACCACGTTGAGCAAAGTAAAATAGTTGTTCTTCGCCAATTTTTGCTGTAGAAGCTTCGTGTTCGACTCTGGCACTATTGTTGTCTACTTGGATATAAGGGAAAGTATTAGCTTCAGCGTTATCCCCAATTAACATCGAGTCACATTGAGAATAATTTCTCGCACCGTCTGCTTTTGGTCCAATTTTAACTAAACCGCGATAACTACCTTTTGATTCTCCAGCCGAAATACCTTTAGAAATAATTGTACTGCGGGTATTTTTGCCGATATGAATCATTTTTGTTCCTGTATCTGCTTGTTGCTTGTGATTAGTAAGAGCAATGGAATAAAATTCTCCTACTGAATTATCCCCTACTAAAACACAACTAGGATATTTCCAAGTGATGGCTGAACCTGTTTCTACTTGAGTCCAAGAAATTTTGGAATTCACTCCCTTACACAAACCGCGTTTGGTTACAAAGTTGTAAATACCTCCTTTGCCGTTTTCGTCGCCAGCAAACCAGTTTTGAACTGTAGAATATTTAATCTCGGCATCATCTAAAGCTACTAATTCTACTACCGCAGCATGAAGTTGGTTACTGTCGTACATTGGCGCGGTACAACCTTCTAAATAACTAACCGAAGCACCTTCTTCGGCAACAATTAAAGTTCTTTCAAATTGTCCCGTTTCACCGTTGTTAATGCGAAAATAGGTAGATAATTCCATTGGGCATTTAACACCCTTGGGAATAAACACAAACGAACCATCACTAAAAACAGCCGAATTCAGGGCAGCAAAATAATTGTCTGCTACAGGAACAACACTTCCTAAATATTTTTGTACCAGATCTGGATGTTCTTGTAGGGCTTCAGAAATTGAGCAGAAAATTACTCCTTCTTCTGCTAACTTCTCTTTAAAGGTAGTAGCGATGGAAACACTATCAAAAATCGCGTCAACTGCAACATTGCTCAATCTTTTTTGTTCTGAGAGAGGAAGACCAAGTTTTTCAAAGGTTTCGAGTAAAGCTGGATCGACTTCATCGAGACTATTGAGTTTTGCTTTCTTTTGTTTAGGTGCAGAATAGTAAATAATGTTTTGATAATCAATGGGAGGATAACCTACATGAGCCCAAGTTGGTTCAGTCATTTTTAGCCACTGGTGATATGCTTTGAGGCGAAACTGCAACATAAATTCTGGCTCGTTTTTCTTGGCTGAAATCAAGCGGATAATATCTTCATTCAGTCCGCGAGGAATTGTATCAGCCTCGATCTCAGTGATAAAGCCGTATTTATAAGGTTGATTGACTAAGTTTTTGACTGTGGAACTCATAGCAATGTTCTCGTGCAGATTGATGTTAAGTTTTTTTGGCGAGGATTAGCGGATGAGTTGAATTCAATAGTCTGTATTCCCAATTGCTACTAACCCCAACTATATTTAAACAATAAATTTGTTGTTTAAGTCTATTGTAGGTTACATTAACAACAAAGATGTTGTCAAAGTCGCCAAAATTTTTGAATTTTTCGGTTTAATTTTTTTCTTTAACAACACCATCTAGAGATAAGACGATGACGACCACAGGGATACCGTCTACTAAGCAGAGTATTCTGCAACATTTACTCAAACAAGGTCAAGCCTCAGCACAACAGCTAGCCCAGGCTTTGAAGATTAGTCCGCAAGCAACTCGCCGTCACCTCAATGAATTGGAGGTTGAGGGTTTAATCAAATACGAATCAGTGCAAACGGGGATGGGAAGACCACAACATCTTTATCAACTAAGTCAACAAGGGCGATCGCTTTTTCCTCATCGTTACGGAGAGTTTGCTGTTTCTTTTTTAGATACTTTAGCGGAAACTGTAGGCAAAGAACAGGTTACTAAGGTTTTGGAAAAGCAATGGCAAAGAAAAGCTGCTGAATATCGCGATCGCATTGGTAATGGTTCTTTACGTCAAAGAGTAGCTGCTCTAGTTGAATTGCGTCAACAAGAAGGTTATATGGCAGAGTTACACTCGATTCAAGGAGATAAGCAGCAATTTATTTTGGCTGAACATCATTGTGCTATTTCAGAAGTGGCAGAGTCTTATCCGAGTATTTGTGGTCACGAATTAGAAATGTTTGCTGCAGTCTTGCCCGATTGTACTGTAGAACGTACTCACTGGATTAATAACGGTGAGCATCGTTGTGGGTATTTAATTAGAGCTAAGTAATGATTTTTTTGGTCATATTGCAAAGAGGCAGCATCACAAGTAGAACAGAAAAGTTCAAAATGCTTGAAAATTTGATAATCTATCAAGTCTGTTTAATTACTAAGTAATTAAGCAAATCTATTTGTATATTTTCTTTTTCTCCCATTCTCTTAAAGCTCTCTAAGCTCTTGATTACTGAAGTACACAATTAATTTTGCCTAGGTACTTAGAAAAAAAATTGACGACTCAAATTAATTTTATTGTACGAAATTCTTCTGCCTCGTGCCTTCTGCCGTTTTCTCACTAAGATGTAACTAGTCAACAGGACTTCATATTATTAAGATTATGTTGGTTTAGCTAGTTAAAGCTTCAATTTCTTCTACTTTAGTAGGTAAAGCAGCCGTTAAGACTTCTGAGCCAGATTCGGTTACCAAAACATCATCCTCAATTCTGATCCCTCTTACATCAGCAAATTGCTCTAGACGTTTCCAATTGACTACCTTCTGATATTTATGACGAAAATCAGGATGATTCAAAATGGCAGGAACTTGATAAAAACCTGGTTCAATTGTGACTAACATTCCTGGACGAAGAGGACGATCTAATCTCAAGTAACCCAACCCAAAGCGATCGCTTCTAACTCTTTCTGTATCGTAACCTGCTAAATCTCCTAAATCTTCCATGTCATGAACATCTAAACCCAACAAATGACCAATTCCATGGGGGAAAAATAAAGCATGAGCATCCATTGCTACTAAATCATCAGGATTACCTTTTAAAATGCCCAGATTTACTAATCCTTCCGCAATAATCTGAGCAGCTAATAAATGAATGTCTCGATATTCTACTCCTGGGCGAATTTTTTCAATGCAAGCATCGTGGGCAGCTAAAACTACTTGATAAAGATCCCGTTGAGTCTCGGAAAACTTACCTGAAACAGCCCAAGTACGAGTAATATCGGCAGCCCAACCCAAAGGAGTTTCGGCACCAACATCGGCTAATAATAAATCGCCTGTTTGTAAGGAGTGAAGATACTGTTCGTTGTGTAAAACTTCCCCGTGTACCGTCACAATACTGCCATAGGCACAACTCATATTATGAGCAATAATTACTCCTTCCATTGCACCTCTGACTTCTGCTTCAGTGGTTGCTTGAGAAGTCCCCTTCATACCTGATTGGTGTGCCTTGATTGAAACTTGGGCAGCTTTGGTTAATTCCGTTAAAGCAAAGCGATCGTGAGACAATCTTAAGGTGATGATTGCTTTGGTTAAATCTAAATCTATTCCTGTTGGTGCATTAGCAGGGGTAAGAGTTCGATTCAATAATTGACACTGCTGTTGATAGGTGTGGTAATTTTGTACGGCTATTGTGGCAGCATTAGCAGTGTGATTAACTAACTCTACTAAAGGATAAGCTCGATCTGCGCCAATCATGGCAGCAATTTCTTCTCTGGTTGGTGTTTTACCATGCCATAAAGTAGCTTCAGGTGGAGCATCATCAAGATATAAATTTAATTTGCCTTGTTCTAATCTAATGGCAGCTTTTTCTAAAGGTAAACCCGCAAAATAAAGAAAATGACTACTAGCTCGGAAAGGAAAGCGATTGGCTGGAAAATTTCGTCCGATACTTTCCCCAGACCATAAAATAACTGGAGTATCAACTAACTCAGCCAATTTTTGTCTTCTCTGTTGTAAAGTAGTAGATAAAGAGTTGTCAATTTCTCTGGTTGTGTCTAGGTTCATTGTCTAAATTCGCTAACTAAAGAAAAAATAGTAGTTTTATTTAATTAAATTGTAAGAATCCAGAGTAAATATTTTTTGTTAATAGTTGATGGCAATAAAATTTAAACTTGGAACAATTATTCTAAATTTAATTTTTCTCTCAACTCATTGAGGCTTGCTTTAGTAATTACCTATTACTTAATACTTAAATCAGCAAGATTGTTGATTTTTTTATGTTGCAGTTTTGCTCTAATCAAATCTTTTCTTTTAATTCAATGCAACTTTGCTACTGGTCTATCGATAAATTACCTGGAATCAAACCAGAAGAACAAAATTTACTCAAAGCTTTTGGTATTAACACTACCAAACAATTACTCGCGGTCGCAAGTAACCCCCAAACTCAACAAACTTTAGCTACTCAACTCAAACTAAGTAATAGATATATTAGTAAATGGGTTGCTTTAGCAGATTTAGCTCGTCTTCCTAGTGTTGGTTGTCAATACTGTGGATTATTATTACATTCTGGAATAGCTTCCGTCTTACAACTAAGTCAGACATCTTTTCCTCGTCTCCACCGTCAAATTGTAAAATTACACATAGCTACGATGCAATCCAAAGAATTATCTCCTTCCTTAGAACAAGTAAAACAATGGATTGAAGAAGCTAAATCAATTTCTATGGTTACTAAAGCGCGATTTTGAAGTAAATCATTTTATCAATGGTTATCGATCAAATATCTTTTCCTTAATCTTCAAATGTATTTCTGAGAAGAACTTTGATTAAAACCCTAAGAATATTGTTTAATGAATTAGCTGGTTATCCTGAAAAGAAAAGCGATCGAGCATGAGTACATCCCCCAATCAGTTAGAGACTCAATTAAAAGAATTACAACAACAAGCATTAGATTTAATAGGTGCTTTAACTAATCTAGAAGAATTAGAACAACTCCGAGTCAAATATTTGGGGAAGAAAGGTGACTTATCCCAAATTTTGAGAGGAATGGGCAAATTAAGTCCTGAAGAACGACCTATTGTTGGGACATTAGCCAACGAAGTTAAAGAAAAAATTCAAAATCAGCTAGACAGTCGCAGACAAACTTTACAACAAGCTGAAATCGAAGCCCAATTACAAGCAGAAACTCTTGATGTCACTATGCCGGGAGTTAGTCGTCCTCTTGGTCATATTCATCCTCTTAATGGTATGGTTGATCGCATTCTCGATGTTTTTGTTGGTTTGGGATACACAGTAGCGAGCGGTCCTCACATCGAAACCGATTATTATAATTTTGAAGCCCTTAATACGCCAGCAGATCATCCAGCTAGAGATATGCAAGATACTTTTTATCTTCCAGGTGGTCATCTGTTACGTACTCATACTTCTTCCGTCCAAATTCGCCATATGGAAAACCGCGAACCTCCTATTCGGATCGTCGCCCCTGGTCGCTGTTACCGTCGTGATACAGTAGATGCAACTCACTCGGCAACTTTCCATCAAATTGAAATTTTAGCAGTAGACAAAGGATTACAGTTTACTGATTTGAAAGGTACGATCAAAGAATTTTTAAGACGTATTTTTGGTGATGATATTACTGTACAATTTCGTGCTAGTTACTTCCCTTTTACCGAACCTTCTGCTGAAGTAGATGTGCAGTGGAAAGGTAAGTGGTTGGAAGTAATGGGTTGTGGCATGGTCGATCCTAATGTCTTGAAAGCGGTAGGTTATGACCCAGAAATTTATACGGGTTTTGCTGCTGGTTTAGGTGTAGAAAGATTTGCGATGGTACTACACCAAATTGATGACATTCGCCGTCTTTATGCCAGCGATTTAAGATTTTTACAGCAGTTTTAAAGATAAATAATCTAATAAATGTTGATTTTAGGTGCGTAAATAACGTGCCTTTTTTGTGATCAGAAAAAATATTTTATTGTAATATTTACATTAATTTAAAGCAGATACAAATCCAATTTTGATCAAAAACAATCCTAATCAAATAATTATTACTAATTTTAAAAAATATTAGTTTCAAGGTAGATAAACTTTTGAACCGTCATAGAATTAATTTTGTACCTTTGAATCTTACGAAAAGAACATGGCAACTATTAATGGAACTTCTGGAGATAATGCCTTAAATGGTACAAGTGGTAACGATATTATTAATCCAGGACTGGGAGAAGATACAGTTGATGGTGGTGGCGGTACGGATCAATTAGTATTTAATTATGCTACTTCTGGAGGACGCATATATTACTCTTCAAATTCAGTTCCTTCTGAAGGTTCGGGAGTAATTTACAGTGGTTCTAACGGTGTTACTTTTACTAATATTGAAGTTTTCAACCTTACTGGTTCTAAGTATGATGATGTTTTATTAGGTGGTAATTATAACGACACCCTTAGTGGCAATAGTGGCAATGATTTAATTGACGGGGGTAGTGGTGCTGATGTTCTTGATGGTGGGACAGGTGTTGATACTCTGCGTCGCGATTTGTCTCAATTTACCAAAGGATCAACTGTTGATAATACAGGAACTAAAATTAACTTAATCGATCAAACCGTTGCCAGTAATTTTGAAAATCTCGATTTGATTCTTGGTTCAGGCAATGACATTATTAAAACAGGACTGGGAGAAGATACAGTCGATGGTGGTGGCGGTACGGATCAATTAGTATTTAATTATGCTACTTCTGGAGGACGCATATATTACTCTTCAAATTCAGTTCCTTCTGAAGGTTCGGGAGTAATTTACAGTGGTTCTAACGGTGTTACTTTTACTAATATTGAAGTTTTCAACCTTACTGGTTCTAAGTATGATGATGTTTTATTAGGTGGTATTTATAGCGATACCTTGATTGGTGGCAATGGTAATGATACTTTAACTGGTGTAGATCAAACCAATCAAATAACTTCGATTGACACTCTCACGGGAGGAATCGGGGCTGATACTTTTGTTCTTAGTAACGAGGATGAAGTTTTTTATAACGATCAAAGTAGTTCAAAAGCGGGACTAACTAACTACGCTTTAATTACCGATTTTAATTCTAGTCAAGATCAAATTCAATTGAACGGTTCTGCTGATCTTTATATATTAGGTGCATCGCCTGTTTCAGGAAAAGCTGGTACTGCTATTTATTTAGATACAAATGGCAATAACATTTTAAATTCTACTGATGAGTTGATCACTATCGTACAAGGTAAGACAGGATTAAATTTGACAGCAGATTATTTTGTTTATATCTAAAGCGTATCATCAATATTATAAGTAGGGAACGGGGCGTATAAAGCCTCGAAGTGAATTTGAGGCACCCCTCCAATTCATGAATTATTCCTACTAGATTGTTAATTCAATTCCTTGAATTGAGTAATCTAATAATTCTATGGGATGCATTAATTTAATTTCTTTTCCTTGAACTTTTAAATGCTTGATAATTTGTAGTGAACATCCAGGGTTAGCAGAAGCAATTAAATTTGCACCAGTATTAACTAAATTGGTAACTTTTTGTTGTCCTAATTCATCAGCTACTTCTGGCTGCAACATATTATAAACACCTGCACTTCCGCAACATAAAGCAGCATCAATTGGTTCTTTTAAAGCAACTCCTGGAATTTGTTTTAATAATTGACGGGGTTGTAAACTAATTTTTTGTCCGTGTAATAAATGACAAGCATCTTGATAAACTATGTTTAATTTTTCTTGAGTTAAAGGTGATAATTTGGCAGTCAATCCAACGGTTGCTAAAAATTCTTGTACGTCTTTTACTTTGCTAGCAAATTCTTGAGCTTTATCTTTGTATTCTGGGTCGTCTGCTAAAATATGACCGTATTCTTTTAAAGTATGTCCACAACCAGCAGCATTGATAATAATTGCATCTACTTTAGTATCAGCAAAACTATCAATCATTTGTCTAGCTAATTGTTTGGCTTGATTTTCTTGTCCTTGGTGAGCAGGTAAAGCAGCACAACAACCTTGAGTTTTAGGAATAATTATTTCGCAACTATTGGCTGATAAAACTCTAATAGTAGCCTGATTGACTGAATTAAAAAATAATCTTTGGACACAGCCTAAAATCATTCCAACTCGATAGCGTTGTTTACCTTGAGAGGGAATAATTTCTGGGACATTATCTTGCAATGAATCAACAGTAATTGTGGGTAAAATTGCTTCCATCGCAGCTAATCTTGGTGATATTTTATTAAGGATTTTGGTTTGACGAACAAATTTTTGTAAGCCTAATTTTTGATAAAACCATAAAGAAGGTAGAAAAGGTCTTAAACGATTAGGATAGGGAAAAAGATTAAAAATTAAAGTTCTAATTAATCTATCTGATAATTTACGAGGTTGATTTCTTTCTACTTGAGGACGAGTAGCAGCAATTAATTGATCGTATTGTACTCCTGAAGGGCAAGTAGTTACACAAGCTAAACAACCTAAACACGAATCAAAATGTTCAGAAGTAGCATCATCGATCGCAGCTTCTCCTTGAGCGATCGCATTCATTAAATAAATTCTACCTCTGGGAGAATCCATTTCTTTGCCAATAACGCGATAACTAGGACAAGTAGAAAGACAAAAACCACAATGAACACAGGTATCAATTAATTCTTGTTTGGGGGGATTTTTTTGATCGAAATTATTAGTCATTAGGTAATTATTAATTAATTTAGTTGTTAAATTCCGCCGACAAATCGACCAGGATTTAAAATTTGATTGGGATCGAATTTATGTTTAATTGTTTGCATCATCTTGATTGAATTACCTGTATATCCCCAAACCTCTAATTGTTGTTTGGTTGATTGTGGTGCAGTCAAAATAGTTAGAAAACCTCGATTTTGTTCACATAGCGGTCGCATTTTTGCTAATATAACCAGATCTTCCTCTTCTAACTGCCAATGTCCTAAACCACTACCAAGGTGAATCATTGCCAACCCATCATTTAAATTGTTTAATAACTTCACTGCTTGATTGGGTACTATTCCTATTTTGCAAATAATTGCCTCCTGAGAGGAAGGAATTCGGATGATTTCTAATAATCTTTGCCATAAGTCAGACTCATCTCGATCTTGATAGTAGCTAACTTGTAAATGTAATTGTTGTGCTATTTCTGCTAATTGACTTGATTGTTGAGCAATACTAGCATTAATCGTTTGAAATCTAACAATTAATCCCATTTCCTTGGCAATTCCTAAGCGATTCATCGCAGAACTAGAAATTAAATCCGCTTTAGTAGGAGTTAGACTAGAACTACGTAAAGTTTGTGCAGCTTGAGTAAGACGATCCACTTCTCCTCTCAACACCATCGTTTGGGATGCTTCAGGTAAAGGAAAAGTCCGCAAAGTTACTTGAGAAATAATTCCTAAAGTTCCATAAGAACCAGTAAATAGCTTCATTAAGTCGTAACCAGCTACATTCTTAACTACTCTTCCTCCTGCTTTAGCAATCTTACCATCAGCACGAATAATAGATAATCCCAAAACCAAATCCCTAACACCACCGTAACGTTGTCGCCAACTACCTGTATCTGCGGTAGCAACAATACCGCCAATCGTAGCTTGTTGAGGAAAAGCTGGATCGATTGGTAAAAATTGCCCAGTTAAAGCTAATTTATCTTGTAACTCTGTTAATTTAACTCCTGCTGCTACAGTAACAGTCAAATCACCAACCGCATGATCGATAACGGGGTTACATTTTTGCGTACTAATTACCAAATCAATCTCTGTAACTAACCCACCCCAATCTAATTTACTGCCGTTACCACAGATGAGAATGCGCCATTGTTGCCGTTGTGCTTGTTTAACTATTTCAGATAAAGTTTCTACTGTTGAAGGAAAAGCAAGATAGGTTGAATCTGTTATCGCAATACCTGCTTGTTGAAATTTAGCTTGCCAATCAGAATTAGCCTTGCTTAAAGCTACTAATTCAACTGGAGAATTGAGTAGAGATGGCAATTGTGCGATCGCATTAGTCATCTGAGTTGAATTTAAACTTACAAAGAAATCATATTGAAAATCTTAGCGTTTATTGGCATTTTCAATTTTAAGTTACTAAAGGTTCACTTCGATACAAATAAAGTGCGCTACCAAAACGATAACGCACCAATTAAACGAATATATTCTTTTTCTTAATTAACCAAGATTAACTTTAACAACTTTGTGTTTTTCTTCTTCCAATTTTGGTAAATTAAGATTCAAAATGCCATCTTTGTACTCTGCTTTGACATTTTGATTATCGATGCGAACTGGTAAAGGAACTACTCGACGAAATTGTCCATAATAAAACTCAGAACGAGTCATTCCTTTTCCTTCAATTTTTGTTTCAGATTTGCGTTCGCCAGTAATAGTAACCGAATCAGCAGTTACTTCAACATCTAGATCTTTTGCTTCCATGCCTGGAACTTCTAATTTAAGATGAATAGTATCCTCTTTTTCGGTTAGTTCAACTGGAGGTACAAATCCTAAACCAATTTTTTCTCCATCAAAATGAGGTGTCAGTTGATCGAATAAACGATTCATTTCTTTTTGGATAGAATCAATTTCTCGAAAAGGTTGCCAACGAATAATCGACATACTAAAACCTCCTTTAGGAATTTTCTTGCTTAACTTTTAGTTAACTTTGTTATTTCCCTCTACTTACGATCATAATCAAAATTATGAAGTTGGAGATACGGTTTTAACTACCAGAAAAATAGGTAAATCACCCTATTGATTTTACCTTCCTTGAAGTCAATTGTTTAAATCTAGGTAGTATCAAAAAAGAAGAGTAGTTTCTACCATAGGTTGGATGTTTTAATTATCTAATCTATTTGACAATAAAGGAACTATTTTCTGGTTTTTAAGTCACATGATTGATGAAGTCGAAGCAGACTCCGCCTATCATAAGCGAAGTACTTTCGACCAAAGAATCTTGCAACACCTTGATTTAAAGTAGGTGAAACTTTGACTAAAAAATTGTAAGTCAGCGAGATGACCAATCAATTATTCCCTCAACTAAACGCTGCTGTTATCACACTCCTCAGCATTTCTACTTTGATTGCTTATCCAGTGATTGCAGACACCTCTGACTCTGAGTATACTTTTCTAGTGACACAAGATTGGCGTAGCTGCGACCATATTGGTAAAAAATATCAAGAAGTTTATGCTTTTGAAACACCGAGTTTTTATGTCAATATTTGTCGAAAAGGAAAAAGTTATTTTTATTTAGGAGAAGCTAAAAGTACAAATGTCGGTTCAATTTTTATTCCTGCACAATTACTGAAAGAAGGAAAAATGTATCGAGCCGATAATGGTAACGTTTCTTATTATGTCGCAATTAATGAAACTGAGCCAGAAGCAACGCCAGAAAACAAAGGAACTTTAACCATAGAACGAAATGGAAATCAAGTTTTAACTGAAAATTCTGTTACTCAACATTGTCTTTTTGTAGAATCACCTGCTAGTTTAAATGTCAGGAATAAACCTAACGAACAAGCTAGTCAGATTGGAACTATTCCAGCACGCTCTCAAGTTACTTTAGCTAATCTTGATCCCCAAGGTAATCCCCAAATTAAACAAGGTTTAAATGGTAGTTTGTGGGTAGAAATTTCTAATCCTTACCAAGGATTTATTCTTTATGGTAATGAAGAAAAATCTAGTTTAGATACTTGTCAGTGATCTGAAAAACTTGCTGGAATTTAGTTTAGATTAATAATTTGAGAGATTGTTAACTAATTCCAGCATTTTATGATTTATGCCAATTATTACGGTCGAACGTCTTAGTAAAATTTATCCAGTCGCAATTAAACAACCTGGAATTAAAGGTACTTTTAATCATTTTTTTCACCGTACCTATCGAGAAATTAAAGCAGTACAAGATGTCAGTTTTTATCTTGAACCAGGCGAAATCGTAGGTTTTCTAGGTGCAAATGGCGCAGGAAAAACTACTACTCTCAAAATGTTAACAGGGTTAATTCATCCTTCTAGTGGTAATGTCAGAGTTGCAGGTTATATTCCTTTTCGTCGTCAACCAGAGTTTTTACGGCAAACTAGCCTAGTAATGGGACAAAAACAACAACTCCTGTGGGATTTACCTGCTTTAGATTCATTAAGAATTAACGCTGCTGTTTATAATATTAGCGATCGCATTTTTACGGAAAGATTGAGTGAGTTAGCTTCAATGCTTGCTTTAGAAAATAAGTTAACTCAACCAGTACGCAAATTATCCCTAGGGGAAAGGATGAAAGCAGAGTTACTCGCAGCGTTATTGCATCATCCTAAAGTTTTATTTCTCGATGAACCAACTCTAGGTTTAGATGTCAATGCTCAAGTAGCAGTAAGAGAATTTTTGCGAGAATATAATCAACGTTATCAGGCTACCATTCTTTTAACTAGTCACTACATGGCAGATATTACTGCTTTATGCGATCGCGTTTTATTAATTCATCAGGGACAATTGATTTATGATGGTAGTCTAGATGGGTTATTACAACGTTTTGCTCCTTATCGAGAAGTAAAAGTTGAACTCGCTCAAGCTGTATCACCAGAGAAATTAAAGCAATTTGGAGAAATAGAAGCAATTGAAGGACAAGAAGTTCGATTTATTGTGCAAAGAGAAAATTTAACTACTACTATTGCAAAGCTTCTTGCTCAATTTGAAGTTATTGATTTAAATGTTAACGATCCACCGATTGAAGAAGTAATTGGTCGTTTATTTCAGACAGGAACAATTTTAGAAAATCTTGATAGTTAGCTCAGAAATTTATGCTCTTTTTCTTCGATTTGCTTTTGCCAAATTTTTAATAAATTATTTACCGCTTTATCCCAATCAAATTTGGCAACAAAATTTTTTCCTTCATTACCCATTGCCTGTCTTAAATGTTGTTCCGCAATTAATAACTTGAGTTTGCTAAGAAAATCATCAATATTTTGAGGTTCAAATATAAAACCTGTTTTTCCATCAATAATATTATCTATAACACCACCAGCAGAAGGAGCAATAATTGGTATTCCCGCAGCAGAAGCTTCTAAAATTGTCAAACCCGTAGTTTCTTTTTCGGAAGCAGTCATATAAATATCGCTATTGACTAATAATGCTGGTATATCAGTGGGAGATACTCTTCCTAATAAATAAAAATTAGAAGTTAACTGACTAAACTTTTCAGCAATTTTTTCTTTTAAATCTCCCTCGCCAATAATAATAATAGCTAAATTATTTAGCTCAATTTCTTTAGCTAATTGTTCAAAAACATTGAGGGTAAAATTCCAACCTTTATCTGGAGTAAGACGACCGATACAAATTAGTTTAATTTTATGATCTATCTCAGAAATATTATATTGCTTTTGCCAAAAATTATTTTGCCGAGTAACTGAATTAAATTCATTTAAATTTATTCCCAATAATCTATCTTGAAGCACATTATTGATTCCCATTTGCCGAACTTTTTTTTTCGTAATTTCAGTCGCCACTAGAGTTAAATCATAGGAATTATAAATCCGAGCAAACATTAATTTAAGTAATGATTGAAATAACCGCATTAATAATCTAGGTAAAGGAAAATAATCTTCTGCATAATCAATATAATTAGTATGGAAAAAACTTACACAGGAAATACCAGCTTGTTTAGCAAAAGCTACTCCAGGAAGACGCAAAAATCTGGTAGCTAATCTTTCTGGTTCATCAACATGAATAATATCTGGTTGAAACTGTTGTAATTGATCTAAAACTATTTGATAAGATTTTGCAGTTGGATCGCGCTCAAAATTTAAAGCGATCGCAGGAACACTAGGCAGACTAATAACTTTTACTCCAGGTAAAATATTGCCAGTATAATTTTGCCAATCAGGATAAATTTCTAGTAGAGGACTATAATCAGGACAAAATAATAACACTTGATGTCCCCATTTACTCAGTTTAATTAATCTGTTAAAAACTGCAATAGATACCCCATCAACAACAGGTAAAAATCCCGAACTAATAATTGCAATTTTCATAAGCAATAATTTTTTTTTGAGCAAGATTAATTGTAAGTTAAGTACAGTTAAATAAAATTAGACTCGCTCAATTATATTTGAGAATTTAACTAACTTAAAATTTACTTTAGAGTAACTCACACTTATGAGAAAATTTTGCTATGATTTTTTTTTGCTAATTATCTCAAGATATTATAAAATCTCTCGGATTCATAAGATACACCCAACACCTGCCTCCTGCCTTAAAGCTAAAAACTTTGTTTGGATTTTAACTTAGATAATTAGAGAAAATAATTATAAAAGCATTTTTGGAATGGGTTTTTGTAAAAATGCCAAAGATTAACTCTGCCTTGCTAAAAATTGCAGTTACGCTCATTTCAATCGTAACTTTAGAATTATCGGTCATTGCTAGACCTATTTCAGCACAAACAACAATTTCTCAATCTCAAACGCCTTCTTTCTTTCGCAAGTCTCCACGTTTATTAGATGCGTTCGCTACTCATAGTGGTGTCAGGATGTGGAGTGCAACTTATTATTTTGATCTTGTCATACCAGCAGATGCAGAAGCTTCTTTGCAAACTATTGTCATCAATCAACGACGAGGTATGGATGAAATTAATTTTGATCTAAAAAAAACTGTTGCATATTTAGGTAATCATCGTCATAAAGAAGAACAATTAGCTATTAAAAATGTTAGTCAAGATGAAAAAACCAAAGTAATTACAATAGTCCTTTCTAATCCTATTTCTCCAGGAAAAAATTTTACAGTAGGATTAAAACCAAAAAGAAATCCTGATTACGAAGGAGAATATTTATTTGGAGTTACAGTTTTTCCCGCAGGTAACAACCCTCGTGGTTTATATTTAGGTCCAGGAAGATTACACTTTTATCGAGGTAATGACAGTTTATTTGACCTTTAAATTTGATAACAATGGGAACTAACTATTTTAAAATGCGTCTATCTCAAGGACAGCTTAATTTATTGGCAACTTGTCCGCCTAGATTTCAGCAAGTGTATTTAGACCGACTTACTTCTCTTCCTAATCCAGAACAACAAGAAACTCAAACTTGGGGTAAATGTTTTCACTTACTGATGCAGCAAAGAGAGTTAGAATTACCGATCGCATCTTTATTAACAGAAAACGAAGAGCTAAATCAAGCTTATCAAGCTTTGGTTGAAGCTGCACCCGAAATTTTACTGCAAAACTCTAATCAATGGCGGGAGGCAGAACATACTCGTACTTTAAGTTTAAATGGTTATTTGTTGACAGTAATTTATGACCTTTTAATTGCAGACGAACAACAAGCAAGAATTTTTGATTGGAAAACCTATCTAAAACCCCAAAATAAGACTAAATTAGCTCAAAATTGGCAAACTCGTCTTTACCTTTATTTATTAGCCGAGACTTCGCTATACTTACCAGAACAAATTTCGATGACTTATTGGTTTGTCAAATTGCCCAATCAACCTCAAAGTTTAACATTTAATTATAATCAAAAACAGCATCAAAAAACTCAGCAAGATTTAATGAACCTTCTCAGGAATTTAGATGATTGGTTGGTTGGTTATTGGGAGCAAAAGATTTTTTTTCCTCATAACTTTAACTGTCAAGAAAGCTGCCCCTATTCTGACTACTTTTTGGCGGAAGAAATCTCTAGTAAACAGCAGCGAACAGAAACTTTAATTTCAGCGATCGCAGGAATTGAAGAAATCCCACTTTAAGGCAAGATCACGAAAATAACTATTGTTCAAAAAATAGTAGGCATTAGTATTTAAAAAAATAAGAATATTGAAACAAAATATTTTATTATTACAGTATAAATAGAAATAATTTGCGCTAACAGTTCTTTGAGGTATTCAGATAGCTGAACTTTTGATTTTTTTTTACCCCTCAAACTTAAAAATTAGCACTTTTCAAGCCAAGCAACTCTTGCTCAAGACGTTGAATTTTATTACCGAGATTTTTACTAATTTATTTCTTTAGTATATTCACCAATTTTTTACTCATTTCTATTATCGTTAAAAAAATAAAATTTAAAAACTCTAGAACTAGCTGTAATTCAGCGATCATTAAAAATCGCTAAAGCAAGCAGTTAAAAGATCGAATCGGCAGGATTTTTTTTATAAAAAAGTAGTGAATTAATAACTACTAAATTAACTGAACTTTTCGAGAGTAAATCAAAAAATGCTAACAAATATACCACAAACACAAATTAATTCTACAAGCACTACTCTTAACAATCAAATTGAAGTTTCAATTGTCATGCCTTGTTTAAATGAAGCAGAAACAATTGCTACTTGTATCAAAAAAGCTCAATGGTCGTTAAAAGCAAATAATATTTCTGGAGAAATTATTATAGCTGACAATGGTAGCACTGATGGTTCTCAAGAAATTGCTAGAAATTTAGGAGCGCGGGTTGTCCATATATACGAAAAAGGTTATGGCAGTGCGCTAAGAGGCGGAATCCTAAATTCTCTCGGAGAATACATCATCATGGGTGATGCGGATGATAGTTATGATTTTACTAATTTAATGCCTTTTATCAGCAAGCTTCGAGAAGGTTATGATTTAGTAATGGGTAATCGTTTCAAAGGTGGAATTGCACCAGGAGCAATGCCTTTACATCATAAATACTTAGGTAACCCAGTATTAACCTGGATCGGTAAGATTTTATTTGCTAGCCCTTGTAATGATTTTCACTGCGGTTTGAGGGGTTTTAGAAAAGATGCGATTGATAAATTAGATTTACGCACTACAGGAATGGAATTTGCTAGTGAAATGGTGGTTAAGGCTACCTTACACAAAATGCAAATGACAGAAGTACCAACAACTTTATCTCCTGATGGGCGTAGTCGTCCGCCTCATTTACGTAGCTGGCGCGATGGTTGGAGACATTTACGCTTTTTATTAATGTACAGTCCCCGTTGGTTGTTTTTGTATCCAGGAATTTTTCTGATGGTGATGGGTGTATTAGCTAATTTATGGCTATTACCGACTGAGAAGGTTCACACCTTACTTTATTCTGCGGTAGCAACTATTATTGGTTTTCAGATCGTTACTTTTGCCTTATTTTCTAAAGTTTTTGCAATTCGGGAAGGTTTACTACCAGAGGATCGCCGTTTGAAGAGATTGATGCGTCATATCAACCTTGAATCTGGATTGATTTGTGGTGGCATACTACTGGTAGCGGGAGTGACTGCTTCGATCTATGCTTTTGGGATTTGGGAACAGAATTTATTTGGTTCATTAGATCCTACTCAAGTCATGAAAATTGTGATTCCTGCAATTACTTGTTTAGCTTTGGGAGTCCAAGTTGTGTTTTCTAGTTTCTTTTTGAGTATTTTGGGCTTAAAGCATAGTTAAAACCAAATCAACTTTTTGCTCTGAAAATATTAGCTTAGTTTTTTCATGAATCAACCTTGGTTATCAGTTATCATCCCTACTTATAACGGCGCAGATTATTTAGCTGCTGCACTCGATTCAATTGTGATGCAACAGGAATCTGGGATTGAATGTATTGTGGTAGATGATGGCTCTACTGATACAACTCTGGAGATTTTGGATTCTTATCAAGATCAACTACCTCTCCAGATTATCAAACGCAATCGGATTGGAAATTGGGTTACTAATACTAATTACGGACTATCTTTGGCTCAAGGTGAATATGTTTGTTTCTTGCATCAAGATGATCTTTGGTTTCAAGATCGTTTGAAAAATATCAAAGAAGTGATCGCGTCTTATCCTCAAGCTAATTTATATTTGCACTCTTCTCTATTTATCGATACTCAAGGTAAGCCTTTAGGAACTTGGCGATGTCCCTTACCTTCTTATCCTACAGTAATTAAAGCTGAACTGATGATGGAGAGGTTATTAGTTCAGAATTTTATTGCTATTCCTGCACCTGTATTTAGCAGGAAAGTAGCTCTTGATGTAGGTGGTTTAAATGAGGAACTTTGGTACACGGCTGATTGGGATTTTTGGTTAAAAATAGCTGCTAGCGGTGAAACAATTTATTATCCTCAACCTCTGGCTGCTTTTCGGGTTCATCCTAATTCGCAAACAGTTCGCCGAAGTTCTAGTTTAAGTGAATTTCACCAGCAAATGCGATCGGTATTTGAACAACATTTGACAAAATGGGAAACTAATATTAATAACAAACTCAAAATTAGAAGAGTAGCTTTGTTTTCTACCGAAGTAAATACAGCTTTAGCTGCGATGGTGCATGGTGAAAAGACAAATTTATGCAAACTGGGAGGAGAGTTTGTTTCTCTAACACCAAGAGGATGGTATCGTTATTTCCGTGATTCTCGTATTCTCGAAAGAGTCTTCGCTCGATTAAAAGCTCGTTTACAAACAACATCTAGTTGAAGTTAATTAAACTGAAAAAATCACTAAGCAATTTTTACTGACAACAATAGGTGATTAGGAGGTTAAATTGAAGCGCAAAGATAATAATCTCGAAGTATCTAATACTCAAGCGCGAGATTACACTGAGCTTTTAATAGCGAAACAACAGATTGGTTGGAAACGTTTTATTGATGTACAAGCACCTTATCGTTGGAATCTTCAACGATTAAACCCAGGTCTCACGCTGGATCTTGGCTGTGGCATAGGAAGAAATTTAATTAATCTGAAAGGAAAAGGGGTCGGAATCGACCATAATTTAAACTCAATCAAAGTTGCCAGAAATCGTGGACTTACTGTGTTTACACCAGAAGAGTTTCACAATTCAACTTTTAATACGCCTCAAAGATTTGATTCATTGTTAGTATCTCATGTGGTTGAGCATATGAATCAAAATCAGGCTGTAGAGTTATGCCGAAAATATCTAACTCATTTGAAGCCTGAAGGAAAACTGATTATTATGACTCCTCAAGAGGCTGGATATAAAAGCGATCCAACCCATGTTGAGTTTATGAATTTTCCAAAACTGCAAAATCTTACTAGTCAACTTGGTTTTAAAGTTATCAAAGAATATTCCTTTCCTTTTCCCAGAATTTTAGGTCACTTGTTTCTCTACAATGAATTTGTTTCAGTAAGTTCAAGAGCTATATAGTTGTAAGATTAAAAAATAATTAAGTTGATAAGCTTTTATTTTAGAGTATTATTAAAAAAAAATAAAAATTGAAAAAAAATGGGCTAGAAATATTTAATTGTAAAAACAAAATTATACTTACATCAGTTTTTAATTGGGTAGACTATGTTAATGCTTTGACAGAATAGGGAATACCAGAACAGTTTGGTTTAGTTAAATTAATCTTTTAGTCTATTCACCTGAAAAGCACAGTAATTTGCTATTTAGTAAGAATTAATTGACAAGTAAACTTGACCATATTAAATCATGCTTAGATGAAATACTTTAAAATTTGCTACAGATAAAAAGTTAAGGAAATAAAAGTATTAATTTGTAGCGTTCATTTTAGGATTTTATATTATTAAAAAAAGAAAATTAAATGAAAAAGCCTAATCTTTTTATTGTCGGACAACCAAAATCTGGAACAACAGCTTTACATCAGTTTCTAGGGCAACATCCAGAAATTTATATGGCTAGTATCAAAGAGCCACATTTTTTTTGTGATGATTTTCATCAAGAAAGCGATCGCTATCATCAGACTCAGTTATTTTTTGATTTTAGAGAAGAAAAAGATTATTTAAAACTATTTACTAAAATAAAAAACGAAAAAATTGCTGGTGAGTCTTCAACCCAATATTTATATTCCCAAGTTGCAGCCCAAAAAATTTATGAATTTAATCCTGAAGCAAAGATAATTATTATTTTAAGAGAACCAGCTACTTTTCTTTATTCTTTACACAGTCATTATGTTAAATTTACAGAAGAAAATGAAGAAAATTTTATCAAGGCTTTGACATTAGAATCAGTTAGAAAGTCTGGCAAAATGCTTAGTCCACGAGTAACTTCTCCTTCCTATTTGTATTATTCAGAGCGGATTAAATATTACGAACAAGTTAAACGTTACTACGATATTTTTAATTCATCTCAAATCAAAGTTATCCTATTTGAAGATTTTAAAAACAACAACGAACAAACCTATCAAGAAATTTTAAAATTTTTGCAAGTCAATCCTAATTTTTCACCTCAATACGAAGCAATTAATGTTAATAAAGAAGTAAAATTTAAAGCTTTAAATAATTTAGCTAATAATCAAATAATTAAAAATATTACTAAAAATATATTCTCTCAAGAGTTTAATGAATTTGTCCGAGACAAAATTGTCGAAAGATTTTTTTGGAGTGAAGCTCCCAAATCTTTTATGCCTAAAGAAATTAAAATTCAACTCATGAAAAAATTTCAACCTGAAGTAATTAGAATTTCTGAATTACTGGGCGTAGATTTAGTTAAACAATGGGGCTATGATGAAATTTAATTTAATTAAACTATTTAAAAAATGATCTCTACTAAAAATTTAGTTTATGCAATTTTATCTTCTAGTCTTGGTATCTTTCTAGTTTGGTTACTCATAAAACTAACCCCACTTGAAATAGATCAGATTGTCAATAACTTACAAAATCTCAATCCTGTTTATGTTGCTTTAGTCGTCATTACAACTTTTGTTCATTTATGGTTTACTTCCTACAAATGGCAAATTATTGCTCAAAAATTAACGACAAATCATCATACTCCACAAAAATTTTATTTGTATTATATTGTTTTTGCTAACCTGATTGCTCAGTTTGTGCCTTATCAAATTGGTTTAACTGTTGTGCAAGGTTTGGCAATTAAACTACATAAAGTTGGAACTTTATCCCAAGGCTTTTTTTCTCTGCTTTATGACCAGTTTTTTAATTTATTAATTCCAATTTTACTCTTACCACCAACCTTACTACTGTTCTTAAACAAAGTATCTTTATCTCTAGCAATCTTTTTGTCCCTAGGTATTTTACTGGGAACTCATATCATCATTTTAAATTGGCATAAACCTTTAGCAATTTTATTATTTAAATGGTATAAACGCCTCAAACATAAAGCTGCGAAAAAACCTGAAATAGAGCTAGATTTATCAACCGAAGAAATTCCAATCTTATCAACTAGATTTACTCTCAAAGTATTTTGGATTTCAGTCATTAGACACTTCAATTGGATGTTACGTAGTTTCTTCGTGGTACTAGCAGGAAAATTTGCGATTAGTTTTTGGGCGATCGCGTTTACAATTAATTTAGTGCAAACTGCAATGATTATTAGTATTACTCCTGCCAATTTAGGTTTTATGGAATGGAGTTGGATTGGAGGATTAGAATTATTAGGAGTTCCTGCTTTAGTCGCCAGTAATTTTGCTGTTGTGCAGAGAATTTTGGGTGTATTTGCAGTTATTATTATTGCTTTGGGTTGTTGGTTTAGTTTTGGCTTAGACCGATTCTATTTCAAAAAAAATGAACTTAGTCAAAAAAACTCTTGGCGTTGAAACGTTGCTACAGTTAGTAGCACTAATTATTTTTAGTTCGATCTTTCTCAAAGCCATTATTGATATCGATACCAACTATGATACTTGGTGGTATCAGCTTCCATTTGCAGCCAGAATTTGGGGAATAGTACCACCAGAAATGTATCTGGCAGAGGATAATCTTGAATATCGTTTTGAAGGCTTTCCCTTACTAGCAAATTTTTTTCAGGGATTTTTGTGGTGGCTTACCAAACGAGTACAAAGTGCTAACTTAGTTTGCTTTGGTAGTTTAACTCTGTATCTTTATTTTCTCAAAGCTTATTGTCGAGTTCCGCTTTACTTAGGAGCGATCGCATTACTAGCAATTCCAGCCGTTATCACTCATATTACCAGTTGTTTTGTCGACTTGCCAGGAAACGTTGCTGCTTCGATCGTCTTGATGATGACTTACTTGCTTTACCAAAGACAACAATTACCAACTAAAAAAGATTTACTCATCATTTTTCTTGCTGCTGCTGCTGCGGTAAATACCAAACCACAACTACAAATCCTAACTTTTTTTATTCTTTTTTTTACAAGCTTAAGAATTGTCTGGCTACACTTCAAACTAACACCAAACTTTCAGCAATGGTTAATTAAAGCAATTCCGATTAGTTTAATTGCTTCTCTATTGATTTTCGCTACACCAATTAAAAATATTGCTTTTTATGGTAATCCTTTTTATCCAATTAAAGTTCAAGTTGCAGGTATTGTTCTCAATCATCAATTAACTCCAGCTACCTATCAAGAAGGTTCTCGTCCACAAAAATGGCTAAATTCCGTCTTAGAAATTAATACACCACCTTGGTGGTCAGCAGATCAATGGAATGGAGGAGATAACAGATATATGGATCGAGGAGGAGGTTTTTTTGGAGCTTATGTAGTTTTTAACTTAATTCTACTGCTATTTTTATTTTTGCACGAAAAGTTAAATCAAACCACTTCAGAAAAAAGTCTCATTCGCGAAACTACTATCGCAATAATTTTTGTGGTAGTAATGTCTTTTATCCCTGCAAATTTTCCTCAATCCCATGAATTGCGTTACTTCATGTTTTGGATGATTTCTTTAGTATCGATTAATTTATATTTAATTTCTCTTTATGAAAAAAAATCTGCTCAAATTAAGTGGCTAAAAACTAAATATTTAGGCTTAATTTATACTGCATTTTTAACCATAGTATTAATTAAAGTAGGGAACTTTTATGCCAAACCACAATTCTTTAATTTAAAACAACAAATTCAGATAGGAGTAAAACCAGAACTTCTTAATCAAATTCAACCAAACGATCGCATTTGTCTGATTGGCAAACCAGGACTAATCGATCCGTCGCAAGTTCCTTTTGCAGCAATTCAACATACTTTTTTATATTCTACTTATTTTCATCCCGAATTAAATTATGATTATTCAATTAAAGCTGCTGTCAATCCTAACAATTGTGGAGACAGAAAAATAGTTCCTCAAACTTAAATCAATTATTAACTTCAGAAAAATATAAATATCAATTATTTGCCTGGTTGTTATGTCAATCATGACAACTCAAAAAAATATTACCCCAAAAAATACTAAAATTAATTTTTAAATTCGATTTAATTCCCAATTATTTAACTAATGATAACCAATTATAAAAAAATCTTTTCTAAACAAAATCAATTAACACTTTTGTTACAAATAATTGCTTTAATTATTATAATTTCGCTGTTTTGTAAGGCAATTATTGATGTAGATAAATCTTGGGACACCTGGTTTTATCATATTCCCTTTGCAGCTAGATTATGGGGTATCATTCCCGAAGAAGCTCATTTTTTCTATGAAAAACTAGAAGTTCGCTACGACGGTTTTCCCTTATTAGCATCCTTTTTTCAAGGAATGTTTTGGTATCTCACCAACCATATCCAAGCAGCAAACCTGTTTGACTTCTTCAGTTTAATTTTAGTTTGTGTTTATCTCAAAAGCTATTTTCAAGTTCCTCTTTATGCTTCTGCGATCGCATTTCTGGCTATTCCCTTAGTACAGATTCATGCCACTTCTTGCTATGTCGATTTACCAGGAGCAGTATGCTTTACAATTCTGACTTTAACTACCTATTTACTTTATATCAAATCAGACAAAGAAGCGGATAACTGGCGCAATATCTCAATTATTTTGTTATCTGCTGCTGCTGCTGCTAACATCAAACTACAATTAGTTCCTTTAGTCGTTTTTGTTCTCTGCTTTGCTTTAATTAGAATTGTCTGGCTACGATGGCAAGCAATTAAGAAAGGAAATGCCGATTTTTCTCGCTTATTAGTGCTAATTCCACTAATTTTTTGCAGCAGTCTCTTAATTTTTGCTACCCCACTTAAAAATGTTCTTTTTTATGGCAATCCCTTTTACCCAATTAGAATGGAAATATTTGGTCATGTCCTTAATCATAAAGTTGATTTCTACACCTATGCAGGGGATGCGATCAAAGATATGCCACAAGCTTTAAAATGGCTGCGTTCTATTTTTGAAATTAACAGTGCCAAATGGGAAATTGCTCAATGGAGTGCCGATCCTAATAAAAGTCGTCTTGGTGGTTTTTTCGGTGCTTATGTGGTGTTTAATTTATTGCTACTAGGATATTTAGTTTTACAAAAACGCAGTCGTGAAACCCTAGGCGCAGTAGCAACTTTAATCATTATTTCAGTAGTAACAGCCAATGCACCCCAATCCCATGAACTGCGTTATTATCTGTATTGGATGATTATTTTAGTCTCGTTAAATTTATTTTTGGTTACTCGTCTGGAAAGATTATCCCAGATACCTAAAGCGATCAAAGTTCAGAATTTAACTTTAGTTTGTTTAATATTTTTAGCTATTGTCGTTACTAAAACCAATTTTCAATATATTAAACCTAATTTTTATACCCTTGATAAGCATCTTCAAACCTATGTCGCGCCTGCTGCTCTTCGTTTAATTCAACCAGGAGAAACTGTTTGTTTGGTTAATAAAAGTTGGGAATATCGCAAAACTTATATGTATTCTTCTTATTTTCATCCCGAGTTAAATTATGATTATTCAATTAAATCGGTGATTAGAACACCAGAAGAATGTGGAGAGCTTAGAGTAATTAAAATTTATTAGAAAAGTTAATTGTAGATAGCCAACTATAAAAGATGAACTATATAGCCTTTCTCGCTCTTGGTGAGGTACACCATTAACAGTTACTAATTATTAATTACTAATTACTAATTACTAATTATGAGGGATGAATAATCAACCATTAACATAAGCGAAGCGCACTACCGTAAGTCTCAACTATCAACGCTCAACCAGGAAAATGAACTGTATCTCATTAATCTGAGAACTGCTATAGCAATTATAAATCATTCATGAAAAAACCATTAACATAACTTCTGCCTTCTGACAATAACTTATGTTCACCAATCAAATCCGATCGCTATATAAACCATTACAATTTACTTAGATACTGGCTTTCTAATAAAAAAGCACCCTGAGCAAAACGAACTCCCCAATATCCTCCTGGACGGCGGTCGATAATTGTTCCTTCATCTCCTAAATTTAAAAGATTAGCAGAACGTAACGTCGGCATTGGTTCGGCTGTTTTTAAATAGGGAGGTAAAGTGATTAGTTTAACGCGATCGCCAACGGTAAAATTATGATTAGTCATTATTTAGTTAAAGTGTATTCCAAGTTCTGTGATCCTAGTTCTTTTGTGGATGCCAAATAGCAGCGCGCTTAGATATCCTAACTGTAAAGGGAGTGATGTTTCAAGACTAAATAATTATGAAAATTAATCTTAAAATTTGGCGACAAGCAAATCCATCTCAATCAGGTCAATTTATTAACTATACAGTACAGGTCAATCCTGATATGTCTTTTCTAGAAACGCTTGATGTACTCAACGAACAACTTATTAAAACTAATCAACCACCAATTGAATTTGATAATGACTGTCGGGAAGGAATTTGTGGTTCTTGCGGTTTAATGATCAATGGTATTGCTCATGGTACTGAAAAACAAACTGCGGTATGTCAGTTATATATGCGAACCTTCAAAGAGGAAGATACTATTGTGGTTGAACCTTGGCGTGCTAAAGCTTTTCCTGTGATTAAAGATTTAGTAGTAGATCGTTCCGCTTTAGACCGTATTATCGGTGCTGGTGGTTATATTTCCATTCATACAGGTGCAGCACCCGATGCTAATACCATTCCTGTTGCCAAAGCAAAAAGCGATCGCGCCTTTGATTATGCTACTTGTATTGGTTGTGGTGCTTGTGTTGCTGCTTGTCCTAATGCTTCCGCCTCTTTATTCACCGCAGCTAAAATCTCTCATCTAGCTTTATTACCGCAAGGAGAACCCGAACGTAAGTTAAGAGTGAAGAAGATGAGCGAACAGATGGCAAAAGAAGGATTTGGTGACTGTTCCAACCACGGTGAATGCGAAGCCGTTTGTCCCAAAGGAATTTCGATTGACGCGATCGCTATGATGCGAAGAGAATATCTTAAGGCAATGTTTTAGTTATTTACAGACAAAGAAAATCTGTAAAACAAGAGCTAACGCACAATATTGGTAAGTAAACACACTAGCGTTAGCACAAATTTTTAAGAAATATAATTAAATTAATTTCGCAAGACTTAATGCAAATTATGATTGAAGATAGCTAGATTAACTAATATTCAAACAGTTTTCTTCTAATAAAATAGTTAGGCAAAGTGCAAATTTTGCCAAAAAAACTAGTTTAAAAAGTCAGCTTCGGTTATATCAATCTTGCTTGTCTGCTATACGACAGGAACAAGCAAACTAACCAAGGAGGCACAAACTATGAGCGATGCAAACGAAGTTCTCAAGGTAATGTGTGAAAAATACCAAGCAGCCGTCAGTGCCAATGATTCGGTAGCCTATGGAAAACTATTTGCCACAGACGCAATTCGGATTCCACCGAGGTCAGAACCTGAATATGGGCCGAACGAGATTTCCCAAAGCGAACAAAAAGACTATGATGTCGCGAAATGGAGTGTTCAATCTAGACCGATTGACGCTTTGTGGATTAATGACCAATGGATCTATGGTATCGCGCACGCAGATGTAACTACTGTTAACCATGCTGATGGAAAGACAAATTCATTCAAAGCTACGAAGACGTGGCTTCTCCACAAAGAAGACTCAGGAGAATGGTTGATCAAGAGACAAATGTGGAATCTCAAATAATAATGTCAAAAAAAAATAAGGTTTGGAATTCCCAAACCTCAACCTTTTACACAAAAACGAAAGCAGAATCCCTTAGAGTCAAATCTGCTGAAACATTTTCTAAAATAGCAATCTGTTCATCTCTTTGGTTAACTCCGCCATCACGCATAATGGCTACATTCGTATTTGCAGCACCATAATAACCATAGGAGAAGAAGTCTAAATAATATAAATCTGCTGAACCGTGGAGTTGAATCTTATCTTCACTAGAGTTGAAGTCAGTAATGGTAGCATAGTCTGATTCTCCAGTAGAAGCCGAATTGCCATCATCATAAAAAATATGATTAACAGTTCCCAGGATAAAAGTATCTTTTCCTGAACCACCTTCTAAATAATCAACTTCATAACTGCCTAATCCTAATAAATCAACACCGCTTAATGTGTCATTACCAGAACCAGCAAAAATATAATCCGAACCTGAACCACCTTTGATTAAATCGTGACCATCTTGTCCATAAAGCGTATCTTCACCGCTTTTACCATAAATCACATCATTGCCCAAACCGCCAATAATCCGATCTAAACCATCTCCTCCGTTGAGAAAGTCATGACCAGCTTGTCCCCAAATCGAATCGTCTCCTTTGCCACCAAAAAGACGGTCTTTGTCGTTACCGCCTTTAATTTTGTCATTACCTTCGCCACCAAAGATAACATCAAGGCCATCACCACCATTAATTGTATCGTCGTGAGCATCACCAAAAATTACATCATCACCGCTTTCACCTTCGATTAGATCTCTGCCATTTCCCCCTCTGATAAAATCATTACCCTCACCACCATAAATGCGGTCTTCACCATCAAAACCAAAAATGTCATCATTGCCTTCTAAACCAGAGATAATGTCATAATATTCTGTCCCATTCAACAGATTGTCTGCTGCTGTGCCTGTAATAACAGTAGGAGAGAATAAAGTAAGGTCGAGATTATAACTACCCGTACTACTATTAGGAGGAAAAATAATACTTTTATCCTTGCTGTCGTCTAAAGGTAAAGGATAGTCAGATTGAACTCCACTAACACTGATATAGTAGGTATCGGTAGTATTAGCTGTAAAGTTGAGGAAAGCATCCCAGCCATAACCATTATTAACGGCTACTAAATCACCTTGAGAGTTAAATAACTCTAGTTTTGAATTTAAGTTTGAACCAAAGACTCTAGCATCAATATCAACAGTTAGATAATCACCTTTTTCTAACTTAACTTGATAAAAGTCTACATCTTCGGAAGGTTCAACATTGGGATTATTACCAATTTCTCCGACAATAAAGAAATGACCAACCTGGTCTGAGTTTAGTCCAGTATCAATGGCATTTATAATTGCATCATTCGGTTCGGTTTCTTCAGTTTCTGTTAATAAAACTTCTCCTGCACCTTGATTAGGAATCGAATCACTTAATTCATAATTACCACCAACTATTGCGCTATAGTCTAATGCACCATCATCTTTTAAGAGTGCTAAAGGTATTTCAATTTGGAAGGAATTTTCTTCATAAACAATCGGAACTTTTCCAATAGTTGAATAATTTTCATTGATTAGATTAACTAAACCAGGTTGATAGGATTCGCTGTAAAGATCGAGAGAAACTTCATACCCTAAAGAAATTTTTTGTTCTTGATCAGGCAAAATTACATTGGGATATAATGGTGTACCTGTATTGACATTTTGATCTAAATCTAAATAAATTGTGCCAGTGACAGAGTTTTCTTGATAATAAGAAGCTGGAGATACAGAATTAAAAAAATTAAAAGTTAAAATTAGATTGTTTTTGTTGACCGCTCCGTTAACACTTTTTAGATCGAGTTGTTGAGAACTATAGCCAAAAGTATCGCCATACAAATCAATGGTTAAAGTCATATTGCTTACTATTTGATTGGATATAAGATTAGTTCAAGACAATTTTTTCTTGAGTGATTTATTCAGTTTGAAAATTGTTATACTAGTAATTCAATTGTTATTTTTTATTTGATTTTTGTTTGAGTTATCTCCAAAATATTACTCTAGAAACTTTAGGGGTAATTGCGTAGATAGCTTTTATTTTTTATACCTTTTAAGTTATTTAAGTTAGACAATAAATTAACAAAAAAAATCTTCAATTGCCAAGCTATTTTTTTGAAAATAATTTAATCTCTATCAAAAAATTTAACAAAATCTAAATATTTAATAACTGAACTGATACCCAATTGAAAAAAATGTAAGAGCAATTCATGAATTACTTCCACACAAACTTGAGCCAGATTAGTTAAAGTCTGATCAAATTGCTTAATTATCGATCTTGGTCTAAACTAATGAATCTTGATTTTCGCTTTGGTATTATTAGTGATTTACATATTGCTGTTCCAGAAACAATTAACAATCATGCCCACAGATTTCATTTAGTAGAAGTTAGTATTCCTGCCCTAGAACAAGCATTAGAACATTTAGCGACTCTGGAAATCGATTTTCTTTTATTACCAGGAGATTTGACCCAAGATGGAGAACCAGAAAATCATCAATGGTTATCAAGCAGATTAAAGCAGTTACCTTTTCCTGTGTATGTTATTCCAGGTAACCACGATGTTCCTACTTTATTGGCAACAAATAATTCGATTGGATTTAACGATTTTCCTAGTTATTATCAAGCTTGTGGTTATCAAAATTGTTCAGAACTTTATTACACCAAGGAAATTTTACCAGGAGTCCAACTAATTGCCCTGAATTCCAATCAATTTGATGCAGAAGGTCAACAAATTGGTTATTTAGACCAAAAACAGTTAAGTTGGCTTCAAAATACTTTACAACAAGTTTCCGAGCGACTGATACTAGTAATGATTCATCACAACGTGATCGAACATTTACCAGGACAATCCCAGCATTCTCTAGGAAAACGGTATATGTTGTCTAATGCACCAGACTTATTGAAAATATTAAGTAAATATAGCGTAAAACTGCTTTTTACTGGTCATTTGCACATTCAAGATGTGGCTTCATTTAAAGATAGCTACGAAATTTGTACTGGTTCGTTAGTTAGTTATCCCCATCCCTATCGTGTGGTTCAAATTCAGAAACGTGATTCCTTACATTTACAAATTGAATCTCATCGAATTAAGTCTGTTGCTGGTTGGGACAATTTACCTCAGATTTCTAGAGAATGGCTTGGCGATCGCTCTCATCCGTTTATGATCAAATTATTAACTTCACCACCTTTAAATTTATCTCTTTTAGAAGCGAAAGAATATGTAGAGCAGTTGCGTTATTTTTGGGCAGATATTGCTCAAGGAGATACTTGTTTTGATTTTCCTAATTTTCCACCAATTCTCAGAAATTATTTTCAGCAATATAGTGCAATTAGTTCTGATCAGCAACCCAGGTTAATTGATAATCAAGCTAATCTAATCATTTCTATTTAGCTTCGATTTTACTAAATTAATTCAAAGTAACTCTTAAGGCTTGAGTACTTCAAAAGATGTTGAGACTATACTGGGTTATTAGTAAAATCAACAAATCCAAATGAGTGAAATTAAGGCAGTAATTTGTGGGTACTATGGCAAAGATAATGGCGGTGACGAAGCTTTATTAATGTCTCTGCTGCAAATGCTGCCCAAACAAGTCAAACCCATTGTTCTTTCGGGCAATCCTAAACAAACTCAACAACGTTACGGAGTTACCAGTTGCGATCGCACTTCCGCTTTTGCCGTTTTAAAAGCCCTCAAACAATCTGATTGGTTTATTTGGGGAGGAGGAAGTTTGATGCAAGATATGACCAGCATCAGTAGCCCGATTTACTACGGCGGATTAATGGCATTGGCACAAAAACAAGGCTTAAAAACCATTGCTTGGGCGCAGGGGATAGGTCCTCTTAAACGCAATTTTACTCGTTGGTTGACCAAACAAACCTTATTAGGTTGTCAAGCAATTAGTGTTCGTGATTCTGCTTCTGCCAAACTTTTAGCTGATTGGGAACTTTCTCCCTTAATCGCCCCAGATCCAGTGTGGGCATTAGAAGCTAGTCCTGTCAAAGGTTTATGGGATTTACCAGCCCCTAGAGTTGCAGTTACCCTACGTCCTCATCCACAACTAACACCAGCCCGTTTAGAACTTTTAACTAAAGCTTTAATTGACTTTCAAAAAAGTACTCAAACTTGTATTTTACTAGTTCCTTTTCAACCGACGCAAGATAGTGCGATCGCAACTAAAATAGCCTCTCAATTACCAGGAGAACATCAGATTATTACTTTAGAAAATCCCAAAGAATTAAAAGGATTATTCAAAGGCGTAGAAATGGTAATTGGGATGCGTCTTCACAGTTTAATTATGGCAGCAGCCGAAGAATGTCGTTGTTTTGCGCTCAGTTACGACCCCAAAGTTAGTCAATTAATGTCAGAACTAAACTTACCAGGATGGGAACTAGCACAACTACCAGAAAATGCTAATCAAATTAGCACAACTTGGATTGATTATTATGCTAATGGAAATGCCCTTGATTCGGCTCAGATTCGTTCTTTGATTGATCGAGCTTTAATGCACCAAGAATTATTAAATCAAATGCTTGGGTGAAAAATATTGTGAATAAATCTAGTCAATTTCCAAACTAGTGTATAAGCTATATCTAATCGAAAGCAAACTTAAAGTTGAGTATTACAAAAAAAAATTGGTGTTCTATCTTACCTTGCTTAAAATAGCTTAATTTATTACTTCTTTAAGCCATAAAAATAAATTGATTTTTTGGTTATTTCAATTTTGTTCGCTCTGCTGTCATAAATATATTTACTATCTGATTAGTTACCATGACTGAAGCTCATAACTATAATTCTTCTTTCTTAAATGCTGAAGGATATTCTCACGAACTTACTAAGATCTCAAACCCTGAATCAATTACTAATCAAAATCAATCAGAACCAGAGCTTTCTAGAGATCAGAATGAATCCGATTCTACTCAGTCACAAGCAAACGAAATTGATTGGCATAAATTAGCACATAAACTGAGAGAACACAATCGTAAACTGCTTAAAAAAGTGTTTAAATTAGAGCAAGAATTAGCAGAAGTAACGAATATAGTTCAACAACAAAACCAGCGATCGCAAAATACTGATACTTTAATTGCTCAACAAGCCAAAGAACTCAATCAAAATCAAGAACAAATAGCCAACCTAATTGCTCAAATTGAAATTCTTCAACAAGAAGAACAAAACCAAAAATTACTCAACGAAAATCTTTCTAAACAGCTACAAGCTTCTCAACAACAAATAGCTCAACTAGAACGAGAATGTGTTTTACTTCAAGAAAACTACAATAACAAAGCTCACGAACTACTAGCCAAAGAACAACTAGCTCAAGAATTAGACGCTCGACTTCATCGACAACAACGATATACCTTACAGTATAAAACCGCTTTAGACCGCTACATTGAATACGCTAATTCTAGTCCTGCCGAATCAGTCAGCACCAATTCAATTAAAGCCAATAATCAACCAATTCAAGCTTGGTCAGAACGATCTCGTCGTGAAGCCAATGAGCATCCTTTGACTGTCTTAAAATCGAGTGAACCAGCCAACGTTACTCCTTTCAAAAACCCCAATGCTCCAGAAAAAGAAAACAATTGGCCTTCACCTGTAATCAATACCGTTAATACTGAAAAGAAACCAAAGTCCTTAGCAGCAGTAGAATTACCTAAATTTCCTCGTCAATCTTAGCTCAATCCTCTGCCATTGAAACCGAAGGGAATGGGTAAATAATACTACAATAAACTTAATATATTATCTAGTCCTTTCCGTAGAGGAGTATAGCTTAAAATTGTTTGTACTCAATGGCTATGAATATTTTCTGGGCTTCTTGCTCATTTGTAGTTTAGTTCCCGCTTTGGCTTTAACCGCTTCCAAATTACTCAGACCAAAAAGCGGTGGTCCTGAGCGGTTAACTACATACGAATCTGGAATGGAGCCAATTGGTGGTGCTTGGATTCAATTTAATATCCGCTATTATATGTTTGCCCTAGTGTTTGTTGTTTTCGACGTAGAAACAGTATTCTTGTATCCCTGGGCAGTAGCATTTAATCGTTTAGGATTATTAGCATTCGTCGAAGCACTGATTTTTATCGCCATTCTGGTGGTGGCTCTAGTATACGCATGGAGAAAAGGAGCTCTTGAATGGTCATGACTTCTAAAACTTTTGCACAAGAACAACAAGAAAAAATTCTTAATCCGATTAAATCTGGTCAGATAACTCAAGACCTTTCTGAAAACGTAATCTTAACTACCGTAGATGACCTTTACAACTGGGCAAAACTTTCTAGTCTATGGCCTATGTTATACGGTACTGCTTGCTGTTTTATTGAGTTTGCTGCTTTGATTGGTTCGAGGTTTGACTTTGACCGTTATGGTTTAGTGCCTCGTTCTAGTCCTCGTCAAGCAGATTTAATTATCACGGCAGGAACAATTACGATGAAGATGGCACCTGCTTTGGTACGTTTGTACGAAGAAATGCCTGAGCCTAAGTATGTGATTGCGATGGGTGCTTGTACTATTACAGGAGGAATGTTTAGTGTTGATTCTCCAACTACAGTTAGAGGGGTAGACAAACTAATTCCTGTAGATGTGTATATTCCCGGTTGTCCTCCTCGTCCCGAAGCAATCTTCGATGCGATTATCAAGTTACGCAAAAAAATAGCTAATCAATCCCTTCAAGAACGTTCTGCTGTTTTAGAACAAACTCATCGTTATTACAGCACTACTCATAATATGAAAGCAGTTGCACCAATTTTAACTGGTCAATATCTCCAGTCGGCAACGCGACAAGCTCCACCGAAGGAATTAACTGAAGCAATAGGAATGCCTGTATCTCCAGCACTCCAAGCGACTGAAGAGGAGGTAGAACGTGGCTGAAGAACCAAAGACAGAAAATACTAATCCCGAAGAAACATCTGAGTTGGTGCCTGCGGGTAAGGTGTCAACTTGGCTAACAGAAAATGGTTTTGATAACGAAGCGTTACCTGTAGATACTAGTAAGGTTGAACTGATTAAAGTTGAGGCGGAATTTTTAATTCCTATCGCTACTGCTTTATATGCCTATGGTTTTAATTATCTTCAGTGTCAAGGTGCTTATGATTTGGGACCAGGCAAAGAATTGGTCAGTTTCTATCATCTAATCAAAGTTAGTGATGATGCCGATCGCCCTGAAGAAGTCCGTCTCAAAGTCTTTTTACCAAGGAATAATCCTAAAGTTCCTTCGGTTTATTGGATTTGGAAGGCTGCTGATTGGCAAGAGCGAGAAAGTTACGATATGTATGGGATTGTCTATGAAGGACATCCTAATCTCAAACGCCTTTTGATGCCAGAAGATTGGATCGGTTGGCCTTTGCGTAAAGATTATATCTCGCCTGATTTTTACGAATTACAAGATGCTTATTAAGGCATTGAGTAAAATTTTTTTTGGTATTCCCCTAGTTTTCAGCTAGGGATTTTTTTTGTGTTTAAAACGATATTTGAGTTAGATCAAATCAACGTTATAGGATATTAAAGTTATCGGAGATTGCAGATCAGGAGGGAATCATGCGAATTTTAATTATGGGTGGAACTCGTTTTATTGGGGTTTATTTGACTAAAATTTTAGTTCAACAAGGTCATGAAGTAGTTTTATTCAATCGTGGTAATAAACCAGCACCAATTGAAGGAGTACAACAAATCCAAGGCGATCGCAAGGATACAGCATTATTAAAAGAAAAATTAGGACAAACAAGTTTTGATGCAGTTTTTGATAATAATGGTCGCGAATTAAGTGATACTCAACCTTTGGTAGAAATATTTAAGGATCGAGTTCAACATTTTGTTTATGTAAGTTCGGCAGGAGTTTATTTAAAATCCGAACAAATGCCTCATCGAGAAGGCGATCCAGTCGATCCCAACAGTCGTCACAAAGGCAAACACGAAACTGAAGCTTATTTAGCCCAGTCTGGTATTCCTTGGACTTCAATTCGTCCTACTTATATTTATGGCCCCCAAAATTATAATGATTTGGAAGCTTGGTTTTTTGACCGCATTGTCAGAAATCGCTCGATTTTAATTCCTGGTAATGGATTATATTTAACTCAATTCGGTCATGTAGAAGATTTAGCTACCGCAATGGCAGCCGTCTTAGGTAATCAACAAGCGGTTGGGCAAATCTATAATATCTCAGGCGATCGCTATGTAACGTTTAATGGTTTGGCTTATGCTTGTGCTGAAGCTGCTGGAAAGTCGGCTGATGAGATTCAATTAGTTCATTATGACCCAAGTAAATTTAATTTTGGTAAGCGCAAAGCTTTTCCTATGCGAACACAGCACTTCTTTGCCGAGATTAATAAAGCCAAAACTGAGTTAAATTGGCAACCAAAATACGATTTGGTTTCAGGGTTAAAAGATTCTTTCCAAAACGATTATTTAGCTTCAGGAAGAGAGCGATCTAAAATCGATTTTTCAGTTGATGAAGAAATTTTATCAGCTAGCTAATTTTTCAGAGCAATTTTCACACTGAATTAAGTAGGAGAACTTGATGTTATTTGTAGTCAAAAAATGTGATGGTTAATTAAACCAAAAAAAATTTATTGACATTACTGCCAAATTTGACCATCTCTTCACTGGCATTAAAATGCAAAGTAATTTGAGATAGAGTCATTTTTTTTTGAACTGCCCACAATAAACATACTTATAGTTAATCGCCTAGTAATTTACAAAATTCCTATTGACTATTCCCTCTCCCCTATTCCCTATCTAATCGTGAAAATTGTCATTGAAAAAGCGAATAACTATAATTAGATTTTCGTAATTGTAAAAACTTAGACTTTAAAATCGATCTCGTCAGAATTACCGAAATATTCGATCAAGAATAGTTCGATAATTTAGAGTTTAATAAAATTACCTAATTAGAAATTTTTCAAGTAAATTTTTTCTTCCTTTTTGATAGGTTTTTAACCCGATCTAGATCTGAATCAAACATAAAAGTGATACATATCACTAAATGCAACTTAGCAATAACTTTATACTTTTTTTACAGAAGCAACAACAAATTTTCACAATTCAAATTATTTGTTTATTTGATATTTTTATTTTTGATTATGGATATTCAATCTGGAATCGATTTTGGGACAAACACAGTTACGGGGATTGACACTAATGTAGAGCCTTTATTGCAACAGTCATCTTTCAACGAGATGTCACAAATGATCACCAATGGCGCACGCATTGAAGCAGAGTCATTTAGCTCCTATTATGACCTCGATCCATTAAATCAAGGTAATCAATATCGCTATGACGAAGGTGTAGACATCGAACAGACTACGGATGAAGGTGGTGGCTACAATGTTGGCTGGCTCGAAAATGGAGAATGGCTAGAATACACTACCAACGTAACTGAAGGTACATACGACATCAAAGTCAGGGTAGCTTCAGCAATAGAAGACCCTGGTTCACTTCAGGTCAAACTGGGCGATGAGCTACTGGGAACTGTTGATATCACGGGAACTGGTGGCTGGCAAAACTGGCAGACTTTAACGATTGAAGATGTTCAGCTAGCTGGTAGTCAAGAGCAATCGTTGCGACTAGAAGTTAAAGATGGGGGACTGTTTAACATCAACTGGCTTGAATTTGAGTCCGTTGGTAACTCTGGCAAACAGTCATCTTTCAACGAGATGTCACAAATGATTAACAATGGCGCACGCATTGAAGCAGAGTCATTTAGCTCCTATTATGACCTCGATCCATTAAATCAAGGTAATCAGTATCGCTATGACGAAGGTGTAGACATCGAACAGACTAAGGATGAAGGTGGTGGCTACAATGTTGGCTGGCTCGAAAATGGAGAATGGCTAGAATACACTACCAACGTAACTGAAGGTACATACGACATCAAAGTTAGGGTAGCTTCAGCAATAGAAGACCCTGGTTCACTTCAGGTCAAACTGGGTAATGAACTACTGGGGACTGTTGATGTTACGGGAACTGGTGGCTGGCAAAACTGGCAGACTTTAAAAATCGAAGGAATTCAAATTCCTGCTGGTCAAGAGCAACTTTTAAGACTAGAAGTCAAAGATGGGGGACTGTTTAACATCAACTGGCTTGAATTTGAGTCCGTTGATAACTCTGCCAATGTTGATCGCAATCACAATCACAATCACGATCACTCTCAAGATGAATGTCATCTCCAAGTAGATGGAAGATTTCTCTACGATGCAAATGGAGAAAAGGTAATCATGAGAGGAATTGAAAGTGTCGTTCGATATGGTCAGTATCAAGGATCGGGGGAGTGGAATGATCCTTATGAAAATGGTTCGCTAATTGATGGCAATGGGGATAATGTTGCAGAGATCGCTAAAACAGGAGCGAACGCCATTCGCTTGATAGGAGGACGACCCGAAGAGTTTGAGCGTGCAATTGAAAAGGCAATCGAAAATAATCTTTGGGTCTCAATAGGACACGTTGATTTCAGAGATACAAAGGTTATGGAGATCATCAAGAAGTACGAGTGTTACGTGACACTTCACGCTCAGGGTGAAGTAGTTCATGAAGATGAGAACAAGTGGAGGGAAGACTCTATTAAAGCAATCCAGGAAATTAGAGAACTTGGATATGAAGCCCCAATTGAAATCACTGCTGGTTTTTATGGACAGAGATTTGAAATGATTCTCAATCAAGGTCAGGCAATTTTTGATGCCGATCCTTTGAAAAATGTGGTTTTCGTAACACAAGCATATTCAGAGATTGAGAACAGAGGAGGAATGTCCGCTAATCTTGATAAGCTTAAAAACTTTCCTGTACCTGTTTTCGTCGGAGCGTCTAACTTCGGTTTAGGGCTGGAGAACGGCTACGGTAATAATTCTAATACCTATAAGCAAGTATGGGAAGGAACTCAGACAAGAGATCTCAGCAGCTTTTATTGGGTATGGTCAGATGCTGGATATGGTGATGTAATCAGTTCCAATCGAAAATTTGATGGTCTTACTTCTGTAGGTAAATATTTAGTCTACGATAGCCCTGCAAACTTAAGCTCTCATGCTCCAAAAACAGAATGGCTCTTAGACTCGGAATTGCTCTTACAATCTAATCTATAACAGCAATTCTCAACCGAGGTAAACCACTCAGTAATTCCAGACGCGATCGCATTTACTAATTTGGTTTGTTCGGTAGGATTAGTAATCCATTCAAATTCATCAGGATTAATCATAAAGCCTAATTCTAATAAAACCGCTGGTGCAGTATGAGGACGAGTCAATGCTAGATTATTCCAATAAACTCCATGAGAAGGACGGTTTAATTGATTGACTAAATAATTTTGTAAAAATACTGCCAAACTATGAGCTTGAGAATGATACCAAAAGGTACTAATTCCTTTCGTATTCATGGCATCCCCATCATCTGGTAAAGCATTGTAATGAATCGATAAAGCGATCGCTGGTTTACTGCGATCAATCATTTTAACTCGATCTTCTAATGCTAAATCGATATCTTTTGTTCTCGTTAAATCAACTGTTGCCCCTAATCTTTCTAGTTGTTTAGCAAGGGAGGTAGAAATCAATAAATTAATATCTTTTTCAGGATAACCAGTTGGTCCTTTAGCACCCGATTCTTTACCTCCATGTCCAGGATCGAGTAAGATTTTAACTCCTATGAGAGGAACATTTCTTTGCAGACTTAGTTGAGGCGGATGACGCAGAGATAAAACCAAACTTGTTCCTTGATAACGAACTTCATAACCCCATTGTTGTTCGTTGTTGAGATGAAATGTATAGTCAATTTGGGTGGGTGTTACTTGTTGCCAATCCAAACGTTTGATTACAGGATCTTCATCAAGGCGAATAGTATCGGTCTGAGCAGTAGTATTGTAAAGAGTTAAAGTAAAAGTTCTTTCTCCTTGTTTGACACTAAAAGGTACAGCTATTTGTAAAGGAAAAACTATTTCAGTAATACCTGGTAACTGTCGAGAAGCAATACTGCGAATCAGCGAAGTAGAAGGGACATTCGTAGCAATCGGTTTGGTTTCTTCTGCTTTAATCCAAGCACCATAATCTAAACGCAACCATTCTCCTTCTGTACCAGTGACACTAGCTTTAACTCCTTTAGGCAAGGGAGTCAGACGCGAATAATTTGTTGAGGGGCCGGTTCTAGTTACACCTGTTTCTGCTGTTATTTCAACTACTTGTAACTCTGTAGGAGAAATAATTTCAATTTCACCTGGTGCTGTTTGGGTAATTGTTTCTCCTAATAAACTCAATTCAAATTCAGGTTGTCCCAAATTACCTATTTCTGTAAAGCTAGTACATCCTTGGTATTGATTAGTTTTAGTGGTAGCTTTAGTAGTTGGTTGATTGTTAGTAAAAATAGCCGAATTAGCTGGTAACTCAACTAAGTCAGTTTGCAGAGATAAAGGAATGGTTTGATCTTCAATCTTGACCTTAACTTCGGCATTAGGAGGCGAAATCGCACTAAAACAAATTAATTCGTTTGGTAATCTAGTGATATTTGTGGCAGGAGTTAAAGAATTTTTAGCAAAAGCAACTTTACTCTCAAATTCTGGTTCAGTAGAAATTCTTTTTACTTTTATGTTTAATTTTTCATTCTGATGGCGAATCTCAAACACATTATCGCCAATTTTGAGAGGAAAACTAGGAGCAAAATGTCCCGCTTTACTTCTAGCAATTGATTTCCCATTAATCAACACTTCTTCTTGACTCGATGCAGTACCAATTAAAAAAATCTTGTCAGCAATAGTTTCATGATTTGGTGGCGGATAAGCAAGATAAAGAGATGGTTGTGCTTGTGCAGCTAGAGAAAAGATAATAGTACTTCCTATGAGCGCAATAGTTACAGCTAATCCAAGTAATTTTTTCATCCAAACAACTCCAGCAGTTAGCAATCAAGACATTCCAAAACTCCACCATATTCTAAGGTAAACTGCTCAAAATTGATTATAATGATTATTGTTATCAACTTAATGCGATCGCTCTTGTGAACTGCTTTCCAAAACTCAGGCGATCGCAAATCAGTAACTAATTTTCATCTTCAGTAAGTAAAGCTTGAAAAGTATGACAAACAAAAAGAATATATACAATATCTTCACGAATTGTAAATAAAACTCTATATCTATTTCGCGATTTACCATCAAGCAGTTGTCGCACTTCTTCAGAAAACACCTTAGTTTCTGTAGCTAAAGAACAACGTTGAGGTTTTTCTTGTCAAGAAGCAATCGCATCCATCAATCCTTTAAACCATTCATCTGCATAGGTACGATTGCGTTTTTTCAAGCAAACATAAGCAGTTTCGATTTGTATTCTGCTGCTTTTGTTGTTCTAACTTGAAATGCCATGTTTTTGCTGCATTTCTTGCATAAATTCAGCTACAGGACGAGTTTTTCCTGATTTGATCTCTGCTAATCCTTGTTTAATACCTGCGACTGCTTCTAGTTTCTCAATTTTTTCTAAAAGCTGCTGATAAGATTTAGCATCCTGCACTACCACTTCAGCTTTGCCATTCACTGTTAAAATTATAGGCTCTCCCGTTTGTTTCATTTGCGCGATCGCACTATAGGTATTGCGTTTGAAGTTGGAAAGAGATTGAATATCCCTACTAATATCGAGCATAAAATCAAATAAGCACTAAATTTAATGACAATTTAATTTTATTTATTTGGCAATTTTAGAAGAGTTGAAGAAATCAAAGAGTGATCGCATTTGACCCAATTTCTTTACTTCATAACTGATTCAGGAAACTGACGCGCTAAAGTAGGTAAAATAGGACAGGGTTTTTTAGTTTGTAAATTGGTTGGTTTATCTCCGCGAAAAGTATTCCAACGAAAAGGGCCAATTGCTGCTGCGGACATCCATAGTAAACGTTTTGCCCTAGTCATGGCGACGTACAACAAACGAAATTCTTCAGCTTGTTTCAATTTTCCTGCTTCTCGCCAAGCTTCTAGGGGTTGAGGAATCAAAAGTGATTCAATTTCTCCTTGATATTGGTTGTGAACGATCGCTCTTATTTGAGCGCGAGCAACTTCTGCTAAGGTATAGTTACCGAGAAATCTACCTGAAGTTGGAATCCAAGGTTGACCAGGCAAAATATCTTCGTGTAAAAAAGGAATAAAGACATAATCCCAATCTAAACCTTTGGCTTTGTGCATAGTAATAATAGTAAGTTGTCCTGAACGAGTATATTGGTCGTCGTGATCTTCTTCAACTGCTTCAAATTTTTCGGAACTAACTATTTCTTCCAAAGCGCGAATAGTATTCGGCAGGGAACTATGTCCAGTAATTTGTTGATTGACTCGTTCGGATAATTTTTGTACTGTAGCTAATTCTGAACCAGTATATTTTAAAGTCATCCCTAAAAAAGGAATTAATTGATAATGAGGTAATTCAATACGGGCGCGTAAGATATTGCAGCAGTAACGACGGACTTGTTCGATGTGAGGTTTAGCTTGGGGTTGCAGAGGAGTCGGATAGAGAAATTGTTCGGGAAAGGTTGCTAAGGCGTTTAAGTCTTGAGTAGCAATTAAACCTCTTTGTTCGATTACTTCTAAAGCTGCTTTGAGGTTATCTGGTGAATGGGGACGATAAATAAATTGTAAAAGTTTGAGAATTTCTTCGGGAATTTGGCAATGTCTATCTACTTCCCCTACTTCATAAACTCTAATTTGGTGTTCTCTTTGTAAATAAGCGAGTTGTTCGGCGAGGAAACGTCCTTGACGATTTTCCCTAACTAAAATAGCAGCGTTTCTTTCTTGATTTCCTTCTAGTAATTTTTTGACTCGTTCCCCAATCAAGGTAACAGTATGATAAATATCATCGGGTTGATAAATTTCTAACCCTTTTCCTTCAGGTTCGGGATTAGCTTCTGGTTGAGGATCATTTTGAGATACAGTAGCGATATTTTGTAAACGAAAAGGCAAATCTAAATTATTTTGCTTGTTCTCCTGCCGATTCATCCACTGCAACGCGAAATTAGCTGCTTTAATAATAATCTCACTACTTCTTCCCGCCTGATTCATAGTGGCAAAGTTGCCTTGTTGTTCACAATGACGACAAAACCAATTGAAATAAATCGGATCTGCGGGAGTAAAAGTAGAATTAATTGCTTGGTTAGGATCGCCCACTCGTACTAAATTAGCAGGTAAATCGGGATCAAGATCATTTTCAGCCAAAATTGAGATTAATTGAGCTTGCAGAGGGCTAGAATCTTGCGCTTCATCTTCAAACACCGCAAAAACTTGATTTTGCCACAATTGACGCATTGGTTCATACTTCAATACCCGTAAAGCAGCCAGAATCATGTCATCGTAATCAATTAAATTACGCGATCGCATTAGTTGTTGGTATTGTTGATACAATCCTGCTGCAATCTCTAAAATACCGTATTCATCTGTAGTAAGTTGGCTAAATTTTTGTAAGTCTTCTGGTAATAAACCAGAACTTTTGGCTTCTCTTACAACTGTATAAGCTAAATTAGGCAAAATTTCAGTTCTTAATACAGATTGTCGGCGTAATCTTTCCGTTTCTTCGCCATCAAACTGAATTCCTTCGATCAGCATTGCGTAACGACGAGGATTTTCGGCAATCCATTTATCTACTGCACCCTTAATTACTCGATGACCAACCGTAGGTACAACAATGGTAACTCGATCCAAGTTTAGTCCTGATAACTCTCGTTGAGAATTAGCAATATTTAAAGCTAAACCGTGAAGAGTCTGAACTATAAAACCACCAGGCGGTAGATACAACTCTTTTAAAAGATTACGGATCTTCGTTTTGATACTAGCTGCTGCTGAACGAGTATAAGTTACAATAACTAATTGCTTACGACTATGTAGTTGATGTTTAGCTATTGCGATCGCTGCTGCTACGGCTAAACTATGAGACTTTCCTGCACCAGGTACGGCAGAAACAGCCATTAACCCACCATTCCAATTAGCTAGATTTTCTTGTCCTGGGCGTAAACTGTTTCGTAGTTGCTGTAATTTTAATTTTAGCCAAGCAGAGTGTTCTAAATCAGTTGAGGGTAAATTAGCAACAGTAGAAGCAAGACGATCCGAATCCAATGACATTATCAATTCCAAGGAAGGCAACTGGTTATGATATTAACAATTTTTTAGGCAATAGTACTTTTTTAGTACATTAATTATGGTTATTGTCCTTTTATTTTGTTGAAGGCAAATCTTTCTAAAAATCAAATCGCTGTAAAAAGAGATTACAAAACCTCATGTTTGGAACGATTAATAATAGCATCACGAAGTTTCTTGTTTAGGTTTCTCTTCGGTAGAAAATACTGAAATATCTTTGAGATTGTAAATTAAATTACGGATAAGCATAGCGTGTTCAAATGCTTCTTGAGAACGTGCTTGATGGATATTTGCTAGGTTGTTAGAACCTTTTTGAGCATATTGCTTGCTCATATTTTCTAAGAGACGACCTCGTTCTTCTAAAGTTCGCAGTGCGATCCAAAGTGCCTTTTCAGTTGCTTCATTCTGTTCTGTAAGTAAAGTACTGCTTGTAAAAGCATGACCAGTATGACACCGATAACGCAGAGGCGAATTGTGACCAATTTGCCATAAACGACCTCCGCAACTAGGACAACTTGAGAAAACAGGTTGACCAATTCGATCCATAATTTCTGGTTCGGTGATGCCATTTTTCGTAATTGAGGCTTCTATCCGCAAATTTTCAGGAATTTCTGTGATCATAGGTGGAGTTTGGCGAACTCGTTCAATCAAAATATTAGCTATACCGCTTAAAGGAACAACCCAATCTACTTCGACATTAGCGATCGCACTTTTGGGCATACTATTAAATTCTGCTTCATCTGGGTCTTGGACAATTGCCATTCCGCCACAAGTTTTAATCGCTTGTAGTCCAGCAGTACCATCATCTAACATTCCCGTCAGAATCACACCCGTTACATAGGATTTATAAGTTACGGCAGCCGAGCGAAAAAGTGGATCAACAGCAGGTCGCACTCGATTCTCGCGAGGACCACGGATCACTCTGATATAGTTTTTTTCTAACGTCATGTGAAAATCAGGAGGTGCTAAATAAATACGACCAGACTCAATCAGTTCTCCATCTTTCGCAAAGGCAACGGGAAGTTGACCAGCTTTGTTTAAAATTTGAGGCAAATTGCTACGAGATTCGCTGGGAAGATGCTGCACAATATGTATTGAAGCTGGAAAATCTTTTGGTAACTGACTTACCAGAGTTTTTAAGGCTCGTATCCCCCCAGCCGATGTACCAATGGTAATAATATGATGATTGTTCAATGGTGGTTTTTCCTAATTATTTAGTTCGCTTGCTCTACAATTAATTTCACAATGCCACCTTGACTATAGAGACAAACTTGATTGCAACTGATGAATTTTTTTCCTTTATTAATTTTATTCAGTTTTTTTGAATTGAAGCAGAGTCTAATATTATCCCTCTTCTGTCAGACTCCGAAAACTTTTATCCTTTCTAAATTCTGGAGTCTTTATATAGAAAAGGATTGCTCGATTTTTTTCTAATAAGAAAAACTCAAATTAGAAAATGGCTGTAATCCCTTCCCTGTAAGGATCTATCTCGGAGAGTGACAAAAGAGGATTATACCAATTCTCGAAACTAGCTAGATATATAGCCCAATCATTTCTTATTAAAATTTATTGTCAAATGTATTGCTAGTTTTGCCTTCTAGCTTTTTAATTTTGATTTTGATTTTTAACTAAGTCTCTTGTTACTTTTGATAAATGGTATTATCAACAGCAAAATAAGCGATCGCTTATAAAATAGTTAGCAATAATTTTTAATCTTTTGGTTATATAAGTATCAACAAAAAAAAGCATCAAATTGAAAAATTTGGTGCTTCGATCAATAAGCCTGAATAATATAACTAACTAAGGAGCTAAGGCATTACCTCTTAACAAACTACCAAGAGTTTTTGCGGTAATCTTCATTTGTTTGAGTGGATTAGCAGGAACTACGGTTTTGTAGAGATAACTATCAAAAGTTAACTTCTGGACATCGACATCCGCACACATTTCTACAAAGGCTTCGCGAGTAGCGTCAGTGCGGTAGAAAACTCTTTGAAGAATATCTAACACCAAATAAGTCATACCGTACTTCTTATCCCAACGTTTGAGATAAACTTTGAGATCAGCTTCGGTGGGAATACGCTGTCCTTGATTAGAAGCTTCAACAATAACTTCTGCACACATTCTGGCGGACTTGGCAGCGAAATAAATACCTTCACCAGAAGACTTAGTTACTGTACCCGCAGCGTCTCCTACTAAAGCTACACGACCAACCACACGACGAGGACGAGGATGTTCGGGGATGGGGTGTGCTTCTACTTTAATAATTTCTCCACCTTCAAGTTTGCGTGCTGCACGAGTGCGAATTCCTGCTTGAAGATCTTTAATAATGGCTTTGTTAACCTTCATAGTTCCCGTACCTACCGCTACGTGGTCGTATTTAGGGAACACCCAAGCGTAGAAATCGGGCGACACATCATCACCGACGTACATTTCTGCCAAATCTTCGTAATATGCCATTTTATCTTCTGGCAGCCGAATTCGTTCTTGGAAAGCGATCGCGTAATTGTAATCTCCTGCATCAATGGCTTTAGCAATGCGAGAATTCGCTCCATCAGCACCAATTACAAGATCTGCCTTGAGAGTTTTCATCACTCCTTTAGCATCACCATTAGAATGGTCGGCATAGTGAATTGTATAAGGATCTTTATCGTTGTTTGGTATATCTAATTGATAAACAGTACCGTTGATTAAATTTGCACCTAATTTCGCAGCGCGATCGCGCATAAAGCCATCGAGAACTTCCCGACGACACATACCAATGTATTCGTCATCTTTGAGTGTTTGACCAATATTAACTTCAATATTAGATGGCGAAATCATTTTCATCTTTCGCACACGGCGATCGATAATTTCTGGAGGTAGGTCAAATTCGCTAACCATACAGAGAGGAATTGCACCACCGCAAGGTTTAGCGTTATCTAATTTTCTTTCAAATAAATAAGTTTCAATACCTGCTTTTGCTAAAATTTCGGCGGCAGAAGAACCAGCCGGACCCGAACCAACAACTGCAACCCTTAATGTCAAGGCTTTTCTCCTCTATCTCATCTCTAGCTAAGGACAAGAGTTGAGTGGCTTGATTGCTCTCCTCAAAATGTCCATACGAGATCGCATACTATCACGGACTGCGGTGTTCTTCGCCTTAGATCCCTTGAGAAACGTCAAATTTGCAATAGAGCTTAACAACTTTTGTTACAAAACTTTAGTCTCAAAATAAATCGAGGCTGAATCAGAAGTTTTCCGATCAGCCCCGAACTAAATTATAAGTTTAATTAACCAATTGCTTTTTTGAGGTCATCTTTGGCATTTTCAACCATGTGACGAACCTGAGCTTCAGCCTGTTTAGCTTTACCCTCAGATTTATCTTGAGGATTTCCAGTAATTTCGCCGAGCATTTCTTGAGCTTTACCTTCAATATTTTTTAGGGTAGCTTCTACTCGATTTTCTGTACTCATAGATCTTGTAAAACTCCTCGTTTTTTAATAAAAATAATGCCTGAATTTTTATAAAGTGATTTTGATTTAGATATTAGTCGACAGCTTTTTTGAGGTCATCTTTAGCATCTTCTACAGAATGACGAACTTGAGCTTCACCTTGTTTGGCTTTACCTTCAGCTTGGTCTTTGGGATCACCTGTCACGTTACCAATAATCTCTTGAGCTTTACCTTCAATGTTTTTAGCAGTAGCTTTTGCTCTATCTTCAATACTCATAATTTCACCTTTTGGTTTAATTTTTGTTAGATAAATAATTAACAAAGTTATTAGTCAATTGCTTTTTTAACTTGATCTTTAGCATCTTCTACAGAATGACGAGCTTGGGCTTCACCTTGTTTAGCTTTACCTTCAGCTTGGTCTTTAGGATCACCTGTCACGTTACCAATAATCTCTTGAGCTTTACCTTCAATGTTTTTAGCAGTAGCTTTTGCTCTATCTTCAATACTCATAACTGATTCCTTATTTACTGTTATTTCATTTTCTAGATTAATAAACAATTGCTAATTTTGCTTCTATCTTAAGATTGAAACTATTTTGCTCTTTATTTTAAGTAAAAATTATTAAGTAATAGGGAATTAATAGATAGTATTTTAAATATTAAAAAAAAACATAAAAACCATAAAACAACTTATATTATTTAGGTTTTAATCCAAAAAAGATTGTTTTTTCTGGCAATTAGACCTTAAATAATCTAAAGTCTTAATTATTAAATAATAAAAAAATAAAATGGTAAATCTAACTTTTTAATCATAGTCACTACTTAATTAATCTATCTAAAGATAGATAAACAAAAAAAAAGCAGAGCCTTTAATTTGCAGATCTCCGCTTTTATTATCTTTTACTCACCTTTGGCAATAATAAATTTGCTACTTAATCAATAGGTTCAAACATAGATTTATCTACGCCACATTGGGGACAATACCAATCATCTGGAATATCTTCAAAAGCAGTACCAGGTTCAATCCCAGAATCAGGGTCACCTTGTTCGGGGTCGTAAATATATTGACAAGCCGTACACTGGTATTTTTGCATTGAAATATTACCTTAATAACTTTTGTTGCCGAAAATCTTGAAAAACTTAGGCATTTACTTTTGTTTTAGACCAGACTCCGTTGTCATCTTCATCATATTTTTCTTTAATGCTTTCCCAAGCTGATTGTTCTGCTTGCATGGGATTGTTGGTTTCATCAAAAACTTGGTTATAACGAGTGATAAAATCTTGTTGAGCTTCTGAAGATAGGTGAGTACGAACTTCTGGTGATAAGCTTTCAGGACTGTCACAACGACCTGAACAAGCACGGGGTAAAGTAGTTTCGCTAACGTTAATTTCTTCACCGCCTGCACTTTCAATCAATAATTGATATTCGCCAGAACGGTCAGCAGGAACTTCTGCCATGACAAGAAATTCTCCTGCTTTGAGACGAGTTTCATATACAGTTGCTTTGTCTTCTGGCATACCGAGAGTAGCTAAAGCTGAAGCTAAACCAGCACCTGCACTACCAGCTAAAGCACCCGTAGCTGCACCTAAGAGTACCGCACTAATTGGACCTGCTGCCACTACTGAACCAATAAAGGGAATAAATAATACACCCACGCCAGTAAGCAAACTAAGAAGAGAACCAAACAGAGAGCCAAAGATTGCGCCAGAACGTAAACCGCCAAAAATTACATCTTTTTTGGTCACAAAACCAGCAATACGAGTCTGGGATTGAAAATTTTGTCCCATAACAGAGATGTGGTCTTGAGGTACACCACGATCTAATAAGCGTCTAACTACGTTGTCTACCTGACTTTCTTCTTTTAAAACTGCGCTAATTGTGCGTTCTGCTTGATAGGTTTCCGCCATAATAAAATTTTTCCTTGTGATTAAGCCTAGTCTTTGGTGTTTTCTTGATAAGAACAGAAAGAGTATCGCCCTTAATAAAGGGCGAATAATTAATTTGTGACTGTTTTAGTCTTTAAAGAAGCACTATGCTTTAACAGTAGGTTGAGTTTCTGAACCAGGGCGATCGCCACTGGGTTGTAGATCTTCACCTTCTAGGAAAGAACGTAGCATCCAAGCCATTTCTTCGTGTTCTTCCATCATGCCAGTGAGGAAGTCTGCTGTTCCTTCGTCATGATATTTTTCTGAACACTGGTCAATATGTTCTCTAAGGTTACGAATAATTTGTTCGTGGTCTTGTACCAGACGATCAACCATTTCTGTTGCGGAAGGTAAATCGTTGGCGTGTTCTTTGATAGAACTATGTTGAAGAAAACCTGCTGCTGTTCCTAAAGGATATCCTCCCAAAGCACGAACTCTTTCTGCTGTTGCGTCAATGTTGGTAGTTAAGGCTTCGTAATGTTCTTCCCATAACTGATGGAGAGTACGAAACTGAGGACCAATTACATCCCAATGATACTTTTTGGTTTTAATCAACAGTAAATATAGATCTGCTAGATCACGGTTTAATAGGTCGATGACACCATGACGTTCGTCTTCGCTAAGTCCAATATTTAGTTTAGGCATTATGCTAAAAGTTTATTTTTGTCACTGCATTTTCAGTAAATCAAAATCACGTGAGTCTGCGCTTCTATCAGTCGAATGGTTATCACTCTTCCTTGAGATAGATATAAAGATAAAGAAAAAGAGGCAGAAAGTAGAAGGACGGGGCTTTTAAAGACGCGAACCTGCGTCGCGTCACAGCCCCTCCAGAAGGCAGGAGGCAGATGTTAGATGTACTTCATGAATTTGAGAAACGCTATAGTTATAACCTTGATGCGATCGCTACTGTTGTCAGTACGGCAGCTATAAACAACCAAGCTTACAAAACTAGAATCGTTAATTTCTTTAATAAGTACATTTAAACCGACATGATATAACTATTCAACAGGACTTCAGATGAAACCTTTTTCTGTATTGCTTTGCAAGTTTCGATTTACTTTTGAGTCCTGATACTTAGAGAGACGTAACATTTAGAGAGACGTAACATGTTACGTCTCTACTGATAACTTAATTAGGCTATTTTACCAGGGAAAAAACCAACCTTTTCCTCCTTTTAATTGAAGTTCTTGAGGTTGAACTAATTCTTGATAATTAAGGTCTTTGATTTTTGTAGTATTTGATTGAGCAGGAGATAAAGTTGTTTTGTTGCCTCTGGTCTGATGATTATGCTCTTTAATTAAACGGTTATAGGTGCGATAAGGAATGTAGTGTAAAGGATTATAACCAGCAAAACGCAGGATGAGAACACAAGCCCAAGAATACTTGCCTGCTAAAATAGCATCAACAATTTGTTCAAACTGTTCATTAGTCATAGTTCTGTCAAGTTTACTTTGAGGTTTAGAGCTATAAGAATTCATTGTTTAACAACTCCGTTAAGTTGGTGAACATATTCATGAGCGATCGCTTATTGGCAATTGAATTCGATTTTTAGCCAATAACAAAAACTAGGTAAATAGAAGGATGGTTATAACTTCACGCCATCTTTTTGTAGCTGTCGAATCGGATCGATTAGGATATCAGCAATGCGACGATGACGAATAATAATATCTGCCGTAGCAGTTTGACCCGCTTTAAATTCTATTTGTTTGCCTCGGTCTTTGATATAGTTTTTGTCAAGAGCAATATCTAGTTGATAAATTTCTCCTAACTTCTCATCGGATTTGGCATCGGCAGAAACAGATTCAACTGTGCCATTAATTACGCCATAGTCTTGATAAGGATAAGCATCAAGTTTAATTTTGACTGGCATTCCTTTAGTTACAAAACCTGCTTCTTGATTAGGAAGAGTGGCTGATAACATTAAATTAGCTCCTTCTGGAGCAATTTCGATTACGGTGTCTCCTGGTTGGACTACTTCGCCAGTATTTTGCAAGTTAAGAGTTAAAACAGTTCCGTCTACGGGAGCTTTTAAATTAAATTGAGCTAGTTTAGTCCGAGCCGTTGCTAGTAAGTTTTTCGTTTCTGCAATTTTACTCTCTAGTTGGATAATTTCTAAATCTAACTGTTGTACTTTTTGTTGAGTTTCTAAACGGATTTGTTCTCGTTCGGCTCGTTTTTGAGTTAGTTCAGCTTGTAATTGTTTGATCTCTTCAAGATTAGTGGCTAATTCTCCTTTATTTTGGGTAATTTTAGCTTCTAAATCTCTTAGTGATTGATTGGCTTGAAAAACTTGCTCGCTAGCATTGGTCATTTCTTGCAACTGACTCTGAGTAATTCTTTGCTGGGTGTCTCTCAAAGCTTGTTCAGCTTGAAAAATATATTCTTGAGAAACCGCTCCTCTGTCTGCCAAAGGTGTTAAACGCTTCATCCGTTGTTGATGAGCTTTCATTTCGGCATAGAGTTGATCGAGTCGTTGCTGTGCCATTCCTGAGAGTGGCTGCATTTTAGCTTGTCTATCTTGATAGGCTAAGGCTTCTGCTTGCTGTTGTTCTAAAAGTTGACGAGTTGTTAAAGTTTTTTCTTGAGAAATAGCGATCGCTTGTTGTTGTGCCAAAAGATTAGCAGATGCGATCGCTTCATTGGTTTTAGCTTCTGATAAAATTCTGTTTTTTAAAGCTTGTTTTTGTAATAATTCTTGTTGTGATAATTGTAAAGTTGCTTTGAGTCGATTAACTTCCTGTTGAGCTACCTTAGCATCTAGTTTAACTAAAATATCTCCTGCTTTAACCGGTTGTCCTTCTTCAACTAAGACTTGAACTGCTTGACCAACTTCTATAGGTTGAACTTTGTAAGTTTTGCCTTCTGGTACAAGTTTACCTTTAGCCTGACCTACATCTTCTACTTGACCTAACCAAGCCCACAACACAAAAGCCGAACTAAAGATTATTCCTCCTATTAATACTCGAACAGGAAAAGTGGCTGGCGGTTGTTCTAGAAACGTATGAAATGATGGTGACCAAGAATTGAGCCTAGTTTCTTGATCAGAAACAACAGGCGTAATCGAAGTAGACGTATTATTTGAATATAGACTTACTTCGTCCCTTGGTTTGTCAACTTCTAACAATTGATTTTCCTGAGATTCAGGCGAGTATGAGTTTGATTTAATCATTGGTTTTATCTCAAGCGTTAGAGTAAACAGCCAATTACTTTCTATTTTTGAAGAAAGATAATCAGGAGTTTATTTATTTGAGCTTAATTTGTGCCTGAAATCGTTTTGCCAAAATACTAATTTTTTTTGTTTAGGGCTGCCAATAGTTACTATGTTTTTTTTGCCTTGATTTATGCAAGATTATGTTTTTATTTAAATATCTTTACAGAGAATTGCTGATACTAAAATTGGGTAAAAAAGATTACTTCAAGTCAACTTTTTCGCTTATTGTTATAATGCTTTGCTATCTTTAAGATTGAATTCAAGTTAAGCTTAGCAAATTCTTTAGAGTATTTTTATTTAGTTTTTTAAATATTGCTTCCCTTCTAAAGTATTACAAGATTAACCGTACGTTAGTCAATGCCAAATTGGCAGTTTTTTGACCCGATTGTTTTTTTCAATTATCTAGAGATAGTCAATTAGTTTTATCAATGTAATTTTTAATACATCAATCAAGAATTAATTAACCTTGATTTCAACTCAACAGTATCAAACAATTTTGTGCAGGTGAAAATTTGCCAAAATCCTTGCTCTGACTAATTGTCAAAGAGATAGCTGTTGTTGAGCTAAATAATAATAAATGCCTTCTCGATCTTGCATTAAAGCTTCGTGAGTACCTTGTTGAACCAAAACACCTCGATCCAAAACTAAAATACAATCTGCATTACGTACAGTTGAAAGACGATGGGCAATAATAAAAGTAGTGCGATCGCGAGACATTCTGGTTAAGTTTTGTTGAAAACGACGCTCTGATTCAGTATCTAAAGAACTGGTAGCTTCATCTAAAATTAAAATTCGGGGGTCACCTAACAAAGCCCGAGCGATCGCAATTCGTTGTCTTTGTCCACCCGATAAATTTGCACCTCGTTCTCCAACTTTAGTTTTGTAGCCTAAAGGCATTGCTTGAATAAAACTATGAGCTTCTGCAAGTTTGGCTGCTTCAATTACCTGTTCTAAAGAAAATCCAGAACGATACAACGTAATATTCTCTAAAATCGTGCCAGAAAAAAGAAAACACTCTTGAGGAACTACGCCAATTTGCGACCGCAATGAGGTAGGAGAAATATGTTTAAGTTCGTGTCCATCAATCCAAATCGTACCGCTATTAGGTTTATAAAGACCTTCTAATAATTTAACCAAAGTAGTTTTACCAGAACCACTGCGACCTACAATAGCAATAGTTTGCCCAGGACTAACATTCAAGTTGAGATTTTGCAGCGTATTTTTATCTTCGTCTTGGTTATAGCGGAAAGTAACATTTTCTAACCTAACCTCACCCTTAATTCTCGGCAGAGTCATCAAAGGATGATTGGGACTTTCTTCGGGTTCTTCTGCAAAAACATCATTGAGTCGTTCTACTGAAATTAGTACTTCTTGCAGTTCATCCCATAAATTAGCTAGAGACATAACTGGTTCAAGTACGCTACCTAGCAACATATTAAAGGCTACAAACTGACCAATAGTTAACTGATCCTGAATAACTAAAGTTGCACCGTACCATAACAACGCAGTGCTACCAATCGATTGAATCAAACCATTAGCAGCTTGTAAATTAATCCCCAATTTTTGACCACGAAAGCGAGCGTTTAGAAAATTAGTTAATCTCTCTTCCCAACGCCAACGTAACTCTTTTTCCGCAGCTGTCGCTTTAACTGTATCAATTCCTGTAATTGTTTCAACTAAAGCCGAATTTTGTTCTGCTGCCTGATTAAAAATTTCGCGAGAAACCTGACGTAGTAAAGGAGTAGCTGCCAAAGTCAAAATGACAATTAAAGGAATTAACCCGATAATCAACAGAGTTAATCGCCAATTGTAATAAAACATCAACGCCAGATAAACAAACCCCATCAAAAAATCTAACCAAGCCAAAATTACTTGACTTAATAAAAATCTCTGAATTTTTTGGTTTTCTTGAACTCTGGTAATAATATCTCCTACATGGCGCAACTCAAAGAATGATAGGGGTAACATTAAAGTATGACGAATAAAACCGCCAATCATCGTCAAATCGAGCCGATTTGATAAATAACTGAGGAGATATTGCCGAATTGCTGTCAAACCAATTGCCCAAACTCCAAAGAGAAATAATCCTACAGCAAAAACATTAAGTGTGGTTAAACTTTTGTTAACTACTACTTGGTCAAGAATAATTTGAGTAAATAAAGGAGTAATTAAGCCAAATACTTGAATTAATAAAGAAGCAAAAATAATTTGTATTGCTAAAGAGCGATAGGGTATCAGTAGCCGAAAAAACTGCCCTAAAGATCTTTTTTGATTGGGAATGGCAAATAAAGATTCAGTCGGATCGACTAATAAAGCGTATCCTGTCCAACTGTTGAGAAAATCTTGTCGAGGTAGCCACTTTAATCCTATAGCTGGATTGGCAACTAACAAGCGATCGCCTTTAATTTGATAAACTACCACATAATGATCGCCCTCCCAATGAGCTATCCAAGGATTTTGGCAGTCTACTAAACTACTTAAACTAGCTCGCACAGGACGAGCTTCATAACCTAGGCTTTCTGCTGCTTGAGCTAAATGTTTTAAGGAAGTGCCACTACGTCCGACTTGAGCTAATTCTCTTAACCAATTGAGACTAAAATTTTTCCCCCAATATTGACTAATCATCGACAAACAAGTAGGTCCGCAATCAGCAGCACTTTGTTGTTGCATAAACGGGTAGCCTAATTGCCAACCGCGTCGTAATTTTTTTGTCGAAGGAAAATCAACGACTGGAGACTCTTTTGGTTGACTAGTTAAGGTTGGTTGTTGAGGAGTAGGAACTGGTACGTTGGTTTGAATTTGAGTATTAAGTTGTAATACTGTTTCTGATGATTGAATATTTTTAGTCGGACTTTTTGCAAGTAAAGAAGGAATGCCAAAGATGTTGCCTAATTCAGGAATATTAGTTAACGCCGTTTGCCAATGCTCTTGAGGTAAGTAATATACTAATAATTCTGTTTTGCTATAAAGATGGGCCGGAGTTTCTTCAGGATAACCCCAAGAAAAACCAACTTGACCAGATTCTCCCTCAATTTCTCCTCGACGCAACCAAAATCTACCCGATTGACTTTTGGTTATGTCTGCAATTGATTTTTCTGCAGGAATAATTAATTCTTTAATAAAAGGTATTAATGGTTCTAGTCGATAACTGGGAAGAAAACTAAGATTAGTTTTGGTTTTGAAAAAAAATAAGCGGTGATGTTGTTGGGTTGCTACTCCCCATTGATTGCGTAAAGGAGGTAATTTCTCTAACCAACGTCTAAGTTTTTCTAGTTTGATTTTGGCTACCTTAACTTTTGTTGTGGCAGCTTTAGCTTGATAGGAAATATACTCTTCTGAAGCAAGATACTGTTTACCAAATAATAAATCTCCACCAAAACAATCTCTTTCAGAAAGTTTGGCGGTAGAAACTTGTCTCTGGCGATCGCGGTCAAACACCAGCAATCTGACTTGACCTTGAATAATCCAATAAAAATATTGAGTTCCTTGAGGATTTTCTTTTGAAGAAAAATTAGAATTAAGTAGATCATCCCCTAACTCAAACTCTCCTAATTCCCAATCCTGAATAAAACTTGCAACTATATTGCGGTCTGGTTTTGGTAGTGCGGAGTTAGTGTAAAGCTCTTTAACTTGTTTAAATAACCATTGTTTGATTAAAGTATTATCCGTTAACTTCTCGACTGGAAACTGCTCCAAAAAACCTTGTGTGTCCATTTATTGAACTCTCAAAAAATTTTAATAAGAAGCAGCCCTAAATCAATAAAATTAGTAATTATGTATTTTGGCAGTTACACTCTTTGGCAGGAGAATGTAACTTGATTGGCAAAAAAAACAAATCAGTAGATTCACTTAGTATTATATACGAAATTTTTGACTAGCTCTCAGCATATTTTAATTAAAATTTTAGATTCATGAAGTTTCGTTGTGATTAATAATACTGATTTAAGCGAATTATTTGTGGAAACATACACAAATTTAAGATCTAATCATTTTTCCCTGGGCATTCTCGTTGAGTTACCTGATGGCGATAACGAAACATTTCTTGAAGTCGAGCATTAACCCACCAACCCAACAAAAATTCTGCTAACCATCCTCCTGGTAACTCATATTCGATGGTATCGATGAGTCGGGTTTTACTCTCTTCTTGAATAAATTGATGGCGATGTAGCCAAGATTTCATTGGACCGATTACCTGAGTGTCAACAAATAATTGATTGGGTTTACATTCAATATGTTCGGCTATCCAACGGATGGGGAAAATACTTAGTAACAAACGAAACTCAGTAATTGCACCTATGCTCAACCCTCCTTCGCGACGAATAACTTTAACTGGTTGCCAAGGTGGAGTTAAAAGATCGAACAGCTCCGCTCTTTCGTAAAATTGCCAGACAACTTCTGGCTCTGCATCAATTAAACTAGAGTATTGAAAACGCAGCATTGAATTTCCTGGAATTATCTAAGAATTAATTCAATTAAATTATCCACATAGCGATCGCTTTCCATAGGCATAATTGCTTTTCCGTGAAGTACCTCTTGAGTCAACATGAAATAAATTAAAGAACCGATAAATATTCTAGCGGTGGCTTCTGGATCGCTAAAGTTTAAAGCCTGATTAGTTTGGAAATACTGAGCAAGAATTTCTGTTGCTGGTTTACAAAGATTATTCAAAAATAATTGAGATAAATCTGGTCTAGTACTTGATTCTGCGACTATCAATCTCACAAAATTGAGATATTCTTCGTCTTCTATTTCCGTTATTATTCTTTGGGCTATTTGTTTTAAGATTTGTTTTGGTTCTCCTGCAAGTGGTTGTGACCAAACTAACTGAAATTTGTTCGTAGCTATCTGTTCAACTAACGCTGTGAATAGTCCATCTTTGTCACTGTAATAACTATACAACGTTTGTTTGGAAACTCCTGCCGATCGCGCTACTTTATCCATACTGGTGCGAGTGTAACCGTGTTGAAGAAATTCTGGTAAAGCACCGTGCAGAATTTGTTTGGCTTTATCAGTAAAGCGTTGATGATAAATCTGTTTGTCGCGGTCAAATTTTTTCATATATTTGTAATTTTAGTGTTTTTCTCAACCTTCTATTTTATTGATTGACAAAATCAAACTGTACAGTCTAGTATAATGACTAAGCAATCAAACTGTACAGTCTAGTCAAATTAAAGATTAAAAATGTCACTTAAAACATACGCTTCCGTATTGACAATCTTAGTTTAAGAAATGTAAACTTAAAACATACGTCACAGTATGGAAAGCAAAAGTGGCTCTACAGAAAGAAGACTGGATTAAAGCAGGTTGGTTACTGATGGCAGCTAAAGGAGTTGAAGCAGTCAAAGTAGAGGTGCTAGCTCGTCAACTAGAAGTTAGTAAAGGTAGTTTCTATTGGCATTTTAAAAACCGTGACGAATTACTCGAAGCTATTTTGCAGAGGTGGGAAGAGCAAACAAAGTGGTTCATAGAACAGTCTCAATTAGCAGCAACTCCTCAAGAGCGTTTATTCAAACTATTTGCTTTAGTCGAAGAAGTTTGTCAACAACCAGATCCTGAACCAGCAATTTTTCTATGGGCAAAAAAAGTTCCAGCAGTACAAAAACGAGTACACGATCTAGAAAGTAAACGTGTCAACTATTTAGCCGAATTATTAACTGATTACGGTTTTGAAACAACCGAAGCTAAACAAAGAGCCGAAGTTGCTTATCTTGCTTTAATGGGTTTTGCTGACCGCCAAGAAAGAGACAGCAATTTTGAAGGTAATTTGGGCGAATTTAGCCAATTTCTACTTCTTTTATTATTGTCTCCCCTAAATAAATCACAAATGCTAACGAAATCTTAAATCACATCTTCTTTTTACAACTATGGGCGAATCAAAATATCTTGACAAAATGCTCTCGTTGAAGCCAACTAAACAGTTGATCTTACCTTTATCCTTGGCTGGTTTAATCCTAGTCTCGGCTACAGCCATCTATACTGTTAATCAATCAGCACAGCGAGAGTCTGCTCAATCTGCGTCAGTCCAAACAAAAGTCCCAGAAATTCAAGCAGTTACGGCAATTGGTAGAATTGAACCCCAGGGTGAAATGATTAAACTAGCACCCTCTCCCGATTTAGGTGGAACAAAAATAGCCCAATTACTCGTTCAAGAAGGCGATCGCGTTAAACAGGGACAAACAATTGCTATTCTGGATAATTATGACCGTTCTCAAGCAGCCGTAGCCGTAGCCGAACAAGAAGTAAAAGTAGCAGAGGCAAATTTAGCTGTAGTTAAAGCGGGAGCAAAACAAGGAGATATTACTGCTCAAGCAGCACAGGTAAACCGAGTCAAAGCCGAACTACAAGGTAAACTAGTTACTAACGATGCTGAAGTGGCTCGTCTTCAGGCACAACTGCGAACCGAAACAGCCGAAAAACAAGCCACCATTGACCGTTTACAAGCAGAATTAAATAATGCCCAAAGCGACTTTCAAAGATACCAAAAACTAGCACAAGACGGAGTAATTTCTGATTCTGAACTAGATTCCCGTCGTTTAAAAGTAGATACGGCTCAAAAAAGTTTAACCGAAGCTCAAGCTACCTATAATAGAACTTTAACTACTCTGCAAGAGCAAATCAAACAAGCTCAAGCCATTGCTCAACAAGACAGACAAACTCTGCAACAACAAATAACAGAAGCAGAAGCTACTTTAGATAGCATAGCTGAAGTAAGAGATGTTGATGTCATTCAAGCTCAAGCGCAATTAAATAAAGCGAGCGCACAACTGCAACAAGCCAAAGCAGACTTTGCTCAAACTTATGTTAAAGCACCTACAGATGGACAAATTTTAAAAATTAATGCTTACCCTGGAGAATTAGTCAATCAAGAAGATGGGGTAGTAGAATTTGGGCAAACCAACCGCATGATGGTTATTGCCGAAGTTTATGAAAGCGATATTAGTAAAGTCAAAGTAGGGCAAACCGCAACAGTTCGTAGTGAAACAGGAGCATTTCCAGGCGAAATTACGGGAAAAGTTGAGCAAATTGGTTTAAGAATCGGAAAACAAGCAGTTTTCGACACCGATCCTGCTGCCGATGTTGATAGTCGAGTAGTAGAAGTAAAAATTCTGCTCGATCCTAATTATAGCGATCGCGTTGCGGGTTTAACCAATTCTAAAGCGATCGTCAAAATTGATATTAGTCAGTAGGGGCGAACAGCCGTTCGCCCGTACATTAGTCATTGGTCATTAGAACAAAGGACAAACAACAAACAACAAAATTATGAAAACACCTTTGGCGTGGTTACAATTAAGTCACGAAAAAATTCGTTTACTTGTCGCCCTAGCTGGTATTGGTTTTGCTGATATGTTAATGTTTATGCAGCTAGGATTTCAAAATGCTTTATTCGATAGTAGCGTCACTCTTCATAAAGCAATTGATGGCGATGTTTTTTTAATGAGTCCAAAATCCGATGCTTTGGGTTTTACAGAAACTTTTTCCGACCGACGTTTATATGAATCTTTAGCCATTGATGGAGTTGAATCAGTAGTTCCTTTATATCTCAATTTTGGTTCTTGGAAAAATCCCATTGATCGCAATACTCGTAATATTTTAGTGATTGGTTTTAATCCAGCTAATAATATTTTAGATTTACCTGGAGTAACTCAAGCCAATCTCGATAAAACTAAATTAGAAGACTATGTTTTATTTGATGATAAATCTCGCCCAGAATTTGGAAACATTCCTCAATTATTGCAGCAAAAACCAACAGTAACTACTGAAGTTTCTGCTCGTAAAGTTACAGTTGATGGATTATTTTCTCTGGGAGCATCTTTTGCTGCGGATGGAAATATTATTACCAGTGATATTAATTTTTTGAAATTATTTCCTGAGCGGAAAGAAGGTTTAATTGATATAGGGGTAATTAACGTAAAACCTGATGCAAATTCAGATTTAGTTTTATCACAATTACGACAAAAATTACCTCAAGATGTGAGTGTTTATTCCAAAGAAGAGTTTATTCAACACGAAATTCAATACTGGCAAAATAGCACTGCGATCGGTTTTGTGTTTACTTTAGGTACAGCGATCGGTTTTATTGTTGGTACAGTAATTGTTTATCAAATTCTTTATACAGATGTTGCCGATCACTTATCAGAATATGCCACACTCAAAGCAATGGGCTACAAAGATTCTTACTTCATTATTTTAATATTTCAAGAAGCAGTCATTCTAGCTTTATTAGGATTTCTTCCAGGATTTGCTATTGCTAAAGGGTTATATTTTTTAGCAGCTAATGCTACTGCTTTACCTTTATATATGACGACAGGAAGAACGATTACTGTTTTGATTTTAACTATTATTATGTGTTGTGCATCAGGAACGATCGCAGTACGTAAATTAAGTGCAGCAGATCCAGCAGATATCTTTTAGTAAAGTGTTATTAGTTATCAAAAACTTTGATTAATTAAATCTGAAATTTTTAGCTAAAATAATCATTGATTATCATAAAACAAAACAATTGTAGTACTATGACAGAACTACCAGATTTACAGCAGACAATTGCTAACTTGACTAGAGCGCAACTAGAAGAAATTATTACAGAAATTGCCAAAGATACTATTAAACAAGAAATGATGATTAACCAGCAAAATCAATCGCAATCTGTTTATAAAGCATCTCAATCTTTAAAGGAAACTTTTGGGATCTGGGACGATGAACGAACCGATGAGGAAATTATTAAAGAAATTTATGATAGTCGCAATAGTAATTTAACATCAACCTAATTTTGTCGTGAAATATTTGCTTGATACTGACATTTGTATCTATTGGTTAAAAGGTAACACTACGGTTAGAGATAAATTTAATCAGGTGAATTGGACAGAAATAGCTATTTGTGTAATTACTGCCTCAGAACTCTATTTTGGTGCATACAATTCTAATAAAATTGCTAAAAACTTAAAAACTGCTGAAACTTTTATTCAATCTCTTATAGTTTTACCTTTGAGTAATAATACCATCAAAAAATTTGGTCAATTAAAAACACAACTTCGTCAAGTAGGAACACCTGTAGCAGATTTTGATTTACTTATTGCTAGTGTTGCTTTGACAGAAAACTTAATTTTAGTTACTAATAATACTCGTCATTATCAACGTATTGTAGGGTTAAAGCTAGATAACTGGAGCGTTAAGTGAAGTAAATATTTTAGGTCTATTTAAAAATGAACTATCAACTATTAACTATCAACCAAGAACTATCAACTAATAATCCAGTAATTGATATCAAAAATCTCGATCACTTTTTTGGTAAAGGTACATTAAAAAAACAAATATTATTTGAAATTAATTTAACTCTTTATTCAGGAGAAGTAGTAATTTTAAAAGGCCCATCAGGTTCAGGAAAAACTACTTTATTAACTTTAATGGGAGGATTGCGATCGCCTCAATCGGGAAGTCTACAAGTTTTAGGACAAGAATTAGTTGCTGCTAAACCAAAACAATTAGTCGAAATTAGAAGAAATATTGGTTATATTTTCCAAGCACATAATCTTTTAAAATCTCTAACTGCCAGACAAAATGTCCAGATGTCTGTAGAGTTACACAATCATTTTTCGGCATCAGAAATTAAGACAAAATCTATTGCTATGTTAGAAGCGGTAGGATTAGGAGATCGCGTTGATTATTATCCCCATGATTTATCTGGTGGACAAAAACAGCGAGTTGCGATCGCTCGCGCTTTAGTTTCTCATCCTAAATTAGTTTTAGCTGATGAACCAACAGCAGCTTTAGATAGTAAATCAGGTCGAGATGTAGTCGATTTAATGCAAAAATTAGCCAAAGAACAAGGTTGTACTATTTTAATCGTTACTCATGACAATCGTATTTTAGATGTTGCTGATCGAATTATTGAATTAGAAGACGGTCGAATTACTGTTAATTCTTAAACTTAATAATATTAGTAAAATATATCTTTTTCTTTGTCAACAAAATACACTTTTATCAGTTCTCAATTGTCAATCAACAATCAACAATTAATCAATTTATGACATATCTTTAGCAAAATTTGTATAGTTTGTTTCCATTTTTAATAATATTTTAGGTTTAATTTTTTCTAACTCTCTTCGTAAAATTTCTTTAGAGCTTTGCGGGTTACTAGTACTCGGAGATAATTGAGCAGTATTAGTCCATTGTTTGAGCATATTACAATTATAAGCATTAACTTTAGAAGCTAAAGCATTTTGACATTGACTGCCTCGATCAATTGCAAAAAATAAAATGCGATAAGAACCGATATCTGATAAAGTACGGACTAATTTTTGTCCTTTAGAAGATTTAAGATCTATGTAACAAGGTAGCCAACGAGGTCCTATTTCTCTGTGAAACAAAAGAGTAATCCATAACAACATGGGATGAGGATTATTTAAATATAAAAATTGATTGTAGCGAATACTAGACATTCGTTTATTGATATCTTGATAATCTAGCATGACAAAAATACTTGGAATATCTCCTAAAGGAGTATTAATTAAATTAGAAAAAACAATTTTTTGTAAAGGTTTATTATCGGGCCAAGAAATTTGTAAACAGATTTCTGTTAAAGAAGGCAATGCTTCAACAGTGCGGTCTTGTTCAGAATTTAAAGTTACAAACGGAACATTACTAATTGTTTCATCTGAGTTAAACTTGGCAGAATGAAAAGAATTAAAGTTAATTTTATTACTATTATTTTTTTGTTGAAGGGAATCAATTACATTGAGAATTTCTCGAACATTTTGAGGGCGATTTTCTCTAGCTTTAGCCATACAACGTATAACCAAATCTTGCAATTCTTGAGGTATTTTTAAACTAAGTTCAAAAGGTTCTGGCTGAAAATCATGATGCGCTTGATACCAACCTCCAAAAGAAGAATTTTGAGGCAAAATCGGCATATCCGTAGTTAACATTTCATACATCATTATGCCCAGACTATAAATATCTGAGCGATGATCTAACTCTTTGCCTTCCATTTGTTCGGGAGAACAATAAGCTAAAGTTCCCATAAAAGATTGAGTTTGAGAAGCATCAGCTAAAATTAATTTAGCAATACCAAAATCTAAAATTTTGGCTATTTCCCCTAAAGTAGGGTCTTGAATAATAACGATATTACTAGGTTTAATATCTCGATGAATAATGGTACATAATTCTCCATTAAAAACAATGCCTTGATGAGCAGATTCTAACGCTAAACAAATATGACGAGTAACAGTCAAAAATCGGGACAATGAAAGAGGTTGATAGCGTAGAACACTATCTAAATCTTCCCCTAAAAGAAATTCCATTACGTAGAAAGGAATATTCTGTTCGTCTACGCCATAGTCTTTAACTCTAACTACATGAATACTTTTTTCTCCTAACAATGCCGAAATAGTCGCTTCTCGCTCAAAGCGATCGCGCATATTATTATTTAATAATGCCTGAGATAAAAACTTAACTGCTACAGTTACTCCCCCAAGTATAGTATCTTTAGCCTTGTACACCCTTCCCATTGCGCCTTCTCCTACCAATTCTGCGAGTTGGTAACGATTGGCTAATATACGACCATAGTTAGGATCTTTATTCATATTCATACAAATAAAATTAAAATTTAAATTTGGCGTTTGAGAGTAACTTCCATCGTATTTTTGAGATGGTGACCAGCTAAAATTCCACCAGAAAAATGATAAGTATCCTCGTTTAAACGATAAAAAGTATCAAAACCAGTGTGTCGTTGTGTCGCTCCTATTAACCAGTAACATTGAATTATAGAGGTTGGACCAATCCAGCCTTCTCCTTCTACTCTGCCCCAAAGACTATGCTGGAGAACGTAAGTATAATATTTTCCTTCAGAATCGAGATGACCTTTATATTTGAGGGCAATTTCTTCTTGATAATTATCTCCTAATACTAATTTACTAACCATGGTGAACCAGTTTTGCTGTTTCCAGGTGATCACTGTTATGCCTTGTACCGGGGAGGGTATTTTATTTTTTTCTAACCAATAGCCATCAAAACTCCAATTTCCTGGTTCTAATAAAAAACGATGAGTCACAATTTTTTTTTGACGAGGTAATAACTAAAACTTTTTCATTGAGTGGTACTATAAATTAAAAAATATTAATCAGAACGATTATTTTGATTGGCAATCGGATAACTAACCTCACCTAATAAAGCTTCCTGGGTAGCTCCAGTTACTTGAGGTAAATTACCGGGAACTGAGTAGCAGAATCGCCAATAAGCCAAGACAGCAAAAGCGATCGCTTCTTTAAAATCCCCATTGATGCCTAACTCATCTGTAGTTAATATCTGTGTCGATGTTAACTCAGCTTGCAGTCTTTGTCTCAGATAAAAATTACGACTACCACCTCCACAAAGGATTACTTCATCAGGTAGTTGCGGTAAGAAATGACGATAACTATCAGAGATAGAAGCAATAGTCAATTCAGTTACAGTCGCTAACCAGTCGGCTGGCTCAAGTTTTTCAATTTGAGCTTCTTGCCAACACTGGTCTAGATAAAGTTCACCAAATAGTTCTCTTCCCGTGGATTTCGGTGGTGGTTGAGTAAAAAAATCTTGTTTTAACCACTGAGAAACTAACTTAGTACAGGGAGTACCTTGAGCAGCCCAACTACCATTGTGATCATAGTTTTGACGACCATTAGTTAATCGTTGTACTGCCAAATCCAAGAGTGCATTACCAGGACCTGTATCCCAACCGCAGACTTGTTGAATCCAGTTTAACTCATGATTAGCTGGTAAATAAGTGACGTTACCAATTCCACCAATATTTTGAATTGCTCTAGATTTAGTTGGGTGAGATAGTAAACAAGCATCAATTTTAGAAACTAAAGGTGCGCCTTGTCCTCCCGCAGCCAAATCTGCTTGACGAAAATTACTTATAGTAGGAAGACCAGTCAAATTAGCAATTACTGCACCTCTTCCGAGTTGTACACTATAACCAAGTTGAAATGGTTCTTGAGCAGTTGCAGGCATTGGAGGTCGATGAAATACGGTTTGACCGTGAGAACCAATTAACTCAGCTTGAGGATATTCATTTTGAATTGAGCGTGCAGCAAGGGCAAATTCTCCAGCGATCGCATCATCTAATTGAGCTAATTGCTCTACGGATAAAGATATTCCGCCACAAACTGCTAAAATTTGCTTCCTTAGTTCTTGTGGATAAGGATAGGTATGACCTGCTATCAGTTTTACCTGTAAATCTTCTTCTTTTCCTTCAACTTCTACTAAAGCAGCATCAATCCCATCGACAGAAGTACCGCTTATTAAACCAATAACTTTCATAAACTAGGATAATAGGATTTCGCTCTAGCTTAGACTCAGATTTTTCATCTGTCATGTGGAAGAAAATTTTTAAATAGAACCCAAAAACAAATTGTTATCGATGTTCTAATCCCACTGCTGCTGAAATATCTGGTAAATTATATCGGTTTAATTTAGTTAACAATCCATTTAAAACATTTGGTACTAACCAAGGCCCTTCATAAACCCAGCCAGTGTATACTTGCAGTAGACTAGCACCAGCAATAATCTTTTCCCAGGCATCTTCGGCATTAAAAATACCACCTACGCCGATAATTGGAATTGAGCCGTTGGTTTGCTGCCAAATAAATCTAATTATTTCTGTAGATCTTTGTTTAACTGGCGCACCGCTAATTCCTCCTGCTTCATCTTTAATGTGATTGCCCGTTGCAGGAACAATGCTTGTTTTCAAACCATCACGACGAATAGTCGTATTACTCGCCACAATTCCCGCCAAACGATAAGTTTTGACTAAATCTATTACTTTTGTAACCGCTTCCCAATCTAGATCGGGTGCAATTTTAATTAAAATCGGTTTTTGTGATTCATTTGCTGTCTGTAAAGTTGATAAAATCGGTTCTAGTTGTTCACTTGCTTGTAACTGTCGTAAACCAGGAGTATTAGGAGAACTAACATTAACCACAAAATAATCTGCCAACTCATTGAGCATGAGAAAACTTTCTAAATAGTCTCCTGCTGCTGCTTCTAAAGGAGTAATTTTAGACTTACATAAGTTAATGCCAATGGGAATTTGTCGTGGTGAGGCTTGCCAAGTTTGTTCTAGGGTATCTGCCATAACTGCTGCACCCAAATTATTCGCTCCCATGCGATTTAAAGCAGCGTAGTCTAATGGTAAACGAAATAAACGAGGACGAGGATTGCCTGATTGAGCATGAAAAGTAACTGCTCCTAATTCAGCAAAACCAAAGCCAAAGCTAGACCAGACTCCCGCTGCTACCCCATCTTTGTCGAATCCTGGAGCTAAACCCAGGGGATTATTAAAATTTAGTCCCCAAAGCTGTTGTTTTAATCGAGAATCTTGACAACAAAACGATTTTTCTAATTGTTGTAAAGTTAATTTTCCCCAAGTACTACGCTCAGATTTTTGTAGTTGATTAAGCAGATCGAGAAGTTGGCGGTGAGAAGTTTCTGGATCGTTTTTAGCAGCAAATAATAGTAAAGGATAAAAAGATTTAGCAAAATTCAGCATTCTTTTAATTAATTACATTGTTATCTTAGTCAATGTTATAAAAATTAAGTATATTTATTTCAAAATTTTTTTGATTATTTAATTAAAAAACCAAAATTTAATTTATTTGATGCTTAATTGTTGATAGAAAGATAGTTGTTCTAAAATCTCTTGAGGGATTTTTTGATAACAAGTAACTAAATTCAAAGGTACTCGGCTATAAAAGAATTTAACCTGTTGTTTTTTAATAATAAGAGCAAAATTAGGCATTTCTTGACGACAATCAAGACAATACCAAGCTATGGTGTTACTTTTCCAATGACGCAATAAACGATTGGAGCAACAAGGACAATCGTTCATTTAAGTTTTAATTTTATAATTAGTGTTTTTTATTTTTTATTAAAATTTCTCTTTAAATCTAACTAATGCTTAAAGAATTGTCATTAAAAAAAGATTAGAATCTATACTTAGGTTAAGTAAGTCAACCTAATTCTTCATAAAATATGGGAAGTGTAGAGAAGCGAAATTTCATGGCTTGAAGATGTCTGTGCAGAAACTACTACTGTCTATGGGATACAAGCCACACTTACTTTGTGAATGATGGTCTTATTAAGATAGGGATAACAAATCAAACATATCGAAACTCTAAGTTAATCAACTATCAAACCATTAATTCAAGGAGACACAATCATGACTTTAGTACGTTACAATCCCTGGCAAGAAATGAACACTCTACAACGTCAATTAAACAGATTATTTGATGATGTTTTGACTCCTGATAATTGGGCTGAATTTGGTAATTTAGCTAAAGTTCCCGCAGCCGAACTAAGCGAAACCGATGAAGCTTTTCACCTCAAACTAGAAGTTCCTGGCATGGAAGCCAAAGATTTAGACATTCAAGTAATGGCTGATCGAGTAGCAATTTCTGGTGAAAGAAGATCTGAAATCAAAGAAAAAACTCGTTCTGAATTCCGTTACGGTAAATTCTCTAGAGTAATTCCCCTACCCGCACGGATTCAAAACACCAACGTTACCGCAGACTACAAAGACGGTATCCTCAACCTCACTCTACCCAAGTCTGAAGAAGAAAAGAATAAAGTAGTGAAAGTAAATCTAGGTGAAGCTACTGCATAAATTTTCAAGGGTAACGAATCAATAGCGATATAGATTAATCGGATACCCAGTTGCAACTATGTGGCTGGGTTTTTCTGTTATGGAGCGGTCTCCAAGAGAACGCGAAGCTGTCACGCTCCCTCCAACTAAAACTTTCTCGAAATCCAAGTAACTTCTTTTAGCGCGAATACAATTTAGAAATTAACGTTCCCACTGCTGTAAATTTTGAAAGCGAGTAAACCCACTAACACCAGGCCTCCGAGCGTTCGACGGAAGTAGTTAACCCCTTCAAAAAGTTCCAGCCACGCCCAAGTAAACAAAGCACCAAATGCTACTAAATCCAATCCTGTTTGGAGTTTGCTATTTGTAAATAGAGGTTGAAGTAAAGTCGCTGTTAATCCAACTATGATCGGGAGATTGGGCTTCTGCGCCAGAACAATCCTGCCTTCGCTGTCTCTAAATGTGCGATCAAATAACGTTGTTTGCCTCGCCTTAATCTCTGGCTCGTGGTTTAATTGGGATGACATCTATTCTGCCTACATACTGATCAAAATAAATGTTAACAATGTCGTAATTTTTATAAATCTCTCTAAAGTCTTAACACCGCAGTAAGTTTTCTTTGGCTACTGTTTCTCAGTTTAGCCCTTTAATGTGACAGTTTCGAGAAAAAAATCTTTTAGCGACCAAAATTTCTCTTCCGCTAACCAAACACCTAATTGGTTGCATCTTTAATAGATTTACCAGCCTCCTCTATCGCTTCACCAGCATTATTAATAGTTTCTTTGATAGTGTTGCCAGCATCATTAAGTCCTTCTTCCGTGGCTCCTTTAGCATCTTCTATAGCCTTCCCTGCATCTTTTCCAGCTTCTTCTATCGCTTTGCCAGCATCTTCCCCAGCTTTTTCTATTTGACTTTCTACTCCTTCATTATTGGGGGTTTGAGTTGAATCTTGTTGGCAAGCTCCAAATAAAAAAGATAAGCTCAGAAATAAAGGTAAAGTTACTTTTTTTATCACGATCGCTCTAATGATTTTAGTTTGATAATCCATCATTTTTTAGATTATAAATCCCTGCCCTGCTTGAAGAGTGATTTTTAAATTACTAATTAATTGACTTTCAATTCTCTCTACAAAGCTTTTCCCGTAGCAGAATCACACCGCCTTAAAGCTTTCTTAATTCAATATCCCACTCTAAAAAAGCTAGCGATCGCTGAAGGAAATGATATCGCTAAACTATTTCATGGGGTTTATTCTTCAGAGCAGAAAGATGATCCGAAACTGCCAGAATTATCATTGAAAAGTACGGGGAAATATTACCCCAAGAAGAACTTGAGTTTAGATAATGATATGTGGAAATCCCAGCGCGAACTAATTGATTCTGACCGTATCCATAAAATTTCTATCTTTTGTAACGATAAACAGCTAACTTATTCTGAAGTAATCGAACTGTGGCAACGGGATAATAACTTTAGAGAGTTTTTCATCTCTCTGTTAGCCGACACGCCCATGACAGCTTATTTTTGGGAAACACCACCAGTTACTAAATCTAGTGTAAAGCGAGAAGTATTTGAATTTGTCCTGATTGATAGTCCCAAATTAGCTGACCTAGAACCAGACCCTAGTGACTTCAGACAACATTTTGAATCGGCAAGCTCTGAAGTTGTAACCTTTCCCAATCTAGGAAACGATGCTTTACTTGTCGTACCTTGTCCCATTACTGATATACCACAGAGTACTCATATAGCTGCTTTTGTCCGAAATGCACCCGAATCTCAACAGCATTTATTATGGCAAACCGTCGGACGCGAGCTAAAACAAAAACTTAACGAGCAGCCGATCTGGGTCAGTACATCGGGGTTAGGAGTTTACTGGCTTCACGTTAGATTGGATTCAATTCCCAAGTATTACTGTTTTGAACCATATAAGCAAAAATTAAACCTTAATTAGTAAAGCTTCAGCTATTTGCTGCCGTTCTTCAGTCAAACGGTGCGATTCTGATTTACCACTACGACGATACCAGCTTACGAGTAACTAAAGCAGCATTAGTTTGGGGATTGCCATTACTGTCGTCCCATCTTTCCATTGCACTCGCACCAATTTATTTGTCTACATCTACAATGGTGCTACCACCAGGAATATGCGCGGTAATATTTTGTTTGTGAGCCACTGTATTTTCTGATTGTTGTTCGTAGGTAAACTCCTGCTCCTTTTGTGCTGCATCTGCTGTTCCTTCTTTGTGAGCTTCTCTCTCGATATAACTAGAAGGTGTTTTAGCTTTAGAAAAGTCTACGGGTCGATTATTTTGGTCTGTCATAATTTTTATTCAAATGCTTCTGTTTACAGTGTCAAAAAAGCTTCAAATAAATTAATCCTTCCAAAGAAAGAAAAAGATTTTAATTAAAAATAAAATAAACTTTTCTTTATCTAACGTTAATGTTTTAACCTTTGCTGAAACTGACCTAGAAATTGTCTAGATTCGGTTAGGCTATAAGAGTCAAAGTAAGCGATCTCGGCGAAGCCTACGCCGAAGGCGACCGCAACTTAATTAAGTACCAGAATTACTAGATTGGCTTTCTCGATTTTCTTTAAGAGTTTGCTCTAATTCTTGTAATTGTTCGCGACGAGTTTCAATTTCTAAAAAACGACGGTTTAACTCTAAACTTTGAGCCGTAATTTCTTGTCGCCACTGCTCGATTTTTTCTTGTTCTGCTGCCAAAAATTGAGAATTAATTGAGTTTTTATGGAGATATTGTTTGACTAGATTTAAAACCCAATCTGTTGCGGTGGAGATGCTAATTATTTGTTTTTCTTCCCCATACTCGACCAAAACTAATACTCCTTCACCCAAAGATAACTTCTCTGTTAATGGCACAACATAAGGCTCATCAACTTCCCAAATTTTCTCTGAATATTGATGGGCAAGAAACTGTAATTCCATCTCGCCTGAAGTGGGATTTTTTTGAATTTGAGCTAAATGTAACATAGCTGTTTTAAGCACTGGTCATTAGAGTTATGGGGAAATAATAGAATTAAAGTTGACAGATTGAAAAAAATGACCATCTACCTAATTACTTCAGACGGTTTAATCGTTCTCGTAAAATCTCTGCTTGTTTTTCTGCTTCTGCCAGAGCTTCTTTTGCACCTTGGACTACTTCGGCTGGTGCTTTGTTAACAAAGCCTGGGTTGCTCAAACGACCAGATAAAGATTTCACTTCTGCTTCTACTTTAGCTAAATTTTTCTCTAATTTACTACGAAGTGCAGCAATATCAACAATACCTGTTAAAGGAATTAAGGTTTGGATGGTGCCAATTACGCCAGCAATTGCTTGTCCGTAATCTTCGGTTAAGCTTTGAGTAAGTTTGAGTTGTTCAACTTTGGCTAAATCTTGGATGTAAGTTTTCCCTGATTCAATTGTCTGAATTTCTTGAGAATTTTCCGTTTGTAGGATTACTGTGATTTTAGTTCCTGGTTTAATACCCGCTTCTGCTCGTAAATTGCGAATAGTGCGAATTACACCGAAGATTAAATCAAAATCTTGCTCTAGTTCGGGATTAATTAGATTTGCTTGAATTTCAGGATAGTTTTGTAAAGCAAGTACTTCTTTCCCCTCTACTTGGGTGAGAGTCTGCCAAATTTCTTCAGTAATATGAGGCATAAAAGGATGCAGTAGTTTTAAAATACCTTCTAAAATATAAGCTAAGGTTTGTTGGGCAATGCAACGAGATTCAGAACTATTATCTTGCCAAAGTCGAGTTTTAATCAGTTCAATATACCAATCGCAAAAATCACCCCAAATAAAATCATATAGTCCGTTAGCTGCTTCGCCTAAACCATAAGCTTCGATGTAATTTCTGGTTTGTTTAACTACTTGATGATAACGAGATAAAATCCAGGCATCGCATAATTCCAAATTCTCTAGATCTGGTTCGCCTAGTTGCTGTGGTGTTTTACCGTCTAGATTCATCATTACAAATCTAGCAGCATTCCAAAGTTTGTTAGCGAAGTTACGAGATGCTTCTACAGAAGAGGATTCATCGGTTTGGCGGTCATAATCAAAGCTGATATTTTGTCCTGCACCTGCTACTTTTTTAATTAAGGTATAGCGCAGCGCATCCGCACCATATTTATCAATCATTAACAACGGATCGATGCCATTGTTTTTGGATTTGGACATTTTTTGTCCTTTTTCATCCAATACCAACCCGTGGATATAAACATCTCGAAAGGGCATTTGATTGGTGAAATGTCCTGCCATCATCGTCATTCTAGCTACCCAGAAGAAGATAATATCAAAACCAGTAACTAGGGTAGTAGTAGGATAATAGGTTTTTAAATCAATAGTTTCTTGAGGCCAACCCATTGTTGAAAAGGGCCATAAACCAGAAGAGAACCAGGTATCGAGGACATCATGATCTTGTTCTAATTGAATATTTTCCCCGTATTCGGCAATAGCTTTTTGTCGGGCTTCTGCTTCGTTATAGGCAACAATGTAGGGAGTAGTATCGGTAATCTCTTCATCTGTTTCTGAGACTACGTACCAAGCAGGAATTTGATGACCCCACCACAACTGACGTGAGATACACCAATCCTTTAGTTTAACTAACCAATCACGATAGACTTTTTTCCAGCGATCGGGTACATAGTGAGGAGAATCCTGTTGGTCTAAAAATGCTAAAGCTTTAGTTGCTAGAGGTTCAATTTTAACAAACCATTGGGTAGAAAGAAGTGGTTCAACTGGAACTTTACCGCGATCGCTATAAGGAACACTATGTTTATAATCTTCTACCTTAACTAATACTCCTAATTCTTCTAACTTTTTAACTACATTTTTACGGGCAACAAAACGATCCTGTCCTTCAAACTCTCCTGCATTTTCATTGAGAGTACCGTCCTTATTCATGATGTTGATGAAGGGCAAGTTATGCCGTTGTCCCATTTCAAAATCGTTCGGATCGTGGGCAGGAGTAACTTTAACACAACCAGTACCAAACTCAGGATCGACCAACTCATCGGCAAAAATCGGAATCTCTCTTCCTATAATTGGTAGAGTTAAAGTGTTACCGATTAAATTTTTATAGCGCTCATCGTTAGGATTAACTGCTACCCCCGTATCACCCAACATCGTTTCAGGACGAGTAGTCGCTACTTCAACATAACCATTTCCATCACTAAGAGGATAACGAAAATGCCAGAGATGTCCGTCTACTTCTTGATTCTCTACTTCTAAATCCGAAACTGCTGATTGAGTAGCAGGACACCAATTAACTAAATAATTACCTCGATAAATTAATCCTTCTTCGTGGAGTTGAATAAAAGCAGTTTTGACGGCATGAGATAAACCCTCATCCATTGTAAATCGCGACCGCGACCAATCAACCGAAACCCCAATTCTTCTTAATTGATTGAGAATAGTGCTGCCTGACTCTTCTTTCCACTGCCAAGCTTTAGCTAAATAAGTTTCTCTGCCAATATCGTAGCGAGTTGTTCCTTCTGCCTTTAGCTGATTATCTAAAATGGCACTCACTGCAATACTGGCGTGATCAGTACCAGGTAACCAGAGGGTATTGCGTCCAATCATTCTGTGATAGCGGATCAGCGTATCAATTAAAGAATGTTCAAAAGCGTGTCCCATATGAAGACTACCTGTAACATTCGGTGGCGGAATGACAATACAATAGGGTTCACCTGGATGATTGGGATCGGCTTTAAAAACTTCTTGTTCTTCCCAGTATTTTTGCCATTTAGCTTCGGTATCAGTAGGGTCGTATTGAGCAGATAGAATTGGTGTAGTTGCAGTCATAAACTAGCCTGGGGTTAACAGTATGGACATTTAAGATCAGTTAATGCCCTTAAAGAGTTACGAATTTTGAAGTAGTCGAAGCAATTTCTTATTGTATCGATCAATGCTGTTTTATGTGCTAGTCTGCATGACTATTTTCAGAATTTATGTCCAATCTTGTTGGTCTTGATCTTTAATTTTACGGCGATAGACTTGACCATTCTCATGGATTTCGCGAGTTTTGGCATATAATTGGGCTTCAGTTAACTGCCATTGCTGTAAAACTCGATCTAAATCTTTCTGTATCTCACGCGCACCAGGAAAGTTATGATAGCGAATTCTTAAACGTGCTAATTCTACTAAATGATAATCATTGGGTTGTGCATTTAATAAATTATCGATCACAACGCGATCGCTTTTTTCCCTAGGATGAATTTGGTCTTGATTACTCATATTAATAGTCAATTGAATCAGGACGAATAAAAATACAACAACTACCAGTCATTTGGCAAATCGGAAAATTCGCTCAAGAGAATTGATATCGAAACAAAGTTTGTCTTAGAATTTTGAAGAAGTGATTCTTAGTATAAAAATACTAATTTAAGATTATCTTAATTATAGAAATTAAAATAAATATTATTTATTTATGAATAAACCCGAACTTAAAAGTCTTTATTACATTACACATATTGAGAATTTACCATCAATACTTCAAAAAGGAATTTTATCTCATAAAAAAGTTGATGAACTAGGAGTTTCATATACGCCAATTTATGACAGCACGATTGTCAGTAAACGTAAAGATAAATCTACTCCTGAAAGAAATAGTTTATGGGAATACGCCAATTTATATTTCCAGCCACGTAATCCGATGATGTATCGGGTAGTTAATGAAAAAGATAAAAGGGATATTGCCGTTGTTGGAGTTAAACCAGAGGTATTAAACATTTCAGGATGTATGATTTCAGACGGTAATGCTGCTAACGATCCTACTAATTTTTTCTCTCTCAAAGAAGGATTAAAGATACTTAATCAACAATGGAAAATTATTCAAAGTGATTGGTGGAAAGAGGATGATGGTTCAAAAAGAAAAATAATGGCTGAATGTTTGATTCCTGAACAAATTAGTCCTAGCTTAATTCATTCAATTTTTGTAGCCGATCATAAAGCTAAAGAGCGAGTTGAACAAATTATAGGTTCAGCTAAAATTTCTGTTGTTCCTGAATCTCATATATTCTTCTTACCTAGATCTCTAACTCGTATTTCAAGTAATCTTTCTTTAATCGATGGAGATATGTTCTTTTCCCATATGCAGACTTTGACAATTAGCGTCAATATTCAAGGCATAATGGGTAAGGGATTAGCTTCAAGGGCAAAATATCAATTTCCTGACGTATATGTTGTATATCAAGATGCGTGTAGAAATAAACAGCTTACTGCTACAAAACCTTATTTATATAAACGTGAAGCTTCTTTGGATCAAGAATTAGCAGATCTAAGTTTTCCACTTGCTACTCCTAATGCAATCAAATGGTTTTTGTTGTTTTCAACTAAACGAAAATGGCAAGATAATTCTCGTCTAGAGGATATTGAAGCAGGTTTGAATTGGGTGAGAAATAATTATAGGGAGGTTGGAATTCAATCACTAGCAATGCCTGCTTTGGGTTGTGGTTTAGGAAATTTAAATTGGGCTGATGTAGGAAGAATAATGTGTCGTTATTTACATGGAATAGAAATACCAGTTGCTATTTATCTTCCACGTGAACATCAAATCGATCCAAACTATTTAACTAGTGATTACTTACTTATGTAAATAAGATTTTTCAAATAACTATGGCACTACGTATTTAGGTTAGGACACGCAAATCTTGTCAGGGCAAGAGCGCCAATCGTCCCTACGATTTACAATCATGTCCTAATCTTTCTTGGTACTGCTATATATTTAAATTTAAAAGGCGAACCGTTGTTCGCCTCTACAATAATTATTGACCGCAAATAGTTTTTAGCACCAAATTACTGATCATTAATACCTGCCACTCCAGTCCAGATTTTGACCGTCGCATCAAAACCGCCACTAGCTAGATATTTGCCATTGGGACTAAAAGCTAGAGACTGAATCCAATTGTGATGCTCTTGAAGCTGAGTAATTACTTCTCCATTTTGCAAATTCCATAGAAAAATACCATCGTTGCCACCACTAGCTAAGATTTGTTCATCAGGATGAAGTGCGATCGCTCTAATCATGCCTGTATGTCCTTGTAATGTTTTTAACAGTTGTCCTGAAGCCAAATCCCAAATTTTAATGGTACGGTCGTGACTAGCGGTAATTAAACTGTTACCATCCTCACTAAAAACTAATCCAGTAATAGTTTGTTGATGAGCAGTAAATTCAGAGACTAAAGTTCCTGTTCGTAAATTCCAAAATTTAACTATGCCATCTCCATTACCACTAGCCAAAAGATAACCATTGGGACTAATAGAGAGGACATTAGTAGGATTACCAATCTCAGCTAAAGTATAAATGGGACGTTGAGGAGAATAAGCTAAATTCCAAACTTTAATCCCATCTAAGCCACCACTAACTAAAACTTGATTATCAGGTGCGATCGCTAGAGAAGTGACACTATTTTGATGAGATAGCAAAGTTGTTTGATATTTGCCTGTTTCCCAATCCCAAAAATTGATTCCCGCATCTTCTCCACCGCTAATCAAAATTTTACCATCTCTACTCATTGCCATTGCAAGTATAGCGGTACGTTGAGCGCGGACTTGAGTTAGTTGTTCTCCTGTAGCAACCGACCAAAATCTCATTTCTGGATCGTTTGTTCCTCCACCACTAATTAGTGTTTGATTATCAGGAGTAAAAAGTAAAGAATCAACTGAGGTTTGATGCTCTGGTAAAGTATGTAGTAATTTAACCTCGCGCCAAGATTGAGAACTAGTTATTATATTAGAATCAGGAATAGTTTCTACTTTATTTTCGGGTATTTTTTCTTCAATAGAAGGAACTTCTCTAGCTTGTACTAAAAAGTTGCTTAAACTTAATAAAATAGCAGTTACAGTAATTAACGACTGTATTTTAAAACTTAAATGATTTCTACCCAGCCATTGCATATTGGTTGCTCCAATCGGGAGAAAGTTATCTGCTTCAGTTTAACTGTAGTAACTTGTCTTAGTCACTATTTATTTCAATTGAATTATTTCATTTCTAATCTTTTGACTTTTTGTGATCAATAAAAGCGATCGCGCTTTTTAATCATGCTAAAATTGATTAACTGTTCAATCTGCCAATCTTGCTGGTAAGGCATATTTAAACAGAAATATGATTAATTTACCTATATTTGAGCAAATTACAAATAATGAATAAAAAAATTTTAGTGACTGGTGGTGCAGGATATATTGGTTCTCATACAGTTAAACAATTGGGTGAATCTGGTTATGATCTTGTTGTTTATGATAATTTATCTACTGGTTCACCGTCTGCCATACTTTATGGAGAATTAGTTGTCGGAGATCTCAACGATACACAAAGTTTATCTCAAGTATTTAAGACCAATAATTTTGATGCAGTTTTGCATTTTGCAGCTAGTATTTCCGTTCCTGAATCAATTGTAAATCCGCTTGATTATTATGCTAATAATACTCGTAATACTCTAAATTTATTACAGTGCTGTCAAGAGTTTGATGTAAATAAATTTGTATTTTCTAGTACTGCTGCTGTCTACGGTGATACTAAAGAATATTTGGTCAAAGAAACATCTCCGACTATGCCTGTAAATCCTTATGGATGTTCCAAATTAATGAGTGAAAGAATTATTCAAGATTATAGTAGAGCTTCAAATTTTAAATATGTAATTTTGCGTTATTTCAACGTAGCAGGAGCAGATCATTCTGGTAAGATTGGTCAATCAGGCAAAAAAGCTGCTCATTTAATTAAAGTTGGTTGCGATGCAGCTTTAGGTCGTCGTGATTCAGTAAGTATTTTTGGTACTGATTATTCTACTCCTGATGGAACTGGAATTCGCGATTATATTCATGTGGAAGATTTAGCAATGGCTCATGTCAATGCTTTAGTTTATTTAGCAACTAATAATGAAAGTCAAATTCTTAATTGTGGTTATGGTCAAGGATATAGTGTTCGAGAAGTTTTAACTAACATTAAAAATATTTCTGGTGTAGATTTTACCGTAATTGAAACAGCAAGAAGACCTGGAGATCCTGCTTGTGTCGTTGCTGCTGCTGATAAAATTCGCGATCTTTTAGGTTGGCAACCCAAATATAATTCTTTAGATACAATTGTTAGTACAGCTTTAGCTTGGGAAAAAAGATTAGCAGAAAATCTTAATTAAGAACGCCAATTAATTTATTCAAGAACAATCACAAAATAAAATTATTACTTCATTAAAAGCAACTATTTGTAGAATTACTTTTTTACACCAATTCTTGCGCAATATCTAGATAGATGGCAGCTTAATTGTATATTAAATTATTTTTTAACTCAAAGATAAAATTTAACTCAAACCAAGCAAACTGACTAATAGAGCCTTTTGAGCGTGCATTCTATTTTCCGCTTGATCCCAAACTTTTGATTGTTTGCCTTCAATCACTTCTTCAGTAATTTCTTCTCCTCGATGGGCAGGTAAACAATGTAAAACGATTGCTTCCGAATCAGCATGACTCAAAAGCTCTTGATTGACTTGATAGGGTTGAAATAAAGGAATTCTTTGATCTGCTAAATTTTCTTGTCCCATACTTGCCCAGACATCAGTATAAATGACTTGTGCTTCTGTTACGGCTGCTATGGGGTCTTGCGTGACGACAATTTTTGAGCTATTCTGCGCTAATTCTTGAGCTTGTTGCAAAATTTGTGAATCTGGTTGATGATTAGCTGGAGTTGCAATATGTACATTCATTCCCATCAAAGCTCCTCCAATCAGAAGAGAATGGGCTACATTATTACCATCACCAACATAACTAAGAGTAATCCCTTCTACAGAACCAAAACACTCTTTAATTGTTAATAAATCTGCCAAAATTTGACAAGGATGTTCTAAATCGCTTAGGGCATTAATAATTGGTATTTGTGCGTATTGAGCAAAAATTTCTAAATCTTTTTGAGCAAAAGTTCTAATTGCTAAAATATCTAAATAACGGTCTAAAACTCTAGCTGTATCTTCAATCGGTTCTCCTCTTCCTACCTGAGTTACACTAGGATTAAGGTCTATAACTTGACCGCCTAATTGATACATCGCCACGGTAAAAGAAACTCGTGTTCGTGTTGAAGCTTTGTAAAATAACAATCCTAGGATTTTCTGACATTTTGGTGCAAGCTTACCACTTTTTAATTGCTGGGCTAGTTCTAATAAATTTTTAATTTCTTCTGAACTTAAGTCTGCTATTCCTAATAAATCTCTTCCTTGTAATTGTTCCATCTTTAGGCTGGTATAGAAAGGATTAATTTTAAACCTAAAAGTGGGAGTAAATCAACTCAATCGAATTTAAAAAGTCATAACAGAAAAAATTAACTCATTTCTGGCAATTTTTGTAGTTGATCATACTGTTAAACTCAAAAAAGTTTGTTATGCAATTACCAATTTAATGAAAAAGTTTGACTTATTTTAGTTTCCCTGGCGCCATTGTTGCAAAATCTGTTGAGAAACTGGATCTAGGGAATTAAACAACAGTCTTCCTGATGATTTTTTATTAGACCTTTTTTTTCGCCTCATTTTTGTAGTAGCTATTTCTACTTCTCCTGCTAATTTTTGAGCAGAAAGCCATTCGGCACCGTATCCTGTGACTGTTAGTTGTTGAGCGCGATCGCTTGTTGCTACAATAATTCGAGCATATTTATCTTGATATTTATTACTGCGAAACGCAGCACAAAGTCTTTCTATGTATGTATCTGCTGTTTCTGCAAAGGCAGTGTAATACACAGATAAAAAAGAAGTATATTCTTCGCTATAACTTGGTGTTTTTTGATAATGAGCATCAAACACGATTTGAGTTTGATATGTCCGAAGCGCAGCATAATTAATTAAAGCTTCAATTAGTTCTCTACGGGCTGCTTCTAACCCATAAAGATCGCGACTTTCTTTTAATTGAGACCACGCACCGATGATATTGTAGCCATCAACCAGTAATTTTGCCTGGTAGGAAGGGGGGGACATATTAATTAATTAAGTTATAGCTCATTACTTTAATTTACTATTCTAAGCAAAATTTTACTTAAATTTAACAATTGGTTTCACTCTGCATAATTTTTTGTTTGAGGATTTGAGGATTTCCTTGATCAACTACTTGACCATTTTCTAATAAGAATGCTCCATCACAATAATCTAATTCATCCAAACGATGAGTTACCCACAAAGCAGTTAAACCACGACTTTTGACTAAACGCTGTACTTGTACAACTAATTCTAATTGGGTATCTGGGTCTAAAAGTGCAGTTGGTTCATCAAATAGTAAGACCTCACAATGACGAGCGATCGCTCCCGCGATCGCAATCCGTTGTTTTTGTCCACCACTAAGAGCATAAATTGGTCTTCTTTCTAGCTCAAGCAAATTGACTGCTGCCAAAGCTTCTCTAACTCTTTCCCGAACTTGTACTGTAGAAAGTTTTTCTGCCACTAAACCAAAAGCTATATCTGCTGCTACTGTAGGCATGACTAGCTGATGATCTGGATTTTGAAACACAAAACCTACAGGTTGACGTACTTTGATCGTTCCTGAATCAGGATTGAGCAATCCTACTAATAAACGGAGCAGAGTTGATTTACCACTGCCATTAGTACCCAATAACATCCAAAACTCTTTTTGAGGAACTTGTAAGGAACAAGATTGGATCACAGGAGCAGTAGGTGACCAGCTAAAGTTTAAGTTTTCCACTTCTATAGCTGGTATGTGACTGAAAGTATTGTTACTCGATGATGTCATTGTGATTAAGTAGCAGCAAAAAACCCAGGCACTCTTCCTGCTGCTGCTGCACCAGATCTTTGCGAGATGATGACAGCACTAATCTGATCGCTTAAGACCGCTAGTTTTTTACCTTCTTCTTTTTCACAAGTAAGTTCAATAATTTCCCCAGTAGTAGAACGCATTGCGGTTAAAAGTTTTTGATATACTGCTTCTGCGTCTTCGGCTTCTTTACGTTGAATCGAAAGAGGTAAAGGTGTTGTTTTTAAAGTCAAGTCAATTGTGTACATGATGCAATCTTTGAAACAGCCCAATAGTTTAGTGTTTAGTTTTTGCTGAATTTTGTCAACCTGAGAGTTGGCTGATGGCAGGGTAAATCAAGTTTGCCGTTCCCCATGATCAACACAGCTTAATTCTTAAGTAAAAATATAATTTTAACTTTTGTCACAGATTAACCTGGCAAATTCAACAAATTTCTTTTAATATATTTTAAGTAAAGAAAAGTAAATTTTTCTCAGATTTAGTTTAACCTTCTCAAAATTAAGTAGAAGCAAGTAAACAGTCTGAGTCCAATTAAATTAATGTACTCATAATTATTCGGAGATTTATTGCATGACTATAGCAGTAGGACGCGCTCCAGCAAGTAGAGGATGGTTTGATGTCCTCGATGACTGGCTCAAGCGCGATCGCTTTGTCTTCGTAGGTTGGTCAGGAATATTACTATTCCCCTGCGCATACCTAGCCCTAGGAGGCTGGTTAACAGGAACAACCTTCGTGACATCTTGGTACACCCACGGTTTAGCAAGCTCATATTTAGAAGGATGTAACTTCCTCACCGTAGCAGTATCAACCCCAGCAGACAGCATGGGACACTCGTTACTGTTCCTGTGGGGACCAGAAGCAAACTGGGACTTCACTCGTTGGTGTCAAATCGGAGGCTTGTGGCCATTTGTAGCTCTGCACGGAGCATTTGGTTTGATCGGCTTCATGCTGCGTCAGTTTGAAATCGCTCGCTTAGTAGGAATTAGACCTTACAACGCGATCGCGTTTTCGGCACCAATCGCAGTATTTGTCAGCGTATTCTTAATGTATCCCTTGGGACAATCGTCGTGGTTCTTTGCACCCAGTTTTGGAGTAGCAGGAATCTTTAGATTCATTCTGTTTGTCCAAGGATTCCACAACTTTACCCTCAACCCGTTCCACATGATGGGAGTAGCAGGAGTACTAGGAGGAGCATTATTGTGCGCCATTCACGGAGCAACAGTAGAAAACACCCTGTTTGAAGACGGAGATGGAGCAAACACCTTCAAAGCGTTTGAACCAACCCAAGCAGAAGAAACCTACAGTATGGTAACTGCCAATCGTTTCTGGTCACAAATCTTTGGGATTGCCTTCTCCAACAAACGTTGGTTACACTTCTTCATGCTGTTTGTACCCGTAACAGGATTATGGATGGCAAGCATTGGGATTATTGGCATTGCGCTCAACTTAAGGGCATATGACTTTGTTTCTCAAGAATTGAGAGCAGCAGAAGACCCAGAGTTTGAGACATTCTACACCAAGAATATTCTGCTCAACGAAGGTCTCAGAGCCTGGATGGCAACTCAAGACCAACCCCACGAAAACTTTGAATTCCCAGAGGAGGTTCTACCACGTGGTAACGCTCTCTAAGTAATTCTTAAGGAGCTAATTTAAAAGGCTTCTAAGCTAAGATTTGCAATTGCCCCTTCCATAGGTAGGGGTTTTTTTTGTACATAAATTGCAGCACACCTGAAAATTAGAAAAGTCAATTCAAGTGATTAATACCTTGGTAAGATAGTTGAACCTAAAATCTTTTAGCGATCACAGTAATGTCTGAATATCTTTCGCCAAATCTTCCGGCTTTGCAGTTGGAGGATAGCGTTTAACAACTTTGCCACTGCGATCAACCAGAAATTTGGTGAAGTTCCACTTAATCCCCTTAGTACCAAAAATACCAGGTACGGCTTTAGTTAAATACTCATAAAGCGGATGGGCGTTGCTACCATTTACCTCGATTTTCTGAAAAAGTGGAAAAGAAACCCCAAAGTTAGTTTCACAAAAGGACTTAATTTGGTCTGAGTTTCCTGACTCTTGCTGTCCAAATTGGTTACAGGGAAATCCTAAAACCACGAATCCTTGATTAGCATATCGATCATATAATTCCTGTAGTCCTTTATATTGAGGCGTAAAGCCACACTGGCTGGCAGTATTTACAATCAGTAAAACTTTATCCTTATAGGTATTTAATGACACTGGTTTTCCATCAATGCCTATTGCGGAAAAATCATAAATTGATGCAGGCGTCTTTGCTGTCATTGGGTTAAACACTCTTTCAATAAGAAACATTACTGAAAGATCTTACTATCTATGTTCTCTCTAAATTCTCTCGAATCAAAAAATTTCACTTATAGAATTTATTTGTTATTTTTAATGAACAATTTTAATCATGATTTACTTCCCTTGCAGTGAAAAATACTTGTGTAGTTCACATAATTAAATAACAACCAAAATCACAATAAATATTGCTATCACCATCGCAACGGAGAAAATGAAAATAAAATTTTGCAGTGTCTCAAACTGTTTATGCATTTTTTGAAACTGATATTGAACCATATTAAACTGTTTTTCTAGTTTGCGATAGTTTTGATTAAGTTCGTTATAATTACCAGCAGAACTTTGATAACGATCTTGTTGAGCATTACTTGTATGTATTCTTTCTAATAACATCGATTGTTGCTCAATTGTGCGTCTAAGTTGTTCAATTTCTGTAGTGTTAGATTGAGCTTGGTCGACTTTATAAAGATATCTTTCCAGTAAGCCTGGTCCTAATTGAAAATAACCTTTATACGCAGAATAAATTGCATTAACTAATTCTCGCGGTGGAGTACTTTTTAAAAGATAACCTTTTGCTCCTACATGAAGAGCAGTATTAAGATAAGTGTCTTCATCATGAACGCTGAAAATGATCACTTTTGTATCAACAAATCGCTCACAAATAATTTTTGTAACTGTTAATCCATCTATAGAAGGCAAATCTATATCCATTAATACTACATCAGGTCTTAACAATTCTACCTTTTCGAGAGCCATTTGACCGTCTTCAGCAAAACCAACTATCTCCAAATCTGAGACTTTTTCTATATAACTTCTTAAAATTTCTTGTACTGTTTTTTGATCGTCGACAATCAGAACTTTAATCATTAGATAAGTATAGACTATGAATGCAATTTTATTATTTATGACAGTACCATGACTGCTTTAAAGAAAAAAAAGTTTTGCATAAATTTTTCATGAGGTATACTGAGCGAAAGTAAACTTGTATAGCGGTTCTTATTTTAATAAAATAGAGTCTAAATTACTAGTTCTTTGTTGATGGCTGGTCACTACGCGCACCTTCGATGCGGTTGATTGTTCATACCTTATGATTGATTTTTGATAATAATTATCAAAATTACCTAACTAATTTTAGAAACGCTATATATAAATATAGATTGTTGTGTAATCGTTATTTAAGAGATGATTAGTAATAGCAATAAACTACAAATTTTCAATTTTTATCAATCTCCTATTGGTAAAAAAATTATTACCAGTGTTACAGGCATCGGTTTAATTTTGTTTGTAGCAATTCATTTAAGCGGTAATTTAAGCTTTTTTATCAGTCCCGATGTTTACAATCAACTAGCATATTTTATTAATAGGTATAATATTTCACTTAATATAATTGAGTTGATTTTGTTGGGATTTTTTGTGGTTCATACAGTTTTAGGAATTGCTATTCAAATTAATAAATATCAAGCTAGACCAATAGGATATAATCAATATCAAAGTATTGGTCAACCAAGCAAGCAATCTCTTAGTTCTCGTACAATGATTCTGACGGGATTAGTGTTAGGAGGATTTTTGATTTTTCATTTATTAAACTTTAAATTTGGTACTTATTATCCTACTGTTATTAATGGTGTACCAATGAGAGATTTATCTCGTTTAGTTAGGGAAAAATTTGAGCAGCCAACTTATACATTTGGTTATACTGGGGTAATGATTTTGTTAGGTTTGCATCTGCGCCACGGAATTTGGAGTGCTTTACAATCTCTTGGCTTAATGCATAGTCGTTTTAGTGCATTTTTTTATAGTTTGGCATTAGTAATTGCTGTTTTGATAGTGATTGGTTTTATAGTTTTACCACTGGCAATTTATTGGCATTTAGTTTAATTAATTATAAAATTGTTGAGCATGAAATCTGGCGTAGCGACCTTTTTTCTCTAATAATTCTTCATGAGTTCCCGATTCAATAATTTGACCTTGTTCTAAAACTAAAATACGATTAGCACGTCGAACAGTTCCTAGTCGATGAGCAATCACAAAGACGGTACGATTTTGCATAATTCGCATCATCGCTTCTTGAACTAAAGTTTCCGATTCTGAATCTAAAGCTGAGGTTGCTTCATCAAGAATTAGAATACTAGGATTAAGAAAAATTGCTCTTGCGATCGCGATTCTTTGTCTTTGTCCTCCTGATAAATTTACACCTCTTTCACCAACATAAGTATAGTAACCTTGAGATAATTCTTCAATAAAGCGATCGGCATTGGCAATCTTAGCTGCTGCTTTTACTTCTTTAAGATCGAAAAAGGTTTGTCCAAAGGCAATATTTTCGGCAATTGTTCCTGAGAATAATATAGTTTCTTGAGGTACAATTCCGATTTGTTGTCGTAAACTTTTGAGCTTAAGCTCTTTAGTATCAATACCATCAATTAAGATTTTTCCTGCATCGGTATTATAAAAGCGAGGTAATAAATTAACTAAGGTGGATTTACCTGCGCCAGAAGCACCAACTAAAGCAATTGTTTCTCCTGGATTAACAATTAAATCAATGTTTTTCAGTACAGTTTTATTTGAAGAGTAACTAAAACTAACTTGACGATATTCTACTTTTCCATTGACAGATGATAATGATATTGCTCCCTCTTTTTCTAATACATCGGGTTTGATTTTTAATAATTCAAATACTCTATCTACCGAAGCTTCTCCTTGTTTGAATTCATTATAATTACTAGTAGTAATAGAAATGGGATCGATTAATAAAGCAACTGCAGCAACATAACTAACAAATTCGCTACCCGTTAAATTGCCTTGAGAGATTTGCCAACCACCTAAGAAAAAGAGAAATACTACACTCATCGCCTCCAAAAAACCGACCACCACAAATTGAATTGCCTTAATTCTTTCCGCTAAATATCTAGCTTGTTTATTTTGTTCGGCTTCTTCGGTAAATTTTTGAATAATATATTCTTCCGCAGCAAACGCTTGGACTAAACGAATACCACTAAATACTTCAGTTAATAAAGAAGATAAATTAGAAATACGAGTTTGACTACGACGAGAAAACTTGAGTAATTGTTCACCAAAGCCTCCAATTAAAACTGCCATTAACGGAGCAATTAATAAACTAGCCAAAGTTAATTGCCAATTAAGATAAAACATATATCCCAAAACTACAATTAACTGTAAAATACAGGGGATAAACTGATGAAAAAATTTATTAACTACTTCGCCAATGCGATCAATATCTTCTGTTAAACGATAAGATAAATCTCCTGTTTTAGCTACTTCAAAATAATTCAAACTCAGTTTTTGTAAATGAGCATAAATAATTATTCGTAATTTTAAAGTTATTGCTAAAGCAGATTGAGCCATCAAAGTATCTTGTTGATATTGAGCTATTCCTCTTAACAAAAAAATAACGGCTGCTACTCCTGCTAGTTGAGCAATACTAATTACATCTCCTTGTCCAATATAATTAGCCATTCTTCCTGCTAACCAAGCCAGTAGAGGCCAAAAAATTGTAAAAATTAAAGTACAAATTAAGGCATAAATAATAGTAGTGCTTTGAGCCTTAATATAGCTTAGAAGTTGCCAATAACTAGAATGACTTTTCAAGTTGATTAGATAAATATCTTCAAGTAAAAATTTAGATTAGCATTTTTTTAGGCAATTCAAAAATATCCGTAACTAACTCAAGCAAACACTACAGCTAAAGCTAATGCGATTTGACCAATATTTAATCTCTGCAAGAAAATATATTCCGCTAGATATACATCGAGCTTTGTCAAATATTTGCAAAATAAATTAAAAATGTTTTACTAAAGATAATATTTACTTAATATTAAGCTAACAGAAATTTTTTTTCTAGCAGTCTGTAAATACTTTGGTAAGCACTTCTATCTAACATTGACAAAACTTTCAGGAGGTTTGAAAATGCGAATTGCTCAGATTGCACCTTTGTGGGAAAAAGTTCCACCACCAGCTTACGGCGGTACAGAATTAGTAGTTAGTTTACTCACTGATGAGCTAGTTCGTCGTGGTCATGATGTTACGCTGTTTGCCACAGGAGATTCTCAAACTTTAGCTAAACTAGAATCAGTTTGTCCCCAAGCTCTTCGTTTGATGGAAGTAAGTCATGAAGAAAATACTGCCTATCAGATACTACAACATAATCGGATCTACGAGAGAGCTAACGAATTTGATCTGATTCACTCTCATGTAGATTTAGAAACGTTTCCCTACGCTGATTTAGTCAAGACACCGACTTTATACACAGTTCATGGCATTATCACCCCTGATACAGAACCAAGATGGCGTAAGGCTAGACATCAAAATTTTGTCAGTATTTCCAATTCACAAAGACGCACAGATTTGGAATTGAACTATGTAGCTACAGTTTATAACGGTATTAACACTAAAATTTATCCCTTCTACCCTGAGCCAAGTAATCCTCCTTATTTGGCTTTTTTAGGGCGTATTTCTCCAGAAAAAGGACCCCATTTAGCCATTGAAATCGCTAAAAAAACTGGTTGGCATTTAAAAATGGCGGGTAAAATAGACCCGGTTGACCGAGAATTTTTTGAACAACAAATTAAACCCTTGATTGATAATAAACAAATTGAATATCTCGGCGAAGCTAATCATGCCCAAAAATGCGAACTAATGGGTGGAGCAGTAGCAACCTTGTTTCCTATTACTTGGAAAGAACCTTTTGGTTTAGTAATGGCAGAGTCAATGGCAGTTGGAACGCCCTTAATAGCGATCGCAATGGGTTCGACTCCAGAAGTAATTGAGCATGGTAAAACAGGGTTTTTGTGTCATAACGTAGCAGAATGTGTTGCTGCTGTGGAGCGTATTGGGGAAATATCTCGTCGTGCTTGTCGCGATCGCGTTGTGAAAAACTTTAGCGTTGAGTGTATGGTTGATGGTTACGAAGCTGTATATCAACAACTAATTAGTAAGCAAGTGGTTGATAATAATAAAGTTCCTAAATTAGTTGCAGATCTAAATCGTTTGAGTGCATAAGCTAACTCAACCAATAGATCACAGGGCTGATTGTTGTAGAGTTGAAGGTACTCTGCCTTAAAAAGACGGAGCCTGCTTCGACTTCGGCAACACAGCCCCTAAGCAAAACTAAATAAATCTGTTTGTTTTAATTCGTTATAAGTTGTTAACGTACTATGACAGAGTCTCTCCAATTTGATGGCAAAACATTTGTTCATGCAGAAACCGCACCGATTCCTCAATGGCCTTGCGTCAAAAACGAACCGACAATCCCCACTCTAACTCTTAAAGATGAAGATATTTTTTTAGTTACAGATACGTTGGGCAATATTCCTGGTTGTTTAGCTGGTGAAACTAAAACGACCAGTTTAGGGTTATTTTGTCGAGATACTCGTTTTTTAAGTCGCCTGGAATTACAAATAGAAGGTAAATTACCTATTCTGCTTAGTAGTAATGCTCGTCGCGGTTTTACTCTTTCTGCTCTCTGTGCTAATCCTTACTTAGAAGACCAGCAAATTGGCGCAGAAACAATTGGTATTCAAAGAGAAATTGTCATTAATGGAGGATTATTTGAAGAACTAGCCATAACTAATTATCGGACTACCCCTGTTAGCTTTGAATTAAGTCTGAGTTTTGATGCTGATTTTGTTGACTTGTTTGAAGTTCGTGGTTGGGAACGTCAAGAACGCGGTAAATTGCTGCGCTTGATGGATTTAGCTAGTGATGAAGACAATACTTCTTTATCAGCAGAAGATGCTGCATCTACCTCCGAATTAGGACAGGCACGTAATCCTTCTATTTATGAATCCCATCCTGATTTTTTTGGGCGAAATCTTTCTGATTCGCTCAAATCCAATCATTCAGAAGAGTTGACGCTGGCATATCAAGGTTTAGATGGTGCGGTAATGGAAACACGCATTCAATTTTCTTCCCGTCAACCTGACTATTTCAAAGGTCATACGGCAGTCTGGCAACTAACTCTCGATCCTCATCAAACCATACTTTTGAGTTATCGCGTTCAACTGTTTACCAATAGTCGTTCTATCTCCATAGTAGGAACTCCAATGACTTTGATGCAAGCCAAAGCTGCCGAATCGATGGAGTTACAGGAATGGCAACAGCAAGTTACTACGATCCGTTCTGATAGCAATACTTTCAATCGTCTCATTGAACGAGCAGAACAAGATATCTATTTGCTACGTCAGACTTTTGAGGATAAAAAAGCTTTATCGGCTGGAATTCCTTGGTTTTCTACTTTATTTGGACGTGATTCGCTCATTGCTGCTTGGCAAACTTTAGTCCTTGACCCCCAAATAGCTAAAGACACCTTAACTATTTTGGCGCAATATCAAGGTAAAGCGGATGATGAATGGAGAGAAGAAGAACCAGGTAAGATTCTTCACGAACTCCGCTTAGGGGAAATGGCTCGCTGTGGCGAAATTCCTCATACACCCTATTATGGAACAGTAGATGCCACTCCTTTATGGCTAATTCTCTACGCTGAATATTATGCTTGGACAGGCGATCGCGAAACTCTCGAAAAGCTCTGGGAATCTGCTTTGGCAGCTATGGCTTGGATTGACCGCAACTGTAAAAAAACAGGTTATTTAAGTTATCATCGTCGTTCTTCTGGTGGTTTAGTTAATCAAGGTTGGAAAGATTCTGGAGATTGCATTGTTAATCGTCAAGGAAAATTAGCAACTGGTTCAATTACGTTATGTGAAGTTCAAGGTTACGTCTACGGAGCAAAAACCCGTATGGGAGAAATTGCCAAACTGATGAAGAGGATCGATCTAGCCGAGAGGTGGTATCGAGAGGCGCAAGAACTTAAAAGTCGATTCAATCGGGACTTTTGGCTTCCTGAACTCGATTACTGTGCTTTGGCTTTGGATGGAGAAGGAAAACCTGTAGATGGTATAACTTCTAACCCTGGTCATTGTTTGGCTATGGGTATTTTACAATCAGAAAAAGCGATGAACGTAGCTGAAAGACTGCGTGCGCCAGATTTATTTAGCGGTTGGGGGATTCGGACTCTTAGTAGTGCCTCCCCTGCCTACAATCCAATGGGCTACCATGTCGGTTCAGTTTGGCCTCATGATAACAGTATCATCGCCGTAGGTTTGCGATCGCTTGGAATCATCGATCAAGCTCTTGAAGTTGCTCAAGGTATAGTCGATATGACTCTTCAGCAACCTTATTTACGACCGCCAGAACTATTTTGTGGTTACGAGCGCACAGAAGAAAATAATCCTGTACGCTATCCTGTCGCTTGTTCTCCCCAAGCTTGGGCAACAGGGGCGTTGTTTCAATTGTTACAAGTATCAATTAACCTGATCCCAGATGCTGCCAATAACTGTCTGCGTGTAATCGAGCCTGTTTTACCAGAATTTCTTAATTCCCTTTCTTTGCATAATCTTAAAGTAGGTTCAACCATACTCGATCTAGAATTTGATCGTTCTGGAGGTACTACTGCTTGTCGCGTTGCTAAAAAGCGAGGCAATCTCAGGGTTGTTTTTGAAGCTTAATCTTATAGCAGTTCTCACGCTCTGCGAGTACACCCGTTCGATACGGGTTTTTGTTTATGGTTGATAGTTGATTGTTAATTGCTATAACACTACGTATTTAGGTTAGGACACGCAAATCTTGTCAGGGCGATTGGCCAATCGCCCCTACGATTTACAATAATGTCCTAATCTTTCTTTGTACTGCTATACTTTGATCCTTCGACGCTTCGCGCTTTTTACTTTTGTACAGACGTGTCGCCGACACGTCTGTACTCTTAACTACCAAATAAACTACTCAAAGCTTTACCCATATTTTCTGGTTGCATAGCTGCGATCGCTGCTGTTGGTTCATAACCACAATGCACCATACAATCAGCACATTGAGGATTACCGCTAGCTTTGCCATAATTATTCCAATCAGTTTGATTGAGTAATTCTTGATACGAAGAATAATGACCTTCGTTGAGTAAATAACAGGGTTTTTGCCAACCCAATACACTATAACTAGGACTTCCCCAAGGAGTACATTCAAAGTTGTGTTCTCCCATTAAAAATTCTAAAAAGAGAGGATTATGGTTAAAATTCCAGTTTTTTTGACCTAATTTCCAAGGAGTTAGGATTTGTTTGAATAAAGCTTTAGTTTGTTCTGTTTTTAAAAAACTATCTTGGTCTGGTGCTAATTCGTAACTATAACCAGGAGAAATCATCATCCCATCAATTTCCAGACTAGCGAGAAAATCAAAAAATTCCTGCATTTGAGCAGGGTCAGTTCCTTCAAAAACAGTAGTATTAGTAGTAACGCGGAATCCTTGATTCTTGGCAGCAACAATAGCAGTTACGGCTTTCTCAAAAACTCCAGAACGATCTACGCAGCGATCGTGTTGTGCTTGTAAACCATCTAAATGTACACTAAAAGTAAGATAAGGGGAAGGTTCAAATTTCTCTAAGCTTTTTTCTAACAACAAACCATTAGTGCAAAGATAAACAAACTTTTTCCTTGCTACCAATCCTCGAACAATTTCATCAATTTGAGGATGTAATAAAGGTTCTCCTCCTGGAATAGAAACTACTGGCGCACCACATTCTTCTACAGCAGCAAAACATTCTTCAGGGGAAAGGTGTTGTTTGAGAATTTCTGGAGGATGTTGAATTTTACCACAACCAGAACAAGCCAAATTACAACGAAATAAAGGTTCTAGCATTAAAACTAAAGGAAATTTTTTTCTGCCTCGTAAACGTTGAGTAACTAAATAAGTTCCGACAGCTAAAGCTTGTTGTAGTTGAATTGCCATTGTTATCTCTCACACCAAAGATCTCTTTCGTATTGTAGTGAGAATTAAGAAAATTGTTCCGAAAAAAAAGTTTTAAATAAGATTAGGTTCATTGGGCTAAAAAACTACTGCGTTCAATTTCATAAACACTGGTTGGTTGATTGTGCCATTGTATCTGTTTAATCAGACGCATTCCACTTTTCTCTGCTACCCGACGAGAAGCTATGTTGCCAGGACGAATTAAGCAAATTAGCTTGTTACAACCTAACTGCTTAAACCCATAATCACGACAAGCTTGCACTGCTTCTGTAGCTAAACCTCTTCCCCACAAATCACGACGAACATGGTAGCCAATTTCTATTTCTGCAACATGATCGATTTTTTGTCTAACTAATCCACAATCCCCAATCAGTTGATTATTTTCCTTAAGAATAAGACCCCATAATCCAATACCTTGTTGAGTATACCTTTGGATATTTCGTTCGATCCATGCCTGAGTCATAAAGAGATCGCATGGTTTTGGATAAAACTTCATAGTTTCAGGGTCAGAAAGGACTTTAAATAGATTGTCTAAGTCATTGAGATTCATCTCTCGTAAAATTAGGCGTTTAGTTTCCAAAATCATCTTGAACTAAGACAGTTAAAATTTTTAGTTTAGTTCTTATTTAATAGAAATTCTGGTAAGTTTATCAACTGTATTAGTTTGAATGCGATCGCTATTGCTTAAACTGCAATCATAACTAACTAATTAAGTTATAATTCTTACTTATTTTTTAGCCTAATCCAATTTTTTAATAAAAGTGATGATGACGCGTCATCATCTGCCGAGTTGTCCTAACCCATGCCTAAAGGTGATGGGTTTGCGGACTACCCTTGTTTTCTATCATTAATCATCAGTAAGTCGCCTAGTTCGTCACAAAAATATCCTTAAGGTAACCATTGAGGATGAAAACCGATTAAAGGCAACTCCTCTAACTGATGGGAAAAGTCTTTAGTTTGTTCCGAAGCGGGAAGCAGTAACCACAAACGACTATTAATAATAGTTTCTCCTGAACTAGTAGCAGGTAAATTCGCTTGCTGCCCAGATTCTGTGGTTAAAATTTGGTCGAATAAAACTCCTAAACCATCGGGTGCCATACTAATTTGACTATCTTGATATTCTGGTAAAGCGAGTAAAGGATTAATTTGATTAGTTTTTAAATTGATTTCTGCTAAATAGGGTTGTTCCTGATATTCTTCCCCCTGCTTGAGTTCGGTTAATAAACAATAGAGATGAGTCACATTGGGATTAAACTGACAATCCAAAATTGAGCCTTTGGTATTGAGCAGTTCTTTTTGGATGCCTTGATTGTTGACATAAAAAAGCGACCGCGTATATTTCAATTTAGGATTATCGGTATTGTAATTGACCATTGCTGCTGCTGTGCCATCGGGTGCAAAACTCACGACTCGACCAAATTTAGGTAGAAAATCTAAAGGTTCAGCATCTGGTTGTAATGGCAAAAGAGCAATTCCTTCTCCTTGTGCCACTGCAAGAGTTTGGCTATCAGGTGCAATTAAAAAATCTCCGCCTGAAGAATTTTGGATTGGTTGAGGTTTTTGATTTTCTTCAATTAACCATAAACCAAAATCAGTAGGATCTTTACGGTTAATGCGTTGAACCACAATGATTTTTCCGTCTTGAGAGAGGTCAAATTTTTGGTTTTGATAACCTTGATGATCCAAAATTAATTGAAGTTCGGGTGTTTGATTGGCAATAACTTCGGTGTTAACAGTATAGAGTTGTAAATGATTAACTGCATCCATACCAAGCTCGCTTTTAGCAGCCGAGAATAAAATTAAATCTCCTTGAGGATAAGGTTCAAACTCAAAAACCGTTAATTCTGGAGGAGTTAAGATAGTTTTGGTTTTTTGTGTCCAATTATAAAGAACTAATCTTCCTCGTTCTTCTCCTTGAGAACCTAAATAGGCAAAAGCGCGATCGCGACTGTAAAATTCACTTCTGAAAGGTTGGATTAATTCCCCTAGTTGTTCGCTTCCAGGAAATCTTTCTTGCGCTCCTTTGAGAGAAATTAAATAATTTTCTCCATAGGGTGCGGGATTGTCTAAAGTATAAGCTAGTCTTAGCCCCGACCAACTAAATTTACCAGATAAAGGCGGTTGAATTCTGAGATTGTCTTCTACACTAGCACGATCCATCGGACGGTTAAAAGTCAACAAAAAAGCGCGTTCTTCTCTACCAATTGCTTTATTTTCCCAGGTAAAATTACTTACTTTGGGACCAGTGTGAAACAAACAACCATTCTCACACGCTGCTTCACTCCATAACAATCCGCCGATGACTAAACTTAAGGCGAAAATGAAAGCGACCGCTATTTTATCGATTAAGGGAAATTTTGTCGTCATCATAGCTTAATAATCGTAAGGATCTGCTGGTGTAGGAATTGATTCAATCGTTTTGGCGGTTAGTACCAGTTGTCTTTTGGTCGTTTTACTCTCGGCACTAGTTAAATTTTCAGTTCCCATTGTTCCTGTTACAGTAAGCCAACTATCGGGAGGATAAGCGGTACGGTTGCCTTCAAGTTTGATTGGAATTCCCACTGGATAAGCATCTACTGCACAACAAGTTACGATAAAACGAGATAAAAGCAGATAATTATCAGGAAGTTCGGGAAGATGAATCACAAACCCTGTTACATTAGCTGGTTGTCCAGCATAGGCATCGGGTTCAGGATAAGCATTTAAAGTTCTTACCCAATCAATAATGGTACGTTCTTCTGGTTTGGTTGAAGTACGAAAGGTTTGGGGTTGGCTACGAGTGAGAGGTAAAGTGTCGGAAACTCCCCTAGCCAAAGCCGTGTCGCTATTTAACACCCGAGGAGAAATTATTAAACCTGCGATCGCAACAAGTAATAATAAAGTTCCACTCCAGCCAGTAGGTAACAGCGTAATATGTTCGTTATTATCAGTAGTATCTAAAGATGATTGCCAATATATAAAAGTTTTTAATAAACCTAAAGCCAATAAAACGATGCTACTAACTACAATTAAGCCAAAGTAGTTGGGATGGATTAATAATTTATATTGACCAGTAACAGAATATTTGAGTAGTAGCAAACCCCAAGCCAATAAAACTAAAATATCTAACCAACGCAGAAACTTGGGTGATTTATTCTTTGGCAAAGAAATCAATGAATTGAACATCTAAAAATAATTAGAAAAAATAACTATAAATCAAAGTAAAAATAAAAGTTAGTTGGGCTGCGATCGCAAAAATATAAGCAATAATTCTTGGTTTAAAAATCGACAACATCAAACCAATTCCCTTGATATCAATCATCGGACCAAAAATTAAAAAAGCCAGTAGCGAACTACTAGTAAAAGTAGCAGCAAAAGAAAGCGCAAAAAAGGAATCAACCGTCGAACAAATTGAAACTACTGCTGCCAGCAACATCATTGCCAGAATCGAAGTAATTGTATCTTGTCCCAAATGCAGAATAAATTCACGGGGAACAAACACTTGAATGGTAGCTGCGATCGCACTTCCGAGGATCAACATCCCTCCCAATTCTCGTAACTCTTGCACCACATTATTTAAAAACAATTGGCTTTTTGATAAAGTAGTCGTGCTAGTAGTAAAACTTGGTAAAGTATCGAGCAAAGAATTATCTAAAGGTAAAGTTTCACCCTGACCCAATAAAAAAGTACCCGATTGTAACAGTACAGGTACTTTCTCTAATTGAGGTTCTCGACTCAACTTAAGTGCGGAAGTTTTTGCCCATAACACTCTTACTAAAGCTGGTTGTAAAATCGACTTGCTATCAACTTGCCAACTAAACACAAAACCAATCAAAGTTGCGATCGCTAAAGAAAACAAAACTCTGAAAATTACAATTTGAGGTTGTTCACCAAAAGCCACCCAAGTCGACCAAATTACCACAGGATTAATAGTTGGGGCTGCCAACAAAAAAGCCACCGCTACTCCAGGGGATACACCTTTAATTAACAGTCTTCGTGCGACAGGAACATTTCCACACTCACACACAGGAAACAAAAAACCAACACAACTACCCACTAAAGCTCCCAGAAAAGGATTTTTTGGTAATTTATTAATTAATTTGCGTTCATCCGTTAAAAATAACAGAGAACTTGATAATATAACCCCCAAAAGTAAAAAAGGTATTGCCTCGACTAATAAACTGAGGAAGAGAGTAAAGGCATTGTGCAGTTGAATCATGTTTAGCAGTAATCGACTGTTTTATTGAGCGACAAGTTGGATTAATTAGCAACTAGAATTAATTAATACCCCAAAAAGGTAAAGAAACTGAGCTTAATATACCTTATGTTTTTCCCAGGAAAAATAACTTATTTAATTCTTCATTAAAGCTTTAATTGATTGAAATAATACTAAGAACGATTAAAAAATGAATTTGACAACAAAAATGTGATTGCGTAGCAGCAGCTAGCGCGATTTTGTAACCAAGACTAAAAAATAACTGGTTGAGTTCCCCTTGTTTTCTTTACCTAAGCTTAACTACTAAGTTGTAAATATAACTAAGAAGCTGATAGTTAAAAACTGTCACATAAGATACAATTAATCGAAACTAACAGCTAAATTGTAGCGATTTTAATGGTAGGTATAAACCCCAAGATAAACTTTTGATTTCTGTACGGGCGATTTATGAATCGCCCCTGCTTTTAACTTTTGACTTTTAATTTATTATGAATGGTAATCGAAGTACTAAGATTCAATCACGTTCTCCTATAGAAAGAACCTTAGATAAAGGTTTTTACTGGGCAGCCAGAATATTTGCTTTATCCATTGGGGGCATTTTAATTTGGATTACAATTCAAGTTGCTATCCAAGCAGTTCCTGCGATTTCTGAATTTGGACTAGGCTTTTTATTTTCAAGTAGTTGGAATCCCGTTAATAGTCAGTATGGTGTCTTACCAGCAGTTTATGGCACAGTTGTCAGTTCTTTTATTGCTTTATTAATTGCCGTGCCGATTGGATTAGGAGTTGCAATCTTTTTGAGCGAAGATTATTTATCTCCTAAAATTCAAAGAATTATCGTTTTTTTAGTGGAATTATTAGCAGCAGTACCTAGTGTAGTTTACGGTTTGTGGGGTATTTTTGTTTTAATTCCTTTTTTAAAAGAAATTACGCCGTTAAAAGGACCAGGAATGTTACCTGCTGCTTTAATTTTATCGGTAATGATTTTACCTACTATTGCTGCAATTGCTAGAGATGCAATTATTAATGTTCCGATTGACTTAAGACAGGCAGCAGTTGGTTTAGGAGCAACTCGTTGGGAAGCAATTTTAAAGATCATTGTTCCTGCTGCTTCCTCAGGAATTATTGGTGGAATTATGTTAGCCCTTGGAAGAGCTTTAGGAGAGACAATGGCAGTCACGATGTTAATTGGTAATGCTAATACCATTAATCCTTCCGTTTTTGCTCCTTCTAATACAATTTCTTCTCTGCTTGCCAATCAATTTGCTGAAGCTAGTGGCTTACAAGTTGCTGCTTTAATGTATGCAGCTTTAATATTATTTGCTATTACTTTGATTGTAAATATTTTGGCTCAATTATTAGTAACTAGACTACAAAAGATTTAAAAATATTTTATTAATTAAATTAAGCAAAAATGAATCAGGAATTAATTCAATCACAACCAGATTATCCTTTTGATCCTGCCAGTCTAAAGCGTAATCCTAGGTCGCCTCGTACCTTATTTGGTCTAGTGATGACAGGAATAGCAACCTTATTTACTGTTCTGGCAATTATCCCTTTATTAATTATTTTAAGCTATTTATTAACCAAAGGAATTAGCTCTCTCAGTCCAATGGTTTTTACAGAATTACCACCCCCTCCCTTAGTAGAAGGAGGCGGATTTGGTAATGCCATCCTTGGTACAGTCATTATGGTAGGAATTGGGGCAGCCATTAGTGTACCAATTGGAATTATGGCAGCAATTTATCTTTCAGAATTTAGTCAAGGGAAATTAGCCGAATGGATTCGTTTTGCTACCAATGTTCTCAGTGGTGTTCCTTCGATTATTATTGGGGTATTTGCTTATAGTGCTATTGTATTAACTACTAAATCCTATTCTGCGTGGGCAGGAGGTTTTGCTCTAGCTATTCTGATGCTACCGATTATTATTCGCACTACTGATGAAGCCTTAAAACTCGTTCCTCAAGAAGTGAGACAAGCATCAGTAGGAATTGGTGCTAATGATTATCAAACCGTTTTGCAAGTAGTTTTACCTGCTGCCATTCCTGCCATTATTACAGGGATAACCTTAGCCATCGCTCGTGCTGCTGGAGAAACTGCTCCTTTGTTGTTTACTGCCCTCTTTACTCAATATTGGCCGAATTGGAATAATCTGTTGGTAGAACCTACTGCTTCCTTAGCAGTTTTAGTTTATAATTTTGCGATCGTACCGTTTAAAAATCAACAAGAATTAGCTTGGGGTGCTGCTTTTATTTTAGTGTTATTAGTTTTACTCACCAGTGTCATCTCTCGAATTGCTACTGCTAGAAGAACTTATTAATTTTTATGAGTAAAATTATCATTGGAGTGATGGGGCCGGGAGAACTTGCCACTCCAATTGATTTAGATTATGCCGAACAATTGGGCAAGTTGATTGCTGAAAATAATTGGGTGTTGTTGACTGGTGGTAGAAATGTCGGGGTAATGAATGCAGCTAGTTTAGGTGCAAAATCTGCTGGTGGTTTAACTGTAGGTATTTTACCCGATCGCACTACTGCCAGAATGTCTGAATTTGTAGATTTAGCAATTCTTACCGATTTGGGTAACGCTCGTAATAATATTAATGTTCTTTCTGCTACTGTTATTGTCGCCTGTGGTATGGGAGCAGGGACAGCTTCAGAAATCGCTTTAGCTTTAAAACAACCAAAAAAAGTAATCCTCTTAAATGCCGATCCTGTTAGTCAACAATTTTTCTGCAATTTGTCGCCAGAAAATCTTGTCATTGCTAATGATCCCCAAAATGCGATCGCACAAATTAGAGCAATTCTAAAACAGTGACCAGTTACTAATTACTAATTATGAGGGATTAATAATTAACAATTAACAATCCACAACCATGAAAATTGAATTCAAAACAACCCATTATTACGTACTTTGGTAATAGTTTGAGGCAAAACTCCTACCAGGAGGGCAAAAGCTTCATCGGGTAAATTTTCTACTGTTTGTGCATCAAACCAATGTTCAAATTGATTAAGAATTACTTGCGCTCTTTCAGCAGGAATAGGATTATCAGTAATTTGTTTAGTTAGTTTTACCCACTGTCGTCGCATTTTATAAGCTTGTCTTCGTTCTTCAGGTGTTTGAGGAACAATTAAAGATATTTTACCAACAGGAAGTACAGCGATCGCATCACAGTCAAATTGACCACCAACAATTGCTCCAGGTCCAGCAAACTCAGCATAATATTTTTTATAAATAATTAGACCATTTTTGCGCCGAGGATTAACTATTAATAATTTTTGTGCTTGTAATTGAGCTAGTATTTCGCTTGCCATTCGTTTGACTAATGATTAAGCAGACGAGGAGTAATTATTTATTTTTAACGAGTTGACAATTATTTTGAATCAAAAAATCAATTAGACAATTGTTTACTTAATAATAATCTTTGAGAACTCTTAAATAATAATTTGCGCCAAGAACTTTCTTGCTGATAAATTTGATAACCTCTTTGAAAATATAGTTGTTTAGCTGGTTGATTATCTTCTAATACATGAAGACGAGTTTCTTGATATCCCCACTCTAAGGCAATTTGCTCACAACTCGCTAATAATTTTTGAGCCACTCCTCGACGGCGATACAAACGAGCTACAGCCAAATTAGAAATATAAGGATATTGAGTATCGCTTGACCAAAAAGAAGGATAGCGAAGACTAATTTCTACTGTACCAACAATCATAGATTGCCCAGCAGGTTCAACTAAACTAGCAACTAAACAACAATAGTTAGGTGGACAAGTACGAAAACGATTGCGTAAATCTTCATAAATGCTGAGTTTGAGAGGAGAATAAAGCCAACTAAAAAATTGAGGAAACTGATAAAAACCATAAGTAAGAACATCCGTCACATCGGATATATCCTTTGGTTCGGCGTTACGAATAGTTAATTGTTGCAGATTAGGTTTCTTTTGGTTACTAGTTTCTGGAGAAAGTGAAACGGCAGAGGACTGAGGATGGCAAAATAAACGCCAACAAGGAAACGTAGCTTTCACTTGATTTAAAAGTTGATTCAATTGAACAGGTATTTATCAAAAAAGCAGTTTTAATTTGTTTCCCAACTATTGTAATTGTTTCTAGTCGAGAGTGGGAACAATAAGAAATATTGTCTGTGATTTCGTTCGGAAGGAAAAAAACTCCAATTTGGCTAAAAATTCAGACTTGAAGGAGTTAAATTCTCTGATTTTATGAGCGAAAACACAACAAAATCACCACGATAGTTGGTAGGGACTTACAAGGGCATAAATTTACGCCGTGTCATAGTCCTTATTTTCCACTGTCATTGTGAATTTACTTCCACACTTATTACTGAAATTAATGCTGGAATCTTTAACCGCTCAAGATCAACGTTTGCACCTAAAACAAATAGGGCAAAACTTGGTTAATACTATTGGAATTGTTCTCAAAGTAGATCTGGCAATTTTGTTAATTTGTGAACCCCAAGAATCTGTAGAACAATACTTTTTTTATCAGCAAGCACAATTTAAAAAAGCTAATGGGCATCTTGCGCTAGAAACTTTAAAATTTACCGTTAAAATCACCGAAGAGATGATTTTAGTAGAAGATATTCCTCAAACTTTATCAAAAGTAGAAGATTTATCTCCACAACAGCAAGCTTATTTAAAAGCAAAAATTTATTCTACTATGTCTGTACCACTGATTAATCAGCCAGATTTAACAGTAGTATTGGCATTACATCATTGTCAACAAGTTCATATTTGGCAAGAGGAAGAAGTACAGATAGCCTTGATGATGGCAAGTCAAGGTGCATTGGTGATTTATCAAGTTTTTGCCTATGAAGCAATGCAGGCGTTGGCAAGACGAGAAGGTACAATTAATCGAATTACAGCAGCAATTCGTTCTAGTCTAGAACCACAATCAATTTTTACTGCTATTACCACTGAATTAGGTCAAGCTTTAAAAGTCGATGGTTGCACTCTGTCTTTGTGGACAAAAGACGATCAATATGTTCAGTGTGTTGGTTTATACAATCCTAACGAACCAAATCCTTTAGCTAAACAAGACTTACCCAAATCTTCTGTCGCGATCGCAGATAATCCCATTTTACAAAAACTTTTAGCCACTCAAAAACCAGTAGTCATAGCTGACTTGCAAAAACACCCAGAGATGGCAAGATACGATCTTCCTTGGCATTTCTGTAATAAAGCTTTGTTAATTGTGCCTTTAATCGTTGATGGGGAAATTATTGGCAGTATTACTTTAAGACAATCGAGTCAATCTCGTTCGTGGCACAAATCTGATTTAGTTCTAGCAGAAGCGGTAGCTTCTCAAGCTGCGATCGCTGTACAACAAGCACGACTGTATGAAACCACTAAACAACAGGCTGAACTTTTGATTGAACGAGAAAAAAAAGTCAAAGAACTAAATAATTATTTAACTGAATCAGTTTTAAAACGTTTTTTACCAGAGTCTATTGTAAATAAAGCTGCGGTAGGAGAATTGGCTTTAGATTTAAACCCCGAACCTCATCGAGTAACTATTTTATTTGCTGATTTAGTCGGTTTTACTCCTTTATCGAGTCAATTAGGTAGTCGTCGTCTTGCCGAATTTCTCAATCAATATCTCGAAGCAATGGCTAAAGCAGTTTTTGAACAAGGAGGTACAGTAGATAAGTTTCTCGGTGATGGTATTATGGCTTTATTTGGTGCGCCCGAAAGTTTAACACCTCGCGAACAAGCTCAAAAAGCGATCGCAACAGCCAAACAGATGCATCACTACCTTAAAGAACTTAATAATCAGTGGCAATTAAAAAAGCTTTTGATTAAAAATACTATTCCCAAACTACAATTACGCTGTGGTATTCATCAAGGTAAAGCGGTAGTCGGAATGTTTGGTGGCAAACAAAGAAAAGATTACACAGCCATTGGTACAGCAGTGAATATTGCCTCTCGATTACAAGAAGCAGCAGCAGCAGATACAATCTTAGTTTCCGCTACTGTTGCCGTTTGTTTAGAAGTTCATGAAATCAAACAGGTTAGTTCTCTGCAATTAAAAGGAATTGAAGAAAAAGTAATTGCTTTTTCCGTTGCACTACCAACATCTCAAGCACCTGAATAAAAAAGAAAATTAGGTTTCTTTTTAAACACAGAGGTACTCTGGTTCTACACCCAAATTACTCACTAACTGTCTAATTTCTGCTTCGTAAATCGAATTCATCACCAAAATTATATCGGGTTGATATTCTCTTAAAAATTCGGGAGCAATAATTTTTTGTCCACTACCAGCGACAAATTTCCCTTGTTTACGAGGATTAAGATCAACAATATAGTCAATACGATTGTGGTCTTGAAGTAAATTAAGAAAAGTAACGCCTTTAGAACCAGCACCCCAAGCGACTACTTTTTGTTTTTTGGCAGTTAATTCTTGCAATTTTTTCGTCCAAAATGAAATTTTTTGAGCAAATTTATCAGTAAAATCGTTTAAATCTGCTTCTAAAGCCGTAAGAGGTTCAACTTCTGCGTAATTACTACCAATAGCTTCTGTGGTTGGTACTGCTTCTAAACAAATAAATTGACCATCAAAAACTTCCCGAACGTCTTTAACATCAAAACCATGATTGATAAAGGCATTAACAAATGCAGTAGGTGCGTAATAGCAACAATGCTCGTAAATCAAATCCCAAATAGCTAAATGACGAAAAGTATAGAGTGCATTAGGAACTTCAAAAAAGACAATTGTGTCTGTGCGGTTGCCAATAGCTTTTCTTAACGGTTGAAGTATTTGAGCAGGATCGATGACGTGTTCAAGAGTATGACGACAACAAATTAAATCCGCTTGATAATTTTGATAACGTTCTGAATAAAAATCTTGAATAAATTGAACTTGAGAAGAAAAAGATTGATGTTCTGCTCTAGGGACATAGGTAGGATCGAAACCAATACAGTGATTATCACCCAATTGAGCTAAAGAAATCAAAAAATCTCCTTTACCGCAACCAATTTCAATAATATTTTTTTGATAAAGTTGATGGCGTTCGACTAATTCTTGCGCTAAAGATTGAGCATATTGTTGAAAACGAGGCGAATAATGTAAAGAATTTTCGTAATCTTGGTCATAATCTAATTTACTTGGATCATAAGCAACATTACTAATTAATCCTGTTTTGGAATCATAAGTTAGTTTAAGATCTCCTTTAGGGCAGTTTTTAGCTGCATCTTGTTCCGACCAAAGTAAATTGCAATAAATGGGAATGTTCAACATTTCCAAAAAAATTGCTGAATTAGAAGAAAACAAAGAATTATTGAGCAGAGAATCGTTCATTGGCAATCAGGAAGATAAGGGAAATAAAACGATAGGAACATACTAGTTTGTCTCAATCGCCTTAAAGCTTCATCATTTTTACATCTCCCAAAGTAACAGAAAAAAATGCGACTGCGTAGCAGTAGCTAGCGCGATCAATAATCCATTTAATTTAGCTAGACCACAAGAAATATAGTAGAGAAAATTCATGAATTTTTCCTACTCAGCCATTTCAACCACTAAGCAATAAACAAGATGAGTTTTTTCTGCCACGATGCTTTAGTTACCATAGCAGCATTAGAATATCAAAAAGTAATCGATTTTTATCGAAAATTGTTATCTCAAGAACCTCAACCTTATATTGCTGAGATTTATGGAGAATTTCATTTACCAGGATTGCGTTTAGGCATTTTTTACCCAAAAATAAGTCACCAGTCTGAGTTTAATAACTCTACTTATAGTGGTATGAGTATTTGTTTAGAAGTAGAAAACTTAGAAAAAGCGATCGCGTATTTGCATCAAATTGGTTATCCTCCACCAGGAGAAATTATTACTGCTTCTCATGGCAGAGAAATATATGCTTACGATCCAGCAGGAAATCGTTTAATTTTGCATCAGTCTAATTAAAAACTATTTTCTAGGAAGCTCTGTTTAAGCTCAAGTTAATTAAGGAAAAAACACTTGATCTTCAATTCCCTTCCACCATTCTCCTAAATTCATCATATCTTCGTGAATATCCTGTATTTCTCGGAGATATTCTTCTGGTGCAAGAGTATGTTTACGTTCTTGTAATTTGGTTAATCTTAACTGTACTAACAACCAAGGCTTGGACAAACCATCATTATCTTCAATATATTTTGCCAAATCTCTACTATTTATCATCACTTGCTCGATGGGATTATTTCAATACATATTAATTAACCATAACGCAGCTTTAACTTTTGTAAAGGCAATTCGTTTAATTTTTTACTGCAATCAAGAGCGATCGCGTGTATAGTGATTATTCTACCTAAACTATCTAAAATACTCTAGAGATTGAGCTAGTTATAATACTAGTTTTATTAATAAAAATTATATATTAGGTATGATTTTTTAAGAAGATTGTAGAAGTAAAAAAATAAATTCAAATAAAGGGATCAATTGACAAAGAATGTTAATTAATTTATATGAATTTAATCTAAACTACTATTTGTTAATAAATTTTATTCATTAGTCAAAAATACATCTAAAGAAATATATTACCTTCTAAGTAATTATGTTTTATTTAAATTAATAAAATAAAAAAGATCGGAAGGGTATATGGTAGGAGCTAAAAGTAGAGAACAATCAGACGAAGAATCTAAACAACAATCGCCTGTATTAAAATCTCAAGGACAACTAATCATTATTGGTGGTGCAGAAGATAAAGAAGGCGATTGCACTATTTTGCGAGAGTTTGTTCGTCGCGCTAGTGGAAGAGGAGCAAAAATAGCCGTGATGACGGTGGCTACAAGTTTACCAGGAGAAGTAGGCTCCGACTACAGAGATATTTTTGAAAGATTAGGTGTAGAAAAAGTAGATATTGTCGACACAGAAAGACGAGAAGATGCTAGCGATCCTCGGTATCTTGAAATATTAAAAGAAGCCACAGGAGTATTTTTTACTGGTGGAGATCAAGCTCGGGTTACCGATGTTCTTAAAGATACAGAAATTGACAAACTTTTACATGAAAGATTTGCTCAAGGATTAGTAATTGCAGGAACAAGTGCAGGCGCAGCCATGATGCCAGATATCATGATTGTAGAAGGAGAAGCTGAGACGAATCCTCGCCTAGAGACTGTAACTTTAGAACCAGGTATGGGTTTCCTACCAGGAGTAGCTATCGATCAGCACTTTGCTCAACGAGGAAGATTAGGAAGACTGATCTCAGCTTTAATTCAACAACCGGCCGTTTTAGGATTTGGCATTGATGAAAATACAGCGATCGCGGTTAAGGAAGATGAGATTGAAGTGATTGGCGAAGGTGCTATTACTATCATTGATGTTGCTAACATTACTCATACCAATGTCGACGAAACTTTACACGATGAGTCTCTCGCAATTTGTGGTGCGAAGTTACACGTGATTCCTCACGGCTATCGTTTTGATCTTCGTAAGCGAGAGTGTAAGTGTTAAAAAAATTATAGCCAACCTCGTAAACCATAGATCCAGATACCAAGATATTCTTTAATTGCTTTAGTAGTTTGTTCGAGAGAGCGAGTATCTGGTAGAAAATCGAGGATTTGTGCTTCTAAAGTATAGTTGGCTTTTTTGACTTCTTGTTCACTAACTAAAAAATCAGTCGGTGCTGCGATCGCATCAATCCCAAGACGTTGGAAAATTGCGAGCGATCGTGGCATATGCATTGCTGAGGTGACTAAAAGAACTTTTTTAATACCTTTAGTCAGTAAGATTTCTTTGACATTACTAGCGTTTTGATACGTATTGAGAGAATTTGGCTCAAGAATCATTACTTCTGGTGGAATTCCTGCAATTTTCAAAATTTCTGCCATATCTGCTGCTTCTGAGTTACCATTACCTGTCCAATCAATTCTTCCACCTGAAAGAATTATCAAAGGTGCTAACCCATCTTGATAGAGTTTGGCTGCATAAATCAAGCGATCGCCTTGGTCGTTTAAGTCTGGCATTGGTCGAGGTGAGGCGGGATTTTTAGTTGCTCCTCCTAAAACCACAATGGCTTCAGCACTAGGTAATTGTGCTGGTGGAAGATATTGCCATTCTAGGGATTTGACTAAGTGAGTGGCAACTCTAGCGTTACTGGCAGTGAGAAGGATCACTAAAGCTAAGAAAATTGGTAGTGGAGTCCAAGAAGAACGTTTAAACCAAGATACTAAAGCGACTATCAACAAGATAGAAGTCAATCCTAATGGATAAATAAACAGTGGCAGTAATTTGGAGAGGAAAAGAAACATGAATTGTTGATAGTTGATGGTTAATTGTTGGTTGCTACCCGCACCTTCGGTGAGGTTGATTATTCCTCCCTCATAATTAGTAATTAGTAATTAGTGACTGCTATCGAGAATATTGTAAAAAATATCCTAGTAAATATAAAGAACCACATAAAATTACTAAACGTTTAGAGTCGGAAGTGTTATCCCAAACAGTTTGTAAGGCAATAAATAGATCAGAGTAGGTTTGACACTGTTTTAATTGGGGGCAAATTTTCTGAGCTAAAGTAGCTAATTCTTGTGGTTCGGCGGTACTATGGTCGGGAACGGGTACTAGATGAAGTTCGTCTTGGGGTCTAAGTAATGCCTGTAAAATATCCTCATGATCTTTAGTAGACAGAATTCCCATGATCCAGATTACAGGTTGATTTAAAGTATCCACGTATTGTCTCAAAACGATCGCAGCAGCAGGGTTATGCGCGCCATCAATTAATAAAGAACGATTTTGCCAAGTAGTCCATTGCAATCTTCCTAACCACCGAGTCTTTTTCATTCCTTCGACTATAGCGGTTTGGGGGATTTGCCAGCCTTGTTGTTGTAGAATTTGACAAGTTGCGACCGCAATTGCTGAATTAATTAGTTGTACTTGTCCGAGTAAAGGTAACGGATATTGTATGTCTTGATATTTTGCCCATCCTGGTTTAGTTTCTGTAGCAGGTTCAATCCACACCGCAGGACAATTTAAAGTTTTAATTCTTTGTTGAACTACAGTTTGAGCTTCTGGTGGTAAAATTCCGATTACCGCAGGACAATCTTGTTTAAGAATACCTGCTTTTTCACCAGCAATATCGGCGACAGTAGGACCTAAACGTTGCCAATGTTCTTTACTAATAGAAGTAATAACACTAACTAAAGGGCGATCGCAAACATTAGTCGCATCTAATCTTCCTCCTAAACCTACTTCCATAACAGCAAGATCTACTTGAGATTGAGCAAAATATAACCAAGCAGCAGCCGTAATTACTTCAAACTGAGTCGGACTTTCACTATTAGGGTCAATTTTTGCCTTAATTTCCTGTAATACAGAGATTAAAGCTTCAGAAGCAATTGGTTGTTCGTTGAGGCAAATTCTTTCTGTCCAATCTACTAAATGAGGAGAAATATAGCGTCCTACTCGGTAACCTGCTGCTGTCAAGATTGAAGAAAGGTAAGCACATACCGAACCTTTGCCATTTGTACCTGCTACGTGAATAATTGGTACTTGTTGCTGAGGATTATCTAAATCAGCTAATAATTTTTTGATTCTGGTTAAACCTAGATTCACTCCAAAGTGTTGAAAAGGTTCAAGCAGAGAATCAATGGAATTGTTAATTGTCATAATTCAGGAAAGCTTACCCATTTTTTCCAGATAAACTCATTATCACAACTAGAAGTCCTTTAACTTCAATTATTTTCTCTGTCTGATTAAAGATTAAGCATTTTCGATGGCACAAGTAATACTGGGCAAGCAGCGTGAGTAAGTACGCCTTCACTAACACTACCCATAAAGGTTTTATAGATAACATTATGACCATGAGAACCAAGTACAATCAAATCTGCTTGTAATTTGTTTGCCTCTTGAATAATGGTTTCTACTGTTACACCTTGAATCAAAAGTGGAGTAACATCCAAACCGCGATCGCTTAGTTTATTAGCTTCAGTTTGAATTAGACGATGTTCTTCACGAAAAGTTTTAGCTCGCCAATCTCTTTTACTTTGGGGCCCTGTCTCAAATCCTACAAAATCGGGATCGGGTTCAGCAACGTGAATTAACCAGAGTTTACTACCGCAACTAGCTGCTATTTTTGCTCCCGTTTCAATGACTTTGGCCGTAATGTCAGAAAAGTCGATCGCTATTAAAATATTTTCCATATTTCTATTTCACAATAGTATGTTTTTTTACTAAGAATTAAATAAAATTTCTACCCATCTCCGCATCTTACCAATTTTTATTTTCTATCTTCTAAAACAGTTGTTTGCTGAGATTTAATTTTAGTTTCTAAATCCTGAATTTTTGCAATTACCTCTTGTCTAGTTTGCTGATCTCTTAGGTTAGGTAAAATTGTTTTCCAAGCCACAATTTGAGCTTCTGTAGTATCGGGATTAGTCGCTAAAAAATTGGCTGTTTGAAGATAGCGATCGGCAAGATTTTTTCCTGATGCACTATTTTGTAAATTAGCCAACTTGGCTGCCATTTGATAAGAATTTTTAGCTGCTTCATTATCCCCAATAAATAACAATTCGTCTAAACCTTTAGCGTTCCAAAGTGAAAAATTATCAGGAGAAGTGGTAGAAGAAATTGAATCTAATACCTGTTGTATTAAAGTAATAGTTTGTTGAGGTTTTCCAGCATACATTGTATTAGCAGTTGATAAAGTTAAATATGCTTGCGTAAAATGTGGATCGTATTGAACAATAGTTTCAAAATAATCTGGAACTAAAGAGTATCCGGTTTCGTCCCTAGCAGGATCATCACCAAAATATTGAACGAAATGTAAAAAAATCGAATCTGCTTTTAAATTATCAAAGCCTAGAGAGGGAAAAAATTTTTGAAATGCTAGTAATGTTTGACGATTTTGTTCTTCTTGTAAGTAATTAGTTGTTTGAGTTTGATTTGTTTTAATTTGGTTAATTTGCAAAGAAATTATACCTGACAAGCAAATTAATAAAAATAATAAATTACGAACAAACTGATTTGATTTAATTTGATTTAAAAGCATAAGTATATAAAAATAGTTAGTAATTAATATTTTTTTCAGCCTTGATTAGATTTAAATTCCAGTTTATTGATAAATAAAAATGAATGTTTTTTTTTATTTTGAACTTCACAACAACTTTATCAATGTAAAAACTGTTTAAAGAAATTTGCTGAATTATTAAAACTTTTTTGGTTGATTATACTTAAGTAATTTTATCAATAATAGCATTTTAAACAAAAAAAAATTCCTAGGAAATACCTAGGAGTAAAAATAAATTGTCAAAGACGAATTAATGAGTAGAACTTTGCTCGAAAACAAAAACAAATATTTATCTATTTTTAAACGAATTAAGCCAAGAACGTAATTGTTCTCCAGCAACTTCTCGACCACCCAAACCAAAAGCTAAGGCAATAGCTACAGCGATGCCACCTACTAACAAACCAAAAGCAAGATTGACAATATCAGGTGCAACACCCATTTGCTGCAATGCCATAGCAGAAATCAGCGTAATAATGGAAATACGAGCAGTTTGTGCCAAAATTCTGGCTTGACGAGTTCCAGAACTGATAATCAAATTATAAGCAAGATTAGCTAAGTACAAACCAATGGCAAAAACCACTAATCCTAAGAATATTTGACCAGCAATTACCAGAATTACCCCAATTACCGATTGAAGAGCCTGAATTTGCAGAATATCAACAGCAGTCAAAGCTGCCACTAACATAATTGCCACTAGGACAATGATTCCGGCTAGTTCAGAAGGAGTTTTAGAAGTAACGGTTGGTTCGGTTTGAATTACCGTTGGTTGTTCAGTTCCTCCTACCATTGGACTAGTGGAAAAAGGAGTAGTAGTTCGAGGGGGTGGAGTGGAAATACCCAACCATTGAAAGAAGTTGTTAAAACCTATGCTAGTCAAAATGTTAGTGACTAAGTCAGAAACAAACTTGCCTACAATATAGAAACCGACTAATACAACTCCAGCAGCAAATAGCTTAGGCACTAGGTTTAACACCTGATTAAGCATATTGATAGCTGGTAGAGAAATAGCTGCAATATTGAGAGCTTCTAAAGCTGCGATCGCAGTAGGGATTAAAATAAGAACATAGACAATTGTTCCGATAATCCAAGATAGGGATTGTCTTCCACCAAGATTAGAAAGCCCAAATCTTTCTCCTACTCGATCTACTCCTGTCGCGGATAACAGGTTAGTAACTAAACGACGTACAATCTGAGCGATAAACCAACCAACTGCACCGATGAGGATGGCTGCCAAAATATTAGGCAGAATTCCCAAAATTTGATCGAGCAGGTTTTGAACTGGTCGCAGAGTACCTTCTAGTTGTAAAGTACTTAAAATAGAAGGTAAAAAGAGAAGAAAGATAAACCAATATAAAGCGTTGCCAATCGTATCGCTCAAAGCAAAATCGGAACTATCTCTTGGTGACTGCCCTAATCGCTCATCAATCCTTAACGCACCTAAACCTCTAGTCACTACTAATTTGACTACAGTAGCCAGTACCCAAGCAATACCTAGTAAAAAGGCTGCTCCAAGAATTTTCGGTAAAAAGCTAGTTACCTGATTTAATAAAGAATTGAGCGGTTGGGAAACTGCTTCTAATTGCAGTGCATTGAGAAAACCTACTACAGCAAAGAGAATAATTAACCAATAAGCTAAATTGGCAATCCAATCTTCTATCGGTATCGTTTCTCCACCTCTTTGTCCAGTTAACCAGGCAGCAATACGGTTATCAATACTAGTTTTATTGAGTAACCCTTTAATAATCCCTTTGACAACTGAGGCAACAATCAAACCCAGGATCAAGATCCCAATTGCTTTAAGCAAATTGAGCAAGGAAGAACCGAGATCACTTCCTAGGGCAGAATATACTTGCTGATCTAACGCCTGTGCTATGTATAAAGATAGGTTAGGCAAGATCGAAATCATCATGTTTGTCATTTTCTTTCGTGTGAATTTAGATCGAGAGGGGCTACTTTTAAGGAATTGAAAGTTTTTGCTTGTTGACTCAAGCGAGCTTTGTCAATTATTCCTTGACTTAATGCGCCCCATTCTTTCCGTACTATCTACGAGAATATAAGATCGATTTTTAAATTTAAGTCAAGATATTTTCTGGGTTAATTATGCCAAATTAACCAAATAATACCTAAAAAGTTAAGATTTAATCATAAATTCAGCATAATTGCTTAGTTAAGATTTAACTATTAAGCTCTTATTAAGCTGTATGGTTCGATTTTTAGCAATTTTTGCTGAAGCAAATCACTAAAATTAATTCAAAAAACTACCTTTACAATTGACATTTTGCTAAATTAACTTGTACTTTTTGCTTAAAATAGTATGTCCTCACCTCAAATTTTTGAACAATCGATCGCGATTAAAGCTAGTGCGACAGTAGTAGAAAGTTGCTTTACTGATTTGGATTTGATGCACCGTTGGCTCAATCCTGTGTTAAGATGCGAGCCAATTGGTAAATGGAATACAACTATTGGTAGTTTAAGTAGATTTACGATTAAAATTCCTTTGCTACAACCTTCTCTTAAAAGTGTAGTCGTGGAAAGAGAACCTGGTTTAATTGTCTGGCAGTTTGACGGCTTTTTTCAAGGACGCGATCGCTGGGAATGTCAACCTTTACCAGAGGGAACTTTATTAATTAATCGTTTTGAGTTTGAAATTCCTAATGCTATTGTCAGTTGGGGTTTTAATCAATTTGCTGCAAATTGGACAAAGAAAGATATGCAGGCTCAACTACGACGACTTAAACGAGTAGCAGAACAAGTTTATCGCGATAGCGATCAGTAAATAACCTGAATTCGGGTGAGAGCGGAAAATATTATTTTTTCGTTAGCTCAAAGTCCTATTTTTTATAGTTGATACAAGGGTGTGAGGGTGAAAAATCGCAATGATGAAATGGTTTGACCAATAAAACCTGAAGTTCGCAAGCCCCTAAATTCATTGATGGGGACGGGGCTTTCAAGGTGGCGAACCAAGTTCGCCACACAGCCCCTCATAAGAACGAAAAGCAATTTATTGCCTACCTGCTTCTCTTCTGGTTTTTAACGTACTCTTTTATCTTTTCTAGCGGCGCACCTCCTGTTGTACATACAAAATAACTGTTTGTCCATAAAGTAGGCAATCGCTGCGTTAGCTGCGGAAACTCCTGTCGGAGATATCTAGACGTTGCCCCTTTAAACCGTTTAACTGCGCGATGTACCCCAAACTGCGGGTCTAACGATACTACTAAGTGGACATGGTTCATCTGGCATACTTCCATCTCTAGTATTTCAACTTTAATTTCTTTTGCTATTTGAGTTAAAAGTTCTTTTAGTCGTATTTGTATTTCCTCAGTTAGTACTGGACGGCGATATTTGGTAACCCAAACTACGTGGTAATTACAGCAAAATACTATATTTTTATTGGTTTTGTACTCAACCATTGTATTATACAGATGCTTGCTGTATAATCATACCATGCCTAATTACTTTGTTCGCAAACTAAAACTAGAAAAAACTCCACAACTAGATTCTTTGGCTCGTGCTGCTGGTGAATTATATTCTCGTACTTTAGTTTCCTTCTGGCGCACGGTACGTAAAAAAGATATCTGGTTGTCGGGTTACATCATGGAAAGATGGCACACATCTTCTTCTCTCCATGCTCATAGTTCGGATGCAGTAACTCAATCTTTCTATGGTTCGCTCAAGTCATGGAGGACTAGAAGAAAGACCGACCCTCATAGCAAACCCCCAAAGAGAAGGCGTTGGTACTTCAAGGTTACTTGGAAGAAGGCAGCTATTAAATTAAAAAACGGCAAGTTGTTTTTATCCAACGGTAGGGGTAATAAGTCTCTGGTAGTAGATTGGCGTTGGAAAAAACCTAAGACGGTTGAGTTGGGTTGGAATAAAGCATCGCAGTGCTATGAGCTTAGAGCTTGTTATTCCGACACAATACCCAATACTGGCGAAGCTAAAGGGGTTGCTGCTGCGGACTTAGGGGAAATTCACCCTATGGTAATCGCGGACGGAGTTAACACCGACATATTCAATGGGAGGTATTTACGCTCTGTTCGTCGCTATCAAAACAAAGTTAAAGGTAAATTAGCTAAATTAATCGATAAAAAGAAGCGAGGTAGCAAACGCAGGAAAAGACTGATTAGAAGTAAACAAAAACAACTAGCAAAATTCAACAATCAGATTAAAGATATCGAGCATAAACTAACTAGTCGTGCTGTTTCAATGCTGAAATTAAGGGGCATTCAAACACTAGTAATAGGAGATATGCGAGATATAAAAGACGATTTGGACTATGGAAAAAAGAATAACCAGAAACTGCATCAATGGAGTTTCGGTTCTATCAGGCACAAGCTGGAATACAAGTGCGCGAGAGCAGGTATAAAGACGACTTTAATAACGGAAGAATACACAAGTCAAGAGTGCTTATGCTGTAGGACTAGAAACAAGCCCAAGAAACGTAACTACTTATGCAATAGCTGCCATGCAAAGTTTCACCGCGACCAAGTCGGCTCGAACAATATACGTGCAAAGTACCTGGGGGAAGTCCCAGTAGTTGGAATTATGGCTGTTCCCTCTGGAGTGCGTTACCATTCGCATCTTCAGTGTAACCTAAGCGAAGCAATTCTGTTAGGGAATTCCCTAGCTTCTAGCTATGGGGAGTAGTCAAAAAGCGCAGCCATTTTTAGTTTTAGTTTCAGTTTTCGTTGGTCTAATCTTAGGGCAAGTAGTCTGGTTGAGTAAATTAGCTCCAAGCGCGATCGCGCCTTTGTTAGCTTTGATGCTATATGGGACTTTTTTACCATTACCATTGAAACATTTTGAACGAGGATTAAAGAACTCTAAGGTAGCCTTAGCCAGTCTAGTAACTAACTTTCTCTGGACTCCGATTTTTGCTTGGGGTTTAGGTGCTATCTTTTTGCCAGATTCCCCTGATTTGTGGGTAGGGTTGATTATGTTAATGGTGACACCCTGTACTGACTGGTATTTAGTGTTTACTGGGGTTGCAGGTGGAGATGTAGCTTTGGCAACGGCTTTACTCCCTCTCAATTTAGTATTACAAGTTGTTTTATTGCCAGTTTATTTACTATTGTTAGCAGGAACATTGGTTGAGTTAAACCCTGTCAGGCTTTTTGAGAGTGTATTTTGGGTATTATTAATTCCTTTATTGATGGCAACGATTTCTCGACGATTAATTCTGTGGCGGAAAGGAAGTTACTGGTTTGAACAAAGATTGTCAAAAGTTACTATATTTCAAATCCTGTGTCTCAACCTTGCGATCATCGCTATTTTTGTTGCCGAAGGGAATAACCTTACCCAACATCCAGAGTTATTTCTTAAACTCTTGCCTCCTGTTGTGCTGTTTTTTGTGACCAATTTTATCTTGGCACGTCGAATTGGACAATATTTAAAATTTTCCTATCCAGAATTTGTCTGTTTTAGCTGCACAACTTTAGCACGTAACTCTCCTTTATCTCTGGCAATTGCTGCTACAGCATTTCCCTATCGACCTTTGATTAGTCTTACCTTGGTCATTGGGCCCTTGATTGAATTACCAATTATGGTTTTAGTTTCTCAATTGCTGTTACGAATTCGACGAAAAAGACAATTGCAGTAATATGTTTTAGCCTCATCGCCTCAATTGATAATGTTTATTTTACCAATACTTTCTAACACCTGAAACTTAACATTTATTAACCAATAATTGATAATTGATGAGTAATCACTGACAAAGGAACTTGAGCAAAATATTGTCTTTGAAATTGTTCTTCTTCTACTGCCAAAATAAAATTGGTGATTTCAGCTTCAGTTTGTGCGTAAAAATTATCTGTTATCCAATTAAAAGAATAATTTTCTTCAGTAACTTGATAGTCAATTCCACTAGCTTGTAAAGCTTTTAAAGCCAATTGCCAACAGCGATCGCTTAAAGATAATTTTGCTTGAATTTGTTCTCTGGTAGCAGTTTTGCCAGTCCGAATCAAATATTTAACGATGCCAACTAATTGTTGCCAAGTTGTTTGAGGATCGAGATGTTCGGGAAAAGAATAAGCTAAAACTAATTTTTGATTATGCGCGATCGCTTGACGATAAGGTTGATAAATTTCCTGCCAACTTTGAGGACATTGTTCTACAATTTTAAATTCTGAATTGTGACGGTGAGGGACTCGGAGGTTTTCTGAGGGGCTGTCTGCCGAACCTGCGTCGGCAGCTTGTAAGCCCCGTCCGATTGTCCAATCACCGTGTTGGATTCTGAATTCTGATTGATTACGTTGATCTATCAAAAAATCTGCTTCGACTCCTGATGAATTAAACAAAATATTTTCTTGACTGGGACGGACTGCTACTAAACGAATTTCATAACCTTGAGAGCGTTGTTTTTGTTGATAAGCATTAATATTAAAATACAATTCAACTACAGCATCACAAGTAACTTCTTGAGGTATTTCGTGTTGATAATGTCCCCACCAAACTCCAGCCAAACCTTGTTTTACTGTGTTATCCCATAGCTCAAAACTAGTTTTAATATATTGAATTTTTTGTCCTTTTTGGTCTTGAATATTTTTGTTTCTAACGTGTTTAAACCAACAATTTTTAATCAATAATTTAGGAATTGGATTACCCATTCCATAAGGTTCAAGTAAGTTTAATTCTTCAAATAAACTTTTACCTAATTGAGATACAGTAACAGTTAAATCTACTTCAAGTTTTGGAATCAATAATTGAGTATTAAGCTGTTGTCGTAACTTTTGATTAATTCCTTCTCGAAACAAAGAAATATTTTCTACAGGTAAACTCAAACCTGCTGCAAAAGGATGACCACCAAAACGATCTAATAAACTTGCTTGGGATTTGACTAATTGATATAAATCGATCTGATTAACCGAACGTGCCGAACCTCTAGCGATTGCTAAATTATCTTCAGTTTCACCTGTACTTAATAAAATCGTTGGACGACCGTATTCTTGGGCAATTTGTCCAGCAACTAAACCCAAAACACCACCTTGCCATTGAGCATCATCTAAAACAATGACAAAAGTAGTAGATAAATCAATTCTGGCTAATTTATACTTTACTTGTTTAATAATGTCATTTTGAAGTGATTTTCTTCTGGTATTGGCTAATTCTGCCTCAAAAGCTAAATGCTGACATCTTGTGACATCGCGACTGGTTAATAACTCCACACAGAAACTAGCATCGCCGTGAATGCGACTAACAGCATTAATTCTAGGGCCCAAACCAAAAGAAATATCCGTAGGGCGATCGCCATTACGTTTGCATGATTCTAATAGACAACTAATTCCAGGGCGAGTTGCGGTATGGTTTCTAGCTTGTTTTTGTAATTGTTTGATTCCTTGTTGAGCAAGATAACGACAGTCTCCTTGCAACTGAACTAAATCAGCAATTAAACCAATTGCCACCAAATCTAATAAATTCTCTAACGGTTGTTGAGGTACATCAGGTAAAGATTGGTACAGTGCTTCAATCAATTTATAGGCAACTGCTACCCCAGAAAGATGATAAAGAGGATGATCTTTCGATAAGTAACGAGGATTAATAATTGCGGTTACGGAAGGACGTTGTTCTGGTAAAGTGTGATGATCGGTGACAATCAGATCGATGCCTAGTTGCTGCGCGTACTCAATTTCTTCCAGATTAGTGCTACCCGTGTCACAAGTAACAATCAATTTTGTACCTGTAGTAGCTAAACGCTCGATTCCCCCTCGATTTAAACCATGAGATTCCGTCAGACGATTGGGGATGTAGTAATCTAACAACAGATGTTGGGGGAAAAACTCTCCTAAACCTTCCCACAGTAAACTGGTAGAAGTAACTCCATCTGCATCAAAATCGCCCCAAATTGTAACTTTTTCCCCATTTTCTCTAGCTTGTTTCAGACGAGCGATCGCATTTGTCATTTCTACCCCAAATTCAAAGGGACTACTAGGTTGATAAGCATCGGGATCGAGATAACCAGGCAATTGTAAGGGGTCTTGTATTCCTCTTTGCCACAATAACTGTGCTGCGTAACGTCCATCAGAATTATGACAATAGCGTCTGACTACTTCACTAAACCATTGGGGTAGTTCTAAAAAAGACAAGATTTGCCATTGAGTTTCTAGATTCTCCATCGCCTCATGCCAAGCTCGTAAAATTCAAAATCACTCATAGGAGATTTTTTAGATTTAATCACCTCAATGACATCATCATGTCTCTGCCCTTCGATAATATCCTTGAGATGAATTTTTGCCCGTCAATATATTGAATGTGAATGCGCCAGCCTGAAATTTTATCAATATCAGCACGATAAACTGCCTGCTTGATACCTTTTATTTTGTGTAGTCTCGTTTTGGGAAATTTTCTTGTTCGGTGACACTCGTTATCTTCAAGCTCTGCCAAGGCTTCCAGAAAGCTAATCTTTAATTCGTTATTTGGCAAGATTCTCATTGCTTCGTAAATAATGCCATATCGATCATAAAGAGTAAGGGTTTGTGCCATAATCGAACTTACGAGATTTGGGCAGTTTCTCGATTATGGTGAAGTAATTCTTGATACAAAGATTCTGCTACACCTTTATACGCTTTACCAAGATCAGCGCGTTTGAATAGTCGGAAAAGAGTAAAAATAACTCGATCAAAAATTGGATCTTCGTCAATTGTCAAAATTATCCTTAATTTGTCTGATACCCTTAATGTGAATAAAGAAGACTCGTAACCATTAATGTCTGATGGTAAAGGCAGACGACGCAATTTATGATAAACAGCAGTTTTTTGAGTTGGGAAGAGGCTAACACAATCATTAATTGTTTTAATTGCTGTAGCTTTTTCTTCTTTACCTAGCTCACCAAGATCCTTCTCAAAACTTTTTGTTGACTCGATGACAACATCCATGTTAAAAATCGCCTATCTAAACTTAGCTACTTACTCTTAATCTTTAGTTTAGCAACACAGTCTTATGATTTTAATCCTTTCCCTATAGAGATTACACCCATCACAATTTATCTAAGAGTTGCACAAAAATTAATCAACAAGAGGTAAAACATACGATACTCTAGATCGAGTCCCATTAGCTTGTTTTAAAATAACTTTTATGACATCCGTTGATACCCTTGAGCGTACCATTCGCATTGGTTCGAGAAAAAGTCAATTAGCTTTAGTGCAAACTTATTGGGTAAAAGCAGAATTAGAAAAACATTTTCCTGAAATTGATTTTGAAGTGGAAACCATGAGTACTCAGGGAGATAAAATTCTTGATGTAGCTTTGGCAAAAATTGGTGACAAAGGTTTATTTACTAAAGAATTGGAAGTAGGAATGCTTAGTAGAGAGATTGATTTTGCTGTTCATTCTCTCAAAGATTTACCAACCAATTTACCAGAAGGTTTAATGTTGGGATGCGTCACCAAAAGAGTCGATCCTGCTGATGCTTTGGTTGTCAATGAAAAAAACAAGGATAAACAATTAGATACCTTACCCGAAGGTGCGGTGATTGGAACATCTTCCCTACGTAGACTCGCTCAATTACGTCATCATTTTCCTCATTTAACTTTTAAAGACGTTAGAGGCAATGTCAATACTCGTCTAGCCAAATTAGATGCAGAGGAATACGATGCCATTATTTTAGCTGTCGCTGGATTACAAAGATTGGGTATGAGCGATCGCATTCATCAAATCATTCCTCCTGAAATTTCTCTTCATGCTGTCGGACAAGGTGCTTTAGGCATTGAATGTCGTGAAGGTGATACTGATGTTTTAGAAGTTTTAAAAGCTTTAGAAGATCTCGATAGTCGCGATCGCGCTTGGGCAGAACGTTCTTTCTTGAGAAATTTGGAAGGTGGTTGTCAAGTTCCGATTGGTGTTAATACTAGCATCGAAGGCGACACTTTAACTTTAACAGGAATGGTTGCTAGTTTAGATGGTCTTAGATTAATTAAAGATACCATCAGTGGCGATCGAGCGTTAGCCGAACAAATTGGCATAGATTTAGCCAATCGTTTACGAGAAGAAGGTGCGGGGGAAATATTGGCAGAAATTTTTGCTCAAATTGAACGTAAGTAGAATAGACAATCAAAACTAAGAGACTACAATAAGAATATTTATCTAATAAACTGAATATTCTAGGACAATATGAGCTTAAAAACGATTAAAATTCTAGGTTTACCCTTAATTCTTGCTCTATCTCTCTTTGCTGTAGCTTGTAGCGAAACGGAAACTCCAGGTACAACTGGCGAACCCGAAGCAGGAGAACAAATTGAAGAAGGTGCCGAAGATGTCGGTGAAGGTGTCGAACAAGGTGCTGAAGATCTTGGTGAAGATATCGAACAAGGCGCAGAAGATGTCGGCGAAGATATTGAAAATGCAGGTGATGAAATTGAAAATAATTAATTAGTTTCAGTTAAAAATTATCACTAATCCCTACTTTTCTCAAGCAAGGCTAATTCTGTACCAACGGATCGCCGACACATTTCTAACTTTTAAGAGACTTAGGTAATTTCTTGATTAGATAATACTTAAGTCTATTTTCTTACTGAGCAAAAATTATCAAACTCTCGATTAATCATGAAAATTCCAACAGATTTATCTACTTATACTCAATGGTCGGGTATTCTCACCCTTGTTTTGCTTTTAATCACTATTTTAGCGTTTATTTTGGGTTTGGGCTTCCGTTTTCGTCTTTTTGGAGCTACTAGCTTCATGGCAGTAGTGACTGCTAGTATTTTTGCGTTGAGTTTAGGTTTGTTTGTCCATACAGAAATACCAGGGGCAATTCGTTATTCCTTGGTTTATGACAATGGAGCAAATCAAGCTGTAGTAGCTGTTTCTCCTGAAATTGAAGAGTCTCAAATCGAACCTACTTTGCGACAAGCTGCTAATAATCTTTATTCATTCGGTAGAAATGGTAGAGATGGCGAAAATAAATTCACGATTAAATTAAGAACTTTACTTCATCCTGAACCAGGAATATCTGTACCTCTTTATTTAGGACAAATCAAGCGATCGCTCTCGTCGCGAGAAGATGACAATATGCAAATAGAAATTTTTACTCAAAATATAGCTCAATTAAAAGAAGCACAAGCTAAATCAGTTAGCAGTTAATAGTAAGCAGGAAGTAATTAGTAACAAGATTTATCTGTGGACGAACAATCAACTATCAACAATAAACAGTTCTCAGTTATTCAATCTAAATCAGCAAACCCTAAGTATCAAGAAGCATACAATTTTACTAATGACCAATGATAAATAACCAATGACAACCTTAATCATTTAACTTTGATTGTGTCGACTTACTTAATGATGGCTAGAGAATGCTAATCTAAAAAACGCTCTCTTGTGTATTGATATTGTAATTAAATAATTATGAGAACTAATTATTGCGGAGACTTACGAGGACAACATATTGGTCAAACTGTTACTCTCTATGGGTGGGTGGATCGTCGTCGGGATCATGGTGGTGTGATTTTTATCGATTTACGCGATCGCACGGGAACAGTACAGATTGTCAGCGATCCGCAACGTACTCCTGATTCTGCTGAAAATGCCCACTCTCTGCGTAGCGAATATGTAGTCAAAGTTGTCGGCAAAGTCAGTCAACGTCCCCCAGAATCTCTTAATCCTAAATTACCTACAGGGGAAATTGAAATTTACGCTGATGCAATTGAAGTTCTCAATAGCGTTAAAAAACAGTTACCTTTTCAAGTTTCTACTACCGAGGCAGAAAACGTCAGGGAAGATTTGCGCCTGAAATATCGTTATTTGGATTTAAGAAAAGAAAGAATGTCCGCTAATCTCCAATTACGGCATCAGGTAGTCAAAGCTATTCGTCATTTCCTTGAAGACGAACAAAACTTCATGGAAATTGAAACTCCAATCTTAACTCGTTCTACTCCTGAAGGTGCAAGAGATTATCTAGTTCCCTCCCGTGTCAACCCTGGAGAATGGTACGCCTTACCTCAATCGCCTCAACTATTTAAACAATTATTAATGGTTTCAGGATGCGATCGCTATTATCAAATTGCTCGTTGTTTCCGTGATGAAGATCTCCGTGCCGACAGGCAACCTGAATTTACTCAGTTGGATATGGAAATGAGTTTTATGTCTCAAGATGAGATTATCGAACTCAATGAAGCCTTGATCTGTCACATCTTTAAAGTAGTTAAAAATATCGATTTACCTCGTCCCTTTCCCCGACTCACCTATGCTGAAGCGATGGATCGTTACGGAAGCGATCGCCCTGATACTCGTTTTGACTTAGAATTAGTTGATGTTTCTGATATTGTTCAAGATTCTGGTTTTAAAGTCTTTTCAGGAGCAGTTGCTAGTGGCGGTATGGTTAAGGTTTTACCCATCCCCAATGGTAACGATACCATTTCTAATGTCCGAATTAAACCCAAAGGCGATTTGTTTGAAGAAGCTGCTGCTGCTGGGGCAAAAGGAATTGCTTATATTCGCGTAAGAGAAGACAATCAGATCGATACCATTGGCGCAATTAAAGACAATCTCACTGAAGCACAAAAAGAAGAATTACTAACTAAAACTAAAGCAAAACCAGGACATTTATTACTATTTGGGGCTGGTGATACTGCTACCGTTAATAAATCTCTAGATCGTTTACGTTTATTAGTAGGTAAAGAATTAGGCTTAATTGATGAAAACAAAATCAATTTAGTTTGGATCACACAATTCCCTATGTTTGAATGGAATGCTGATGAAAAAAGACTAGAAGCACTTCATCATCCCTTTACCGCACCCTATCCTGAAGATATTGATAATTTAAAAACAGCTAGGGCGCAAGCTTACGATCTAGTTTACAACGGCATTGAAGTTGGTGGTGGTAGTCTAAGAATTTATCAAAAAGATATTCAAGAAAAAGTTTTTGCCACGATTGGTTTATCCACTGAAGAAGCTGACAACAAATTCGGTTTTCTCCTGGAAGCTTTTGAATATGGTACACCTCCTCACGGTGGTATTGCTTATGGTTTAGATCGTTTGGTAATGTTACTAGCAGGAGAAGAATCGATTCGCGATGTCATTGCTTTTCCGAAAACTCAACAAGCTAGTTGTTTGTTAACCGATGCACCAGCAACTGTAGACAAAAAACAACTCCAAGAGTTGTATATTTCTTCTACCTACAAACCCAAACAAAAAGAAGTTTAAAATTCCAAGGTGGTGGGTTTTACCCACCATTATTTTTTAACAAAAAACTCTTATTTTTAGATTGTGTTTCCTGGCAAAGCGCGATCGCTTTGGTTTAACAGAAACTAACTAGCAATTAAGAAAATCATTAATTCAAGGTATTAAGTATCAAAAAATTGCTCAAGAGTTACCTCTAGTAGAATTAAATAAATTACCAATGACTTTAAATTCGTATACAGCAAATACTTATTTTAAAGAATTTAATTCTTCATTTAAAACGAATATTCTATATGATTTTTTTAAAATAGATTCTTAGGTTGGCACAAAACTAATAATTTTTTTTTATTAATTACTGATTATAGTACATACAAAAAATCTGTTTTTTAAGTTTCTTCGGAATTTACAAATATACAAAAATTTATAGAATAGATTGTTATAAAAAATAATTAATTTCTCAGTTTCGACTGATTAATTCGCTGTTGCACTTGTTTAATTTGATTATTAAAATAATCTACTTGATAATTGAGAGATTTAGCCAACTGCAATCCTTTTTGAAAAGCTGTTAAAGCTTGCGGATAATTATGAGATTGCCAATGAATTTGTCCAAGCCGGTCATAAATATTAATTAATCCATAATAATTATAAGTTTGTTGCTCAATTTTAATTAATTGTTGATAAGTTGCTAAAGCTTGCTCAGATTGATTAGAATTTTGGTATAGTTGTCCTAGTTTTTGTAGAGCTTCACTAGCCAAAGCAAGCTGTTGTAGAGATAAAGCTAAACTAGCAGCTTCTTGATAATTTTGACTAGCTAATTTTAATTTATTTAAACTTTGATAATCCTGTGCCAAGGAAATTTTTAATTCAGTTAATTGCTCTAGTTGAGTTTGATTTTTTAAGTAAAATTCAGCTAATTGTTCTTTGATAGAAATAGCTTGATTTGGTTGAGCGTAAAAATCATAAATTTTGGCTAACTGTTCTAAATAATTTTGCTTTTTAGTTGTTATTTCAGATTGAGATAGTTCAATTTTATTAGATGTTAATAGATTTAATAATTTATTATAACTATCTGCTGCTTGCCGATAATCAAATTTAGCTAAATATAATTTACCTAAAGTTTCTAAGATATTTTGTTGGTTGTTTGTGTCGTTTGGGTATTGAGTTAATAATTGCTGATAAACCGCGATCGCGAGGTCAAGATTTCTTACTTGTTGATAAGCGTTACCTAAGCTATTTAATAGTTGTAAATTATTTTCTTTTGTCTCAAGAATTTCTTGTTGAAGTATAACCAAACGCTCAGAAATATTCTGTAAATCAGAAGCAAGATTATTTGACCAAGCAATGTTTCCAATTCTACCTAAAGCTTCAATTTCTGCTAATTTACCGATCGCTCTTTGTAATTTTAATTCTCGATACCAAAGACGAAAAGCTTCTGTTTCTTTGCCTTCTTCCAATTGAACTTGAGCTTGTTGATTTAATTGCGTAATTTCTGTTTGAATTCGTTTAATTTCTAAAGGACTTAAAGGACGTTTAATCGAAGCTTGAGGTACAAGAGGATCAGATTGAGGAGTAGTTAAAGGATTAGTAGTTGGTGCTGCTATTACTAATAATCGAATTGATTGATATCCCAAATCTGCCGATAACATAATTGAGCAAAAAAGCCAAAAAATCGATAATTTTCTCAATGCAGTCGTAAATTTCATGATTATTCTCTCTCAAAAACCCACCCCACCCAACTTTTTAGATGTTATTGCTGATAACTGGTAACTGATAACTGATAACTGAATAAGACTGCTACATTAAATTAAGAGTTTCAGCGAGAAAAAAAAGTAATAGTGAGCGATCGCAAATTTTATCGACCAGTAATTAAATTAGCTACGAGTTTTATTTTACTAATCTTAGTTACCGCCTGTAGTACTATTCCTCGTGTATCGGCACAAGAGAGAATGTTTCTTCCTCTTGCTCTTGAATTTCTGGGAGAATATCAACTACCAAAGCAGAAGTTTCAAGATACTCAGGTAGGCGGTTTATCTGCTGTTACCTATGACCGTCAACATAACCGTTTATACGCTCTATCTGATGATCGCAGCAATTTAGCTCCTGCTCGTTTTTATACTTTAAGTCTTAAGTTGCAATCAAACAATTTAGAAGCAACCAAGATTAACAAAATAGAAATAGAAAAAGTTACTTTTTTAAGCGACGAACAAGGAAATCCTTATCCTGCTGGTAGTATCGATCCTGAAGGAATGGCATTATCACCAAGGGGTACAGTATTTATTGCCAGTGAAGGCAATCTTAATCGCGAAATTAATCCTTTTATTGGTGAATTCGATTTAAATACAGGTAAAAAAATTCTTGATCTTCGTTTACCTCAACGTTTCTTGAGTGATCCTACGGGTGAAGAAGCAAAAGGAATTCAAGACAATCTTGCCTTTGAACCTTTAACGGTAAATCAGACAGGTTTAGCATCTCAAGATCCTTTTCGTCTTTTTACCGCTACTGAGTCAGCTTTGAAACAGGATAGTTTATCTGATCCAGAACAACAAGCAAGAATTCGTTTGCTTCATTATGTCATAAATCCAATCGGTAATCCTGTGATAGTTGCAGAACATCTTTATCTACTCGATCCTGCTTCAGTTGAAACGATTTCTAATGGTTTGACAGAATTGTTAGCTTTAGACAAAGAAGGTTATTTACTTAGTTTAGAAAGAACTTTTGGTTTTACTGGTGCGGGTGCAAAAATCTTTCAAGTTGTTAATGGTAACGCTACCGATACTTCCAGTATTGCTGCTTTTCAAGGAGAAATTACTTCGGTTAAACCCCTTAGCAAGAAATTAGTTTTTGATTTGAGTCAACTGGGGATTTATTTAGATAATTTAGAAGGAATGACTTTTGGTCCTCGTTTACCTGATGGTAGTCAAACTCTCTTATTGGTTAGCGATGATAACTTTAATCCAGAACAAGTAACTCAGTTTCTACTATTTCGCTTATCAATCAATCATTAACTATTAACCATTTTATAAAGTTTTTGATGGAGATAAGGGTGCTGCCATTAATAAAATCCGTTCCAATAATCTCGGGAAAATTCTCTGACACCAGACAGCTAAATGACTTTGCCATCCGACTAGAATTTCTGGAGCATCTCGTTTTAATCCTGTTATCAGCGATCGCGCTACCTCTTCGGGAGTCATCGGCATTACCCATCTAAATAATTTTAAATCTCTAACCATATCCGTTTGAGTTAAAGATGGAAGCAAAGCACTGACTCTAATATTGTAAGGAGCTAATTCGGTTCTCAATGCTTGCGTAAAACCAACAATGGCAAATTTAGTTGCTGAATAAGTCGCCATAGTGGGCGCAGCTACTTTACCCATTAAACTAGAAACATTGACAATCGTTCCTTCTCGTCTAGCTGCCATCCTTCTAGCAATTAAACGCACAATAGTAAACATTCCAATCAAATTTAAAGAAACCTCTTCTTCCACTTTGGGATGTTGAGACTGCAAGAAAGGTGTTTGATGCGCCACTCCTGCACAGTTAATCAACAGATCGATGGGGCCATAACTACGCCAAGCTTGAGCGATCGCAATATTAGTAGCTACAGGTTGAGTCAAGTCTAAAGCTAAAGTTACTACTTCTACATCTCTTGCTTCAATCTCTGCACTTACTTCAGCTAGTTTTTGCCGATCTCTGGCTACCAAAATTAACCGTTTAATCTGTTGTTCGGCTAATTCTAGAGCGATCGCTTTACCAATTCCCCGAGAAGCACCAGTAACCAAGGCGGTTTTTCCAGTTAAATTCATTATAAACCTCCAAATTTTTGAATATATTACGACGATGATTAATTTTTTAGGCAAATTCGCTAACAAGCAAATTTTTACTTAAGTTATCAGCATTAATTAACTAAGAAGCAATTTTGACAAACCAACCCCACAACCAATTCGATCAAAAATTGTTATCAAATTGGACAAATAGTAGAAACGAGTTACTTAAAAAGTTTAAATTAGGTTGGTTTAGACCTTTTCGTAAAGCATCTTTCCTGCTCAACTGAACTTAGACGAAGGGTACATTCAACGATCTACGATGTGACGAGGATTCAAAAATAATTGCTGATTCAGATAAGTCATCACTACAGTCTCCTCAAGCTAAATCTTGATAAGTAACATGACCTAGGGACAAGATAACAACTCCTTTAACGAATCGGCAACATTTTTTAGTAAAGTTATGTAAATTTTTTTTAATAAAAGCCAGTAAATCCTTGATAAAAAGGCAACAAAAAGGTATTATATGCTACTTGATTTATAAATTTGAGTTTAACAAAATTCAATTCCAAAAAAGCGGTCTCGCCAAAAGCGAGGTTCATTTGCATTTTTAATCATTTCAATCAACTTCTGGTGTACTTTTTTTAGCCTTTCCAAAAACCGATAGTCATGACACGGGATCAAAAATATTCAATCTCAAGACTTTCTAATAAATTAATTTTTTAATTTGTAAACCGATGTTTGGATCCTGATTGAGGCGAAAACTAGTTTGAATGAATAATTCAAAAAGCCAGAATCCTAACCCGAACTGAGTTTGATTTTTAAATGGCTTATCAACATCTGAATCCAAATTAAGTATTAATACTTAAATATTTTTTCTGAAAATCAATAATTAGAGCAATGATTGTTAACTAATTCACATAAACAAATAAAAAGACAAGAATGTATAAAAACTAATTGAGAAACGTTATAGTATAAATACTTCTCACACTCGTATTTCCCAATCCCCAGTCCAAATTTGATTGGGGCTTTTTCTTGATTGTTTAATACTGTTACTTGGTAAAATTCCCAAGCAGAAATTTAATTGACAACAATGAAGCATATTTTGAGCGGTTTTGGATTAGTTACAGGCGCAACTTATCCTCTAAGAGCATTAAAAACTTTTATCCACAATCCTCAACTGTGGCAATATCTAGCGATTCCAATTCTTGTAAATTTAGTTCTGGCAGGTTTTATTTATTCAGGATTATTATTCTTTGGTTGGCAAGTTGTTGATCAAGTTAGAGTCGATTTATCAGCTTGGTTGCAACAAATTATTATCAATCTTCCTCAATGGTTGAGCTTTCTTCAATATATATTAGTAGGAATAATTTATCTAATTAAATTTTTATTAGTTGTAATTTTATTAGTAGCTACTGGTTTTATTTTGATGCAATTCGGGGTGTTCTTAGGCGCGCCCTGGTATGGTCAACTTTCAGAAAAATTAGAAAAACTCCGTACTGGTAAGTTAGAAATTATTGAAGTCAATATTTTTCAAGATTTAGGAAGAGCCTTATTATTTGAGTTAAAAAAATTAGTTCTAATTGCTTTAATAGGGATACCTTTATTAATCTTAAATTTCTTTCCAGGCGTAGGCACATTATTATCTACTATTGGTTCATTTACTCTTGCTACTTTAATAGTTTGTCTCGATTTTTTTGATTCTCCATTAGAAAGAAGAAGACTAAAATTTCGTCAAAAACTAGGAATTGTGGGACGTAGTATACCCGCTAGTGCCAGCTTTGGTTTAGTTTGTTTAGGATTAATCAGTATTCCTTTAGTCAATTTATTTACTATTCCTATTTGTGTAGCTTCAGGAACTTTGTTTATTTGCGACCGCGTTTTAACTAAATCAATTAAACCATCTCAACCTTAAAATTAAGTAGGTGGACGTAATTCGTTATAAAACGAAGGAAAGCAGAGGAGCAAAATTTTAATTGTGTCTTGATACTTAAGCAATTATCTCGCTAATTTCTTTAACTTGCTGGTTATAAACATCTTGATCCAGCACAGGAATTAAATTTTCTAAAGATAGGGGTTTAACTAAATCAATCCAAGATTTACAACCACTATAAGCTTGGTGATAAGAGATCAATTGCGATTCAGGCAAACAATAAACTCGCAACAACAAAACTGATAAAGGTTGACGCGGTTTCCACTTCAAGCGATCGCTAATCATTTGTTCATTCCAGATGTGATAAGGTTCTAATTGTGTCACTATCTCTGGATTGCTCACAGAAAAAACGTCAGTAATTTCAGCACAACTCCCGATCCGAATCTCAGTTGGATGCCAACCAGACTCCACAGGTGTAACTTGCGAAGCGTATTGAGTTTTTAATAAATGGGGTTTTTGATGCTCATAAGTAGGATAAAGCCAAACTCGGCGATAAGGCAGAGAAAAACTCTTATTTTCTTCTTTAATCCCCCCTTTACGCAGCAACATAATTGTTTGACCAGCTTCTAATGCTTGTACAGCTACTGCCCATTCTTTAAGGGCATGGGTAAGAGTTGATTCAGTAGTAGATAACATTATTTGGTTAAAGCGATCGCTATAGCATCTGGTAATTACAATATAAAACTTTTTGATTGTAGAATCATATTCAATCTCTTTTTTCCATTAAAGAAAAATCCTGCCTTCTCCCCAAAAAGAAGTAAGGATCAAGCATTAAAAATCAGAAAGAGAAAATTGCTTTAATAATTCATCCTTAGCTCTTTTTAATTGATTAACTAATGCCACTAATTTCTAGCTGAGGTAGTTGATCTAAATCTGCTTTACTACTAACATTATGTAATTCAATATCGCGACAAGTTCTTTTAATCAAACCAGTTAGTACTTTTCCTGGCCCCACTTCTATCACCTTGGTAATTTGATTTTCTGGTAGTTGTAACATAATTTCTCGCCAGCGTACTGAACCAGTCATTTGTGCGATGAGGCGTTGTTTTAATTCTTCTGCATTAGTAGTAGCAATCGGTTCAACATTAGACAAAACTGGAACTTGGGCATCAGCAAAAGAAATTGAATCTAAAACAGCTTTAAACTGTTGAGAAGCTTCTTCCATCAGAGGAGAATGAAACGCACCTGAAACATTTAAAGTAACCGCTCGTTTAGCCTTAACCTGAGCCAAAATCGACTCTACTGCTTCTGGAGTACCAGAAATAACTACTTGTTCTGCACTATTATCATTAGCTAAAACCACATCAGGATTTTGAGCAATAGCATCATTTAACTGGGTGCGGTCGAATTTCATCAAAGCTGCCATTTTACCACCCTCAGCAGTTGCCATTAATTCGGCTCGTTTTTTAACCAACTGCAAACCCGACTCAAAATCAAAAACTCTGGCAGCATAAAGAGCAACATATTCTCCCAAACTGTGTCCTGCAACTAATTGAGGTAAACCTACTCGCTCAATCAATAAATCAGCGAGAATAGATTCAACTACATAAAGACAAGGTTGAGTATAAAGAGTTTGAGCCAGAGTTTCTTCATCCCCTTGACAAACATCTAATACCGACCAATAATTTAAAATTTTTTCAGCTATTTCAAATTTGCTCTGTGCTTGAGGAAGATCTTGTAAATCCACACCCATCCCGACGGCTTGAGAACCTTGTCCAGGAAATACCCACGCTGTTTTATTCATTTTTTTTATTATTTTGTTATTGATGACCAGAAAAAAATTATCTCACTCCTGTAAGATCTTGTCGATTTTCTATTGATGACTGGTAACTGGTAACTGGTAACTGAAATTACCCCCAATGAAACAAAGCAGCCCCCCAAGTCAATCCTGCACCAAATCCAGAAGCAGCAATCAAATCTCCAGCTTGAACTTTGCCCGTTCTCACTGCCTCGTCTAAAGCCAGAGGAATTGAAGCAGCCGAAGTATTGCCGTATTTTTCGATGTTACTTAAAACTTTTTCTGAAGGGAGTTTAAGTCGTTTAGCTACTGCGTCCATAATCCTTTGGTTAGCTTGATGCAAAAGTAACCAATCAATTTGATCTGAAGTGATACCTGCTCGAAACATAGCTTTTTCAATCGCTTCTGGAACTTTTGCCACCGCAAAACGGTAGACTTCGCGACCATTCATGGTGATAGGTTGATAAGTTCCCGAACTGACTTCAAGTTCCTCAACTAAAGATTTTGCCTGTCCTTGATAAGCTAAATTGAGAGAATTGTTTTGACTACCATCACTATACATTTCAAAGGCTAACAAGCGATCGCCTGTATCAATGCCTTGACAAACTACTGCCCCCGCACCATCCCCAAACAACACACAGGTGGTACGGTCTGACCAATCTACCCAACGAGATAAAACATCTGCACCAATCACCACTACATTTTGATAAACTCCTGTGCGAATATACTGAGCAGCAGTAATCAAAGCAAACACAAAACCAGAACAAGCAGCCGTCAAGTCGAATGCCACTGCCCTAGTTGCGCCGAGTAAACCTTGAATTTTACTAGCACTACCAAATAAATCGTCTGGAGTAGAGGTAGCTAGAATAATTAAATCAATCTCAGTTGCAGAAAGTCCTGCCATCGCGATCGCATTTTGGGCAGCTTCGGCTGACATTTGACTGAGAGATTCTTGAGTTGATGCCAGGCGACGGGTTTTCATTCCTGTTCTACTACTAATCCATTCATCAGAGGTTTCTACAATCTGACTGAGATGATGGTTAGTAAAGACTGCCTTTGGTGCAGCCGAACCACAGCCAGTGATAGCGACACCAGTTCCTATTCTATTCAATGTTTTTCTCCCTTACCGATTGGGAATAAAATTATCATTATTTATGAGCCGTTTTTAACTAGCAGAAGCTTTTTCGGTTGAGTGCTGATGTTGTTCTAATCTTTTTTCGTTATATGCTTTAATTCTTTCTAAAACTTCGTTATCAATCGCTTCTTTTGCTAAACGAATGGCATTAAAAATTGATGGTGCTTGGGAACTACCATGACTGATAATACAAACTCCTGCTACCCCAAACAATAATGCACCGCCGTGTTCAGCATGATCGATTCTTTGTTTAATGTTAAGTAGATTAGGCTTGAGTAAGGCAGTACCTAACTTACCACGCCATCCTTTTGGTAATTCTTCGCGCATGATTTGCAGCATCACTTCTCCTACTGCTTCGGCAAATTTCAGCAGGATATTGCCGACAAAACCATCACACACAATTACATCAAACTCTCCTTTCAGCACATCTCTTCCTTCCGCATTACCAGCAAAAGGAATTTGTTGATTTTCTTGTAAAAGTTGATGCGTTTTAATGGCTAGCTCATTTCCTTTCGAGGATTCTTCACCAATATTGAGTAATCCTACTTTTGGTTGATCAATCCCTAGAACATACTTACTATAAATCGTCCCCATCAAAGCAAATTGCTCTAAATATTTCGGGCGACTATCAACATTTGCACCCACATCCAAAACTATCACTGATTTACCAGGAATCATGGTGGGGAAGACAGCCCCAATCGCTGGGCGGTCAATACCTTTTAATCGACCTAAACGTAATAAAGCTGCTGCCATTGCTGCTCCTGAGTGTCCCGCAGAAACAACGGCTTGAGCTTGCTCTTGTTTAACCAAATTCATCGCCACATTGATCGATGCTTGTGGTTTACGGCGAATCGCTGTAAGCGGTTCTTCTTCCATTGATACCACCCCTTCAGCAGGAATAATTTCCAGTTGGGCTGTACCCACACCACCGTGCTTATCAATGGAGGTTTGAATTGCCTCCGGATCGCCGACTAAAAGTACGTCTACATCTAATTCCGCAGAAGCTCTGATCGCTCCAGCGACTATTTCGTCAGGGGCGAAGTCTCCCCCCATCGCATCTACTGCAATTCTTGCGCGCTTTAGTCCCATTGAGTAAATCTATCGAAGCTTTACAAATTTTAACAGAGTTTGAATTTCCCTAGTAACTAAGTTACAGGTTGAAATAAATTAACCTGTTGTTTACCCCTGAAGTGGGGTTATAAATAATGTTGGCATTAATAGCCATTCTAATCGAGGAGGTTGCTCAATGCTGGATTTTATTGGCTCTAGTTTGATAAATTTATTTCTAGAGATTTTTGGGCGATCGCAAATTAAGTTAGAACCTCTACAACTAATAGCTTGGCAAAATGCAGCCATATTCACTCTACCACCAGTACAGCCCGATCTAGTCGCTGAAAAAATAGTTCAAAATTACTTGCAAAATTTAAGTCAAGCGGGAATAGATTCTAATCAACAAGGAATTTGGCTGCAATCGGATTGGACAGAATTAGTCAATCATCAAGGAACAATCGCCATTCCCGCAGCTTCGTTAACCAAAATTGCCACTACTTTAGCTGCTTTGCTTGAATGGAGTCCAGATTATCAGTTTGAAACCTCAATTTATACTAATGGCAAAATAGTCAATGGGATTTTAACCGGAGATTTAATCGTTACAGGAAGTGGCGATCCTTTTTTTGTCTGGGAAGAAGCGATCGCATTGGGTAATGCTCTTCAACAATTAGGTATTACTCAAGTACAAGGTAACTTAATTGTTACTGATAAATTCTATATGAATTACGAATCAGATGCTCAAAGAGCAGGAGAGTTACTTAAACAGGCTTTTAATGCTAATTTATGGTCTAACGAAGCAAAGCAACAATATTCTACTCTTCCTCCAGATACACCCAAACCCCAAATTGCCATTTTAGGCAAAGTTCAAATCAGCAATAGTCTACCTTCGTCAACTCAGTTATTACTTACTCGTAGTTCTTTGCCTCTGTCAGAAATTCTCAAACAAATGAATATCTACAGTAATAACAAAATGGCGCAAATGCTTGCCGATCTTTTAGGCGGTGCTAATCAAGTTGCTTATACTGTAGCTCAAGCAATAGAAGTTTCTCAATCTGAAATTCAGTTAATTAACGGTTCTGGTTTAGGAGAAGAAAATCGTCTTTCTCCCCGCGCTGTTTGTCGAATGCTAATGAAAATTGATAGTTTGCTATCTACTCATCCTCTAGAAGTAGCAGATTTATTACCCACTGCTGGTAGAGATCGAGTCGGAACTATGCAAAATCGCTCAATTCCTGTTGGAATATCAGTCAAAACTGGTACTTTGAATCGAGTTAGTGCTTTAGCAGGAACAATTCCTACTCAAACTCAAGGTCAAATTTGGTTTGCCATTATTAATAGTGGCAATCAAACCGATTATTATCGTCAGCAACAAGACCGATTGATAAAGCAGTTAGCTCAACATTGGCAACTCCAAAAAACTACTTTTAATAATTCGGCTACTTCTTACCTTGGCGATCCCAAGCGAAATTTTCAAGCCGAACTTTAATTGTTTATTAATAATCAATCAAATATCAACAGTGACCAGTTACCAAAGATTAAGTAAAAAGCGCGAAGCGTCAGCCAGCGACAGCGAAGGATCAAAATTTTATTAAATTGAGAACCTCTCTAGTAAAAATTTCCTAAAATTATTACTAATCTAAGCGGTAAAATTAATAGTTTACGTATCAAAAGTTTATATTTTAGTCAATAGGTTTAACTAGGACTTAATCAATTTCTAGAATAGAATTTATTTTTTTTATAATTGCTTGACTTAAATAAATTTACAAGTATTATATATTTCAAAATAAATTTTGAAGTTTTATTCTTCTGCTTAACTAAAACAATCGTCCTCATTTACTTACTTAACAATATCTTTATCAAAAAGATAATAAATATACAATTGATGATATCAATTTGATTAGTTTAGTTAAATTGTAATTTAAGAAAAAGATGTTATTAATGATAAGATAATCTGACTGGAAATCTTATCTAATACTTGTGTGTTTTTTGAATTAAATATCACAAATTAAATGTATTAATTAACTGATTAACATAATTGCAATTTTTATGTTCAAAATCTCATCTGTAAAACACCTAAGTATTTGTATAGTCAAATAAAACTTAATTAATCATAGTTTATAGCTTTTCAGACATCAAAAAATATCAATATCTAGTCGCAATTTGTTGTTATTAATTTGAGATAATAATTAACCAGGATATGAAAATAAAAATTTTTGGTATTGATATTGATAATTACTCTTTTGAAGAAGTTGTTAATCTAATTATTCAGCACGCACTCAATCAAAAAACTCCTCAATATGTAGTCACCCCTAATGCTCATCATTTAGTTAAACTGCAACAAGACAAAGAATTTCGTGATGTTTATCGTCATGCTTTTTTATCTGTCCCTGATGGAGTTCCTTTATTGTGGGTAGCTAAATTACAAAATACTCCTTTAAAAGGTCGAGTCAACGGCACAGATTTATTACAAAGATTATGTGTAGAAGCAGCTAATCAAGGTTTAAAAGTATTCTTTTTGGGCGGTCGTCCCAATGCAGCAGAACAAGCAATCAATATTTTTGTTCGACAAAACCCTCAACTACAAGTAGCTGGTTTTTATTGTCCTCCTTATGGTTTTGAGACAGACCAAGTAGAATTAGCTAAAATTAATCAAATGATCAAAGTCGCTCAACCAGATTTACTTTTTGTGGGACTGGGTGCGCCTAAACAAGAGAAATGGATGTCAGCTAATTATCTAGAACTAGGAGTGCCTGTTTCTCTCGGTATTGGTGTTAGTTTTGAATTAATAGCTGGTTTAGTTGAAAGAGCTCCTGTGTGGATGCAGAAAGCTGGTTTAGAATGGCTATTTCGCTTTTTTGTAGAACCTCGCCGTTTATTTTGGCGTACTTTAATAACTAATACAACTTTTATTTGGTTATTATTTAAACAGCAATTTGGTAAATTGAGGTTAAAAGCTAATTAATACAATATTTGGTCACTCCTGAACAATCTATTTGTGTTACTAAATTTGCGATCGCTTTTCCCGATCTAGGTTCAATCCAATCAGGTACAATTTCAGCTAAAGGAACTAACACAAAGGCTCTTTGAGTCATTCTTGGATGAGGTATTTGAAGAGAGGGAGTATTAAAAATTAGCTCATCATATAAAAGTAGATCTAAGTCTAAAGTTCTTGCTCCCCATTTCTCATTTCTAACTCTGCCAAATTGCAGTTCAATTGCTTGTAATAAAACTAATAATTCTTCAGGATGTTGTTGTACAGATAACAAAGCACAGCCATTCAAATAATCTGGTTGAGGTGGTCCAATTGGTTTAGTTTGATACCAACTAGAAACAGCTTCGATCTCAATTCCTGGAATTAAAGTGAGGGATTGCAAAGAATTTTGTAATATTCTTAAAGATTCTCCTAGATTACTTCCTAGAGCGATGACAGCATTTGCCATTTTTTTATTAAATATTTAAATCTAAAACTTTACTTAGCTCCAAAATATTCTGGTTCATTACCTGGCTTCCATTTAATATTGCAGCCAATACTAGGTTTTTGCTCAAAATCAATTGTTTGATCTGCTAAAATTGTGTCAATTGCTGAACGTAAATCTTGACCAGTTATAGGTAAATTATTACTAGGACGACTATCATCTAATTGTCCACGATAAACTAGTTTATAATCACCATCAAATAAGAAGAAATCAGGCGTGCAAGCAGCAGTATAAGCTTTAGCTATCTCTTGAGTTTCGTCATAACAAACAGGAAAATTAAATCCTAATTTTTGCGCCATAACTGCCAGATTTTCAGGAGAATCATCAGGATAATTAGCGACATCATTAGCACTAATTGCCACAATTCCTAAAGAGCGAGCAAGATAATCTTGACCAATTCGCGCTAATTCTTGCTGTACGTGTTTCACAAACGGGCAATGTTGACAAATAAACATTACTAACAAAGCTTTTTTTCCAGCAAAAGTTTCTAAAGAAATAGTTTGACCAGAAACTACATCTTTTAAAGAAAAGTTGGGAGCTTTGGTTTCCAGAGATAACATTGTCGATGGAGTTAAGACCATTGTTAAATTTATTAATATATTTTTGAACAACAAATCAAATAAAAATTTGGTTATAATTTTATGATTCGTCTATAATCATCCTAAATAAAATAATTAAAGGCAAATTTAAAATTTAAATATTTATTAACAGTTAATGTTAAATTTATTGCTTTTATTTGATTTAGAAGAGATTTTTCTTGTAGATAAATTCATGAATTTATCCTACAGAATTATTAGGCTCTATCTTGCTATATTTTCTCTGCACCTAAGATGACAAAAAAATTTCCCCAGACTTGGGGAATTAACCTAGAAATTCTTAAACAGAAGATTCAAGCTATTTGTAAAAGATTTGGTAACTGTTGTGAAACTTGAAAAAAGTTAATCGTTCTACTACTACCAGGCAACTCGTCATCAGAACAACTTTCTTTTTCTGAAGCTTGAACTAGCATACAATCCTCCGCTCTTACCATCATTGTGCCTTGAGCTAAAGCTGTTCGCCACTGACGACCTGTTCTCCAAGCACAAAATTTAGTAGCATTCCAACGAGGATTTGGAGGACAACCAACAAAACCAGACCGAAGAGCAGCATGGTTTTCCTTTAAGATTTTGGTGGATACTGAAACATTTTCAGTCAGATTCACCACCATGAGGTTATCATGTTTGACAGTTTTTAACATAGACCCCACCCCCCTTTGTTATTAAGTTAAATAAACCTTTGATTATATATTAGTATTTGAATTACAAAATGTTAATGTCTTGGTCAAAAATTAATAGAAAGATTAAAATTCGTTGTCACCAAAACGATAACCTTTACCGTAGACAGTATGAATTAAAGGAATTTCACCTGGTATTTCTATTTTACGCCTTAAAAGACGAATTAAAGCAGCTAAAACATTACTACTAGGTTTTTCTTCGTCTGTCCATAAATAACTATAAATATCCTCATGAGTGAGTAGTTGACCTGGATGTTTCATAAAATATGCTAAGAGCTTAACCTCTTTTTCTGATAAGTCAATCACTCTTCCTTGACGATAGGCTAATTGATTTTCGCTATCTAGTTCTAAATCTGCTACTTTCAGCTTCTCATTCAATTGAGGATCGCCAAGAGTAACTCTTCGTAATAAAGCTCTAACTCTGGCTAATAATTCTCTTAATTCAAAAGGTTTGACTAAATAATCATCTGCCCCTGCATCCAAACCAATCACCCGATCATCAATGGTATCTTTGGCAGTAAGAAACAAGACAGGAGTAGTCAAAGAACGCGATCGCAATTCTTGGCAAATTTCTAAACCCGATCTTTGAGGTAGCATCCAATCAAGGATTAATAAATCATAGTTATTTTGCAGAGCTAAATTAATTCCTGTTACTCCGTTGTCAGCAATATCCACTTGATATCCTTCCTTAGACAAGATGCGACTGAGGGGATCTGTTAATTCTGCTTCATCATCAACTAAAAGAATTTTCATCCTAATTTTTTATGGTATGAAATTATTTAAGCTATGTTAATATTTTTAAACTTTTTATGAATCAATCTACATCTTCTCTTGAACCAACTTGGCTAACTATTATTCGTCTTCTCCGTTGGGATAAACCTGCGGGTAGACTTATTTTAATGATTCCTGCTTTATGGGCTGTTTTCTTAGCAGCAAAAGGCACTCCACCTTTACCCCTAGTCGGAGTAATTATTCTAGGGACTTTGGCTACTAGTGGGGCTGGTTGTGCCATTAACGATCTCTGGGATCGTGATATCGATCCGCAAGTAGAAAGAACGAAAAATCGCCCTCTAGCATCTCGCGCCCTTTCAGTAAAAGTCGGAATTGCAATCTTTTTAGTTGCTTTAGTTTGTGCAGCTATTTTAGCTTTTTATCTCAATCGTCTCAGTTTTTTATTCTGTTTAGCTGCCGTACCTGTAATTATTGGTTATCCCTTAGCCAAAAGAGTTTTTCCCATTCCTCAATTAGTTCTTTCCCTCGCTTGGGGTTTTGGAGTTTTAATTAGTTGGACTGCGGTAACTGCTCATTTAGAAACTTCTACTTGGTTACTTTGGGGCGCAACAATTTTTTGGACGTTAGGTTTTGACACTGTTTACGCTATGTCAGATAAACCCGATGATTTAAAAGTTGGTATTAATTCCAGTGCCATTTTTTTCGGTAAATATGCTGCTGAAGCAGTGGGAATATTTTTTGCTCTTACGGCTGGTTTAATTGCTTATTTGGGCTTAGAAATGAATTTACAGCCAATTTTTTGGATTAGTTGGCTTGTTGCTGTAGTTGGCTGGATTTGGCAATATCTCAGATTACGTCAAGCAGATTTACCACGCCCCGTTTACGGAGAAATTTTCAGTCAGAATGTTTGGCTTGGGTTTATTTTATTGGTAGGAATGATTTTCGGTTGTTTAGTTTAAAGAAAATTTCTAGCCATTCAATAGACCTCCTGCGAAAGTGTTAAACAATTCACAAATTGTTTTTCAAAAAAATCTCATAATTATAAACTCCAGCAATTAAATTAAATCTCAAACAAAATCTTTTTCTTCGATTTCGATATCTACTTGATAAAATTTTAAATATTTTTAAGCAACGATGAATATGTTCTACAATTATCCTTTGTTTAGCTAACTTACGATTAAACTGTTTTTCTTGCTTATTTAATTTTTGATTTTTCTTTTTCTTCAAAGGTGTTCTACTTTTAACATGAATTTTTTTCAGTCCTTGATATCCTTTATCTGCTAAACATTCTATGTTTTTATCTATGCCAATTTGACTGGTTTTCCAGATTTGGAAATCATGCACTTTTCCTTTGCTATGGGCTGTACAGATTATTTGCTTTGTTTTTATATCTACCAAAACTTGAGACTTTAATGTATGATACCCTTGCTTACCACTGTAATAGCATTGTTGTTTTTTTCGGTCTTTCTATTTCATGTTCTGACACATCTACTACTACTGTTTCAATTGTGCCATTGCTAGCACGAACTACTTTTTTTCCTGGCAAATTAAATAATTCCGATTTAGCTAATATATTTTCTATTTTTCTAATAATTCTTAAGACAGTTGTTTCATTAATTCCCCAATTAATTGCAATATGAAAATAAGTACGATATTCTCGCCAATATTCCAGAGTTATTAATATTTGGTCTTCTGTACTTAATTTGCTAGGTCTGCCTGTCTTTTTTTGCCATACTTTTTCTGCTTTTACAACTGTTACCATTTTCTTGAAAACTTCTGGAGAGACTCCACATAATCGTTTGAAGTCCGTCGCTTTCAGATTTTTAACTTGTTGATAAGTCATTAATCCAATTCTAGATTTTTGCTATTTTACCTAGTTTTCTTAGACTTTTGCAGGAGGTCTAATGTAATGTCATGGCTCGTTACGAGGCATCTCTAATTGAGTGAAGTGCGATCGCTTCTTGCGCCAGCGTAGCTGACCGCGAACAGAGAGAGCGAACCTCTCGCTAGTTGCGCCTGCGAAGCAGATCTCAAATATTTACTGAGCAAAAATATAATCAGGATTAAGAGTTATTTGCCTGTGTTCAGGTTCCTTCTTCTGCTCGCTCACGTAAATAGGTGATACACTTATTGTAGTGAATAATTCGTAACAACAATGGAAACTCGAAATATCACTTTATCAATACCAAAAGACATCTTATCTGAAATTAAACTGATTGCTTTAAAGCGAGAAACATCAGTCTCAGGATTGTTAACACAAATGCTGATAGATCTGGTTCGTCAAGAAGATCTGTACGTGCGATCGCAAAAACAAGAACTACATAGATTAGAAGAAGGACTCGATCTAGGCACCAATGGTAAAGTGAATTCTACCAGAGAGAGTTTGCATGAGCGATATTAAACAACTTGAATTTGTTGATACAAATGTTTTAGTTTATGCCTATGACCGCTCTGCTGGAAAAAAACATCTTCTTGCTTCTAATCTAATCAAAAAATTATGGCAAACTCGCCAAGGTTGTTTAAGCGTTCAAGTTTTGCAGGAATTTTATGTTACTGTTACCCGCAAAGTTTCTCAACCTCTGGCATGGCAAGAAGCAAGTGAAATTATTAGAAACTTATCAGTCTGGCAAGTACATTCTCCTCAAACTGACGATATCCTAGATGCAATTAGAATACAGAATCGTTATGGTATTTCTTTTTGGGATTCAATGATCGTTGTTAGTGCAGTTACCATGAATTGCCAAATTATTTGGACAGAAGATTTAAACTCAGGACAGCTATACGAGCAATTATTAGTCCAAAACCCTTTTTGTTTATAGCAGTTTTGATGTCGACTCGTCTTTGGCGAGATCGCTAATTGTTCACTATCTCATGCTGAGGCTACGAAGCATCTCTAACTAATTGAAATGCGACTGCGACCGAAGGGAGTGAACCCCTCACTCCATAAATCTAATTACCATAACTCAAGCTATAATTATCCTAAAATTAATTGCAAGAAAAATAACTAAAAATGCTCCAGTCTATCAAAGGAGTCTATAAAGACGGTGCGATCAAACTAGCAGAAACACCAGAGAATATTGAAGAAAGTCAGGTAATTGTCACTTTTTTAGAACCTAAATCAAAAAAACAAACAAAGCAAATTATTGGCACTTCTGGTCAACAATTGTTGCGTTTTGTAGGTGAAATAGTATTGGAAGATTTACAGTTGATGAGTGAAGCAATTGAAGAACATTGCGAGCAAATCGACTTAAATGAGTGGTAAATACTTATTAGATACTAACTGAGGTTACGCACTCTTGAGTAAATGTAATTCACACATAGCTTGTTGCAAAGCTTTGACATAAAGACTACTACGCAAAGCAAAATGATTCATCTTGTGTTTCAATTTTAAACACTCCAATTGGAATGCAGCATAGATAGACATAAAGATATGATTTACTTGAGTACGAATACATTTAGTTGGGGATTTAGCTAAACCAGTATTAAACTTGAGTGTTTTATGAAAGACTTCCACTTTCCACCGTTTTTTGTAGATTGCTTCTATCTGAGGGACATTACAGCTTAAATCACTACAAGCTAAATACAAAATACCAGTACTTCCATCTTGGTTTGTCAAGACTTGACGATGGATGAGAACAGGAAAGTCCAGTCCTTTAAGCCATCCTCTGACTGACACTTGTTCTAACCATTTGAGTTCATCAATTCGTGTAAAACTACCCTGTTGTTTGTCTTCTTCGCTCAAGGCTACCGTACGATTGCTATGAAGAAGCCATGATAAATTGCTTGTCTAAATCCTGACGGATAAAAACCATATTTTCCTTTGAGGAAAACCAACCCTGGGCTAGCACATACCTGTATTTGAGTTGATTCTGGGAGCAAATTTTTAATTGATTTCGTGTTAATTCATTTTTTGTTGCTGTTGCTTTTCGTTTTTCCTTCTTTGTTTTTACCTCACAAAATTTTATGGACTTTTTGACCACATCAAACCCAATTGGTAGGCTTATGTCTTCGACACTATAAACATAGTTGATGATGTTAATTCCCTTGACAGAATGGTTTTCTTGATGGTCATGATGCCAGCACACTAACTCATTCTCTTGGGTATGAGGTTTTTTCTCGATAGTGTCATCCACAATCAGCACCCCATCTTCTTGTTCATACTTTCTCACTACTGGTTTTACTAGTTTCCATAGCTCTTTAGACTCTAAGTTTTGTAACGAAAGAAAGCGGGTTATTCGATCGTGGCTGATACTTCCTTCTAATGCTCTTGACAATCCTGTTGCTGTGATTTGTCCAAAAGAGCTAATAACGTAATCGCCGTATAGTTCCAAAAGCTTTTTATCCATTTTTTTATTCTAGCTTTTGCGTAACATCAGATACTAATATAGTTATTGCTATTTTTGCTGGTGATTGCATGAAGAAATTCTTTCAATATGGCGATCTCAATAAATCGATTTGTATCATGTAGAGTTCCACATCGATTATCGATGATGACCGTAATCTTTTTAGCCTTTAGCGACATTTTCTTCTCTCGGCAATCTTACACTTACTCTACCATCGGGCTTAATTTGTAATTCGCCTCCGAGGTTTTCAATACTATTTTTGGCTAACTGGCGGGTATAAGTATCTCTTGAGTTAACAAAAACCATCAACCAGGCACCAATTTGGGCATCGGTACTATCAGGATTTGTTTCTAAAAACTGTACTGTGTCGCTAGCCGATTTTGCTATTGCTTCATTGCCAGCAATCTTTGCCCATTTTGATGCCATTGTGTAGGATTTTTTTGCTTCTTCAGTATCAGCAATAAATAAAATTTCATCTACACCTTTATATAGCCACACATAATAAGCATCAGAAATATCAGGAGATAGTTGTTCTAATCCTTTTGCCATTGCTTCTACGGTTCGATTGGGAAGACCAGCAAACATAGAAGATGCAGGAGAAATCATTAAATATGCTTGAATAAATTTGGGGTCGTGTTGCACAATAGCTTCTAAATAATCTGGGCTTAAACTAAAACCAACTACTTTTCTTGCTTCACCATCACCGAAATATTGAAGAAATTGAAGCATTATCCAGTCGGATAGTAAATTTTTAAAGCCAAAAGATGGCATGTTTTTGAGTAAATCTAACTGAATTTTGGCAATTTTTTCGTCTTGTTCAAAATTTGCTTTAGTGTTGTTACCCATTAGCTGTCTAGCCATGGGCATTTGTAAATAAATAATAGAAGCTCCACAAAATACAATTGTAGTTAAGTAAAAAATAGTTTGATTAAATTTTGTTTTGAAGAAATTGAAGCTAATCATAATTAAGATTCCTCCAAAATTAATTTGTTGATTATTGAATAATTTGACCATTAGTACAGGTAATTGGTGTACCATTGACTATAGCTGGGGTTACACCAATCGTATTACTTTCGCAGACTGTATAAAGAAAGGCATTTTCCACTCTAAAAACCGCAGAGGTCATAATTTTGAGATCGCCAGCATACTTTAGTATTGGCTCTGCTAAATGATGCACTTCAGTGTTAGTTATTGGAGTGACAATACTGTAGTTATATAAGCCATTACTTATTGATAAGTTAGTACCTAAATCGCTCATGTCATCAGCAAATGTTGCTTTCTCGAAATAATACGCTTGTTGTGATCGGTTGAGAACTCCCAGATTTACTTTTGCTTCAGCTACTCTTGCTTTTTCGACTTGGTTAACATAATTAGGTAGTGCAATTATAGACAAAGCACTAAACAGTAAAACTACAACTAATAATTCGACTAAAGTAAATCCTCGTTGTTTTTTAAAATTAAATAACAATTGGATTAATTCAATCCAAATATTTGTCATGATATTCAATAATAAATTTAATTTTTATTGTGAAATATAGCGGTTCTCAAATAGATGAAGTACAAATTTAAACTTAGTTAAAAAATTTGTCTTTCCTCTTACCTAACTTCAGCATGGGTGTATTTTACCAAATTGAGAATTGCTATAAAATTAGGTTGATTAATATTAAAAATATAAATGGGGAAGAACTTATAGCAAAAAGTTAAGTTTTCTTCCCCAGTATATTTAGATTTTGACAATTGAGAGAATCAGCTTAAACCATAATATGCTGGGCAAAGCTTAAATTGTCATAACATTAGTTGACAGGATTGCCAACACATGTCACCGTTCCGTCACCATTATCAGTAACATCTTGGTCGGCAGCATTAATAGCTGTTTCTTCGCAAATGGCAGCATTAATTGTACCCTCGAAGTAAGCTACACCAGCAGCATAGTCTAATACGTCATTTTCGTATTGGGTTTTAGCTATACCTGTCATAACACCACTAAAGCCACCATCATCTTGACCACCAGTAAAATCATAATATTGTCCGGTAACTTTTACTGGAAAGTTGGCATTAGTAATGTTAGCGAAAGTAGCTTTTTCTAAACGATTAGTTTGTTGGGCGCGGTTTAAAGCACCGAGGTTGGTTTTGGCTTCTGCTTGTCTGCCTTTAGATACTTGTCCTAACAAGTTAGGTAGCGCAACAGCAGCAAGTACACCGATGATAATTACAACTACTAATAATTCAATTAATGTGAAACCTTTGTTACCTTTTTTGTTACGAAGATTTTGTAATAATTTTGCAGCAAATAGGTTATTCATGTTATCCTTCCTTATATGTTTGTGATTTGTGTTTTTGTGGGTGATTTTTGTTATTTTCCTTTCCTATTTAAAAATTACCCACTTCGATCATTTTTTATATCATCATCGGAAAAAATTTTTTTAATCGATTTTGTAATAGCGATTAATTCTATTATTTAATGGGTTTTCGTGGATATTGTAGATGCGAACGGGTAATTACGGTTAAGAAATATAGATCGATTCGATAAATTCGGTGTGATTATTGTAGGGATGAATAGGTGATTACGATCGCGAAAAATGGGTAAATCGGTTTGATATGGCGATGGTAGGGGCGAACGGCCGTTCGCCCCTACGGGTGAAAATGGATCATCGGGCGATCGCGTTTAATATATTACCGCAATAAATGCAGATAAACGCGAGAGGTTCGCTCCTGCTAGTGTAGAAGTGGCTTCGGGTATTTATAATCCAATGAGACTTTCTGAATTAGTAGTTCGCGATTCACTAATAATGACTGCTTAAAAGTTGATAGATTTAACTTACAGTTATTCGCTCAAAGAGTTGCCAACTTTAGTTTACCAACAATTAGCTCGATTACCTGGCCCAAATGAGTGGTGGGACAATAGAGAATAAAAATTCTTTGGTGTTTAGCAATGACAGAAAGTAAGTGTCTCATTCTGAGGCAGGAAAAATCTCTTGAGAATGAAAACCGATCAATGCAATTTGATATTAAATCCTGTTGGCATACACCATTTAAAAGTTGTGTAGAGGTAGAGGGACTCTTCTTTGCTCTTAGGATTTCATCGTTTAATTAGTACCATAAATCAATTTCGGCCATTTTTTCTTTCGGAATAATTTTCTCGATTTGTTACTACTTGAATTCGGAGAGTGACATAAGAGGGATAACCCAATCAAACTAAATTAAAACCGACTTTGACAACATCTTTGTTGTTAATGTATCCTACAATGGATTTAAACAACAAAAGTGTTGTTTAACTACAAACTTAAAGCGCGCCATCTAATCATCATCTAGAACTTGCGCTTCTTTGTCATCGCTATTTGGTAGCACAATCGAACACTATAGAATTACTTGAGAGAAAACGAACCTGACAATGAGCGAAACTATTTTATCAATTCACAATCTTGCTGCTAGTGTAGACGGCACGCCGATCCTTAAAGGTGTCAATTTGGAAATTAAAGCGGGAGAAGTTCATGCCATCATGGGGCGTAATGGTTCGGGAAAAAGCACCCTATCTAAAATTATTGCTGGACATCCCGACTATCAAGTAACTGGTGGTGAAATTATTTACAAAGGTGAAAATATTTTAGAGCAAGAGCCTAATGAAAGAGCTTTAAATGGTATTTTTTTGGCTTTTCAGTATCCTTTAGAAATTCCTGGGGTTAGTAATTTAGATTTTCTGCGAGTTGCTTATAATGCCAAACGGAAACATGAAGGTTTGGAAGAAATCGATACTTTTGATTTTGAAGACTTAATCGAAGAAAAGTTGGCAATTGTTCAAATGAAATCGAGCTTTTTAGAAAGAAGTCTCAACGAAGGTTTTTCTGGTGGAGAGAAAAAGCGTAACGAAATTTTGCAAATGGCTTTACTCAATCCTACCTTGACTATTTTAGATGAGATTGATTCTGGTTTAGATATTGATGCTTTGAAAATTGTAGCTGAAGGTGTCAATCAACTCAAAACTCCTGAAAAAGGTTACCTCGTCATTACTCACTATCAAAGGTTACTCAATTACATCGAACCAGATTTTGTTCACGTGATGCAAAATGGACAAATTGTAACTAGTGGCGGTAAAGAATTAGCCTTAGAATTAGAATCTCGTGGTTATGACTTCCTCGATGACAAAGCTGTGGTGGAGGTAGGTGCATAATGAGTCAATCATCGATGATAACTTCTAGAGAACAAATTAAGAGCGATCCTTTCTTACTTAAAATCTTACAACAACGTTCTTCTGTTCCCAAAGAGAAACTAGATTCAGAAACGTCCACTTGGCTAGAAAATTTAAGAGAACAATCTGCATCTTGGGTATCTAGGTTGAAATTTCCTAGTAAAAAAGATGAAGAATGGCGGTTTACAGATTTATCATCTCTACTTGATTTAGATTTTACTGCTGCTAAGTCTGGTACTGTTGAAAGCGATACAATTGATTTGATTCCCGAAGCTACTGAAAGTCGCATTGTTTTTGTTAACGGGTTGTATGCGCCTGAGTTATCGAATACTTCAGGTTTACCCAAAGGTATTTACGTTGGGAATCTAACTAATTTACCAGAAGCTTATTGTAAATATTTCCGTCCCTATTTGGGAACTCAAGCAGGTGCAGAAGAGGTTTTTACTTCTTTAAACACTGCTAGTATTACTGACGTGGCAATTATTTGGGCTGCACCAAATACTGTAGTTGAACAACCAATTCATTTGTTATTTATTTCTGTTACAGAAGATTCCATTAGTTTTTCTCAACCAAGAAGCTGGATTGTTGCCGAAAAAAATTGTAGTTTAAATATAATTGAAGAGTATACTGGGCAATCTTCTTATCTAACTAATGCTGTGACTGAAATTTGGTTAGGAGAAAATGCTCAAATTAATCATACTCGTTTTCAAACAGAGTCAGAAACTGCCTATCATATTGGAAAAACAGCCGTTTCCCAAGCACGTGCTAGTCGTTACACTTTAACTGAATTTAACTTCGGTGGTAAGATATCTCGTCATAACCCTGAAATTTCTCAACAAGGAGAACAAACAGAAACCTATCTCAATGGTTTAACTGTAGCTAACGGCGAACAAACCGCCGATACTCATAGTATTATTGCTTTAAGCAAACCTCATGGTACTACCAATCAGTTACATAAATGTTTAGTAAGCGATCGCGCTCATACTATCTTTAATGGTAAAGTATTTGTTCCCAAAGCAGCACAACTAACTAATGCTGCTCAGTTGAATCGTAACTTATTATTATCTCCCAAAGCTCGTGTTGATACTAAACCAGAGTTACGAATTACTGCTGATAATGTTAAATGTTCTCATGGTGCAACTGTTAGTCAATTAGAAGCTGAAGAAATTTTCTATCTTCGTAGTCGTGGTTTAACTGAAGATAATGCTCGTCAGTTATTAATTAATGGTTTTACCGCAGAAATTATTGAGCGTATTTCACTTAAATCTTTGTCTACTAAAATAGCAACAATCGTAGCTAAGAAAACTAGTAGTTAATGAGTGTGAGAATGATGCAGAATCAGCTAACAATAATTTAAGTTGTTTATCTGCATTGATTTGCTTACCAGTTTGTTTTATACAAAAAAATATCGATAATTGATTATGACTTTTACCCAAGCCAAAACTATTGCCGATTTAGTTCGTTCAGATTTCCCAATCTTAGCTCAAGAAATCCACGAAAAACCTTTAATTTATTTTGATAATGCTGCTACTTCTCAAAAACCTCAAGCAGTTTTAAATGCCTTGCTTAATTACTATGAAAAAGATAACGCTAATGTTCATCGTGGCGCACATAGTTTAAGTATTAGAGCAACTGAAGGTTATGAAGGAGCAAGAAATAAAGTTGCTAAATTTATTAATGCTGCTCATCGAGAAGAAATTATTTATACTCGTAATGCTTCGGAGGCAATTAATTTAGTTGCCTATAGTTGGGGTTTAAGTAATTTAAATCGCGGTGATGAAATTATTCTTTCTGTCATGGAACATCATAGTAACATCGTTCCTTGGCAAATTATTGCTCAGAAGACGGGTGCAGTCATTAAATACGTACAATTAACTGAGATAGAAGAATTTGATTTAGAACAATATAAATCTTTATTGTCAAACAAAACTAAACTTGTCGCAGTTGTTCACGTTTCTAATACTTTAGGTTGTATTAATCCTATTGAAAACATTATTGAATTAGCCCATCAATTCGGGGCGAAAGTATTAGTTGATGCTTGTCAAAGTGTCCCTCACATGGCTATTGATGTTCAACAAATTAATTGTGACTGGTTAGTAGCTTCTGGACATAAAATGTGTGGACCAACAGGAATTGGTTTTCTCTATGGCAAAAAAGAAATACTAACAGCAATGCCTCCTTTTTTAGGTGGCGGTGAAATGATTTCTGAAGTTTATTTTGACCATTCAACCTATGGAGAATTACCTCATAAATTTGAAGCGGGAACACCAGCGATTGGAGAAGCGATCGCTCTTGGAGCAGCCGTTGATTATTTAACTGCAATTGGTATGGAAAAAATTCATGCCTACGAAGAAGAATTAACTACTTATTTATTTAAAAAATTAGTGGAAATTCCCCAACTAAGAATTTATGGTGCAACCTCAAAACTTGATGGGAAAAATCGGGCTGCTTTAGCTGCATTTAATGTACAAGGAATTCACGCCAGTGATTTATCAACCTTACTCGATCATGAAGGAGTAGCAATTCGTTCTGGACACCATTGTACCCAACCATTACATCGTCTTTTTGATGCTTCTGGTAGTGCCAGAGCAAGCTTATATTTTTACAACACTCGTGCCGAAATTGATGACTTTATTATTGCTTTAAAAGATACAATCGATTTCTTTAGTGGCATGATGGCATAAACTAATTTAACAAAACTTTATGAAAAATAGTTAAAGCGATCGCGCTAACTTGACAAAAATAGCAATAACTCAATCAAACAATACGTGACTCGACCATAGTATTCTGAGTGTTTTTGAGGAATTCAGCTTGTCAAGCTAATTGAATTTTAAGCAATTTCCAAATTCCCTGACAAGTTTTCGTACTTGACACAAAAATTAACAATCACGCTAAGGTAACCCGAAAAGTTTTAATCTAAAAGCTGAACTATAAGTAAAAAGATACTTAAAATCCAATGAGTGTAACGGCAAGTGGTGGCAGTTCATTAGCCCGTCCTCAACTTTATCAAACTGTAGCGGTCTCTACGATTTTACAAGCAGAACAACAAGACCGTTTTCCTGAAAGAGGCGAACTAAATGAATTAACAGCTTATTATGAGTCTGGTGCTAAACGACTAGAAATAGCTCAAACTATAACTAATAATGCAGATTTAATTGTTTCTCGTGCTGCCAATCGTATTTTTACGGGCGGAACACCAATGGCTTATCTAGAAAAACCGCAGGAAATTGAAGAAATGGCAGTTGCCAGTCCTAGCGGCAATACTAGAGTACCTGCTGAGGCAATGACCTACGTTGAAAATCGTGGTAGTAGTAGCCCAGGTTTTTTTGGGGCATTTCGTTCACTTTTTAGCACTTCGGGACCAATTCCACCAGGTTTTCGCCCCATTAACGTTACCAGATACGGTCCTGCCAATATGCAAAAATCTTTGCGGGATTTATCATGGTTTTTGCGTTATGTAACCTATGCGATTGTCGCAGGCGATCCCAGCATTTTGATCGTTAATGTAAGAGGTTTGCGAGAAGTAATTGAAAACGCTTGCTCTGCTGATGCAACTATTGTCGCTTTACAAGAAATGCGTGCAGCAGCGATCGATTATTTTAACAGGGAAACAGACGCTAAAGAAATTGTTACTCAGTACTTTGATGTACTTTTAGCAGAATTCAAAGCTCCTAGCCCTTCAAATAAAATACGTCAACGTCCTTCTTCTGATTTACAAGGCTTGCAACTGCCTCAAAGCTACTACAATGCAGCAGAACGGCGACAAAAATTTGTGATGAAGCCTGGACTATCACAATCAGAAAAACAAGCCGTAATTAAAGCAGCCTATCGTCAAATTTTTGAACGAGATATTACTCGTGCCTACAGTCAATCTATTTCTTATTTAGAATCTCAGGTAAAAAATGGCGACATCTCTATGAAAGAGTTTGTTCGTCGAGTTTGTAAATCACCTCTTTATCGCCAACAATTTTTTGAACCTTTTATCAATAGTCGTGCCTTAGAATTAGCCTTTCGTCATATTTTGGGTCGTGGCCCTTCTTCTCGTGAAGAAGTTCAAAACTACTTCTCCATCGTTTCTCAAGGCGGACTAGCTGCTTTAGTAGATGCTTTAGTAGATTCTCAAGAATATTCTGACTATTTCGGAGAAGAAACAGTTCCCTATCTGCGCGGTTTAGGACAAGAAGCCCAGGAATGTCGCAACTGGGGTATGCAACAGGATTTATTTAACTACAGCGCACCTTTCCGTAAAGTTCCTCAATTTATTACTACCTTTGCCAAATACGACCGTCCTTTACCGGATCAGCACGTTTATGGTTCTGGTAACGACCCCTTAGAAATTCAATTTGGGGCAATTTTCCCGAAAGAAACTCGCAGCCCTAGTTCTAGCCCTGCACCTTTTAGCAAGGATACAAAGCGTTTATTAATTCATCGTGGTCCTGCTACTCAAAACCAAAATAGCAATCCCAAAGCTAGAGGTGAATTTCCTGGTACTTTAGGTGCAAAAGTTTTTCGTCTCAACAACGAGTTACCTGGTGCTAGTAATGGCATAGGCGTTAAATATGCCGAAGCTTCTACTCAAGCATTAATACGAGCTTGTTATCGTCAAGTTTTTGGACGAGACGTTTATGAAGGTCAACGTTTAACTGTCCCAGAAATTAAATTAGAGAATGGCGAGATCACAGTAAGAGAATTTGTCCGAATTTTAGCTAAATCGGATACTTTCCGTAAGCTTTATTGGTCTTCTCTCTACGTCGTTAAAGCTATTGAATATATCCATCGTCGCTTACTTGGTCGTCCTACCTATGGTCGTCAAGAAATGAACAAATATTTCGATATTTCTGCTAAAAAAGGTTTTTATGCCTTAGTAGATGCCATTATCGATAGTGTGGAATATTCTGAAGCTTTTGGTGAAGATACTGTTCCTTATGAACGTTATCTTACTGCTGGCGGTTATCAGTTACGTAAAACTCGTCCTGGTAATCTTGGAGAAGGCATTGGTACTAAAGTTGAGAAACAAGAAACACCCCGCTTTATTGAATTGGGTACAGTTTCCGATCTTCGTACTGCCCCAGAAATTAAACAAAGGATTAATCAAGGAGTCAGTGTTAAACGCGGCCAAAGTAAAGTATTCAAACTTACCAATACTAGTGATAAAGTTGGTTTGAAAAATGCGATCGCTGCTGCTTATCGTCAGATTTTTGAACGCGACCTCAATCCTTATATCGTTCAAACTCAATTTACTGCTTTAGAAAGTAAATTAGGTAATCAAGAAATTACGGTCAAGGAATTTATCGAAGCTTTGGGTTGTTCTGAGCTTTATTTAAAAGAGTTTTATGCACCCTATCCCAACACTAAAGTAATTGAATTGGGAACAAAACATTTCTTGGGCAGAGCTCCTCTTAATCAAAGAGAGATCCAAAAATACAATCAAATTTTGGCTACCCAGGGAATTCGAGCCTTTATCGGTGCAATGGTCAATAGCATGGAGTATATCCAAGTCTTTGGCGAAGATACCGTTCCTTATCGTCGTTTCCCCACTTTACCTGCTGCCAACTTCCCCAATACAGAGAGGCTATATAATAAGCTCACTAAACAAGATAAGGAAATTGTGGTTCCTAGTTTTGAGCCTGCCAAGTTAAATATTTAAACTAATGGTAGGTTTAGTTGCTCTTTAGCTAGCAAACCAATTCAACCATTCTTAGTTGGTGGTTCTTAGTCAATTACTCAAACCTTTGGTAATTTAAAGTAGGAAACCATCAACTATAGTCTTGTTTAGAAAAGAGTTAAGTCCAATTGCAGGTTACTACCTATCAAATGAAAATGATCCTGACTCAAAGCGAGCGCTCTAAGTTTTCTGAACTTAATATTACAATGTATTAAGAAAAAATAGCTTAAGTGAACGAAATGTCGCAAAATAATTGGGTCAGGTTGCTGTAAAAAATTCTTTTGAGTGTTTGATAGCTATGGTTTTCCCCAGTTGGGGTTATTTTCATCAAAATTCAAGACCAAATGCTCGCCATTTATATCAAAATATTTACCTTATGTAAAAGTTTGTTAAGGCAGTAACCATCTTTGATTTATTGGTCGAACTAGCTGCAATACTATTTTGTAGCTGAAAATTAAAAACTAGGCGACAAACACCAAGAATGAAAAATCTCAACTCTAATCTGGTTAATCAGACTATGCAAACAGTATCCTTAGTACAAAAAAGTGAGAGGATATTTAATTAGCACACTTCTAACTGGTTGAGTCTTGATTACGACAGTAACAGGTACTTAATCATCAAATTAGGAGCAATAGCTGAAAAATCGATTGGAGAAAGATTAATCTTCAAGATAAGGTCACTCAAAATCTAATTTTGTTTTTTTGGGAGGAATCCGTTCATGAGTATTGTCACGAAGTCAATCGTGAATGCTGATGCCGAAGCTCGTTACTTGAGCCCTGGCGAGTTAGAAAGAATCAAAGCTTTTGTTACTTCTGGTGAAAGCCGTCTGCGGATTGCACAAACTTTAACTGAATCTCGCGAGCGGATTGTTAAACAAGCAGGTGACGCTTTATTCCAAAAACGTCCTGATATTGTTTCTCCTGGTGGTAATGCTTACGGAGAAGAAATGACCGCTACTTGCTTACGCGATATGGATTACTATCTCCGTCTAGTCACCTATGGTGTAGTAGCAGGCGATGTAACTCCCATCGAAGAAATTGGTTTAGTTGGTGTTCGCGAAATGTACAAGTCTTTAGGAACTGACGTTGGTGCAGTTGCTCAAAGCGTTCGCGAAATGAAAGATGTTGCTACTTCTATGATGTCTGTAGAAGATGCTTCTGAAGCTGCTTCTTACTTTGACTACGTCATTGGAGCAATGCAGTAGAGTAGTGCTTTTAGCTACTTCTCTAAATGCATCAAGCTTCCCTAAAGTATAGACTAACTTGTCATTGTTCAGGCATTTAAGACTTAGGTGAGATAAGGAAACAAAGCTATGCAAGACGCAATTACTTCTGTTATTAATTCTGCTGACGTTCAAGGTAAGTACCTCGATGGTGCTTCAATGGACAAGCTCAAAAACTATTTTAAAACTGGTCAATTAAGAGTACGTGCAGCTAGCGTAATTAGTGCTAATGCAGCTACCATCGTTAAAGAAGCAGTAGCAAAATCTTTGCTATATTCTGACGTAACTCGTCCTGGTGGTAATATGTATACCACTCGTCGTTATGCTGCTTGTATTCGTGACCTCGACTACTATCTCCGCTATGCTACTTACGCTATGTTAGCTGGCGATCCTTCCATCTTAGACGAGCGCGTACTCAACGGCTTAAAAGAAACCTATAATTCTTTAGGTGTTCCTGTTTCTTCAACTGTTCAAGCAATCCAAGCAATCAAAGAAGTTACTGCTAGCTTGGTAGGTGCTGATGCAGGAAAAGAAATGGGTGTTTACTTAGACTACATTTGCTCTGGCTTGAGCTAATTGCCGATACGGCCTTAAGTTGGTAAATAGTTTTAAACTTAGAGGTTCGGGAAGTCCAGAGTGAGTGCTAGTTCCTACAAGGCTTAGTCTTTCGAGCGCGAAAAAAAAGATGAGTTTTAGCGATCTAGTATTGACTCTTGACTCCCGACCTTAGTATGTTTTTAGTCTTTTAAGATTTTGCGGTAAGGAGCATCATCACCGAAATTAATGCCTTACTGTGATACAAAAGAAATCGAATATTAATCACAAAAGAATATTTAACAGCATTAGGAGAAGTCAACTTATGCGGATGTTTAAAGTTACTGCTTGTGTTCCTAGTCAAACTAGAATTCGGACTCAGCGCGAACTTCAAAATACTTACTTTACTAAATTAGTTCCTTATGATAACTGGTTTCGTGAGCAACAGCGAATCATGAAAATGGGTGGCAAAATTCTCAAAGTAGAATTGGCAACTGGAAAGCAAGGTACTAATACAGGCTTATTGTGATAAATAGATACAAAAGTTTTTAATTGGGGTCGGTAACGACCTCTTTTTGTTATTTTTAATGGGTTAATAAATAATGACTCGTTAGAATAGTGCAGCAATATCTCAAGTTGTTAAGTTCTCGCTTTAATTTGCAAACGAAACATTGGGCGTTAGAAGCAAGATTGTTGTATTGGTTAACTTTGGTTTGGCTGTTGGTTGGTTTAGTTACTTTGGTATCTGCTTCTTTCCCTGAAGGCGTAGTTGAATACAACGATGGTTTTTATTTATTAAAACGCCAATTATTAGGGGTGTTGATTGGCTTTGTTTGTTTTTTTTCAGTGGTAAATAACCCTTTAAAAGCGGTTTTAAAGCTTTCTCCTTGGATGGTAATAGTATGTTTGTTGGCAATTTTTATGACTTTGATTCCAGGCTTAGGAAAAACTACTTATGGTGCTAGTCGTTGGATTGCTATTGGTCCTTTTACTTTACAGCCTTCAGAATTAATTAAACCCTTTTTAGTGTTACAAGCAGCTTATCTTTTTGCTCAATGGAAAAAACTAGATTCTGGTGTAAAAATTGGTTGGTTAGCTATTTTTAGTGTAATTTTGCTGGGGATTTTAAAACAACCAAATTTGAGTACGACAGCTTTGTGTGGTATGAGTTTGTGGTTAATAGCGGTTGCTGCTCAATTACCTTGGAGTCAGTTGTTAATGACTTCAATTGGAGGTTTAAGTTTAGCTACTTTGAGTATTTATATTAATCCTTATCAACGCGATCGAATTGTCTTTTTTCTCGATCCTTGGCAAGATTATCAGGGTAAAGGTTATCAATTAATTCAAAGTTTACTTGCGATCGCGTCTGGTGGTTTAGGTGGTTCTGGTTTTGGCTTATCTCAACAAAAATTGTCCTATTTACCAATTCGTACTACAGATTTCATTTTTGCAGTTTATGCTGAAGAATTTGGTTTTATTGGTAGTGTTTTACTCTTAGTTTTTATTCTTGGTTACGGAACTTTGGCTTTAAGAGTAGCTTTTAAATGTAACAATCCAATCTCCAGATTAGTAGCAATTGGAGTGATGATTTTGATGGTAGGACAATCTTTAATTAATATCGGCGTAGCAACTGGTTCTTTGCCTACCACAGGTTTACCTTTACCCTTTTTTAGCTATGGTACTAACTCGATGATTGCTAGTTTGTTATTAGCAGCATTATTAATTAGAGTAGCTAGAGAAAATTGTCAAACCGAACCAATGAGGTTAAGAAAATCCCTAGAAGTTAGGAGGAAGTAACACACTATCAATCGGAATCACAACACCATTGGTAGCAGGAAGAGGTTGACTTGCTGTCGCTTGGTTGAGTTTAATTTGAACTTGTTTATTTTGTAGGGGAACGCCTACAATTTTGACTGGACTACCTAATAAAGTCGCTATTTTTTGAGTTTTAATATTCTCGTCGGTAATTTTTCCTTCAACAATATGATATTTGAGTAATTGAGCCAATTTGTCTGGATTAGATAATTTTTCTTGAGTAGCAACAGGTAAAGCTTGAAAAGCTTCATCAGTTGGAGCAAAAAAGGTTACTTCTTTTTCGTCAAGACTTTCTGCCAAGTTGGCATCTTTTAATAAAGAAGAAACAGTTTTTAACTCTGGATTGGCAGCTAATAATTCAGCTACATTTGGATTATCTTCCGATTCATAGGGAAAAGCTGAACGATAGAAATAACTAGAAGGAAAAAAATAAAACGATTGTGCTAACGTAGGAATGCCAATTAGAGCAATCCCGCTAGTTAAAGCAATTGCTCCTGTTAAGTTTTTAAGTAAATATTTAGTTTTCATAGTTATTAACCAAATTAATTAAACTTGATAAGTAAACTAAAATCAGCCGATTAACTGATATATTTATTCTATAATGTATGATAATGTCGCTCTGGATATGCAGTCTTAAAATTAAGATTGTTGTTAAGATTCTTTAGTAAAAATAAAGAAAATTAAAAAAAATAATGATCCAGCTATTGATAAAATCTCCTCGCTAAAATAAACAAAATCATTGAAGGCAACTTCAAAAAATCATTTTATCTACAATTTTTTGGCTAGGATAGATCATGTCCAATATAGAACCTAACAGATCTAATTCTGGAGATATGTTTCCCGTCTCTGGAGCTAAAATGCATCATCCTGGCACAATCCTCGATCAACGTTACCAAATTGTGCGGCAAGTAGGTAGAGGTGGATTTGGACGAACTTATCTCGCCAACGATTTAAGTCAACCCAATCATCCACAATGTGTGATTAAACAACTGCAACCACGAACCAATAATCTTCGGGTTTGGGAAAACGCTAAACAGCGTTTTGTTAATGAAGCATCAGTTTTGCAAAGATTAGGAAGTCACGATCAAATTCCTCAGTTGATTAGTTATTTTGAGGAAGACCACGAATTTTATCTGGTACAAGAATACATTGAAGGAGAAGAGCTACAAGCAGAAATTGAACGTAATCTTTTTAACGAAACTCAAGTTATTGGATTGCTACAAGATGTTTTGAGAGTTTTAGATTTTGTTCATAAAACCAATGTTATTCATCGTGACATTAAACCTGCTAATTTAATCAGACGTAAACAAGATGGAAGATTTGTTCTGATTGATTTTGGTGCAGTTAAAGAAATTAGTACGATCGCGCTCAATTCTCAAGGACAAGCTGTTTTTACGCAAATGGTAGGCACTCAAGGATTTATGCCACCAGAACAAATTGCGGGTCAACCTACTTTAGCTAGTGATCTTTATGCTTTAGGTCAAACAGCTATCTATGCGCTCACAGGGCGATCTCCAATAGAATTAGAAAATTTAGAAGAGACAAACCAGTTAAACTGGCAGAATTACTGTTCGATTAGTTCTCGTTTAGGAGAAATTATTAATCGCATGGTTGATCCCAAATGTATAGAAAGATATAACTCAGCAATTGAAGTTCTGTACGATTTACAACCATTACTAAAAGTAGAGCAAGTTGTTGGTGGACGCTATCGAATTACCAGTTATCTTGGCGGGAAAGCAGGAATTTATACTTATTTAGCTGATAATCTTTGGCGACACTATCAATCTCCATGTGTAATTAAGGAAATTAAATTTTCAGACCGCGATCCTACTAATATTCAAGCAGCCGAACGTCAATTTTCCAATGAAATAGCAGTTTTAGAAAGACTAAGTTATCACGAACAAATTCCTCAGATCTGGGATCATTTTGAAGATAATGGTGAATTTTATTTAGTTCAAGCCTATATTCCTGGAGAAAACTTACAAAAAAAGCTAGAACAGACTAAGACTCTAACAGAAGAACAAGTGGTAGAGTTATTAGCCGATGCTTTAATAGTATTGGCTTTTATTCATCAGCATCGAGTAATTCACCGCGACATTAAACCATCGAATTTATTAATTCGTAACTCAGATCAGCGTGTCATGCTGATTGATTTTGGAGTTTTAAAAGACATTGGCAATTTAACTAAACTCAAAACTAGTGCTATTGAACCAGTAGGCACCAAAGCTTATATGCCTCCGGAGCAGATTGCTGGAAGACCAACAGTAAGCAGCGATCTTTATGCTTTAGGAATTACGATGATTTGTGCTTTGACAGGAGTTGAAGCTCAACATCTTTCGATCGAAAAACAAACAGGAGAAGTTATTTGGCAAGAAGGATTACAAATTAATCGCAAATTACAGAAAATTCTCGCCAAGATGACTAGCCTAGATTTAGGTAAACGTTATCAATCAGCCGAAAAAGTTTTAAGCGATCTTAATCGAATTTATCATGTATCTGGTAACTTTAGTCCGAGCGAAACTATTAGTGCTAGCAATACGGGTAAATCAGACTTTTTTAATAATATCAATTTGCCAACAGTTGTTCCCGAAGGAATGGGCAACAAATCAAACTTGGTTTATTTTTTAATTGCTTTAGCTGGAATTGGTTCTTTACTAGCTAGTATTGAATTTTTTTCGCCGACTCTTAGACCATTGTATTATTGGTCTCAAGGACAAAGATTGTTAACTCAAGAGCCAGAAACAGCCTTAACCAAATTTCAGCAAGCTATCGATCTGCAACCCAACAATGTCAAAGCTTGGCAAGGAAGAGGAGACGCGCTTTATCATTTAGAACGTTTTCAAGAAGCATTAGCAGCTTATGACGAAGCAATTCAACTAGATACTCAAAATGCTAGTACTTGGAAAAGTCGTGGTGATGCTCTTTATCGTTTAGAAAGATTTCCTGCTGCTTTAGTCTCCTATGAAAAAGCTTTAGATTTAGAGCCAAACAAAGCTGAAACCTGGAATCGTAAAGGTAGAACACTTTATAAATTAGAAAATTATCTTGAAGCAATTGCTGCTCAAGACAAAGCACTAGAAATAGAGTCAAATAATGCACAAGCTTTAAGCGATCGCGGTTTGGCTTTAATTGGCTTGGGTAAATATCAAGAAGCATTGAGTGATTTTAATAAAGCTCAGGTAATTAAACCTTTAGACCCCAGATTTTGGCAAAATAAAGCCTTGGCACTTCAATATTTAGGTCAAAATCAATCAGCAGATCGAGTTTATCAAGAAGCTGTGGTTGCTTACGACCAAGTTTTACAAGAAAACTCCAAAAATGTGACAGCTTGGATTGATCGCGGTAATGTTTTTAGTAAATTGCGACAACAGCAAAAAGCTCTTGATTCTTATGAAAAAGCAATTGCTATTCAGCCAGAATCTCACTTGGCTTGGCTAGGAAAAGGTAATGCTTTATTTGCGATGGGCAAATATTCAGAAGCATTAGCTGCTTTTGATCGTGCCTTAGAAATTCAACCAGAATCTTATATTACTTGGCAAAATCGTGGCTCTTTGTTGCGAGATGGGATGGGTAATCTTCCTGAAGCGATCGCATCTTTTGATCAAGCAGTAACAATTAATCCTAGTTTTTATCATGCGTGGCGCGATCGAGGTTTGGCTCTCTCTCAAGCTGGAGATCAAGCAGAGGCAATTGATTCGTTTGATAAAGCTTTAAAAATTAATCCTGATGATTATAAATCTTGGGTAGGGCGTGGAATTGCTTTAGCTTTTCAAAACAAAACCGATGAAGCATTAGCTGCGTTTGAACGTGCTGAAGAAATTGAACCCAACGATCCTTTTGTTTGGATCAATAAAGCATCTGCCCTAGAAGGATGGCAAAGATATAGTGAGGCTTGTGATGCTTATAGAAAGGCAAGAGAGCTTAATCCAGAATTTACTCCTGCCATTCAAGGTTTAACTAGATTGGGTTGTCGAGTTTCTTGATCATCTAGACCTCCGTGGAGACCCCCGCCATAGCGACGGTAGGAGCTTGGCGGTGGGACGTGCCGTATAAACGCCTGGGGAAACCCCAGGCGACAGGCACTGAGGAAACGGAGCAACTTGAGGGGTTCGATGCCCCGATAAGTTGCAAATATTTTAGTTCGTCCATAGTTTTCAGGTTGAATATGTTAAAATGTGAGAGTTGTTGAATTAAATGCTGTAGATGGTCGAACGCGCCTACAAATATAGGTTTTACCCGACATCCGAACAAGAAGAACTCTTGCGTCGGACGATGGGTTGCGTTCGATTGGTTTACAACAAAGCTTTGGCAGCTAGAACTGAAGGGTGGTATCAGCAACAAGAAAGAATTGGCTACAATCAAACCTCTTCTCTGCTTACTGCTTGGAAAAAAGAAGAAGAACTTAGTTTCTTGAACGAGGTTAGCTGCGTACCTCTTCAGCAAACACTTCGCCATTTGAGCAAAGCGTTTGAAAACTTCTGGGCAAAACGAGCTAAATATCCCAATTTCAAAAAGAAACGGAATGGCGGAAATGCTGAGTTTACCCGTTCTGCTTTTAAGTGGAAGAATGGTAATCTGTGGCTTGCTAAGTGCAAAGAGCCTTTGAATCTTGTTTGGAGTAGATATTTTCCTGAAGAATGCAGCCCGTCCACTGTAACAGTCAAACTTACTCCATCTGGTCGCTGGTATGTTTCTTTTTTGGTTGAAGACCCAACAGTCAAACCACTTCCACCAACGACTAAAAACATTGGGCTGGATGCTGGTTTGACTAGCTTGGTCACTACCAGCGACGGGGAAAAAGTAACCAATCCCAAGCACTTTAATAACAAATACCGAAGACTTAGAGCAGCACAAAAAGCACTTTCTCGGAAACAAAAAGACTCTAAAAATAGAGAAAAAGCAAGAATAGCTGTAGCGAAACTTCAAGCTAAAATAGCTGATTCTAGAAAGGATTTTCTGCACAAGCTGACAACTCAACTGGTACGCGAAAACCAAGTGATTGCGGTTGAGGATTTGGCTGTGCGGAACATGGTCAAGAATCGTTCTCTTGCTCGTAGCATCTCCGATGCTGGATGGGGAGAATTGATTCGACAACTTGAATACAAATGCCAGTGGTATGGTCGAGAACTGGTAAAAATTGACCGATGGTTTCCGTCCAGTAAAAGGTGTGGAAACTGCGGTTTTGTAATCGATAAACTGCCGTTGAATGTTAGAGGATGGGACTGTCCAGAATGCAGGACAACTCACGACCGAGACGTCAACGCCAGTCGTAATATTTTGGCTGCGGGACTCGCAGTGACAGTCTGTGGATCGAGTGTAAGACCTGATAGACATAGCTCTAAAGGAGCGAGTGCGGTCTTGGGGAGGGGCTGTGACTCGAACTTGGTTCGAGTCCTTGTACGCCCCGTGGTTTCCCCCATGAGCAACTCGCGTAGGCAACTGAGTAAAACCGCGCACAGCGGAAGGAAACAGAAACCTAAGTCGTGAGTCTTAGGAATCCCTCGGCACAGCGTCAGCTTGCCGATGGGAGGATGTCAATGAGTAAATGTTTCTTCACTAAAAAGATTGGAGGGTTGCCATTTCAAATGTTGATAAGCAACTTGAGACATTTTTTGAATGAATTCTTTAGCTTGTGGATCGTTATCTGGGCGTTTGACTAACACCGAAGCTACATAACGTTTACCATTAGGCATATCAATAATGCCCACATCTCCTAAAACCGAACGAATATCGCCTGTTTTATGGGCAATGGTGGCATCTGCTTCTAAACCTACAGGTAGCAGAGTATTTCTCACCAAATTGCTCATGATTGTGAACATGCGATCGCGAGATTTCAGCGACACTAATTTGCCTCGTTCGAGATTGATTAATAAATTGCCTAAATCTTCTGGAGTAGTAGAATTAGTTCCTTCTAAATCGGGTAACGGATTGCGAATTACAGTTTCTGTCAAACCCCATTCTAAAAAACGCTGATTGAGTTTTTCAGCACCGCCCATGATTTTGATCAACATATTAGTAGCAGTATTATCACTAATGGTGATCATTTTGGTTGCTACTTCCAAGGTAGTAAATTGTGTTCCAGGTTTTTCATACTGCATACTACCAGAACCACTACCGATGTCCTCTTTATTCATAGTTAACTCTTGATCAAGACGAAATTTGCCTTGGTCTACATCTTGGAAAAAAGCTACTAAAATTGGTATTTTGATCGTACTAGCAGCAGCAATAGCACCAGACCCTTGAATACTTACATAAGAATGATCGTCAAGATCGACTAAAAATATCGCTGGTTGCAGTTTGGGATATTGACTAGCTAAAGTTTGTAGTTTGCTTTTGAGGCTAGTTATTTCTTTACCCAAAACCACGTTAGGAAGTAATTTTTCTAATTCTTTTTGATTTTCTGCGCTAGCAGCTTGAAGTTTTTCGGTCGTAGATTGATTTGCTTGAACTAGGGGAGAGTTAATATTACTGGCAACTGCAATAACTGTTCCTAAAATAGTGCTAATACCAATGACAATTACTGCGATACGAACAGCAGAGACAAATAGATTTGAGGACGAAGTTAACTTCTGAGGATCAAGAAAGCTTTGCGGACGATTAATTTTTTTTTCTAAACGTTTTTGTGGTGTAGAGGAAGTTCTTTGGGAGCTATTTTGAGTTCCATTGAGTTGAGGTTTAGTTTTAGAAGCAGAAGTGGGACGAACAGGAGGCTGATTGCCTTTTTTTGGCTTGAGATTCTTTTTTTTGCTTTGATTTGGAGTTGATTTACTAGAAACCAGGCTGCGTTTTTTGTCCACGCTTGCTTCCTCTAACAACGATTAAGAAATTGTCAATAAGAGCGGTCGCATAGGCATTAGGCTAATCTCCGACACGTTTTGTGTACGTCTAAGAGCGATTAGATTTAATTGCCCATTGAATTTGGCTGAGTATACCTCGCAACATTGCCACTTCTTCATTAGTTAGATTAGCTCGATAGTATAAACGTCGAAACTTTTCCATTCTGGCTGCTGCAGTATGAGGATAGAGATAGCCAATCTCTAAAAGTACGGTTTCAAGATGTTGATAATATCCCTCTATAGTATCTAAAGAAGCAGAATCAACCGAAACAGAGGAAAAAGTTGTCACTTCCTCCCCCTGTAAGTTAGCACAGCTATTACTAGTGTCAAGATTTTTTTGTAAAGAGGTTTGATATAACTCATAAACACAAACAGCCACAGCTTGAGCCAAGTTGAGAGAAGGATATTCGGGGTTAGCAGCAATTCCTACAAATCTTTGGGCATAATTAAGTTCACTATTACTCAAACCTCGATCTTCTGGCCCAAAAATAAGAGCAGAACTAATTTGAGCTTCTAATAACCAAGGAAGAGCTAAACGAGGTGATTCTAAGTTCATCGGTAAAGTACGAGAACGAGAGGTAGTTGCGATCGCTCTTTGACATCCTTTTAGTGCAGTTGGTAAGTCGGGTACGATAGTAGCTCGTTCTAATACTTCAATTCCATGAACCGCCATTTGTCGAGCTTCGGAAGCATGAGGATCGCATTGAGGATTAACTAAAACTAATTGATCTAATCCCATATTTTTCATCACTCGCGCTACCGAACCTACATTTAACGTTCCTGCTGGTTCGACTAAAATAATTTTTGGCTTAGACATTATTCAGTTATTTTAAGTAGTGGGTAGTAGGTAGTTTTTTTAGTTATCGGTTGTTTGCTACTTATTACTTGTTATGTACTTCCCATTCCCTACTTTTCCTTATTTTGTTACTTGCTCAACAAATTGTTTAATCTTTTCAAGATATTCTTCTCCTGCCACTTTAGCAAGATCGTTGTGTCCCGCTTTGGGAACTAACCATAATTGCTTGGGTGCAGCAGTAGCAGTAAATAATTCTTGACTCATCCAAGCAGGAACAACTCGATCTTCTATTCCATGCATCAACAAAATTGGAGTTTTGAGTGTTTTAATTTTAGTTATAGAATCAAACTTTTGAGTCAAAATCCAGTCGAGAGGTAAAATTCGGTATTGTTTCATGTAAGCTGCGATCGCTCGCATTGAAGTAAAAGTTCCATTCACAATGAGGCCAGCTAGTTCGGGATGTCTAGTCGCCAACTCCAGAGCGATCGCTCCTCCCAGAGAATGACCGTATACGATAATCTTGTTAGGGTTAATTTTTCTCTCAACAGTTAAATATTGCCAAGCAGCTTCAGCATCTTCATAAACTAAAGTTTCATTAGGAAACGGCCCACTGCTATATCCATAGCCTCGATAATCAATTAGCAAAGTAGAAAAATTTAATTGATGGAAACGAGTAGCTTGACCGATGGTATCACCATTATTACTACCATTACCATGCAAGTATAAAATAACTGGAGCTTCAAGAGTACTAGCAGGTATCCACCAACCATGAATTTTGCCTGTCGAAACAGGAAGCCAAACTTCTTCATAAGCAAGTTGATAGTCTTTTGGGGTAGCTACTACCACTGGAGACGGAAAAAAAATTAATTTAGTTTGCTTCCAGCGCAAAACCCCACAAATCATCACGTAAATAGTGAGTATTAGTCCTCCCAAAATTAACATCATTGGCTTAATTTGCTTGGGCATTTTCTAAAGTTTTTTTGGCTCACCATTCCCTCAAACGCCAGCGAACATTCCATATAGAGATAAAACTAGTTCCATGACGATTAAAATCACAATATACCACTCTACTCTCAAGCTGGTATTGTGTTGCAGTAAACCAAGCGCAGTTTCAGCAGTACGAGAAACTGATTCTAATTTACGTTCCAACACTTGATCTCTTTCGCGAATCTCATATTCATCTTCTAGACGCAGATAAAGTCTTTCTAATTCTGGATAATCCCATAGTAATTCTGGTTTATCGATTACTTCAACTCGACCCATGACTTTGTGCTGAATTGATAAGGTGCTACCCAATAGTTTAAGTAATTCTTTGACTTGTTTGCGACTCCAGCTAGTATTTTGTAGACTGACAGCAAAGGGTTCTATTCGATCAAAAGTACTAGTCGTTTGCTGTTCATAGTGAGCTAAAACCACACTTTTGGCTAAAATATCGGCAACAATTTGCAAACTTTTCAGGGTAAACTGTGGCAAGAAAATATTCCCTTCTAAAACTTTACCAGTAGTATTATTATCTAAATAAATTGCTGTGTCTTCCCCTTCTGGTTCTGCGAAAGGTTCTACAACTAAAGGTTTAAGGTTATTAAGAAACGTTGCTTCTTCAATGGGTTCAAGACCAAATAAAACTACTACTCCATAACGAAATAACACGGCGCATCCCAACTCACCAGCCGAAACAATTAGAGGATTAGTTGTTAAGCATTCGACATTTTCTAAGGCTTTGACATCGATCCTTTGACCTAAGAACAAAGCTCTAACTTTGATATTCTCTTTATTTAAAAACAATGTTTTTTCCATAAATTAACAATAAAATGAATATTTTTTTAAAGTAACGAACTAATATATTTTTATTCTAAATCATTAAATCAAGATTATTTAATTAGGTTTTAAAATTAGCTAAAAATGTTTTTATGTTTTTGATTGATCAGCTTAATTTAAGTTTGATGATAATCAAAATATCTTAGTTTTTTTTACTTAATAATTCAATTTACAATTTATTTTGAAAATTAAAATGATCATTGTTTAATTTTGATTCATGTGAATAATTAATAAAAAAAATAATTCATGCTCGTTTTTCTAAACTAAAGCGATCGCTTGTTAATTAACTATCATCAAGTAATTAAAATATCAAGTTCTATTTGAGCGAGCTTAAAAAACGATACATAACAACAAGCTTGATTTGAGCAAAGAAAAGATTCCAAAAAAGACCAAACAACCTCAGCAATAATACTCAAAATATCAATTAAACTTCAATATCTAAATAATTTAATCCTTGATTGATTTTTAAAATTAAATAATATTTTACTAAAATGTAAAAAAATAGATAATTACTAAATAGCTAAAAAGTGTCTTTCTAAATACATTTTTAGGTTCAATAATTAATTCAACAATTAAATTGAGTCAAAAAATCATGACAATAGTAAAACTGGTATTTTTCTATACTTACACTTTTAATTTTGCACAATACCCTTGAGGGGAAAAACTTAACTAGACCTACTATAAATCTAGTTTAAAGGAGATAAAAATTATCATGTTTCAAGAAGAAAAAAAACAATCTCTTCATCATGTAGTAATTGTCGGCGGAGGATTTGGTGGACTTTACGCAGCAAAGAGTCTTGCCAAAGCACCCGTCAAAGTTACCTTAATTGACAAACAAAACTTCCATGTCTTTCAACCGCTACTATATCAAGTTGCTACTGGTGGTTTAGCTCCGAGCAATATTTCTTCTCCTCTTAGAGCCGTACTAAAGCATAACAAAAATACTGAAGTCTTGATGGGAGAAGTAACTCAGATCGAGCCTGAGCGTCAAATAGTTAAATTAAAATATCGCGAGATTCACTATGATTCTCTAATTATTGCCACTGGTGCTAGTCCTCAATATTTTGGCAATCCCGAATGGGTAAAAAAAGCTCCAGGATTAAAAACCGTTGAAGATGCTTTAGAAATTCGCCGACGGATTTTTCTTGCCTTTGAGTCTGCTGAAAAAGAAACTATTCCTGAAAAACGCCAAGATTGGTTAACTTTTGTTTTAGTTGGTGGTGGTGCTGCTGGGGTTGAATTGGCTGGAGCGTTAGCAGAATTAACTCGTAGTACTTTAAAAGAAGATTTTCGTAATATCGATCCAGCAACAGCGAAAATTATTTTAATTCAAAGTCCAGAAAGAATTTTACCCACTTATCCCGCTCAATTATCCGAGCAAGCTCTTAACAAGCTCAAAGATTTAGGTGTGATTGTTAAAACCAAAACCAAAGTAATCGATCTTAATGAACAAGTTGTTACTGTACGCCAAGGGGAACAAATTGAGCAGATTAGAACACGTACTGTATTATGGACTGCTGGCATGAAAGCTTCTGCGATCGCTCTTAGATTATCAGAAGCGACTGGTGCAAGTTTAGATCGGATGGGTAGAGTAATTGTCTCGCCAGAATTTACAGTGGGTAAATATAACAATATTTTTGCCATCGGTGATTTGGCTCATTATCGCATTAACCAAAATCATCTTTTACCAGCAGTAGCACCCGCAGCGATGCAAGCGGGTAACTATGTGGCCAATTTAATTCAAAGTCAACTACAAGGCAAAAAAATAGCTTCGTTTCGCTATTGGGATTGGGGTAATTTAGCTGTCATCGGTAAACACGCTGCTGTGATCGATTTTGGTTTGATCAAGCTTTCTGGAATTCTAGCGTGGCTAATTTGGATGTTTATTCACGTCTTTTATCTGCTGGAATTTGATAACAAAATTATTGTCGCGATTCAGTGGGTGTGGAGTTATTTTACCAGTAACAAATGCGATCGCTTGATTGTGTCTTCGGGTATTTCTCCTAAAATCGAATTAGAACCAGAAAGAGATACCCAAGCTTTGCTACAAGTCTAATCAAGAAAGGGGGAAAAAACCCCCTAGATCAATCATACGTAATCTAATTCTAAGTTATTAATGTTTCTAATCGGACATCTCCAACAAGCTTCAAAAGCTTCATTCAAAAGCTATTGAGAGTAATTAGTAGAGGTGTCCTTAAGTTTTGTAATTGCCATGATTCAATGCTATTGACACTCCTAGGGGTGAACCGCGTGGGATTCTCGCCTCGCAACCTCTTAGCTAGTACAGCCTCATGACTTATCCTCCGCCAGAACGATTCCGCGAGCATTTTTGTTTAAACTCCACTGGCTGCCCGACAGCAGAGGAGGACTCGACGGCGACGGGGCGTACAAGGTTTCGAGGTTTCCTCGCCGTATTGAAGTCCGTGAGGACAATATTGTGGCTTATTGAAGGAAAACCTTGGCAAACCTCTCTTTCAGCGTCTTCTAGTATTTTGATATATACCAGTTCGACGCACTGACACGCCTACTTCTGGGCTTTGGAGAAGTATACCATAGATAAAGAAGGGGCTGCGACTGTAGCTTTGCGGACTGCCCGCGCAGTTTATCAGAAGCAAAAAATTAAGAATACTTGAAGTAAATCAAGAAAAGAAGCTCAATTCATGATTAGGGTTGTTACACTATGACAAAATATTGCCAATTTCAGTGAGTTATAACAATCTGATCTTAAGTAAATAGCTAGAAGAAAATAAATAGAGCCATATTGAGCCAGATCGCTTAAAAATGACAATTCGACCAGCTAACTGTAATGAGAATTTTGTTAGTAGATGATGACGAACCTTTAATGACCGCTCTAGCCAACAGTTTGATTGAACAGCATTATGCCGTCGATATCGCTACTGATGGAGAGTCTGCTTGGGAATTTATTTTACTGTTTACTTATGACTTGGTAGTCCTAGATGTCATGCTGCCTAAGTTAGATGGCATTAGTCTCTGTCGGCGATCGCGTGCGCAAGGTTATCAAATGCCAATTCTATTATTAACTTCTAAAGATAATAGTGTAGATAAAGTTAAAGGTTTTGATGCTGGTGCAGATGATTATGTAGTCAAGCCGTTTGATTTTGATGAATTGACGGCAAGAATTCGCGCTTTATTAAGAAGAGAAGGTCATTATTTCGCTCCAGTTTTAAAATGGGAAAATTTAACCCTCGATCCTAGAACTTGTGAAGTTAAATATCAAGATCAATTAATTACCTTAACTCCTAAAGAGTATAATCTTTTAGAATTGTTTTTACGCAATCCTCAGCAAGTTTTTAGTGCTGGTGCAGTGATCGAAAGATTATGGTCTTTTGAAGATCCTCCAGGTGAAGAAGCTGTTAGAACTCATATCAAAGGGTTACGACACAAATTAAAAGCTGCTAATGTTCCCAAAGACATGATTGAGACGGTTTATGGTATGGGTTATCGTCTCCGCAGTGAACCCACTTACTCAACTGTTAAACCAGAAGAACAAAAGTATCAAGCTCAAAAAACTCGACATTTAGAGGCTCTAACTAAAGCTTGGCAACAATTTAAGCCAAATATGCTCGAAAGATTGGCTGCAATTAATGCAGTTAAAGATGCTCTGATCACTAACAGTTTAACTACCCAATTACAACAACAAGCTAGAGCTTCTGCTCATAAATTAGCAGGTTCTTTAGGTAGTTTTGGTTTTCCCGAAGGTTCTAAAATTGCTAAAGTTTTAGAACAGTTATTGATAGACGAATTAGCTAGCAATGGCGATAAAATCGAGCAGTTGAGTCAATTATTAGCCGATTTAACTCAGGAAATTGAACATCAACCTTTTCATACACAGAAAAATATCACTCCTAGTCAAGGCATTTCTCTTTTAGTCATTGATAACGATCTCATTTTTGTTCAACAGTTAGCTGAGGAAGCTACAACTTGGGGCATATCTGTTGTCGTTGCGACTAATTTAGCCGAAGGGAAAAAATTACTACTTACTTACCAACCTAACGTTGTTCTGCTCAAAATAGCTCATCCCGAAGCAGAATACTTAACGTTTATGGCTCAATTACATCAACAATATCCCCTGATTCCAATTGTGACAATTTTAGCAGCAGATAATTTGACCGAAAGATTAGCAGTGATTCGTCAAGGAGGAAGTTTATTATTGCAGTCTCCTGTTACTCCTCAGCAAGCGATCGCATCAGTTAATCAGCTTTTGGCTAAAACTGGTTCTGGTGCTAAAGTGATGATTGTTGATGATGATGCTCAATTGTTAGCAGCTTTAAAAATTGCTCTAGAGGCTTGGGGATTTTACCTTTTAACTATTAACGATCTTGGGCATTTTTGGTCTGCTTTGGTCAAATTTAATCCAGATTTGTTGATTCTTGATATCGAAATGCCTGAAATTAATGGCATGGAATTATGTCAGTTATTACGTAGCGATCCTCATTGGCAAAGCTTACCAATTCTCTTTCTAACTGTTCATCATGATGATAAAACTCAACATCAAGCTTTTGCGATTGGTGCTGATGATTATTTAAATAAGCCGATTGTTCCCGCAGAATTAGCTAATCGAATTCTGAATCGTTTGGCAAGAGTTAAAAGTTTTAAAAGTTCTTAAATGAAAGTTACTTAAAATAATTACTACCAAAAAACCGAGCTTTTGTTTAAAAAGCAAATTAGTTAAGTGAACTTCTAATCATGATTTTGACTATAGCTTAAAATTCTAAGAATGAAAAAGACCTTGGGAGTCTTGCCGTGTTTCGACCCCAAAGTCTTTCTCTTTTACACTTACTCCTCACACAATTCATATAGTAAATTTATTTGAGTTTAGATAGTTACTAAGAGGTGACACTTTCTCAACTGGCATAAATGTTTTCATTTTAGTTTTTTCAGGTCAAGTCTGTTGCGGTCGCGTTAATTTTTAAACTACATTAAACATAATATAGGGTTTCTTAGTTTAGTGAAATATATCTTGCTGCTGCACCCTTGCGCTTCATATATTTAAAATAAACAACTTTGTCTTGGAATAATCTAAGAACTACCGTATCTAATATTATAGTTTTTTTTACCACTAATTTGGATAGTTAAATTAATCATTAACCCAATCGAGTTAATTAATTATTTACAGATTTTCTGAACAAAGATCACTCCGAATTTAGTTATCCTAGATAGGCATTTAGTAAAAAATAAATCAAGAGTGGAAATTAAAGACTTTCCTGCCAATATTGAAGCAGAAGAAGAAATCCTCGGTGGTATTTTACTCGATCCCGAAGCAATGGCAAGAATAGCAGATATTTTGCCGAAAGATGCTTTTTTTGTCCAAGCTCATCAAACTATTTATTACGCTGCCCAAGTACTTCATAGTCAAGGAAAACCAACAGATTTAATGGGCATTAGTACTTATTTAGCTGATCGCGAGCTTCTAGAACAAATAGGAGGAATTACTAAACTCGCTCAGTTACTCAATCGTACCATTTCCGCGGTTAATATTGATCGCTTTACTAATTTGGTGATGGATAAATATATTCGTCGCGAATTAATTAAAGCTGGTCATGAAATTGTCGGTTTGGGTTATGAAACAGCTACAGAATTAGAAACTGTACTCGATCAATCAGAACAGAAAATTTTTCGTTTAACTCAAGAACGACCCCAACAAGGTTTAGTTCCTATTTCTGATAGTTTGATTCAAACTTTTAATACGATTGAAAATTTACATCAGCAAATTGCTTTACCTGGAATTCCTTCTGGTTTTTACGATTTGGATGCCTTTACCAGTGGCTTTGGTCGTTCCGATTTGATTATTATTGCTGGTAGACCTTCTATGGGAAAGACTAGTTTTTCTCTTAATATTGCAGCCAATATTGCTAAAGAATATAAAATGCCTGTGGCTGTTTTTAGTTTAGAAATGTCACGGGAACAATTAGCCCAAAGACTGCTAGCTAGTGAAGCAAAAATTGCTAGTAATCGTCTTAGATCTGGCAGAATTAGCCAACAAGATATTGAAGCGTTAGTTAATGCGGTTGGTAATTTATCAGAGTTACCAATCTATATTGATGATACAGCTAATTTATCAGTTCTCCAAATGCGATCGCAAGTTCGTCGTTTACAAGGACAACTAAAACAAGATTTGGGTTTAGTTTTATTAGATTATTTACAGTTGATGGAAGGCGGGAGTGATAACCGAGTTCAAGAATTATCTAAAATTACTCGTTCTCTCAAAGGTTTGGCACGTGAAATTAATGTCCCAGTTATTGCCTTATCTCAGCTTAGTCGCGGTGTTGAACAAAGAACCAATAAACGTCCAATGTTATCAGATTTGAGAGAAAGTGGTTCAATTGAGCAAGATGCGGATTTAGTAATTATGCTTTATCGAGATGAATATTATAATCCCGATACACCCGAACAAGGTATTGCTGAAGCAATTATTACTAAACATAGGAATGGCCCTGTTGGTACAGTGAAATTGTTATTCAAATCTGAACTTACCAAGTTTGAGAGTTTAGCCAGACCAAATCATTATTAAATTGATGTTTCAAAATAAAATAAAAACTATCATTTTTAATCTTTTGATAGTATGTTAAAGATTGAAGCCATCTTATTTGATTTGTAAACCTAATCGTCAAAGAGATGGGCAGCAAGGATGTAAAAGTTCAGTTAATCACTTTTTCATGAATGATGTAGGACTGGTAAAACATCTATTTTGTCAGGATAATTTCAAAAAACTTTTTTTTATTTTTTGTAATATTTTTAAATGTAATGATATAACTATTAATCTAAGCTTCTTGGTTGAGAAAAATTTAATTAAGTTAGTAAAGTTAGCATAAAAAAAATCACTGACAACTGGAATTAATATTGAGTTTTTACTACTCGCTTTGAAGGGTAGAATAACTAAGTAAATCTCAATTTTTGCTTCATTTGCGGTAGGATACAAACAGTAGGATACTCAATTGCTATTTGAATGCAATAAGTTAGGTATCCTAAAGAAAATAATATTCGTGGCAACAAGAAAACCATGAAAATTTTGCTGATTGAAGATGATGAAAGTCTCGCTAATTTAGTACAAGAAACTTTGACCAAACAACAGCATTATTTAGTCGATTGCGCTACAGATGGGTTAGAAGGGTTAGAATTAGCTGAAAACTTTGGATATGACTTAATTCTTTTGGATTTAGTTCTACCAAAGCTAGACGGAATTCAACTATGTCAGAAACTCCGTTCCCAAGGCGATCGCACACCAATTTTACTTCTAACTGCTCAAGATGCTCTAACTAAAAAAGTCAAAGGTTTAGATGCTGGTGCTGATGATTATTTAGTAAAACCTTTTGAACTTGACGAGTTATTAGCTCGAATTCGAGCTTTATTGAGGCGAGGAAATGATACTTTATTACCAATTTTACACTGGCAAGGACTTAATCTTGACCCTAATAGTTGCCAAGTAAACTACTGCGATCAACCGCTTAAATTAACAGCTAAAGAATATGCTTTATTAGAATTATTTTTACGTCATCCTCAACGAATTTTTAGTCAAAGTTCTTTATTAGATCAAATTTGGTCTTTTGATGAATTTCCTTCAGAAAATGCTGTAAGAACACAAATTAAAGGCTTACGACAAAAACTAAAGCAAGTAGGTGCTTCAGCAGACTTTATTGAAACTATTTATGGAATGGGATATCGCTTAAAACAATCAGCAACCGCATTTACCGAGCCAACCAAATCAAAAATTGTCAAGCCTAAACAATCAGCTACCAAACTTCCTGATTTAAATAATATTTGGCTACAACATCGTGCTAAATATCTTGCTCATCTGGAAACTTTAACACAAGCAATTCAATTTTTAAAAAATGAACTTAATGCAAAAAACTCTCTAGCTGAAGCAATACAAATTGCTCATACTTTAGCTGGTTCTTTAGGAACTTTTGGGTTGAAAAAAGCTTCAAAATATGCTGGTCAAATCGAGCAAAAATTAAAAAATTATTCCCAGTTAACTGTTGATGATTTTAATCTTTTAGAACAATTAATTGAAAAATTAAATCGAGAATTAAATCAATCTTTTAAGACCTCTGATAATCTTTTATTTTTAACTCCTCGTCCTCGGACAACTACCTATCGACATAAACTTCTCATTATTGATGATGATTCAGCACTCACTCAAGTTTTAATGAGTGAAGCTAACACTTGGGGTTTAGAAACTACAGTCGCTAATAATTTAGAACAAGCCAGAAAAATTGTTAATCAAAATATTCCAGATATCGTTTTATTAGACTTATTTTTTCCTGAAGCTATAGAGGGAGGCTTTGAATTATTAGAAGAATTAACCACCAAACAACCACCGATTCCAACGATTGTTTTTACTGCTAAAGAAAGTTTAACTACTAGAGTCAAAGTAGCTCGTTTGGGTGGTAAATTATTTTTACAAAAACCAATCTCTTCCTATCAAGTTTTAGAAGCGATCGCACAAGTGTTAGAACAGTTTTATCCTTCTGTTGCCAAAATTTTGGTGGTGGATGAACAACAAAAAACTTTAGACGAACTTCGTCAGCTTTTAGCACCTTGGGGATTTCAAGTCATTCTTCTAGCAGATTCTCGCCAGTTTTGGCAAATTATCGAACAATCGCTCCCAGATTTAGTTATTCTTCAATTAGAATTACCTGAAATTAGCGGAATTGAATTATGTCAAGTAGTACGCAACGATCCTAATTGGCATCAGTTACCGATTTTGGCAATTTCTCAAAGTCAAGATGAACAGATGATTCAACAAGCTTTTGCTGCTGGTATTGATGATTATCTCTGTTTACCTCTTAATCCTCAACAATTAATTACTCGCATCTTTAATCGTTTAGATAAAGAAAGATATCGTCGTCAACAAAGTGAAATAGATACCTTAACAGGAGTTTTAAATCGCAAAGCTTTTATTCTGCAAATCAATCGATTACTCAATCTAGCAAAACGACAAGACAAACCTTTGTGTTTTATTGTGATCGATCTAGACAATTTTAAACATATCAATGACTGTTATGGACACGATGCTGGCGATCTTGTTTTACGTTATTTGGGCAAACTTCTCAACCAACTGTTTAGAAAAGAAGATGTTGTAGCACGTTGGGGAGGCGAAGAATTCGTTCTCGGTTTATATGATGTCTCCCAAGAATCGGGCAATCATAAATTGGAACACTTACTTGCTACCTTTTGTCAACATAATTTTACTGATTCTCGCGACCGCAAATTTCAAGTTAGTTTTAGCGGTGGTTTGGCAGAATATCCTCGTGATGGACAACATTTAGAAACTCTCTATCAAGTCGCAGATCGACGACTTTATCAAGCAAAAGCTCAAGGCAAAAATTTAATCGTCTAACATAATGTATTAATAAATATTAAAAAATACCAAGCTATTTCTTAAAACTTAATAAATTATCATTACCTTGAATGGTATAGATATCTCATATATATATTAAAGGTATGATCGCAGGAGACTAACCGATGAAAATACCAAAACAAGAAATTAATCGTCTCCTGGCTAGTGTTGCTTTAGGAATTAGACAGTCTCTCGACTTAGAAGAAATTTTACACAAAAGTGTCGCAGAAGTTCGTGATTTCTTAGAATGCGATCGCGTCATTATCTATCGCTTTTATCCTGATTGGAGTGGTGCTGTAATTGTAGAATCAGTAGCTCAGTCCCAATGGTCAATTCTGGGCAGTAGAATAAAAGACCCTTGTTTTGAAAACACTTGGGTAGAATACTATCAACAAGGTAACGTTACAGCCAGAACGGATATTAATCAAATCACAATCGATCCATGTTATCAAGAGCTATTACAAAACTTTAACGTTACTGCTAATTTAGTCGTCCCAATTATACAAACAACTTCTAATCAAACTATTCAATTATGGGGTTTGTTGATTGCTCATCAATGTCAACATTCTCGAGAATGGCAAGAAGTAGAAATTGAATTTCTCAAACAATTAACTACTCAAATTGGTATTGCGATCGCTCAAGCTGAACTGTTAGCTCTGACTAAATACGAACTCAGACAACGACAATTAGCTCAACAAAAAGTTCAACAAGCTCGACATTTTTTACAAACAACGATCGATCACCTTCCTGTGGCAGTTTTTGTCAAAGATGCTAGTCAATCTAACTTTGGTAAATTTTTACTCTGGAATAAAGCTAGCGAAAGAATGTTTGGCTTAAGGGCAGAGCAAGCATTGGGAAAAACTGTCTACGATTATTTTTGTTTTTCTGAAGCAAACTTATTAAATCAACAAGACCAACAAGCCTTTGAAACCAGAACCGTAATTGAAATTCCCGAGCAAATTATTACAATTGGTACGCTTGGGAAAAAAATTCTTCGTACTACCAAAGTACCTATTTTTGATGATCTTGGTCAACCAGAATATTTACTTTGTATTGCTGAAGATATTACTCGTCGTCATCAAGCTGAAGTTCAATTGCAGCAAAAATCTGAAGAATTAGCAGCTTTTAGCTCTAACCTCAAACAACTACATCGTTTAAATACCACTAACTACGCCACTTTTGACCAATTATTTCACGACTATGTGCAAACGGGATGTCGAATTTTTGGTTGTTCTACAGGAATTGTTAGTCATATTGAAGGTGATATTTACACTATTTACGCCGTTACCTCTGATTTAACGAGTTTAAGTCCGAATCAACAATTTGAGTTAGGCAATACCTATTGTGCCGAAGTAGTGAAGCAAAAAAAAACGATCGCTTATCATTGTGTTGGTACTATTGAAGAACTACGCTCTCATCCTGTCTATCAAAACTTTAAGTTAGAAACTTATATCGGAACACCAATTTTTGTAGAACAAGCAATCTACGGAACACTTAATTTTTCCTCTACTAAAATTAGAAATCTTCCTTTTACCAGCCACGAACGAGAAATTATTGAAATGATGGCTCAAAGTATTGGTAAATTTATTAATGCTCATCAAATCGAATTGCAACGTCAGCAAGCAGTAGTAGAACTGCAACAAGCTAAACAAGAATTAGAAGACAGAGTTAAACAACGTACCGAAGAACTAAGTCAAACCAATCAGCGTTTGCAACAAGAACTCTACCAAAGACAACAAGCACAAGTTGCTTTAGAAGAAAGTGAAGCTCGTTTTCGGTCGATGGTGAACAGCTTTCCCATGTTGGTTTGGGTTTCAGGAAGTGATAGTCACTCTACCTTTTTTAACCAAGCTTGGTTAGAGTTTACAGGGCGAACCATGGCAGAAGAATTAGCGCATGGTTGGTCAGAAGGAGTGCATCCTGACGATCAATCACAGTATTTCAATACCTATCAAACTGCCTTTAATAATCGTCAACCTTTTCAATTAGAATATCGTCTCAAACGGGCTGATGGTGAATATCGCTGGATGCTTGATTATGGTGCGCCCAGATTTAGACCTGATGGTAGTTTTGCAGGTTTTATTGGTTCTTGTTTAGATATTAGCGATCGCAAACAAATTGAAGCTACTCTACAAGAATCGGAAAAACGCTGGCGTACTTTATTGGAAAATGTGCGTTTGTTAGTAATTGGCATGGATCTGCAAGGTCGCCTTGATTATGCTAATCCATTCTTTTTAGAGCTAATGGGATACACAGTCACCGAAGCAATTGGTAAACATTTTATCGATTTAGTTCATCCTCAAAATCGTCAGGAAGCTGTAAAAATTTTTCAATCTATTATTCAACCGAATTCTCCTTACTATTATCATCATCAAAAAATTCTGCTAACTAAATCAGGAGAAGAAAAAAGAATTAGTTGGAATAGTACTCAAATGTGCGATCTTCAAGGAAAACCAATCGGAATGATGTGCATTGGTGAAGATATTACAGCACGTCATGCTATGGAACGAATGAAGGATGAATTTATTTCTGTGGTTAGTCATGAATTACGTACTCCTTTGACTTCTATTCATGGTGCTTTGGGTTTACTTGTGAGTGGAATTGTACAGCCTCAATCTGAACAAGGACAACGGATTATTAAAATTGCAGCAGAAAGTACCGAAAGTCTTGTTCGCTTAGTTAACGATATTTTAGAATTAGAGCGACTCGAATCTGGCAAAATTGACTTAATCAAAAAAATAGTTCAGGTTCAAGAAATAATGTTGAAAGCAATTGAACTTGTTCAATTAATAGCTAATCGAGCCGGAATTATTTTAGAAGTTACCAACCAAAACTTAGAATTTTATGGCGATTGCGATCGCATAGTTCAAGTTTTGACTAATCTTTTAACTAACGCCATCAAATTTTCTGAAAGAGGTTCTCGCGTTTGGCTGGATGTAGTTCAACAATCAGACCAAATTCTTTTTGTTGTTCAAGACCAAGGTAGAGGTATACCTTCAGATAAACTAGAAACTATCTTTGAACGTTTTCATCAAGTTGATGCTTCTGATTCTCGGCGCAAAGGTGGAACTGGTCTAGGATTGGCAATCTGTCGTAATATTGTCGAACAGCACGGCGGAAAAATTTGGGCAGAAAGTATTTACGGCAAAGGAAGTAATTTCTTTTTCACTATTCCTTTAGTTAAAGCTGATGAGATAAATAATTAATTATGTCTAACAAACGAATTTTAGTTGTTGATGACGATGATGGTATTCGAGAAGTAATTCAAATATGTTTAGAAGCGATCGCTGGGTGGGAAGTAATTCCTGTATCTTCTGGTGCAGAAGGATTAAAACAAGCCGAACAACAACAACCAGATGCTATTTTACTTGATGTGATGATGCCGTGTATGGATGGCATTACTACTTTTAAACAACTCCAAATTAATCAAAAAATTCAGCATATTCCTACTATCTTACTAACGGCTAAAGCTAAAATAAGTGAGCAAAAACAATTACAAAATTTGGGAGTTGCTGGTGTAATTGTTAAACCTTTTGAACCACAAAATTTAATCAACCAAATTAAAAATATTCTTAATTGGTAAATATTAGCAAAAATTACCGGCATTCTTCCCATATCAACTAACTACATTATGATTAAAGTCTATAACTTTAAAAAAACAATTATTTCGTAAAAAATAGCTACCGCGATCGCTCTTAACCAAAAACTTCAAGACAATGTAGATAAAATCAATCAGCTTACCTCAAATAAATTAACCTTCTGCCCACTGCCTTTAATTGATAACTGATAACGCCTTGTATTTCGATGCCGATAGCGTCACAATAATAGTAAATATATATATCTTTTTCTTAAAATTTACTAAAAAATGGCATTAAAACAGCAAACTAGTAGTAGAGACACAAAATCTAATGCTCTTGATTGCGATCTAGTTATTGTTGGTGGCGGTATCGTTGGTGCAACCTTAGCTTCTGCCTTAAAAGACTCTGGGTTGAAAATTTTGATTGTTGAAGCCAACCCATTAGAAGTAGTCGCTTCTAGAAGGCAGGCTTATGCTCTATCACTTCTTTCTGGACGTATTTACGAAGGAATTGGAGTTTGGCAGAATATTTTACCCAAAATAGCTAAATTTCGTAATATCAGACTTTCTGACGGTGAATACCCGCAAATAGTTAAATTTAATCGAACAGAGTTAGATACAGAATTTTTAGGCTATGTTGCTGAACATAAAGTTGTTTTGACTGCTTTACAAGAATTGATTGCTCAGTGTCCGAACATCACTTGGTTGTGTCCAGCCAAAGTAATCGAAGTTGAGTCACAAAATACTTTTAGCGAAATAAAAATTAACCTGAATGGTACAACTAAAACCATTAAAACTAAATTAATCATAGGAGCAGATGGCTCGCGATCGCGTATTCGTAGTTTAGCAGGAATTAAAACTCGCGGTTGGAAATATTGGCAGTCTTGTGTAGCTTTTACAATTAAACACACTGCACCACAAAACGATATTGCTTTTGAAAAATTTTGGTCAACTGGACCGATGGGAATATTACCTCTACCAGGAAATCGCTGTCAAATTGTCTGGACTCATCCCCATGCCGAAGCTAAAGCGATACAGCAGTTGAACGAACAAGAATTTCTTGAAAAACTTAATTACTATACAGGCGGTTTATTAGGTGAAATTGAATTAATCAGCGATCGCGCTGTTTTTCCTGTACAATTAATGCAATGCGATCGCTATGTGCAATCGAGAATAGCTTTAGTAGGAGATGCTGCTCATTGTTGTCATCCTGTTGGAGGACAAGGATTAAATTTGGGTATTAGAGATGCAGCAGCTTTAGCTCAGATTTTACAACAAGCTCATCAACAAAGTGAAGACATTGGGGAACTTCAAGTTTTAAAACGTTATGAAAATTGGCGTAAACGAGAAAATTTAACTATATTAGGATTTACTGACTTTTTAGACCGTACTTTCTCCAATAGTTTCCTTCCCATAGTAGTAATTCGTCGTTTTGGTTTATGGTTAATGAATAACTGTCAACCACTAAAAATATTTGCTCTCAAATTAATGACAGGTTTAAAAGGTCGTACTCCGCAACTAGCGCAACGCTAGATGTTAATATCAAAGATTGTTGTAATTAATTAAGCAATCAAGATAGTTATTGGTCATTAGTCGTTGATTGTTAGTTATTCAATCATTTAAAAATACTAGCCAGACTTACAAAAGGCAAATAACTAAAAACTGATTCCAGCCACACCAATTGTTTTGTTTTTTTATTAAAAGAGAAAAAGACTACTGCTATGATTCACGATATATTTATGCCGGCTCTTAGCTCCACCATGACTGAAGGAAAAATTGTTGAATGGACAAAAGCTCCAGGAGACAAAGTAGCCAAGGGTGAAACTGTGGTAGTGGTAGAGTCGGATAAAGCCGACATGGATGTAGAGTCCTTTAATGAAGGTTATTTAGCGGTTATTTTAGTTGAAGCAGGAAAAGAAGCACCTGTAGGAAATGCGATCGCTCTTTTAGCAGAAACTGAAGCAGAAATCGAAGAAGCCAAACAAAAAGCTGCTTCACTCCAGGGAGGTTCTAGCTCTCCTGCTGCTCCTCAATCAAAACCTACTCCTGTAGCTACTCCTGGTGCTGTTGCTGACAATGCAACCTCTACCACCCAAACTACAAGCAATGGCAGAATTGTCGCTTCTCCACGCGCTAGAAAACTAGCTAAAGAATTTGGTGTTGATTTAAAAACAATTCAAGGCAGTGGTCCCTACGGTAGAATTGTTGCTCACGATATCGAACAAGCAGCAGGTAAAACTCCCACTCCTACTTCAGTAGCATCTCAACCAGTAACCGCACCTGTAGCACCGCCCCCAGTATCTCGTCCCGTTACACCTTCTCCAGCACCCGTTAGCGTTACTCCTGGTGAAACTGTACCACTTAATACTCTCCAAAAAGCTGTGGTACAGAATATGATGATGAGTTTGCAAGTACCTACTTTCCACGTCAACTACACCATCACTACTGATGCTTTAGATCAACTCTACAAACAAATTAAGTCTAAAGGAGTAACAATGACAGCTTTACTCGCTAAAGCAGTAGCGGTTACTTTGGCAAAACACCCGATAGTTAATGCTAGCTATAGTGAAGGAGCAATTAAATATAATTCAGAAATCAATATTGCTGTTGCAGTAGCAATGGAAGGCGGAGGTTTAATCACACCTGTTTTACGCAATGCCGACAAGCTTGATCTTTATTCTCTCTCTCGCAGTTGGAAAGATTTAGTCGACCGTTCTAGACTCAAACAACTACAACCAGATGAATATAGCACTGGTACTTTTACCCTATCTAATTTAGGTATGTTTGGCGTAGATCGTTTTGATGCCATCTTACCTCCTGGACAAGGTTCAATCCTAGCAGTTGGTGCTGCTCGTCCCCAAGTCGTAGCGAATGAACAAGGATTAATCGGTGTTAAACGTCAAATGGTAGTTAATATGACCAGCGATCATCGTATTATTTATGGCGCACAAGCTGCTTCTTTCTTACAAGATCTAGCTAAGTTAATTGAAACAGAACCACAATCTTTAACTCTTTAATTGATTTCAATTGAATCTGGTAGGGATGATTGATCAATTGTCCCTACTTTTTTGCCTACAACCTGAAGATTATCTTTTATAAGTAATTAAGCAAATTTATAAATTGGATCAAGCTCTCAACCAGACCAAAGAAATTGAGAACCTTGTTACATATAGTCTTAAGCCCATCTGATAATATACTACAAATAATCTAACTAGTATGAAATTTATAGTGTCAGAATAACTAGTCATAAACGCTTGTTAAATTCGATTTAAAAAAGTAATTGAGAAATCAATGAGAAACAGATAAGCTAAGGAACAGCCACACTATCTCACTGGAGCTATTTTTTTCGGTTAAGACAAATTTAAAAGATAAGGTAGCTTCAGAATCTGTTATTCATCACGAATATATCTTCATCTTGTTTATTTATAGGAAAAGCTATCTATGACAACTACATTTTTTTGTGAATATAAACCAGGGTTAGAAGGAATACCTGCTGCCAAGTCTAGCATTAGTCATGTTGATGGGCAAAAAGGGATTTTAGAATATCGCGGTATTAACATTGAAGAATTAACAAAGAAAGGAAGTTTCCTCGAAACCGCTTACCTGTTAATTTGGGACCGACTACCGACTAAAGAAGAACTAAAACAATTTGAAACAAATATTCTTTATCATCGACGCATCAAATACCGTATTCGGGACATGATGAAATGTTTTCCTGAAACTGGACACCCAATGGATGCACTACAAACTTCGGCAGCAGCGTTAGGACTATTTTATTCTCGTCGCGCATTGGATGACCCTGAATATATTAGAAAAGCTGTAGTTCGTTTGCTAGCAAAAATTCCGACAATGGTAGCAGCGTTTCATCAAATGCGAAAAGGAAACGATCCAATTCAACCTAATGACGAGTTAGATTATGCTGCTAATTTTTTATATATGTTGACAGAGAGAAAACCCGATCCTCTAGCAGCGAGAATATTTGATGTCTGTTTGACTCTTCATGCCGAACATACGATTAATGCTTCGACTTTTTCAGCAATGGTAACAGCGTCTACTCTTACCGATCCTTATGCAGTAATAGCATCAGCAGTAGGTACTTTAGCCGGCCCTCTTCATGGAGGAGCTAACGAAGAAGTATTATTAATGTTGGAAGAAATTGGTTCAATCGAGAATGTCCGTCCTTATGTGGAAAAATGTATTGCCAACAAGCAAAAAATAATGGGTTTTGGACACAGAGTGTATAAAGTAAAAGATCCTCGTGCTACGATTTTGCAAGATTTAGTTAAACAATTATTTGGGGAAACTGGTCAAGACCCTTATTATGATATTGCCGTAGAATTAGAAAGAGTAGTTGAAGAGAATTTTGGTCACAAAGGAATTTATCCTAATGTAGATTTTTACTCTGGTTTAGTTTATCGCAAACTAGGTATTCCTGATGATTTGTTTACTCCCATTTTTGCGATCGCTCGTGTGGCTGGTTGGTTGGCACATTGGAAAGAACAATTAGCTGTTAACCGTATTTTCCGTCCCACTCAAGTTTATACTGGCGTTCACAATGCTCCATATATTCCTATTGAAGAACGTTAATTTCAGTTCATCAATCCAATACCGAGTAGTTCTATAATTGCTCGGTTTTTTTATTTGTTTACTCTTAATAATTTTGTTGAATAAAAGCTTCTGCTTCTGTATAACTATGAATTTTGCCATCCAAAGTTGCTATTAATAAATTATCGAGTATTTGTTTGTAAATTGGCCCTGGTTGATAACCCAGATTTTTAAGATCGTTACCGTTTAAAAGTGGTTCAACTTTTGCCAATCGAGTCAAATATTGCCAAATAGTACGACGAATTGATTTAGAAGTTCGTACTGATAATAAGATTAAACTTACATATTTATATTGACGCAGTAATAAATATATTTCACTTTTACGCTGATAATGAGGTAGTTTTTCTATTACTTCAGTTTCTATTTGTTCTAGTTTTTTGAGTCTTTGAAGACTATCTTTAGGTAATTGTAAATTAGTGGCTACTTTGATTCTTTCCGATGGGTTTAGGTGAGCAATTAATACTTCTAATCTGATTAACCAGTGGTCAAAATTATTTTCTGGATCAATGATTTTTAACCAACGAGAAACACAACGAATTTGCCACCACAATTGATTAGTTAAAATTAAATCTTGATGCAGACAGCGTAAGGCTTCTAAGTCTGCTAGTAATTGTAAAGCTGGTTTCCAATATTCCGCTTGTAAAATATATTTTAATTCTGTTCTTAATCTAGTAGTTAAGGCTGGTGCTTGCTGATTTTCTAATCTCAATCTTTCGTAAACACCACTTGCGATCGCATAACGAATATATTCTTCTGTTTGTGATTCAATGGTAAAACCTAAACGTACCGCAAATCTTACCGCGCGATAAATACGGGTAGGATCTTCGATAAAACTATTGGGATGAAGCACGCGAATTTGACGCGATCGCAGATCTAGCAAACCACCAAAAAAGTCTAATAAGTCTCCTTTCCTGGAAAATTCACCTTTCTTAGGTGAGGTTAATCTAACTGCCAGGGCATTAATCGTAAAATCTCGACGATACAAGTCCTGACGAATCGAACTAGCTTCTACTTCAGGGTTAGCTGCGGGATAAGGATAAAATTCGGTTCTAGCTGTGGCAATATCAATCCAAAGGTTACCTAAAGTAGGATCTTTGTGCCACAGTAAGGCAGCAGTTTGAAACTCACCATGTACTGATAAACGCGCTTGGGGATACATCTGTTGTATCTTTGAAGCCAATTCTAATCCTGCACCATCATCGGTAGCACGGTGAAAACCATCAACCACGAGATCGATATCTTGTAGAAGTAAAGGTTGATTTGCTTCGGTTAATAATAAATCTCTAACACCACCACCAACTAGATAAAGATGCCAACCTCTACTTTGCGCTTCATTACTAGCTTGTTCTAATAATCGCCAAATTTCTGGGGCTAGTCTAGCTTTAATTGTAGGTAAGAGACAGGAAGTAAGAGGTTGTTGATTTCCTTGAGGTTTTTCTTCTCGCTCTTGATGTAACTGCCTTAAAACATCAGTACGAGTTACAATTCCGATTAATTGCCCCCGATCTAAAACAGGTAATCTTCCCACATCATAAGTTACCATCAAAGATTCTATTTCTGGTAAGGAAGTCTCAGGAGTGATGGTTTTTAAATTTCTTGTCATGTAGCCTTTAACTGGGGCATGACTAAAACCATGATGTAAAGCTATATCCAAATCTCTGCGGGAGATCACTCCTACCAAACAGTCATTTTCATCTACTACCGATAAACCTGAATGCCCATAGCGAAATAAAATTCTTTGTGCCTGTTCGATGGTAGTATCAGGGCGAATAGTTCTAACTGGAGAAGACATTAAATCTCTAGCTGTAGGAGGTTGGGGGATTTGTGTTTGTAGTTGTTCAACTAACTGTTGAAAAAAAACTTTTGGTTCATTAGTACTAGTTGTCAAAGAAGCTGCTTGAGGATGTCCCCCACCACCATGAGATTCAAACAGTAGATTAAGATTAGTCTGAGGAATTTGCGATCGCCCGATGACAGTTAACCTTTGACTTGACTTTTCTGTAGTAGAATTTTGATTTCGATTATATTCATGTCCGAGTAAAAGTGCGTCGCTTTCAGTAAGATCCATCAAACGTGAGGCAAGGCTAGATAAACCAGGAATAAATTCATCGGTTTTTAGTAAGACTGAAGCAATAGTGTAGCCTTGAATAATTGATCTTTGCAGTTTTTCTAGTGCTTCTTTTAATAGTGTTTGTAATTGAGGAGACAAACCTGGTTCAACGTATTCAGCAATAATTTTGATATTCGCTCCCACTGACAACAACCATGCTAATGCTTGGGCATCACGGGCAGTAGTTTGTTCAGAAGTAAAAGAACAAGTATCAACATGAACTCCTAATGCCATTGCTGTCGCTTCAAAAGGAGTTAATTCAATTGCTTCTGATTGTAATAATTCTGCGATGATGGTAGTTGTCGAACCCACTGCATCAAGATGTTTAACTGTCGCAGGAATATCCGATTCAGCATTGAGATGATGGTCGTAAATTTCGATAGAATTTAAATGCTTGAGATCTAACCATTCTGAACTTTTTCCCAAGCGATCGCGTTTTTGGGTATCTACTACGAAAATCGAACGAATTGCTTGAGTATTAACGCTACGAGATTCAATTAAAGGAAATTCATCCCGATGTAAAGCTAAAAAATCTTTTACTGTAGGATGCGCGCCTCCAGTTAAAACTATTTTCGCTCCTTTTTTCAACCGAGATAAGCCTACTGCTGCACCTAAAGCATCAAAATCGGCTGTTTGATGACACAAAATTAAATCCATCGCTCATACTCAATAACCATCTATCTACATCATCTACTGATTTGACAGCAAGTGTGATCTTGCAGTTGTTGAATTGATCAGATTACAAAATTTTGTTTTAAGGCAAAAAACTACCTGGCAGAAGAATTGAATCATGCAGTCTTGTTCGTGGTGACATTTTGTCACCAAGTTTGGTTACAATAAGATTGTAATTTCACACTTAATTGTTATGTCTAGTAGTACTAAAAATGATGCTCGCGTAACTGCGAGGATTCCTCAGCAAATCAAAGAAACTTTAGAACAGGCTGCTATTTTATCTGGTGCAACTTTAAATCAATTTATTGTGGCAGCAGCCATTAAAGAAGCCCAACAAATTCTAGAAGCAGACAGAGCGATCAAGTTATCTCAACAAGATGCAGAGAAAGTGTTTTCGCTCTTAGAAAATCCTCCGACTCCCAATGAAAGATTGAAAACTGCTGCTGCCAAACATAGAGCATTTTTCCATGAAACTGATTAAATTGCTGGATACTTCCCATAATCGCGATAATTTTGATTGCGGTAGCGAAGCTCTCAATCGTTATCTTCAGCAAACAGCCAGACAACACAATACAAAAGGAATCTCTCGTACTTTCGTTTTAATAGATTCAGAACAACCCCAGACAATAATTGGCTTTTTTACTTTAGCTCTTTGCGAAGTTCATGCCACACAATTACCGAATAAGTGGAGCAAAAAATATTCTGCTACCATCGCAGGAGTAAAATTAGCCAGGTTAGCTGTAGCCAAAACTTACCAACGCCAGGGAATTGGCGAGATTTTGATGGTAGAAGCGATGAAAAGAGCGTTAATTATTGCGGATAATGCAGGAGTCATCGGCTTGTTTGTCGATGCTAAAGATGAAGCAGCTAAAGAATATTACCATCGGTATGATTTTGTAAGTCTTGAAGATAATCCTTTGAAAATGTTTCTTCCTCTAGCTACAATTCGAGAAATTATCTAATTTCTTATAGCTTTTTAACGATGTAATTAATTGTGCGAGGGCTATTTACAATTTTTGTTCTTTAATATATTTCTCATAACGACTTACTGGCATACCTGCTTTAGCCGAAATCATCACCGCAATATGATCGTTAGTAACTTCGGAAAAAAACTGCTGTAACTGTTGATCAGACATCGATTGAGGAGTCCAGTATTCATGGCAATTTTTGACTGGATCATAAAAATGACCTGATTTTTCTTTTAATACTTGATCAACAAAAGTTCCATACAAAAGATATTCAGAAAGATGCCAAGATTTAGCAATAGTTTTAATCCATTCTTGATTAGAAATTTCTTCTATATAATTATGTAATTTAAAGACATTATCCTTTTTCCAAGTAATCACATTTCCTAAATAATTAGGTACTGGACGTGGTAAGCGAGGTAACTGCAATAAATCACACGCCACATCACTCCAGGCAGATAATTCAGAACCAGCAGCGATCGCATCAGGTTCGCGAAAGAGTCTAACTTGATGATCTACAATAAAATTTTTAGTATCAAAAGGACGAATAAAAGCAACATCTGAATCTACAAAAATTAAAACTTCTTCAGCAACATCTTTGGCAATAGAAAGTTTAACTAATTGTTGAATAAACCAGTTTCTTAATGGTAAAGTTTTGAAACTAAACCAGCCGTTTTTTAGAAAAGGAATTTTTTTAATCCACCAAGGTAAAACTGATTCTACTGTAATAATTTCTGTATTAGCTTTTTTTAGTTGAGAAAAAAGTCTTTCATCTTTTTGATCAACAATGATATAATGATTGATTGGGGATTGATTAAATTGAGTAATAGTTTCAGATAAAAGACGACATCTATCAAAATCCTTAACGTAGCTAGGGGTAATGATACAACAAGTTTGATTTTTCATACATTTTATTTTTTCCCATCAAAGAACTTCAAGACTTGTTCAAACAACTAGTCCAAAATAGTAGTTAAATTAAATTTAATAATTAATTTATTAATTAAAAATACTTTACTTTTCTTAATTCGTCAATTTTTTATATAAAACTCGGTATACAGGTAAATTATCTGCAAGCACATATAATTCTCGTTCTGTTGGTATTGGTAAAGGATTATAATCCAACCAAGTTGTTTGATGTTGTTGAACTAAAGCAGAATGGGCAGAAAAGCGGACTTTCATTTCTCTGGCAACTTCTTCAATATCTGATTGTAAAAAGATTATGCCACCTTCAACTAAATAATCCACTAAAATATTGACTAATTCTGGTTGGACAACTCGACGTTTATTATGTTTTTTCTTAAACCAAGGATCGGGAAACTGAATGGTAATATATTTAACAGTATTATCTGGGAAAGAATTAAGTATTAACGAAGTAGAAGTATTAATATTACCAAAGAGATAATGAAGATTAGTTAAACCTAATTCGTCTCTGATTTGATTAGCATCTTTGACTAAAGATTCACGAATTTCAATGCCTAAAAAGTTGATTTCTGGTTGAAGTTGTGCCATTTGTAGCAAAAACTTTCCTCTAGCACAACCAATATCTAGATGTAGAGGAAGATTGGGATTTTGATAAATTGTATTCCAATCTGGAAGTTGGATTGGTTGTTGAAATTTACGACTAAGGGGATTAACGTGTTGACGAATACGAACTTTAGGCAATGTTACTTCCTCTATTGACGAAAAAAATTTTATTTCAATATTTATAGTAATTTTTGTTGATAATAAAGTTGTTGCTTAAAAAGCTTAATCAAATTCTTAGCAACACTATTATTTACTTCTCCACTTGCTAAGATACCAGATGTTTGGGTGAAAACTCTAGGTTTACCTAGTAGATTGTTAAATCTTATAGTGATAGCAAAACTTGTTTTCCAAAATTCATAATTATAAAAAATAAAGAGCTTGATTAGCAGCAGGCAAACAATTCCTGAATTTAACGCACCTCAAATAGTTTTCAAAGACGAGGATTGAGAAAGATGACACAAGAATTAATTGATCTAAGGCAAAGTATCTTGGATGGACGTTACCAAGATGCTCTAGACATTATCGATGAATTAGAAGGAATGAGCAAACAAGCAATTTTGAGAAATATTGAATCTTGTTTAGTGCGTTTGCTAGTTCATTTAATTAAAATACAAATAGAAAAAAGAACAACTAAATCATGGCGTTCATCTATTGCTAACTCAATAGTTAAAATTAAAAAACTTAATTTGAAAGATAACAAAAAATCTTATTATCTTGAATCGGGAGAATGGCAAGAATATTTAGCAGAAGCGTTAAATCCCGCTTTGAATGAAGCTTGTCTTGAAGTAAAAGAAGGAATTTTTGACTACAAACAGTTGAAACAAGAAATTGATAAAAATCAACTTTTTAATTGGGCTAATTCTTTACTCAATTTAACTTATAAGAACTCAACCGAGCAACTTTCAGAGATGACGCTTGATTATTTAGAAAGTTTGGTATAAAAACTCAAATAATTAGTATAAAAAATATGACTGAAGAAATTAAATGCCCTGCCTGTCGTCAACCTTTATATCTACCTGATTTATCAATTTGTAATGAAGAGCGGGTAATGGTGATTTGTCGTAGTTGTCATTATCAATATGCGGTTAGTTACGCGATCGCAGAATCTTGTAGTTCTGAGGTAATTACTCTTACCAAAACTAAATTTTTGAATAAACCTAAACAACAAAGATTATATCAACTTAAAGTAAATTATCAATCTACACTTCAAAAGACGTTTCAATTTACTAATTTTGATTTGAAAGAAAAATTTACTGCTAATGCAGGTGATTCATTGGTTTTACTTCATACTATAGACAACAAAAATAATTTAGATTTAATTTGGTTAAAAAACCTCGAACATAATTTAGATTATCAAGTATTGTTTCCGCGAAAACAGCAATTATTTCAAGGAGCTAAAATTTCCTCATTGACAATTTTGGGATGCTCAACTTTAGCTTTAATAGATTTATTTTATCCTGTAGTTGCCAATCATTTTATTTGGCTAGGAACTATTCCTTTAGCTATAACTACTGGTTTTTATAGTTCAATTAGGTATCGCCGAAAATATCAGCAACTAGCTGCAAACAATTTAAATAGATTAGCTTCTGAACAAAATATTCTAGCCAAACTTAAAACTTTAACATCCAGATTGAAGCAATTAAATCAAAATAAAACTTCTGAAGAAAATTTATTAAATCGATTTAGACTTTTACAAGCAAAAATGAATCAAACCGATGCCCATTTATATTGCGATCGCTTGACTACTATTAACCGAGGAATATCTGCTTTAGAACAACAATTAAATATCAGTCAAAACTTAATTAATGGATATTCTCAATTGATTAATATTTGGGAAATAGAATACGAAACTTCTCAACTTGCTGAACAATTACCAGGACAAGAAAAAGTTGAAGCACAAGTTTTACCTCGTCTAGAAGAATTGCAAGCTTTAGAACAACAAAAAGAAGAATTGTCTTTACTAATTCAACCAGCAGCTTTTCTAAGTAGTTAATGGTTGATTGTTAATTAGTAATTAGTAATTAGTAATTAGTAATTAGTAATTAGTAATTAGTAATTACTAATTAGTAACTGGTAACTGCTTCAAATCGTTCCCCATTTCGCGATCGCTTGATACAATGCACCTGAAGGGATACTATTAAGGTCAAAAGATTGATTGTTTTTTATTCTAGCTAAAGCTTCAAAAAAAGCTTGAACTCCTGCTGCTGCACCATCGGGATGATCCATAATTCCTGTACCTGCATTGAGAATGACATCATTACCATAATCAGTTAATGCTTTGGGGACAACACCAGGATGAATTCCAGCCGAGGGAACAGGAAAACAGTTACGCGATCGCAAAATATCTCTAATTTTACTTTCTTCTTGAGGATCAAAAGGTAAACTACCATAGTGAGCAGGATACAAAACTGCATCGGCACCACTATGCGCCATCAGAGTTCCTAAAACTACGGAATAATTTAAACCTGTATCTGTACCTGCACAAAGTGCGCCAGCAAAAGCAGGATGAACAAAAATGGGGACATTAACGGCTGGATCGTCAGCTAAAGCTTCTAAAATAGAAAAACCATAAGTAAGAACGTTAAATAAAAGCGCATTTGCTCCTGATTGAACTAATAAGCGAGCTTTTTGCAATAATCGATCCGCTCTTCCAGTTAAATTGATAGCATACAAAACAATTTTACCTGTCTTCTCTTGAACTTCTGTTAAAACTCGACGACAGGCAGTTAATCTTTCTAAAGTCGGTGCAGTGGGTAAATCACCTAAAATTTCGTCATCCTTAATAATATCCAAACCTGCAAAAGCTACTTGTTTTAAAATCTCTGCATGATCTTCGGCAGATAATCCCAAAGCAGGCTTAAAAATTGCCATAATTAAAGGGCGATCGCTTACACTTAATTTAGCTCTAATTCCCTTAATTCCTAGTGTTGGTAATCTACCATAACTTTTAGGCAGTCTCAAATCGATGATTTTGGCAGCACCAGCTAAGGAGTATTTGCCAAAAATCATGGTTAACAAGCTAGGAATGTCATTTTCAACATTTATTTCTGGAAAACTAATGGTAGCGATACCATAACCAGCCTCATCTTGATTAACGTTAATTACTTGTCCGAGATGTTTTTGCAGTTGAGTTTCTCGATGAGCAAAATTATTATTCCAAGTTCCCGCAGTTTGTCCAACAGCAATGGTTTTCGCTTGACGGGTAGCATCAATTCCAGGTGGAAAACGGTAATCTACTTCTATCGCCATATCTTGTTAAAAATTAAATTTACAAAATAAGTATTTCTTAGCACCGTAAAACAACGGATGCCTATCGTCAATCTTATCTGTGTCTATCTGTGGATAAAATTAAAACCAATTACTCACACCAAAAGTCTATCGCCGAATGTCCTCCAACCCCTATGATTGGTTAGAAAAATCCTTAGCAACTATTCATCGCGCTAACTGGTATCGTTCCGTTAAAACAATCGATAGTCTTCCCGATGCAGTAGTAAATTTAGAAGGAAAAAAAGTAATTAACTTTGCCAGTAACGATTATTTAGGATTAGCAGGAGATGAGCGACTAATTGAAGCAGCCATTCAAGCCACCCAGCAATATGGTACAGGTAGTACAGGTTCTCGTTTACTCAGTGGACATCGAGAATTACATCAAGAACTAGAAAATGCGATCGCATCTTTGAAACAAACTGAATCTGCTTTAGTCTTTAGTTCTGGTTATTTGGCAAATTTAGGTACAATTACTACTTTAGTCGGACAAAAAGATCTAATTCTCACAGACAAATATAACCATTCCAGTTTAAAAAACGGTGCAAAATTAAGTGGGGCAAAAATAATTGAATATAATCACTGCGATATCCCAGATTTAATCTTAAAACTCCAACAAAACCGTTCTTTATATCGTCGCTGTCTTATTATTACTGACAGTGTTTTTAGTATGGATGGTGATTTGTGTCCCTTACCCCAATTAATCTCTCTGGCAGAACAATTTGATTGTATGTTACTCGTCGATGAAGCACACGCAACAGGAGTAATGGGTAAAACTGGTGCTGGTTGTGTCGAACATTTCAATTGTACAGGTAAACAACTTATTCAAATCGGAACTCTTAGTAAGGCATTAGGTAGCTTAGGTGGTTACGTTGCAGGCAGTGCCACTTTAATTGATTTCCTTCGTAATCGCGCTCCTAGTTGGATCTATACTACCGCCTTATCACCAGCAGACACCGCAGCAGCCTTAAGTGCGATCGCAATTATTCAAACCGAACCTTCTCGACGAAAACAATTATGGCGTAATATACATTATCTTCAACAGCAGCTATCTCAATTCAACTTATTACCTTCAGCATCACCTATTATTTGTTTGGGTTTAACCACTCCAGAACAAGCTCTCAAATTAGCCCAACAATTAACTGAAGCTGGTATCTTTGCGCCTGCTATTCGTCCTCCTACCGTTCCTACCAGTCGTCTGCGTTTCTCAGTAATGGCAACTCATCAAACCGAACATTTACAGCAATTAATAACTCAATTAACCAGCAACTATTATTTCAGTTGACAACTGAATGATAATAAATGCAAAGATGTATCACCATCAGAAGTAAGTTCTATATTCCCTTTTTGATTAACAATCCAATTATTTGCTTCAACAATGGATTGAAATGATGAGGTTTTATCAATTTTTGATTGCTGATCAGATGGTAATTGATCAGTTGTTGGCGATGCCTCACTGCCGAGATCCGCCAAAGAATCTTGCACTACTGTTCCTTCGATCGGATTTGGCGGTAATCCTCCTCGACCAATATAACGAAACTGATCCTCAGCAAAATCTCCTCCCAAACCACAACCAGTATAAATTAAATCTTCAGCCTTCAAGGGTGATTGTTCACTAGAAATGGTGTTAATCGCAGAATCGACATCAGGGGTAATGATCTCTATTACTCCATCTGTACCAAAATTTGAACTTGCTGTAATCAAACTAGTAGGACTATAGAAGAAACCCTGGGTATTAATTAGGATATTACCACCACTTCCTTCTTGAGCATTAGCATTGATTTGAGTTTGCGGAAATAAAGCTAGATTATTTGAAGTAATTTGAATATTGCCACCATCACCATTTCTAGCAGCAGTAGTAGTAATTTGTCCTTCTGGTTGCAAAATAATATTATTAGCTGTTAATTCAATCAAACCTCCAGTTCCAGAAGCGGTATCAGCAATAATTTCACCTTGAGTTGCTAAAGATAAATCATCAACATTAATATCTATATTTCCTGCATTTTCTTGACCAAAATTACTAACAGATATTTGTCCTCCGTTTTCAATCTTAAGATTTGGAGTTTTGATAATTAAATTGCCACTTTTCCCAAGAGGTTGTAACTCAAAAGCGACATCTTCCAAACCAGCAGAAGCAAAAAAACCACTTCTAAATAATCTTCCCTGACTATTTACTTCCGTACCAGATATTTCTATTGATTCTGTTGCATTAGCAGTAATAGTTCCAGCTTGTCCTTGTCCAAAACTAGCTGCTTGAATTTGTCCACCATCTTTTAATAATAACCTTGCTGTATTCAGAGTAATTTGTCCTCCTGTTCCTCTTTCTGCTGTAGAAGTTGAGATAAAAGAAGTAACAAAATCATTTTTGCCCACTATTTCAATTAAATTTTTGGCTTCAATATTGATATTTCCTCCTTCACCTAAACTAAGAGTCTCAGCAGAAATACCAGAACCATTACTTAATTGTACTTGATTGGCTTTAATAAAAATATCTCCTCCTTTACCAGGAATTTGTAAGCCAAATTGTCCTCCTACAGAAGTAGAAATAAAACTATTAGATAGCTCAACTATATTATTAGCAATTAAATTAGTGCTACCACCATTAATTGCTTGAGTAGTCAGATTAAAAACCGCAGCATTATCTAAAGTAATATCTTTACCTCGAAATTGAATTACTCCACCATCGGCAGATTGAACAAGAGTTTGTTTAGTTAATTTTATTTGCTCAAATTTTTGTACTAAACTGTAATCTATTATCCATCCCTGACTACCAGGCTTAATTGTTACTAATTGGTTTTTTGCTACACTACCAAGTTCTATTCTTCCTTGAGGATTATTAATTAAAGTATTTTCTAAAAAAACATCTCCTCCTAATAAAGCGATCGTATTACCAGGTGTAACATTTAAATAAGTTGATTGATTAATATTAGAACTTTGACTAATAATTGCCCCTGCTGTAGCACCATATTGTAAACCGATGGGAATATGAACTGTTAGCAAGGGTTTAACTTGTTGAGAAGTAGCCGAAAATTCAATCCCATCCTGAAACACAACTGCATCTGCTGTAGTAGCAATAAAAGAACCACCTAAATTTAACTGTGCATTAGGCCCTAATATAATTCCTGTGGGATTAATCAAGAATAAACTAGCATTACCATTAGCTTTGATTACACCATCAAGATTAGATATTATTCCTCCCGTCACACGAGTAAAAATATTTTTGATGGCTAAATTATTCTCAAAGTAAGCGGTAAAATTAGTAGGTATTGAAAATTTAGTAAAGCTATGAAATAAATTAGTTCCTGCTTGCTTTCCTCCAGTAATAATTAACTGTTGAGTCTGAGTAGAATTAACTTGACTATCTAAAGTGTCATCACTAATAATTTGCGCTTGAACAGAAAGAGAGAAAGCGTAAGAAATAAAACTACAACTAATTAAAGTAAAAAAAATTTTATCCACGTTAAAAAGGTTAGCATCATCTCAGTGTTATTGCTGAAGACCATGCTAACCTATGATTGTACTTTTGTTAATGAATTGAACTCTAATTTACTTAATTGGTAATTAAAAACAAACTTTGATTCCCATTGCAATCCAAAAACAATACTTATACGTATTATTACTAGTAGTAGCTAATTGAATTTCATTTTGGCTAGATTCAACTTGATTTGCAATATCTTGGTCTAAGTTAGATTCTAAAGCCTGAGAAGGAAAAACATTTAATCCTAAAATAGCAACAGAAGTAACTAGGCTGTACAATAATTTCTTCATAATTTTATTCTCATTAATTAAATTAATTTTGCTAAAAAAATGTAAACCAATAACTATTGATTATTAAAATTAGTTGTTGTTTCTATAAATAAAGTATAAAGTAATCAAAAAGTTACATCTAGTGATATTTGTCACTTTGATTGTTGATTGTGATCTTAATAAAAGACAAGTTTTAAGCAACTAATATCCAAAGCTTAATTAGTTTTAATTTAGGTTATGAAATTGAAAAAAGATTTTTAAAACTTGACCGTAAAAATACTGAGAAAATTGCCTGAACAAAATCTAAAAATAGCCCTTAATTGTTGCTAAATTCTAGAAATAATTTAAACAACATCTGTTTTAACATATAAATGTTTATACGCAAGAAAATTTAACTAAGTAATTGTTAAATAATACTAATTAATATTTTTTTAATCATGAAGCGACTTAAACTATCGGCTCTACGCAGTGCAGTATTCCCGTACACTATATCGGTTGCGTCAAAGACTATGGTTACGAAGTCTAGTGGTGTAGATGATTAGTAGTTCATCTTTAACTCATTATTATTTGTAAAAAAAAAGAACGTAGTATGATACGTCCCCAAAAGTTTGGTTAAGTTAAAGAATTTTTAAGCTTTTTTCACCACTCTCTGCCATTCTAAGGCTTTTTTCTCCATCTCTTTGATGAATTTATCTTTTCCATCCATATAACTTTCTATATCGCTCCAATGCAACTTTTTAACCAACTCTCGTTTGAGTTGACTGTATTGTTGAGCATAATCTTGATGAGCAATCATGTAATCTCGAAAGGCTAGATGACGTTCTACTTCTGAAGAAGCACTTTCAAAGACGTGGACGTGATGAGTCCTGATCCCAACTTCGTTATCCTTTCTAAAGTAGCGACGACGGGGGATGCCAAACTCACCCATCACTTCGTAGCCTAATTCTTGCATTGCACAATTACATAGATCTACTTGAGTTAGATTTTCAACTTCAACTAGTAAATCGATGATAGGTTTGGCGTAGATATTAGGAAGGGCTGTACTACCAATGTGATGAATTGTTACTACATTTTCTCCTAAAGCCAAATTGATCTGATTTGCTTCCTTGGCAAATTCATCGCGCCACTTAGGATTATGAGGTAGAACTTCAACTTTGATTGCCATAGCTTTGATTTTGCAAAAAAGATCAATTATTCAGAAGCTGCTAATCAAGTTAAACTAGTTCTTCTTCTTCAGCAGCAGGAGGTACTAAAGCTACAGCAGCGATCGCATCATCGCCATCTAGTTTTTGTACTCTTACTCCCGTAGCATTTCTGGATTGAAGAGAGATAGCATCGACTGCCTGACGAATAATAATTCCTCGGTTGGTGATGATCATCAATTCATCTTCAGGATTAACTACGTGAATTGCAGCTAGTTTATCATTGGCATTTTTAAATTTGATTGCTCTTACTCCCATGCCAGCACGATTTTGTAAACGGAATTTGGTTACAGGGACTCGTTTTCCATAACCATTATTAGTGATTGCGAGTAACCAAGGACCGGTAGGATTAGCTTCTTCGATGATGATTTCTTCTGCTTCTGTGTCTGTTTCTTCTTCTTCTTCCTCACCATTACTTGCAATAGTTGCAACTATTTGAGAAGGCAAAATATCCATCGAGATCAATTCATCTTCACTTTTTAATTTCATCGATTTAACTCCTTTAGTTGCCCTTCCTAAAGGTCGTAATTGCTGATTGTCAGCTTTGAAGTGAATTGCCATTCCCTTGCGCGTACCAATAATGACACTATCTTCTGTTCTCGCTAAACGTACCCATCTCAGTTCGTCTCCTTCTTCGAGAGAGATGGCAATTAAACCGTTAGCGCGAATATTACTAAACGCAGATAGAGCAGTTTTTTTGATGTTGCCTTTTTGAGTGAGCATGATTAGGTATTCGTTATCAGTAAACTCGCTGACGGAAACAATAGAAGTGATTTTCTCTTCCTGAGAGATGGGTAACATCTGGACGATGGGAACGCCTCTAGCTGTACGAGATGCAGCAGGAATTTGATAAGCACTGATCGAATAGACGACACCGCGATCGCTAAAAAATAACACGGTATCATGGTCGCAACAAGTTAGAAAATGTTCGATTACATCATCTTCTTTGATTTTGGCTGCTGCTTTACCTCTAGTTGCCCGATTTTGTGCCTCAAAGGTACTGACTGGCATACGTTTGATGTATCCTTGTTCAGTTAAAATGATGATTGCTTGTTCATTAGCAATTAAATCGGTATCAAGAAGTTCACCTTCTCCTTGAATAATTTCGGTTCGACGTGGAGTAGCATGAATTTCTTTGATTTGAGTAACTTCTTCTTCAATAATTGCTTCAATCCGCTCTTTTTTTGCCAAGATATCGCGAAAATCGATGATTTGTTTGAGTAAATCTTCGTGTTCAGCTTGGATTTTTTCTGCTTCTAAAGCGGTGAGTCTTCGTAGCTGCATTTGCAGAATGGCATCTGCTTGAGTTTCGGATAAATTTAATCTCTCTATTAATTCACCTTTAGCAGTAGCAGTATCGGCTGCATGACGGATTAATTGAATAACCTGATCGATACTTTCTAAGGCAACTAGTAATCCTTGTAAAAGATGATCTCTTTCTTCGGCTTTGCGGAGTTGATATTGAGTTCTTCTGGTAATTGTCTCGACGCGAAAATCGAGGAAAACTTCCAAGAATCGTTTAATAGTTATTAATTGAGGTTCTCCACCCACTATAGCAAGCATATTTGCCCCGAAATTAGCTTGAATGGGGGTTTGTTTGTAGAGATTATTAAGAACTACTCGGGGATAAGCATCTCTTTTTAACTCAATCACGATTCGCATTCCAGTGCGATCGCTTTCATCTCTAATATCGGAAATTCCTTCTAAACGTTTATCGTTAACTAATTCAGCAATTTTCTCAATCAGTGCAGCTTTATTAGTTTGATAGGGTAATTGGGTAACAATAATCGCTTCTCGTTCTGGTCTTCCCCTAGGATGAATGGTTTCAATCTCTGCTACTCCACGCATAGTAATTGAACCTCTGCCAGTCAAATAAGCATCTTTGATGCCTCCTCTGCCTAAAATCTGTCCACCTGTCGGAAAATCAGGACCAGGAATATATTTCATTAACTCCAGATCGCTAATTTCTGGATTGTGAATTAAGGCAATTACACCATCGACTAACTCGCCTAGATTGTGAGGAGGGATATTAGTTGCCATCCCTACTGCGATCCCTGATGAACCATTGAGAAGTAACTGAGGTAATCTGGCTGGTAAAACAACTGGTTCTTGTTGCGAACCGTCAAAATTATCAGCAAAATCTACTGTATCGGCTTCAATATCTCGCAATAAAGCGTTAGTTGCCAAAGATTGTAAGCGACACTCGGTGTAACGCATTGCTGCGGGAGGATCATTATCAATTGAACCAAAGTTACCGTGACCATTGATTAGAGGGTTGCGCATCGAAAAGTCTTGCGCCATTCTTACCAGAGCATCATATACTGCGGTGTCACCGTGGGGATGATATTTACCTAAAACTTCCCCGACAACACGGGCGCATTTACGAAATGGACGATCTGGAGTTAAGCCCAACTCATACATGGCAAAGAGAATGCGACGATGCACGGGTTTAAGACCATCTCTAGCATCTGGTAACGCCCGTCCTACAATGACGCTCATGGCGTATTCTAAATAAGACCGAGACATTTCATTACTCAGATCGGTAGGAATAATCCGTTCCTGGGAAGAGGTCATAGGGTTAAAAACTCCGAAAATATCTAATAATTCACTCTAAAAGCTAAAAAATGAGAATAATTGCGCTTTTTTAGCGAATAAATCGTGATATAGTAGCAAATTACTTTAAAATTTTAGCACAATTTGACTATCTTTGGCAGTTACCAGTTACTCCGTATTCCTTGTTTACTGTAACGATTGTCCGAATCTAACCAGACAATTAATCTGTTTCTAACTAACAACATTGTGATTGTTGCGATCGCAATACTGATGCTCAAATTGTCTATTCTTAAACCATATTCTGCTCGAATTAATAATTCTAAAAGAAGTGCAGGTACAACAATTCCTGCCATAAATAATAGTATTGTCCAACTTAATCTAGTTGGAAACAGGGTAATGATTAAAGCAGTTAGAATTCCTAAAGGTACAAAAAATAACAAATAATACAATAATTTATTTAGCAATAAACCAAATTTAGTTAAATGAAGATTATCGCCTTCCAAGGGAAATAAATAACGAAATAAGGTTATTTCTGGAGTTAATCCTAAAATATGCAAGTTTTCTGGACTATTAACATATAGTCTTAAAAATGAATGTTTATAAGTAAGAATTAAATGAATTGGTTGATTATCTTTAAAAATACCTCGTACACTTAATCCTGTATACATTCCGTTTTCTCCCGTAATTGGAGTACGTAAACGAAAGATTAAGTAACTATAATGTTGTCCCAAAGTGAAGTTGCGATGAAAAGGATCGCTAGAGAAAGTAATAATTCTTCCTGGTCCTACTTGTTGGGGATTAGCTGTTGTTACAATTGTACTAATTGTAAATTGGGAAGTTTGACGTAATTTTTGAGCAAGTTTGGTTGCTGGGGTTGGAGTGGATAACCAAGAGTCGGAAGTTACATTAACTCCTGTAGTGATTTGATTTTGAGGTTGATTACCTTGCCAAATTAAATCAGGTAATTGGTTTGTTTGATCTTGATAATTATCTTTTCCTGTCAACGCATAGTTAGCAATCAATAATTCTGAAGGAAGAAAACCTTGCTTAGCAAACACTTCAGTAATTTCTGATTCATCCATAGCTCTAGGAGCGATCGCTAATTGAGAAATTGTACCTTGCCAAGGGCGATCGCCTGTAGCTTCATTTCCTAGTATTAAAGGAAAGTCAGTTGCCCAATTACTGAAATAAGTTGCTTTTTGTAAGGTTAAAGCGACGAAACCAGTAAAAAGTACCCAAATAATCAACGCTGCTGCTAATTTTTGCCTAGATAGCAGAGGTTTAAGAGTTTCAAGCAATCTAGATAGTAAACTGTTAAATTTAGCTAAATTCCAAAGACAATAACCTATAGCTCCTAATAATCCACCTGTACTATTAGTAATTAGATCGCTATAATCACTACTTCTGGATGGCAAAAATATTTGTAAAATTTCTACACTTAAGGATAAACCGATACTAGTCAGAGTAGTTAAACAGATAGCCCAGAATAACTTAATTTTATGCTTAATCAGCAAACTAAGCAAACTAACACCAAAAGGGATAAACAGCAATACATTCCCTACTAGGTCGTTAAGATCGCTTTGCGCTCCAAAACTACTATGAATGGTTTGCCAAGAAAAATTGGTGGGAGTGAAATTAAAAGGAAAAAGTGTAGCTAATAGGATCAAACAGGTGCTACCGACAACTGCAATGACATTAGCCCATTGAATGAGAAATTTTACTAAAGGATTGGAAAAATTGGAGAGATATTTTTGCTTAGTTTTCATATTGCAACACAATCTCATTACAGTATTTAAATTCAAATTAAGATGGATTTGATCTTGTTTATTCTAATTGATTTCTAATTTTTACTAATTGTTTCGGTGCGTTGATTTGTTGAAACAATTGACTAGCTCGTTCAAAATTATTTTTACTAACTTCACTTTTTCCGCTAATTTGTAAAGTTAAACCCCATTGAAAATAAGCTTCTGCTAGGTCACATTTAGCACCAAGATTATCTAGTAGATTAATAGCTTGTTGATGATATTGTTCGGCAGTTTCAAACTGATTTATTTGTCGATAGCTCACTGCTAAACCACTTAAAGCTTTGGCTTTAATTTGAGTGTAATTACTTGATTGAGAAAAAGCGATCGCTCTCGTAAATAGTTGTTGGGCTTTAGTAGTTTCTCCCAAATTTAAATGAGTCTGACCTAAAATTTGAATAAAAAATGCAAAGCGACCAGTATTATAGTCTGGATCATTATTAATAATAATTAGTTGATAAAATTTTTGACTAGTTTGATAATCAACTTGCATTTGTTGCCGAGCAGAATTAACTAAGTCTAAACAAATTGAAGCTTTTTCTGCCCAAGAATGATGTCTAGTTTGATAAGCTAAGTTAATAACTTGTTGAAAAAAATTAGCTGCTTGATCTAATTCTAAAAGATCGATTTGATACAATCCTAGACTAAGTAATGAATCTACTTGTAACATTTTTAGATAATAGATTCGATATTGATTTATTTCTAATTCAGTAAGATTTTTTAAACATTGAGTAGCAGCAGAAATAGTTACTTTTTGACAAGCGATCGCTTGGTAAATTTGACCAGAAATCCAATATAAATCACCTAAAATATTATTTAATTCACTACGTTTTTCAATAGTTGAAATTTTTTCTATAATTTGTGTAATAGCAGTAAGTAGCGGTTGAATTAATCCTAAGCGATAGAGAGTACTTCCTAAAGTTAAGTATTGTCCCCATTGATTATTGTAACTATTAATAATTACTTGTCCTGCTGCGTCAAAGTCTTCAATAGCTACATAGTGATAATATGCTTCTAAAGCAGTTAAACCATCTTGAATACTATTAATTTTGGTCACACTTGCTGTATAAAATTGGGCAATTGTAAGATGAGTTTGTTGCCATTCTTTTTGCCGTTGTAAACGAAGAATAGCTTCTGCTTTAATCACAGGATGTAACCAATATTTAGCTTGAGAAAATTCTACTAAAGAACGATTCCGTAGAGATTCAATGATTTTTCGTTTGTGTTTTTCCTCTACATCCCACAATAAAATTAACAATCCTGAGCGAGAAATTTGTGGAATATCTTGATAACGATAACATCCTAAACGACAAAGTAATAAATAAGCTTGCTCATCGAGCTTTTGTAATCGATCAAATTGATGAGCAACTAAGTTTTTTAAATTGATTTCTACTAAAGGATCATTAGCATTTTCTTGCCAATAATTATCTATATTTCCCGCATAATCTTCTTGAATGACTCCAGCTACAATTCCCATTGCTTTGGCGTTACCACCATAGGTTTGATGTAATTTTGCTAAGATGATCGAATCAGTTAGAATTTGACGGTAGAAAAAAAATTCTTGCCAAGCAGATAAACTTAATCCTGGTAAACGATAATGTTCTAAGTTTAGATCGGCTTCACAAATGCGATCGCGACTGGTAACTAAAGTAATTGATTTAATTTTTAGATCGCTTAATACTCGCAATAATTCCACATAGTTACGATGAGCAGCAATGAATTTACCTTCTCGATCTAAAGCAGGTTCTAAATTATCAATTAAAATCCCAATTTTTTGTTGTTCTAAACATCGCTTCAACCTAGCCAAAGTAACACCAAATTCGTTACCTGCCTCTTCATGCAAATCTCGTTGTAACCATTCTTCAACAATACTTTCTACTGAAGTGATATTTTGAGTTTCTTTCGCCATTAAAACTTCTAATACCAAAGAAAAACCTTGACTCAATAAAAAATGTTGAGCCAAAGTTGTCTTTCCCACACCTCCTTCTCCTTGAATCATAATTACTTTACTACCACGATCAACTAAAGTTTGTAAGTAGGCAAGTTCATGATCTCTACCAATAAAATAAGCCGAACCAGAAGATAATAACGAAGATTTTGTGATCGCAACTGAAGATAATTTTCTTTGTATAACTGTCCTAAAATTAGTTTTAGTTACTTTTTCTTGTAATACTTCTGATAAAATTTTCCATAGCCATGAAGCAACATCTTTAACATGACCTTCGGTACAACCATATTCATCTGCTATTGCTAAATATTTTTTTCCTTGCCAAACTTTTTTGAGAATAATAGTTTGTAGATTGCTTAAGTGTTTTCCCGTCTTGGCATAAATCATTTGATCTACTGATGCCAATGCTGTGTCTAAATTCATTGCTTAATCTACAAATCTTTAATTACATCTAGTTTAAGTTACTTTTATTAAAAAAAAAACATCTAATTTGATTTTAAGCAATAATTAGAATCAAAACTTCCTCAAAAGCATTGTTACTTTTATTTGTTTTTGGGGAATTGTATCAATAAATATCTAATCTCAATCAATAGATTTTTTAACATTAGTAAATCTATCTCAGTAATGTCACCTAAAAATTTTATTTCTCAATGGACTTTAGCCAGGAAAATTGCTTTATTAGCAACCTTTCTATCTTTATTTCTTAGTGGAGTTACCTTCAATCTATTTTCAGAATTACAGAAAATATATCGAGAACTAGAAGAAGTAGTTACTTCAGATTATCCTCTAGATCAAAAAACTCGCAATCTCGAAATATATCAACAAAAACAACAAAATATAATTGAACAAATTTTTCGCTTAAGTAGGCTTAAAAATCAAGAAGTTCAACCAGAAATAGAGCAAAAAATCAAAATTTTACAACAAACCAATCAACTTTTACAAACAGAATTAAAGCAAGCTCAAGAGCAAGCAGTTAAAGCTGCACAAGAAGAACAAATTAAAGAAGGTAGTTTTCGTCTTAATAAAAATCAAGAAGACTATCAGTTATTAGAGAAACTATTTAAACAACTAGAACAAGAAAATCAAACATTTATTAATTCTGTTAATCAAGCGATCGCGATTCTGAATCAAGGAAAAATTGAAGAAGCTTCTGTCATAATTGCTGAATCAATTAAAGTTAAAAAATCAATAGAAGATTTAACCAAAGAAATATATACTCGTCTTGACCAACATATTGATGGTTCTTTAAAAGCTACTCATCGCGAAATTTATTTTGCCTTAATTTTAAGTATTATTTTAAATTTAATTATTTTAGCGATTGGGATTGCCAGTGCTAAAGCGATCGCATCTCAATTACAAACTTCAATTACTAAAGTTGTTGAACAAGCCAATCAAATTGCTGACAATATCAATCATGAAATGTTTCAAAATGATTTACTAAAAATAGACGAAGAAAATGAAATGGAGGCAATGTATCAAGCCTTAAATCAAATTTTAGATAGTTTAGTTAGTAGTAATCTTGAACGGAAAAAAATTGAACAAATTTGGTATAAAGAAAAAGAATTAGCCCAAGTTACATTACAATCTATTGGCGATGCTGTTATTACTACTGATGCTACAGGTAAAATTGTTTATCTTAACCCCATTGCCGAAACCTTAACAGGATGGAGTAAACAAGAAGCTCAAAATTATCAACTAGAACAAGTTTTTCAGATTAAAGACGAAATCACGAAAAAATTCTTAACTGATTTAATTCCTAAAAAGCTTGTGGCTAAAAATAATCAAAAAAATATTTTTGAGAAAATACCTAACTTTGCTTGTTTAGTTAGCAAATCACAACAAGAATTTATTATTAAAATTTCCGCAGCACCAATTAAATCTCAAAATCAACAAATTATCGGGACAGTAATTGTCTTCCACGATATTACTAAAGAAAGAGAAATTGCTCAAAAACTTTCTTGGCAAGCTACTCATGATGAATTAACAGGATTAATTAATCGTCGTGAATTTGAACACCGACTTAAACAAATTTGTCAAAACAAGTATTATTCCGCTCATGACTATACTTTGTTATATCTAGATTTAGATCGGTTCAAAATTATTAATGATAGTTGCGGTCATTTTGCAGGAGATGAACTACTTAAACAAATTGCCATTTTACTACAAGCTCAAGTTCCAATTAAAGATACTGTGGCAAGATTAGGAGGAGACGAATTTGCTGTTATCCTTAGCCCTTATCCTATCGAAAAAGTTTTAGAAATTGCCAATAATTTGTTAACTAGTATTCAAAAATTTAGGTTTGTTTGGCAAGATAAAGTTTTTCATTTAGGTATTAGTATTGGTGTGGTTTCTTGTAGCCCGCAGTATGATAACTCTATTGGGGTTTTAAAAGCTGCTGATGCTGCTTGTTATGCAGCTAAAACTAAAGGAAGAAATCAAATTTATTTAGTACATAATAAAGAAATAGAACTAGCGCAACAATCTCAAGAAATGCGTTGGTTAAGTTTAATTCAGCAAGCTTTAGAACACAACAAATTTCGTTTATATTATCAAACAATTGTACCGCTACAAGACTTTAACGATGCAGGGGAACACTACGAAGTCTTATTAAGATTGCAAGATGATAACGGCACAATTTTATCTCCAATGAGTTTTATTCCTATTGCCGAACGTTATGACTTAATGAAAAAAATTGATCGCTGGACAATTTCCAATTTATTTGCCACACAAGGAGCTTATTACCGACAACAACAAAAAGGTAAGATTAGAAACTTATATACTATTAATCTTTCTGGTCAAAGTTTAGATGACGATAGTTTAAGTGATTTTATTGAAGAACAATTTTATCTACATCGTATTCCTCCCAAAATAATTTGTTTTGAAATTACCGAAACTGCTGCGATCGCAAATTTAGATAAAGCTAGGCATTTAATTACTCGACTTAAACAAGTAGGTTGTACTTTTGCTCTTGATGATTTTGGTAGTGGAATGTCTTCTTTTGCTTATTTAAAAAATTTACCAGTCGATTATTTAAAAATTGATGGAATTTTTATTAAAGATTTATTAGACAATCCAATTAATTGTACGATTGTCGAAGCAATTAATCAGGTTTCCCATACTATGAAGATTAAAACAATTGCCGAGTTTGTAGATAATTACGCAACTATGGCAAAATTAAAACTACTCGGAGTTGATTATGCTCAAGGTTATGGTATTGCCGAACCTCAACCTTTATTAACCTATTTTGATGTAGTTAAAAAATAATTATTAACTCATATTCAGATAACTGTAGAGATGTAACATATTACATCAAGTACAGCTAATGCTGTAACTACTTTTTGTACCAAATTGATTCAATCTTTTCGGCTATTTGTTTGGCTTGAAATAATTCTTCCTTCTGAAGTAAAACAGTAACATGACCTAACTTTCTACCTGGACGAGATTGGTTTTTGCCGTACCAGTGAATATAACTATTAGGAATGGCAGCTAATTCATTTCTAATATTTAAATAATCATTTTCCGAATATTCATAACCAAGTAAATTTACCATCACTGCACCCGCAGATTTAAGTTGAGGAGAGCCTAAAGGTAAACCCGTAACAGCTTGTAATTGCATTTTAAACTGAGAAGTATCACAAGCATCCAAAGTATAATGTCCTGAATTATGAGTACGTGGTGCGACTTCATTCACCAACACCTTACCATCAGTAGTCAAAAATAATTCAATGCCAAAAATACCCACCACTTCTAACTTAGTTAATAAAGTAGTTGCGATCGCTTTTACTTGTTGTTGAACTTCTTCAGAAACATCTCCAGGTGCAATTACCCAACGACAAACTTGATCTTGCTGATAAGTTTCCACTACAGGATAGGTTACCACTTCACCTGATGCATTTCGAGCAGCCATGACAGCTAATTCCTTGCTAAAAGGAATATATTCTTCCATCAGCATTTCTGAAGTTGGTAAACGCTGACAGATTTCTGTTAAAGCTTGGTTATCTTTGAGGATAAATGTACCCTGTCCATCGTAACCATGACGACGCGCTTTTAAAACCACAGGAAAACCATAGAAAGAATTCACATTGATCGCACTAAACTGAGGTACAGGCAAACCAATTTGTTGTAAATAAGAGCGTTGTTCGTATTTATCTAATAAAGGAGATAAGGCAGTTAAACTAGGACAAAAAGAAACTCCCTGTTGTGCTACAACTTGTAATGCTTCAAGGTCAATAAACTCATTTTCAAAAGTAATCACATCGCAACGAGTAGCTAATTTAGCAGTAGCTTCAGCATCGTCTATAGAAGCGAAAATCACTTCTGTCGCTCTACTTACTGCTGGATCATCTTGGTTAGGAGTTTGTACAATTAATTCAATTCCTAAAGCTTGTGCTTCTTCTGCCATCATCCAAGCTAATTGTCCGCCACCAATAACACCAACTCGTTTACATTTCATGGTTTAAATCCAAATCAACCCCAAGATTAATAAACAATCACGAAACTTAGATATTTGTCAACCATTCCCTGGAATTGAACTCAAAGCAGCAATTGCGATCGCGTGTTCTACTTTCATATTAATCTCATGAGAATTTTCTTAAGGCAAAATTGACGTACTTCAAGTTATTTATTAACTCAGAAAAACAAATCGTGTATAACAGTTATCAATCTAAGAAAAGCCATATAGATCTTACTTTCGGGCAACAAAATTTTCAAACACACTACCAGTATCATTACCCCAATCCCAATTAGCAACAATTCCCACACGGTTAATTTTCAAACGCTTGCTCTTAGGATAAACATCGGTTAAAGCTCGATATAAAACTGGTTCTTGGTTAACAAAAACAGTGTAATTAATCCCATCAAAGACAACCCGAAATGTATGTTTTACACCCCAATAAACGCGACTACCCACATTAGTCCAAACAGCATCGTAAACATCTTCAAAGCCATTAAGAAAGAAAAAAGAACAAATAGCTGCACCACCGTAACAGTCATCTAACCAGTTATTAATAATAATGTAATTATCTCGGTCTTGCCAAAAAATTAAACCACCTCTACCTTTTTCTCTTTGCTTTCGTTGGGTTCCTGGCGGAGTAATATCTACCTGAAGATCAGCAAAATCAAGATTATCCCAAGCAATAGTATAAGCTGTACGTCCAGGATTAGGATTTTGGGGATTAGCTTGTACTTTAGCAGCATTATTCCCAGTAAGTGAGAATATTCCCCGTCCGATATCTTTACGCCAAATCTTTTCTCCTGTAGTGGTAGTTGTTTTAGCTAAATCTACCTCTTCAGTTCCTGTAAACTGCTCAGTGACAACAATTTCTTGTCCCTGTGCTTGCCAGGGAGAACCTAAATCGAGTGCAGCAGGAAAAGGTATTTGACGAGGATGAGCTTCCAAAGCTTGCCAATACTGTTCTACATCGTTTTGAACTGTATAAATTCCAACTCCTGTAGCATTTTGTAACCTAGTATCTGTAAACCATTGATTTAACCATAATTGACCGTTGATATAAATACCAATCGTTTCGCCATCGTCTAAAATTTGAACCGAATTAAGACTATTAGTTTTTAAACCCAAATCAAGACTTGTAGCTATTTCTATTTCCGTTCCTTCCTCAACCAAACAAACTTGACATTTGCGATCGCTCAATAACAACCGCCAGTAGTTTTGTTGATTCTGAATCCGCCAAACAATGCCTTCAACAGCAATATCGTCTGAGGTAAGGATCATGACATGAATTAAGCCAATTTCGCTTTCTGAATTCAGAATTGCCCAATTATCAAAACCCTTTGCCTTAACACCATTAGCTGTACGTTCATAACTACCAGTTTTGACTTGCCACACCCCTCCTATTTCAGCAGGAGAATTATCAAGCAAACCATTACCCTTCAAAGAATCGGCAACGCAAGCAGTACCATACCAATTATTAAGTTCTGAAATTTGTTGAACTTTAGCACCATAAATTCTGGTATCGACGCTAAAGCCTATTTGTCCCAACACACTTTGATAAACAGCAGCATAAACTGTTTGATCTTGATTAAACGGATCGATCGCTAAAGGACGTAAATTAGGATAAGCAGCTAAACCATGAGCATTAGGTAATGAAGCAGCATAATAAGCTGCTCCTTGTTCCCTTAAAATAACTACATAGTAAATGGGAATATTTTGTAAACCTCTTAAGACTCTTAATGGCTGATTCGCTACTCTTGCCCATAATTCTCCATTTTCTGTCCCAGTAGCATGAACAATAAATCCGTTTCCTTCTGCTAGAGGATTACTAGGAATTGCTTGGGAAAACCAACCTACAGCTAAATTTTCATTAATAGTAGGAATATCAACATATTTTTTACTACTAAGAATCCAGCGATAGATGCGCTCTCTCAGACTTTCTCGCTTATAACTACGCAACCAACCCCAAAATCTTTGGATTGGATTTTGGTGATGAGAACCTTCAGCCCATTGTTTCAGTCTGCGGAAGATACTCTCGGCATAGTCTCCTGATTGAGAAGTATTATGACCATTGAGGACAACAAAAGCACAAGCTAGTCCATTAGCACGAATATAAGGACCATAAGCAATTCCTTCTCTACCCCAACCAGCTTTAACTAGCGGAGAAAAACGCAAAGCACCATGATCGATAGTAATTAACTTTTCTGCATCTATTCCCTGACGAATAATTCCATCAGAGTTGTTACTACCTATTACTTTGCCTTTGGAAAGACTTTCGTTATAAAGATCCGTCAATAATTTGGGTTCTGTTTTCCTCATTGCTCGATGTCCTCAACCTAAGAGCGATGAAACATCCCCTAATCTTGGCATCAACTCTTCTGATTTGGCTATTGTTTCTATGAATAAACTACGCTAACCTGCTATAGCTGAGGTTAACGTTTTCAGAAGCCCTGAATCATTCCTATTCAACCATCAAAGAACAGAAAAGATCCGAACCGCAAGGCTGGTTTATGACAGCCCAAGAGCAATGACCACAAGCAAACCTTGTTTTAAGTTTTTTCTCAAAAATAAGCTAATATGCGACTAAAATTAGTTGCATATTGTTCGAGTAATCTTTCTATAATTAAAATAATTGATATGAAAAACTTAATGGAATATAAAGGCTATTTAGGCTCAGTAGATTACAACGATGAAGATAAAATTTTTTATGGTCGAGTAGAATATATTCGTAGTCTTATTAGTTACGAAGGTCATGATGTCGAGTCTTTACGCAATAGTTTTCAAGAAGCGGTAGACGATTATCTAGAGCTTGTTCGTAACCAAAATATTGAACCAGAACAGTCTTTTAAAGGAAGCTTCAAGATCCGAACTGGTAGCAATCTTCATCGACGTGCAGTTATTGTAGCTAAACAAAAAGGAATTAATCTTAATAAATTAGTCAACGAAGCTCTTGAAGAATATCTTAAAAATTATGTTTGAATTATTAATTGATAAAGAGAAATTGAGATTAGACTTGTTGCAAAATAAAAACGCTCATGCGATCAAGAAACAGCATCTAGCTTGACAAAAACTTTTTTCTTTATACAGCCATTAGATAAAAATTCCATAATCTACAAGCTGATTGTGTTATTTGATCGCCTGTCTCTATTCTCGCTTATTTCACAACAGGTCTTTTGTTTTGTCAGATTAGACTAGCTTCTGTTGAGAAAGCTCCCAAATGAGTTCTATAAGCCTCGTTCATTAAATTGCACTAGCAATTAAAGATGAGAGTATTAAAAACTTTCCATAGCATAGTTTTGAACCAGAGGTTGAGCAGGAGGTTCTATCAAACGAGAATAATGAATTAATAAACTGTCTGCTACTTTATGCCAAGAAAAGTAGTTTAACACTCGCTGACGACCTGCTTCACCCATGACAGTTCTTAATTGTTTGTCTTCAATCAATCGCATCATTGCTTCAGCTAAGGCGATAGGGTTATCAGGTTCAAATAAGAAACCAGTTTTTCCTTCTTCAACAATTCCCGTCATGCCACCAACTCGACTAGCAATTACAGGAAGTCCCATTGCCATCGCCTCTACTAAACTCATGCCAAAAGATTCGCTTAAAGAAGGATTGATGAGAAAATCTGCTTCTTGATAAAGTTCAACTAATTGAGAATGTTTAATCCCACCCACAAAAGAGACTTGATTAGCAACCTCAGATGAAAGTTGACTTTGTAGATATGAGTAATATTGTTTGGGAGTAAATTTAGCTAAACTAGCTACTGTTGGTTCATCGCTTAAAGTTGCAATAAATTCTGTTGGTGTGGGTTTATTTGGCCCTACAATCTGCAATTTAGTTTGGGGATATTGTTTCAAAACAATTTTGAAAGCATCAATTAAAGTATGTAGTCCTTTTTCTGGAGAAATACGTCCCACAAACAACAGCTTGAGACAGTCAGATTGACTCTCAGAATCGCTATTTTTAAGAAATTTCTCAACATCTACTCCATTAAAAACTGTTTGACAACGCTCTGCGAATTGAGGATAGCAAGCTTTAATTTTGTCTGTGATGTAATGACTACAACCAATAATTAGATCTACATCAGCTAGTCTTTTAGCCATTTTAGTTCGGTTGAGTTGACTCAACCATTCACAATGCATATGTAAAACAATTTTAATATTGGGATTAAATGCACGAATTAAAGGAACAAACTGAGAAAAGTTATGGATGTGAACTACATCGCATTGTTGTTGTCTGAGATCTAATGCCAAGGATAAAGCATAAATAACACCATACAATCTTGAAGCAAAATAATGTGATTTTGGAGAAAATTTATTAATTAATCGGCTTAATCGATTAACAACTTTCTCGAAAATGACCGATACTCTTCTATATTCTACTTGTTCACTCCATTCCACTGCTTTTTGCTTACGATTTTGACGAGCATAAACCACAACTTGACAAGATTGAGCTAATTGACGAGCAACTTGATAGTTCCAGATTGGAATTGAACCAGACTGAACTGGAGGAGTAACACTATCCCAGGGTTGATTTACTAAGGCTATTTTCACAAGTTTTTTTTATTTAGTATTTTTGATTTAAATATTTGTCGCAACTATAAATATTCATTCTGATATTCACAAGAATTTAGACTTTTTTATTGTCAGTTTAAATCTTGAAAAAGTTGATGTATATTTAGTTGAGTTGAATTAAATGGATTAAAAATTTAGCTAGACCATGCTTATCAAGCATTAAGATTAAACTATTAAAATCACTTTTTAAATCATAAAAAGCATTTATTTGTTACTTTTTTGTGTCGATAAATTAAAGGCTAATCTTAAAAAAAATTTTTGATAGCCTTGTGTTTATTCATTAGGCGTAAAAAAAAATCTTACGTTAAATGAAATATCGCATAATTGTTTTGTTTTCGTCTAGTGTTTTCGTCTATATTTACAATCACTTTAAATGTTTGCAAAAAAAAGATAAAGTTAAAGCTTACTACTAACTCTTAGTTGTAATTAGAAACTAGCAAAATCTTAAAATCTTTATTTGTTAACTTAAAGTTTGCGATCGCAAAGCAAACTAATTAAGGCTCAAACATTCATCACTGTCAGAGCCAACTTTTATTACTCTCAATTGATTTATTTAATTTAACGCTTTACTTTTTGACAAGCTAGACTTAATAGACTGCCAAGTACTAGATTTCCGTTGTTAAAATTTCCCTCATTAGCGATTGCCATCATTGCTTCAAATAAAAAAGCAGGAATAATATTCAACCCCCCAATCATCACAATCAAGAAAAACCATTTTTGCTGGTAACTGAAGCAAATGTATCTCGCTAAAATACCCAAAGGAATAAAAATTAATCCGTAGTATAACAGCTGATAAAATCGACTATTAGTAATAGTTAAATGAATCAGCGAACTAAAAGAAGGAGATAAATACCAAAAGAGTGTAGCTTCAGGAGAAAATTTAAAAGTATATTTATGAAATAAATCATCTATATATACTGATAAAGCTTGCTGATTATAATCAATAATTAAACGATGAGTTTGTGTATCTTTAAAAACATTTGGAATGATCAGTTCTGGTCTAGTTCCATTTTTTTTAGTTAAAGGAGTTCTTAATCGTAAACTAAGATGATTATGCCACTGTCCAATAGTTAAATTGCGATTAAAAGAGTCTTGAGAAAGAGAAATAATTCTAGCTGGTCCCGTTTGATCGCGATCGCTACTAGCCAGAGTTGTCATGATAATGAATTGGGAACTATTACGTAATTTTTCGTTAATGAATGCAGCATTGGTTTTTGTTTGTAGCCATCTTTCAGGATTTTGATTAACAACTTTTTCCTGCCAAACTAAATCGGAAGTATTTTCTTTGAGATTTTGATAATTACTTTGACTAGTTAAAATATAAGAAGCAATTAAAGAATCAATTTTTGAATTACAAAAAGTTGGTTGCTGCAAAATTTCAGCTATTTCTTGTTTGTCAAGAGATTGATCGGAAACACAAAATTCAAAAATTTGCCCATTCCAAGGTCTTTTTCCTGTAATTTCATTGCCCAAAGCTAAAGGATAATTAGAATTCCAATTACTTAAATCCCAAAGTTTCACCATTCCTTGCCAATGATAAGATAATAAACAAGCTAAATAAAAATATATCAAAAAAATAATAATAATTAAACTAGGAATCAATTTCCAAGTTTTTAATTTAATAAAGATATAAGTTAAAAAATTAATAATTAAAATCCCTAAAAACTTAAACACAAAAAAACCAACCAACCCACCCAAACTATTCATCAAGATATCTACATAAGTTGGGTTACGATTTGGTAAGAAAATTTGGCAAATTTCAACTAAAACAGAAAGAGTAAAACTTGATATCAAAACTACAGAAAAAGCTGTTAAGACTTTTAGTTTGAATTTTTTGGTTAAACAAGTAATGCCAAAACCGAAAGGAATAAATAAAAAAATATTGGCAATTAAATCATTAAAATCATCTGGTCTTGTCATCCGCGATCGCAGATAATCAAAACTCAATTGTTGGGCGACTTCCTGAAAGAAAAAATCATAAGGAAATAAAGTAGGAATAATTACCGACAAAAATCCCGCGATCGCAAATAAATTTGCCCACCAAGCTACTGAATTACTTGCAACAGTTTTAAAATATTTCATCTGTTTTCCCAAAAGATATCTCAGTCTACTTATTAACAAAAGCAATGAGTAGTTTACAAAGGTGTTACAGTAACCGAGACAAATTCTACTTAAGTTCGATACTATTTTTTTTCTTAAAGTTTTAGCCAACATATTAAATAGGCTGAAATTATTTCAGCCCATTCTGTTTTCAAGATCAAAACTTAATTAACGTGAGTTTGATGAAGTTAAATTAGTTCTAGACAGATTCATTACAAATAACTTGGTAGCTTTACTTAAATCTTCTTTAATACTATTTACTCTTTTTCTAAAACCTGGTGATAAACACATCCGTCTTGATAGTTGCAGATAAGCAAGTATTTTCTCATCCCAACTTAACTTAGTTCTGGAAATGATATGAAAATATTCACTATAGCGTTTCCATTGAGGAAGAATAATTTTGCCTTTATTTTTGGGGTCATACCAAACTGAAAGAGATTCATCATTGGGGTTAGCTCTTTGTGAAATCTTAGGATGATTACGACGATTAAAGAGATATTCAGGAATTTCAGCAAATTTACCTAAAAGAGCAACTTCTGCTAGTAAAACTCGATCTGCTTGGGGATATTTACCGATTAGGACAGTTTTTGCTAATTCACTGCGTCTGAATAATCCAAAAGCTTGAGTTCCGTGAAACCAACCATAGGTTTCTAATAATTGATATAAACGTTGATGAGGTTTATTTGCTGTAATAGGAATGTTTTCTGTATAAATTCCAGTTATTTGGTCTTGTTCGTTAATCAAATAAGCTTTAGGGTAAGCTAACACTACATCAGGACTTTTTTCTAATATTTCAACACACTTTTCTAAATAATCTGGGGCGCAAGTATCATCATGGGCAGCCCATTTAAAATACTTTCCTGATGATAATTCAAAAACTCGATTGTAGTTGTCTGCTGCACCTAAATTAGAATCATTACGATAGTAACGAATCCGAGCATCTTTAGCTGAATATTCTAAGCAAATTTCTTGAGTGCGATCGCTTGAAGCATTATCAGAAATAATTAATTCAAAATCTGTAAAAGTTTGATTTAATAATGAATCTAAGGCTTTACTTAAGTAATTTTCGCCATTATAAACAGGTATACCGATACTGACAGAGGGTTGATGATTTACCATAATTCACTTTGGTTTGTTTGATTAATAAAAATTTGAAATTAATCTTTAATTCCAATCAATTTTGTAATAGTTATTTTAGATAAAAATTATATTGAAACAATATTTTATTGAGGGTTGATAAAATTCTTTTTTATTGAAACCCCAACTGATTAAAATATCAATTATATTTAAAACATTTTTAAATTAATAAAAAACCGTGATTTAAATAATATATATACTAATTTTTTTTGTCCAGCGTTTTCAAGCTTCTTTATCTAAAATTTTTATTTCTATCAATCAAATCTATTTTTGTTCATACAAACTTAATAATAAGCTAATTTTACTTAACTTTTATGTGTAATAGAAAGTATTTCAGTCATCTCAGTTACCAGTAGAGACGTAACATATTACGTCTGTGCAGTTATTAGTTACTAATGCCTAAAAGTCACAAGAATTGCAATCAGAAATATTTTTGATAGCGAGGGACGGCGACGTAAACCTCGCCATATCCAATCGCTATATTGAGATTTTCCTCCTTATAAGAGGAGGCTTGTAACCTATTTTTGGGGTCAACCTAATTAAACGTTAAACTAATTTCCCCAAACCCCGTCTTACGCGATTACACTTCCGGAGGAAACTCTGTGTGTTTCGCACGCTATATCTGTAAGTCTCCAAATCAAGATTATTTAATGTTTAATTAAATGGAGCGGAGCTACTTAAAGAGCGGAATCAAATTGCCTTGTTTGTGAAAAACTCAATTAACCTTGCTTTATTCCAAGGATTTTAAGCATCTTTTTGATTCAGTTCTTTTTGTTTTGGCAGGAAATTGTTTGTGAATATTAGACATGATTGTATTAAATAAAACTTTTTAATTTACTCAATATATTTACGGATAACTTGAAATATTTTTTAAAGCAAAATTAAGAAAAATTTTATCATAATATTACATTCAATTTATGATTAATTTTTGGTTTGAAGCTTAGAATTAAAGCAAATATAAATTTTAATTTACTACTAAACATGAGAGTTGATCAGTTTAATTATTTATTTAAAATAAAATCTTTATTTACTTTTTTTGCTTTAACTATTTTTGCTACTTCTTATTGGTGTAACCAAACTCAGGCTCAAACTTCAACCAGACTAAAAGTTATTTTTACTCCTCCAGCAGAAAATAAACCTCAAACAACTATCAAAGGTGCAACTCGTAACAATGGACAATGCTTAGAACAGACAGAAAATGTTGCTGTTCCATTTACACCTTTATTGCCAATTACTAATCAAGGATTAACTATTGCTGCCCATCCTACCTTGTTATTTTACTTACCAAAAACCTCTGCCCAAAAAGTTTTTTTTAGTTGGCACGATGAAGATAGTGAAAGTTATTATCAAACTGTTATTTCACTTAATGGTAAATCTGGAATTATTAGCCTTACTTTTCCTAAAAAATCACCACCTTTAGAAATAGGCAAAACTTACAAGTGGTCATTAGCCATTATGTGTAATAATCGACTACAATCAGATAATCCGATGGTACAAGGGAAAATAAAAAGAGTAAAACTAGAATCGATTCTAGGTCAAAGTTTAAAAGATGCTAATTCTTTAGAAAGTGCTGTTCTGTATGGTAAAGCAGGTATTTGGCACGAAACGATCACCACTCTAGCTCAATCGGTAGTAGCACAACCAGAGGACAAGAATTTAGCACAAACCTGGAAAGAATTGCTCACATCGGTTGGATTAGAAGAAGTTGCTCAAGTTCCACTGGTTAAATCTACTTCATCCACTGAATCAGAAAATTAGCAGTTTTAAATATTACTATTACTCAAATACCACAATAGTGGGGAGAACATCAATTCAACCCCACCATTTAGTTTATTCATTAATTTAAAATTTTAATTCATGTGTAAATAGCTAGCTTCTGCCTCAAGTTGTCTAACAAGTCTGTCATCACCATTAGCTCTAGCGATTTCTAAACGATGTTCTAAACTTTTACGAAGGCTTTCGCGATGAATCGAAGCAGCTTGTTTTAAGATTTCCTGACGGTTTTTGTTCATAGTGTACTCTTTTTTATAAATAATTGTTGTATGCAATGCTATTAGAGAATAACATTTTTTGTTTGTTTAGTATATTTTGTAACTAAAAATTTAACAAATTATTGTATGTCCAGTGTGTTAACTTTATTAACCGATTTTGGCTGGCAAGATGTGTATGTCGGAGTAATGAAAGGAGTGATTGCACGGATCAATCCAGACTTACAGGTAGTCGATCTTACTCATGAAATTCCCCCTCAGAATCTTGCTGCTGGAAGATTTTGTTTACTAAATGCGTATAGTTATTTTCCAGAGGGAACAGTTCACGTTGCAGTGGTTGATCCTGGTGTAGGAAGCGATCGCAGAGGTGTCGCCATTGAGTTGGCAGGAGGTTGGTTGGTTGGTCCTGATAATGGTTTATTTAGTGGAATTTTAAGTCAGTATCCTATTTTAGCAGCAGTAGAATTAACTAATTCTGATTATTGGTTGAGTAGTCACCCTAGTCAAACTTTTCATGGACGAGATATTTTTGCCCCGGTGGGAGCGCATTTAGCTAGTGGTGTTGCTTTGAGTCAAATTGGACAGTCGATTGAACCAGCTAGTTTGGTGAGTTTACCTCTTCAACAATTACAGATTACGGAAACTTCTATTACTGGTTGTATTCAATATATAGACCACTTTGGGAATTTGATTACTAATATTCCAGAAGAAATGGTTAACCCATCTTGGTTAGTAAAAGTAAAAGATACAATCATTGCGATCGCTACGACTTATAGTCAGGTAAAACAGGGTGAAGCTATTGCGTTAGTTGGTAGTCACAATTGGCTGGAAATTGCCGTTAATAGAGGAAATGCTCAGAAAAACTTACAATTAAATTGGGGCGATCCAATCACAATTTTTAAGTAAAAAGTTAAATTGGATACAAGAGGAAGTGATCTGTCCTCGATTCATTTTGATAGCCTAAACTATGGGTTTTACTCCTAAAACATCTTTGGCAGCATCTTCTTGGCAAGAATTGACTCTGCTTAAAAGTCCCGATCTCAATCAACTAGATAATATTAAAGCTCATCTAGACTTAATCTTATTATCTTTAGAAGCGATCGCTAATCTGAGTTCTGAAGCAATGTTACAAGCAGCTAAAGAGCTTAATTTAGAATCAACCATCGCCGACCGAGTAGAATTGTGGCGATTACGTCAATCTAATCCTTTGCGAAAAAGTTCAGGAGGACGAAAAAAACTCGATGTCGAAGAAGCGCGAGCGTTAGTTTTAATTATTGCTTATTTAGCCAAACAAAATCAAGAATTATTACGTCGAGCAGTTAATTTACTCGAACAAGTTACAGAACAAAATCAAGAACCCCATCACACTGCTTTGTTAGGAGATTATCTCGATAAATTCATTAATACTTATCAAACTAGAATGACACAAGAGCAAGCAATGACTTCCACAATTTTGTATCAACTCGCATTAAAACTCTTAATTGATTTGTTGTTTTATAGTGGAAATAATGGTCATCGTTTACTTTGGTTGGCAATCTTAGAAAGTTCTTCTTAATTATTTAAAATAACCCCAAATAACTGTTGATTAAATTAATGAATCAAGTGAGGTAAAAGATAATTTTTTCAATCCAACTATTATTTAGAGTAATTAATTTTGTTTAGGTAAATATTTATGTTCTCTTCACACAAAATTATTCGCCGTTTTACTCCGCCTACTTGTACCTTAGAAATTTGGGCAGAAAATTCACTTTTTTATCGTTGGAATAATCACAATTTTTTAAAAAACTTACAATTTAAACTCAGTTTTGATGATCCAAGATTACCAACAGAAAAGCAAATTACTATTCAAGGCGATCTCTATCAATTAGAACAACTTTACGAAGTAGTCAATAATTACGTACATAATTTTTTACAATTATCTTTAGTTGAAAATTACTCTCCTGACCAGGCTTTATTAACTAAACAGTCTTCACAAACAATTACCAATACTAATCAACCTCAACTCCAACCTTTAAACTTAGTCAATCATGAATTAAATCTAGGTAATTTAAATCAACAACATCTAGACCAAAAAATCAAATTAAGCTCTAGTCAATTATTCGATATTTTTACTGCTTTAGAAGAGTATCAAACTGAAATCTCTGTTTTCCCTCAATCATTAAATAATAATAAGACCTCAAAAAATCCTTTACTTTGGGGCAGTATAGCAGCCGTAACTCTTTTGGCAGCAGGCTTAACTATTATAGGAACAAAGGTTTTTTATCTTTCCGAAAAAGAAGCAAATACAGTTTCTGTACAAAAATCTTCACCGACAATTAATCCCAAAATTAATGACATTGTGCCTCCAAAATTACCTGAAACTGAAAACAAACCTATTGTTCAACCTAACCTAACAGGACCTTTATCTTCTGCTGAAAAATTACCACCACCACCACCAGTAGATTTACCAAAACCACCACCAAATATTCCAGATCCAGCCAAATTTCCACTGCCAGAGTCAAATACTTTTACTATTCCTCAACCAGCACCACCAACAGTAGCAGTTAAACCAGAATCAGTAGAAAAATCACCAAGTTTAGAACAACAAATAACTATTCAACCGAATGCAGTAAAACCATCATCAACTAATCAAAAATCTCCTGATAATTCAAAACAAGATAATTTATCAGAATCTGATTCTGTACCTAGTCAAACGAATAATCAATCAGAAAATATTGACTCATCTGATATTTCTTCTATCCCATCTTTTTCTCCTGAACAAAAGCAAAATCAAATTGCAGCACAAACTAATCAAACTTCGATTCCAGAAATTCCTCAAGTCAAAGAAATTGAACAATATTTTAAAACTCAATGGCAAACCCCAGAAGGTTTAAAACAAACCTTAGAATATCGTTTAATTCTTAGTCCTAATGGTTCAATTAAAAGAATTATTCCTTTAGGAAAAACTTCCCAAATTTATTTAGATCGGACTAATATTCCTTTGATGGGAGAAACTTTTGTTTCACCACTAGCAAAACAAGAAGATGCTACTATTCGTCTGTTGTTAAGTCCTGATGGAGAAGTGAAAACTTTTTTAGAATAAAAATAGCAATGACGTTATATAGCGGTTCTCGGATTAATTAGATACAGTCAAGACCATGGTTTTTGTTAATGGTTAATTGAAAACTGTTGTAGAGACATAACATATTGCGTCTCTACTGATAAGTGATCGAGGTAATTCATCAACTAAATTCTAATTATTTTATACTTAAGGTTGCCATTGACTTGGTATAACAATTATAGAGAAATAGGGAACTTCTGAAGGATTAACCCTGTCAATTGCTACTATTCTTTGCTCAGGCATAGTTGCTTTCTCTACATACTTTGCTCGTTCGTATAATCCCAATTCTTTCAAAACACCTACCACTTTTTCAAAATGTCTACCTAGTTTAATGATTACCGCAGCATCAGCAACAGCTAATTTTGCTTTTAATATTTCTGCTGGCAAAATAGCAGGAATAACTACATAAACATCATTGCGGTAAGTTAAAGGAACTCCCAATACCGCAGCACTAGCGATCGTAGAAGACACTCCAGGTACTACTTCTGTAGGAAATCTATCTGCTAAACGATTATAGATATACATAAAAGTACCGTAGAAAAAAGGATCGCCCTCACACAGTACGACAACATCCTGTCCCAACTGAAGATATTCAGCTAAAGTTTTCGCAGCTTTGTCATAATATGGTTGAGCAGAACATTCGAGTTTGAAAGGAAAATACAGAGGAATTTCGATCTGTTTTGGTTTAATATATTCCAACACAATTGATCGCGCTAATCCCTGTTTATTTTGATCGGCGATAGGATAAGCTACAACAGAAGCAGATTGCAATAAACGTAAAGCTTTGACTGTAATTAATTCTGGATCGCCTGGGCCAATACCCAAACCATAAAGACGACCTACAGACTTTATCATATCTCTTGCTCCGTCGCTAAAGCATTAACTGCTGCTGCTGCGATCGCGCTACCACCACGACGACCGTGTAAAGTAATAAAAGGCACATCTCGACTATTTTTTGCTAGAGTTGCTTTTGATTCTGATGCACCAACAAAACCAACAGGAAAACCTAAAATTACAGCAGGTTTAGGCGCGCCTGCGTCTAACATTTCTAGAAGATGAAATAGTGCTGTAGGAGCATTACCAATCACTACTAAAGAACTTTTTAAGTATTCTTGCCATAATTCCAAAGCTGCTGCCGATCGCGTATTATTAATTTGACGAGCAATTTCTGGTACTTGAGGTTCATTAAGAGTACAAACTATCTGATTGTCTGCTGGTAAACGATTGTGAATAATTCCATGAGCTACCATTTGAGAATCACACAAAATAGTTGCACCTTTTGCTAAAGCTTTTCTGGCAATCGTTACAGCGTTGGGTGAAGCTTCTAAATCATTGACAATATCAGTCATACCACAAGCATGAATAAGACGAACAGCAACTTGTGCTAGATCTGGGGAAAGACTTGATAAATTTGCCTCCGCACGAATGATAGCAAAAGACTGACGATAAATCTCGTCGCCGTTACGGATATATTCAAGGGTCATTTAATTTGATTTGATATAGGGGTATTTTTAGGCTCTATTCTCTGGTTTTCTCGTCAATTAACAAGTGAACTTGATAAGGTTTTGCTGTTGCTTGAACAAAGTTAATGGTATTTCCTTTAATTATATGTCGGATTGTTAGATGTTTTGAGCGACCAAATAGTTTGAGCGTATCAAAATATTTTCCTTCTTTAATTTCTATTGATAAGAGTTCATCATAATTAATAATTTGAGGATAGTTTGGTTCAGGAAAATTCAGATCAAGTACAATAATCCGATTATGAGTTAAAACTCCAACAGATAAAGGTGTGTCATAACTCACCCGAACAAAGCTATTTTGATAAAATAATAAAATTTCTTGAATATTTTCTTGAGGAAGGAGATAATAATGAACTCGTTTAATTAGTTGTTGAGTATCCCAATCTCGCAGACGTTTTTGATAAGCAATGGCAAAAGAATAATTTAAGAAATAAGTTGTTTGATGAGTCTGATCATTTTCTGGTTGAGCAAATAATAATTTAATTGCTAAAAAATACAAAAAAATAAGATAGATTAGTTCATAATTTAAAGGTAAGTTCACAAATCTAACTTCAATTAAAGCTATCAAACCAAGACAGCAAAGTTCAATAAACTTATTTTTATTAAGCTTAAATACTGAACAAAACATAACTGGTGGAGGAGGTGTAATTTATTTTTTCTGGCAATTAACCAGTCTAATTTAATCATGACTATTTTGACAGTCTAACTCAGTAATAATACGGAGATATTTGATTGGTAAATCTTGATTAAAAAGGTTATAAAATAATTGCTTGAAATTTCTCAAGGCTATCATCACAAGCATTTTGTTAGATTAATCGCCTTTAGTTAAAAAAATTTAAGGATTTTAAACAAATTTTGCTATGGTTGAATCACAGGAAACAATGGTATCAGTACAAACATCTACATTAATTGCTTTAAAAGAATTGATTGAAGTAGTAGCTAAATTGCGATCGCCTGATGGTGGTTGTCCTTGGGATTTAGCACAAACGCCCGAAAGTTTGACACCTTATATAATTGAAGAAGCTTATGAAACAGTAGATGCCATTACTTCGGGTCAACCAAAAGCGATCGCAGAAGAGTTAGGAGATCTATTACTGCAAGTAGTATTACAAGCACAAATTGCTCAAGAAGATCATACTTTTACTTTACAAGAAGTTGCTCAAGGTATTACTGAAAAGTTAATCCGTCGTCATCCTCATGTGTTTGGTGAAGTAGAAGTTAATAGTGTGGATGAAGTTCATCAAAATTGGGAACAAATCAAAGCAGCCGAAAAAGGAGAAACTCCAGAACAAGCACAATTACTTAGTAGAAAGTTGCGTCGTTATGCTCGTAGTTTACCACCTCTGATGGCAGGAATGAAAATATCCAAAAAGGCTGCTGCTGCTGGCTTTGAGTGGGATAATGTCGAAGGAGTCTGGCAAAAATTTGAGGAAGAGTTAGCTGAATTTGAAGAAGCGATTAATTTAGGCAATCAAGAACATCAACAAGCAGAATTAGGAGATTTATTATTTACTTTAATTAATATTGCTCGTTGGTATGGATTAGATCCTTCCGCAGCTTTACAAGGAACTAATCAACGTTTTATTCAGAGATTGGCGATGATGGAGTCAGTCGCAGAAATGCCTTTAGAAGATTATGATATTACTGAATTAGAAACTCTTTGGCAACGAGCTAAAGCTCAATTAGCACAATAAAAAATTGTCAGGTGGGTTATTTACCCACTATTCTAACAATTGGTCGCGATCGCTATTATTAATAACATTTCTTCTTTAAATTGCTTCAATATCTCAAGATTTAAGTAAAAAAAAAATTCAACGATGGAAGAACTAATCGCTTTAAGAAAATACATCGAAGAAAAAGACTACATTAAAGCTTTAGAACTTGTTGGTGAATTAGAGGAGATGTCTAAAGAGGATAAACTCAACAAAATTTATAGCTATGCAGTTATCCTTCTGGTTCATTTAATCAAACAACAAGCTGAAAAGCGTACTACGCGATCGTGGGATGTTTCCATTAATAATTCAGTAAGAGAGATTAAACGTACTAATAAACGGCGTAAATCTGGTGGTTATTATGCCAATGAAGATGAATTAATTGAAACTATTGATGAAGCATTGGAAGCTGCGATGGAAAGGGCAGCATTAGAGGCGTTTGAAGGTAGGCATGATGTAAATGAGTTAAAACAAATAATTGACGTGGAAAAGGTAAAAGAAATTGCTTTGAATTTGATTAATTTCTGAGTATTATCGGATTTGTTAGTAAAGCGATCGCGTCGTGTCATTAAAATGTTGGATTTGGCAAAAAATTAGTCATGCCACCAGTTACAGTAGTAAGAAAAAACTAATCGAGCAGAGTTAATATTGGTTAGTTTAGAGCAATCAAAAGATATATTAGGATTGGCGATAAAATAAGTAAGTATAACTATCAGAAAAACATAGTTAGATCAATAACATTTGAAAAAATTTTAAATCATGCCCCTGCAAGAAGAGATTGACAAAACGAGGCAAGAAATTCGTACAGATGGCTATTTAATGTCTATTGGTGAGTGGATCAGCCTTTATGAAAAAAATGAAATTGATATTCATCCAGATTTTCAAAGGTTTTTTCGTTGGTCTGACCATCAAAAATCTACTTTCATTGAGTCAATTCTTCTAGGAATACCAATTCCACCAATTTTTGTAAGTCAAAGAGATGATGGAGTTTGGGATGTTGTTGATGGTGTTCAACGATTATCAACGATATATGAATTCGTGGGTCTTTTAAACATAGGAAATCGAGAAAAAGATCAATTTCCAGTAGCTTTGCAAAAAACTACTTACTTGCCTTCTTTAGAAGGCAAAAAGTGGGACGATCCGAATGACAAAGAGAATTCTCTTACCCAAGCGCAACGTTTATTGATTAAGCGAGCAAAAATTGCAGTCAACATTGTTGAAAAAGAAAGTGATGAAATGGTCAAATACGAATTATTTCAGCGACTTAATACAGGAGGAGCAATTGCTACTCCTCAAGAAGTAAGAAATTGCATTCTTTTAATGTTGAATAAAGATTTATATGAATTAATGCGAGCGCTTGCAAATTATGAATCATTCAGAAATTGTATTGCTTTAAGTGATCGATTATATGAAGAACAATATGATATGGAATTAGTATTGCGTTTTATTCTTCTCTTTGATCGAGATCAAGAAAGCATTAAAAAGTTAGGTGGAGATGTTAGCGTTTTCTTGACAGATGAAATGCGTAAAATAGCTCTTAATAAAGAATTAGATTATACCCATATAAAAGAAGGATTTACAACAACATTTGATACACTTAATAATACTTTAGTTGATGATAGCTTTAGGAGATACAAACCTGATACAAATAGATTTCTTGGAGGCTTTTTATTATCAGCCTATGAAGTAATAGCGTTAGGAATTGGATATCATTATAAAAATCTACCTCCAACAGATCAAATATCTGATCGCATTAAAAGTATTTGGTCAGATTCAACTTATCAAAAATGGTCAGGGGCAGGAGTAAATGCTGCAAGACGTTTACCTTATCTTATTCCTCTTGGTAGAAAGGTATTTTCTCTCTAATGAAGCTTAGAACTGCTGAACAATTAAGCGATAGGCTATCTAACGATCTTGCTTGGCGAAAAAAGGAGCTTTCAGAAGTTAAATCTTTGGTAGAAACTAAATCATTTTCTGATTCAAAGCATAAAGCTTTAATTAGGAGTGCAATATGTCTTCTTTATGCTCATTGGGAAGGTTTTGTTAAATTAGCAGCTAATTCTTATTTGGAATATGTAAGAATGCAAAAACTTTGTTATCAAGAGCTTGCTACTAACTTTTTGGCTCTAGCTATGAAAGAAAGGTTAAAAGAGGCAAAAGAAACAAATAAACCTTCGTTATATATACCTGTTTGTAATTTTTTTTTGGATGAATTAAATCAAAGATGTAAGTTACCTGAAGATGCCATTTCTAGTGCATCAAACCTTTCTTCTGAAATTTTTAAAGAAATAATTTATATTCTGGGAATTGATTTTTCACCCTACTCTACAAAATCCGTATTAATAGATACTAAGCTTTTAAAAACAAGAAACGAAATTGCACATGGTGAATATTCACTGTTTGATAAAGAGGAGTATATAGAGTTACACAAAGAAGTTATTGCTATGCTTGATATTTTTCGTAATCAGATAGAAAATGCTGCTATTAATAAAGACTATATGCGAAATACACCTTAAATAAAGTTCCTTCATAGCCGTCGAAGTAAAGATTAGGACACACAAATCTTGTAAGGGCGGGGCGTTGCCATCGGCGTGAATTGAATTCACGCCACAGCACGGACGGCTATAATGTTGCCCGCAGGTGTAGACATTGCGTCCTCCCCTTGCGAATGGCAAGAACGCCCCTACGATTCAATATCTTGTCTTAACCTATGGTTTGGTTGCTATAAAAGCGAGTTAACAAATTATAAAATTTATGGTGAGCCAAATTAGGAAATTGATTGATTTCCTGAGTCAGTGACTCTTTATTGTTTATTACTGTTTTTATCTGACTATCTCTTTAATAGCTACAATCACGCGATCGCTTTATCTGATCTAGGCAACAGCTTCAATCGCCTGTTTTTATTTAAAACTTTCTTTCTCTCTAGTTATTCCCGATCGCTTTTTAACTTAAAAGTGTAGTTAGAGTTCAGGGAAATAACCGTCATGCAACTTACTTATCGCGGAATTAATTATCAGTCTGTAGCTGGACAAAAAAGTAACAATTTGCAGTATAAAAGTTCGGTTCATTACTTTGTTTATCGTGGTGTTAGCTACAGTAAATGTTTATTAATTAATCCTTCTAATTCTCACAGTAGTTAGTTATTCAAATAACTAATGAATCGCTTTTGTCCTTAATCTTCATGAGGAAAAGCATCATGATTCAAATTTATTGGCAAAAATTATTAATTAAAATATTTTTTTGGTTAGTAGCAGAAATTATTCTTAATTTAATCGGAATAGATAATGTTGCTGATTATAGCGAATTTGTTTTTGCTCCTAAAACAATGATCCAAATAAACAATAACTTTTATAGTTGAGTGATTATATCATTAAAATTAAAAAAATGAATAAAACAGAACGTTTAACCACTGTCAATTTAATTTTATTTATTTTATTATTGCTTGTAGCTATTATTTAAAGTGATAGCTATATCAAAATAACCATTAATAAATTAATCAAAAAAAATTTATTAATATAAAATAATTCAATTTTTGCTATAAATAGAAGAATGAGGAATAAAAAAAAATTTACCTCCTGCCTCTTTGTGATGTGTACCATTATTTTTTCTATTTCATATTAATTACTATTTTTTGATGTTTCCGCCTCAGTCACAACTAGTAGCTTGCAACTTTCACTAAAACAGGTTTGCTTGTCGCATAACTAATTAACAAATTAAATTATTAATCACAAGATCGTCTGAAAATTTAGAAATCTATTTACAAATAAAAGATAAGATTAACATTGTGTTTTTAACTTCAAACTAATGAGCATGAGTAAGAATAATTTTCTTTTTTTTTTCAGGAACTAGTATTTTTTAAATTAATGAGATATCAATTTTGTAAAATTAATTGAGAAAAGTTATCTAAATTTTTTATAGGTTAAAACATTAGATAAAACTACAATATTAAAAATTCGCTTTGGTAAAAAAAATTTTTATGATAAATTGGGTCAAAACAAACGAGAGGTAGTATATCTGTCGACCGACTTTGGCTTGCTCGTGTTTGACTATCAGGCAATTAAACAATCAGTAATTTAAAGGATTTAAAACATGAATTATGTCACCCCAACAAAACAAGAGATTTTGGAAGTTATCAATTTGCTTCAAGTACTAAGACCAGACGATCATGACTTAAATGTAATCGCAGAAACTGTTGATGTTCTCTATTATCGACGAACCAACAAAAGATTACGCAGAAAAACAATTGAAAACAAAGATGGTACTTTTTTGATCGAAGCTTTGATGAACTGCAACGGCTCTTTTGAAGGTGACATAGCACAAATGATCGCACAAGAAGTCATCAATCTCGTTAAGTATTTTCAACAACAAGCTGAATAAAAAATTGAATTAGTTCAAAACAAATTTGCACACCACTACAACACTGAGAATTATTGTTTGAATGAAATATTACTAAGAAGGCAAAAGCAATTGTCCCTACTGCCCAGAATCTTTATATAATTTAGTTAGGTGAGCAAAAATTAAATCATCATACAGATCGAACAGAAGTAGTCAGGATTCAGTAGCCACAAGGCGGGCGTATTTATGCTGTTTCCTGATTTTACAATAGTCGGTATTTGTCTAAATTTAGCTCAAGCCTGCTCAAATATAATTAACAACTCAATTAAGCTGCTTGTTCGCTTATTTTTGTTCCTTTGATGACAACTACTATTCCTGAGTCGAAGGTACTTTTACCTGTCAAATCAAAACAATTTTCCCTCTCAGATCGTTTTACTAGTTTACTCAATCGCTTACAGCCTTCGTCTGAATTAATAGTACTAATTGCAGCTTTGTTAATTGGTGGTGGTTCGGGTTTGACGATGGTTGTGTTTCATCAACTGATTAACCTGTGCGAAAGTTTAAGTTTCGATCTTTTATTAGGTACAATTTCAGTTTGGGGCGGTTGGACTTTGGTTTTAATTCCTATTTTAGGTGGTTTAATCGTTGGTTTGATGCGCTGGCGTTATCCAGAGATTTTAGGACAAGAATTTTCTGCTTTATTAACTAATCCTAGAGTACAAGTTATTTCTCCCCTCAGACCAATTGTGAAAATGTTGGCAGCAGCAATTTCTTTGGGAACAGGCGCTTCGTTAGGGCCAGAAAGTCCTTCGGTAGAAATAGGTTCAAATATTGGTATTTTATTAGGGCAGTTGTTTCAAGTATCCAAAGAACGTTATCGTTTATTATTAGGTGCTGGTGTAGCAGCAGGATTAGCAGCAGGTTTTAATGCTCCGATCGCAGGTGTGTTTTTTGCTCTAGAAGTAGTATTGGGTACATCTTTTACTTCGCCAGCAGTTGGTTTAATTTTACTCTCGGCGGTTTTTAGTGCGATCGCATCTCGGATTTTTTTAGGAGTTCATCCAGCTTTTAATTTACCAGCTTATCAGGTTAATAGTCATTGGGAATGGTTATTTTATCTGGGGTTGGGAATACTTGCCAGTTTGGTTGCCCTCGCTTATACCCAAGCAATTAGATTGACTCAAGCTTGTTTTCAAGAGAAGTGGTTACAGAAGTTACCGACAGTTATTAAACCAGTTTTAGGAGGATTGGTAGTAGGTAGTATTGGTTTGCAATTACCGCAAATTTTGGGTGTTGGTTACGGTACTTTAGAAGTAATTTTAACAGGAGAAAGTTTTTCCCTTTCTTTATTATGTCTATTATTAGTTGTGAAATTACTAACCACAGCAATTAGTTTGGGTAGTGGTTTAGTCGGAGGAGTTTTTGCCCCAGCGATGTTTTTGGGGGCTTGTCTAGGCTCGATTTATGGTAATCTCCTGAGTAACTTTTTACCAGCAGATCAATTAATTATTGCACCTCAAGCTTATGCGATCGTAGGAATGGCTGCTGTTTTAGCTGCTAGTGTGAAAGCACCTTTAACTGCAATTATCTTGTTGTTTGAATTAACTAGAAACTATCTCATTATTTTACCTGCGATGGTAACGGTTGGTGTGGCTGTTTGGATGGTTGAACAAATCGAAGCACAAAGTGCAGTGGCAGGTTTAAATTTTCAACAAATGGGGATGAATTTAGATAAACAAGATGAAGTAGATAAATTAGAACAAGTCACTGTTGCTGAGGTGATGAAAACTTCCTATCTTGCTTTAGCGGAAGGAACAACTACATTAGCAGCAGGACAAAAAATGATTCAAACTCAATCTCACACTGCTTTGGTATTTGATTGTCAAGAAAAGTTAATTGGAGTAGTTACTTTGGCAGATATTAAAAAAGCAATCTTTAAATTACAACACCAATCTGCTGATTTTTCTTTGTTTGAACAAAAAATTGCCGATATTTGCACGCTAGAAATTCTTTACGCTTATGCCGATGAATCTTTGAAAGAAGTTTTAGAACGCATGGGAACAAGAGGATTATATTTATTACCTGTAGTCTCACGCGATCGCCCTAGAGAAGTTTTGGGCATTATTGATCGCAATCAAATTCTTTTAGCAAGCGATTTGGTAGAAACTCAAGCAGCACTTTTACCTTACCTTACAGAAAGTCTGACTAGCACGAAAGTCGATCTGATTAGTTCCGAGGAGGTAAAAACCTAAGTAACATCAATTCGGGTTAAGAACATTTTGGCAACTATTATCCAAAAGAATTGCACTTTCAGCCAATAAAAGTATAGTGTTTCTCAATTTACTCAGATGCATTTTACTTCTGCCTTCTGCCTCCTGTCTTCAAACCAACAACTTTGTATCTCGGCAAATTAATTATTAAGTTCTACTCTTTGAGAACGACGACTAGGCAAAATTTTAGAACCATATTTATGAGCATAAACTTGAGTAAACTCTGCTCCAAACAAAATAATTTGAGCCGAATAATAAACCCAAGCTAAAAAGATAATCAAAGAACCTGCTGCGCCATAAGTAGAACCTAAACCACCTTTTTCAAAATACCATCCCAATAAAAATTTACCAAAAATAAATAATAAAGAAGTAATAATTGCTCCTACCGAGACATCTTTCCAAGTAATTTTGACATCAGGAACATATTTAAACATTAAAGCAAACATAAAAGTTAGTAAGCCAAAAGAGACAAAAAAATCAATATTTTCCCATAAAAATTCTGAACCAGGCAAAAAATCAATATTTAATTTTCTCACAGTAGATAAAACTGCACTAATAATTAAAGAAGCAAGTAATAAAAAACCGATCGCGACTACCATTAAGAAAGAAAGTAACCGCTTACTGATAAATAACCAAATCCCTCTTCCTGGTTTGGGTTGTACATTCCAAACCGTATTTAGTGCATCTTGTAGTTGACCAAAAACTCCCGAAGCACCAACTAACAAAATTCCCACACTAATTAATGAAGCTATATTACCTAGTTCTGGTTGATTAGCATTATTTAACGCTACTACAATCGCGCTTGTTCCTTCCGTACCTACTAAATTTTCTAATTGACTAATTGTCTCTGCTTTAGCAGCATCTTGTCCAAAAACCGACCCAGCGATCGCAACTGCCAGAACTAATAAGGGTGCAATGGAAAAAACTGTGTAATAAGCTAAGGCAGCAGCTAAAAGTGATACTTTATCTTTTTGCCATTGTTGAAAAGTTTCTTTTAATAATTTAAGTATTTTCCCAATCGTCATTGTCTCAACAACTCAGAGGTTGCCCGTATTTAGAAAGGAACTTCTTTTAAAAGTATATTGATTATTCAAATAATTTGTTATCTTATGAAAAACAACTTTTAGGGCTTAACTAAGAATACACGAACAATTTATAGTGGAGGAAAGTCGATCCCCAATCAAAATTCAGCAAATATCGTGAAAGCAATTACAATTCTTGGTTCTACTGGTTCTATTGGTACGCAAACTTTAGATATTGTTGCCCATCATCCAGATAAATTTCGTGTAGTTGGTTTAGCAGCAGGACGAAATATTGAGCTTTTAGTGCAACAAATTCGTCAATTTGAACCAGAAATAGTCGCTACTTCTTGTCCAGAAAAACTTCCCGAATTACAAAATGAGACCGCTTCTTTACCTAATCCTCCGCAAATTGTAGCAGGAGCAGAAGGAGTAGTTGAAGTAGCGCGTTATGGTGATGCAGAAAGTGTAGTGACAGGAATTGTTGGTTGTGCTGGTTTATTACCTACCATTGCTGCGATAGAAGCAGGTAAAGATATTGCCCTCGCTAACAAAGAAACTTTAATTGCAGGAGGTCCCGTTGTTTTACCTTTAGTCAAAAAACACGGCGTTAAACTTCTTCCTGCGGACTCGGAACATTCAGCCATTTTTCAATGTTTACAAGGTGTTCCCCAAGGCGGTTTAAGAAAAATTATTTTAACTGCTTCTGGTGGTGCTTTCCGCGATCTTCCTGTCGAGAAATTAAGCACTGTTACGGTTAAAGATGCTCTCAAACATCCTAACTGGTCGATGGGTCAAAAAATTACTATCGATTCAGCAACCTTAATGAATAAAGGTTTAGAAGTAATTGAAGCGCACTTTTTGTTTGGCTTAGATTACGATCGCATCGAAATTGTGATTCATCCCCAAAGTATCATTCACTCTTTAATTGAGCTACAAGATACATCTGTACTAGCTCAGTTAGGATGGCCCGATATGCGTTTACCTTTACTTTATGCCTTGTCTTTTCCTGAAAGGATTTATACTGATTGGGAACGCTTAGATTTAGTCAAAGCTGGTGATTTAACTTTCCGTGAACCAGATCATGATAAATATCCTTGTATGCAACTAGCTTATGCAGCCGGGCAAGCTGGCGGTTTAATGCCTGCGGTACTCAATGCAGCTAATGAACAAGCAGTAGCTTTATTTTTAGCCGAACAAATTCAATTTTTAGACATACCCCGTTTAATCGAAACTACTTGCGATCGCGCTTACAATCAAAATACTCAAACTCCCACTTTAGAAGATATTCTGAATGCAGATAATTGGGCAAGAGAAACTGTTATAACTGCTAGTAAGGAATTAAACCAAAGCGGTTCTTTAATTTCTTTAACATAAATTTTTTTCTTACTTTGTTTATGTCAGTAGAACTAATTGTAGTTATTGCTTCGGTTGTCATCACTTGGCTAATTTTTACTTGGCTAGTTAAAGTTTTAAAAGCAAGTCTGAGTACAGCTATAACTATTGCTGCAATTCTGCTGATTTTACAGCTAGTATTTGGTATTCAATATCAAACTATTTGGCAAGAAATTATAAAACTACCAGAAATCATTTGGCAATTAATAAACAAAAATTAAACAAAATTGTTTCCCCATCTATTTTTTTTAGTTGGGGTATTTTCTCCTAATTTCAAAAACTAAATTATAGCAATTCTCGAAATCATAAAATCTACCATTAACAGTTACTAATTACTAATTATGAAGGATCAATAATCAACTATTAACAATCCACAAAAACCAGAGTGTTAATGTACCACACGATAAGAAGAAACGCTACAACATTATTCAAAAGGATAAATATAAGCATCCATTCCTTCGTGTTTAAGTTGTGTCACAAATTGATTAGCTTGCTCTTTGGCAGCAAAAGCTCCTAAATAAATAAAAACACCTTGAGGAAAATTAACTAAGGAAACATTAGCAACTTTTTGTTGTGCCAAAGCTAAGGATTCTTCACCTGTATATTCTGACAAAATATAATAATAATTAGGAGCAATTGAAGAGGTCATTCCCAGTGGGTTAGGAATACTAGTAGGAGGAATAGCTAACGGAGAAATAATCTTTTCTTTAAGTTTAGATTTAGTCTTAACATTATTATTTTTTTTAGCTTGAGGCAGAACAATATTACTTAAACTTGTTTGATTGAGATCGATAAACTCTTCGGCTGCTAAATTAGGACTATTAATAGAATTAACCTGCTGATCTTGAACTAATTTAGTTTCAGTATTTGATTGATAAAAATAAATAACTAGACCAGACACAACATTAGTCAAAAGTACAATTAGCAGCGAACTAATTATCCAAGGATTAACTTTTTGATCTAACCAATTATTAGGCAAAGGAGAAGATAATTGAGTTGAAGCTTGCCAAACAGATTCAGAATTTGATTTAGTTAAACAGCCGTTGGGATTATTTTTAGGAGGATTAAAAATATTAATTTCATGTTCAGGAAAAGGTTGATGAACTAAACCAGAAGCTTTATTGTGATTTTGATGATTCGGTTGTGATGAATTCATGAGCAATAGATGTAGTACAAAAAAGTTTTGATGACAGTATGAATTTACTCCTTACTATTAGAAATTGAGAATTGTTAGTTTGTAATTCTTAATTTGGCATGAAAGATCAGACAAGATATTAAAGAAACTTAAGTTAAGAAATTAGGAGTCAAAATGTACGTTCTGATTGGCGGAGTAGGGATGATGGGGGCAGATTTAGCCAAAACCTTACTCGAAATGGGACACACCATCGCCGTTATCGATACCGATCCCCTTGCTTGTCAGTATGCCCGTGAAAAAATTGGTGTGATGACTTTTGAAGGCAGTGCAGTCAATACAACTGTCTTACTAGAGGCGGGAATTCGTAAAGCTGATGCGGTTATTGCTACGCTTCAAGATGATGCCCTTAACTTGGCATTAGTAACCCTATCCAAACATTACGGTGTAACTCAAATCATAGTACGTATGAGCGATCGCGATTTTGCTGAACCTTATCTACTAGCTGGGGCAAGTCATATTATTAGTACTACTCAACTTGCTGTTACTAGAATTATTAACGCGATTGATTATCCTGAAGTGGATGCGATGATTCACTTTGAACAAGGACAAGTTGAAGTTTTAAAACTGACAATTCCAAAGCAATGTAATGTTGTAGGTCGTAGTATCGCTGAAATCGCTCAAAATCCTCGTTTTCCTGCTGGCACTTTGATTATTGGCTATCAAGCTCATCCCCATGAAGATTTAATTATTCCTAATGGCAACACAGTTTTAGAAAGTGGTTCAACGATTCTTGCTGTTACTAAACCTAATCTGGTTAGGCAGTTGATTGATTTTATGGGACTATGTTCTTAGTCATCTTTAAGAGATAAAAGTTTCTCATTTAATTCTTTAATTTGGGATTGAGCTAAGTCATCAGAAAGAAGTCCTTTACGTACTGCATCATTAATAGCTCCCTTTTCTGCTAGATAAAGGCGACGGCGCAGTCCATCTAGATAGTTCCGCTCTTGAGTCTTCTTTTGCTTTTCGCTAATGCGCTGGTTGTAGAGATCTCGCAGTTCCCTTTCTGATGTAGCAATTCTTGCCTGATAACTAGCAAAGAGTTCTTCATAAAGGGATTTAGGTAGACTACCAGACTGCAAAAGATTTTTCAATTCCTGTTGGGCTGCCTTGGAGGCAATCAAGTTTAATTGTAGAGTTTCAATTCTCTGTTTAACGGCAGAATGTTTAGATAACTTTAATCGTTTAACAAACCAAGATAAGCTTAATCCCTGTCCGATGAATGAGACTAAAACTGTACTAAAGACCAAAGTAATTACATCTGTGCGTCCAGGTAACGTCAATGGTAAGCTAAGAGCCAGTGCCATTGATAAAGAACCTTTAACATTTCCTACAATTAAGACGTGTTGCCAACGAAGCGGTAAAGGTCGATCAAAGAAATGTAGTAGATAAAGTAAAGGATAAATTACACATATTCGTCCGATTTGGTAAGCTACAATCGCTAAAAGTGCTGCGGGAATGGTTCTTAAAAGAATTAGTGGCTCTACTTCAATCCCTACCAGTAAAAAAATAAAAGTATTCACTCCAAATCCAGCGTATTCCCAGAAGTTTAAGAGAGTAACTTTGGTAGTGGCAGAAGTTTGGCGAAAACCAAGATTACCAATCACCAACCCAGCAATCAATACTGCGATCGCACTAGAAACTCCCAATAATTGACCAATTTGAAATGTCCCCAAAGATACGGCAACCGTCAACAAAATAGTACTTAAAGCGTCATCCAAATACTTGAATAAACTAAGACAAAGATAACCCAGTCCTAGTCCTAAAATGCCTCCACCAACAAAGGCGATCAAAAGTTGCTCAATTCCCTGCCCAACACTAAAAGAACCCTGGGTATGAATTGTGCTGATCAGACTCAGTAACACCAAAGCGACCCCATCATTTAAAAGACTTTCTCCTTCAACAATGGTGGCAAGTCTGCCAGGAACAGGTACGGTTCTAAAAGCTGCAATCACAGATACTGTATCAGTAATTGTTAAAATTACACCTATAGCACAAGCGGTGAGCCATTCTAAGTTAAGACCATATTTGAGCAACGCTGCTGTAATAGCAGCAGATAAAACCACGCCAGGTCCTGCGAGTAAAGTAATTGGCTTGATAGTACTTCGTAAACGACTGATTTCAGTATTAATAGCAGCCTCAAAAATCAAAATTGGCAAAAACAAATTCAAAATTACGTCTGGGTTTAAGCCAATTGATTCTGGTAATGCCTGTTTAGAGATTACTAACCCTGCTAAAACTAAACCTATGACATAAGAAATTTTTAGCCATCGGGTGATTAAGGCAACAGCAGTCGCGACAAGTAACAAAATGATCAGAGTACTAACTAATCCTGCAAAGGCATTAGGATTTGTCGAAAGTGTAGATTCTAAATTAGAGTCGGCTAAATTTTCAGCAATAAGATAGCTTGTCACAATGATTCCTATTGATACGAAAACTTTCTTCAAATAAGATTAATAAAAAAAATAAAGCGATCGCTCTACTAAAATAAGTTCAATGCGACCGCGTTTTTGAATTATTCAATTGCAGTGTGATGATTAAACAACACTAAACACCAACACAAAAACCAACACAGCAGCAAAGATAATCAAGGCATAGAATTGAGCGCGACCATTTTCTAAATATTTCAATCCTTCACCACTGACTAAGGTTGCCAAACCAGTTAAGTTGACTGCACCATCGACTACGCGATAGTCTACCTCCATAATTTGTCTAGCTAAACGACGAGAACCCATCACAAAAACTTTGTCGTAAATCTCATCGAAATACCATTTGTTGAGAGAAAGCTTGTAAAGAGCGGGATATTTTTTCGCGATCGCAACTGGATCGATTTTTTTAGCACGATACATCAAGAAAGCGACAATAATCCCCACTGTAGCGATCGCCACAGAAAGTCCTGCCATAATTAAGAATTCGCTCCACTCAAAATGACTCGCTTCGGCTGCAATTTCGGTAACCGTTTCTCCAGGCGCGTGAATAAACTCTTCAAAATAGTTTTCCCAAGGACGACCAAGTAAACCAATGCCTACCGAAGGTACTGCTAACACGACTAAAGGCAAAGCCATAGTTAATGGAGATTCATGAGGAGAATGACTGTGTCCATGATGTTCAGCTTCTTCTACATCCATTGCCCCTGGGCCAAATTGTACACCTGCTGCGGTTAAAAGTTGCTGACGAATACCCGTATCATTACCGCGGAATTCCCCTTCAAAGGTCATAAAATACATTCGGAACATATAAAAGGCGGTTAAACCTGCTGTTGCCCAACCGATAAACCACAGGGAGGGGTTAGCAGAAAAAGCTTGTCCCAAAATTTCATCCTTTGACCAAAAACCAGCAAAGGGAGGAATCCCAGAAATCGCCAAATTACCAATTAAAAAAGTAATGGCGGTGATTGGCATATACTTACGCAATCCACCCATCAAACGCATATCCTGCGCCAAAACTGGATTATGTCCCACCACTGCTTCCATACCATGAATAACTGAACCAGAACAAAGGAACAACATCGCTTTAAAATAAGCATGAGTCATCAGGTGGAATAACCCCGCCGAATAAGAACCAATTCCCATCGCCATGACCATATAACCGAGTTGGGACATGGTGGAATAGGCTAAACCCTTCTTAATATCATTTTGAGTTAAAGCGATCGTTGCTCCCAGAAAAGCAGTAACTGCACCAGTCCAAGCAATGACAGTCATTGCAGCAGGAACGTGTTCAAACACGGGATACATCTTAGCGATTAAATATACCCCAGCAGCTACCATTGTTGCAGCATGAATTAAAGCAGAAATTGGGGTAGGACCCTCCATCGCATCTGGTAACCAAACATGAAGGGGAAATTGGGCAGATTTGGCAACAGGTCCCATAAAGACCAAAATAGCAAATAAAGCTGCTAATCCACCCCCTAACGCTCCAGAAGACACTAATTCTGAGAGGCGTTCTCCCATCACATCAAACTCAAAACTGCCTGTTGCCCAATATAAACCCAACATTCCTAACAACAAGCCAAAGTCACCAACGCGGTTAGTTACAAAAGCCTTTTGACAGGCATCAGCAGCAGCTTTGCGGTCAAACCAGAAACCAATCAGAAGATAGGAACACATCCCTACCAATTCCCAGAAAATGTAAATCTGGACTAAGTTAGGACTAATCACTAATCCCAACATCGAAGAACTAAAAATACTCAAATAAGCATAAAAACGTACATAACCTTGGTCATGAGCCATGTAGCCATCGGTATAAATCATGACCAAAAAGGCTACAGTAGTGACGATTACCAACATCAACGCATTAAGGTGGTCAATGGTATAACCCATCGTCAGATGAAAATCACCTGCTGCTGCCCATTCAATTGTACGAGTGTAAGCTTCGTGTCCGTGAATCTGACTCCAGAGGATAGCAAAGGACATCACCATTGCTGCGCCGAGGATGGAGACGATCAAAACACCATTAATTTTTCTCAGTTTGTTAGTCGCCTTATTAAAGGAGATCAAACCTATTCCTACCAACATTGCTCCTAATAAAGGTAGGACAGGAATCAGCCAAGCGTACTGATATAGCGTTTCCATTACTAATGTCTACATAAAAAATCACTTCATTGCTTCACTTTTTACGAATAAAGAGTGAAACAGTTTTAATTATAAAGAATCCCCTCTATGCCTTACTTTTGTTTTGAAGAAATCATTGAAAATATTCTTGGTATCCAAGTGAAAAACTTTACTTACAGCAATTTTCAGTTGCATAGAACACAACTAATCTACTTTTTACTTAAAAACAAACTAACTTGCTAAAAATTTAACTAACTCTTCTAACTTCAGCCAAGCTGCACCACTAGATATGATTTCTTTTGCCATTTCAATACCTTGAGCATGATTACCAAAACCAACAACCTCTCCTACCTGTAAAGCTAAAGCAGCATTTAAAGCTAAGGCATCTTGTTGAGCTTGTGTACCTCTACCTTGAAGAACATTACGTAAAATAGTTGCATTTTCTTCAACTTCACCGCCCTTTAATTGATTCACTGGTGCAGAAGTTAAACCCAATTCTTGAGGATTGATGCTAGCTAAACTGACTTTGTTTTCAGTTAACATAGCTAAATCTGTACTATCGCCTAATCCTGCTTCGTCAAGCTTTTCTCTACCATGTAAAATAATTGCTTTAGGTATTCCTAGTTTATTTAACGCTCCTGCCATACTATTTAAAAATAAAGAGTCATACACACCAATAACTTGACCAGTAGGACGCAGAGGATTAACTAAAGGACCTAAAAGATTAAATACAGTTCTAATTTGAAGAGTTTTTCTTAAAGGTGCCACACTTTTCATCGCAGGATGCCAACCAGGCGCAAACAAAAAAGTAATTCCTACTTCATCTAAAGCTGCTGCTACTTTGGCTGAAGATGCCGTTAAGTTGACTCCCAAATATTCCAAAACATCAGCCGAACCTACTTTACTCGAAGCAGAACGATTACCATGTTTAGCAACTTTTACTCCTGCTGCTGCTGCTATAAAAGCTACTGCTGTAGAAATATTAAAAGTAGAAGCTCCATCCCCTCCTGTTCCACAAGTATCAATCACAGGAGAATCATGTTGAATTTTTTGTTGCTGTACAGATTGGTTTTGTAACACTTGTGCCATTCCAGCTAATTCATCTGCCGAAACTCCTTTAGCTTGGATTGCAGCCAAAATTGCTCCCGAAATTACAGGAGGAATTTCTTCTTGCAGCCATCCCTCCATCAATTGGGCTGCTTGTGTTTGGGAGAGAGATTGTTTTTCTAATAACTGTTGTAGCAGTCGAGGTAAATCTAAAGTGCTTTGGTTAAATTGTTCTACCATCAGTTTCGAGTAAAAATTGGATTATTTCCTCTGGAGGTTAAAGAAGAATTAAAATCTATTAGGTATTCTTCGACAGTTAGATATCCTATCTCAAAAGTTGATCTATGAAGTATTTTCTCCGACTAAGTACTCTTTTGTTCTTGTTAATTTTGCTGTGGTTTCCCTCACCAGTACAAGCTGCTAGTTCATCGGCGGTTACTCCATCGACTTTTAGTGAAGTTGATTTTAGAAGTAAAGATTTTTCTGGTAAAAATTTACAATCTATTGATTTTGCCAAAGTTGATTTGGAATCAGCTAATTTTAGCAATGCAGATTTGAGAGGAGCGGTGTTTAATGCTTCTAATCTAGCTAATGCTAATCTACAGGGAGTTGATTTTAGTTACGGTTTTGCTTACTTAACTAATTTTGATGGGGCAGATTTAACTGATGCAATTTTTCAGGAAACGATTTTGTCTTTTTCTACTTTTGAAGGGGCTAAAATCAAAAACGCCGATTTTACTTTCGCGGTACTAGAAAAATGGCAAGTTAAGCAACTTTGCGCTAACGCTTCAGGAGTTAACCCTAAAACTGGGGTAGATACCCGTGAGTCTCTTGGTTGTAAGTAGTACTAATAATTTAGTTGTGACGCTGGAAACATACTCCAGCGTTAAAAAACTACTTTAAAAAAACACCAAAAATAATTTAATAATAAGAATAAAACAAGTAATGTCTACATTTTAAAAACTATCTGATTCTGGTCTAGCACCAGAAGTTCCAGGTTTATTTAAAAATAGATTTCCTGCTGCATCATTTTGGTAAACGCAATCAATATTAGGAGAACTTTCTAAAACACCTGTAAAGGCGAAAGTGTTCATTCTTCTCTTACAATCTCTTACTTGGTCGTTACTAACCAGTTTTTGTTGTTCTAAAATTGACCAGTTATTTTGTCTTAAAACACATCCTGGTTGCATTGTTGGTTGGGTAACAAAGACATTAAAAGGATTTAATGTTAAAAATACTCTCATATTAGCAACGATCGCACTAGCTCCAAATTGCTGACATAATTCTGCATTAGGAGCTTGCATATCGATTTGAGAACGAGATTCAATGCGTGTAGGGTCGGCATTTGTGCCAAAATTTAAGGCAATGCCAACTACAATTCCCAAAATAAAAACACTAGCTATAATTGCGATTTTGGTAGGGTCAAATAGTTTTTTTTCGGCAGTTGAAGCATAACCTTTGGAAGTAGGAGGATCGTAACGGTCGTAATCGTATCTATTTTTGCGTTTCATAAGAATTTGTAATTGGCATTTTTTTCTAGTTTACTAAACTCATTATTGCTTTGACGGATTTTACTATTTTTCTGGGAGAGTTGATTGTTTGCTTTTAAATACCATAATTCAACTTGAAACTGCTCTTCACTACCGAAGCAGTAAGGTAGAGTTTAGATAGCTGCAATCAAAAAGACTTAATTACTTATAGCGATCGCTTTTGAGTTTAATCATTAAAATATAGCTTTTTTCATAAATTTTTGTTTGTTTGAGGATTGAAATTATATCAAGTTATTTTTTATGATGAAATTTGTCTAAATAAAGCATTTAAAGGCAAGAGGAATAAAAATGACAGACTTTATTGATTTGACTGAAGTTAGTAAAGATGTCGAGCAATACACAATTGCTAAAGAGTTGGAAGCTATTTCTGGTTCTAATTTTGTTGAGTTAGTTGATGCTGATAGTGAAGATTTTTTATTTGATTTTGAACCTCTAGAAATTAACTCTAATGAACTGATTGAAAGCAATTTTAATATTAACCAAGATTTTTTAGGCTCAGAATTGAGCGCAACTTTCAACGATGAGCTTACTGGTAGCAATACTACTACTGGATATAATACTAATAACAATTTGGGTTATAGCAGTCAATATAGTCTTTGGGGAACTCCCAAAGAAGATGCTTACTATTGGAGAAAGCAACAAGGTTCAACTACGTGTGCAATTGTGGCTCAAATTAGTATCTATGAGTCAATTACTGGAAAATATATTGCTGAATCTAATGCTACTAAATACGCTCAAGCTAAAGGATGGTTCGATCCAAACACAGGAACTTCTCCAACTGATAGCGATAATATTTTGAATGTTCTAGGAATTAAAACTAAGTATAAGTATCAAGGTGATATTTACGATATTGTTGATGCTTTGAATAATGGAGATAAAATAATTGCTGGAGTTGATGGAAAAGAAATTTGGAATCCCATCTACAGCACAGTTACTGGAAAACCTCTCGAACAAATTAATGCCGGACACGCTGTCTGGGTGACTGGGATTGTACAATACGCTGACAAAAGTATTGATTTTATTCTTAATGATAGTGGCACATCACTGGGAAAAATGGATGCTGTAGATTATTGGGATTTTATGAATGCATGGAGTGATTACAGCAACTTCTTAATTGTTGTCGATGCCTAAAACAAAGAACTTGTCATAAAGCGATCGCTCTATTGTTTAAGCAAAAAAATGTTTTGACTTTAGTTTAGTTTAAATAAAATAACCAATCAAAGCAAAAAAAAACTCAAATATATTTAAAATATTGGTTTTAATTGCGGAATTATTTAAATTAAATTTGCGTTTATAGCATCTCTAACTTATGAAAGATGTTAAACAATTTGGGATTATGTAAGCTTCAAAAATATAAATGAGACAGTCAAACAAAAATTAGGAAGAAATAATAATGCCAGATGAAATTTTAAACAAAAATCTTCCAGAAATTGATCTTACAGAAGTTGAAGATTCTAGAGTTCTTATTGCTGATGAGCATCGCTCATTTTTAGAAAAAGTAATGGTTGAAGGCGGATTTGCAGATCCTTATGATGCCAGAGACTTTACTGAAGTTGTTTTTCGGGTTATGCGTGATTTGATGACCACAGAAGCTTCGGATCGGGTAGCAGATGAACTACACGAAGAAGCTATGCCAACCGAAGAAAAAGCACTTCAAATGGAAGTAACCGAGCTTTGGAAAGATACTAATCCGATTGTAGGATTTTTAAGTCGGGTACGTCCACCTTGGCAAGGGCCTGGTATCTTTAAAATTGATTCTGACCGTTTCTTTTTCCGAGTCGCTAATGAAGGTGGATTGGAAAGAACTTCTCAAAACAAAGATGAGCAGAGAAAGCAAGCAGTTAAAGCTGTATTTTCTGCTACCAAAGAGCAATTATCCGAAGAACGAATTCAAGAGATTGCCAGTTGGCTTCCTGAAGGTGGAGTAAGAGAACTTTGGCAAGAAGCGTAATTAAAAATATTAGGTAAAGCAAATCAATAATTAAACTTCAAATTTAAGCGTATCTTTGATCTAAGCTAAGGATACGCTTTGATTTTTAGCTTTCCCGACGGCAACCCCCCACTGTAAAAAGAATTTCATAGAATAAAATTGATTTGAGTCGTCAATTTTTTCCTAGTAATTAAACAGACTTAATCTGATTAAACTTATCAAGCAAAAAGTTAGTTGAGTTCTGTATCTTTTCTTTTTAATGCCTCATCAATTTGAATAAAAAGCTTTTCTAAAGTAGAGTTATTATCTAAAGCAACATCAGCTTTGGCAATTTTTTCAGCTAAAGGAATTTGACTATCAATTCGATTAATTGCTTGAGCAGTTGTTAAACCATTACGTTGTTGTAATCTTTGAATTTGTTGAGCGCGATCGCAACTAACTACCCAAATTTCTGTAACTAAATGAGTTAAGTTTGCTTCAAATAATAAAGGAATCACAAAAACAATTGTATTTATATCTAATTGGGCGAGTTCCTCACTAAAACGAGAACGAACATAAGGATGAATTTTACTTTCTAACCACCTTTTTTCTGCAGTATTATTAAAAATAATTTCGCCTAAAGCTTGACGATTGAGATGATTATTCGGTAATTTAACGCGATCGCCATAACGCTCAAAAATTTCTCTCAGAATAGGCGAACCTGTTTGCACAGCCTCTCTAGCAAAGATATCTGCATCCAACACAGGTAGTTGATATTGACTAGCTAAATAATTGGATACAGTCGTTTTTCCCGTACCAATTCCACCCGTTAAACCAATAATTCTTGTGTGGTTGTTCATTGATAATCTAGAACAAGATAATCATAATAAAAAATACAATGAGTTCGCTCCAATGTCCCAAGTGTAATGGAAGATTAAAAGCAGTAGTATATCAAGGAATAGAAATTGATCGCTGTCAACAATGTGGAGGAATTTGGTTTGATTCTCAAGAAGCTGAAACACTTAAACAGATCAAAGGTTCAGATACAGTAGATCTTGGTCAAACAGAAATTAGCGATCAATTCAATCTTACCGAAGAAGAAGTTGACTGTCCTCGATGTCAAAAACCAATGATCCGAATGTTAGACATCGACCGATACAATCTCTGGTACGAAAAATGTCTTAACTGTGGTGGTGTCTGGTTTGATGCAGGAGAATTTAAACAATTTAAACAAAATTTTCAAACTAAGACTTTTTTCAATGTCGCTAAACGACTCTTTAAACGTTAATCTCTAACCCAAGAATGTCTCTAGAAAGTTCCGAACCTTGATAAACTAATTCGAGAACCAATTCAGTTTAGGAGGAAAAGCCGTGTTAGATGAACAAGCAAAAAAAACTATGTTACGCAAAATTCCCCACGGTCTTTATATTTGTGGTGTCAAAGAAGGGGAAGAAATGAATGGTTTTACTGTCAGTTGGGTAATGCAATCATCTTTTAACCCACCTTTAGTTGTTAATTGTGTCAAGCAAGGCACTACCTCCCATCAAATGATTCAAAACACAGGAGTATTTGCGCTTAGTTTTCTAGAAGAAGGACAACAAGATTTAGCAGCCAACTTTTTTAAACCCAAAACTAGGGTTGGTAATAAATTTGAAGATGTAGAATTTTATCAAGGTGCAGAAACTGGCTGTCCTATTATCAAAGATTCTCTTGGTTACATCGAATGCAAAGTTGTAGGTACAGTCGAACAAGGAGATCATACCGTTTATGTTGCAGAAGTAATTAGTTCTGGTATTCATCGCGAAGGTAAACAACTTCTGCTAGAAAGTACTGGTTGGCAGTATGGTGGTTAGTTACAGCAGTTTTCGTGCTTGGTAGACCACAGGCGATAAGTAAAAAGCGCTTCGGCGTCAGAAACGTGAAACGAAGGATCAAAGTAGAAGGTAGAGACGTAATATGTTACGTCTGTACAAAAGTAGAAAGTAGAAGGTTACTAATAACTGGTAATTAATCACTGGTAACTAATCACTGATAAATGTTCTGTTTAACTGAAAATCGCGGTAAGTTTAGGTTACGGATTGAAAATATGCCATCTTATTTAACCAATCATTTTGAAATAACCAACTGAATTTTATTAATAGTTATGCCTTTAATCAAAGTCAAATCATCTGTATCTGCACCAGATCGAACTATTGTTGAAAGTTTACTTAAAAATTTGTCGACTAAGTTAGCTAAACATTTAGGTAAACCAGAATCTTATGTCATGACGGCTTTTGAGTCAGATATTCCAATGACATTTGCTGGTACTTTTGATCCTGTCTGCTACGTTGAAATAAAAAGTATTGGTAAAATGACTTCGGCACAAACTAATGCAATGAGCAAAGATTTTTGTCAGCAGATTCAAGAGACTTTGGGTGTATCTGCTAATCGTATTTACATTGAATTTGCCGACGCACAAGGATATCTTTGGGGTTGGAATAGTTCTACTTTCGGTTAAGATAATTTGCTTTACTCGCTAAAGCCGATTTACCATTTCTTCATAATTTAAGTTTCGGCTTTATTATTTCTAGACAAAAGACTAGTATGAAAATTAGTACTTATAACGAGGTAAAATTTTAAAAAATAGAAGATAGTATTAAATAAGAAGATAATAAATTATTTTAAATTCAACATATAAATACAAAATTTAGTAACAGTTTAATCTTTAAAGTTTTGCTTACACCATTTTAGTCCAGCAACAAATGTTGGGCTTTTTTTTGCTTAAATGAAAAAGATAGCAGTTCTCATTTCTATGAGGTAAATCCTAAAATATTAATTTTTGTTGATAGTTAATTGTTAATTGTTGATTATTCATCCCTCATAATTACTAATTACTAATTACTAATTACTAACTGCTCATTGATAATGGTGTACCTTACCAATAGGAAAAACGTTAGACTCTCTTTATAAATCAGTTAACAATCTTGCTTTCCTAAGTAAAAATTTCAACACAGTTTCTTCGTTGGCAATGATATCAACTCTGCCTTCCATTCCCAATTGAAGCGAACACTGATTATTCCCATGACCTAAAACAAGACTTTCTGGTTCGATGGTTACTTGATAAAAAGCAGTTTCGCCTGACTGAATTTTAGTTTGAGCAGTAGCTGAAGTAACAGCCGTATTTATGGTATCTGGAGAAAGTTTACTTACTACGCCTTTAATAATTCCGTAATCTGGATAGGGACAAGCAGATACTCTTAACTGTGCTAGTTGACCAGGTTTTACTTGACTAATATTTTGGGCGTTAACAGAAGCTTTAACGACTAAAGGAGTATTACTAGGAGCAATTTGAGCAATTTCTTCACCTGATACTACTCTCTGACCTGTATTGCGTAAATTTAGTTGAAAAAGAATACCGTCGGCGATCGCTTTAATAGCAGTTTGATCGAGGTTTTTGTTTATTTGTTTAAGTTCGTGTTGGTCACGCGATCGCTGTTGTTGAATTTCAATTTGTTGTTGAATTAGAGCTTCTTTTTCTCGTTGTAGGTTAGCTAGATTAGATTGACCGATCGCTTTTTCTTGAGCAATATTCTCTTGAGCGATCGCAACTTCGGCGTTACTTGGATTGAGTGCTGTTTGTACGCTTTGTAGTCTTGCTTTAGCAGCTTGAACGGCTTGTTCTTGTTGTTCTACGGCTACTTGTGCTTCTTCTAATTGATTTTTAGACAAAGCTCCTGCATGAGCTACTATTTGATAGCGATTTCGTTTGGAGATAGCAGCGTTTAAGGCAGCTTGAACGGATTTTAGATTAGCTTGAGATTCTGTAACTTCAGCACTAGTAGTAATTAATCGGTCTTGATATTCTCGAAGACGACGACTCAATTGAGCTTCGGCTGAAGAGATTGTGCGATTAAGGCGGTCAGTTTCTGCCGAGATGCGATGATTTTGTGAGTTGATTTGAGCTTGAATTTGTTTGAGTTGCAAGTTGGCTTGTACAATATTACTTGTTAACTGACTTTTGCGGGTTTCTAGGGAAGAATTATCGATAATAGCTATAATATCTCCTTTTTTGACGGTTTGATTTTCTTTGGCTCGAATATCTACCACTGAGCCTTCAGTTTCGGCTTCTACCAGACGTAATTCTCCAGCAGGACGAATGTTTGCCTGAGCTTGAACAGTAACTTTGTAGGGAGTAACAGCAGCAAGAGCGATCGCAATTCCTACTGTACCAGCGAGAAATAGTCCGCTAAGTCTTGTCCAAAGACTAATTGGTGGCAAAAAATCATTTTCTTGAACTACAGGTAAAATATTTGGTTTTGCTAAAACTAAATTTGATTGTTGCTGTTGAGGATTAACAATCACTACTGAAGATTGGGGGTCTAACTGTGGTAAGGGTTTTGTTTGTAGTGAAGGAATAACTTTAACTAAGTTGGTTTTTTGTTCTGTAGCTAAACACTCTCTAGTTACATACTTCATCACTATCGGTTCGAGGGTGAAAAGTTGCTGACCATTGTTACGGATTATTTCTACAAGCGATCGCCTTAACAGAGATTCTAAAGCTTTAGTGATTTCTGAAGTGTATACTTTTAGTTGAAGTTCTTGTTGCAATTGTTCGCGGGTCATTGGTTGAGTGTGACGAGCCAGAATCTTCATAATCTGTTGCTCAAGTTCAGATAAACGCTGAAACTGCCGGTCTAAAAGATTTTTAGAAACATCATCGACAATCACCTCTAAGTAAGTTTCTTGGTCGAAAAATTCAATCACACTACCAGCAAAAACATCTTTAATTGTGCTTGCTACCAATTTAAGTTTTCTGGGATTACCTCGATAAAGAGTGATAATTTTGTCCCAAAGATGTTCATCCAATAAACCTTTGTCTTTTAAAATTTCCCTTGCTGGTTTTCCCAAACCTTGTAAATTTAAACAGTGAACCCAATCTCCTGATAACAGTGCTATGTCAGTAGGTTTTTCAGAACTATTAATTACTAAGCAACTTTGATGGGGTACTTCGGCGATTGTTTTGAGTAGTATTTGATAATGCTGATATTCTTCTGGTGTTTCCAAGATTAACTGCCAATCATCCAAAATGATTAAACAACGAGCAGTTCGTAAATATTTAATTAATTGGGAAATATTACTATAGATATCTGGTTGGAAATTAGTTACTTCTTCAGCAGAAAACAATTGAATTAATTCAGCTAAAAGTTGCTCAAAAGAAAGATAACAACGCAAACTACGCCAGATAACAAAATCAAACTCTTGTTGGATCTCTTTGGCTACCTTCGCCGTTAAAAAAGTCTTACCAATACCGACTGTGCCGACAATAGTTACTAATCGACACTGCTCTTGAATAATCCATTGCTTGAGAATTTGTTGTTCTTGAGAGCGTCCATAGAAAATGGAGGCATCTGGTGCATTTTCCCAATCTTGGCGTGACTGACAAATTTTGTATCCTGCTGCTTCTAACCATTCAGGAATATCTCTATAACTTTCTACTTCCTTTGGTGTTCTACCAGTCATGATTTGGATACATCGATGTAATTTCCAAGTCAGGTTAATGATTAATGCATAAGGTTCTCCATTGAGAAGACTAGCTATTTGTTCAGGACTGTAATTGCAAAGCAATCCCCGCAGACAAGTTTTTTCCAGAGGAGTAAGAGGCGGTTGATTATTCTGATTTTGTCTAGCAAGATTAATATCGGCGTACAGTCTTAAGAGTTCCCAGTGAGTTTCAGCTTCAGAAAACATTTGTTTTACTCTCTTACCATCAAAGCATCAAAAATTTCAAATGTTCTCCAGCTTGATAGCGTAATTTATCTAAAGAACCTTGAACTTTTAAACGTCCTTGCTCTAGTAATACAATCCAATCTGCTCGCCCAATTACTGGAGGACGGTGGCTAATCATAATTGTAGTTTTACCCTGTCGATGAAATAAAAGATTTTCTAAAACTTCAGTTTCACTAACTGGATCGAGCGCACCAGTAGATTCATCTAAAATTAAAACTGGTGGATTGTTGACAATAGCTCTGGCGATCGCTAATCTTTGTCTTTGTCCTCCAGATAAATTAGAACCAAATTCTCCTAAGACAGTTTGATATTTATCGGGTAGTTTACTAATAAATTCATCAGCACCAGTAATCTGACAAGCTGCGACAATACACTCAAAAGGAATTTCGGGATTGCCTAAGCGAAAATTTTCTGTAATCGACCGACTCCAGAAATGAGCATCTTGAGGAACTAAAACCACTTGTTGTCTTAAACAATCAAGAGCAAGATCTTGTTGATTATAAATCCCGAAGCGAATATTACCAGACTGAGGAGAATATAATCCTGCAATCATTTTGGCTAAAGTGCTTTTGCCACAGCCAGATTTACCAATCAAAGCGATCACTTGTCCGCCAGGAATGGTAAGGGAAAAGTCTTCTAAAAGATCGACTCTGCCAGGATGATGAAAGTTGAGATTATTACAAATAATATTGATATTGTCAGAAATTTTCACCCAAGGTTTTGGTTGTTCTTCGACAATTTCTGGTGTAGCATCGATTACTTCCGTAAGACGTTGGGTAGCAGTTTTGACTCGGGTAAATTCATCGATAAAACTAATCGCCGTACTAATAAAAGTAGTGAAATTGGTGTTCATGCTGTTGAATGCCAACAATTGACCGATAGTCAACTCTTTACCAATCACTAAGCTACTACCAAACCAAAGCAAAGCAATACTACCAATATTAGAAACCAGGGTAGAAAAAGTGCCGTTGATGATACCAATCTGCATAGTGCTGAAAGTAAAATTGGCAAAACGACTAAAACGGTTTTGTAATTCTTCCCAAAATTGAGGTTCAGCAGCCGTAGTTTTGAGTGTAATCGCACCTTTAAACGTTTCCACCAACACACCTTGATTTTCTGCTGATAGTACTAAAAGGCTACGAGTCTTTTGGTGGAGAGTGGGTAAGAAAACTATAGTAGAAACAGTCATTACCAAAGCGATCGCTATTCCTACCAATGCAAGTTTGGCACTGTAAAACACCATGAAACTCAAGGAAACCACAGCAATAAAAAATTGACTGGGTAAACTAACCACTACTTGAGCAACCAGTTGATTAATCGCTTGAATATCTTCTAAACGGCTAACAATTTCGCCACTACGACGCGATTCGTAGTATTGCAAAGGCAATCGTAAAATTTGTCTACCAAACTCCAAAATCAATCCTAATTGCAATCGTTGAGAAAAGTGAGCAATTAAGTTAGATTGAATCAATTGAAGGCTACTACTAACTAAATGCATTACTACTACCGCAATAGCAACTCTAGTTAATAATTGAGTATCCCCACGAACTAAAACATCATCAGTTAAGATTTGCAATAAAAAAGGAGAAGCAAGAGATAATAAACCCAGGATGGAGTTAAGTAGTAAAGCCTGACCGACTATCCCTCGATAAGGAAATACTCGCTTGAAAAAACGTCCAAAACCACCTATTTTGTCTTTTTCATCTTCTTGAGTAAAAAAGCGGATAGGATCGGGTTCTAAAAGCAGCATTACCCCATCTAGCCAAGCTTCTACTAAAGATTTGGTATCTAGATAACGAATCCCAGTAGCAGGGTCAGCAATAACGTATTTTTTGCCTTTTTTACCGTATAAAACTACCCAGTGATAACCTTTCCAGTGAATAATCGCTGGCAGAGGCATAGCTTGTTTATTGATAACTTCGATGGCAGCTTTGACTCCTCTAGCATTAAAACCAAGTCTGTTTGCTCCTTGTTTTAATCCCAATAAAGTAGTGCCTTGTTGTCCGGTTCCTACTGCTTCTCGAATACTATTAATAGTAAAGGTTTTACCGTAAAATTTGCTAATAGAAGCTAGACAAGCTGCACCACAGTCTTCTTCACTGTGCTGTCTAACCGACTGATATTTCATTGGCAGATAAATTTAGAGTTAATTAACTTCTACAAAAAAGGTCTTGAAAAAATCTAAAAAATAATTGACTATAGCGATCGCGTATGAGCCAGGCGAAGCCTGACCACTTTTGAATCAAATCTGAGTTTCTGTTTAACTATTAACTAACCTGTCTCAATATTTTTTCTTTAAAACTGATTAATAGTTTTAGATAAATTTAGATTTGAAATAATTTAGTAAAGACGTATCATACTACATCTATAGAATCGAAATGAAAATTGCTTTAAGAAAATTTGGTACTTTTAATTATTCTTTTGCTAAGTAACTACAATAACCATAACGAGCAATTTAAGAAGAATTCACCTAATCTCCATTAGCATTTATTAGGTTGAAGCGCCTCGCTGTAAATCTTTCGCCCTTAAAATTTTTGGGTTATTCTGAATACGTAAACACAAGAAAACAAGTTTTACCGCGATTTTCAGTTGAATAGAACACATACCAGTTATTACTTTTTACTTTTTACTTTTTACTTGTCGCTTGTGGTCTATATAATTAAAAACTGCTGTAATGATCAGCCGTTCGGAAAAACATCACAACCCGTTAGAAAATAGGTAGATGGTTGTTCAAAAAATTCCCGAGGAAATTTAGGCATTAGGTAATATTTACCACCAGCTATAGTTTCCATCTCAATATCTATTAATTCAGTAATTCCCGCAGGGTTTTCTGGTAATTGAGAGCGTTGTTCTTCACTGAGACTATTCCAATAGTTTTCATCTTTCCAAGCGCGAATAATATCTTGGTTAGACATACTTTTTCTCCTTTGATTTGGATTACGTTTTTAGCCAACATCAACGGTTGTTAATTTAAAATACGTAAACTTTAAAAAAAATATGCATGAATTTTTAGCCATTTGGAAAAACATCTTTCCAAGTGTGAATGATATTTTCGTCGGACATGGTTTTGTCTCGTTAACTAAAAAATTGATTCAAAAGACACGGTTGATGCAAACTCCATTTTTAATTACTTTGGTGATCAGACAGTTGAAATTTTGTTTGGTGATACACACCTGAGAATGATTAGAATTAATAGTACAATTGCCACGGGAAGAAATTTTTAAACCACCTACAATAAGTTCCATCTGTTCATCAGATAGTTCAATTATTCCTGCGGGATTTTCTGGTAAACGCGATCGCATTTCTTCACTGAGACTATGCCAATAATCTTCATCTTTCCAAGCGCGAACAATATCTTGGTTAGACATAGTTTTATCTCCTTCACTACAGAATCAACTCAAAATATTGCTTAGATCAGGCTAATTCATAGTGATAAAACGGAAAAATGCAAAGGGAGCTTCAGGTGCTTCGGGGACAACAGGAGAGCAATGAGAGCTTTATTTTATATTTAATTTTGCTCTGGTACTTAGTGCGCTCACGCAGTGCCTTGCTGAAAGCGAAACAACGATATTCTTTGGTGGTTCAAACAACAATACAGAAGGAATAAGTTTTGGTTCAGCTAAACGAAGCAATTGATAGCCAATGCCTGCTAGTCCTGTCATCAATCCTGGTGTTTCAACTCCCAAAGGTACACCGCAAAGCCATCCATATTGATCGATACTGTTAAGAACAACGCTAGCAAAACGCTCAACCTGAGTTTGCCACTGCGGTTCATCGAGAACTAAACTAGCTTGCAATAGTAATTCCAAATTACCTAAATCTCCATGACACAGAGAATGATTGCTGCCAAATCCACCTTTAAGAGTAGTCTCAAGAGCAGTATTAATCTCTGAACGTATTTCAGCATCATCAAGATAGGTCAAAGAATGTAGTCTAGCTAATCCAATTCCTACTGCCCCATGACACCATGCAATCATACAACTGCCTCGGTTCTGATTACGAGATAAGACTGTCTTGCTAAAATCGCGTAGGTCTGGCCAATTACCCATTTCAGGTAGAAAAAGACTACGTTCGTAAGCGATCGCTTCAACTGCTGCTGTTTTAAACCGTTTTTGCCCTGTTACTGCCCATAATTCCAGCAAGGCTAATGCTATTCCCGCAGCACCATGCGCTAAACCAGTCAGTGGTTTTGACTCGGAAGCTGGTATTGTCCAACCAATACCTTGAGGCATTTTTTCGGCTTTAAAAAGGAGATGATCGCCACAAGCAATAGCATTAGTTAGGGTAGATTCAGAAGCAGTACAACGATACAGTGCCAGTAAACTAAGTAAGCATCCGGCCGCACCAGCAATAAGATCTAAACCCCGATCCTGCTCAATTAAAGGTGGTAGAAGCTTCACTAATTCTTCTGCTTCGCTCAATAAGTCTGGTTTGTCCCACAATATTCCTAACTGTGTCAGAGTATAAATTATGCCTCCCCAACCATCATAAGCACCAATTGATTTGAGCAATGATTTATGGGGTTCTAGTTGGCTTCTAATTGTGTTCAATGCAGCTTGTGCTAATGAAGTATAACGTTGCTCTTGAGTGAGCGCACCTAGATAAGCTAAAAATAAAGTAATTCCTGGTAAACCATTGTAAAAATCCAATCCTAAAGGCACAAGACTCCAATAGCGATCGCCTGTAGCTGTTAAACCAATCCAAATAGCATCATCTTGACCATGCAGTGCCAGTTGTTCTAGTCGATCTGCGATCGCAACAGCAGCTTTTAACACTTGTTCCCGATTAGCTATACTCTGCGGTTCACTCAAAGGATAATGAGGAAGTTTAGCTTGTTCGGAAGACATGGCTAAGGAAGCTAGAGAAGACTTAATAAAATGGATTTGCTGCTTAAGATCGTTCTCGTTCAAGTTTTGTAAGCGACGTTGAACTAACTCCATCCCTGATTCTGTGCAAAAATCAACAATGCGATCGCCAGAACTAGTAAATAAATCACGGGAACTAGGATGTATAGTAAACATCGGAACGTCACCATTCCATAAATCTTGACGTTCGGCAGAGATTACTTTAACTAAGTGAGATTGATGCTCAACTCCAAACCAAAGGCGATCAAATAAACGTTCTCTTTCCAGTGCATTACGCAACATTTTGGGATGGTTTCCATCTTTCAATAACATCGCGTAAAGTCGCGTTGGACGTAGAAGAAAACGCGCTTCATCCTCAGCAAATTTTGCTAAAATTCCTTCAGTAGCAAGTAACTCATCTCGATGTTGCAGCAGTAAATTATAAATCTTAGTAAATCCATCAACTATAGCCTCAGCATAATCGAGTAAATCGACTTCTTTGCCATTTAATTTAGGTCGATTATGTGCCTCTGGAAGCTCCATTCGTTTACGCTTTAGTCGCATTTGGTCTGTACCTATTTCCTCCCAATAGGGAACTTCATTGGGCAATAGTTGCCCTTCTTGACCACCTAAACCGCTAATATCAAGACCATCATTCTCTCCATTTGACCAAATACGTTGTGGTAATAAGCCGATGCGTAAAACAGAGTCATTATAAAGAACTTCGTTGGCAAGTAAATGCGATTGTTTCAGATCGATGTTGCTAGTTCGAGGACGGAAAAGAGATTCTAAATCTACTAAAACAGGATGTTCACCAGCAGCTATCAAGTTTTCATTGTGAAAATCGTTTGCTTCTAAAACATAGAGGAGAGCTAAATAACCTCCCTGTCTTTGATAAAAACGATCAATTTCTGTTGCCGAGGTACAACTATCAGGCATAATAAATTCTACCCAACCATAGGAATGGCGATTGAGAACTTTAAATATACGAAATGGTGGATGATTACCTCGTTGATTGAGCCAAGTTAAGAGTTGCTGAAAATGTTCGTCTATCCCTAAAGATCTTGGCTTATAAACTAGTTGAAAACCAGAACTAAATTTTGCGATCGCAACAGAACGACCTTCTCGATGACTGTCTCCTTCTTCTGCTCTTACTTCTATCAATTGACCAGGCTCTTGTTCGGGACTGAAAGTGGCTTTAATTTGCTCCCAATCAGTACTAAGATGCTCAAGAAATTCCTGACTAAATCTCACCCACTGCTCGATACTAGTTACCAATTGACGAGCCAAAATGGGATACTCTTCTAGAAGAGTAAGTAATTTCTTCGGTTGACACAGTTGTTTAATAAAACTGTAAAATCTTTCCTCTGGAGTATTTCCCACTAAAAGCTTTTGCAATCCTGCTATTTGGAGTTCTAAAACTAGAGTACGACTACAGATACTAAGCAATTTTCCTGGTAAATTAGCATAAAGCACCTCTACAACTGTATTAGGTTCAAAAGGTAGCTCATCGTGTGTTTGGCTTATTTTTTCAACTACTCGCTCTAGCTTCTTACGACCTTCATCAATCAAAGGTTCAAGAGCATACAAAAATAAACTTATTTCTTTACCTTTGATCTGTTCTGAAGGAGGTAAAGGTTTAAGGTCATCATCAGTAAGAGTAGAAAATATTTTAGCAATATGATTTAACCAATCTGGAGGATCGGGACAACCCTTCTGTACAGATTCAATTGGTTCACCGAGAAGGAAAAAAAATTCTTCCTCACTAATACCATCTAGTTCCAGACGTTGAAAAAACAGAGAATCATCTTGATTAAATGGAGCTTGAGAACGCCAACGCTGCATCCGTCGTTGAGCCAATTCAGAGTTAATTTCTAAGTTTGACTTGTGCTTCCGATTTGTTTTGACAGAGGTGACTCTTTCACTCAACGTCATGGCATGATACCAAGCAGAAGTTTGAAAATTTAGTTGATTCATTTAATAAAAATAATTATTTAATTAACAGGAACCGCCAATGTTACTGATGCAAACGGAAGCATTATTAGAATTAATGTTGCAAGTTGCTTTTTCACCAACACTGATATTAAAGTTGAAGTTGACGTTTATATTACAAGCAGCAAAGCTATTATCTTGCAAACCACCACCGCTAACGCCTTCCATCTGTTCATCAGATAGTTCAATAATTCCTGCTGGGTTTTCAGGTAATAGTCTTAGTTCTTCTTGATTGAGATTGCTGTAATAATCTTCATCTTTCCACGCACGAATAATATCCATAGACGATCTTTTTTAATACTTTTAAATTGACCTAAAAAACCTAAAATTAATAAATACTAAGTCCAATTGAATTGTTACTAAACCCAGACTTATTGATCAGGTGAGTTACAGCAGTCTTTTCGCTTGGTAGTTGATTATCTAACCTGAGTTCGGGATAAGCTAGAATCTTAATGTTCTGGTTGGCTGAAAGTGCAATTCTTTTGTAGAATCGATGCCAAAATGTTCTTAACCCGAACTGACGTTACTTAACTGAAATTGACTGTAATTAACTCACCTAATTTTTTTAAGTGTGGTTATTCATGATTGAACAATTAGCAAGTTGCACCAAATCCTGATGCACTGAGACAGACAATAGCAGCTTGGGAATTGAGATTACAGGCACCAAATGAATTAATATTCACAGCACCACCTGCAACAATTTCCATATCTTCATCAGATAACTCAACAATACCGATTGGGTTGTCAGGTAACTGGGAACGTTGCTCTTCACTTAGGCTGCTAGAATAGTCTTCGTCTTTCCATGCACGGATAATATCGCTATTTGACATGGTTTTTCTCCTTTAGTTAAAGTAATTAAGAGGATGTGAAACTAATTTTGGGTTTCAGATTTTTGTTGCCAAACTAGAGAACGATTGCAGTTAGCTAAACTCTTGATTGTTCCTCTGTTTGGTAACTGCATTAACAATAACGGGCAACTCAGTAAGAATTCACCTAATCTTCATTAGCACTTCATTAGGTTTTTGATTAGGTTGTTTATTCTAAAATTTTAAAAAGCGATCTCTTGTTGATTTTCTGGAAAAGTTTATTGTTGGTTGAGAAGATTTTTCTAAACAAATTTACAAAATATAAAGATTAGTAAAGAAAAAATTAATATTTTGCATAATAGCCACAATGTTTGGCGTAAAAGTTTTTGTGTCGCTTGGTAATTTTTTATAAGTTATCAATTTTATTTGAAAGCGAGCAACAATATTCCAGTTTATAAAAAGTTTTGACTATTATTACTAGCTTGAACTATGAACAAATTAAATCACAAGAATGTCCAATTGGTTAATGATTTATTTTCAGAAGCTAACCAGAGTTGGGATGTAAACAACTTATATAAAAATCTAACTAAAGTAAAGCAAGTTGGTGCTGCTAAGAAAGTAGAATTAACTGCTGTTGAAAAAACAATTCTTCGTGGTTTATTGTGTGGCTATTCTCCTCAACAAATAGCTAATGAAATTCATTGGACATCTGGTTCTCTCAGTGTGGAATTAACTAAGGGATTGTATCGATATATTGAAACTTTAACCAATCGAGATTTAAATACCTTGAAAAATTGGAGAGATATAGTCAAATGGTTAGAAGAAGCAGGATATAAAACTTCTCAACCACAACAAGATTCATTAGAAGAGTTAAATATTTCTAGATTTTATGGCAGAGAAGAGGAATTACAACAACTAGAAGAATGGATTGTTGAGCAACGACACCGTCTTATTCTATTATCAGGTATGACGGGAATAGGTAAAACTACTTTAGCAGCTAAGTTAGCCAAAACAATTCAACCTAAGTTTGATTATGTTTTTTGGAAAACTATTCGCCATGATTCTTCTTTATCTTCACTTCTAAATAATTTACTAAAATTTTTTACGGGCAATCATCAAAATCATTTATCTTTAACAATCAATGAACAAATTTCTCTATTGATACGTTATTTATCTTGTTATAGATGTTTAATAATTTTTGATGGTTTAGAAGCTATTTTAGAAGCTAATAAATTGGCTGGTTTTTATCAAGAAAATTACACTAATTATAGTCAATTCTTGAAAAGAATAGCAGAAGAATCTCATCAAAGTTGTTTAGTTATTACGAGTCAGGATGAACCAGCAGATCTGTTTTTGTTACAGCAAAATCCGATTAAATCTTTATCAATAGGTAGTTTAGGAACAGCAGCAAAAGAAATATTTAGAGAGCAAGGTCTTGCTGAACCGCAATTATGGCAATACTTAATAATTCGCTATTCTGGTAATCCTCTGGTACTAAAGTTAATAGCAGCAATTATTAAAGATATTTTTGGTGGTAATATCTCTGATTTTTTAGGCATGAAAACAGAAATAGATGTGATGCTTCCCACCCTATTTAAACAACTATTGAGTAAACAGTTTGAACGTTTATCAATCTTGGAAAAACAGATTATGTACTGTTTAGCAACTCATCGCCAATCAGTTACTCTAAAAAAATTACAAGAGTATATTAAACCGCCAGTTTATTTATCAGATTTAACTCAAGCATTAGTTTCTTTAAAAAGGCGATCGCTTATTGAAGTTAGTTCTTTATCTAACAAAAGTGCCTTTACTTTACAACCTTTGGTAATGAAGTATGTTTATAGAGAAAGCCAACAACTAATGTGAGTTCTGGTTGACACTCCGCGCTTTAAAAAGACGCGACGCGGATTCTTGCTTCATAACTCAGCCCTTATCCTTAGCAGCTAATACTTCACCCAAAAAGAAGTAAAAATTATCCACTTTAACTAGGTTGATATACTCGACCACAACTATGATCGCTATTTATTTCAATTGCTAGATTTACCCAATCAGCATTATGGATCAATGGAGTAATAAATAACTCTGGATGAAGCGATCGCCAGAAATATTCTACAAAGCGATCTATTTCTTCATTACTCATGCCTGATTTTCCTGTGGCAATCATTTTTTGTTCGGCTTCTTTGCGCCATTGTTTACTGAGACGATAATCAACAGGGTAAAGTACAATTAAACGATCTAATCTATCCCACAAAGGAAGATATTCTTGTAATTTTTCGTTGATATCTTGAGCAAATAAGCGATCTTCTGAAGTAATAATTGGATCAGGTGGATTTTCAAATGCAGTTTGTTCTACAGGACGAGTACCAATAAACCAACCCTCGAACAAAACCACATCTACAGGACTAAAAGATTCAAACCCTGCGCGATCGCCTTGTCCCCCAAAAGCAGATTTATCAAAACGGGGTACTAAAATTGGTTTAGTGCGGTTTGGTTGACGAAATTCATCTAAAATTTTAATGCCTAATTCTACGTCATGAGTACCAGGAGGACCACGCCAAATTAAACGAGGGTCTTGTTGTTGTAATTTTTGTCTGTCGGCATAGGTTTTGTAAAGATCGTCAATGGAAATGGCTACGCTTTTAAGATCCAAATGGCGTAAAATGAGGCGAATTACCGCAGCTAAAGTGGTTTTTCCCGTGCCTTGTCCTCCTAAAATACCTTGAATCAGAGTACGTCCTAATTCTTGCTGACAACTAGCTAATTGCATTGCCAAAGGTAGCCATAGTTGCCATAACAAACTCAAAATATAATCATCAGATTGAAAACCCAAACTGCGACACAGTTCTAATACTTGGTCAGAAACTTCAATCAATAATTGCGATCGCTTTTCTAGTTGCTTTTTGCCATTTTTTTGAGTAATACCAAACGCTTTAGCCCTAGTAGAGTCAGCTAATTCAACTTCCAGTAATTGTTCGATTACTTCTTCGTTGGGTGATTTTGCTTGCCTCAGTAATTGATGATTCATAGCAGATTTAAGAACCAAGCTTGAAAGCTTCCAGAAACAAACTATAAGTCAAACCAATCTTGAATAGATTTACCACATCAACCAATAAAGGTCTTCTTAAATTAGTTTCTGTGCGGTCACGACTAGGACGACGATAAACGAAATTACTCAGTAATTCTGTAAAAAATAATATCAGAGCAGCACCAATTACATCCCATGAAGCATCTTGTCCAGCAGTTGTTGCGATCGCAGAACCCATAAAAAAGCCAAACAAAATACTAATTATTGACAATGCAAATCGTCGCCAGGGATTACTAAATAAAAGTTCTATTCTTGCTCCGACTACATCTACTAAGCTATTGAGTCTAGTACGTTGCATGAGATTTAGAGCTATTTTCAGTTTAATAAAACACAGTTGATTTGGTTCTTGTGACTGGAAAATAATCGAGCCAGAACATAAGAACTACTTTCATTCCTGCTGGTGAAATTTTTTCATCTTGACTGCCTCCTGCCTGATTAATAAATTAATTAAGCAGTTTTAGGTTTAGCAAAATTTTATTTGGTAATGCGATTTAAGAGAATCAAAGAGGTGACAATTCCAGTAAAATGTGCAGCGATCGTATTAGTATTAGCTTGAACAATCAACAAATCGGCTGCATTAACTAAACGATTAGGATCTACGTTAATCCCAATTGATTGAGGAACGGTAATAACCTTGAGCAAAACAATTCCCGATAAAGCTTCTGCACCTAAAATTGAAAGCAACATCCCTACTAAATTTACAATTAAGCCGTAGCGAATAATCGTGAGAGTATCAGCTTTCTTTGGTCTTCTAGCTGGATCGGCACTTTGCATTTTATTGGCAATTTGGATGTAGCGAAAAGAGAAGAAAATACCTACAGCCAAAAGAATGACACCACAAAAAGCACAAAATATTCCTAATTCAATCCCAGGAGTTTTTTCTTTATTCCCAAATACACTAGCAGCAGCAACTAAGAGTAGTACAGTAGAAACCACTCCTAATACTATTTGTAACCAAAAGCCAATTCTGCCCAATTGCTTTAAATTATTGGAAACTTTTTGAATTTTGTTAGATGGAGCAGAAGAATAGGCACTAAGTTCAGAATCTCTGTTCATACAATTTAGCGATCGCAAATGACATCAAGTATAAGATGAGAATGTTTTTATCTTAATAGTTATTATCTTGATCGTAAGCTATTTCTGGGTAGGAAGCCTACATCTCGGTGTAGGTAGTTGACTTAGTGCAATCTAATTTCTGACTCTACTCAGGCATCGCCCCCACAGAAAGGAATCAAAATTTCCACGTTGCAACCGCAAAGCATTCTCTTTGAAATCCTATTTGTTGAATTCTCGGTATTGCAATAGTTGCAAAATCTTTAGTTAAAAATTGTTAAATCTAAAAATATAGTTAAAATTTTATTGAGAATAAGCTAATTTTTTTAACCTATTTACGTTGTTTTCATGGTATGATACTAGTGTTTGCTAAAAAACAGCTTTTTGATTTGTAAACTTGGCTATTGTTTTCTATTTTAAAAGTTTACTTTTCTTAAACAAGCTTCAACCAAGTGATATCATAAATTTTAGTAATTTCATCAAATCAATAATTAATTTAACTTTACAAAAATTAGTTTGAGCTTATTGACTAAGTATTAATACTCTGTTGACAAAAAATATAGTATTTATCAAATCGATCAAATACAAAGTTATTGTTTATTTCTGCACCAGTTACCAATCAACGATTCACAATTAACTATTAACTAAATTAATTTTATTTTTATGAAATTTATTGGTGTTGATTTAGGTTGGTCGTCTGGTGCTAGTGGTTTATGTTGTTTAGATTGGCAAAATAATCAATTACAGATATTAGACTTAACTTGTTTATTAGAAACAGAAAAAATATTAGCTTGGATTGATAATTGGGTTGCACCACAAGAACCAGCTTTAATAGCAGTAGATGCACCAACAATTATTCCTAATCAAACAGGAACAAGATTAGCAGATAAATTAACTCATAAATATTTTGGTCGTTATCATGCAGGTTGTTATCCCGCTAATTTAAATCGTCCGTTTGCTCAAAAAACTGTTGGCTTTGGGATAAGTTTAGAACAAAAAGGTTTTCTGCACGCAGCAACAATTACACCTCAACAATTAGGTAGATATCAAATCGAAGTTTTTCCTCATCCAGCAACAATTAATTTATTTGGTTTAACTAAAATTTTGAAATATAAAAAAGGAAAAATAGCTGAAAAACAAATAGAACTAATTAAATTGCATCGCTACATCACTACAGTCTTACCAACTTTAACTCCTCAACTTCACTTAATTTTAAATCAAACAAATTCTCCCCTATTCCCATTTATTCCTGACTCAATTAAGGGTACTCAATTCAAAGCGATCGAAGATCAGCTAGATAGCCTTCTTTGTGCTTATATTGCTGCTCATTGGTGGTACTGGGGAGAAGAACGTAACTTGGTTTTAGGTAATCTTGATACTGGTTATATTATTGTTCCTGCACCACATCAAAATTTAACCGTTTAAAAAATACCGCTCGCTGGTAACTGACCTAAAACATGGCACAATTAGATACGTTTCTAAAAAAAAAATTAACAGCAATCTCCATTTAAAATTAATATGAGTGCAATACTTCAAGCTCCTCCCAAAACTGCTCGCGTCGTATTTCCCTTCACTGCCATTGTTGGACAGGAAGAAATGAAATTAGCTTTAATTCTCAATGTGATCGATCCTAAAATTGGCGGTGTGATGATTATGGGCGATCGCGGAACAGGAAAATCAACCACGATTAGAGCTTTAGCCGATTTATTACCTGAAATCGAAGTTGTCGCTGGCGATCCTTTTAATAGTGACCCTAAAGACCCTGACTTAATGAGTGATGAGGTCAAACAAAAGTTAGAAAAACAACTTCCAATCGAGATTGTTAAAAAGAAAGTTCAAATGGTGGATTTACCCTTGGGTGCAACTGAAGACCGAGTTTGTGGCACGATTGATATTGAAAAAGCACTTTCTGAAGGGGTAAAAGCTTTTGAACCAGGATTATTAGCTAAAGCCAATCGAGGCATTCTTTATGTTGATGAAGTTAATCTCCTTGACGATCATTTAGTAGATGTTTTACTTGATTCGGCTGCTGGTGGTTGGAATACAGTTGAACGGGAAGGTATTTCGATTCGTCACCCTGCTAGATTTGTGATGGTTGGTTCGGGTAACCCAGAAGAAGGAGAGTTACGTCCTCAATTATTAGATCGTTTTGGAATGCACGCAGAGATCCACACGGTTAAAGAACCAAGTTTAAGAGTCCAGATTGTGGAACAAAGAGCAGAATTCGATAGTAATCCTGTGGCATTTTGTGAAAAATACCAACAACAGCAAGAAGAACTTCAAAATAAAATTGTTCAAGCTCAACAACTATTACCTGAAGTGAAAATTGATTACGATTTGCGGGTGAAAATTTCTGAGATTTGTTCAGAACTTGATGTCGATGGTTTACGAGGAGATATTGTAACTAATCGTGCAGCTAAAGCGATCGCAGCTTTTGAAGGTCGAACCGAAGTTACCGTTGATGATATTCGTAGAGTAATTGTTCTCTGTTTACGCCATCGACTTAGAAAAGATCCTTTAGAATCAATTGATTCTGGTTATAAAGTGCAAAAGTCTGTTGCTCGGGTATTCGGTCTAGAAGTAGAGGAATAATTATATTTAAAAAAGACGTGGTAGTGACAATTCATGAATTGGCACTACTTATCGATTAAATTTAAATTAGTTAGTTAATTGTTAAGCTAAAAGACTAATTTTGTTTAATTACTGCTAAAAAAGCCTCTTTAGCAGCAGCTTGTTGTGCTAATTTCTTGGTGCGTCCTTCACCTTTGCCTAAACAAGAATTATTTAACCAAACTTCGGCGATAAATCTGTCTTGAGAAGATTGACTAACTTGATTTTCTTGAACTTGATATTGAGGTAAAGTTTTGTATTTACTTTGACTCCATTCTTGCAGAGCATCTTTATAATTTTGGCGTGCAGGATCGCAACGAATTTCTTCTGCTTTAAGTTTAAGAATGTCATCCAACCAAGGACGAACTAATTCCATTGTTTGGGTACTAAGATATAACGCGCCTAAAACTGCTTCAAACGCATCTGCTAACCAAGACTGCCTACCGATGGGGTTTCCTGTTGCATTTGTGCCGAGCAAAAGATAGCGTTCAATACCATAATAATCTGCTAACTCAGCTAAAATGCGATCGCTTACTAAAATTGAACGAATGGCAGCAAATTCGCCTACAGGTTCATCAGGATAGGTTTCCAGTAAAATTTCTGCTGCTGCTAAACGAACTACTGCATCGCCAACAAATTCTAATTGTTGATAATTTTTTTCTGAAGAAATACTGGGATGAGTTAAAGCTAAATCTAATAATGACCAGTTAACTGGTGAAGTAGCTGGTAAACCTAGTTTTTCAATTAATTTACGCAGTTCTTTTTGTCGTCGAGGATCTTGCACTATTCTTTCTTCACCAAAGCAATTAGGAGAGTAGGAAAATAAGCCGGATTTTGTTCCCAGTTAAAGACATAGTATACTACGTCTTATTGGGGGTAGTTATCTATCTGGGATGGCTGTTACCAAACATCTCTAGCGGTTCACCTAAAACGGAACTGGAAAAAGACCAACCATTGTTCCTTCGACCTTGCTCCCAACCGGGGTTTACCGAGCCAGTACCTCTCGATACTGCTGGTGGGCTCTTACCCCACCTTTGCACCCTTACCTTTTCCAATTATCAGTTTTTTTTTACTGTTGACTGAAAAAAAGGCGGTATGTTTCTGTGGCACTATCCTCACAGTCGCCTGTACTGGGCGTTACCCAGCAAGTTTGGTCTTTCGGGAGTCCGGACTTTCCTCAAACTTGTCAATCAAACAAGCCTGCAACTACCTCACCTACTCTACCTCTAACTATATTAGTTTATTTTGATTATTTATTATTCAGGCAAATCATTTACACCTGTCAAATATTCAATTATTATTTCTAGTTTGGCATTTAATTGATTGAATCGATGTTCTGAAGTTTGCTCTAAACGATCTACTTTTCGATCTAAATTACTGATACTAGATTTAATTTCATCAAGATCGTCTTCTACAGCTTCAAATGCTAAACTAATACGTCCTCTTGGTTCAACATCAAGTTCTAAAGTTTTTAATCGGCTTTCTAAGTTGTTGATTTTCCTTGAATTTTGATTAATTTTTCTATTTTGTTCTCTTTCTTGTTCACTCATTGTTATACTTTTAATTAAGTTTTGAATCTGGAAGTTTTTCCGTTAAATCGGAGAGACTTTCTTTTTAGTTTATACTAAGCAATAGCCAACAAATGCGGGAAGCAAAACCATTACCGTCAGGCTTATCCCAACAAGAAAATTTCGATACTTTTCTCGATATGCAACCGCGCAATAAATGTGATCGCCAAGAGCGAGAATTCCCAAAAATGCGATCGCAGAAAAACTAAAAGAAAAAAGAGGTCAAACATTGCGAAGACCCCTCAAAAGATTTAGATTGGTTTGACTCTACTTCCGTCTATAACTAACCGCTTTTGCCGTTTTGTTCGTGGTTAAAACGAGGTTGAATTACACCATAACCACCATGATTGCGGACGTAGATAACATTAATTTCGTTAGTATCTTTGTTGAGAAACATATAGAAATCGTGATCGACTAATTGTAGTTGTTGTAAAGCTTCTTCAATAGTCATCGGTGGCATGGAAAAATATTTCATTCTGACTACTTCATTTGGTAGTTCAGGAGAGCGATCGCTAAATAAATCGTTGGCAACAGTTCCTTCTGTAACTAACTCACCAGTTTTAGTAGCAGTTTGGGTTTTTTGGTCAAGTAATTTTTCTTTATATTTGCGTAATTGACGAGCAATTTTATCAGATACCATATCAATGCTGGCATACAGATTTTCACTGCCTTCTTGAGCGCGAATTACTGTTCCATTAGCATATACAGTTACTTCTGCTTTATGTTTATTATTAACACGAGCGTTTTTGGCGACAGAAAGATGTACGTCGACTTTGGTAGTTATGTTTTGATAATGTTTAACTGCTTTTTCTAATTTGTTGTGAACATAGTCATTAATTGCATCGGTAACCGTAATGTTGTTGCCTTGGATCAAAAGCTTCATACTCGACACTCCATGCTACAGTTTTTAATTAAAATAGTTGATCTGGTGAGCAGTTTTTGATGATGATGTCTGCTTCCAAAAATTTTGAGAAGATAAAAATCCCCCTTAAGCGTGATTTTTTTTCTTGATCGCTTAAGTAAAAAACTATTAATTTTTTCCTCGAAAATTGTGAGTTTCAGACTAGCGAAGAAATCTTATAAAAATAGATCCTGTAACTCAATCAGCCTTGATAATTTTTGGATTTTCTTAGTTTTATCAACTTTTTTTCCAACAAAATTCAACTGGTTAATAGCTTCTTAACTCCTTGAAAAACAATGTTGAGTAATACCTTTCTTTCTGATATCTTATATCAATAGATTAGCATTTTGTATTTTCTAAAACATCAATTTTTTTAATTCTTTTAAATTTCCTTTACATATTTTTATATTTTTTAAATTGACACAGCAACTAAATTTAAATACAACTCAAAACACTAGAACATGTTTACTTAATAATCAAGGCTTAGTTCCTTATACTGTTGCATGGGAGTATCAACATTCTTTAGTTGAAGCTAGAATTAATAATCCTCATTTGTCAGATGTGCTGATTTTACTAGAACATCCACCTGTCTATACTTTGGGGAAAGGTGCTAGTCTGAATTTTTTAAAATTTGACCCAAAACAAACTAATCAAGAATTATATAGAATTGAAAGAGGCGGAGAAGTAACTTATCATTGTCCTGGTCAATTAGTAGCTTATCCAATCTTAAATTTGCGCTTTTATCAAGCAGATTTGCATTGGTATCTTCGACAACTAGAAGAGGTAGTCATTCGGGTCTTAAATCGATATCAACTGAAAGGATACCGTATTCCTGGATTAACTGGAGTTTGGTTGAAAGGGGCAAAAGTTGCAGCCATTGGAATTAAAGTCCGCCGTTGGATTACCATGCATGGTTTCTCCCTGAATGTTTGTCCAGATTTGACTGGTTTCCATCAGATTGTTCCTTGTGGAATTGACAATAAACCTGTAGGCAGTTTGGCTCAGTTTATTCCTTCTCTTACTGTAGAACAAATTAAGCTAGATCTAATCGAAATTTTTGCTGAAGTTTTTCAAGTTAAGATCATTAATTAGTTTTTATATGTCTTTGTTTCCTATTAATCAGGCAGTTCAAAACAATCAACTGTGTGATGTTCGGTTGGTAGCGACCGACATGGATGGTACGCTAACTTCACAAGGCAAATTTACGTCTAATTTTTTAAAAGCTATAGAAGTATTAGCGCAAGCGAACATTGATGTTGTTATTGTAACTGGACGTTCAGCAGGTTGGGTCAATGGAATTGCTCATTATTTACCGATTCGAGGCGCAATCGCAGAAAATGGTGGCTTATTTTATGATGCTTTAACTTCACACAGTGAGTTACTAATTAATTTACATAATCTTGGTGCTGATCGTCAACACGGTGATGAAAGATGGCGGGGAAATTTTACCCTCTCTCACCGTCAAAAGTTAGCTGAAATTTTTCAAGTTTTGCAAAATAAATTTACTTCTATTCAAGAATCAGCAGATAATTGTTTTCGCTTAACTGATTGGACTTTTGATCTAAACCAATTAACTCTTGTAGAATTAAAAGAGATGGCAAGTATTTGTCAAGCAAACGGTTGGAGTTTTACTTATAGTAATGTCCAGTGTCATATTAAGCCTTTACTACAAGATAAAGCTCTGGGATTACAACAAATTTTAAAACAATATTTTCCTCAGATCAATCATCAACAAATAATCACTGTTGGTGATAGTCCCAATGACGAATCTCTCTTTAATCAAACTTTGTTTCCTTTATCTGTAGGTGTGGCTAATATTTTAGATTATTGTGATGTGATTCAGTATCAACCAACTTATATTACTAGCAAATCGGAAGGTGAAGGTTTTACCGAGTTAGCAGAATTAATTTTAAAACAAAAAACAAAATTTAAAATGTAGAATTAGGATTTTTTGATAGTAATGAATAATAAAAAAGTTTTAGTAATTGGTGGTGGCAGAATTGGTAGTAGTGTTGCCCAAGATTTGCTTAAACATACTGATGCAGAAATAATTGTTACTTCTCGGCAACCAAAAATATTACAACCTCCTTTGCAATTTTTACAATTAGATCTAGATAATTTAGAACAATTAAAAAAGGCAATCGAACCTGTAGATTTAGTAATTCATTGTGCTGGGCCTTTTCATTATCGAGATGGTCGAGTTTTAAAAACTTGCATTGAAACAGGAAAAAATTATCTTGATGTTAGCGATCATCGTTCTTTTTATGAACAAGTTATTTCTTATCAAGATGAAGCTGTAAAAGCAGGAATAACTGCTATTTTAAATACGGGGATTTTTCCAGGTATTTCTAATAATATGGTGCGTCAAGGAGTTGAACAATTTGATCAACCAGAAAAAATTCATTTAAGTTATGTTGTAGCTGGTTCTGGTGGTGCTGGTATTACTGTGATGCGAACCACTTTTTTAGGATTGAGAGAAAAATTTGAAGCCTGGATTGATGGTAAATGGCAGAAAATTTTACCTTATACAGAAAGAGAAATCATTGAATTTCCTAAACCTTATGGTAAAACTGGAGTTTATTGGTTTGATGTTCCAGAAACCTATACCTTTCCTCACTCTTTTCCTGTCAAAACTGTTGTTACTAAATTTGGTTCTATTCCTGATTTATATAATCATTTAACTTGGATTACAGCAAATATTTTTCCATCAGCTTGGATTGAAAGTAAAAAAGGAATTGAATTTTTTTCTCGCGTTAGTTATTCAATGACTTCGGTAACAGATCGTTGGAGTGGAATTGGGGTAGCAATGCGAGCAGAAATTACAGGAATAAAAGATAATAAACTGAGAAAATATTGCTCAACCATGACTCATAATAATACTGCGATCGCAGCAGGTTTTGGTACTGGTAGTGTGGCGCAATTATTATTAGAAGGAAAGTTAAATCAACCAGGTATTTATCCTGTAGAACAAGCTTTACCTACTAATCTATTTACAACTGCTATGGATAGTCGTGGAATTGAAATCGATCAGCAATGGATTGATTGAATTTTTGTTGATAGTTAATTACTAATATAGCGAGCCTAAATCATTTGTGAAAATAATTTCTGGCCGCGTCCTCCTGCCTTTCCTATTTAATACATGACTCAAATAAAATTGCTATAGCTCAACAAATTGCATCTCAATATTGATAGTCTATTAATTTAGAAGGGTTGATAATAGTAGTAATCCGCACACGAATAAAATTATAAAATACATTTAATGGTTGATAAATTTTTCCCATTAAACGTTTTAGCAACTTGTTTTTCTTTTGCTCTATTTCATATTGAGCGCGAAAATATTCTGCTTTGGCATTAGGATTTGACGTTCCACTTTTTATTCTTTCCTTTTCTATCCGATCATCAAAAAAATTTAGTCCAATCATTTCACTATGAAATACAGAAAAGTTAGTTTTTACAGCAGCTAAAGACATAGCGTAGGTGGGGTTATTGTGTAAACCTAATGTATCGGCATAAATAGCTAATTTACCCCACCAATGTAAAAAATCTAATTCTTTTCCTTGATCAGCTTTAATGACAAAAAGAAACTCGTTAATAAATTTTAAATCAGGAGAGTCTAGATTAACATTAACTTGATTAGCCATTTTTTCTATTGTCTCTTTTTTGCGCTGAAATTTCGTATTTAAATCTTTTTTGTCATACTTTTTTAAATGTTTTGCCATGCTACTACAACTACGCGCTGTCAAACCAGATAAAAACTCAAGCTGATCTGGTATAAAATCACAAATACGCACATCTGCGTCTAAATAAATTACTGTATCGGAATAAGATAATGCATACTGAATAGCAAATCTTCTCTCATGATAGGTTTTTACTCCTCTACACCAATGCTTGACAGCAATTACATTAGAGTAATTTTGAAATTCTTGAGGTCGATCTGTAAAAATCACTAAAGGAAAAGATTGAGCAAATTTATTGAGATCTGTTGCTAATAATTTAGCTAAATTTCTATACTGTTCTCCAAAGGCAGCAGTACAAAAACAATAGTTATTTGGTTTGGGTTTTAAAATGTTCATAAATTTTCTTAATTATTAACGTCAGTTTGGCTTAAAAATATTTTGGCATCAATTCTACAAAAGAATAACAGTTCAGGTTTATTACTAAGATTTTCATGAAAAATACTATAATAGAAACTTAAAAAATTTAGTAAATTTTACGTTATTTACAAATAATAAAAACTAAAATCTTTCAAAGCCAATAATCGGATTTTATTGAGTCGATAATGATAAGCAAGTTTTGATTTAAAATAACTCCAAAAAGCTTGCTTACTTCGTTGACGAGACGCATCTAAATGTTGACTTATTTGTTTAAGAAAATCCCAACTCTCACTTTTATTAATCTGCCATCCTACTTTGGCAGCAGCTAATCCCATAATGTTACCTTCCCCACTATACATTCCTCTTAGTTCGGAGTAGGTAGCAAGTTTAGACCATGTTTTTAGAAAGTCTTGTTCTTTGCCTGCATCTTTTGTGATAATAAACAAAGACTCACCAATCCATTGAGCTTCTTCAAATTTAATATTGAGTTTTAAAGACATTTTGGTGAGCTTTTCTACATCTTGTGGACGATATCTAGTAATATGCTCAAACATATTTTTATGACAACCAATCAAACCAGCGGGAAATAAAAGATCATTAGGTATGGTTTCGACTATTTTAGTGTCTGCATCTATATAAATAGCCGTTTTAAAATTTAATAGTGCTTTTTCAAGGACAAAACGTTTATCATTATAACAATGAAGAACTCCTTGCTGATTTAATTTAAAAGCAATAATATTTGGTTCTGAGTCAAAATCATTAGGTTTATCTGTACCTACAATTAATTTAGTTCCTGAAGAATATTGTTGCAGATCGTTAGCTAACTCTTTAACCATCAACCGATATTTTTCACCCAAAGCTAAAGTACAAAAACAAAAACTTTTTTCTGCAATATTCATAGTTTAAAGTTGCTTGAATTTGATAATTAAAAACTAAATTTTGTTTTAATGCCTTGAAGAAATTTTTGAAATTGAGTTGGATTATAATTGTTAACTGGAAAATCTGCTGGAGGATTAGTTTCTCCTAAATAGCGATAATAGTTCCAAATATCCCAGTAAGGACAACCAGGTTGTATTTTGATTCCTGCCCAATGTAAATATTGCAGAGATTGATTAGTAGCAGGATCAAAAAGAACATGATCTTTTATTTTAAAATGAGGACTTCCTGCCCAACTTCCTGGTGCTTTTCCTTCACGACGAACAAGATTAAATCTTTTTTTGATTCTGGTTAAAACCATGTAATTAAAGATCGGTTGATCGGAAACTTTTTGAGAAAAATCGAAGTATTCTGGATGGGCAGCACATTCAGCAAAAATATTTTGAATTTCTGATTGAGTAATTAGACCTTTTTTAGTAGCCCAAAAACCACTATTAAAAGTATCTTGTATCTCATTAGGTTGAATAACTTGAGCTTCGATTATTTTAGAGGAAAAAACATTTTTAATTCCTGATTTATGTTGATAATCACAACACAAAAAATCATAATCAGATAAATATTTAAGATTATCAATAATTTTTTCAAAAACAACTATATCGGTATCGATATAAAGAAATTCATCAAATTCGCCAAACCAACAAGCGTGCTTTCTGAGTTTATTCGGTTTGTCAAAGAAACCTTGTCCAAAAATATTATAAAGCTGTTGAGATAAATCTTCGATTAATTGTAGGTCTTGATAAACTGTTACTCCATGAGATTTACCTAAAATTTCGGCAATTTGAGTATAATTTTCATCATAAGGAATCAAAACAACTGGAGTATCCGAATCGTACAATCTAATGCTATTTAAGAGAGCGATCGCTTGGTCAGTGACTTTATCATTAGCTGTGATATAAATACCTCGATTCATGACATTACTCCTTAGATTTTTAAACCTAATTTCCGAATTATTTTTTGTCTTAAACTAGGGGGCTGATTATAAGATTTTGGTTTCGTCGTAAACTCAGGTTTTTGCTCTGGTTGATGAAGATAACGATAGTTTAAAAATAAATCTCGGTAAGGAAAATCGATATTTTCTCCAGCACAAATTTTGGTAAATAATTTAGAAGACAAACCAATATAATGAAGATAAATTAAACGTTTCTCTTGGTCGTATAAAATCTGATTAATGTTTTCAAAATGATTAGAAGTAACACAACAACCTGTAATTTCTTGTTTGGGTAAATTAAGTGAAAAATTATAAATAAAAAACCCCGATCGCATCATCATATAATTGATTAAAGTTTGGTCTGGTGCCATCGGATAAAGAATTTCTGCTTCTCCTTGTTGCAGATTAGTAATTAACCAATTTCTTTGTGATTCAGAAAATAAATCTTTTTTAGAAGCATAAAATCCAGAACAAAAAATTTCTGTAGCAACTCTAGGTTGAGGAAAAACTTTTTCTAATACAGGTGAATCTACTACATAAACATGAGTAGGGTCTTTATACTGAAAATCATAAACAACACAATCATGATCTTTTAATTGGGCAAAAATATCTTCAACTGGACTCATCAACAACGTGTCAGCATCCATGTAGAGAAAACGGTCAAATGGCCCATCAAAAGCACAATAACGACGATGAGTACCAAAACGATGGTAACCTTCACTACCTACCTTACGCCAAGTATCTTTAGCAGTAGGATGAGTATCCCAACAAGCTTGTGCAAAGTTGTCCCATTTAGCGATAGAATTGCGATCGCTATATAACTGAACATTTGGTCGATCAGCAATTTCAGCAGACAATTTTTCAGTATGCTCATCATAAGGATAAATACATACAGGTGTATCTTTACCTGCAATGACTTCAATACTATTAAGTAAAGCAATAACTTGGTCTAAAACTTTATCATTAGCAAGAGTACAAATTCCGTCCATAAAATTATTAATAATTATTTAAAATTGCTCAACAAAATCAGCTAACCATTCCAATAAATTCAGCTTGTGTAAAATAATTTGTCTTGCTTCCGCAATCTTATCCTTTGCCTCATACCAAGCGTCAAGAGTAGAAGTAATTTCTTTGATATAATTCAAACCTTTTTCATCTAAACTTGGTAATCTTAAAAAACTACCAGGAGGTAATAATTTATCTGCTGCCGAACCACCATAATAAATAGGTAAACACCAACTTAATAAAGAATCCCAAAGTTTTTCACTAACATATAAATCGTTATCTGCATAGTTTTCGATCGCCAGATTGTAATAATATGGTGCCATAGCATTCCATTTATTTTGGACTGTACCAAGGCTATGAAACCAAGCTGGTAAATTACGACCATATAAATCGAAATCTACACCGTTTTCTTGAAGTAGCTTTAAAAAAGCTAGACGTTGACGATGATTTTCTGTACGAGAAATTCCTGAAGTAATCCAACTACAAATTTTTTGTTTTTCGGGTACATTTCCTGTCGCTAATTCTTGAAATGAGTTATTTACATACCAAATAGCAGGCATATAATCAGGAATAGGAGCAAATTGATCTGGCCCTGAAATATAACCACAATATTGTTTAGCTGCTTGATAATTAGACTGATTATGTTCGACAATTTCTTCTAAAGGTGGTTCTCGAAGTAAATAAATAGTTTTTGCTGAAGGGACTTGCTTGAAGACAGCAGGAATTGTTGGTAAAGATTGAGAATTTTGTGTGAATAAATTTTGCCACCAAGGGAGTGGTGGTTGCGGTTGAGGAAAATTGTATTGATAAAGCAATAAAAAGTCAGGTTTACTGGCAGTAGCTAGCATTTGAATATTTTTCCAAACCCCGAAATGATTTGGAGTCTGTTTCCATAACCAATCACTTTGATCAAGATTTTTATAGCTACTAAGCATTCCAATAACTTTTTTATCCACACTATTTCCTCTTAAAGTCAAGTTAGTTATTTTCTATTTAAACTTGAGTTCAAATTTTTTGTGGTGAATAAGATTAAGGTAAATGCTTGTAGATTAGGCGTTTGCAGAAATTTTTTCGCTCTTAAGAGAATTTAAAAGGATAGAAACAGTTTGCTATTATTACAATCTTTATATTTTTAATAAAATTAATTATTTTTTTCAGAGCAAAAAACCTCAAAAGCCCAATATTTCTCTCTGAGAAGTTATTAATAATCTACAATAACATTTAGAACCAATCAAATAGGGTTCAATAAAAATATGGAGTTTCAATTGCTCTCGGAATACCAACTTTCAGGCGAGGATCGACAAAAACTAGACCGATTCTATCGGGAAATTCAGATTGAAGCAGAGCGATTTCTCGGTTATCCTTGTAATGAATTGTTTGACTATTCGCCTTTATTTCGGTTTCTTCAATATCCCCTGAATAACGTAGGCGATCCTTATCTTCCCAGCAATTATCATCTCAATACCCATAACTTTGAATGCGAAGTTTTAGAGATTTTCCGAACCCTTACCGAAGCGACTGAAGGATCGACTTGGGGTTATGTTACCAATGGAGGTACAGAAGGAAATCATTACGGATTATTTTTAGCCCGAGAACTACTTCCCGAAGGATTGGTTTATTATTCTCAGGATGCCCATTATTCGATCGATAAAATTCTCCGTTGTCTCAATCTTCGCAGCATTATGATCCGTAGCCATGACGACGGAAGTATGGATTTAGAGGATTTGCGCGAAACCCTTCGCATTCACCGCGATTTACCGCCTATTGTTTGCGCTACGATTGGCACGACGATGAAAGGTGCTGTAGACGACATTGCAGGAATTAAAAGCATTTTCAAAGATTTGGCTATTCATCGCCATTACATTCATGCTGATGCAGCTTTAGGTGGCATGATTCTTCCTTTTATTGATCATCCTCCTGCGTGGAACTTCAAAGCAGGCATCGACAGCATTGCGATTAGCGGACACAAAATGGTAGGTTCTCCTATACCCTGTGGTGTGGTTTTAGCCAAAAAAAGTAATGTTGAACGCATTGCCCAAAGTGTAGAATATATCGGAACATTAGATACAACTCTAAGCGGTTCACGTAATGCCTTAACTCCACTATTTCTGTGGTATGCCTTTCATACAGTTGGGATTGAAGGATTTAAACGAATTATTCCTGCTTGTCTGAAAATGGCTGATTATGCGATCGCACAATTGAATAAAATTAATCGCAATGCTTGGCGTTATCCTTATTCTAATACCGTCGTTTTTGACCGCCCCTCACCAGAAGTAACTCGATATTGGCAACTTGCTTGTCAGGGTAATCTCTCTCATCTAATCACAATGCCCCATGTCACCTCAACTCAAATCGATCACTTAGTAGCTGATATAATTGCTTCCGAACCAATTACTTCTTTACCAAGCTTATCTGTTACCCCTGCTTGTGAGCTTATTACCTCTTCACCAGATCAAGACATCACTTTAATTGGAACAGCTAATCATAACTTACTGAGCGAAGTATCAACAGCCCTTGCTGCCGAAGGACTTTCAATCGAAAATTTGACAGCAGTAGCAGTAGAATCGGAAGATGTGGAAGTAGTAAGATTGCGAGTCGATAATCGAGAACGTGCCTTACAAATCCTTAATCAGAATCTTGATATCGGTCGCTGTTACGGACAAGCTCGTTCTTTTGGTAACGAAGAAGCAACCCAAGTTTTGAGTCAACTTGAATATCAGTCTGTAGGTGAAGATGCCTTGCTGGTAGAATTAGATGACTGTCCTGGTTCGCTCGCAGAACTTCTTAAAGATTGTCGCAATGAAGCAGTAAAGATCCGCAATATTCGACTTCTCTGGCGAGGACATGGAAAAGGCGTGGTTGCGATCGCGACAACCGCACCTGAGGCTTTAAAAACTTTACTCAAAGAGCGAATTCTTCTTTCCTAAGCTGATGTGCATTATTCCACCTGCATACTTTTTTTCCTTCTGCCTTTTCTCAACCAGTAAATTAAATGCGTGACAGCTTAATTAATCAGGATTGATAGTAATATCTAAATCAGGAACAAAGTCTAAGCCAGGATCTAATTTGGCAAATACTTCCTCATCAAAAGTTAAATCTCCTGTACCAGGATTGTAAACAAAGCGGTCATATTCATTTGTTTCAATCTCAAATCCTTCAGCAAAGACTTCAATTTTGTCGCGATCGATCTCAAAGTCCTGAATTGTATCTACTCCTGTCCCCAAAATAGTGGAAAAAACAAAAGTATCGTTTCCATCTGAACCATAAAGGGTATCATTTCCTGTTCCACCTTCAAGAATATCATTACCATCATCACCCACTAGTTGGTCAGAACCTTCTAAACCAAGTAAAGTATCGTTCCCCGACTCTCCAAAAGCAATATCATTACCGAGTCCACCAACTAAAACATCATCCCCACTTGAACCATAGAGAGTGTCATTATCGGCTTCTCCATAAAGAGTATCATCACCATCATCTCCAAATAACTTGTCTGCACCGTTATAGCCATACAACAAGTCATCGTCTTCTTCACCTATCAAAATATCATTCCCTTCACTACCATTAAGGGTGTCCTCTCCATCAAAACCATAAATAGTATCATTACCAATAAAACCATCGATAAAATCATCTCCCGCAAGACCATCAATTAGATCATTTTCAGCACTAAGAGGAAAAGTATCGTCACCACTTGTACCTATAAATTCAGCCATTTTATTTACTCCAGAAATAGCGATTTAAATTGTTGCTAACAAACAATTGATAAAATCAAGATAACTTTTTATTTAAAAAAATCTCTAAAACCATCTTTGCTCGAATTAAACTAGACAAACAAATCTAGCAAGTTTTGCTTTTTACAAGTACATTTAATTTTGTAGCTTTTGTTGATTTTCAGAATTTTAAATCAATTTAAATGTCTTTAACTAAGATGAGAGATGCTAGATTAATGTCAATCATTTTTGGTTAAATAAAACAATAAATATTTATCTCCTCAAAAATAATAAGCTTTATTGTTATAGGTTAAAAACTAAAAATAAAAAACTGGTTAAAACTAAATCTTGTTTAGATAAAATACTTAAAAAGTTACTCAAGACAGTAGGTAAAAAGTAGAGACGTGTCTTGGTGAGCGTTCCTTTGCGCCCGCAGGTGAGACAGCGCGGTCTTGGGGTATCCCCAAGTGGAGCGACTGGCGTGGCGCAGGGTCTCACCGCAATATGTTACGTCTGTAACCATAGCGCTTCGGCGTCAGAAGAGCGATCTCGCCCAGGAGCGATCGCGGAGGATCAAAGTAAAAAACAGAAGGCAGAAGGCAGAATAATTTTAGGCTAATTTATACGGCTAACCAATAAGTGTACTTTAGTAATTGGATTTAGTATAAAACTATTTTTGAACTCAATTATTAATCTAAATTTTTGATTTAAAAAATCTCAATTTTCTCAACTAACAAAAAATTTATCAACCAACTATTAATGTAGATTCACTCGTTTTTGAATTAATCAACATTTGCGCGAATTCATCCAGTCCTTCAAATCGCGAAGGCATTGATTATACAAACGCCGACAAGTCTCTAGCCAAGTAAGCATGAGTGTTTGCTGGTGGTTTGTGGGATAAATTCTGAACTTGTAGTTCATGGTTAGCATGAGCTAATTTTAGCACGACTATTGGCTCATGCTAAAATTATTTTTATAAACCCTGTCGGCTTTCATCCAGACACCGACCTAGCTAAAAACTTCGTTATGAAACAAAACCCAATTACACTGACACGCGCAGTATTGCTATGGATTATGCTGGGTGTAGTGTGTGGTTTGCTTGGTGCTACCTATTGGATTATTTTGTCTCACATCATGGCAGGATTTGAGCAATTTAATGGACTTTCTTTATTAATAGTCATGCCATTGGCTGGTTTCCTAATTGGTTTAGTAATTCATTACCTAGGAAATCCTGGGGAAATTGGCTTGATTATTGACAATATTCACCTCAATGGTGGACGATTACCGATGCGAGAAAATCCTTCAATGATTTTGTCTTCACTGATTAGTATTGCAAGTGGAGGTAGTGCTGGCCCAGAAGCACCAATGGTGCAAATCACAGGTTCAATGGGAACTTGGTTAGCCGATCGCTTTCGACTACATGGAGAGGCGTTACGAACTATTAGTATAGCGGGAATGGCCTCGGGTTTTACAGTTTTGTTTGGCGCACCATTAGGGGGAACGTTTTTTGCTTTAGAAATTTTGCATCATCAATATGTTGTTCAGTACTACGAAGCGATTTTACCAGCAATTGTAGCTAGTTGTGCTGGCTATACCATTTTTGTAGCAATTACCAAGCTTGGGATTAGTCCTATTTGGCATTTCCCTTTATACAACGTGGAGGGCATCTATGATTTTGCAGAAGCGATCGCTTGTGGTATCATAGGCGCGATCGCAGGCTGGCTTTTTATTGCTATGTTTCGTGGTTGCAGTCGTTTGTTTGAATCTTTACCTCAACCTATCTATGTAAAAACCACACTAGCTGGACTCGGACTCGGTATTTTAGCTTTTTTATTTCCTCTGACTCGTTTCTTTGGTGAACATCAACTTGAAACAATCATTGAAGGGAATTTTTCCCTAGTATTTTTGTTAGGATTAGCTTTAGCTAAAATGCTGGCTATTAGCGTAACTGTAAATGGTGGTTGGCGGGGAGGAATCATCATCCCTTTATTTTTTATCGGAGCTTGTCTAGGCAAGGCAATTTGGTTGATTTATCCTGAATTTAAAGTTTCTCTAGCAATGATTTGTGTCATGGCTGCTCTAAATTCATCAGTTACTAAAACTCCTATTAGTACAACTTTGTTACTTGCCAAGTTAGCAGGATTTACTACTTTTACCCCGATTCTTTTTGCTAGTACAGTAGGTTTCTTTTTATCTCCTCGACTACCTTTTATTCACTCACAGCATCAAAAATAGAAAAATCAATTTAGGCTCAATTAAAATTACAACAATCCACGATAACGAATAAACAGTAAAATAGCTGCCCACGAACCCAAGGCAACTTTGATCGCAACTAAAATATTTAGTAAAGGAATAACACCTCCGCTCACGAGTGTACCTAATTCTCCATAAGGTAATTCCATTCCAAGCAAAGTCATCATTGCCAAGATAATAAAAATTAAAACTGAAATCTTTTCCCAGGTAGCAGCTTGCCACCGTTGATAAATTCCCTGCATCCATTCTGAAGATGAAGTAATCGCAATCAAACCAATTGCAGTTCCTCCTGCTACTCCTGCTGCAAAACCACCACCAGGACTAAGATGTCCTCGAATTGCCAGTTCTATACTTACTAGGGTAGAAATAGTTGCACCTAGACGAGCTAAAATAATTGAAGGTTGATCGCTAAATTGATAAACTATCTCGGTAGGTTTTTCATTGGCTAATAAAAAACGTACACCCAAAATCGCTATTGTAAAGACAATCACTTCAAAGATAGTGTCATACAGTCGATTTCTAAAAATAATTCCTGAAACTGCATTTGGCACTCCGCTATCTTGAACTACAGTTTCAACTATGGATAGATCAGACCACTCTGCTGTTGGATTGGGCATAATGATCATTTTGAAATATAGTGCTATTCCTGCTGCAATGTAAACCCATTTCATTAATGCTTCTCCTCCACATTTGCTTCACTGACATAAGTTAAAATTGTTTCTGGTGCTGAAAGTTCGCTTTGCAAGATTTCATAAAGACGACGAACTCTAATTGTGGTTTGATAGAGTTTTTCTTCAAGATGGTTTGCCACTAACGAAGTCGAAGCAGTCTCAGTCTTTTCAAGGTGGAGTACTTTTGACTCAGATTGAATACAAGTGGCGTGGATTTCTTTTTCGCTCAAACCTTGTTGTAAGGCTTCTGTATCTGGATAAGTTACTAACTCTAAACGCAGATGATGCTTATTAACAATTTTTCTTAAACGGGCGATTAGTTGGGCAAAAGAGCTATCTTGCTCTACTTGAGTCATATCCTCTTTAAGGATACCAATCCGCATGACTAAAGAAGAACGTACTGCGATCGCATAAAGAGTAACCGCTAACATCGTTCCTACCAAGGCTTCGGTCAAAGCTACATCGGCAGCACCTAAAACCGCATATACTAATGCTGCTACTGCACCTAAAATCCCCCTCAGCACTAGAGCATAATAGGGATTAACTTGAAATACCAGCATACAAGAGGTTAACGGCAATAGAGCGATGATGACATATATATAGCTATCAATCATGGTCACCTCCACTACTAGAACAGTATGCCAAGACATATCCCAGCACTGTATTCCAAATTGCCAAGGTGATAATTGCCAGGATCAGCAAAGGCCACTCTTTAGGAATTTTTAATAGTAAACCGAAGACAATACTCATTGAACCCAAGGTATCAGCAACGGAAAGACTATGGAGCTTAAATAATACCGATCTATTACCAATTAAGGGCAAAGTTCCCCAAAACCAAAAAGCAATTCCAACCCCGATACAGATATAACCTAAGATATCGATCATACTTCGTTCATCCGTTTGATTAACTGTGCCAGTAACATTAGTCCTGCATTACCTACACTGAGAATAATGACTCCAACCACCCCAATCATCCAATCATCCCGCAGAACAGAGATGACGAGAATCATAATTGAAGTTTTGGTAGCAATACTGGCAAAGGCGAGCATTTTCTGCCAAATATCCTCATCCTGCCAAGCTTCATAAATAGGTATTAGTAGAGCCAAAATCATGGCAATTAAAATGGAATTTATAGTCATTTGTTGATAGTTGATTGTTAATTTTTAATGGTTGATTGCTGATTGCTGATAGTTGAGACCTACGGTAGTGCGCTTCGCTTATGTTAATGGTTGATTATTAATCTCTCATAATTACTAATTACTAATTAGTAACTGATAATTGGTCACTGCTGACTATCCCTTTTTTGCCTTCGTCTAACTCGATGCACCTCATACCAACCTTCTTCGTGGTATTTCAAGACAATAGTTTTGGGTGTAAAGGTAATCAAGAAAATATCTAAAAAGATCAGTCCTGGTGTACGTTGAGGTTTGACTCTTTCGAGCGTAATATCTTCATAGTTATGAGGACGGAAAATAATTTCCAGTGCCTCAAAATATGCCTGGGGAATTGCGACTATAATCTCCCATAATGCTCTCAACCAATCTCTAATTGCAGATGGTGAAGTGTAACTACGGGGTAATAATAGGGCAATGGCGACACCGATGATAATATTTGCCAGACTTAAATCGGAGGTAAGTAAAAACCAGATTGTCAGTCTTAGGATTAAATTTAAATATCCAATCATGCCCAAACCATCCAGAAAAGTAGAATTAACATCAAACTCATCACTCCAATCTGATGATCAAATTCCTCAATTGCACGAGGTAATTTAACTGCTGTGCGTTTAAAAATTACCAGATATGCTAACCAACCAAGAGCAATAATTACTAAAGGTTTGATAATATTTTTGAGCGTATACGCTTCGTAATACACCAGATTAGCTCCAATTAGTCCACCGAGTAAGATAATCATTGCCCACCAAAAACCAGGTTGTACTTTTTCTGGTTGCTCAATCTTTTGATGAGGTAGAAAAATAAATTTAGCAAAGGAAATAGCCGTTCCTAATGCTGCAATATTCATTCCGACCACTTGCCAGGGTAATAAATTCTCGCTAGTCAATATTTTTGCCCCAAAACCAGATAATAAAGGAAACCCAGAGATGGAAAAGCTAGCAATAACTAAAGCGATCCAAATTGGGGTATCAATCGGCTGATAGTGTAGTTCTTTAAACTTTCGACTTGGTAAAACCCCCGCGATTAAAAATAGTGCTGATTTAACTAATCCGTGAGTTAGGGCATAAAAACCACCTACAATTGGGGCAGCCAGTATAAAACCCAACTGGGAAACTGTATGAAACGCCAACATCCTTTTAGTATCTTTTTCAAAAACGGCATAACCGACTCCTAAAAGTGCTGTCCCCACACCAAACATCCGCACAATTGGATCGATTTCTTCTAACATCAGCGCACAACGTACCAGAGGAAATACTCCTGCTTTAACTACCACTCCTGACAGCATGGCTGAAACTGGTGATTCTGATTCCGAATGAGTTAGCGGTAACCATAATCCTGAAACAAAAATACCTCCTTTAACTAATAATCCTAATAAAATTAGTGCGATCGCTTCTGGCGGAGAACCACGTAAACCTGCAAAGTTAAAGGAATGATTTGCCTGATATACTAATACTGCCCCGACCAGATAAAACAGCATGGCTGTGTTACTAATAAACAAATAGCGTAGTGCTACCCAGATCGAGCGATCGCTTCTCGGATAGGCTATTAAAAGAAATGCACCAATACTGATTACTTCTAAAGCCACATATAAACTCATCAAATCTGCACAGATAAAGGTGGCGTTAACACTGCCATGCAGAATGATCGTCTGCATATAAAAAAAAGCTGTTTTTTCGCTACCCCAACAGTAGAGGATTACCGCTGCGGTTACTAAAGCATTGGTGAGGATAAAAAAGCCACTTAATTGATCCGCGACTAAAGTTACGCCAAAATTATCTAATAGCTGTAGGTTGAAAGGAGAATTCTTTAAACATAGATACGAGCCATATCCAACCGAAGTTACAGCTACAAAGATTGCTTGATAACGGTAAAATCTAGGCAGCAGATAAAGAGTAAATCCGAGCAAAAACGGTAAGGTAATCCAAGCGATCGTAATAGTAGTCATGGCATATTATTCTTCTCGATTTCGTTAGTTTCCAAAGTGGGATTATCCCGTGCTAACTTCATTACACCTACCAGCATGAGAGCTTGAATCGAGAAGCCGATTACAATTGCCGTTAAAATAACCGCTTGAGGAACTGGATCGGAATAAGCGACATTTTCAACATCGGAAAGAATTGGTGTAAATAAACCATCTCGTGAGGCAATCAGCACATAATAGGCGATCACCCCTGTACTCATAACATCCATAGAGATAATCTTCATCACCAGGTTCTTTTTAAGAATGATGCCGAAAAATCCGCACAAGATTGTGGCGAAGATGAATGCTTCTAACACAGCAATTACTTATGGGTAAAAAAAGATATTAGTTTGATTGATTGCTTCACATATACCTTAAGAATAAGTGTTATCGCGTAAACAATGCAATAAACTTCTGTACTTCAGTCAAAAAAATCTTGATTTTGCTCAAAAACGATTGATTTTAGCATATGAATACTATATAAAAAGTTGAATAGCAATTTCACCAACAAGTAAGTATAATCGGTTAGATTAAAGCGATTTTGGTCTATAAGCTCTCAAATTCATTGATTATTGCGTTGCGTAGCGCGTTTCCCTACTGAATCGATAATTGCCAATCACCAACAATCAAATAACTAGACCAATATTGAGGAGAATTATAAATTAATCTTTCTGGTTGATAAATAGTGGGAGTTTGAGCTAAGGACTGAAGTAAGATGTATTGATTGTGTAATAAGTTGGCTTCTTGAATGTAACCACAATCATTAAAAATAGCGATCGCAACTTGATAAGCTTCAACTGCTCGCTGATAATCACCACCAATCGTCAAAATATCTCCCATAGATTTGACTAACATTGCTCGATTAGAGCGATCGCTTTCTTGCTGCCAAGGAATTTGGTTTTGAATCATCTGACAGAAATCTAATGCTTCTTGAACTGTTACTTGACATAATTGTTGTTGAGCTTGCCATAAAGATTGAGAAATAGTAGCACCAGAACGCCAATTAAGATGGAAAAAAACTAATAGCATTCCTAAAGCTACTTCGTTTGGAAGATAACGATTAATTACTATGGTTTTGACTCTAGTTTCAATCAATTGTCTAATCACAGTAGTTAAAGCTTGACTAGAAGTTTGTTGGCGTAAGGTAATCACTATTACTTCGGTTTGTAAGTTCGTTACAGGTAAAATTGGTTCACTCAAAAACAAATGAATCAGCTTTGAAGAGGAAGTTAAAACTGTGTTTAATTCTTCAGCAACAATTTCTTTTCTAGATAAAAAAGCAACCTGATACACATCAGCAATAATTTTAGCTATTCCAGAAGTTAGGCTAGGAATATCGTTTAAATCAGTAACAATTAATGCTCCTGGCAAAATTTCGGCAGTTTGATTAATCAGTTGGGTGATGGTTAATAAATAAGAAATAGATTTTTGCTCAACTAAAAATTGTATTTGCCACAGTAAAGTTTCAAAAGTAAACCACTGTAATTCCACACTAGGAACAATTACTAAATGTTGAGCTTGATTAATTGCTTGTTCAAAAGGTTGAAGCAGATATCGACTTAAAACTGAGTTGAATTGGGAATTAATTGGTTTAGTTGCAATTTTTTTTAGCCATTTAGTTTTAATTTCTTGTATTTCAGCTTTAATTGATTTTCCTCGCCATTGAGATAATAAATGGTGTTGAATTAAACCCTCATTAGTAATGCCCCAAGCTAATAAGTATTTTTCTGTAACCAAATAATCTATTACTAACGTGCCTGGAGATAAACGAAGGCTAATTTCTTCAATAGTTAACCAAGGTATAGGTTGCTGAGAAAAACTTTGCTCGATTCGAGGAGTCTTAGCTGCCCTAAGAGAATAAACACGAGCTATTTCAGCTAAGCTAAAAGCTTCTGCCCATTTTTCCTCTTCTACCAACATCTCAGTCAATTGTTGATAAAAACCAGCCATCAAATGATTAAAATCTTGCCAAATTGATTGATAAGACTGGCACGTCAATAATTCCTGTTGAGCAAAAACAGTCATAATTGTTTCTGCTACCGTAGCTAACCGTAAAGCTACTTCAAAATCTTGTTCGTTAATACAAACTTCTTTTGCCCCATGAGCAAATACTAATCCCCAACTCAACCCCCAAGCGATCGCACCATCTTGTTGAAGAGTAGCAATTAATTCTTCGATTTCTTGTAAACAAGTTTGGTTTAATTCTTGATAATAAAGCGAAGTCCACCATTTACCCATTTGGGCAGCAACTGCATTCAAGCGATCGCCAGTCGCTACAAAACATTCATATGCTTCTTGATAACCATAACTAGCTAAATTCCACTGTCCACCTAAGGCATTTAAATAAGCCAGACGCAGAATTGCCATGCCTTCTCCCCTCTGCGCTCCTGCTGTCGCAAAATACTGTCTAGCTTTGAGATACAACTGTTGAGCATTGGCTCGATCTAAAGTAGAACGATCTAAAGTTTGATTCAATTGATTAACCAAACGATAACCGAAGACAATTGGTTTTCCCCAAGGAGAGATCGAACAAATTAGATCTCCTTGACAAAGTAAATACCAAGCAGTGACCAAATGTTGATTTGATTGTCGATAAACGTCAGTCAAATTAGCTAAAATCTGCCATCCCGATTTATTTTGTCCAGCTAAAGCCAAAAATTCAGCCAGAAAAGTATATAGAAGTTGTGCGATCGCGAGTAATTCTAAACCTTGGTACAGTTCTATTTGTGTAGTGAGTTCTTGCTGAATATTCTGTAAAAGCTCGGCTCGGTCGGCATTATTAGTCAAATTGATGATTAATTGCCGAAAATTCGGTAAAGTAGAACCAATTAAAGTTATTAAATTACTTTCTAGTCGAACAGCGAGATTATTAACTTGCTTTTGTAGCACAGCAACCCTAGATGACCAGGTTGAATTAATTGTTGGCACAGAATTAGCAATTGCCAAACCATCAGGTAAGATTGCTTGTGACTGCCATTCGGTTAGATAAGCAGTAGTAGCAATAATCAACTTTTCTTCATAATTCTGGGCAGAACTAAAAGCCTCCTCAAATACCGATAAAGCTCTAGTAAATTCTCCCTGTAGTCGATGTATGACCCCGCGAGTAAATAAAGTAGAACTTTGCCATTGACTTAGTAAAGATAATTCTGAAATATTTTTAGCCTGCTCAAAATTTCCTTGTCCAAAATCGATTAACCAAACCCAATCTAAAACTTGCTCTACCTCCGTAACTCCTAGAGTAGGAAGATCTACAATATTCTCGTCAGAACCTAACATTGTTACCTAAGTATTTGTTAAAAATTAAATTTGATACCGATCAAGATCTGGTAGGAAATATTTAATGAAATAATGAACAATAAGACACTGTTAATCGTCAAATATACTTAAATAGTTTGTGGAGATAGTCAATCATGTTTTGGAAAACGATTTCAACTACCTTTACGATTAGTGCGATCGCTTTTGGCGCGACCTCATTACCAGCTACAGAAAGTTACAGTCAGAATGCTTTAGCTTCAGACATGACTTTTGTTTGCTCCTCTCAGAATGGTGTACCAACTATGTTTGCCTATACTCCAGGCAAAGTAAATCTTACTCCCCTAATAACTTGGCATCCCGAATACTTAGTTTCTAACCAATCTGCTGCTCAAGTTTGTCAACAAGTAGCAACCAAGCTACAAACGCAGTTTCAACAACAACAGCAAAAATATTTTGCCATTCAAAAAACAGACACAAGTAACCTAGTTTGTTTGGTAGCCAAAGAAAACGACAATTGTAACGCAAAAAACAGTGAAGAGTTATTCAGTATTAATCCCAATTATGACCCTACTTGTATTTTGGATAATCGACAACCTCTAGAATGTGTCGCGATCGGTCGAACCAGAGGTGTTTTTAGTATGCCTGATACTTCTTATGAACCAACTTGGTGGCCTTGGTAACTTGTTATACCTATATAAACCAAACAGCATCATTATAAAAATGTTGTTTAATTAGTTAGTTTCAATGTTTTAAAGCCAAATAAATTTAAAGTTTATTTTTGATTCGAGATTATCTTTAGTGTTGTCTTTATGGGAGAAAAACAATTGATTTTAGTAAAAATTAACTCCAAACTTTTATCCCAGTTTGACATAAAAATTTTATTTGGTAACAATTAACTTAAGTAGAATATTTATAATATTCTTGAATCAATAAGCTTGGAAATATTACTCTGCTTACTCCTCTTCACTTATCCAGATTAAAAAACTTTTCCACTATTTTGATAATCATGTCAATTATGATACTGAAATTTATAATATTACTCGTAAATATCCTCAAGTAATAAACCAATAAATTTATAATTCTACATTAATTAAAACCGCCAAATAACCTAAAATAATCAGACAATTTAATCAATTAATATACGAAAAATTTAAGATAATATTGCTAGGCTCATAAATATTTTTTTAGTAAAGCTACCATCAATAATGAAACTAACAAAATTACACTGTATATGCCTAAGTTTAGCGATACTAAATACCTTAAATATTTTATTATTTACTAATAAAACCCATGCTCAAGAATTAGACTGTAACCTATCTGAAGTAAAAAAACATTCAAAAAATCGTCAAATAGCTCCAGAGCAATCTTGTCAATTAACTAAATCTATTACTGCATCAAATAGTTCTGGTTCTCCTGCCTTGCGTAGAATTCCTAACCAAGGAGAACAACAATTTGAACCAACTCGCATCCCTCTACGTATTCCCACTTATAGAAGATCTTATCGGGCTGCTCCCAGTATTACAATTATTAATCCTTCAGGTTATGGGGCAGCAGCAGGTAACGCAGGAATTGGGGTTGGATTTCAAGAAAGAGTCCGTTTTAAAAACGATGCTGATGGTGTAATTGGTTTAGGCTTTGGATTGGGTAATCCTCAAAAAAACATTGGTGTACAGCTAGGTGTTAGTCTCGTTGATGTTAGCGATCCATTTCGAGACGGAGCAATTAATCTTAAGTTACATCGAAGATTACCTAGTGATTTTAGTGTCGCTACAGGTGTCCAAGGAATAGCAACCTGGGGAAATACGGACGGTGGTTCTTCAGTTTATGGAGTTACAACTAAAAGATTAGTTCTTCAACAAGACCGAAGTAAACCCTTTAGTGAAATTTATGCTTCTGTAGGGATTGGAGGTGGACAATTTCGCTTAGAAGAAGATATTGATAATGGCGTTGAATCCGTAGGTATATTTGGTAGTCTAGCAGTTAGAGTAATCGAACCAATCAATCTAATTACTGAATGGACTGGTCAAGATTTGACTATCGGAGTTTCTGTAGTACCTTTTCGGAATATACCGTTAGTAATTGTACCGGCGGTCACAGATGTTACTGGTGCAGCAGGAGATGGAGGAAGAGTAATTCTTGGAGTTGGTTACAGTATTTCTTTTTAGTTTTTAATTAGTATCTAAATTTAATATTATCCAGAAAAAACTATGAAACTATCTCACTTAATTCTTCAAATTAGTTTAATTTCTAGCTCTATTATTGTATTGGCTGACTCGGTTTTGCCTCAAACTGGTAATATGTCTGATATTACAGGACCTAATCCTGTAGAAGTCATTCCTAATCAACCATCAAGTACAGACAACACAACAGTTGTTGAACAAGAACCTAATGTTGAAACTCCAACCACCCAAACTCCCACTCAACCAGAAGTAGTTGAAACTCCTGCCACCGAAACTTCCACCCAACCAGAAGTAGTTGAGAATCCTGCGACAACGGAAACTCCCACCCAACCAGAAGTAGTTGAAACTCCAACCACCCAAACTCCCACCCAACCAGAAGTAGTTGAAACTCCTGCGACAACGGAAACTCCCACCCAACCAGAAGTAGTTGAAACTCCAACCACCCAAACTCCCACCCAACCAGAAGTAGTTGAAACTCCTGCGACAACGGAAACTCCCACCCAACCAGAAGTAGTTGAAACTCCAACCACCCAAACTCCCACTCAACCAGAAGTAGTTGAGAATCCTGCCACCGAAACTTCCACCCAACCAGAAGTAGTTGAGAATCCTGCCACCGAAACTCCAACCCAACCAGAAGTAGTTGAAACTCCTGCCACCGAAACTCCAACCCAACCAGAAGTAGTTGAGAATCCTGCGACAACGGAAACTCCCACCCAACCAGAAGTAGTTGAGAATCCTGCGACAACGGAAACTCCCACCCAACCAGAAGTAGTTGAGAATCCTGCGACAACGGAAACTCCCACTCAACCGAATATCAAAAGTCCTGGCAACTCAAATCAAGATAATCTTGCAGACACCGATGAAGAAAATTTAACCAGCGATATTGATTCAAAAACAGAAACAAACACAACAGAAAGAAGTAATCAATCCTTAACACAAAAGGAAGAAAGTGAAACTTCTGCTGAAACTGAAGAAGTCGCCGAACAAGAAAAAAAACCCGAAGAAAAGTCCGAAAATAACCAAAAACAGTCAGATTTTGAAGGAGAAATAGATCGCCTTGCTTATGAAGTACAAGTACAACAATCAACTCCAGAAATAGCTATTCAACTCCAAGAAGAATTACAAGCAACTCAGTTAGTTGGTTATTCTGGAACACAACTTTATGGTCAAACTCCTTCAGTTCAAGAAATTTCTCAAAGATTAGGACAATTATGGCAACAAACAGGTAAAAAAGCTGCTTTTATTAACATTTCAGTTCAATCTAATCAATTAGAAGCCTTTGCCGTGTTACCTAGTTTACCAGAATCTGCTAGTAACCCTAATTCTGAGACTGCTTCAAACAAAAATAACAGTAATAAATGGTCGCAACCTCGACAACCACTAGCACTACGTCGTACTGTACATGATACATCTCGACAAACTGTCCTTGACACAGCGAAAAAATTTCGCTCTGAAATTGGTAATTCAAGAAAAATTAACCAAACTAACTATCTCAAAACTTCTCAACAACTTTATCAATGGCTCATCGCTCCTTTAGAAGCTGAATTAAAAGCTAATCAGGTCGATGTTTTAGTTTTCTCGATGGATTCTGGGTTAAGATTGATCCCTATTGCTGCACTTTATGATGGCAAACAATTTTTAATTGAAAAATATGCGGTTGCGTTAGTGCCTAGTTTTGGTTTAACTGATACTCGTTACGTTGATGTAAGTCAGAGTCCAATTTTGGCAATGGGAGCTTCAAAATTCAAAGATCAATTTCCACTTCCTACCATGCCAATAGAATTACAAAACGTAATTAGCAATCCTCGTCAAGGGGAATTATTTCTCAACGAACAATTCACCGTTAATAATTTCAAAACCCAAAATCTTCGCGCCCGCCCTTTTAGAATTATTCATTTAGGTACTCATGCAGAATTTCTTGCTGGAGAGTTTCAAGATTCTTATATTCAATTCTATGACCAGAAGTTAAAATTACCTCAATTAAGAGAAATTTCTGACGAATTAGGCTGGAATACTACTCAAAGCGCACCTGTCGAATTGTTAGTATTGAGTGCTTGTCAGACTGCTATAGGTAACGAAAAAGCAGAATTAGGTTTTGCTGGTTTAGCGGTACAAGCTGGAGTAAAATCTACCTTAGCAAGTCTTTGGTATGTTAGTGATTTAGGAACTTTGGCTTTGATGAGTGAATTTTATGATGAATTAAGTGACTCTTTAATCAAAGCTGAGGCTTTACGACAAACTCAATTAAAAATGCTTAAAGGACAAGTAGTTGTTGATAATGGCAAATTACAGTTATCTAATGGAAATTCTCTTGAGCTTCCCGCAGAATTTCCCAAAGGAAACTTGAGTTTTTCTCATCCTTATTTCTGGTCATCTTTTACTTTAGTTGGTAATTGGAACTAACGCTTAAAAATTAAAAGATGGATAGCGTTTTGTTATCCATCAGTGTTTAAAATTTTATTTTCCACAACTACAAAAGTTATGGTGTGGAAGATACAGTAGCGGTTGGACTATTAATCGCTTGATATTTCCAATCTGAATGATGCCAAGCTTGACCATCAAGTGCCATTTGTTCAATTAAACTTGCTAATCGTAAAGCTTTAATTGCTTGTTGACCGCCTACCGAAGGTTGATTACCACCTCTAATACAGTTAACAAAGTGTTCTAATTCTGCGTGTAAAGGTTCAATGTTACTAGTCTGTACTTTTTCGATCAAGCCATTTTGTCGATATAATACTTGTCCTCTTTCAGTTGTGTAGTTAGCTTTGGTTTGACGATGAATTAAAATTTCATTGTTTAAAAAATCTGTTTCCACCAAAGAATCTTGACAATGAGCAGACAAGGTTCGGATTTTACGATGGGTTACCTTACTAGCTGTAAGAGTAGCTACAACTCCATTAGCAAAACTTAAAGTTGCTGTCACATAGTCTAGATAACCAGAATTAGCAGCACTACTACCACTAGCTGTCAGTTTAGTGACTGGTGCAGCAGTTAACTCTAAGAGTAAATCAAGGTCATGAATCATTAAATCTAAAACGACAGAGACATCGTTAGCTCTTTGAGAATAAGGACTCATACGACGAACTTCTACTGCTAACAACTCCTCTGTTTTTAAGACTTTACTTAATTCTTGAAAAGCTGGATTGAATCGCTCAATATGACCTACTTGTAAAATACAATTGGCTTCGGCTGCTACATTAACTAAAGACTCGGCTTCGGCAAGAGAAGCTGCAATTGGTTTTTCAATTAGAGTATGAACTCCTGCTTGTAAACAATCTATTCCTACTTGATGATGTAATCGAGTCGGAACAGCAATACAAACAGCATCAACATGAGGTAAAAGATCTCGATAATTCTCAAAAAAGCGAGCGCGATATTTGCTAGCAATATCTAATCCTCTTTCAAAATTGATATCAGAGATTCCAACTAGTTCAATATCTTTGAGCAAACCGAGAACACGAGCGTGATGTTGTCCCATGTTACCAACCCCAATGACTCCCATACGGATTGGTTGAGAATGATTTCTCGATATAGGATAATCTTGATTGTTTTGATGATTATGATCTTGCACTCTTTTAAACTCCTCCACCACGAAGAATTCAGATTGATTTACTTTTGCTAGTAATAACAAAGTTTAAAATCGATTTTCTGAATCCTACTTAAATAAATTATTCAGAATATTATCATAGGTAACTGCGATCGCTTTCGTCAGATGCGGAGTAGATCGCCAAGCAAACTTCTTGCCAATGAGCTTGCACAGTAAACTACTTTGTTACTAAAGATTATTCGTTATACATTTCGGTTGCTTCCAATAGTTTAGTAATCAAGATTAATTACTATTGTGATTAATATAACTTTACATCTGGTAATTAGATCAATAATGAATATTTTCAATACCAATAATTGTAGAAAGGAAGGTTGGCAGCCCTAGAACTTACTTCCTTTCTAGTCAACCCCTAATAACGAACATTTAAGCGTTAGTCGCAGCATTTGTGGGAATTGACTGAGTTTTTTGGGTTATTTTACGAATTTCGGAATAGAATGCGGTTTGCATTGTCCCTGTAGATTCTTTGACCATAGTTGTTCTAAGTCTTAAATTGTCGCTGGCAAACCAAAGACGTTCTTGAGCTTCAATCTGTTCCATTTTAAGAGTTAAAGTCAAAGCTTGGTCTTGAGCAAGTAAATATTGACCAAAACTAACACCTGAATTAGTTCCTGTAGCTATTTGAATTATTTTACCTTGCTCAGTATTATCTTCCTCAGCCAGAAAAATAATTAAAGCCGAACCTTGTTGTTTCGGCTTACCCCAATCAACTGAATTATCCCAGCTATGTTTTAAACTACCTACGATTAAATTACTATCAAGTTGATGTTGCTGACAAATTGGTGTGATTTGAGGATGATTCGCTTCTAATAATTCAATTGTCAGATTAGCTTTAGCGTTTTCTGCTGTTTGTTGATTGAGATTATAATTGGTTCGTTGACTAAACCACTCGCCTACGCTTAAATTGATAAATTCACTTATTTTCATAAAAAATTAGTAACTTTGACAAACTAATGAGGTTTAATTAAATACTTTTAACTTATTCGCTGTAGAGAAATCATAGCAGCTTGACTTACTTGAGGATGACTGTCTTTAGCTAAAAACTTGAGAGCAGAAATACTTTTCTGTGAAGGTAAATTGCCTAAAGCCTGTGCTAATCTTTGCCTAACTAACCAGTCTTCTGAAGAGACAAAACGAAGGATATGCTCAATGGCTTCAATAGCTTTGATTTCTCCCAAAGCAGCGATCGCTGCTTGTTGTAAAACTATTTCTTCACTATCTAAAGCTTCAATTAAAAGATCTTTGGCTCGTAAATCTTGAAGATTACCTAATGAAACTGCTGCACTAAAACGTACTAACCAATTAGTATCTTCATAAAAAGCTCTGCTTAAAGGTTCAAAAGCTCGGATATCTCCCAAATAACCTAAAGCTCCAGCAGCATCAGCCCTAATGCCGTAATCTTCCTCTGTTTCCAATAATTGAACTAAAATACCGTAGCATTCTTCTGTAGATTTGATTCCGAGTGCAAAAACTGCCATCGAACGAACGGGAATGTTTTGATCGTAAAGTACTTTTTTAATTAAAGGAACAGCATCTTCAGACGCGACTTCTCGTAATGAAGCTAAGGCAAGCATGCGATCGCGAGAATTAGAACTTTCAAGTTGATGAGCAAGATATTCTAAATTTTGCTGAGTCATTATTTTTTAAATCAATTTGTTAAACAAATTAGCTCCTGCTATAAAAACAGGAGCTTATCTTACTTGTTAATAATTGACAATACCAAAACCCATTTTTAGTCTAGGTCAGGCATAGCCAGTACTGGTTCAGTTTCGCGGTCAATACCTTTTTCAAATCCACCAGCAGCAGCCCTTGCACGACCAGCGTGCCAGAGATGACCAACTAAGAAGAAGAAAGCCATCACAAATTGGAAAGAAGCTAACCATTGACGGATATTAACAAAGTTGAAAGAGTTAGACTCAGTAATAATACCGCCTACAGAGTTTAGAGAAGCGTTAGGTGCATGAGTCATATACTCAGCAGCACGACGTAACTGCCAAGGTTGAATGTCATTTCTGATTTTGTCTAAATCAATACCATTAGGACCACGCATGGGTTCTAACCAAGGACCACGGAAATCCCAGAAACGCATAGTTTCACCACCAAGAATAATTTCACCAGTGGGAGAACGCATTAGGTATTTACCAAGACCAGTAGGACCTTGAGCAGAACCAATATTAGCACCCATTTGTTGGTCGCGAGCTAGGAAGGTAAATGCTTGAGCTTGAGAAGCTTCTGCGTTAGTAGGTCCATAAAACTCACTGGGGTAAGCAGTGTTGTTAAACCAAATAAAACAAGCAGCGATGAAGGACATTAAAGACACAGCACCGATACTATAAGAAAGATAAGCTTCACCAGACCAAATCAAAGCACGACGAGCCCAACCAAAAGGCTTGGTCAAAATGTGCCAAACACCACCAGCAATACAGATCAAGCCGACCCAAATGTGACCACCAATGATGTCTTCCATGTTGTTAACACCAACAATCCAACCTTCACCACCAAAAGGTGCTTTAGTTAGATAACCAAAAATCACAGCAGGATTCAGGGTTGGATTGGTAATAACACGAACGTCTCCGCCACCAGGAGCCCAAGTATCGTAGACTCCACCGAAGAACATGGCTTTAAATACCAACAAGAAAGCACCACATCCTAAAAGGATTAAGTGGTAACCAATAATATTGGTCATTTGGTTTTTGTCTTTCCAGTCATAACCAAAGAAACTGGAATATTCTTCTAAAACTTCGGGTCCGCGAATAGCGTGGTAAATACCACCTAAACCAAGAACCGCAGAAGAAATTAAGTGTAAAACACCAATAACAAAATAAGGATAAGTATCAATTACTTCTCCACCAGGACCAACTCCCCAACCTAAAGTAGCTAGGTGAGGAATTAAAATCATCCCTTGTTCGTACATTGGTTTTTCTGGAACATAGTGAGCAACTTCAAAAATAGTCATTGCTCCAGTCCAGAAGACAATTAAGCCAGCGTGCGCTACGTGCGCACCTAAAAGTTTACCGGAAAGATTGATTAAACGAGCATTACCAGCCCACCAGGCAAATCCGGTTGAATCTTGGTCGCGACCGCTACCGTATGCAGGATTAGAGAGCGTTACCACGTGGTAGAACCTCCTCTGGGAATTCAAAGTTTTCGTGGGGTTGGTCTTGAGTTGCCATCCAGGCTCTGAGACCTTCGTTGAGCAGAATATTCTTGGTGTAGAATGTCTCAAACTCTGGGTCTTCTGCTGCTCTCAATTCTTGAGAAACAAAGTCATATGCCCTTAAGTTGAGCGCAATGCCAATAATCCCAATGCTTGCCATCCATAATCCTGTTACGGGTACAAACAGCATGAAGAAGTGTAACCAACGTTTGTTGGAGAAGGCAATCCCAAAGATTTGTGACCAGAAACGATTGGCAGTTACCATACTGTAGGTTTCTTCTGCTTGGGTTGGTTCAAACGCTTTGAAGGTGTTTGCTCCATCTCCGTCTTCAAACAGGGTGTTTTCTACTGTTGCTCCGTGAATGGCGCACAATAATGCTCCTCCTAGTACTCCTGCTACTCCCATCATGTGGAACGGGTTGAGGGTAAAGTTGTGGAATCCTTGGACAAACAGAATGAATCTAAAGATTCCTGCTACTCCAAAACTGGGTGCAAAGAACCACGACGATTGTCCCAAGGGATACATTAAGAATACGCTGACAAATACTGCGATTGGTGCCGAAAACGCGATCGCGTTGTAAGGTCTAATTCCTACTAAGCGAGCGATTTCAAACTGACGCAGCATGAAGCCGATCAAACCAAATGCTCCGTGCAGAGCTACAAATGGCCACAAGCCTCCGATTTGACACCAACGAGTGAAGTCCCAGTTTGCTTCTGGTCCCCACAGGAACAGTAACGAGTGTCCCATGCTGTCTGCTGGGGTTGATACTGCTACGGTGAGGAAGTTACATCCTTCTAAATATGAGCTTGCTAAACCGTGGGTGTACCAAGATGTCACGAAGGTTGTTCCTGTTAACCAGCCTCCTAGGGCTAGGTATGCGCAGGGGAATAGTAATATTCCTGACCAACCTACGAAGACAAAGCGATCGCGCTTGAGCCAGTCATCGAGGACATCAAACCATCCTCTACTTGCTGGAGCGCGTCCTACTGCTATAGTCATAGTTTCTAATCCTCTTGCTTAAACTAAACAAACTGCAAGAATAATAAAATTGGACGCTTTTATGTTTTTGGCGACAGCTACATTTGTGATGAACTGTCAATACGGTGATTGAACATGGCGAGGCTACCTCGCTGTCTCCCATCGTCAAGTTTTATAACACTTTACCAGTTAATCCTGGTTAAGTTTTTTGTTTTTGGACTGAGTTTTGTCCTAAGATCGCTAACAAGTGATTCTAGCGATTTAGTGGGTTAACATTTTTTAAAATAGCATGAGTAGGGCTGTCTTCCTGAATCTAAATCAAGAATCTCAGAAAAAAAGCCTTGACTCTTCTCTAATAATTATTAGCAAAATTTTTACAAAATGACATACTTCTACTCATAAATCTTTAAAATGTTTTTTTGAGATACAGTACAATTCCCAATCGTCTACATAAATTAAGTTAAATTACAAAAAGCAATGACAACGAATCAGGGCGTTATTCGCCAAAATATTTTGGGTTCTCGCAGATTTAGTAATTTTTTATGGGCTAGCGTTTCTTTGATCGGAGGGATTGGCTTTTTACTGGCAGGACTTTCTAGTTATTTAAACACCAACTTGCTGTTCGTCTCAGACACCAGTGAGCTTCAATTTATTCCTCAAGGAATAGCTTTGACTTTTTATGGTGTAGCTGGTTGTCTTTTGTCAATTTATCTCTGGCTGATTATTCTTTGGGATGTAGGCGGTGGTTATAATGAATTTAATAAAGACCAGGGGATTGTCAAAATTAGTCGTTCTGGATTTCCTGGCAAAAATCGGCGCATTGAGATTGAATTTCCGCTAGAGGATGTTCAATCAGTCAAAGCAGAAATTAAGGAAGGACTTAATCCCAAACGAACTTTGTATCTAAAGGTCAAAAAAAGAAGAGATATCCCTTTAACTCGTGTCGGTGAACCAATTGCTCTCTCGGCTTTAGAAAATCAAGGAGCGCAATTAGCTCGTTTTTTAGAAGTTCCCTTAGAAGGACTATAAAAATTATCGACAATTGAAAATCAAAAATGTTTTAACAGATAAAGTAATTAAGCAGCAAAATCTTAGTTTGAGCTAGGAAATTGGGGAAAAAATGAAGACAAATTTTGGGTTTAAAAATCTAGTTACGCTAATTGTGATTATTGGTTTAGCTTTGACAGGATGTAACAGTGCAACCACAAATTCTTCCCAAGCGTCCCCATCATCTGATAACCTCTCAACAACGCAAGTAGAATCTACCACTGCTGATACCAGTAGTTTAGCAATGAATCAAAATTTACCGAAATTAGAAGGCAAAGCCAAAGTAAAGTTAATCGTTAACGGTTCACCAATTGTAATTGAACTTGATGGCGATGATGCACCCATAACTGCTGGTAATTTCGTCGATTTAGTTGAACGTGGAGTATATGACGGATTAGTATTTCATCGTGTGATTAAACAACCTCAACCTTTTGTGGCTCAGGGAGGAGATCCTCAAGGAAAAGACCCTAATTTTCCTGTCAGTCGCCTTGGTACAGGTGGTTACATCGATTCTGAAACAGGACAAAGACGTTTTATTCCCTTAGAAATTAAATTGGATGGAGAAGAAGAACCTACTTATAACGAAGCTTTGGGAAGACAAGCGGGTTTGTCTGCACCTCCTGTAACTCTGAAACACGATCGCGGTGCAGTAGCGATGGCTCGTTCTCAAGCTCCTGATTCGGCATCTTCTCAGTTTTACATCGCTCTAGCAGATTTGGAATTCTTAGATGGTGATTATGCTGTCTTTGGCAAAGTAGTTGAGGGAATGGATGTGGTTGACAAAATCGAACAAGGCGATCGCATCGAATCGGCAAAAGTAATCGAAGGAGCAGAAAACCTGAAACAATAAATTCTGAATTCAATAACTAAGAATTCTGAATTTTATGAATGTGGTTGTAACTGGTATTGGCTTACTGACTTGTTTGGGTTCGTTAAGCAGTACTTGGCAAAATTTAAAGGAGGGTAAATCGGGGATTAGGTTGACACAAATTTTCCCTGATTTTCCTCTTTATCCTTTAGGCATGATTGGGGAAAATCCTGTTAAGTTAAAAGCTCTTACTAAACTAGTAGTGGAAGCAGCCTTAAAAGATGCAGGATTGGAATCGCCTCTATTTGATTGCGGTGTAGTAATTGGTTCAAGTCGTGGTTGTCAAGCAGATTGGGAAGAATTAGCAACCACTCAAAATTATCAAAATTGGTTAGAGACTTTACCTCATCAAGGTTCAGTTTTAACGGCTAATCTTTTAAATACCACCGCACCAGTCTTAGCTCCAATGGCAGCTTGTGCTACAGGAATAACTGCGATCGCGCTTGGTTTTGAGTTGATTCAAACAGGTCAATGTCAACGGGTGATAGTAGGAGCGGTAGAAGCACCAATTACCAAACTTACTTTGGCAGGTTTTGAACGAATGGGAGCTTTGGCAACTACGGGTTGTTATCCTTTTGATATCCAGCGAGAAGGTTTGGTTTTAGGAGAAGGTGGTGCTGTATTGATATTGGAAACAGCCGAATTGGCTGCTCGGCGTCAAGCAAAAATTTATGGCAAAATTTTGGGTTTTGGGTTAACTTGTGATGCCTACCACATCAGTGCGCCAGACTCTGATTTGGGGAGTGGTTTATTGGCAGTTAAGCAATGTTTAACCAGAAGTAATCTTAAGCCTACTGAGATAGACTATATTCACGCTCATGGCACTAGTACTATTCTTAATGATGCTCATGAAGCTCAATTAATTCAAGCTTTATTTCCTCAATCCGTAGCAGTCAGTTCGACTAAAGGTGCAACAGGACATACTTTAGGCGCATCGGGAGCAATTGGCACAGCGATTTGTTTGACGGCATTAAAAGAGCAAATATTACCGCCTTGTGTAGGCTTAACCGAATCAGAATTTGATTTAGACTTAGTTTCTGTAGAGCGTCAGGGTGAAATTCAAAGAGTACTTTGTTTCAGTTTTGGCTTTGGCGGTCAAAATGCTGTCTTAGCTTTAGGAAAATAAGCTTATATAAAATAGAAAAAATAATGCTACACATCACAAGGAGGCAGGAGTTAAATTTTTCATTTTTCTCATTCCTCATTTCTCTATTTGTAGCAAGAAGCATTTAGGTATTTCAGATTAAACATTTTTAATCACTCGGCAAGGATTACCTACCGCAACCACGTTATCTGGGATATTTTTGGTTACTACACTACCTGCACCAATAGTTACATTCGAGCCAATCGAAATCCCAGGACAAATAATCGCGCCACCACCAAGCCAAACATTATCACCAATAGTAACTGGTGCTGCTAGTTCTCTACCAGTTAATCTAACTTGAGGATCGCTAGGATGAGATGCAGTATAAATTTGAACTTTTGGTGCTAGTAAAACATTATTACCCAGATACACCTTATTACAGTCAAGAATTATACAGTCATAATTAATATATAAATTATCACCAGCCCAAATATGACAACCGTAATCGCAGTAAAATGGAGGTCTGATCACAAAATTAGAACCAATTTTACCAAACAGATTTAAAATAATATCTTTGCGCCAATCTACTTGATGAGGCTGAGAAAAGTTGAAATCATAAAGTAATTGAGCTGCTTTAGTCTGCATTTGAGCTAATTCTTCATCTATTGCCAAATACAATTCACCATTCAGCATTTTTTCTTTTTCTGTTTTTTCTTTCATACTTGTTTGTTTATTAAGCTTTTTATTAGTTCTTAAATTCACTTAATTAATTTTAATTAAATCTCATTTTTTTTGTGTGGCTCAGAGGGAGTTATGAACTAATTATTATTAATACCAATTCTCAAAAGTAACTGGAGACATAAATCACTCTGCCTTCATAATTTAAAAACTTAGAGCCTTTTTTTCTTATCTTCTCTCTTCTGTCTTTTACCTAAATCTAAAGTCTCTCGCTATTTTTGATAAATGGTTTAATTTCCCATCTCCACACTTTGCCATCTTCAGGATCGACAATTTCTGATACTTTAGTCATGCCACACTTTTCTAGGACTCTAGTGGATGCACTAGTTTCTGCTAAGGTATAAGCGCAAACGCAATTTACTAAGCCAGAAGCAAAAGCAATTTCAATAAGTTGACTGGCAGCAGAAGTTGCCAAACCTCTACTTTGATAATCAGGCGCGACGGAGTAACCAATCTCAACGGTACGTTGAGAATCAGGAACTGATTTAAAACCTCCCAACCCAACCAAGGCTCGCTCAGGACGAAAAAGAAATAAATACGGTAGCCACGGATGCCAAATTTGGGCAGTTTGCAAGCGATCCAAACTATATTGAAGTGCGCCCTCAAAAGGTAAGTATCCCTCAATTACCCGAAATCCGTAAACTCTCGAAAAATCATCTGCGTCTTCAATCAGTAGCTTAATATGTTCGAGGGAACAAGGAACAATTTCTACAGCCATGTAATTTTTACCAATCGTAAGTACCAGGCAAAATCAAATATAAAATAAAAACTATACAATAAAAACTCTTATTTCTCTGCTGTTGCACCTAACGCACCTCTAAAGTATCGAAAACGTTAGTCAAAATTTTCAAGAAGTTGGGTATTCGGTTAATTTTGGTACTATTGGTACGTTGGGTTTGCTAATATTTTAAGTTGGTAAATTATTTAGCTAGTCTGGCAGAAGCCCCGCTCCGTAGTCGATAGACTCAGAGTCGGGACGGGTCATTTAAACTGCCGAAGTGAATTCGGCACGCAGCCCCTCATGAATGCCAGTCAGACTCTACAAATCTAATTTTAGCATGAGCCAATAGTCGTGCTAAAATTAGCTCATGCTAACCATGAACTACAAGTTCAGAATTTATCCCACAAACCACCAGCAAACACTCATGCTTACTTGGCTAGAGACTTGTCGGCGTTTGTATAATCAATGCCTTCGCGATTTGAAGGACTGGATGAATTCGCGCCAATGTAGTTTGTCTTCTTGCTCTCTAGAACGGGAATATATAATGTCTCCCGACGTTCCTTTCCCTAGTTACCTAGAGCAAAAACGACAACTGACTCAATGGAAAAAGACTAATCCGTACTATCAAGACGTGCATTCTCAAGTTACGCAAGATGTAGTCAAACGCTTGCATAATACCTGGGAGGCTTTTAAAGCTCGTGGCTATGGATTCCCACGTTTTAAAAAATACGGACGTTATCAGTCTTTTTTGTTCCCTCAGTTTAAAGATAACCCTATTACAGGAAATGTTATTAAGCTCCCCAAAATAGGTAAAGTGGTTATTAACTGTCATCGTCCTATACCAGATGGGTTTAAAGTAAAAGGAGTCAGGATTGTCTCTAGAGCAAGGGGTACGATTTGGTACGCAGTAGTTAGTATACAGTCCGATATTTCCGTACCCGACCCGTTACCTATGGGACGAGGTATTGGTTGTGATGTCGGACTTAAGAGCTTTTTGGTGACGAGCGATAATTTGCGTATTGAACCAGCTAGGTTCTTTAGAGACTTGCAAAGTAGGCTGAAAGAGCTACAACGTCAAGGGTCTCGGAAAAAGAAAAAGTCCAAAAACTGGGAGAAAGCGCAACTCAAAGTTGCTCGTTTACACCATAAGATTGCCAATTCTCGTCGTAACTTTCACTTTCAAACAAGTCATCTATTATGCGACCAAGCAGATATGATTTTTGTCGAAGATATAGATTTTCGTGTCTCGGCAAAAGGATTCTTGGGTAAGCATATGTTGGATGGAGGTTTCGGTCAATTCCGAAATTTGCTGTCGTGGGTATGCTGGAAGCGTGGAAAATACTTCGCGGAGGTAGACCACAAGTATAGCAGTCAGATTTGTCCTGAATGTGGTACGCATACTGGCAAAAAAGAATTAAGTGAAAGAATTCATCTCTGCCCAGAGTGTAACTATACTACTAGTCGCGACCATGCAAGTGCGAGAGTACTGTTACAACGAGGATTGGAGTCTATAGTACCCGTGGACTGCGGGGAAAGGAAACTGCCTTCTGAATGCGAACTACCGAGGATAGAAATATCTAGGCAAGTGCAACGAAGGAATGTCTTAATGTGAGTTAAGAAGCCAGCACTGTACCCGATAGGGTCTGTGTCTGGAGTAGTCACAACCGAGTAATATTAGCTATTACGTAAGCTAGAAATTTTTTTTATTACAGATGAAACCGCAACAGCAACCCAAAAATCCTTGTTTTTCTTCTGGTCCTTGTGCTAAACGTCCTGGATGGAAACCTCAAGTTTTAGAAAATGCTTTACTAGGACGTTCTCATCGGGGTAAACCTGGGAAAGCAAAATTAATGGAAGTAATCGATCGCACTAGAAATATTCTTGGTGTTCCTAGTGATTATAGAATAGGTATTGTGCCAGCTTCGGATACTGGTGCGGTGGAAATGGCAATGTGGTCGCTTTTAGGACCACGTAGTGTTGAAGCTTTAGGATGGGAAAGTTTTGGTCGTGCTTGGGTTACAGATATTGTTAAGCAATTAAAATTGTCTAATGTTCGTTCGGTTACCGCAGAATATGGTGATTTACCTGATTTAAGCCAAGTTGATACTAATAGTGATGTAGTTTTTACTTGGAATGGTACAACTTCGGGTGTTAAAGTACCCAACGGAGATTGGATTGCTGATGCTCGAGAAGGCTTAACAATTTGTGATGCTACTTCTGCTGTGTTTGCGATGGAATTACCTTGGCAAAAATTAGATGTAGTTACCTATTCTTGGCAAAAAGTTTTGGGTGGTGAAGCACAGCACGGTATGCTTATTTTAAGTCCTCGCGCTGTAGAACGTTTAGAAAGCTACACTCCATCTTGGCCTTTACCGAAAATTTTTCAACTAACTAAAAACGGTAAGTTGATCGAAGGCATTTTTAAAGGAGAAACTATTAATACTCCATCTTTACTTTGTGTAGAAGATGTCTTAGATGCTTTAAAATGGGCAGAAAGTTTAGGTGGTTTATCAGCATTACTAAAGCGATCTCTCAACAATTTAGAAGCAGTTGAAAAATGGTTAGAACAAACCGATTGGATTGATTTTCTAGCCAACGATCCCGATACTAGATCTAATACTTCTATTTGTCTGAAAATTGTCGCTCCCTGGTTTACAGATTTGAGTTTAGAAAAGCAACAAAAATTTACTAAAGATTTAGCTAATCTTTTGGATCAAGAAGGTGTTGCTTATGATATTGGGGCTTACCGAGATGCACCTCCAGGTTTACGTTTGTGGGGTGGTGCTACGGTAGAAACCAGTGATTTTGAGCTTTTGTTTCCTTGGTTAGAATGGGCTTATTCAACAGTTAAAGGCTAGTGAAAAAGTTAACAGTAGATATGTAACATATTACATCTGTACAAAAAATTACCAAGATTATTAAGAGTCGATGCGACGATTTTACTTCTGTAAAAAAAACTTGTCTGCATCGACTTAACTTTAGTAGAGTCTGTATAGTTGATTCAAATAAGAATGAAACATTTTTTCGGCTGAAAGCCTTTCGTAGCAAGAAGAGATTGTCTCACTCTAAATTGAAATGACTATAACTATGAAAATAGCCCATCTTAAAGTTAACAAGAATAACGTACAATAAGATTGTACAACTATTGTCAGAGCGATCGTGTTAAACAAAGAAACCACTTATTCTCAAGCTAGAGCTAATTTAGCCAGTATTTTAGATGAAGTAGTAGACCAACAGCAGATATTTATTATCAAACGTCGCAATGATAAAAATGTCGCTTTAATTGCCGAAGATGAATTATCTAGTTTGTTAGAAAGCGTTTATTTACTTCGTTCTCCTGAAAACGCCCGCAGATTGTATCGTGCGCTATCATGGTCTGGATCTGAAGAAGCACAACCTCAAACTATAGATGAATTAAAGCAGGAGTTGGGTATTAATTCCGATTCTGAGTCTGAGTAAAGAATTTCGACGGAGTAAACTGTGACTCGGAAGAAAAAACAATCTAATTCAGATAATCGAGAACAATCTCCTCAAGGATACATACCTTTATTTAGTCCAGATTTCAAACTAGATTTGCGTTGGTGGTATCAAAATGAGCCGAAGAAGGGTGATAAAATTATGGATCTGGTTGCAGATATCCTAGACGGCGATCCCTTTAAAGGTATTGGTAAACCCGAACCATTAAAATATATAGCTTCTAATACTTGGTCACGTCGCATCGATTTGGAACATCGTTTAGTATATAAAGTAAAAAATAATCGAATTTATTTTCTACAGGCTCGTTATCATTATCAAAAAGACGATTAATAATTGCAATCGCGATCTTTAGGAGCGGAGCGAACCCCCCGTTATCTTAATTTAATAACTCGATCCAAACATTGAACCGAGTTACAATTTTTATCCCACTAATAAACCAACAGAAAAATTTTGTAAAATCTCTCCAACTACTAAATTTTCTCCTGTTATTGTTTGATTATTTATGAGATTATGCCAAGTTTTATTAGGTAAAATTAAACTTGTATCTTCCCATACATCTACACCAAGAGGAAGTTGCCCTGGTTTAATAATTGTAGTTAAAAAACGAGGTGCGATCGCAACTAGAGTTTGATCTCCATAATTTCTGGCAAAAGCAATAATATGATTTTGATATTTTCCTGTAATTTCTATTGGTTGATAATTGCCATTTTGAAATATTTCTAAGTATTCTTTTCTCGCTTTTAATAATTGATGAGTCAGAAATAATTTTATTTTGCCGTTTTCTTTGGTTTCAATTAATTCTTTAAGTAATTGCTCAATATTTTGCTCACTTTTTTCTTTGATTTCTTGTAAAAATTCTCTTCTTTTTTGATAATCTACAGGACGACGATTATCTGGATCAACTAAGCTTAACTCCCATAATTCTGCACCTTGATATAAATCTGGTACGCCAGGGGCAGTGTTTTTAATTAACACTTGGGAAAGAGAGTTATAGATACCGTATTCAGCTATTTGTTTTTGAAAAGGTCGAAATTGTTGCCAAAAATTCGATTCTTTTGGGTCTAAAACTTTATCAATAAAGCTAAAAAATGCTGCTTCATATTCCTCATCGGGACGTAACCAAGCAGTATGAACTTTAGCTTCTCGAACTGCTTTGAGGATATAGTCTTTAATTCTATCAGGAAAATCGGCTAAGTCACTTTCTTCAAAGGGAAAAGCACCTAATAAGGTTTGGTAAAAGAAATATTCGTCATTAGCATCAGGAATACCATTTTGTTGGTGAACTCGATTCATTTCCCGCCATTGATTCACTTGTTGTTCCCATTCTTGAGGTATTTCTGAAAGAACATTTATTCTGGCACGTACATCTTCACCCCGTTTAGTATCATGGGTAGCAGTAGCATTCATGCCATGCAACCAATTGTTAACTTTATTGTGATTGAATTGATGAAATAAATCCAAACTAATTCCAAAATGACTAGGGTTTCCTCCAACCTCATTTAATGATAGTAATCGGTTATAAACATAAAGCAGTGTATCTTCAACTCCCTTCGCCATTAATGGTCCTGTTAATTGTTGCGATCGCATTACAAAATGCAACCATTCTTCTCGTTGAGTTTGACTGCGAAAATCTTCGTATTCTAATAATAAAACTTTGTGAATAAAATTAAATTCATTAACAAGTAAAGGAGCTTTTTTCTTAGCAGCTTTGATAGTTTCATTTACGTATTTTTCATCTATTTCTCCAATTCCATCTGCATCTATATAAGTACGATAAACAGGAAAAAGTGCTAATAATTCAAACAAAGCTTGTTTTAAACCATAAAGGGTAAAATCACTTCCTGCTCTGGTTTGTGCAGCAATTCTTTTTAAGATTTGAGCCAGATTTTCTAGATCGCCTGCTAAGTTTCTTTCTAAAATTAAACCTTTCTTTTCATAAACTAAATCTTGATAAGCGTCAGTTAAATCAGTGAAACGAGTATAAATTTTGGTAAATTCTTTTTCATTTTCTGGGCAACAAAATATTCCATTAACATAGTTGAGAAATTCATAACCACTCGTTCCTTCAATTTGCCAGTGTTGAGGTAAGTCTTCGGTTAATTCAAGAATTTTTTCAACCGTGATATAAACATTACCTAATTTTTCTCTCAATCTAATTAAATATTCGCTCGGATCATATAATCCATCAATATGATCGATGCGTACTCCTGTAAATTTCTTTTCTTTAACAAATCGCTCAATTAATTCGTGAGTTGTCTGGAAAACTTTGGCTTCTTCTACTTTGACAGAAATTAACTCATTAACTGTAAAAAATCGCCGATAATTAATTTCTTCTGCCCCAACTTTCCAGAATGATAAACGATAAAATTGTTCAGAAAGTAAGTTATCTAGTAAGTTAAAACTTTCAGAATTGTCAACTTCGCCATTAAATTCTTGCAGATTGTTTTGAATAAACTCTTCTACCTCAGGATTTTGCGTATAGGTTTCCCAAAGCAAACTTTTAACAAAATTTAATTGATCGTAACGCTCTTTACCTTTAGTTTCTTCTGGGATATTTTTGAGTAAATATAAAATGCCTAAAAATTTAATAAAGTCTGGATGCTGACGACCTATTTTTCTAGCTAATTTCCCTAAATTACGAATAATAAAAGTTAGATAAGATTCAATTCTTACAGGTAATCTTAAACCATAGTAACTAATTGATAATCCAGTTGCATCGTAATTAAGTTTAAGTTCTCCTCTCTCTAAACAATTACCATAAAAATCTCCTAATAAAGGAGCAAGTACCCTGCCTTGCATTTCTTCATAGGGTTGATTCCAATTAATATCAAAAAAATCAAAAAACTCAGAATCTTTACCATTTTCCAAGACATCCATCAACCACAAATTATGACTGTCATAAGCCATGTGGTTAGGAACAATATCTTGCAACCATCCTAGTTGATATTTTTTAATTTCTTCGCTCAATTTTTCAAAATCTTCTTCAGTTCCTAGTTCAGGATTAAGGATAGTTGGATCGACTACATCATAACCGTGAGTGCTGCCTTGGCGAGCTTTAAAAATTGGTGAAGCATATAGATCGGAGATGCTTAAATCTGCTAAATAATTAATAATTTCTTTGGCTTGAACAAAATTAAATTCGGAGTGAAATTGAATTCTATAAGTGGCTGTAGGAATACGCATAATTAAAAGTAAAAAATAAAAAGTAAAAAGTAAGAAAATAAATCCGAGTTTACTGATGGTAGATAGCAAAACTATGAGATTTAATTAATAATTCTTGTTCTTCGGTTTCAATTCTTTCTGGTAACTCAGAACCATCGCTCATCCATTTGGGTTCGGCAGAGTCGAGAATTTTTTGCCAATTCCCAGGCGGAAAAGAGATTTTTAAGCTAACATTTTGCTGATTAAAATTGAGAATACTAAAAATCTGACTATTATCTTGCCAACGATGTAATAAAAGAACGTTTTCTTGCTCGTAAGCAGTTGCTTTTAAATTTTGCTTATCTAATTTTTTCAAGGCAGGAATAGTGCGACGTAGTTGAATTAATTGTCGATAAAGTTGCCATAAAACTTGATGTTTTCCTTCCTTTCTTTTTTCCCATTGCAGTTTTGATGAATTAAAAGCTTCTAAACTTTGAGGATCGATATATTCTCCTTCAAGATGAAAATCAGCAAACTCTTTTTTTCTGCCTTCCCTTACCGCTTTAACTAAATCAGGATCGTTGTGACTGACAAAATAAAGAAAAGGAGATTCTTCCCCGTATTCTTCCCCCATAAATAATAAAGGAATATAGGGAGAAAGCATTAAAGCACCCGCAGCTAATTTTAATCCTTCAAAATTAACCAAGTCTGATAAACGTTCCCCTAACATTCGATTGCCAACTTGATCGTGATTTTGGATACAAACTACAAATTGTGAACCAGGGCGATCGCTTGCGTCGCTGCCATGATATCTTTTCCGAAATGGAGAATATTGCCAATCGTAGACAAAAGTTTTTTGATAAGCTTTAGCTAGTTGTTTGCAAGTACCAAAATCTTGATAATATCCAATTAAATCTTTGGTTAATAAAGTACGGATGCAATGGTGAAAGTCATCACTCCATTGAGCATCAATTCCGTAACCACCTAATTCTCTTGGACGGATAACACGTACGTCATTAAGATCGCTTTCGGCAATTAAATAGAATTTTCTGCCTATTTTTTGAGAAAGTTCTTCTACTCTTTCGGCAATCTCTTGTAGAATGTGTTTTGCTCCCAAATCATAAATGGCATGAATAGCATCTAAGCGCAGCGCATCAAAATGATAATTTTCAAACCAATACAGGGCATTTTCAATAAAATAATTCCGTACCCCATCACTGTAAGCATCATCAAAGTTAATCGCACTTCCCCAAGGAGTCCGATAGGTTTCGGTAAAATAAGGGCCATGATGGGCGATATAATTCCCTTCTGGACCAAAATGATTGTAAACTACATCTAAAATTACCGCTATCCCTTGTTGGTGCGCTGCATCGATTAATTGCTTTAAATCTTCTGGTCTACCGTAAGAATTTTGTACTGCATAGGGATATACCCCATCATAACCCCAGTTTCGTTCTCCTGGAAATTGAGCAACTGGCATAATTTCAATCGCATTAACACCCAATTCTTTTAAGTCTGATAACCGAGGAATAATTGCTGTAAAAGTCCCTTCATCAGTAAAAGTCCCGACGTGCAACTCATAAATAATCATCTCGTCGAGAGCAATACCATTCCAATCAGAATCTTGCCAATTGATATTATTGTGATCGATAACTTCCGATGCTTCGTGAACTCCTTGTGGTTGGAAATGTGAAGCAGGATCGGGTTTGTCTGATGCTTCTTCTAGTTGATAATAATAAAGTGTACCTGGATCGATCTTCTCTGTTCTCAGATGCCAATAACCTTGTTCCTGCTTTGTCATTGGTAGTAATTTCTCTTCAGGAGAAACGATATGTACCGCTACTTTTTCTACTAAAGGTGTCCACAAAATAAAGTCGCAAACACCATTTCCAAGATAACAAGAACCAACTTTCATGCTTGTTTGGCGATTGGGTGGTGATGAAATAACACAGGAACATCGGTTGTCGACCATTCCTTCCTGTTTTTTTTACCACGATTAATTTTTATCCGCTTCTATCTAAAGACTGGTTTGTGTTTGGGAAGATAATAAGAGCGATCTCGCAAATGACTAATAACTTGCTGTCAAAGACCTAAAATCAAATAGGAAAACAAAATCTATTTGAACAATAGATCTATTATTGTCAATCTTGATTATTCAAGCTTGCAGAAGTTCTAGAGAAAAATTTTTGATGACTATCTCAAAAATACCAATGTTAAATAACAGTTAATCGCCAACCAAAATCTTTATAATATAAAATACAATCATTTATTAAAAAACAATTTATTTTTATCTATGTTTGCAGGGTTATCTGAGCAGCGAATGCATTTAATTCGTTGGGTTTTGACTATTGCCTGGCTTCTGATTATTGCATCGTTGTTTTACGATCCCTGGACTCCAGTTTTAACAGAACCAGATCATCCTTGGAGTCCATTGCGTTTGTCAGATAGCTGTATTTCGGTACAAGGACAGTGTTTAGTCGAACAGCCGTATCCTTTGGCTACTACCTTATTTTGGGGTGCGATCGTTCCTGCTGCTATTTTTATTCTGTTGGTGTTTGGACATGAAGTATGGCGACGCATTTGTCCTTTATCTTTTTTATCTCAAATTCCTCGTGCCTTGGGCTGGCAACGACAATTCAAACGTGAAAATCCCAAGACAGGAAAAGTAAGATACGAACTTGCTAAAGTAAAACCTGATTCCTGGCTAGGTAAAAACTATCTCTACCTTCAGTTTGGCTGGCTTTTTGTGGGATTATGTGGAAGAATTTTGTTTTTTAATGCCGATCGCTTTGTTTTAGCCTTGTGGCTACTGTTTACCATCGCTGCTGCTATCACTGTTGGGTATCTCTATGGTGGGAAGTCTTGGTGCAACTACTTTTGTCCGATGGCTCCCGTACAGCGAATTTATAGCGAACCAGGGGGTTTATTTGGTAGTAAAGCGCATACCAGCGATCGCATTATTACCCAATCAATGTGTCGTACTGTTTTACCCGATGGTAAGGAGCAAAGTGCTTGTGTTGCTTGTCAGAATCCCTGTATCGATATCGATTCTGAGCGGGTTTATTGGGATAGCTTGAATAAACCTGAAGAGTCTTTCTTGCGCTATGGCTATGTGGGTTTAGTAATTGGTTATTTTGTTTATTACTATCTTTATGCAGGAAGTTGGGATTATTATTTTTCTGGTGCTTGGGCAAGACAAAGCGATCAACTAGCATCCTTATTAAGTCCTGGATTTTATTTATGGGGAGAGGCGATTAATATCCCTAAACTAGTTGCCGTTCCTCTAACACTCGGTGGTTTTACTGCGATCGCATATCAGTTGGGTCGCTGGATTGAAAAACGAGCAAAGTTTTATAGCCGTAATCACGCTCTTAAACTGAACTCAGAAATAATTCGACACCGAATTTTTACCCTTTGCACCTTTCTAATTTTCAACTTTTTCTTCATTTTTGGCGGTCGTCCTTTAGTCCAATTAATGCCTCTTTGGGGTCAATACATTTACGATTTAGGTTTGGTATTGGTGAGTACGCTTTGGCTTTATCAAACTTGGCGACGTAGCCCCGATCTCTATTCACGAGAAAATTTGGCTGGTCGTTTTCGCAAGCAACTGGAGAAATTGCAGCTTAATGTTTCGGAGTATTTAGAAGGACGTTCTTTAAGTGATTTAAACACCCATGAAGTTTATATTTTGGCGAGAGTTTTACCTGGTTTTACCAGACAGAAGCGACATGAAGCTTATAAGGGTGTGGTGAGAGAAGCTTTGGAAGAAGGATATGTTAACTATTCCAGTAGTTTAGAAGTGCTGCAACAATTGCGTCAGGAATTAGGCATTACCGATAACGAACACCGAGAAGTGCTGGAGGAACTCGGTATCGAAGATCCAGAATTACTCAATCCCGACCGCCAACGCAGCTTAGAAAATCAAATTCGCTTGAGTGGATATCGTAAATCCCTAGAACGGTTAATGCTGTTGCAGAAACAACAAATTGACAGTAGCGAAAATAATTATTTTGATAGTTTACTAGAACAAAACTCCGCCGAAATTCGTACTTTACGTCGTCAATATTCAATCACACCTCAAGAAGAAGCCTGGATTTTAAGCGGAATTACTCCTGAAGCTGGCAACCTCCGTCGAGCAGAATTTTTGGTTGCTCAATTACCTCCTTTAATTTCCTGTTATCGCGCCCTTCATCAACCAATACTTCGCAGATATGATGACGTATTAAGGTTATTGCGAGATAGTATCCATCACAAAAAGGAACTGATTGTACAAACCATTTTAGAAACGCTAGAAAAACTACTACCAAATGAACCAGCAGCAATTAGTTTGGCACAACAGTTAGGACAGTTAGCACCGACGGTTTTAGAAGAACTTTTAGAATCAGAAAACTGGCGCGGTCGCTTGCATCCAGATTTGTTGCATAGTTTAACTTTGTTACAAGAACAATCTAGTGCTTGTTCCCTTGACTATTCTGTCGAAAAAATCTTAAATTCTTTAGAACCTCTACTCTACGATCGCAATCCCCTAATTCAAACAGCTTGTCTTTATATTACTGCTCAACTGAACCTTCAACACAGTCAGGCAATTGCCCGTGATTATAGCAGTGTGCAAAACTCACCTTTATTTAAAGAAACTGCCAAACTTCTCCTGTCGCTATCTGAACCTCATCCACCTTTAACCAAATTTCCTCTTCTAGAGAAAGTGGTGCATCTATTTAATAGTGATTTCTTTCATCGAATGTATAGCGAGACAATTATTGCTCTTGCCGAGCGTGCTGAGATCAGAATCTATTCCACCAACCAAGTCATTACGGAAGCAGGTGATACTTGTCGAGAACTACTTCTATTGATTGAAGGAGAAGCCAAAATTATCTTCTATTTACCAGGCGAGGACATTCGAGTAGAAAAACTTCACCCAGGACAAACTTTAGATGAATTAGAAGTCTTAGCGCATAGCGACACGAACAACACTATTCTTGCTGACAGCGATGTCACACGAATTTTAGCAGTTCCCGTTGATACTTTTGATGATTTTCTCGAATTAGACCGCGATTTTGCTCGCCGTGTTTTAGAGCTAGAAAGTCGGCAACTCCAGCGATTTATGCGATCGCTACAAACTTCATAGACTATCACACTACGTATTTAGGTTAGGACACGCAAATCTTGTCAGGGCGAGAGCGCCAATCGCCCCTACGATTTACAATAATGTCCTAATCTTTCTTTGTACTGCTATATTTCTTCAAAATAAAATATATATTTCAAAAATTAAAAAGGCTTAAAAATTTTACCACTTTAGAGAGATCTTATTTTAGGCTATTAATTTTTAGCAATGCGAGCATTAAAAAATAAAAATCAAGTAACATAGCAACAAATAAAATTAAGCTTTTTTTGCCAAAATTACATAATCATCAATTGCATAATTAGATGGATATTTTTGTTGAAGATATTTTTTCCTGAGAACATTTAAATGAGGTTGAGGAGGCAAATTATCTTTAGCAAATTGAGCAAATCCTTGTTTTTTTGGAGTTCTTTTACCTGTAGAAGTTAAATATTTATACCACTCTAGTTTTAAACCTAATTCTTCAAGAAAGCTTTGAATTAACCACCCCTCTTCATCAAGATTTTCGCTAGGCGGAACATTATACATATTAAACAACTTTCTGCCTTGAATGATTAATAAAGCATAACCATTTTCAACCAAATTCCGCTCAAATATTTGTCGGTAAATTTGATGAGAGTCATAACGTTGCTGAGATTGATAAAAAAAACAATGAGAAATTACAATAAAATCAAAAAAATGAATAGGTAGCTTAACAGCATAATTTTCATAGTCAAAAAGATTGATTGTATTAAAACGACAGTAAGCATTAATTGGTGTAGATAAAGACTCAATATATTTACGCCAAAATTGTAATCCCCTATACTGTAAATCTGCTTGTTGTTCTAAAGAATAATAAATAATTTGTGTTTCTTGAAGAGGAAAGAATCCTTTTGTACTAGATAGCAATAATGCTAATCCAAAAATTACTGTTCCTGGACCAGCAGCGAGATCGAGGATTTTAAGATTTTTCAGTAAAAGATTTTGTTGATAAATTAAAAACCAAGCTAAATAACTACAATAAATATTGTCTAAAAAATATTTAAGTAAATAGATATGAGAACTAAGACGATGATTGTATTGAGGATCGATTCCTTGTTTTAGTCCTTCTAAATCCTTAACTGCTTGAGCAATTTCTTGGCAGCAAATTTGTTCTGGCACTTTATTAATTTCTGTTTCTAAATACTCTACTAAAGCTAGTTCTAAATTCGTAAAGATTTGAGACTCTATACCTGTGCATTGAAACAAAAAGCGATCGCTTTCTTTTAAATTAAAACACTTATGAATGTAATTAATAAATTCTAGATTAGGTTTGAATGTATGATCTTGAAGACGTTGACTTAAATGACCTACTTCTTGTCGATAAAAACTTAAAGATTGTTCTGTTTTAAGTTGCTGTTGATATAATTTTTCTAGCCAGGATAATTTTACTCCCGATCTTTCAATTTCTTGTAGTAGGCTTTGGGCTTTTTTAAATTTACCTTGTTTAAGAGCAAGTTTGAATTGATAAGAATGCCACTTAACAATTAGCCAATTAATCATAGCCAAAACCTTCTTTGCCTTCTTTAATTTCTATATTTGCTGCTAAAGCTATTAACTGTTCAGTTAATTTCTGTTTAAATCGTTGATAGCTTTCTTGCTCATTGTCATACCACCAATTATATTTTTCTTTTAAAGAAATGGCTTCCGGGCGAGTAGAGGCGACTAAAGATTTTTGCTTACTAGAATGAAAAGATTGAATAACGATTCGATCTACTACCGTTAATTTACTGATAAATTCTAATTCGTCTTGAGGCAAAATAGGAAGTAGAGGAGTAATAGTTACTGAAAATCTAATATCATGTAATTCATTACAAGGAATACTATATCTAAGTTTACTAATAGTTTGTAAACGAGCTTTTATACTAGGAGATCGCGGTTCAAAATCTTGTTTGACTAATTCACTACCAGTAGGAATACTAAGATTAATTCTCAGTCGTTCAAATTGTTTTAGTAAATCAAGATCTCTGACAATCATAGGACTGCGAGTTTGAATTACTAAGGTTGGTTGATATTGAAGCATTACTGTTAACAATGCTCGCGTTAACTTTTGTTTCGCTTCAATGGGTTGATAAGGATCGGTAACACTACTCATATAAATCGTAGCAGGGCGATCGCGATTTTTTTTATGCCATCGATTTAATTCTTTGTTTAAAAGTAATTGAGCATTCTCTTTAATAATTACCCAATCACCCCAATTTTGACGTAAATTGACATCAGGACTAAATGCAGCAGCATAACAATAACTGCATCCATATTGACAGCCACGATAAGGATTTAAAGTAAAATCATAAGCATCAATAAAACCAGTAGCTTTATTGAGAATAGATTGAGCATTTACTTTATAAATATCTGCTTGAGCTAATTTTTCTTGAACAACAAATTTCTGTTTTACTAGTTTCTTTTGTTGAGACATTTACAGTATAGCGGTTCACAGATTAATAAAATACAGTTCATTTTCCTGGTTAAGCGTTGATTGCTAATGGTAGATGGTTGATAGCTGATAGTTAATTGCTACTTTGATCCTTCGTTTCACGTTTCTGACGCTTCGCGCTTTTTACTTAATCTTTGGTAACTGGTCACTTTTTACTTTTTACTTTTTACTTTTTACTTAATCTTTGGTAACTGGTAATGGTGTACCTCACCAAGAGCGAGAAACTCTATACCGTTTTTTAATACATAATATGGTACTTAAAAATTAAACAGTATAATTAATAAAAAAAACTAATTAATTGGTTAAATTTTATATAGATAAAACCTCTAAAGTATCAGTTAAAAAACTAGCCCGACAAGCATGACGTTGAATTTTTCCGCTAGATGTTTTCGGCAAACTATTAGGTTTTAGTAATAAAATTTTGTATGGTTGTAAATCGTGATTTTTATAAACTTCGCGACGAATAATTTGAATTAATTCTTTTACTTCATTAAGACTTTTTTGTACTTCGTCATTATTCAGTTTAGAAGTACGATTAAGCTCCCAATAACGACGATCTATTTCTGCTAAAACAATCAATTTTTCTTCCCCTGCGATCTCAACAGAAAAACTAGCAGTTCCTCTTGGTAGAATAATTGGATTGCTTGCTTCTACGGTTTGTTCAATGTCTTGAGGATAGTGATTGCGACCATTAATAATAATGATATCTTTCAGACGACCAGTGACAAATAATTCGCCGTCTTCAATAAAACCAAGATCTCCTGTTCTTAAAAAAGGCCCTATTTGAGTACCTGCCAAATAAGCATTAAAAGTATTTTCAGTCATTTCAGGTTGATTCCAATATCCCGAAGCAACGCTTGTTCCTCTTAACCAAATTTCTCCTACTTCTGTAGATTGACATCGAATTAAAGTTTCTGGGTTAACAATAATAATTTCTTGATCTGGTAAACTTTGACCACAACCTACTAAAACACGAGCATTTTCTTGGGCAACTTTAGCAGTAATTACCTGATTTTGTTCCAATGCATGGGCTTGTACTGTTTTAGTAATGACACCATTCTTTTTACTGCCTCCAGACACGATTAAGGTTGCTTCAGCCATTCCATAACAAGGATAAAAAGCTGAAGCACGAAACCCGTAAGGAGCAAACGTAGCAGCAAATTTCTCCATCGTTTCGTAATTAATTGGTTCAGCACCATTAAAGGCTAAATCCCAACTACTTAGCTCCAAATTAATACTTTGATCGGGTTTAAACTTACGCACGCATAAATCGTAAGCAAAATTTGGGCCACCACTAGTAGTCGCTGTGGTTGAAGAAATGGCTTGTAACCAACGTAGAGGATTTTGCAAAAACATCAAAGGAGACATCAGTGTTACAGGAAAACCACCGTAAAGAGGCTGTAAGATTCCGCCAATTAAGCCCATGTCGTGATAAGGCGGTAACCAAATTACTCCTCTACTATGTTGATTGTGCTGAAAACAGTGATAAATAGCTTCAAGATTGTGTAATAAATTGCGATGGGAAATTTTGACTCCTTTGGGTTCGGCAGTTGAACCAGAAGTATATTGAAGTAGAGCAAGCGCATCTGGCGAATTGTCAGGTAGTTGCCCGTCGTAAACCAAATTGTGAGGTAAATTATCAGTTGCTAACCAACGTAAATTTTTTAATTCAGGAGCATGAGGAAGTTTACGCTCTAAATTAGTTAAAATCGAATGAGTGGTTAAAGCGATCGTGGCTTGAGCATCTTGAATAATACTTTGAAGACGAGCTAGAGAACGATTCGGTCGAGGCGGATAAGCAGGAATTGCGATCGCGCCTGCCATCAAACAACCAAAAAATGCTGAAATATATTCTAAGCCTGGCGGATAAAGTAGTAAAACTCTTGCTTGGGTAGAAGTATTCGATTGTAAATAGGTTGCGATCTTTTTAGCTTGTTGTTCTAATTCTCGATACGTCAGACTAACTGCTTCCCTTTCCCCATCAATTAAAAAAGTATAGACAGTTTGGGTTGGTTGTTCTACAGACCGATATTGCAAAATATCGATTAAAGTTGCTGCTTTCAGTTTATTTTCTATCCCACTCATTCCCTTCTAATTTTTTTCAACCAATTTACACCATATTTGGAACTATTTAACTGAGACATTAAGTTATTTTTAAGGAAAAGTCACAGCCAGAGTTAACTTGACAGATTTCTCAGCAAATTTTCTAGAGTTTAATTCGGTTCTAGTCACGCTATCAACCTAAATAATGAGATTTTTGGTTCTAAGGAACTTTGCTTAGGAGGGGTCGTCTTAGGTCTAGACAAGGTTGAATTTTAGAGACTATTCACATATATGAACAAGAAACACTTTATTTCTGCCCCTAAAACACTTTTATTCAGTTTATTAGCGGTTTCTGCTTTGAGTATTATTCCTAATTCGGCTCAAGCAGACGATGCAATTATTCAGGAAACTATTCAAGAATCTTACAGTACAGGAAAAGATAATCTATCGATTCAAAACTCTAGTCAGCAAAATCGACAATCGACTTTTAAGAGCGATCGCTATGGTTCTGTTGATAACAACAATACTGGCATTGTGCAAAGAACCCAACAATACTGCGATCAATATGGGGAATACAACACTTGCGTTCAAAATTCACAACAGCTTAATAATACTCGTACTCATCGCAGTCGTCACTAGTTTGCAATAGTTTTAATTTTTTCTTTAGATAGCTGGTGATTAGGTGTTAGTCCTTCCTATCTTTGACGAGGCGTTCAAGGGAATGAATCAAATTCGTTTCACAGCTTCTCACTAATCACCAGTTTCTTAAATTGAATTGAGGACTTTAACCATGAATTTAAAAAGGCTAACTTTAATGTTAGCTGGCTTTTTACTATTTTTACCTGCTCCTGTTCTCAGTAGAGAAATAGAAGTTCAAGCAGGTAGTGTAAGAGCTAGCACCAGTAGAGATGGCAGTATCTATGTCAATACAGGAAACACTAACGTAGAAGTTCCTGCCTACAATTCCTCATCAAGATGGTATCCTATGCAGTTTCTTCGTTTTCCGTGGCGAACTACTTGTCAAAATCGCAATAGTTCTTATCACAGAAATACCCAGGTATCTAAATCTGGTCAAAGTGTGAGCGAAAGCAGTGTTTATACCTCAACCTGTCGTTAGAAAGGAGATGACGAATGAATTGGACAGGACAAAAATTTCGCTCAAGTAAACTGAGTTGGCTACCCTTATACTCATTAACTTTCGGCTTTTTATCTACTACCAGTCTGCTTACAATTTGGTCTGCTGTAACTAATTCTGCTATGGCACAATGCGTACAAGCTGATGTTTCTGTTCAATACAACATCAGTGGTTCAAAAGAGCCTACTGAACGAAATAACCAAATTGAGATGCAGGGTTCTGATTCGTGCCAAGGTAACGTCAGTGTTACAACTGGTGTACAAGGTAACGAAGGTGGTACAGGTAAGGTAGTCCAAAACCGAACTGTGCGTCATCGTTTTGAAGACAACACTAACTCTCAATGGGGAGGATCAACCGTCCAAATTAGAAGTAATCCCGCGATCGATGTTTATAATGCTGCCGACCAACTAAAATATTAAGTTGAGTTACAGCAGTTTTTAGGCAACGGAGGGCGATTGAAACTCGCCCTTCTCGATTTTTTTTCTTTAATAAGCAATGATAATGCCAAAGAAAGGGGTGAAATTTTTATTGCTCTAGGATTTTCGTACTGACAAGGTTGAAATATTCACCAGAGACTATTCACCCCATTTGCCATTATAACCGTCAGTTTATAGATCGCGTCTATAACATTTTTGATTACCCGTCAAGCTAATAGATAACTTCAGTAAAATTTATAAATCACCTAAAATCCACTCAGAAGCTCGTTCTCCCAAATCTAAGGGAATACTAACTGCTTTACCTAAACGAGGGCGATCGCGAGTATGATTAATAAAAGTTTTAACTTGCTCTACACCACCCCAAGCATTGAGATAACTAGCCACCGCTTCGAGATGTTCGAGATAGGCTTGCTCAGAAAGAGGAAAAGAAGCTTGTTCCAAATATTTCCACATCACTTGGACAAAAATTCTTCCCTTAACCTGTCTTAACTGAATATCATAAGAGCAGCCCCATTTCTCCAATAAAATTTGTTGTAATTCCTCGCCTGTCATTTGGACTCTTTTGGGATTGCGGACTCAATCTCTGTAATAATTTAATACAGTACTTGTTAACCTTTTTAAAGACAAGAAATTTCATAATTGTGCTTTGAGATTGCTAAATATAGATTTACAATCAGGCAAATAATGAAATATTTTTTTCCTTGTCCTCACTTTAGTTTACAAAACTATAGATCTGAAGTATAACTATGGCTCAACTTTCCGGCTCTTCTGATGTCCCTGATATGGGGCGTAGACAATTTATGAACTTGCTCACTTTTGGCTCAATCACAGGAGTAGCCTTGGGAGCATTATATCCAGTAGTAAAATACTTTATTCCTCCTTCTAGTGGTGGTGCTGGCGGTGGTCTTACAGCTAAAGACGCACTAGGCAATGATATTATTGTTAGCCAATATTTAGCAGAACATAATCCAGGCGATCGCTCTTTAGCTCAAGGATTAAAAGGCGATCCTACCTATATTGTGGTCGAAGGCGAAGATACAATTGCCAACTACGGAATTAATGCTGTTTGTACTCACCTAGGTTGCGTTGTGCCTTGGAATGCTAACGAAAACAAATTTAAATGTCCTTGTCACGGTTCTCAGTACGATGCTACAGGAAAAGTTGTCCGTGGCCCTGCACCTCTATCTTTAGCATTAGTTCATGCTGATGTGACAGAAGATGACAAAGTGGTATTTACTCCTTGGACAGAAACAGATTTCCGTACTAACGAAGACCCCTGGTGGGCTTAAATTACTCACAAATTAATTAATTTATAGGATTTGAAAATTGTTGACGAGAGAGATGAGAACACCTGCACAATTAGCAATGGTGAAGACAGGTAAACAATTAATTGCCAAAACATTATTATTGGTTATTGCTACTGTTGCTGTTTTCCTAACCAGTGACTTATTATTACCCCAATCTGCTGCTGCTTATCCTTTTTGGGCGCAACAAACTGCCCCTGAAACTCCTAGAGAAGCAACTGGGCGCATTGTTTGTGCTAACTGCCACTTAGCTGAAAAACCTGCGGAAGTAGAAATTCCTCAATCCGTATTACCAGATTCAGTATTTGAAGCAGTAGTAAAAATTCCTTATGACTTAAATAGTCAACAGGTTTTAGGAGATGGTTCTAAAGGTGGTTTGAATGTTGGTGCAGTTTTAATGTTACCTGAAGGTTTTAAAATTGCTCCTCCTGAAAGAATCCCTGAAGAAATGAAAGAAAAAGTTGGTAGTCTTTACTTCCAACAATATAAAGAAGGTCAAGATAACGTAGTAATTGTTGGACCTTTACCAGGCGAACAATATCAAGAAGTTGTTTTTCCTGTACTTTCTCCTAACCCTGCTGAAAATAAAAATATTCACTTCGGTAAATATCAAGTTCATTTAGGCGCAAATCGTGGACGAGGACAAGTTTATCCTACTGGTGAACTAAGCAATAATAACGCTTTCAAAGCTTCTGCTACTGGAACAATCACCGCTATTAGCGAACAAGAAGCAGGTGGTTATGAAATTAGTATTAATACTGGCGACGATACTATTGTTGACAAAATTCCTTCGGGACCAGAATTAATTGTTTCAGAAGGACAACAAATCGCTGCCGGAGATGCACTGACCACTAATCCTAATGTAGGTGGTTTTGGACAAAAAGATACAGAAGTTGTACTTCAAAGTCCAGCAAGAATCGGTGGTTTAATTGTTTTCCTCGGTGCAATTATGATTTGTCAAATTCTTTTAGTAATTAAGAAGAAACAAGTCGAAAGAGTTCAAGCTGCGGAAATGAATTTTTAGTTTTTCTGTTGTAGTTAAGCAAAATTAATAAATCATCAAGGACGGGTACAATACCTGTCCTTTTTTGTTTAATTTGTTAAATTTTAATTCAAGCTAAAACATTTTATGTGTTCTAAATAAGTAAAGTTAAACTTTATTGTTAGATTCTTTATTAGTGTCTACATCGCCAAAAAGAAGTTGTTCAAAAGATTCTAAATCTTGCTCATTTTCTGCTTCATCAAGTTCGATTAACAAGTCTAAATTGTCGTCTTGTTCGGCAATATTTTCAAATAAATCAGGATTATTATCTTGAGGATCTGATAAAGGAAATGTCAAATCTAATTGTTCTAACCATTCAGTAATTCCTCCTATTTGATCTTCGACCAACTCATTATTTGCTTCAATAATATTACTTTCATTAACAAGCTCATTTTTATCAATTATTGGTTCGATTATAGGAGTTAAATCAGTTTCTCTGGCGGGCAATGGCTCAACTTCATCAATCAAATTATTTTCTACATCAGAAGTAAAAGATTGAGAATTTTGATTAACTTGTTCAAATAAATTAATAGGTTCTTGATTAATGGTAAAAGTTAAATCAGTTTCCCTGACAGGTAATGGCTCAACTTCATTTACTATATTTGTTTGATTTATTTCTTGAGTAAAACTATTATTTTTTTGTAATTCATTAGTAAAATTAGAAACTGGCTCAACACTTGTTGCTATGATAGTGTTATCTTCAAAACTCGCATTCGTTGGAATTGGAGAATTAAAATTATTCTGTGTTTCAACTTCAGGGACAAACTCTTCATAATTGTTGTTATTAGTTGAAGTTGAATCAAAAGAACCAGCTAAATTTTCTGTCATTACTGATTCTTGGTTCACTTGAGTGTTACGACCAAAGAAAAACCAACCTACAAAAGGAACAATTGCAACTAAGATTAATAACCACCAGGGAAATTTAGATTTAGTTTCATGATTAGAAGCATTGTTCTCAGAAGAATTATCTGCTTGAGCAATCTGTTCGGAATTTAATTGGTTATCAGATGTCAAAAATGATGCTTCGACAGACTGAGGAGTTACTGCGATCGCCACCAATAAAGACAGTGTTATTACAGAAGTACTTTTTTTCTTTAGCATAATTTTAAGCACAAAAATAATTATAAACTGATAATTTCATTAATTTTATAAGTAAAAATATCAGTAAAACAAACATTGTTACTTTATTTTTATGATTATTTCGTATGTATTTTTACCAATCAAATTGGTTGGAAAAGATGAGAATTAATCGCTCAAATGAATTATATTGAGCCTTGAGTAGACAAAATAAGTTACGGCAATTTATAAAAATAAATTATATTTTTCTAGGTAATAATTCAACGAATAATTATCAATATCTAGATGGGAGTAATTTTAAGTAAATTGGGAATCCAGTATAATGATGCTTTGCTGTTGTCTTCTTCAGAGCAATGCGAGCGCATAAATATACCCGTCGGACAAAAATCGTTGCTACCGTAGGTCCTGCTACTCTTAAACCAGATGTATTACGTCAGTTGATTCAAGCAGGAGCTACCACTTTAAGATTAAATTTTTCTCATGGTACTCAACAAGACCATCAGAAAGCTATTCGTCTAATTCGTCAGACAGCGTTTGAACTTAATCAACCAGTAGGCATTTTACAAGATTTACAAGGACCAAAAATTCGTCTGGGCAAGTTTAGCTGTGGTAGTATTTCACTCCAACAAGGTGACTCTTTTGTACTTACTAGCCGTCTAGTAGAATGTAATCAAGAAATTAGTTACGTCAGTTACAATCGTCTTGCCGAAGAAGTTCCTGAAGGTGCAACTATTCTGCTCGATGATGGTAAAGTCGAGATGCAGGTAGAAAAGGTCAACTATCAAAGTGAAAGCCTTCATTGTCGTGTAGTTGTCGGCGGTATTTTATCAAGTAATAAAGGAGTAAATTTTCCTGGAGTATATTTATCTATCAAAGCCTTAACCGATAAAGACCGAGCAGATTTAATGTTTGGTTTGGATCAAGGTGTAGATTGGGTAGCTTTAAGTTTTGTTCGCAATCCCCAAGATATTCTTGAAATTAAAGATTTAATTGCTAGTGCAGGTAAATCCGTTCCTGTAGTCGCCAAAATTGAAAAGCACGAAGCGATTGAACAAATGGACGCAATTTTGTCTCTTTGTGATGGTGTCATGGTAGCTAGAGGTGATTTAGGGGTAGAGTTACCTGCCGAAGATGTCCCCATTCTACAAAAAAGATTGATTGCCACAGCTAATAAACTGGGTATTCCCATTATCACCGCTACCCAGATGCTAGACAGTATGGTTAACAATCCTCGTCCAACTCGTGCGGAAGTATCCGACGTTGCCAACGCTATCTTGGATGGTACCGATGCGGTTATGCTTTCTAATGAAACTGCCGTAGGTAGTTATCCTGTTGAAGCAGTTAAAACTATGGCAACAATCGCCCAACGGATTGAATTAGAACAGAATCGAGTTTCTTCTGATTCCAACCATAAAGCTTCAATTCCCCATGCTATTTCTGCTGCGGTTGGTCAAATTGCCGAACAATTAGATGCAGCAGCGATTATGACCTTGACGAAAACAGGTGCAACTGCTCGTAATGTTTCCAAATTCCGCCCTAAGACTCCAATTTTAGCGATTACTCCTAGTGTTCATGTTTCTAGAAGACTACAAATGGTCTGGGGAGTCAAACCTCTACTTGTTTTGGATCTTCCTTCTACTAATCAAACTTTTCAAGCAGCAATTAACGTTGCTCAAGAAAAAACCTGGTTAGCTGCTGGAGATTTGGTAGTAATGACTGCAGGTACTTTACAGGGAGTAGCTGGTTCGACAGATTTAATTAAAGTAGAATTGGTTAAAGCTATTTTAGGTCAAGGTGCAGGGATTGGACAACGCGCAGTTAGTGGAAGAGCTAGAGTCGTCTCTAATCCCCATGCAATTAATGATTTTAATCCAGGAGAAATTATAGTAGCTCCTCAAACTCATGCAGGATTTGTCGAAATTATTCGTCAAGCTGCTGGAATTATCACTGAAGATGAAAGTTTAACCTGTCATGCTGCTACTCTTGGTTTGCGGTTGGATATTCCTGTGATTGTCGGGTTTAAAAATGCTAGTCAAATTATTCGCGAAGGAGCAATTATTACTCTGGATGCGAAACGAGGGATTGTTTATTCAGGAACAACAATGGAGTAATCAGTTATCAGTAGAGACGCGACATGTCGTGTCTCTACACCAGTTATTAATTACTAATTACTAATTATGAGGGATTAATAATCAACCATTAACAATTAACTATTAAAAAAAAGCAACACTTCAACTGTTTTTCTAAAAAATGAATAATCTAGAAATTATCAAAAGTTTGTATCGTGCTTTTGATCAAGGCGATTTAGATACTATTCTTGATTTAATTGCACCTAATATGGAGTGGTTTGAGTCAGAAGGAATTCCATATGGAGGAAAATTTATTGGAAAAGATGCAGTTGTAACAGGAGTTTTTCAAAAAATTGGTGCAGAATGGGATAATTTTCGTGCTGATGTCGAAGAATTTATTGACGCTGGCGAAAAAATAATTGCTCTAGGTTATGACAGTGGTATTTATAAGGCTACTGGTAAAAGTATGACTGCACCTAACAGTTTCAATATGGACACTCGAAAATGGCAAGGTAATCAAATTTGTTCAGTACATTGATACTCTTAAAGTAGTTGCTGCTTTAACCTAGAACAAAAGAAGAGAGCTTTTGAAAATAAATAATTTTTAGGCTCTTTTGCAGAAAATAAACCACAAAAGAACCTAAGAAAGCTTTTTTTTATTTTATTGCTTGTTTTCCATCTCTTTTAGGGGGTCAGCAATATATCTAAAGTCTTTGTCTGAATTCCAAGGTCCTCGATGATCTTGTCCGTTAGAAGATAAGTTATAGTAAATATCTACTGTATTATCAGGCTTAATATTGCCAAAGAAGGGGTCGGTTAGTTTACCCATTGAGTCAAGAGCTTTCATAAACATATTGGTATGGGAAATCTCGCGAGTCAGTAAGTGAACTAAAGTTTCTTTTGTGCCTTGGTCTGGTGCTAATTTGATCAACGCTTCATAGGTTTGACGCGCGCCAGCTTCGGCTGCAATATTAGCTCTTAAATCGCGAACAACATCGCCACCTTCATTAATATAGTTGGCCGTCCAAGCGCTTCCTTGAGAGTCTAAGAAATGAGGACCCATTCCTCTAACTGCAAATAAAGTGCTAGTGAAAGCTTCAGTTTGATCGACATTTTTGGTATGAACTTCGATTAATTTGCCAATCATTTCTAAATGGCTAAACTCTTCAGTAGCAATGTCTTGCAACATATCACGAATACCTGGGTCTTCGGTATGAAAAGATTGTACCCAATACTGTAAAGCTGCTGTTAATTCTCCTGTTGCGCCACCAAATTGTTCTAATAATAATTGAGCAAAACGAGGATTTGGGTCACTAATATTTACTGCCTTTTCAATTAGTTCTTTTTTATGAAAAAACATTGTTCAACTCTCCTAAAAAAATAGTCAGCGTGTAGATTTATGATGCAAAACAATCGCGACTTAATAGTTTCACTGTAACGAGCATGATTTAAGAAAGCTTGATACTTATGATAGATATTCGCTAATATTAAACGAATAAAATTTATGTCTTAAGATTGGTTGTGAGGATTAATAACTTAAAATTTTGGTAAAATATAACAAAAAAGAGGCTCTGACCCTAAGCCTTATAAATGCAAATAATAGCAATTTAAATACTTATACCTCGATTTTAACAACAACTTTTTTCAGGTGATTGTGAATTTACGTCTAATGCGATCGCACCAGGGTTTATTTAGTTGTGTCAGAATTGGCATAGAGTCGTTGCAGTTTTGTCTCTGTCGCTTCTGTTAGAGGTAGTATTTCTGTGGTTTCCAGAGGCAAAGTTAAATCTTGATATTTAACAAAAGCTAAATCATTTTGATTGATAGAAACATAAAAGGGAGGTTGCAACTGCAAATTTTCTCTAATTTTTTGTTCGATTAAAAAGATTTCATTAGCTGATAATTTACCTTTAATTGTTCCTAGACGTAAGTAAAAATCGTTATCAATACTATTGGGTGTTTGATGATATTTATGTAACAAATTAAACTGTTGAGCTTGACGACGAAGTTTTTCTATGTCTAGAGTAATTTTTTGCTCGGTAAAAGACCAACCAATTAATACAGGAACAAAGTTATCTTCTCCTGATGATTGAAGTTGAAAAGTTCGGATTGAAGGATGTTGTTGGCGACTTAAAAAGTGATAATTAACCTGTGGATGATAACCACCAAAGCGAATTATTATCGGAAATTTTACTTGATTTTGAAGAAAATTAAGCCAACCAGATAAATTTACGTAACGAGTTTTTTGCCTAAACTCATAAAACCATTTATTAATAATTCCTAATGAAGTTGATACTCCTTCACAACCAAGAATAGTTCCGTGGATTTGTTCAAGTTGGTAGTTGAGAAAATTTGATTTACTGAGTGAAGAGCGATTAATTTCAGCAATTATTGTTTGAATTAAATTAGTTAATTGAGATGGTTTATTTTGATAGAATGCGACCAAACTAACATTAGGAAGTTGAGGAATAGAAAAGGCAGAAATTGAAGCATTCATAATTTAAACAAGTAACTTAATCAAATCTGGTTAAAATCTTAAAATCTATTATCATGATGGTTACTAAATGTCAAAATCGTTAAACTAAAAAATTAGTAGACAGACGTGTTTGGTAAAATTTCCTGCAAATAAACAAATATATTTTAAGATTATGCAACAAATATTTAACGCGATCGCTCTTGTTCCTGCTTATTTAATTTTTCTAGCAGTTGTATTAGTTATTCTACCAACGATCGCAGCAATCATCTTACGCTATTGTCTTTATCAACATTTAGTAAGATTAACTAAAATTAATAGAAAATTATTAGCTGGATTTCAATTGGAGTTAGAGCCTAAAATTATTAATCAACTAGAAAAAAGATGTCAGGAAATTAATTTAGACCGCGAACAAATTAATACTACGGCTATTATTGAAGGTGTATATAGTCAAGAACAATTTAATTGTTTAGGGTTGCCACTTAATTGTGAAAAAATAAATAACTTTACCCGTGTTTTACCAAATTTACTCTTAGCTTTTGGATTACTCGGAACATTTTTAGGAATCACTATTAATTTATCTAACCTCAGTCAAACTATTACTCAAGTTGATTTAGCAGACATGAGGAGTTTGGTAGCAGAATTAAATCAACCTTTACAGGGAATGGGAATTGCTTTTCTTACTAGTTTAATTGCAGTTGCCTGTAGTGCTTTATTAACTGTAGTTAATCTTGCTTGGAATACTAGTTTAATAAAAACTAATTTAATTAATTCTTTAGAAGATTATTTAGATAATATTTATTTACCTCAACTTCAACCACTACCTCCTTTAGTTGAAGCAATGGAAAGATTCAATCAAGATTTTGGCAGAATGCTTCATCAACTTGGAAATACTATTGAACAAGCAGTAATTAATGCCTTTTCCCGAATTGAAAATAGTGCTAGTACTTTCGAGCAAGCTGCCAATATTTTAGACCAAAGTAGATTTCCTGAAAAATTATCTTCTGCAACGAATAATTTGGCGATCGCACAAGGTCAATTTGCTCAATCATCTTTAGTTTTACAAAAATCTACTCAAGCTTTTGAACATAGTTTAGATGGAATGCAAAAAGTTGCCCGTAAGCTGTTAGAAGTAAGTACCGAAATTAGTAGTATTAATCAAAAATATACAACTTTAGTCGAACTTTCTCAACACAGAAATAATATTGAACAAGTAGGTCTAAAAGAAATTCAATTGGAATTAGCCAAACTGATTGAACAAATTCAAACTAAATAAAAATTAAAAGTAGCAATTAACCATTAACAATTAACCCCGATGATGACGCGCTGCGCAACCAACGCTCAATAAGTAAGTATCGAACGGATGTACCTCATATAAGCAGGTGTAATTACCGTAAATCTAGATTGTCTGGAAAGTTTTACAATCATAGCAGTTGATAAAATAAGTAATCTATTTAGCTTTATGTGGCGCAAAGTTTTAATTTTATTGATGTGTCTAACTTTAAGTTGGACTACAGTTGCTTGTGGTAGTTCCTCAACAGTTCAATCAAACCAACCCAATTTTAATAATAACGTTTCGTCTGCTCCAACTGCGATCGCTGATGGTAAGTATCCCGTACAACAGGCTACTTATAATGATGTTGATGGGCAATATAGTTTAATGTTACTCAATACTCCCCCAGGAACAGCGCCAGTCTTCCAAACTGCTAACCTACAGATGGCGCGTTTAAGTGACGAAGCGATTAAAAATGGGGAAAAAACCTATCTTCAAGTAGAAAATAGTCAACCGGTTATGTATTTAACGGAAGACTTTAAAATTGAATATGTTCATAACGTCACTGAAACCAGAACCGATCCTGCTACTGGTCAACCACAAACAGTTATTGTTAGAAGAGAATCTAATTTTTGGACTCCTTTTGCTGGTGCGTTAGCAGGACAAGCAATCGGTAGTTTATTATTTAGACCCCAATATTATGTACCACCTGTATATCAACCAGGAGGATATCTAACCGGGTTTGGTGGCTATGGTAGCAGCTATAATCAAGCTATCAATCGCTATCAAGAACGATATAATGCACCTCCAGCAGTAGTCAAAAATCGTCAAACTTTGCGTACTACAGGTTCGATTAGAAACTCCTATACTACTAAGACTAGAAATACTATTACCAAACCTAATCCTAGTAATAGTCGTGCTACTGGTTCTGGTTTTGGTTCAAGCGATCTTCGTTCCTCTGGTCAATCTAAGTATAGACAATCTAAACCTTCAAGCAGTTTTGGTAGTGGCAGAAGCAGTCGTAGACCAACTGCTAGCTTTGGGAGAAGAAGAAGATAAGTTAAACTAATTCATTAAACTAAAGCGATCGCTGTTGAGAGAAAGTTAATAGTAGTCATAGCGATCGCTTTTATTCTTTGAAAGATTGAAATAGTTGACTAAATTTTTAATTGCTAAAAAACTATTTTCAATAGTTCTAGAATTTTGGTTAACAGCTAGTCACGAGTCAATTTTTCTAGTAATTCAGGAAAAATCTGTTTGAAATCTATATTTTGTCCTAACCACAACATCAGATGAATACTTAGTAAATAAATACTTCCTACTAAAGGAATAAGCCAAGATAACTGTGTATTAATCATTGCTCAACATATCATTTCTCTTCACATTTATGTTGCAAATGATATTCTTAATTTTCGTCAGTGTAATTACTTAAATTTATTGAATCAGCAAAATATCTTAAGCATTTTTACTGTTGAGTAATCAGCAATATTAGCTAGATGTTGATTTAAAAATTAAAATAGTTCAACTTATTTAAGTATTTTCACAATGGTAACTATAGAAATCTATCAATGTAGTCTTAGCCAACGTGTAGAAAAGCTTGACGCGATCGCAGTTCCTAGGGTTTCTTGTCAAAAATAAAAATAGTTATAAGTTTACTTAATCAGGAACAAGAAAGACTATCAAGTTGCGAATAATCTCTCAAAATTAAGTAAATCAACCTTAAGAATATTTGATTTTTAATTATTAATTTATCAATTAATTTTTTTGCTCAATAATTGCTTGTAAAAGAGTACGAAATTCTCCTTTAGGATGACCACCTTTAACTTCACCCAAAATTTTAAAATCTCCTTCAGGCGAATCACAAACAATGTAAGTTGGCCATCCCATGCCTTCTTTTTTAGGATATTGAGCCAATAAAATATTGCGATACTTACGATACGTAGTAGTATCTTGCATTTTGACATCAATAAAATCTAAATTTAATTCAGTTGCTACTTTTTGGTCATAAAACGACATTTTATGACAAAGACCACAATCTTCAGAAGAGAATTTAATAACAGCTAAACTCATAATGTTTTCTAAGTAAAATTGTTTTAAAAAAGTAATTTAAAGTAAATAAATGAAGCCCGAAAATTCAATTTTAGCTGAGCTAGCAATGAAGTACACCTAGACCAGTGACCAGTAGAGACGTAGCACGGTGTAGTCTGTAAAGTTACCAGTGACCAATCAACAATTAACATAAGCGAAGCGCACTACCGTAGGTCTCAACCAAAAACACTATCAATCGATGACTCCATCTGCGTTCATCCGTGTGCATCTGTGGACAAACAATTAACTATCAACTATCAACAAAAAACAGGGTCTTAAATTATAGCTGATTCAAATGACAACTTTTCCAGACAAACTCTTTAATTATGTGATAACACAATCATTATCCATCTCGTTCAGTTCGTAGCCATCGACTCTGAGGTTGAACTAAAAACTTTAGATAAATAGGAATTTTGCTCAACACATAGAAAGGAATCGCGATTAAACTTAATAAAGACAAGTTATTTCGACCATATTGCCACCAAGCGAGTAAAACCGCAGCCACAATCAAACAACCAGCCACTAGTGCGACCGCAACAGGTAAAAGTGAAGCACCGATTGTTACAGCTAAAGAACAAATAAATGTAGCTATTAGCCAAATCATTACCAATAAAGATAAAGGTGGTACAAAGATATCTAAAGCAAGAATTAATAACTCAATCCGTCTTTGTTTGATAAATTCTTTGAGCAATCGAGGTACTTCTACTAAGATCATTTCAATATGACCATGTTCCCAGCGCATTCTCTGGCTTTGAGCGTGTTTATTTTTCATCAATCGTCCTGTAACTAAGGCTTCTTGAGAAAAGATTGGACTATCTCCTGCGATCGCCAAATCAACAGTTAACTGCATATCATCAGTAGTTTTACTACCTGCCAAAGAAACTTTACTAATTACAGACCAAGGAAAAGCCATACCCGATCCTGTTAAGAGAGAATGCCATCCCAAACTATTTAAACCTTTAAGACGAACCAGATTTTTAACCGTCAGAGAAAACATGGAAATTTTGTCTTTCAGGCTAGGATGATCTGGTTGATCCATCAAATAAGTTGCTTGTACTGGTCTTCCTGAATCTTGTGCTAAACGAGTAATACTAGAAATTGTGCCTGGTTCAATTTGACAATCAGCATCAAGGATGACCACAACTTCGGGAGGATCGTTTTCAATAAATTTAAGACCGTAGTCCAAAGCATATCCTTTGCCACGTTTTTCTTGATTAAAACGTTCTATTACTGTAGCTCCTGTACTTCTGGCTAACGCTGCTGTCTCATCGTGACAATTATCTGCAATGACTACTAATCGATCTTGCGTATTTAATTGAGCTAAAACTTTTTGTAAAACAGATTCAATCTGTTCTGCTTCATTATGAGCAGGAACTAACACTACTGTTCTGGGATGAGCTAAATTAGTTTTTTTTGAATGATCAGATTGAGAAAATAAAGAAGCAATGCACTCGATTAATAAAACAACAGAAGGAATTATTAAAAAAAATATAATGCCAATAAATAGAGTTATATTTAATACCTGTATCATAAATAGAAATTTATTCGCAGTTTGTAACATTACTTTATCAATCTCCTAAAATTAATACAATCCTTTGATTGTTTCTTCATTTCTTCTTTATAAATAATTACGACAATATTTACAAAAATATGTTGATATCTATTTGTATAATTACTTACAAACGTCCTGAAGGTTTAAAGCGGTTACTTGAAGGTTTGAATCAATTGGCTTTTGAAAAGCTTGACACTCCGAATATTGAAGTAATTGTAATTGATAATGATAACGCTGGGATAGCCGAAAAAATTACTCAAGAAATTAAAGCTCAATTTCGTTGGTCTTTAATTACGGGAGTGGAAACTCAGCGCGGAATTACATATGCTCGTAATAGATCACTAGCATTAACTTCAAAAAATGTTGATTATATTGTCATGATTGATGATGATGAAGTTCCTGAAACGTTTTGGTTAGAAAAATTATTATTAACTCAACAACAATACGATGCTGATGTAGTGACTGGTCCTGTTTTACCTTATTTTCAAGCAGAAGATGTGCCTGAATGGGTAGTTAAAGGAAAATTTTTTAATTGGCCTAGATTTCAAACTGGAGAACAAAGACACGTGGCTTTCACCAATAACGTACTAGTGCGTGCCAAAATTTTACAACAACTTGATCCAGTTTTTGACGATCGCTTTGCAATTAGTGGCGGAGAAGATTCCCATTTATTTATGAGACTTCATCAAGCAGGAGCTAAAATTGTTTGGGCAGATGAAGCAATTGTTTATGATTGGATTCCTTCGTCTCGTACTACTTCTGAATGGATTTTACAGCGTGGTTATCGTACTTGGGGAACTCAAAGTATCGTAGAAAAAGAATTATATCCTTCTTTTGTTGTACAGTTGATCCGAGGGATGAAGGGAATTGCTTTAATTGCGATCGGGTTACTTAAATTTATTCCTGCTTTGATTCAAGGGCAACACGCTCGCGTTAACTCTCTACTATACATCTATCGAGGTTGTGGTACTTTAGCTGGTTTATTAGGAATTAATTATCAAGAATATAAAAATATTCATAGTGATTTTGGAGTAACGCAATAAACTATATCTAAGCTAAAAAATAATTTTTATTTGAGTCAAGTAGATTGAAGTAAACTAAATTACTCAATTTATTTTGCTTAGTCTACTTCTCAGGATAAACATTAAGTTTTTACGGCAAAAGATGATAAAAAACACAAAATTCTCACAATTTCTTTGTAATTTATAAAGTATCAGTAATTCAAGAAAGCAGCTATGGCTGTTATTAATGATTATCCTTTTTTTAAATTGAATCCTAGCTCCAAAGATAACTATCAATTACATATTGATTTGTCTGTTCAGATTTTAAAATCTCAAAATCAGGCTTTAGTAGTACACTTAAAAAATTTTTTAGTTTATCTAGTTAGCCCACTTGAGATTGAAAAAATTTTTCAATCTGCTATAGAACAAATAGCACTAGCAGATGAGCAAAGTTGTCGATGGATTTTACAAAATCGTGATTATTTATTACCAGAAATTGATTTGATTGAGATAGCACAACAAATGATCAAAATTATTCTTGAAAAGCAAGGATTTATTATTGGTCAAGATTTTCAATTCCATAATCGTACTCAATTATCTGGTTGTCCTTATGTAATTAAACAATTATCTTTGAATGAGCAAAGCGAACTAACAGAAAGTCAAAATAAATTATTTAACTTAATGAAAGAAGAATTTTTGTTGATCGAGCCAACCAATATTACCTAAACTTTGAATAATAAATAAGTCGATCTAATTTAGTTTTAGTTATTAAAATTGCCAGAGTTAATTGATAACTGTAGAGAAAAAACATATTAATTCTCTACACATATTAATATTATTTACATCCATAAGATTAAGAACGAGTATAACGATGCTTGACTCCAGCAGGAAAATAATTAGGCTCACAAAAAGGAAGAAGAGCAACTTGTGGTAATTGAGATTGTGTAGGGACGTAGTTAGCAAATTCACTATTAAGCCGAAGTAACTGAGTATAGATGGCAAAAGCGATCGCATTTTCCATGTTTTCGTTGGCTTTAATATTAGGAGCTAGTTCGACTACGATTGATAGATAGCGGTTTTGATCTTCTTTTTCCCTAACTTCCATCACAAATTTACCAGTAACCCAATCTCTAATTCCTGGTTGTTCTAAACCTACATGGATATTTTCAGGATAAATATTGGCACCGTAATAGGAAACAGTAAAAGCAGAACGACCAAAAATATAAACAAAAGGAAAGGCATTTATGCCTCGTTCAGATTGTAATTCTGCTAAAGGATCGAATCCATGTTGTTGCAGAAATTGCCACATTTGTTCGTAGGGAATAATCCCCCCTGTATCGGCAATATGATAGCGAATTAAAGGGATGCCATTATCTCCAGAAAAAAGTAAAGTATTGTGGCGAGTTTCAAAATATCTACTGGTTGGATCGAATTGAACTAAAGTAGGCAAACGAGATTCTCCAAACATAGTTTTAGCCTCAGTAGGGTTGTGAGCAAAAAAACGACGAATACAAATGCTCAAAGGCGTTTCGTTCCCTAATACTCCTGCGTCTGCTGTTCCGTACAAAGAAGCAAAATCAAAACAAGGATTAGTTGAACCAATTCTTTCTGCAATTAAACTGCGCCATTCTTCACTAAATACTTCTCCTGCCATTACTAGTTTCAAAGAGTATTCTTGCCAATTAATCCCTTCAGCAATGCCACTATCGATGATGTCTTTAAGAAAAGGAGGATAACCCAATAAAACAACTTGATCGAAGCAAGGGGATAGTTGCTTAATTACCCGAAAAATCTCAATTTTATTATTACCAGGGGTAACTACTGTGATGGGATAACCTTTAGCTGCTAAATGACGACAGCAATTAGTAGTGTACATTCCCCCCACCCAAGTACCAAGACTAAAACAAACAACTGCTAAAGTACTACGAGTATCCGCTTGAAAACTATCATAAAAAATTTGTTCAAACCTGGTAGTAATTTGAAATTCATCACTCAAAAAACGAGGCCAAAAAGTTGGTTCTCCTGTCGAACCAGAAGAGACAGCAATAGTATCACATTGTTCTAGTAATCCTTGACGACATAGTTCTGAGAGAGGATATTTTTTGATATAGTTCTCTTTAGTCAACAGAGGCAGATTTTGAAAATCAGCTAGAGTTTGAATTGACTGAGGCTCAATTTGATTTTCTTTCAAAAAGGCTTGATAAGCAGGTACAGTATTGGCAACTTCGTGAAATAAATCTAAAATTTGTTTGTCAGCATCGCTTTGAAGAGATTGTTGAATTTGCTTTTCTAAAGAAGTGTTGAGAAAGGTTTGCCAAGCTAATAGCGATCGCTTTTTTTGAGATTCTGAGATCATCATAAGAGTTTAATTAACAAGATGCTTTCGTTGTGGGACTATTTAATAACTATTTTGCCATTGCCAATTTAAGAACCGATTTGTTGCATATAGCTTAATAACCAATTGGCAGCAGTAGCACGACGGGTCTGTCTTGGTCCAAATTCACCAATTTTATAACCTTGAAAACCCAACTTTTCTTTTAATAATTGTTTATTTTCTTGAGAAATTGAACGAGTTAACTTCACTGTTGGTGGGCGATTGGCGATAAAATCTGGTGGTTCGGGATAGTCTTTTTTCCAATCATCATTTACTTTACTAGTATCCCAAGTTTGCGTTGCTTGATTGTAACGATAACCAAGATAATACCAAACTAATTGATTAACAATACTATCATCAATCTCTTCCTTGAGAATTGCCCAAATTGTATCTGTATTTAATGGTGGTAGATTTGACATAAAAAATTGCTTTTAAGCAACTAACGATAACTATGATATATATTTTTAATTAATTCTAAGTAAGTTGAACTAGATAGTTTTTAAGCTGAATAATGCTTCTGCTTTTTTTTAAAACATTATTTTCAGCAATTTTAACTAAGAAATTAACAAAATAAAATTAAATTTTGCGCTTTGAGACTTTTTTTTGGGCAATCTTAAGTAGAGACGTACCATGGTACTTCTCTACTGATAACTGGTCTCAAATAGATAAAGATGAAAGTTTTAAAAACTACAGCGTCATCAAAAGAAACCAAGATTAGGTTTACAGGATTACCTTTACGCCTAATTTTAGTCTTACCTTTTGTAGCGCAAATTGTCGGCGCAGTGGGACTAGTAGGTTATCTTTCCTTTGAAAATGGACAACAAGCAGTTAATGATCTTGCCAATCGCTTAATCGACAAAAGCAGTAATTTAGTCTCCGAACACCTCGATCACTATTTAGAAACGCCTCAAAAACTCAATCAAATTAATCTTGATGCGATCGCTCTAGGATTGTTGGACTTAAAAGATTTTCAAACATCAGGGCATTATTTTTGGAAACAACTGCAAGCGTATCCAGATATCACTTTCATTTCCTACGCACTGACGACGGGCGAATATGCTGGTGCAGGAAGATATTTAGATGGACAAGGTGTAACTATCGATGAACGTTCGCTTACTACTAAAATGAAAACCTATACTTACGCTACAGATAATCAGGGCGATCGTACTAAAGTTGTAACCATCTCAAATGATTACAATCCTCTGGAAGAGTCGGCTTACTGGGAAGCAGTCAAAGCAGGTAAACCAATCTGGGGTTCAGTATACAACTGGGATGATACGCCTGAATTTATTTCAGTTTCAATCAATAGCCCTATCTATGACAAAAATCATCAGTTACTCGGTACAGTTGGAATCGATCTCCTTTTAACTGGGATTAGCGAGTTCTTACAACAATTAACAATTAGCCCTAGTGCTAAGACTTTTATTATCGAACGCGACGGTTTATTAATTGCTAGTTCTAGTACTGAAAAGCCTTTTACTTTAATCAATGGTGTAGCTACCAGACTGAATGCTACCAAGAGTTCCGACTCTCAAATTCAAACCACAACTCAATATTTACAACAAAAATTTGGTAATTTTCAAGCAATCAAAGAAGAACAAAAATTAAGTTTTGAATTACAAGGAGAGCGTCAGTTTGTTCGAGTTACTCCCTGGCAAGATCAATATGGTTTGGATTGGTTAGTAGTCACTACTATTCCTGAATCAGACTTCATGGCACAGATTAATGCCAACACTCAGACAACCATCATCCTATGTTTTTTAGCACTAATAGTAGCTATGGGTTTAGGATTAATTACTTCTCGTTGGATTACCAAACCTATCCTGCGTTTAGGTAAAGCATCTGTTGCCATTGCCCAAGGAGATTTAAATCAACAGGTAGAAGTTAGAGGCATCATCGAATTGGGAGTTTTATCCCACTCCTTTAATGAAATGGCGCAACAACTCCAAACGTCTTTTACTAATTTAGCTCGCAAAAATCAGGAATTTGTCAAAGTCAACGAAAAATTAGACCGAGCAAATCAGGAATTAGCCAAAGCTAACGATGAACTAGAAACCAGAGTCGAACAAAGAACCGCCGAACTACAACAAGCTAAAGATATAGCAGAACTTGCCAATCGTGCTAAAAGCGAATTTTTGGCTAATATGAGTCACGAACTTCGTACTCCTCTGAATGCCATTCTTGGTTTTACACAACTGATGAACCGTGAAACTTCTCTAACTAAAAAACAACAAGAGAATCTCGGTATTATCAATCGCAGTGGCGAACACTTACTCTCTTTAATCAATGATGTCCTGGATTTAGCCAAAATCGAGTCAGGACAAATGACTTTCTATCCTACGGATTTCGATTTGTATACTCTGTTAAATTTAATCGAAGAAATGTTAGCTTTAAAAGCAGAATCTAAAGGTTTACAGCTTCTGATCGAACGTAGCAGCAATTTACCTCGATATATCCAAACCGACGACAAAAAACTACGTCAAGTTTTAATTAATTTATTAGGAAATGCGATTAAGTTTACTAACGACGGTAGTGTTACTTTACGGGTTAGTTTAGTTAGAGAAGAAGAGGAGAAAAGGGGAACAGGAGACATCTGCCTTGCCTTTGAAGTAGAAGACACGGGTGCGGGCATTGCGGATGAAGAAATTGATAATTTATTTGAACCATTTGTCCAAACTCAAACAGGTAAACAATTGCAACAAGGAACTGGTTTGGGTTTACCAATTAGTAAAGAGTTTGTTGAATTGATGGGCGGAGAGATTAGTGTTAGTTCTCAAGTAGGTAAAGGTACAATTTTTAAATTTTATATTCAAGCTTTGCTTAGTGAAGCCAATAGAATTGAAGCGAAACTACAAACTAAAAGAGTAATTGCTCTTGAATTTAATCAACAAGAATATCGTATTTTAATAGTAGACGATCGCTGGGAAAATCGACAACTATTGATTAAGTTATTACAACCAATTGGTTTTCAAGTACAAGAGGCAACCAACGGACAAGAAGCCGTACAACTTTGGGAAAGTTGGCAACCTCATCTGATTTGGATGGATATGAGAATGCCTATTATGAATGGTTATGAAGCTACTCAACAAATAAAATCTCATCTCAAAGGACAAGCTACCGCAATTATTGCCCTTACTGCCAGTACTCTTGAAGAAGAAAAAGCAGTTGTTCTCTCTGCTGGTTGTGATGATTTTGTGCGCAAACCTTTTCGGGAAAAAGTAATTTTTGAAAAGATGAGTCAATATTTGGGAGTTCGTTATCTCTACGAAAATCTTGACTGTGAAGACAATTCTGAATTAGCAGCTCTTGAAAAATTAACCGCCGAAGCTTTAGCAATTATGTCTGATCAATGGTTAGAAGAACTTTCTGAAGCTGCTGCTTTGATTAATAATCAACTAATTGCTCAATTATTAGCAGAAATACCCCACGACCAGCAAAATTTAGCCAAAGCTATCCAAAAAGAAGTAGATGATTTTGATTTTGAACGTATTATGAATCTGGCTCAAGAAGCTGTCAATTTATGAATAATATTCAGTTCAATTCTTTTTTAGCAAATATTTTAATAGTCGATGATATTCCTGATAATTTAAGAGTTTTGTCTACAACTCTAAGCGAGCAAGGTTATCAAGTTCGTTGCGCTAAAAATGGTGTTATGGCATTAATTACAGCTAAAAAAAATCCACCTGATTTAATTCTGCTGGATATCAAAATGCCCGATCTCGACGGCTATGAAGTTTGTGAGAAACTTAAAGCAGATCAATTAACTCGTGAAATTCCCATCATTTTCTTGAGTGCGTTTGATGGGGTTGTGGATAAGGTAAAAGCTTTTGCGGTGGGTGGGGTAGATTATATTACTAAACCTTTTCAAATTGAAGAAGTTCTAGCTCGCATCCAGCATCAATTAGCTTTACAAGCAGCTAAAGCAGAAATTTCTTTATTAAATACCCAATTAGAACAAAAAGTTCAACAAAGAACTAAACAATTAGAACAAGTTATTCATAAACTAAATCAAGAAATTGCTCAACACAAACAAACACAACAATTACTATTAGCTCAGGCTTTACATGATGCTTTGACTGGTTTACCTAATCGGACTTTGTTTATGGAGCATTTGCAAAAAGCTCTACAACGTAGTTACAGAAATCAAGATTATTTGTTTGCTGTTCTGTTTATTGACCTCGATCGCTTTAAAATTATTAATGATAGTTGGGGACACGCAGTAGGTGATCAACTTTTAATTGCGATCGCTGATATTTTGAAAAAATGTTCTCGTGATGTAGATACGGTTGCTCGGTTGAGTGGAGATGAGTTTACTATTCTTCTAGAAGATTTACAAGATTTTCAAGATGCGATCGCGATCGCCGAAAGATTATTAGCTCAACTTACTTCTCCTATTCATTTACAAGAGCGGAAAGTTTTTTCTGGTGCTAGCATTGGTATCGTTTTGGGTTCGACACATTATCAAAATGGTATCGAGTTATTACGGGATGCCGATATTGCCATGTATCGTGCTAAAGCTTTAGGAAAAGGACGTTATGCTATCTTCGATCAAGAAATGTACGCTCAGACGATTCATCTTTCTCAACTAGAAACAGACTTGCGTTTAGCTATCGAACGTCAAGAATTTCTACTTAATTATCAACCAATTGTCTCTTTAAAAACTCGTCAGGTGATCGGTTTTGAAGTACTGTTACGCTGGCAACATCCCCTAACTGGTTTAATTTCTCCTGGTGATTTTATTGCGATCGCTGAAGATACGGGTTTAATTGAACCAATTGGTGAATGGGTGTTACGAGAAGCTTGTCAACAGTTACGTACTTGGCAAACCAAATTTCCTCATGCTTCATCTCTGCATCTAAGCATTAATCTTTCGATTAGACAAATTCAACAATTTGATTTTATAGAAAAACTAGCTCGAATTTTAGCTGAAACTAGTTTAAATGGGGAAAATCTTCGTTTAGAACTTACAGAAACTATGTTAATGGATCAAGGAGATAAAACAATTGAACTTCTTACTCAAATCAAAGAGCAAAAAATTCAATTAAGTATTGATGATTTTGGTACAGGTTATTCATCCCTCAGTTATTTACATCGTTTCCCAATTGATACTCTTAAAATCGATCGCTCTTTTGTCAGTTTGATCAATGCTGAAGGAGAAAATTGTGAAATCGTGAAGACAATTATTACTTTAGCTCATTCTCTAGGCATGAAAGCGATCGCAGAAGGAGTAGAAACACCTCATCAAGTAACTCATCTCAGTAAGTTGGGTTGTGAAGCAGCGCAAGGGTATTTCTTTTCTAAACCTCTTAATTTACAGTTAGCTGAATCAATTATTGCTACCAATCCTCAATGGTAAAGTATTTCAGTTACCAGTTACCAGTTACCAGTTATCAGTTATCAGTTATCAGTTACCAGTTACCAGTTATCAGTTATCAGTTATCAGTTACCAGTTACCAGTTATCAGTTATCAGTTATCAGTTATAAATATTTTTTTTCTTCTGTTTTCTGTCTTCTACTTTCTATTTTTTTTCACTGATATGATGATTATTGAAAAGAATTTAAATATAATTTTTTAGAGTTGTTGGCAAAAATTTACTTTATCGCTCAATGAATATTTCTTGTTTAACATAAGATGATAAAAGTGTAAGTTTTTGTTTGAAATGATTGGATTCAAATCCTACTAATCCTAAAATTAAAAGTAATCCTGTTAAGCTAAATAACCAGTATTTAAGTAATTTGTGTTTGTTTTTAATTTCAATTTCTAAAGAGGTTTTAAGTTCATCAAATTTTTCCTCTATTTTATTATTAATTTCTTCAATGCGATCGCTTTTGATTTTAGTTTTTTTATTTAATTGTGTTACTGTCTCTTTATCTTGATGTACTGTATTAGCTAATTGCTGTAATTGTGTCGTAATTGTTTGACTTTGTTGGGTAAAACTTTGGTATTCAAGTTGAACTTGTTGCTGAAGATTGTGTAAGTTTGATTCAATCTCAACTACAGTATTAGTCTGATTCTGATTAATTTCTGAAAGTTTTAATATTGTTGCTTTAATTTCGTTAGATTCAGTTAATTGTGCTTGGCAACTTTGAGCATAAGTTTGGATTTCTTGATGAAGTGTTTCTAATTTATTATTAATTTCTTCAACGCGATCGCTTTTGATTTTAGTTTCTTGATTTAATTGTGTTACTATCTCTTTATCTTGATATACTGTATTAGCTAATTGCTGTAATTGTGTCGTAATTGTTTGGCTTTGTTGGGTAAAACTTTGGTATTCAAGTTGAACTTGTTGCTGAAGATTGTGTAAGTTTGATTCAATCTCAACTACAGTATTAGTCTGATTCTGATTAATTTCTGAAAGTTTTAATATTGTTGCTTTAATTTCGTTAGATTCAATTAATTGTGCTTGGCAACTTTGAGCATAAGCTTTTATTTCTTGATGAAGTGTTTCTAATTGAAGTTGAATTTCTTCAACGCGATCGCTTTTGATTTTAGTTTCTTGATTTAATTGTTTTACTGTCTCTTTATCTTGTTGAATTTGATTAATTATTTCATAGCTTGTTTTAACTTGATCACTAAAAATATCACAATCCTGTTTGATTGTTTGATGATACTTAATTAAATCATTTTTATCTTCATCAATCTGAGCTTTAAAGTTATTCCATTCAATACAGGTATTTTTAATCTCTCTACCTTGAGCTTTAATCTCTTCCAGTACAGATAAACTTATTTCAAATAATTCTCGTTTTTTATCTATTTCTTGATTTAATTGATTACAGTTATTTTCTAAATTGCTTAAGAAAATGTTGAGCTTCTTCTTGTAATTTATATTCTATTATCCTGATTTGTTCTCCTCCTTCAACAGCATATTCAGGATCAGCACAGGATGGAATTTGAGCGTATGAATTTCCCTCTTGTTTATTTATTTCTTTAGCTCTTTCTATAAATTGTTCAGCAAATTCTAAGATTTTTTTTGAATTACGATAATTGTAAAGTAAGTTTGTTCTTTTTTTTAGCTCTAAATGTCCCCAATCAAAATTTACTGGTTGAATACGCTGATTCAAATCTCCTTCCAGGTGCGCTTTGAATTAGTAAACTTTTATTTCTAATATCTTCTGTGCTTAGATTATAGTTATATTTATTAATTGAATCTATTAAATCTTCAATTACTTCTCTTTGATGACTTGTTAATTGAGGAGAATAACGATAACCACCGTAAATAAATCTAAACCAATTACTTTGCCCTTCATTATTCCATTTATAAATTGGTGTTGCTACAGATTTTTCTTCAGGTAATTGGGCAATATTTTGCCAATGAATTAGATGACTACATCGACGATTTTTTAAATTTTGTTTATAAGCATCTCTCCGTTGTACAACTTGAATAATTACGATATCTTCTGCAAAGAAATACCAAATTACACGCAGTTTATCCGTGCGGTTATATTTAGTTCGCTCAAATGAATCATATCCTCGAAGTTTTTTGGTGTGAGCAAAATCCGATTGACTTAGACGAATAACAATATCTTTTAACTTTTCTAAATCCTTAGACGACAATACTTATATTTCGCGAAAAGCAGCCTTCGCAAAGTAAATCTCAGACATATCTGTATTCGTTGAGTGTGAGGAGAAAGGAATTATAATTTTAGAATTCCCGTTATTTTGCTGGAACTAACAGATTTTTCAGAAAATTCTCTATAAATCTCAATTTATCTAATTTTCTAATGCAGCCTAAATCCTGGCAGGTAGGAATTGTTTTATCGATTGGTGTTGTCGCAGTTTCTACCGCAGCAATTTTGATTCGCTTGGCAATGGCAGCAGCAGCAACTAATAGTGTGGGTTTTAGTCTCTTTATTGCTGCATCTCGTTTAATTATCTCTGCTGTAATCTTAATTCCTGCTTGGCAAAACTTTAAAAAACATCAAGTTACTACTAAAGCTCTAATTTTTGCGATCGCGAAGTATGAGCGAACCTCTCGCTGCTGGAATTTGTTTGGCTTTACATTTTGCAACTTGGATTACTTCTTTAGCTTTTACTTCAATCGCTGCTTCTACCGCTTTAGTAACTACTAATCCAATTTGGGTAGCTATTTTATCGCGAGTTTGGTTAAAAGAAAAACTGAATAAATACAGTATTATCGGTATCTTAATTGCCTTAACAGGAGGAATAATTATTGCCTTAGCTGATTATGAATCAAAACAGCTTACCAATCCTATTTTGGGAGATATTTTAGCTTTAATCGGGGCTTGGATGACTAGCTTATATTTTTTATTTGGTTCGCAAGCACAAAGACAAGGCTTAAATATCAGTAATTACATTGCCGTCTCTTATTCCACCGCAGCTTTAATTTTATTTCCTTTACCTCTACTCTTTGGAGTCAATTATTTTGATTATCCGAGTAAAGTTTATTTTTATGTGTTATTAATGGCGATTATTTCGCAATTAATTGGTCATACTAGTTTTAACTGGGCAATCAAATGGATTTCTCCAACTTTTGTCACTTTAAGTATTTTATTTGAACCAATCGGCTCTAGTTTGTTAGGATATTTTCTTTTCGCTGAAACACCTCCTAATTTAGTCATTGTCGGAGGATTGGTACTTTTACTGGGGGTTGCTTTGGCAACTATTACTAAATAAATAGTGTTTTAAAAAACAATTAACAAAATATAGGAAATATCAAGATTTATTCCGTCAATCTTCTGGCAAACTAACCTGTAACTAGAACTGTGAGGAAATAAGCTAATGGGAATTGTGATTAGCACAGTAAATATGAAAGGCGGAGTAGGTAAAACTACTCTCACTGTAAATCTTGCTACTTGTTTAGCCAAAAATCACGGCAAGCGAGTTTTAGTTTTAGATTTAGATTCGCAAATTAGTGCAACTTTAAGCTTAATTTCTCCCCACGATTTTGCCAAAATGCGGAAAAAAAGACGCACTTTAAGTTATCTAATCGATCAGGTAATTAGTCCTAATCCTTGGAGTAAACTTGAAATTCAAGACCTTATTTATGCCAATATTTGTAACATTGAAGGTTTGGAATTATTACCAGGAGATATTGAGCTTTACGATGAATATCTAGTTTCGGAAATGTTACATAAAAAAGCTTTAGAAGAGGATGAACAAGAGTTTGAAAAAATATGGGATAATTTTGAAAGAATTTTAATTAAACAAATCGTCGATCAAGTGATTGATGATTACGATTTCATTATTATGGACTGCGCTCCTGGGTATAATTTGCTAACTCGCAGTGGTATTGCTGCTAGTAATTATTACTTACTGCCTGCTCGTCCTGAACCGCTTTCTTTAGTAGGTATTCAACTATTAGAAAGAAGAATTGCGAAACTCAAAGAAAGTCATCAAAATATCGAACCACTAAATATCAATTTGCTAGGGATTGTTTTTGTTCTCTCGGCAGGAGGATTAATGGGCAGATATTACAAACAAGTAATGAAAAGAGTTAGAGACGATTATTACCCTTCTCAATTATTTACTAACTCTATTCCTATGGATGTTAATGTTGCTAAAGCTGTAGATTTATTTACTCCCGCAGTAATAGCTATGCCGAATTCTGTTGGTTCTAAAGCTTTTGTCAAATTAACCGAAGAATTGATCGAAAAAGTTAAGGTTGGTAACACAGAATTAATGGCTGTACATTAAAGTAGTGAAACATCTTTATTGGCTCTCACAAATCAGTCCATCTGAGCAATCTTTCGTTGGAGAAAAAGTATTTATTTTGAGTCAGCTTTTACAGCATGGCTATCCGATTTTGCCTGGTTATGTGATTGGTACGCCAATATTAAAAGAGTTTCTGGAAAATTTTAATGATGCTCAATCGTTAATTGCTAATTTACCTAATTCTTCTTTACATCTCAATGTAGATAATTATTTGGTACTTCAGTCAGTTGCGCAAAAAAGTCGTCAAATTATTCTGGAAACTCCTTTTCCTGAGCAATGGCAAGCAGAAATTTTTGCAGCAGCAACGCAATTAAATGCTCAAACTTTGATTGTTCGCCCTTCTTTAGTGGTTTCTCACCATTACCAACGAATGACTACAGGTTTATGGCGATCGCATAGTTGTCGTTGTCAACCAAACACTTTAACTAAGACGATCAAAAAAGTTTGGGCAGATTTATTTGGGGCAAAAAGTTTATTCTATTGGCAAAAATTGGGAATTGATTTAGAAAAACTTAATTTAGCTGTTTTAGTTCAACCTTTATATAATGCCAAGGCTTCTGGTATTGTCGAATTAAAGTCAGATCGTCTCTTTATTTCGGCTACTTTGGGTTTAGGGCATAGTCTTCTCAGAGGAGAAATACAACCAGATTTTTATGAAATAGACCGCAAAACTTTAAATATTATTAATCGTCAGTTGGGGATTAAAACTTTAGCTTATCGTCTTCAAAATATCAGCCAAGCAGAAGAAGACAATTGTTTAGAAGTAGAGCTAACAACTGAAGCAGAACAAGAACAATTTGCAGTAGATGATAATACCTTAACTCGTTTAATTCAATCAATTGAAGATTTAGCTCAAAAAAGAAGGCATATTAATTATTTAGAATGGACTTTACCCCAAAATAGTATTGATAAATTTTATTTTACTCAGTTAAATTATTTTTCCACTGCCTCTTGGCAAAGTACCGATCAACCTTTACTAACTGGAATAGCTGCTGCTTCAGGAATAGTTAAAGCAACTGTTGAGGTTAATCTTGATTCTATGCTTTCTTCTGAGCAAATCAAACCAGGTAGTATTGTTGTTTTAAAACAGCTTGCTCCTCATCAAATTTCTCTACTACAACACATTGGTGGAATTATTACCGAACAAGGTGGTATTACCAGTCATGGAGCAATCTTAGCCAGGGAATTAGGTATTCCTGCCATTGTGGGAGTTAATAACGCTACACAACTGCTGCAAACAGGAGACAAAATCTTACTCAACGGTAATACTGGCAAGATTTATCGATTATCACCAGAGGAAAAAATAATGAGTAGTTGGGAGCAAAAGGAAGAAGAAGCGAGGACTAGAGTGGATTCTTTAGGATGGTTACAAAGCGATCGCTCTTTAATGAATCCTTATCCGATTGCTACTCAACTGATGGTTAATTTGAGTCAAACTAATCTGGTTGATAGTGCTGCTTATTTACCAATTGATGGAGTTGGTTTGATTCGTGCTGAGTTGATGCTAGCAGATCTGATTAGCTCTAATAATTTTTTAGCTCAAGTCTCTTCTTCAAATTTATTGGGAGAGATTATCAATCGTTTGAGTCAGTTTGTGACAAGTTTTACTCCTAGACCTATATTTTATCGTTCTTTGGATTATTGTTTTGGGGCAAAAAAAACTGAAATTAATCCGATTGTGGGTAAAAGAGGTACGTACAATTACCTCTCTGATTCGAGCTTATTTAAATTAGAGTTATCTGCTTTGGCACAGTTGTATTCAGAAGGTTATACTAACTGCCATCTGATTTTGCCTTTTGTGCGTAGTATTGCCGAAGTTACTTATTGCCGTCGTTTGATCGATGAAGTTGGTTTAACTAGACAACCGAATTTTCAACTGTGGATGATGGCAGAAATCCCCTCGGTGATGTTTTTAATTGAAGAATACGTACAGGCAGGAATCCAAGGAATAGCTATTGGTACAAATGATCTAACTCAACTACTGTTAGGAATAGATCGAGAACAAGCAGACTTTGCTGCTAGTGGATTAACTGCCAATCATCCTGCCGTGTTAAAAGCGATCGCACAAATTATTAAAGCTGCTCAACAAGCTGGTATTCCTTGCTCAATTTGCGGTCAAGCTCCTGTACAATATCCTCAACTAATTGACCAGTTAGTTCGATGGGGTATTACGACCATTTCTGTCGAACCAGAAGCTGTAATTCCTACTTACAAAGCGATCGCTCGTGCTGAACATCGTTTATGTTTAGAAGTAGCTCGTCAATCTTTAGGGAATGTAAATGTCAACCGTTTCCCTGGTAATCAAACGACTATTAAACATTGACAATAAGACTTTTGACAGAGAACAACCTTATAACTTTTGTTAGAGGGATTAGTTTCTGATTATAGCTACTTTGAATCTATGTTCGGAAAAGCCAATCGGCTGAGAATCAATCTAAGATTTTGAGCCGATTTTGTTTCTAATCTGTCTTCATGACTAGTTAATGAAACTCCGAAACTCAAAAAATTATTGAAAATGGACTTATAGAGGCTCATCATGATTCATTTGATTTCTAAAGCGATCGCTCGCGTCAGTTCCCTTTTAAAATTAGTTCAAGTAAAAAGTTTTCTTGCTACTGTATTTGTGGGATTAATCTTGCTAACAAGCGGTTTTAATAGTGCAAGCAACAATCAAGCTTTAAATAATATTAGTGACAAAGTATTTGAATCTAATTCTGAAAGACCTACTACCACAAGAGAATGGTATCAAAAAGCTCGCGAAACTGAAAACAACCCAGGCGAAAGGCTTGCAGAAATTGGTAAAGAGTCAGCACAAGCTGTAAAAGAATTCGGTCAATTGTATCCAGACACTGCTGAAAGAACTGCTCCTGATGCTTTAAAAGATTAGTTAACAAATCAATAAACACCGAGGGACAATTGCTTAATTGTCCTTCATATTTTTTTTAAATACTATAAAGGCAAAATTTCTTTTGATTGAGATTTAATACTAACTTTTTCTTCTTTATTTTGTTTAATTTCTATCGTTATTTGACTAAGTTTGTCATACAATTTTTGATTATTTTTAATCGACCACCAATCGTAAAGAAAAATTTCTATCGGTCGCCACATAGCTACCCAACCAATAATTACTAATCCTTCTTGAAAAATATGAGTGAGAGGGCCACTTGCTAGCCAATTTGTAAATTCTGTAGTACTAATACAAGTAAACAAAAATACCAGTCCAATTATTAAAGAAGTACGACCTTGGCGTAGAATTGTTCGTAATTCTTTTTCAGAATTTTGTTTTCTGTAATCAAAGTAATGATGAATAGCTTCAGGTAAAATTTGTTTGGCTTCGTCTTGCTTTTCTGGTGGGAGGTAAAAAATTAATTTGAGTGGTGTATTGATTGAAAATTCTCTTACCGACTGAACAATATAATTTTCAACCTCATCATCCAAATCTTTTTCAATAAAAGGAGAAGGATCAAAAGAATTGAATAGTTGGCTAATACTACTCAGTTTCACCTCTACTAAATAAGTTTTACCTTCACTGTTGTAATAGGACTTCAGTTTGTTCATGAAAATTTGAATTCAGTTACCAATATCAGTTACTAATTACTAATTACTAATTACTAAATTATGAGGAATTAATAATCAACCATTAACAATTACAAGTAAAAATCAAAGTATTAACTGTACTTTATAGCCTTTAAAAAATTCCTTGACCATTTTGATTAAATTCTGCCACTGTTTGATTAGATAACTCGTGAGTCGTCATAGCTTGAAGAGTTGTTAGAGGAATAGTTAAATGATGCGCACCTGCTTGTAGTGTTGCTGCTGCTTCTTCGGGAGATTTAAGACTAGCAGCCAAAATTTCTGTGTTGCTACCTGCCAAGATAGCTGCCATGTCTCGAACTAAAACCAAACCATCTCCTAGGAGTCGAGTAGCACGGTTAACATAAGCGATCGCATATTTTGCTCCTGCTGCTGCTGCTACTGCTGCTTGTGCTGGACTATAAATTGCTGTGACAGAACAATTAATTTCTTTTGATAAATAAGCAGTTACTTGAAATCCTAATTCGGTCGCAGGAATTTTTAAAACAGTTTTTTTACCAATTATTTCCCGTGCTTTTCTGCCTTCGGCTACCATACTATCAAAATCAGTAGTACAAAGTTGATAATATAATTCTCCAGGACTAATTTTTGTCAGTTTGGTTAAAGTTTCGCTTGGTGATAAATCACTTTTTGCTAGTAAAGTTGGATTGGTGGTAATGCCTTTAATCCATCCCATTTTTACTGCTATTTTTGCTTCTTCAATGATAGCTGAATCTAAATAAATCATTTTTGTAATTATTGGATTGAAATCAAGTTTAATTATGACATTATTAAATAGCTAATAAATGAAGTAAGCCACAATCCTAAATAAAGATAAGCAACTTTAATTTTCAAGGAATTAGAACGCTCTTTCCAGATAATTATATTAATCACAAAAACAATAGGAGATAACAAAAATATTAATAAATCAATAACTAACAAATAATAATTATTAAAAGATATATTCATTTGAATAAGATGTATTCCTCTTAATAAGATACATTTCGTTTCCCTGGTTTTTCCTAATGGTTAATAGTTGGTCGCTACGCGCACCTTCGGTGAGGTTGATTATTCATCCCTCATAATTTAGTAATTAGTAACTGATTAATTAAATCCTACAGGAGGCCAGGTACTAATTACAAAAATAATTACTGCCAAAGCAGCTAACAAAGCTTCAATTACGTTACCAATAATCGAGCCGATTACAATACCTAAACTTACCTTAAAAGCTTGTTGAAATCTTTCCTGAGATTCTAAATCTTTTCGATAAAGAAATTCACCAATAAACGCTCCCAAAATTGCGCCAAACAGAAGTCCAATTAAAGGGCCTCCAAAAGGTAAAGCGGGTAGCAAACCTAAAAAACCCAATGCCATTCCTGCGATCGCGCCATATTGACCCCATTTACTAGCACCAACTTGTTTAGCCCCTAAATAAAGAGCTAAATATTCAATTCCTGCACTAAGAATTAAGACAATAAATATTAAAATCAGAGGCAATCCAATCCCAGTAAATCCTGTTGCTACGCTCCAAATTAAAATACCAATTAAAATTAGACTACTACCAGGAAGACCAGGAATAATTGCACCGATTACCCCTAAGATCATCAAACCAAGTACAAGCCAATAAATTAAAGTAATATCCATATTTATTTACCTTTATTTTTCAAAAAATTAACTGATAAAAAAGTAACCACAAAAACATGAAAATATTATTAAATTATTTTTATTTTTACTGCTTCTTTTATATTTTAAGAATGTTTATTATTTTATAATGTGGTAACTGGTAACTAATAACTGGTAACTAATAACTGGTAACTGGTAACTGGTCACTGGTAACTGGTAACTGGTCACTGGTAACTGGTAACTGGTCACTGTCAAAGCCGAGAACCAACAATTTGAGCAAATTTTTGTTGACCTTCTTCTAATTCGGCAGGAATACCATTGGGAAAATTTTCTTGAATGATTGCTCCAAGTCGTTCTGTTCTATTACCTGGATTGGGATGAGTACTAAAAAATTCTGCTGGTTGTTGTCCGTTTCTAGAAGAGGCAAGAATTTGCATTAATTCTACAATTCCTTGAGGGTTATAACCTGCTTCTGTCATAAAACGAAAACCCAAGCGATCGCTTTCCAACTCATCTTCTCGTCCATATTTTAAATTAACCATTTGATTGACAGCTTGAGCCAAAATCGCAGCTTGTCTAGCACTTTCAGGGGTATCACTAGCAGCAATACCAACGGCATTTACTAAAGCAGCGCCTAATTGTTGTTTAGCAAGATGTTCTGCCCCGTGTCTAGCTACTACATGAGCAATTTCGTGTCCTAATACTCCTGCTAACTGTGCTTCTGAATTTAACCTCCCCAACAAAGCAGCCGTAATAAATACTTGTCCTCCAGGTAAAGCAAAAGCGTTAATTGTTTGAGTATCTCGTAATAAATGAAATTCAAAAGGATAGGAAGATTGATTGACTGAAGATTGTTGAACTATGCGATCGCCTACTTGATCTACATATGCTTGTAAAGTTTGATCGGGATACAAACCATTGTGTTTAGCAGCCATTTCCTGACGAGATTGTAATCCGATTATTACTTCTTGACGAGGAGAAAGTTGAAGTCTCTGTTTTTCGCCTGTAATAGGATTTTCTGTTACATTAACAAAATAATTAAATAACGCAAAAATTGAAAATAATAAACCAATACCTAGACGAATAAATAGGCTACTCACTGATTACTTACTCCAATTAGACTTTGAAAGGATAGTATCATGACCAAAAATTATCTTTCTTTAGTCTTCTAGATAATTTTATTAAGTCGCTGAAAATGATGTAGTATCCTAGGGATGTATAGATCGTGAAACTAACAGCTAAAATCTGCTCATTGTATATTAATAAATAGGTTTAAATTAACCCTTTATTTCTCTTGTATGAATAGTATATTTGTCTTTCGTTGGTATTTTTTAGTTTTAAGTGCTGCTTTACTTGTAATGAAGTTCACAGCTTTACCAGTGAAAGCACAAGTTAAACTTTATAATCCGATCGATCTCTCTTCCCAGAAGGAAATTGCTGATACTTTAACCGAACGAGATATTCCCACTGGAGAAGGAGGCTTTGCTAGAGATTATACCGTTAATCTTAAAGCAGGAGATCAAGTGGCGATTGACTTAATTTCTGAGGATTTCGATACGATGGTGATGCTGATAGCATCTGATGGTTCTACTGTAGCTGAAAACGATGATGGCCCGGACGGCACGACTAATTCTTTATTATTTTCGCGTATTAATGAAGATGGTCAATATATTGTTCGTGTCCGTGCTTTTGGTGAAACTAGTGGGGGAAAATTTAATTTGAAACTAACCCGTTTAAGAGCAGAAAAAACCGAGCAAGCTCAATAATTTTAGTTTTAAAATTCTGATTTATTTTATTAGAATGATCTTAAACAAAATAATAAGCGATCACAACAACTAATTTTACCATTACTATTAGCAATAAATATCTTTTGCAGCGACCTAAATATTCAGTGGGCGGTCAAAAAAAATTTGCCCACCCTGATTTAATCTTGTTTAATCAAAGTTACTCTGGATCAGACTTCAAACGATAATCCGCATCTAACCAGCAGAGAGGAAGATTTTCTCCAGATGGAAAAACTAAATCTTCTTTAGAAAAAGATTCTGTTGGTTGTTCATTTTGACCATCTTGTAATTTTCCTTGAACAGTATCATGAGTTGGACTAAATAAATCATCTAGTTCTACAACTTTCAGCAGACTACCAGATTGTTTGTCTTTTAAAAACATGAATAAATCCTTAATGAGGTTAATACTGTTAATTAGCTTTCTCGTGAACTGTGTCGAGGTTTGGCTTAACTAACTTCCTCATCGTATTTTTAGTTTGACTGACTTTTCATCCCACGAAAGATTTATAAATTACAGCTATTTGCAGTTGAATCGAATATATAGCAGTTCTCATATTGGATGTTACGTCTGTACAAAAGCGCTTCGGCGTCAGAAACGTGAAACGAAGGATCAAAAAGTTGATCTGCTATTGGCTGTGGACAAACAATCAACCATTAACGCTCTATCAGTATCGAACGGATGTACCTCGTGGATTCGAGAAACGCTATAGTTGATTGGTAACTGATTGCTTGGCTATTTAAAATTATTCTTTAAAATTCTTACTAAACTATTTAAAGAAAACTCAATTTGTGCTTCACTATGCAAACAAGTCATAAAGAAACGTAATCGTGCTGCATCATAAGGAACTGAAGGATAAACCATTGGTTGAACATTAATTCCTTGTTGAGATAATTGTTGAGATAACTGTACAGCTTTGTATGGTTCACCAATAATAATTGGAATAATGGGAGAATCTTTACTTGCACCTGTATTCAATCCTTTACTCTTAGCTAATTCTAAAAAAAAACGCGATCGCGCTTGTAAACGAATCACTCTTTCTGGCTGAATTTTTAATAGTTTTAGGGCTTTCAAAGCTGCTGTGGTATTGGCTGGAGACATTCCCACACTAAATACAAAACCAGGGGAAGTATATTTAAGATATTCAATTAATTCTCGACAACCTGCGATATAACCACCGCAACTAGCAAAAGATTTACTCAGTGTTCCCATCCATAAATCAACATCGGCAGGGTTAATTTTAAAATGCTCTGAGATACCTCTTCCAGTTGAACCTAATACTCCAATTGAATGAGCTTCATCTACTAATAAAAAGGTTTGATAGCGTTTTTTTATTTCAATGATTTCTGGTAGCGGGGCAAGATCTCCATCAGTACTATAAACACCTTCGATCGCAATTAAAACTTTTTCATAACTATAGCGATGTTGCGCCAAGATTTCGGCTAATTTTTGATAGTTATTGTGGGGAAATTCAATTTTAGTTGCACCAGATAATTTACACCCTTCTTGAATACTATTGTGACTGAGAGAGTCACAGACAATTAAATCGCGATCGCTAAATAAATGCCCAATCGTGGTAACATTGGTCGCATGACCGCCAATATAGGCAATACAATCTTCAGTTCCGATAAAATCAGCAATTTCTCGCTCTAGCTCCCCATGAATCGCTCTTTCTCCTGAAACCAACCTACTAGCAGAAACAGAAGTTCCGTATTGCGCGATCGCATTTTGGGCTGCTTGAGTAACAATCGGATCACCAGACATCCCCACATAGTTATAACTAGAATAGTTAATTAATTCCTTGCCTTGAATTTGAGTAGTATCTTTGGCAATACCATCGTGGATAGTAAAGAAAGGATTACCCATAGCTTCAACGCGATTTAAATCTTGTTTGAGAGTGAGATATTGAGGTAAAAACTTAAAATCGCAAAATTCTGGCTTAATTTCAATTTTATCTATTGGTTCGAGTTTTTCTTTTGTTTCAATTCGATTGTGATCGACTACTTCTGTATTAAACCAAGGAGATGTTTTCTCTTCTGTCTCTATAAGTGGTAACTGATAACTGGTAACTGATAACTGGTAACTGTTATCCTCTCCTGCAATCTTTTCAAACAAATAATTAGCCAAAGCTTCAACAGTGGGATAATCAAAAGTAATGGTAAGAGGAATATCTATTTTTAGACTAGTTTGTAATTGATTTTTTAATTCCACTGCCATTAAAGAATCCATTCCCAAATCAGCAAAGTTTTCTTGTACATCCACAGATTTGCGATCGCTAAAACCTAAAACTTTGGCTACTTGAGTTTGAATATGTTGCTGAAAAGCTGAGATATTGGAAAATATTGGGTTTAAATTAGAAATTGGTTGATTTTTTACTTCAGATTTAGGCTTAAATAACTGAAAAAAAGTATTTTCTGGTTTTGCAGACAGAAATTTTGACCAATCGACAGGAAAGACTGCTAATTGAGAGTGATTTTGAAGCAATAACTGTTCTAATAATTCTAATCCAGAGTTTAATTCAATTGTTTCTAATCCTTCATCACTAAATCTTGCTTTTACCTCTGCATTTAAACTCGCAGCCATACCAAGATCATCCCACAATCCCCAGTTAATACTTAAACCAGGTAAACCAAAACTTCGACGATAATGCATCAAAGCATCCATAAAAGAATTAGCAGCAGCATAATTGCCTTGCCCAAATGTTCCTAAGATTGAAGTAATTGAGGAAAAGCAGACAAAAAAATCGAGGGGTAAATTTTGTGTTGCCAGATGTAGATTCCATGCCCCCATAATTTTAGGGGAAATTACTTTGGCAAAACGTTCCCAAGATAATTGTTGTAATAAACCGTCATCGATAATTCCCGCAGCGTGAATAATTCCCTTCAGTAGGGGCGAACTGCTGTTCGCCCTTACAATTCTGTTTACCGCTTCTAAATTAGCAATATCAGCTTGAATGACTTCAATTTGCGCGCCTGTTTCTTCTAGCTGCTGAATAATGACTTTTGCTTCTGAATTTGGTTTACTTCTACCTACTAAAATTAAATTTCTAGCACCTTTGTCTACTAACCATCGGGCAACTTGTAATCCTAACGCACCCAAACCACCTGTAATTAAATAACTACCTTGATCATTTATTTGCGTAAGGGCGGTTTGCAAACCGCCCTTACAATCAATCACGACTTTACCAATATGTTTGGCAGCAGCCATATGACGAAAAGCAGATTCCGCTTCTGTGATTGGAAATACTTGATGATGGAGAGGTTTTAATTTACCTAATCTAAACTGCTGCATTAATTCCCCAAGCATTTGTTTAATTAAACTTGGATTTTGTTGAGATACTTCTAAAAGATCGAAAAGATAATAAGCAACATCATTTCGTTTAGCTTTGATCTGACTTTCATCCCAAATTCCCAGCTTGCCAATTTCAACAAATTTACCTCCTGAAGCCAAAATATCTAAATTTTTAGAAATATATTCGCCATTAAGACTGTTTAAAACAATATCTATCCCTTTTCCTGCGCTTAGCTGCTTAATCTCCTCCGCAAAATCCAAACTACGGGAATTCATGACATATTTAATTCCGATAGATTTGAGAAAATCCCATTTACTGAGGCTAGCAGTAGCATAAACTTCTGCGGATGCTTGTTGGGCTATTTGTATCGCAGCTAAACCTACTCCACCCGCAGCAGCATGAATTAAAATCGAGTCCCCTGCTTTAATCTGGGCTAATTTATGTAATCCGTAATAAGCAGTTAAAAAAGTTGTGGGAATCGTAGCTGCTTCAGTAAAACTAAGCTGGGTTGGTTTGGCAATCACAAAATTTGCATTCACAACCACATGACTCGCTATACTACCAATGGCTTGGGCAGCAATAACCTCATCTCCAATTTGAAATTCCGTTACTCCTTCTCCGACGGCGACAATTCTTCCTGCACATTCGCCACCAAAAGGAATATCACTAGCATTAGTAAAACCCATTGAAGTTAGATATTCTTGCAACATCCCCAAAGCATTGAGAACATCACGGAAATTAACCCCGGCTGCACATACTTCTATAGTTACCTCTCCTGGTTTGGGTGAGTTTACGCGATCGCATACAATTGCCAAACGATCTAACATCCCGTAATCAGAGATTTGTAGACGAAATGATTCTTGGTTAGTTTTAGTTAATAATTTATATCTATCTAACCTTGCTACATAACGATTTCCTTGACGATAAGCAACTTGATGTTCCTGTTGAATGGAATTTAATTCTGATAAAACACAAGTAACTGGATCAAAACCATCAAGATCTAGTAAAGTGCAATTAAGCTGGGGATGTTCTGTGTTAATTACTCTTCCTAAACCCCACAAAGAAGAATGTTGAACTTGTAAAGAAGCTTGGTTTGCTGTTACTGCTTGAGTTTCCTGAGTAACTAATAAAAGTTTTGCAACTTGAAGCGATTTATTTTCTAATAAAGACTGGATTAAATATAAAACACTACCGCAACCTTGTTGTTGTGTCGTTACAAAATCTTCCGTCTCATCCAAACTCCATAAAAAAACTATGCCGATATTAGTTTGAACATAATCTTTCAGTAATTTTTGCCAATCTTCTCTAGAATTGCGATCGAGACTGTATCTAAAATTGGTATCTTCAACACAATCTTCGAGAGCTTTAGGAAAAACCAGCAGACAAGAACGATCACTCTTTTCTAACTCCTCTGCCAGTTTCTCTCCAACACCATATCGATCCGCAAAAATCAACCAATGATCAACACAAACTTGATACTCAGTTGCCTCCAAAGAAATAAATCTCTCTTTTCTCTCCTCTGTATCTTTGCTTTTCTGCGCGATATTATGATTAGAATTAGGAAACCAAACTAATTGATATAAATGCTCAGATAAATTTAATTTATTTATTTTGGTTTGAGTTAATTTTGTTAACGATTGTTGATTAACATATTGAAGCAATAAACCCTGAACTTTAGCTAGAATTAATCCATTACTATTCAATAAAACTAAATCAGCTTGTACACTTTGTGAATTATTACTTGGTTTAATTTCTACTTGACACCAAATACAATGATTGGGCTGACAATAAAAGTATAAGTTTTCTATTCCTACTGGTAAATATGACCCTGTTTTTTGTTGTTTAATTGCTGTACCTAAAAGTTGAAAACAGGCATCAAATAAAACAGGATGTAACTGATACTGATTTGCTTCAGAAATTAAATCATCAGGTAACTGAATTTTTCCAAAAACTTTATCTTCACTTTGCCAAATTTCTTGAAGAGCTTGGAAGTTTTTACCGTAATTTAATCCTTGCTGTTGTAGCTGTTGATAATAATCTTTGATTGATAAAAGATTGTCAAGACAATTTTGTTGTAATTGTTTTATATTCTTGTAAAAATGCTTCTTTGTTTGAGTAACTAACTTAATTTTTCCTGTTGCATGAGAAGTAAATTTAGCTTGTGATTCATTTAAACTAAAAATTTGCCAAGTATATTCTGAATCTGATTGAGGTTTCAATACTATTTGAACTATTTTATTTTCGTCAAAAGATAAAACTAAAGCTTGCTCGATTAAAAAATTTTTTATTAAAATATTACTATTTATCTGATATAGATTAGCTCCTGCTGCTAATGCCATTTCTAAATAACCAGTAGCAGGAAAAATTACTGTATTACCAAGACAATGATCTTTTAAATAAAAAGGATTATCTGGACTAAGTTCAACCTGAAAAACTATTTCTTCACTACTCGCTAAATAAATTTTTTGCTCAAGTAAAGGATGTAACTGAGAAGATTTTAATTGTTTGCCAGCAGCAAAACTAATTTGCTCTACAGGTAATTTAATACCTTCCCACCAATACCGTTTTCTTTGAAAAGGATAAGTAGGTAAAGAAACTATTTGATGAAAATTAGCTTGATATAAACTAGACCAATTAATTTTAATTTCCTGCGTATAAAGTTGCCCCAAACTTTGTAAAATTTGTTGATAATCTGATTGAGGCGGACGAAGGCTTGGCAGTAAATTAAGGAATGAATTATTATTTGATTTTTCTAAAATAGCAGAAGTCATTCCTAATAAAATAGGTTTAGCACCACATTCAATCGCAATTTCACAACCAAAATTAAATAAAGTTTCGATACTATTAACAAATCGCACAGGTTGAAGGATATGCTGACACCAATATTCAGGAGTAGTGATTGCTTCTGTAATTAATTTTCCTGTAACGTTAGAAATAAGATTGATTTGAGGATTAGAATATTTTATTTCTCTAGCAACCTGTTCAAATTCTACTAACATTGGTTGCATTAATGGAGAATGAAAAGCATGAGATACATTTAATGGTTTAGTTTTAATTCCCTCAGCTTCTAATTGATTGATAATTTTTGCGATCGCATTACTTTTTCCAGAAATAACAATACTTTGATAGCCATTAATTGCTGCTATAGCTATCTCATTTTGATAGTCTTGAATCGCTTTAATAACTTTTGCTTCTGAGGCTAAAACTGATGCCATCGTTCCATTTTGAGGCAAACTTTGCATCAATTTTCCTCTCACAGCTACCAACTTTAACGCATCTTCTAAACTAAATACTCCTGCAAGGCAAGCTGCTACATATTCTCCGATACTATGTCCCATTACTACCGTTGGTTTAATTCCCCAAGACATCCATAATTGGGCAAGAGAATATTCAATTGCAAATAAAGCTGGTTGAGTATATTGAGTTTGATTTACATCCTGTAGAGACGTTCTATGGAACGTCTCTACAGCGTTATCGGGATAAATTATTTCTAATAATGGTCGATCTAAATATGCTTGTAAAATTTCGGCACAATGATTTAAACTATCTCGAAAAATAGGTTGGGTTTCATATAATTCTTGACCCATTCCTACATATTGTGAACCCTGCCCAGTAAACAAAAAGGCAATTGGATTTTGATAATTTATATCAATTTTCTTTTGTCCTGAAAATAATCCTGTGGTTTCTTGATTAGAAACAAAATTATTTAGTTGTAATTGCAATTCTGGAATTGATTCAGTAACAATAGCAAAACGATAATTAAAATGAGTTCTTCTGGCATTAGCAGTAAAACAAAGATCTGTTAAAGAAATATCAGGATTACAATCTAAAAACTCAAGATAATTAACAACTAAATCTTTTAACGCTCGTTCACTTTTCGCAGAAATAGTAAATAAATTAAAAAAATATTTCTTCTCTTCTTTACCCCTCTGCACTTGCCCTCTGCCTTCTGCATTAGATAACACCACATGGGCATTCGTACCACCAAAACCAAAAGAATTAACTCCAGCAATCATCTCCTTTTCTTCACGCCACGGAGTTAATTTTGTTTGTACTTGAAAAGGTAAATTAGCAAAATCAATCGCAGGATTTGGTTGCTTGAAATGCAAACTAGGAGGAATTTCCCGATGATAAAGAGATAAGGCAACTTTAATTAATCCTGCCACACCAGCAGCAGTTTCTGTATGCCCAATATTAGTTTTAACTGAACCAATCGCACAATAATCTTCAAAAGAGCGATTTTCACTCAAAACCCTCCCCAAAGCTTCCATTTCCACAGGATCGCCTAATTTTGTTCCCGTACCGTGTGCTTCAAGATACTGAACTTGATTAGGTGCTACTCCTGCCCGTCGATAAGCTTTCCTTAATACAGCTTCCTGGGCATCGGGGTTCGGTGCAGCAATCCCATTACTAAAACCATCCTGATTCACCGCACTACCTTTAATAATGGCATAAATGCGATCGCGATCGCTCTGGGCTTGGGATAATGGTTTTAAAACTACAATTCCTGCCCCCTCACTACGAACATAACCATTAGCATCCGCATCGAAGCTTTTACATTTACCATCAGCAGACATAAAACCGCCTTTGGCAAAACCGACAACAATCGTGGGTAACAGCAGCACATTTACCCCACCTGCTAACGCCATTGTCGACTCTCCATTCCAAATACTTTGACAAGCGAGATGAATAGCTACTAAAGAAGAAGAACAAGCAGTGTCAACTGCCAAAGAAGGTCCTTTAAAATCAAAGATATAAGAGAGCCGATTAGCAGCAATACAATTACCCGTTCCCGTGGTTGCGTAGGGTTCACTCACAGGATTTTGCCACATCAAAATCGAATAATCGTGCGTACCAATGCCAATAAAGACACCCGTTTGACTCCCTGCTAATTTTGCTGGAATTTGTCCCCCATCTTCTAATGCTTCCCAAGCAACTTCTAATAACAATCGCTGCTGGGGATCCATTGTCATCGCTTCCTTGGGGGCAATGCCAAAAAAGAGAGGATCGAAAGATTCAATATCTTCTAAAAACCCACCCCAACGAGTATTAGCCTTACCCTCTTTGCTAGGATTGGGGTCATAATATTGATCTACATCCCATCGCGACTTAGGTACTTCTGTAATTGCATCTCCTCCCTTGCGCAACAACTGCCAAAAAGCTTGAGGATTCTTTGCGCCAGGAAAACGACAGCCAATACCAACGATCGCGATCGCATCTTGTGTCATAATAGTTAACAATCTGACTTGTACTTGCTCTTAATCAGAATAAATATACTAGCTACAACTTTTAATCGAGGCACCAGCGATTGTCAACAAATTTAACTTTTATAAAAGAAGTCTAAGCATCAAAGAACCAAGTCCACCAATAAATTTACCAAAATTGCCAGAACCTTGTTCTTTTTTGGCGTTTTCTGCTTCTAATGTCTCAATTAACTTCATTTTGTGCAGAAAATCTTGACTTGTCTCATAGCCAAGTTTATTATCCTGTTTTTTAAATAAATTAGCAGCTATTTCCGCTTTTTCTTGTGCTTTAACCCGATTATCAAAACCATATTCAATTAATCCTATCCCCAAATAAGCAGGCGCAAATTCTGGATCAATATTAATTGCCCGATTATAATGTTCCACCGCAGCACGAAAATTTCCTCTTTCCGTCTCTCTTACCGCCCAACGATAAAATTGTTCTGGTGTTCCTGCGCTTGTCGAAATTCCTTTTGTGCCTTCGATGTGGGCAGTACTCAAATCGACATCAGTAAGATTTGTATTAGTTAGATAAGCATTCCTTAAATCTGTTCCTGCTAAATTAGCCCCCGTTAAATTAGCCCCTGTTAAATTAGCACCATATAAAGAAGCCCCTGTTAAATTAGCACCGCTTAAATCAATCCCAGACAGATTAGCTTGACTAAGATTAGCATTGACTAAATTAGCACCACTTAAATTTCCTCCTGATAAATCAGCCATGACTAAACCAGAATTGGTTAAATCACATTGAGAACAATTTTTAGTAGCTAATAATTGATTAAGATCAGATAAATTTTCTGCTTGAGTGGAAATACTTAAAGAAATAATACTTAAAGTAGTCGCAGCGAATAAAATATTTTTCATAATTTTTACAATAACTTCGGCAAAGATTCCGCTATTTTAGCCTCTTGTTTTAAAACCGCCAGATAAACTTGTATTTAACAATCTCATTTAATTGATAAAAATATTATTTTTATTTTGTAGTAGCAATAATTCATTAATTCTCCCTAGGGAATGTTGATGAATTTATCTTTTAATTCTCTAAATATAGAGAGTTGACAAAAAATAAGCAAAAACTTTTTAATAGATTTAAAAATACTTAAATAATTTCTTTTTATACCCAATTTTTATACCAAAAATCACAATCCTGCTTTGATGTAAAAATTTTTTATTGGTGAATCTTTATTTTTATTAAAGGCAATAGGACAAGGAGATTTTTGGTTTAGTTCGTATGGTGGAATTATTGAAATTCCTGTAGTAGGTAGTTATATTGTAGATACGAGTTATATTGTTGCTTTTGAAGATACTTTAAATTACAAAGTTGAATTAATTGGTGGTCTTTCTTTTAATAATTTAAAAACAGGAATTTTAGGAGGACAAGGTCGTTTATGGATTCAATCTCGCAATCTTTATCCGTTGCTAAACTTTTTAAATGCCTTTCGTCCTACTAAAAGTAGTGATTAGAATTTTTTGAAAAACTAGGAGTATAAAAGTTTTGCTGAGGTTAAGCAACTTCTTTTATGTTTGTAAATTATATTTGTATGCGATCGCTTTAACCATTTAAATTTAACCATTGTCTAATTTCTCCTGCCAGCCAAACAGCTTCGTCCTGACTTAAAGCACCACCAAGATTATAAGTATGATTGATTGTCCGAATCCCTACCTGAAAAATTGAACCGGTACGCTGAATAAAAATATCGATAATTTCTGAATTAAAATAAGTTTGCTTACCATACTTTTTGCCTAAAAAAGTTCTAGTTAATTCCAAAGTATTTTCTTCAAAAGAAATATTGGTTTTAGTACCGCACAAAAGAGCAGCATAAACGCCCACAAAACTCCAAATAAATAATCCTATTGTTGGAGTAAAAGCACTCAAAATAAAACTAAACGAAAATAATAAATAATAAACAAACAATCCTCCACAACCAGCATTAAAAACCTCATTAAATCTAGCTAATCCTCCTGCGGGAATTTTAATTTTTAATTGTCGTTCATTTTGTTCCAGTTGAATTCGACTCGTATATGGTTGAAATAACTTATTTGTGAAAGATTTAGGCTTTTTCGTACTAGAAATAAATCTACCAGATAATAAAGCTTTCAAAGCAACTTCCGCGTTAGCAAAACGTTTTTCTACAGCTAATTCGGTAATTTTTTCTAGCCAATCAATTAAATCTGGCTGAAGATTAACGCGGTCGCGAAATTGAATTCGAGAATCTTGATGAGGCAAATCCGCAGGTGAGATTCCAGTAAGTAAGTGAATTAAAGTTGCTCCCAAGGCATATAAATCAGAAGCTGCAACAGCACGTCCCCAAAACTGTTCTAGCGGTGCATAACCACTTGTTCCCACCACTGTAAAAGTTACTCCTGTAACTGCTGCTTGGGCTTGTACTGCACCAAAATCAATTAAATAAATATGTTCATCTTCTCCCAAGATTAAATTACTGGGTTTGAGATCCCGATGAAGTACAGGAGGACACAATTGATGGAGATATATTAATATTTCTAGAGTTTCTTGGGCAATTTTACGAATTTTTGCCTCACTAAAACGCTTACCCTGTTCTAATAATTCTTGCAAAGAAAAACCTGGAATATAATCCTGTACCAGTGCAAACCAAGGCACTCCTTCACCAATTTGTTTATCTAAATCGAAATAATCTCGATATTTGGGAATACGAGGATGATCTAGTGTTTGTAATACTTGTGCTTCTCGCTCAAATAATTTTAGTTCTTCCCAATGCATTTGGGGACTGAAAGCTAACAATTTAATTGTTACTTTCTCTTCAGTATTTACATCTGTTGCCAGCCAAGTTTGATGTCCTGCTGCAGTACGTCCTAACTGTTTTTGAAGTTGATATTTTTCTTGTAAGATTTGTAGATTATTAAACACGGTTTTGAGAATGTGGGAGAAAAGACAAAAGTTATAGCGTTTCTCAAATTGGTAAGGTAAACCAGTTATCAGTTACCAATCAACCATCAACTATGAACTATCAACGCTCAATCAGTATCGAACAGATGTAACTCATAAAGCGTGAGAACTGCTATATATTGATATCTTCTGTCTTAACATTTATAAAAAATAGAGTGAGCAATACTCACCCTAAAATTGTATAAACTTAAGTTACTAATCTAATCAGTATGACCAGTCTGTAAAGACATTTCACTGGCTTTAGTCCATTCAGTATGGAAAAATTCTCCTCTAGGTTTATCTGTGCGTTCGTAGGTATGTGCGCCAAAATAATCTCTTTGAGCTTGAGTTAGATTTTGTGGTAAATTAGCCCGTCGATAGCTATCAAAATAGTCTAAAGAAGAACTAAAAGCAGGTACAGGAATACCAAGATGACTGGCTACTGCTAACACTTCTCGCCAAGCTTCCTGACGATCTAAAATAGTCTGTTTAAATTCGGGTGCTAGTAGCAAATTAGGTAGAGAGGGATTTTCGTTAAAGGCTGTTTTAATTTTGTCAAGGAAACCAGCCCGAATAATACAACCACCTTTCCAAATTCGAGCAATTTCTGCCAAATCAAGATTGTAATTATATTCTGCTGATGCTTTAGCTAGTAATGCCATCCCTTGAGCATAGGAACACATTTTCGAGCAGTAGAGAGCATCCCGAACTTTATTGATGAAGGCTGGTATGTCACCTTCATATTTGCCAGTGGGACCAGTTAACAATTTAGCAGCAGCAACTCTTTCTGCTTTATAAGATGACATTACTCTGGCATTAACTGCAGCATACATAGTTGGAATTGGTACGCCTAATTCTAAAGAACTTACGATTGTCCATCTTCCCGTACCTTTTTGTCCTGCCGAATCAAAAATTAAATCTACTAAGGGTAAATCAGTTTGAGGATCGATAAAAGTGAAAATATCGGCGGTAATCTCAATCAAGAAAGAATTTAACTCATCGGTAGTATTCCAGTCCGCAAATACTTTGTGTAGCTGCAAATGATCGAGTCCCAAGGCATTTTTGAGAATGTCATAGGCTTCCGCAATTAATTGCATATCGCCGTATTCAATACCGTTGTGAACCATTTTGACATAGTGACCAGCACCCCGAGGACCGATATAGGTAACACAAGGACCATCATCGACTTGAGCAGCAATTTTAGTCAGGATTGGTTCTAATTCATTATAGGCTGCTTCTGTACCACCAGGCATTAAACTAGGGCCATTAAGTGCGCCTTCTTCACCACCACTAACTCCCATGCCAACAAAACCAAGTCCAGTAGCTTCTAGTTCATTGGTACGTCTCTCCGTATCTTCATAAAGAGAGTTACCGCCATCAATGATCATATCTCCTTCATCAAGGAGAGGTTTAAGTTGTTCGATAACTGCATCGACAGGTTTCCCCGCCTTAACCATTACTAAAATCTTGCGAGGACGTTCTAAAGCTTGAACAAATTCTTCAAGAGAATAGGCAGCTTGAACATTTTTGTCTTTGGCTCTTATCGCCATAAATTCTTCAGTTTTAGCTGCTGTTCGGTTATAGACAGCAATAGGAAAGCCTCTACTTTCCACATTAAGAGCTAGGTTTTCTCCCATTACGGCTAAACCGATTACGCCGAAAGTTCTTGGTGTCATAAGTAATGAGCTTGTTTGGAGGGTCTTATTATTTTCAGGCTAGCTCGTATTTCTAAATTTTTGCCGTAAAAAAGGTATTAAATTTCTGAGAGTTTCTTGGGAAAAGTATTTTTGATTACCGTTTTTTATCAAATTAGCTTCTACTAATTCTACGGGGTAACTGCTCACATATTTTTCTCCCAATTAGGTTGAAACAAAGTTATAAATATTGCTGTACGGGAATACCAATTCAGCTTAGAATGCGTCTCAAATCTCGCTCAAAATCTAAAACTCGTTCTCGATTTCAGCTGGGAGATGTTTTTAAAAAACACTTACTAGCTTTTTTCTCTCCTTGGCTACATCTCGATTGGTTTTTACTGCTACTGGTAGTAGGTTTGACCATTTTTGGTGGTTTGACTATTCTCAGTACAGAATTGTATGAACAACTCGATCGCGGTTATCAACATTGGTTGATTGGCGGAGTTGGTTTAGCTATATCCTTAACAATTGCTCGTTGTCCCTATCAAGTTTTACTGAAATGGCATTGGTTGACTTATGCTTTAACTAATTTATCTTTGATTGCGGTAATGGTTAACGGTGTAACCGCTAATGGGGCGCAAAGTTGGATTACTATTGGTGGTTTTAATGTCCAACCATCAGAGTTTGCCAAGGTGGGCGTAATTATTACCTTAGCTGCTTTATTACACAATAAAGACACTGCAAATTTGGGTGCAGTTATACGCACTCTAGCTATTACGGCTGTTCCTTGGACATTAATTTTTTTACAGCCAGATTTAGGTACTTCACTTGTCTTTGGTGTAATTACGATCGCTATGCTTTATTGGGCAAATGCTAACCCCGGTTGGTTACTTTTACTTCTTTCTCCCTTAATTTCAGCAATTCTCTATCACGTTTATCTTCCTGCCTGGATTATTTTTGCGATCGCTATGATCGCCATTGCCTGGCTGACTCTGCCAATGAAACTGCTTTCTTCTTTAATCGCTTTAGGAATTAATTGTGCTGCGGTAGAGTTGGGTAATATTTTTTGGGGATTATTGAAAGATTATCAAAAAGACCGCTTGATTTTGTTTCTCGATCCTGAAAAAGACCCTTTAGGGGGAGGATATCACCTGATTCAATCTCGCATTGCGATCGGTGCTGGAGGAATGTGGGGGCAAGGATTCAATCACGGTACACAAACTCAACTTAATTTTATCCCCGAACAGCATACTGATTTTATCTTTTCTGCCGTAGGTGAGGAATGGGGTTTTATTGGTAGTGTGTTATTATTGTTGGTTTTTTGGTTAATTTGCGTACGATTAGTTTTAATTGCTACTAGAGCTAAAGATAACTTTGGTTCTCTCCTAGCTATTGGCATTTTAGCTATGATTGTTTTCCCAGTCATTGTTAACATTAGTATGACGATTGGACTTGCTCCTATTACGGGTATTCCTTTGCCTTGGATGAGTTACGGTCGTTCGGCATTGTTAAGTAATTTTATAGCAATTGGATTAGTACAATCGGTAGTTAATCATGCCAGTCAGAAAAAGAGAAAAGATTATTTTCTTGGTTAAATCTATTTTTATAAGTAAAACTTAAGTTTATAGTTAAATTTGATTGAAAATTTGTTAGTGAAGCTTATTGAGAACGACTGAATTTTTCTGACGAATTTATTGGGTTTGAGCTTGTTTTTTTAAAATTAACCCGATATTATATGGTAGGATGTGGTTTTTATTGGCTTTTTGGAAAATTTACTTTTCTTTATGTTATTCAAGTAATTGACTCGTCTCGGTTTTAAGTTTAAACGGGTTGACCGACTTAATATTTTGTAATGCAAACTTGCTTAGTTTATTGACTAAGCATAATTGCTAGGATTGACAAAAAAGCAGTTACAAGTTAATAGTGAGCAGTTGCCATTTAATTTTCAAAGTAGACAAGGTTTAAGATAGTAATTGGTTTGATTCTGGATTGGCTGATTGACTAATAATGTAAATTAAATAAATTGAAATAATCGCAGCGAAAAAACACCATACAGAAATAAAAGCATAACTAAACACAAGATAAGTAATCATTGCTGAAATAAACATTAAAGCTCCCAAAAGATTAAAGCTCCGATTAGAGCAAATAAACAAGGGAATCAAAACAATCAACATATAAACTATCCAACTAAAATCTTTTGGCAAGAAAACCTGATTATTAAAAAAGAAATTTATTCGATAAGAAATTGAATGCTCGATTACGTGAATTTCTAGCCAATCGCTGTAATTTAATAAAGGCAAATATAAGCAAGCACCATAAATAAAACCAACTAAAGTAAATATTGCCAATACCTTCTTCAATAGTTGATTTGTTTCTACTGAATAAGCCGAACCAGGAATCCAAAACAACCAGAAAAAGTGAGAAAAAAACAAAAAACCCAAAGCAGCAGAATGAACTGTTTGAGTATGATTGGAAGCAATTCCTAACCAAAGCAATCCTTCAAAAGCTTGTTGAATTCCAAAAAATAGAGGCAAAGACGCGATCGCAAGATAGGTTTTGTCTTTTGTGGCTGCCTCTCTAAGACAATAGATTCCTGTCGGAATTAATAATACAGAAGCTGTAAAACTAGCAGAAGCAGAAAAACACATATAGCATTCATATCTAAGTTGTCAAAACTGAGCGGCAAAAAATTTTCGTTGGTTGCTATGCGAACTTTGAGTGAAGTTAATAGTTAATAGTTGATTAATTAAGTCGATGTGAACTATGAATTATTTTTGAGAGCTAAGATCGTTTTCAGCTATAACCATTCTACCTTTTGAATTTTAACCTTTAATTTTTGGCTTTTTTTTTAAACTTGGTATTAGTTAAATCTGTATTAGTTAAATTGGTATGAGTTAAATTACTATTTTGCAAATTTGCTCCCATCAATTTAGCATTAGATAAATCAGCATGAGTTAAATCAGTATAACTTAAATCTGCTGCAATCAATTTCGCTCCTGATAAACAAGTATTAGTTAAATTTGCTCCTTGTAAATTAGCTTCGATCAAATTAATATTGGCTAAATTTAATCCTGATAAATCCGCTTGTTGTAAATTTATTTGGCGAAAATTTCTGCGTCCCAAAGCATAACCTGTAATTAAATTAGCAAGATTGCTATAACTAATTGTTCTTTTTAGTGGATAAGTAAAAGGAAAAGTAAAACTATCTTTGCTTTGCAGAACTTGTTTTATTTCTTGATAAAAAGAATCAAAATTAGACTCTTGAATGCCACTCAAATTAACCCAAGCTCTAGTTCTAGTTAAAGCTACTAATAATTGATTACGTAGATAAATATTACTTTCATTTTTAGCTATACGATCTAAACCAATTAAGTAAACAAAATCTGCTTCTTGTCCTTTAGCGCGATGAATAGTTGTAATTGTAACTGCACCTTCTTCCCAAAATATATTTTCTTTCGGTAAAACAGTATATATTCCTTGTCGATGTAAAAATTTAGCTGTATGAAAAGTAAGTTCTTTTGCTTCCCAATGATTTCCTAAAACAATCACTAAAATTTCTTGAGCAGGACGCAAACCATCTTTTCTTAAATTATATTTAATCTGTTGGGCTAAAGCAGTTAATTCTTGTTGACGAGAAGTATAAGTTGTAAATTCAATTATTTCTTGTTGCGATAATTGATCGATAGGATTTAATGAATTTTGTGAAGCACGTTTAATCGTAATTGGTTCACCAATTTTAAAACTTCCCTCTACTTGATAACCGATCGCTTCCCATTCTGCTTTAGTAGTAAAACCACTAAGCATTCCTTGAGGACGTAATAAACCCATCGCGATCGCATAAGCAGCAGTTACAATTAAATGAGGAGTACGATAACAATGAGGAATTGTTTCAGTTTTATTAATTTGATTGGGATAAGTCCCAATCGCTAAATGACCTAATTCTTCACCAAACAACTCACTAGCAGTAGGAATTTTTAAACAAGCTAAACTTTGAAGTTCATCATAAGCCCAAATCAATCTTTTTTGTTCAGGATAAATTGAATTGATTGGGCGTAAAGATTGATAAGCAAGCCAATAAAATGGTTGTTTATTTTGATATTTCCATTGATTAACAATTAAGTCTTGTCCTTCATCTATTAAAATCGCATCAAAGACTTGAGGAATAGCAGTTGATTGTAGAAGATGAAAACAAACTTCTCCTAACGCTTCGTTGGGTTGATAGCTTTCTGTAAACTTGACAGCTAAGGGAGTTTTTCCTGCTAGTTGACAAATGGTACTATAAAAACCTGGTTGATATTTTCCTCCCCAAGCGTGGAGAATTTTTAAGTTAGAATCTTGTGGATTATAAGTTTGTTTTCCGTCAGTAAAATAAGTAATCCATTGAGAAATTTTTTCTATAATTACCTGATAAAGACTTCGAGAGAAAAAAACCACAGCAATTTGCCAATCAGGATATTTAAGATGCATCAAAGCAGCTTTTTGACAGAGAATAATAGTCTTACCTGAACCTGCTATCCCCCTAATTGTTTGTAAGCCTGGTGGAATTTGCTTGGCAATTTTTTCCTGTTGTAAATCGAATTGAGCTAAACGCGATCGCGCCTGTTTTAAAATATCTCCTCGACTTTGTTTGGCAACCAAAAAGGAACGAGAAGTTGGAACTAATACAGAACTACCTGTTAAAATAGATAAGAATATTTGCCATTGAGTTACTGTTAATTGACTTCCTTTTGTTAGTGAAGGGATTTCTGAAATAAATTGGCAGATTTGGTTATTATTTTGGAGAAAATTTTTAAATAAAATGGGAGGATTACTGAGTAGTTTAGTAAATCCTTTATCTTGCCATTGTTGTTCAGTAATATAAGGAAGAGCAATTATCGCTCTGGCGGGAACTCGATCTTTTAAAAGTGGTTCTTGATTAAAATATTCTAGTAGAGTAAATAATTGACTTTCTGCTTGCTGATAAGGATTACCATAATCAGTATAAAAATTTTGATATTGCCAACGATGACCTTCAAGCTTAACTATCTGTTCGCTCCGAATTGATTTAACTTCAATAACAATTAAACCTAGTTGCTCATCAACAATTAAAATATCTACTTCTTGACGAGATTTTTTAGGAGAAAAAAAAATGGGATAACGCCAATAAGCTAAACATTTCCGTTCAGAAAAAGCTGCTTGGATACTATCCCATACTAACTGTTCTCCTACTTCTCCTTTATTTCCTAAAGGTTCGGTAGCAATAAAATGGGAATAATTAGTCATCTAAAAATATAGTACGAGTCAAACTTACCAAATAAAAATTGCTTTTACTTAATAATCGCTCTCAAACAAATCTAAGGTTTTACTGCTTCTAGAATCCGAGAAAAATAAAAACGAGTGCTAGTCATTCCCGTTCTTTTAATTGCAAAACCATTCTCTTCTAAAATTTTAATAATATCACTTTCTTTATGTTGATAAGCTCTAGTAGTTTTAGAAGGACCAGGAAAAAACTCGCCAATTTTTTTTAAAATTGATAAGAAAAAAGTTTTTGGTGCAAAACTTAGAATTAAACGAGACTCTGCCAAAGATGCTAAATGTCCAATCATTTGCGCTGCATCTTCTTGGGGATAATGAATCAAAACATCCAAACAAATAACTGTATGGTACTTTCCCCTTAAAGCTTCTAAATCTTCTACCGCAAAAGAAAGATTATTAGTATTTTTCAAAATTGCTTGAGCTTTTTCTTGAGCCTCTCCTACCATTTTTTCAGAGATATCACTTGCATAAACTCTAGCACCAGCATCAGCCAAAGGAATACTCAGACTACCTACTCCACAACCAGCATCACAAATTGAAATTTGAGCTAAATTACCATCTGCTTGTAACCACTCTATAACTGTATCAATAGTTTGTTGATGTCCAATGCGAATATCATTTTGGACTTTATTTACCTCTCCCTGTCCGTAAATTCTTCGCCAACGATCAAATCCAGTTGCGTTGAAATATTCTTTGACAATCGCTTTATCGTCTACTGTATTCTGTCTAGCAAAATTCATGAGTCAATTTATTAAACAATATTCTCGTAGCCTTAAATAATATCGTAATAATGACCTTTTTTTCTTTGAGACTTACTCTGAATTTAATCCGCGAATCGCTTTTAGGTCTTTTAAATCAACTACGCCATAACTTAAACAAATTATTAAGCAAAGACTTGTCGGTAGATTGTCTTGGTTTAACTAAAAACTTTTGCCGCTCAACATTTGCTAGTACCACTTTAGAAGAGGAAACTAAATTAGTTGATTTAATGCCATAGTTATCGACTAGTACTTCTTCTAATAATCCCACCACAATCAAACGAAAAGCAGCAATCTGAATATTTTTAATTGGTTGCATTAATTCAAGAGCCATAGTTTCTATCGAAGTTGCTCGATCAGCTTGCTCCCAAATTTTTCTTTCTAAGGAAATTAACTTCAGAAATGGTTGATTAACTGTTCGTTGCAAAGCCAGATTAGACTTTGGTAATTGCTCGCCGAAAACTCGCCAATCTTTGACCAATCTAAGACCATACATTGCCACCTCGGTAGCTTTCATCCGATGTCCAGTCATTTCCAACCAAGGCAATGTCATCAAACGATCTTGTAGTTCAGAAAGCTCATCAAATCTAAACCAACCAGAGGTTAATTCAAATAATTGATACACTTGATGTAACTGTAACTGAAAAATTAGCCGTAGCTTATCTCTAGTTAGCAATTTCATCTGATCTAGATATACTCCTAAAGGCATTTCTGTCGGACACAAAGTTCTCAGTTTCTCAGTAATTAGAGGACTAAGCCAATTTCTAGTTTCAATTAAAGTAATTAAACCACGATGATTAAGGCGATCGCTAATCGCGACTAAATAGCCCTCTCGAAACCAAAGATAATAAATTCTTTTGAGATTACTTGTTTGATTATTTAATGGTATTTGTACAATAAGACGACCAGTTTTTTTGCCTTCTTCAATAATCCGAAATAGTTCTGGCAATAAAAACAAGTCTAGAGAGCTACTAATACTCATTTGTCAATTAGCTCCCGATGGAGTGGGCAGTTAAAGTCTAACCGAATAATTAGTAAAATTTACTGATTTTGATAACTTCTCGAAGTCTTGATTCGTTAATTTTTCTTAATTTAACTTACTGGTCTATAAAAGTTAAAGCTTTTCCGCGAATTTCAGTATAAAGTTTGCTCTTTTGGTAAACAATTTGACCATTAACAATGGTAACTACTGGCCATCCCGTTAATTGCCAACCTTCAACTAAAACAAGATCGGCATCATAGCCAAAGCGCGATCGCTTCTTGATTAGGAATTCCATAACCTTGAGCTTTTTCTTCCAAAGTGTGAGGTTCGTGATCGGTTGCAATAAAATCAATTACTCCATCTAGTAAAGCTTGCCAAAGAATTTGATTATTTTCAGGCGATCGCGAAGGAGGATTCATTTGTGCTAAAGTACTAATCTCTTCATAGGCATTGGTATTAAGTAATAAATGTTGAGGCGTTACCCAAGCAGGTTTATCGTGACGAAGTAATTCAGCTTCAACTCCCGTAGAAAGATGTAAAATATGTAGACGGCGTTGGTCTTTCTTTGACAATTTGAGAGCTAATTTGGTTGCATTTAAAGCTGCCTGCTCGTCTTGGATTTGAGAATGTATCGCTGGGTTAGTTTGACCTACAAATTGCTTACGTCTTTCAACAATTCGAGCTGAATCCTCAGCATGAACAGCAATCAAACGTTTTCCTGTGGCAAAAATAGGTTCTAATTCCTCTTCGCGACTAACTAATAAAGCTCCGTGAGAAGAACCCATAAAAATTTTAATTCCACAAGTAGGATTAGCCGTGATTAAATCGGGCAAATTTGCTGCCGTTGCGCCAATAAAAAAGCCATAATTAACTAAACACTTGTTAGCTGCTCTTTGTAATTTATCATCCAAGTCCGCTTGGGTGAGAGTCAAAGGTCGAGTATTAGGCATTTCTAAAAAAGAAGTCACTCCACCTTTAGCACAAGCACAACTGGCAGTAAACAAATCTTCTTTATGTTCTAATCCTGGTTCGCGAAAATGTACTTGGGGATCAATTACACCAGGCAACAAAGTCAATCCAGTTGCGTCAATAACTTCATCCGTTTCAATAGGAATAATTTCTGGGGCAATTTCTGCAATTTTTCCCTAATTAATTCGTAAATCTCCTTGAAGCAGACTACCATTTCTAAGGAGAATTTGAGCTTGACTAATTAACAAAGTAGTAGTGTTGGAGGACATATGCTTATGACAAAAAAAGAAGAAAATGCTGTAGTTGAAATTCTAAAAACCCTTGGTACTGCTGCTATTTTAGCGTTTGGTATCCGAGCTTTTGTAGCGGAAGCTCGCTATATTCCTTCATCTTCGATGGAACCTACTTTAGAAATTAACGACCGTTTGATTATTGAGAAGATTAGTTATCATTTTCGCTCACCAGAGAGAGGTGATGTGGTAGTTTTTTCTCCGACAGAAAAACTCAGAGAACAAAATTTTAAAGACGCTTTTATTAAAAGAGTAATTGGTCTTCCTGGAGAAACTGTTGAAGTTAAAGGCGAAAAAGTTTATATCAATGGTCAAGCTTTAAAAGAGCAATACATCAAAGAATCTCCCGAATATCAATATGGTCCAATTGTTGTTCCTGAAGATCAGTATTTGGTTTTGGGAGATAATCGCAATAATAGCTATGATTCTCATTATTGGGGTTTTGTACCCAAGGAGAATCTAATTGGTCGAGCAATGGTACGTTTTTGGCCATTTAATCGACTGGGATCAATCGACCAACAACCTGTTAATTATGATCATCAATAGCTAAACAATAGTTACCAGTTACTCTCAAGAGTTGCGTTCTTGTTAAGCAATACTTCTCTGCCGTCAAATAAAGTTTAATTATTAATTAACTGGTAACTATCGAAATTACTTCTGTTTAGCGAAACATACTACTAACCGAGCTATCTTCATGAATTCTCCAGATGGTTTCTCCTAGTAAGTTAGCAACAGAAGTAACCGTTAGCTGTTCAAACTGTTTTGCTTCTGGGATTGGAATTGTATTAGTAACAATAACTTCTTCAAATAAACCGCTAGACAATCGCGTCACTGCGGGTTCAGAAAAAACAGCATGAGTGGCACAAGCATAGATATGTCTTGCTCCTTCTGCTCTTAATAATCTGGCCCCCTCTAAAAGAGTTCCCGCTGTATCGATCATGTCGTCTACCAGTACAGCAGTTTTGCCTTTAACATCACCAATTAAGTTCATCACTTCTGCTACGTTATGAGCTTGACGACGTTTATCAATGATTGCCAAAGGCGCATCATTTAATTTTTTGGCAAAAGCTCTAGCACGGGCAACACCACCAACATCGGGAGAAACGACCACTAAATCGGGTAAATTTTTGCTGGCGAGATAATCCAAAATTACTGGAGAACCATAGACGTGATCGAGTGGAATATCAAAATAGCCTTGAATTTGAGATGAATGAAGATCCATCGCTAGAATTCGATTAGCTCCAGCCTCAGTAATTAAATTGGCTACAAGTTTGGCTGTAATTGATTCTCGACCAGCAGTTTTTCGGTCTGCTCTAGCATACCCATAGTAAGGTATGACCGCAGTAATCTGCCTAGCTGATGCTCGACGACAAGCATCAATCATAATCATCAATTCCATTAAGTTATCATTAACTGGATTACAACAGGGCTGAAGCAAATAGACATCAGCACCGCGAATTGATTCTTGAATTTGGACATAAAGCTCTCCATCAGCAAACTGCTTGCGGATCATCGGACCCAAATCCATTCCCAAATAACGTGCTACTTCTTGAGCTAGGGGAATGTTAGCAGAGCCAGAGAATAACCGAAGGCGGTTAGTATCTGACAGAATTGACTGCTGTTGAGTGGACTGAAGAGTTAGGGTAGTGTAGCTCACGGCAGAATCTTTATAACTCAATTCAGGGAAATCTTATCATCTAAAGGCTATCGTAATCGACAACACTTGGGTTATTTGGTGACACAATTGCGCACTTTGATAGTTTTTAACAAGAATTTTAGATTACAATGTTTTTTGATTTTAAATTAAAGAGGTTGTTTTTTACAATCAATTAATAAAAAAATATTATAAAGATTTTGCAAACAATTTAGCCTCAGTGCATCTTACTAATTTTGATAATTAGATTTGGCTAGGATATTAGCAGGAGTGAAAAGATATGATTTATTTGATCAAATTAACTGTTGATCCCAATCTACCAGCGATTTTATTTTCTAATTTGATTAAAAATGAATAACAATATATTTACACTAATTATATATACTTAAATAAAAAAAAAATTTTTGACAATTAGCTGTATAACTACGGTCTAAAAAGCAATCTCTAGACCAGAACAATCATAAATTTATGGGGACATTATTAATTACTGGTACGGATACAGACGTTGGCAAAACAGTTTTGACGACCGCTTTAGTTTCTTATTGGCAATCTTATCGATTTTGTCGCCAATTAGGATTGATGAAACTGCTTCAAACTGGTACAGGCGATTGCGAGCTATACCAGCAAATGTTTGCCCAAGAAGAATCGCTCAAAATAGTTACTCCGATTAGTTTGGCAACACCACTTGCTCCACCTTTAGCAGCAGTGAAGGAAAATACTGCGATTGATTTAGGTTTAGTTTGGCAAGCTTTGAAGCAATTAAGAGAGCAACAAGATTTTGTTTTAGTAGAGGCTTTGGGGGGATTAGGCTCTCCTGTCACTGAAGAATTAACTGTAGCTGATCTAGCTGCCGATTGGCACTTACCTACAGTCTTAGTTGTGCCAGTCAAATTAGGTGCGATCGCTCAAGTAGTAGCTAATGTTGCTTTGGCGCGTAGTCTTAAAGTCAATTTGAGAGGAATTGTTTTAAGTTGTTCTCAACCAGAAAATGAAGCAAGATTAACAGATTTAGCTCCAGTTGATTTGATTGAATCTTTGACTCAAATACCAGTTTTGGGAACTTTACCTTACCTTAATCAGACAAATAACCACGAGAAGCTAGCTCAAGTAGCTGCCAATCTCGACTTAGAGTTCATTTTGCCAGTTTAACTAAGTCCTAGGGAATTAGGGATAAGTCCTTGGATATTAGCGAGAGTGAAAAGACTGTTTATCTTTGTCTTGATTTACTCGCTCATTCCATTGGTTGACTTAATCAATCTCTAATCCCTATTTCCTACACTACAAAAAGTTACCAGCTAGACTTAACTACTCCAGGTAGTAATCCTTCATGCGCCCATTCTCGTAAAACGTTACGAGATAAACCAAAATCGCGGTAATAACCTCTTGGTCTACCAGTTACCCAACAACGATTACGTTTGCGACTAGGTGCGCTATTTTTTGGCAGTTGTTGTAATTGACGATGAAGTTCTAATTTTTCGAGAGGAGAAGTTGCTTGACGAAACTGTTCTTTCAATTCTGCTCTTTTTTCAGCATATTTTTCTATTAAATGAGCGCGTTTTTTTTCTCGCTCAATCATGGATTTTTTTGCCATAATTCTTATTTCTATTTAGTAAATAATCACGCAATTTTCTAGTATAGCTCGAACTATATTTGATTGGAATAAAATTTGGATTCCGCAAGAGGCGATCGCGTTATTTGAGAATCACTTGGTTAGTTGAGCATCAATTTTTTCCACTTGCTGCTGAGATAATTTAACTTCAACTGCTTTAACTGAATCTTCAATACTAGAAATTTTACTCGCGCCAGGAATAGGTACAATACAAGGAGATTTGCTACGTAGCCAAGCCAAGACAATTTGATAGACACTTACACCTTCTTGGGCAGCCAACTGAGCAATAACAGGAATATCTTGTAAACGACTTACACGACTACTTCCGCCTAAAGGACTCCAAGGAAAAAAAGTTAAGCCTTCTTGTTCGCAGTAATCTAAGACTCCATCAAATTCAGGTTGGCGATGCCAGGGATTATATTGATTTTGAACTGAGACAATATTTACTACTTCTTGTGCCTGTTTAATTTGCTCAACAGAAAAATTAGAAACACCGATAAAACGAATCAAACCTTGTTCCACAGCTTCTTTAGCTGGAGTTAACGCAGCTTTAATTGTATAGTTAGAGTCAGGTGAATGATATTGCCAGAGATCGATTGGTTTTGTTCCACCTAAAGCTTGATAACTTTGAGCAATCGTTTCACGGAGATGATCGGGGTTGCCATTACGAGTCCAACTACCATTAGGACGCATCAAACCTCCTTTAGTCGCAACAATAACTTGACTAGTATCACCCTCATATTGAGAAAGTGCTTTGGCAATTAAACGTTCATTGTGGTGTTTGTCAGATTCATCTCGACAGTAAGAATCAGCCGTATCAATCAAAGTAACTCCATGAGCAAGAGCTTGATGAATCACAGCAATTGACTGAGACTGAGAAGGGCGATCGCTCAAAGACATTGGCATTCCTCCTAAACCAATGGCACTAATAGTTAGATCTGTATTGCCAAGTTTTTTAGTTTTCATCTAATTAGCTCTACGCGAAACTTTAATTTTATTAGTTCAAAAATTCAGATGAAATTCGTCTATCTATGGGTAAATTTAGAATCTTTTTTTCAAACTAAGAGCCAAATCAATTGACGAAAACGATCGCCTTTATAAAATAGGATTAGAAAAAAAATTGTAATTGTGCAATTGACTAAATTGTTAGCTAATTTCTTATTTAGTTTAGGAATATCGAGTTTACTGGTTGTTGAAGCGATCGCAGTACCAAACTCTGCTCGTCTTGCTCAAAATCCTGATTCTTTTCCAAATTATTGTCAACCAGAAGAAAGTTTATTTATTGTTGCTGAAACTAAAGGTTTCTGGGTCAATATTTGTGGAGGAGATTTGCCTCATACTTATGTAGGTGTTAGTAAAATTAATGGCAATAAAATTCGTCTTCCCCTCAAAGACTATGACCAACAAGGAAATTATTTTGAAGCGGTTAATAAAAATGTTAGTTATTTACTCATTCGCGGGAGTGCCAAAGGCGATTTTCTAACCGTAACTCAAGGAGAGCGAGAGCTTTTTAGACAACCAGTACTGGATTGGCACGAGCAGTAAGATTAAGTATTTTCAGTTAAAACGTCAACAAGGGGCATGAATGCCCCCGTGTTCAAAATCAAAGAAAGTATATTTATTATTAGTAAGGATATACAGGAAAATCAGATTGTAACTGGTCAACACTGTTGTAAACACCTTGGTTAGTTACATTGCCGATACCTGAAGTAGCACTTTGGTTTTGTCCAGCTTGTACGGATTGTTGAATTTGAGGATCGATACTGTAACCATCCAAACCTAATTGAGTTTGAGTTAAATCGTTGGAAACAGCTTGATTAGTAACATTACCAATGCCATGAGTGACAGCAGCATTAGAACCAGCTTGAACATTGCTTTGTGCTTGTTGGGCAAAGGCAGCTACGGGAGAAAGAGCTAAAGCGAGAGTGGAGATGATTAGTGCAGCTTTTTTCATTTTTCTAGACCTCTAAAGTTTGATTTGTCTGATTTTTGCTTTCATTTACTAAGTATGTAAGTCAATTCAAATTTATGCAGATTGTTCAATAAATCTGATGAACTTTTTTTGTAAATTACAATTAATGCTCTCAAACAAGTTGTGATACACAGAGCGATTCAAACTCTAGATTGCTTGGAAAATAAAAATAATCTTAGTCAGCAATACTTTAATTGATCCTAAGCAAACAGAATTAAATTGAGTTAGTTCAATTGGTAGCTGCACCAGTTAAGTACATTAGTTAGGTAACTACTCCTTCTAATGATTAGTTGTATAGACTTCCTATTTAGCCAAACTTGATTACTTTTCGTATATTTCTAAAGGTAAATCGTCAGGATCGCGGAAAAAAGTAAATTTTTTACCAGTAATTTCATCTATTCTGATTGGTTCTACTTCTACATCACGCAATCTAAGCTGATTAACTGTAACTTCTACGTTATCAACTTGAAAAGCTAAATGCCTAAGACCACAACTTTCAGGACTAGTTGGTCTAGCAGGAGGATTGGGAAAAGAAAACAATTCAATCTGGTCATTTTCACCAATCTGTAAATCAAGTTTATAAGAGTCTCTTGATTCTCGATAAGTTTCTTGAATAATTTTCAAACCTAAAATCTCTGTATAAAAGTGCTTGGAAACTTGATAGTTAGAACAAATGATAGCTATGTGATGGATTTTGGAGAGATTCATTTTTTATGGTTAGATTCAAGCTTTCAGTTTAATCAACTCAAAACCGATTTAGCTCAATAGCATTCAGCTTCCCGCTTCTGAGGAACAGACGCATAATTTAATTACAATACACTAAGTAGTATATTCAGCATTGATTTCAACATATTTATAAGTCAAATCGCATCCCCAGGCTGTACTTGTACCAGAACCATTACCAATACAAACAGAAATTAAAACTGTATCGTCTTTGAGGTAAGCACCTGCTGCTGCTTGTTTGAGATAGTTACTCGCTACTTGACGATCAAATTCTAAGGGTTGACCATTCTCCATTAAAACCAAATCTCCTAGCTTAATTTGTAACTCATCTTGATGAAAGTTTACTCCTGCTCTGCCTGCTGCTGCTGCAATTCTGCCCCAGTTAGGATCACGTCCAAAAACGGCTGATTTGACTAAAGATGAACCAGCGATTGTTTTAGCGACAACAGAAGCAGCTTTACGATCCGATGCACCAGTGACTTGGACTTCTATCAAACAAGTAGCCCCTTCTCCATCACGGGCAATTGCCTTGGCAAGATATTGACAAACTTCTGTCAACATTGCTTCTAGCTTCTGAGCATTTTTATTCATTTCAGTGATAGCAGTGGTACGTGACTCTCCATTGGCTAAAGCAATAACTGTATCGTTGGTGCTAGTATCTCCATCCACTGTAATCTGATTAAAACTTTTATCTACGGCTCGTTTGAGCATATCTTGCCAAAGATGAGTAGCTACGGCAGCATCACAGGTGATAAAAGAAAGCATTGTCGCCATATTGGGGTGAATCATTCCCGAACCTTTAGCAATTCCACCAATTCGGACAGGACGATCTTCAATGGTAGTTTCTAAAGCGATTTCTTTGGGAACTAAATCCGTAGTCATAATTGATTTAGCTGCATCTTTGCCCCCCTCAACGGAAGCAGAAGCAACTAACTGAGGAATTGCTGCTTGCAAAGCATCCATTTTAATTCTTTGCCCAATCACTCCTGTTGAAGCAAGTAGAATCGCATTGGGAGAAATATTTAACTCTTGTGCTAATAATTCTGCGCTCAAAATAGCATCTTGCCAGCCCTGTTCTCCAGTTGCTGCGTTGGCTTGACCAGCATTACACATAATTGCCTTGGCACTGGCTTTCTCTTGAAGACGTTGACGACAATAATCAACACAGGCAGCCCTAACTTGAGAGGTGGTAAAAACTCCAGCAGCGATCGCTTCTGTTTCTGAAATAATTAAGGTTAAATCTTTTACTCCAGAGGGTTTTAATCCTGCTGCAATTCCTGCTGCTTTAAATCCTTTCGGTGCAGTTATTCCGCCTGTTACCACCTGCCAGTCTGCCATTATTTCTTTGTCCCGATTAAATTTAAAGCTGATTATATCAATTTTGTGATATTTTATAATGATCGATCGGTTTTGATGAGGAACAGTCATCAAACGCAAGGGGGAAAGTTCAGTGTAAATCTGACGCTGTCCCGCAACTGTGATGAGGTTTGCTTTATTGATAATCTCTTAGTCAGGATGCCCGCCGATTTATAGTTATCAGAGACGTAGCATGCTACGTCTGTACAATTCTAAAAAAATATATCTGCGAGGTACAGAGGTTGTTATTTTTTAAGATTTTCTACGCTACAAATTTATTTACACAATCCCAAACAATTATTTATCTATAAGAGTTTACTTCAAGATTGCTTAGATAATTGGCCTTTTTGTTTTTTGAATTTTGATTTGAATAGCAAAATTAATTAGAAAAAAAAGCTGAGTTAGAAACATTAGCTTATTGTATTTTTTGCATGGAGTTAAATAGTAATGAATAAATTTTTCTTGAATAAATTAAATAATTTCTCAGGAGATAATCACCCAAATAAAGTTAAATTATTAGCACCAGGATTTATCTTTTTGATGATGTTAATCATCTACTTGATTATCACTATGCAACCTGCTTTAGCACATCATGCTATTGGAGGAACAACTCCAGATAATTTTTTTGAAGGATTTATTTCTGGTTTAGCCCATCCCGTGATTGGTTTAGATCATTTTGCTTTTGTAGTAGCAATTAGTTTAGTAGCTGTTTTAAAAGAAAAATTTGGATTCTTTATTCCTGTTGTTTTTGTATTAGCTACAATTGCTGGAACAGTCATTCATTTATTAAGTATTAATTTACCAATTCCAGAAATAATTGTTGCTGGTTCAGTTTTAACAGTAGGTTTACTCTTAATTAAAGAAAATAAGCCTAATACAGGAATATTATTGGTTTTATCGACAATCGCAGGAATTTTTCATGGTTATGCCTACGGAGAATCAATTATTGGTGCAGAAATGACTCCTTTAGGTGCTTATTTATTTGGTTTTAGTTTAATTCAGTTAATTGTTGCTGCGATCGCATTTTATTTGGGCAGATTAACTTTAAATAAAATGACTAATCAACCTAATCTTTATTTACAGTTTGCTGGCTATCTTGTTTGTGGAATTGGTTTAAGTTTTCTTTCTACTACAGTTTTTAGTTAAACAAAATTCAAGTAAATCTCAATAATTAATCAAACAATGCATAAAATTCCCGTTACTGTTATTACTGGTTTTTTGGGCGCAGGGAAAACTACTTTGGTGCGTCATCTTTTACAAAACAATCAAGGAAAACGTATCGCTGTCTTGGTAAATGAATTTGGTGAAGTTGGCATTGATGGGGAGCTACTCCGTTCCTGTCAAGTTTGTGATGAGGAAGACAACCTTAATAGTAATATAGTCGAATTAACTAACGGTTGTCTTTGTTGTACAGTTCAAGAAGAATTTTATCCCGTCATGCAAGAACTATTAAAAAGAAGGGATAAACTAGACTGTATTCTAATCGAAACTTCTGGACTAGCGTTACCCAAACCTTTAGTACAAGCTTTTCGTTGGCACGAAATTCGTAATGCTGCGACAGTAGATGGAGTTTTGACTGTGGTAGATTGTCAAGCTTTAGCTGAAGGAACTTTAGTAGGAGATTTAATTGCTTTAGAAGCACAACGACAAGCCGATCCTAATTTAGAACATGAAACTCCGATAGAAGAGTTGTTTGAAGATCAATTAGCTTGTGCCGATTTAGTTTTGTTAACCAAAACCGATCTAGTCGATGCTGCTACTTTAACTAAAATTAAAAGCTGGTTACAACAAGAACTTCCAGTTGGGGTAAAAGTTGTTACTTGTCCTCAAGGAGAAATTAATCCTGATATTTTACTAGGTTTTAATGCAGCAGTAGAAGATAATTTAGATAGTCGTCATTCTCATCACGACCATGAAGAAGAACATGACCATGATGATGAAATTAATTCAATTCAATTAGTATGCGATCGCGCTTTTGAACCAAAGAGTCTAACTACTAAATTACAACAATTAGTTCAACAACAAGAAATCTATCGCATCAAAGGTTTTGTTAATGTTCCAGAAAAACCAATGCGATTAGTTTTACAAGGTGTAGGTAATCGTTTTGATACTTTTTATGATCGTTTTTGGTCAGAAGATGAACCTCGTCAAACTCGCCTAGTTCTAATTGGGAGAAAACTAGATCAGGATTTAGTTCAAAAAGCAATTTTTAATTAAGATTGGAAATTTTATAGATTACAGCAAATTAAGTCAAGTAATTAATTGTACGCTTGGCTTTTATTTAATAAAACAAATAAATTATTTAAACTGAATCAGAGAAAAAGTAATTTTTAATAATAACTATACCTAAGTCACTTTAAAATTATTACCGATAGTTATTTTAAATTCAAAAGAACAAAGCCAATTATGTTTTTTCTAAATTGTAGCCTTAGATTAAGGTAGTCTAATCAATAAAAAACTGCTGCAAAACTTGCTAACTATTTTTTTCTGAAGCTAACAAAGTATAAGCAAAATTATTATTTTTAATTAAACGGTAATAAGTACGATAAGGAATATAATCTAAAGGATTACGTCCATAAAAACGTAACATTAAAACACAAGCCCAGGAATATTTACCAGCTACAATGGCACTAATAAGTTGTTCCAATTGCTCTTGATTCATTATCTCCTCACCTTTAAGATCTGTAATTAACATCTAACTAATGTCAACATAAAAAGCAATCGGGAAGAACTAGAGAAGATTAAAATTATTTATAATAATTCTTTTAAGGCAAATTTTTATAACAAAAAAAATTACTATTTCAATTTTTAGAAAAATAGTTAAACAAGTTGATTATGGATAATAATAAATAGTTAATTATGTTATTGATAACTTTTTTTATCTTATTCACACTTCACTAATTTAAAAAATTTTTATCTATTATTTATCTCTACAAATACTTTAAAATATCTTTTTTGCAAAAATTTATTAAAACAATTGTCACAATAAAAAAGACCAAGAAATATTAAATTTTTATCGGATTTGCTTTAATTGGTAATGCTTCCTGGGTAAATCCCATTAGAAAACTAGTAGCTAGTTTTGTTAGGCTAATTTTTGTATTTACACTAAAAATTTAACTAAGTTAGACCTAATATAACTTATGAATCAAATCAAGCCTTTATCAGAATATCAACCAGTAATTATTCGTTTAGAAGATGTCGAAAAAATTTACGGCAGTGGCAATACCACAGTTCATGCTTTAGATAAAGTTAATTTAGTGATTCATCAAGGCGAATACTGTTCCATTATGGGTGCATCTGGTTCGGGAAAATCTACCGTCATGAATATTATCGGTTGCTTAGATCGTCCCACTGCTGGCAGATATTATCTTGATAAAGTTGATGTTTCTGGATTGTCAGATGAAGAATTAGCTTCAATTCGCAATCGTAAGATTGGTTTTGTGTTTCAACAATTTCATCTTCTTCCTCAGATGAGTGCTTTAGAAAATGTGATGCTGCCGATGGTTTATGCGGGGATTGAATTGTCAGAAAGACGCGATCGCGCCAGAGAAGCTTTAATTAAAGTAGGTTTAGAAAATCGTTTAAATAACAAACCTAATCAACTTTCTGGTGGACAACAACAACGGGTTGCGATCGCTCGTGCAATTGTCAATCGACCTTTGTTACTTCTAGCAGATGAACCAACAGGTGCGTTAGACTCCAAGACTACTGGAGAAGTATTAAATATTTTTGGAGAACTTCATAATAGCGGTATCACCGTAATTATGGTTACCCACGAACCAGAAGTAGCTCGTCAAACAGAACGGATTATTTGGTTTCGTGATGGTCAAGTGATTTATCCTCACCTTACTCCTCAAGAAATGCTAGAAGTGGCAGTTATTTCTTAATTAAGTTAAATTTTGAAGAAAAATTAAGTAAAACTTAACAGAACAATTTCAACAATCTTTGCAAATTAAAGGTAAATTAGGAGAAAATACTAGATTAAGTAATTTGTATTTTTGTATACTAAAATTACTAATAAGTAAACAAACTACAGTCGAGCAGCGAGGGATAAGAAATAAACTCGTGAATCCTCATCAAACTGATTTTTATATCGAAGGACAAGAAAAAAACATTTTAATAAAATACGATCCTCAAGCGATCGCAGAATACTATCGTTATCGACCTTGGTTAGTCTTCTGGCGTGGCATTAAGATTATCTGGTTTTTTGGAATTTTTTTCTTTCATTTGCAGTGGGATAAGTGGACTAAACAGGTAGAGAAAAATAAGCTTCGACGCGCTACAGAATTACGTCAGTTGCTCACAAAATTAGGGCCTACTTTTATTAAAGTTGGACAAGCCTTATCTACTAGACCAGATTTAATCCGTAAAGATTTTCTCAATGAATTAATTAAACTACAAGACCAACTCCCGCCTTTTGACAATCGAACTGCTTTTACCATTATTGAATCGGAATTAGGCTATGGTGTTAGGGAAGCCTACCGAGAAATCTCTGATAATCCCATCGCAGCAGCTAGTTTAGGTCAAGTTTATCGCGCTGTTTTACATAGTGGAGAAGAAGTAGCTGTCAAAGTACAACGTCCCAATTTACGACCAATTTTAGCTTTAGACCTTTATCTAATGCGTTGTATGGCTGCTTGGTTAGCACCTTGGTTACCACTCAATTTAGGTCACGATCTTACTTTGATTGTTGATGAATTTGGAATTAAACTTTTTGAAGAAATTGATTATCTCAATGAAGCCAGAAACGCTGAAAAATTTGCGACTAATTTTCAAGGAGATTTAGACGTTAAAGTTCCTTTGATTTACTGGCGATATACTAGTCAGCGTGTTTTAACTTTAGAGTGGATCGACGGAATTAAATTAACTGATCTTGCCACCATTGAAGCAGCAGGTTTAGATGCCGATCAATTAATTAAAATTGGTGTGACTTCAGGGTTACGTCAGCTATTAGAATTTGGCTTTTTTCATGCCGATCCTCATCCTGGTAATCTGTTTGCTACTCCCGATGGGAAAATGGCATTCATTGATTTTGGCATGATGGATCAGTTGGAAGAAGAAACCAAAGAAACGTTGGCTAGTGCAGTAGTTCAACTGATTAATCGGGATTATCAAGCTTTAGCACGAGATTTCGTTCAATTAGGCTTTCTCACTCCTAATACAGATATTAATCCTATCATTCCTGCTTTAGAACAAGTTTTAGGCAATGCGATGGGAGAAAGCGTAGTCAACTTCAACTTCAAAACGATTACAGATGAATTTTCGGAGTTGATGTACGATTATCCTTTCCGTGTTCCTGCCAAATTTGCACTGATTATTCGTTCTCTGATCACTCAGGAAGGTTTGGCGTTAAGTCTCAATCCCAACTTTAAAATAGTCGAAGTATCTTATCCTTATGTTTCGAGAAGACTACTAACTGGAGAATCACCTCAACTCAGGAAACGTTTACTAGAAGTATTGATCAAAGACGGTAAATTCCAGTGGGAAAGACTAGAAAACATGATTGCGATCGCAAGAGCGGATGATGCTTTTGATTTATTGCCTACTGCACAACTGGGTTTACAATATCTCCTTTCTGATGAGGGTAAATATTTGCGTCGACAGTTATTATTGGCTTTGACAGAAGATGAAAGATTACATACAGAAGAAGTTCAACGTCTCTGGGGATTAGTTAAAGATGAACTCAAACCCCAAAAAATCTTTGATTTTGCTTTTAGTAATTTTCGAGAGATTTCATTAGAAAGGGTTGCAGCAATTATTCCCACAGCTATCAGTTCAAGCTAAAGTAATTAGGGATATTTTCCTATTCGTTTAGTAAGAAGTGTAATATATGTATTACTTTCCCCAACCGCCATTTTTAATACTTTTGTTTGGACTGTTTATTGGCGTAACCTCTGGTTTGACTTTTCAAACTCTAATTGAACAAAGAATGCAAAAATGGTCTAAAAATCGTACTGACCAAGATTTGTATAAACTAGAAGGCTTTGATATAAGATTTAGCTATTGGGGTATTTGCTTAGGAATTTGGGTATTTTTAGCTGGTGGTTTACTGATATTTGGTTTCGGTCCAATTTCTGCTTATGGTGTAACTCTTCCTTTGACAATTGGTACTGGTGCTTTAGTCTGGACTCAATTAAAAGAGGTGTTGTTGGAGTTGCAAAAAGGTGGTTCTAAAGCTCTAGATTTAGACGCTTTTAATTAAAAATTTAGCAAAGAGAGGATTACCAATTGTAGTAAATTAAAACAGTATATTTTCCAAACAAAATAACTAAACCCATGAAAGAACAATTTTCAACTTGGTTAAATCGTCTTTTGATTGCAGATGTCTTTCTGGTAATTTTTGGTTTTATTTGGTTTGCGATCGCTGTTTTGGGTCGTTCTATGGGTGTACCACTTGGTTTTGATCTTTGGTATCAACTCTGGCAACCTTTATTTAATCCTGCAATTGGTATCCTTTTTTTAGGAGCAATTTTGAGTTGGTTAAGTAGTAAAATCTTTCAGCAATTTGGCTCTAAATAGATTTTAAGATCACATCCTGTTAAATAACCATAATCTGAGTAGAGAAAGTAAAAAGCGCTTCGGCGTCAGAAACGTGAAACGAAGGATCAAAGTAAAAAGTAGAAGGCAGAAGAAGATAATTGGATAAAACTTTATCTCAACGGGTTAACAGATTTGAGATTAATTTTCTACTGTCGCTATAAATGTAAGGTATAATGCTCAAATTCATCATCCTTAGTATATCCACGCGATTTGTAAAGCGATTGTGCTGCCAGATTAAAAGTTTGTGTTGCTAAAACAATTCGGATCGCTTTTGTTTGTCGAGCAAAGTCTTCTGCTGCATCCATAAGTAATTTGGCAATTCCTTTTTTTCGACTGGTTTCTTCTACAAATAAATCATTCAAAATCCAAACTTGTTTCATCGATACTGAAGAGAAACTAGGATAAAGCTGGGTAAACCCAACCATTTTTCCTCTGTCAGATGCTAAAAAGATAATGGAATCATTTTTCTGAAAACGCTCTTGAAGAAATTGTGTCGCTGCTTTGAGATCAGAAGGTTGCCGATAAAAAGTGCGATATTGATCAAACAACCTCGAAACTTCCTCAAGATGCTCCAAATGAGCTAGAAAAATTTCCATCTTTTTTAAAATAATTCACAGGCAAATAAGAGTTAATTAAAATATATAGCAATTTTTCTTTCAATTTTAGAAGCTATTTTTTCAAAATTAAATTTATTGTTGATCGATGCTTTTTAAAGGTTGCTCGTCAATTGAACAATTTAAACAAATTTCAATTTTCCACGATTTAGAAACTAATCAATTAGAAAGTTTAATTCCTTATAGTTACGTTAAAGAATACCAAAAAGATGAGATTGTCATGCAAGAAGGCGATCGCCTTCCGACTCAACTATATGTTTTAATTGAAGGTATTCTACAAATTAAAAAAACTGCGACTAATGGCAAAGAAACTTTTGTCAGATTAATTCCCGCAGGAGAAATTTTTGCTGCACCTGCAATATTTGGCAATGGCATCTCACCAGCAACGGTAGTTTGTCAAGTAGACTCGCAAGTTTTAAATATTGAACGAGAGGCTTTGTTAGAGGCAATTCGCCACACTCCAGAAATAGCTTTGCGAATACTAGAAATTTTTAATCAACGTTTGCAACAACTTCATAACACAGTACACGGATTGATTTCCGAAAGAGCGATCGCAAGATTGATTCGTTTGATTCAATATTATGCTCATCGAGATGGTACTCATTCTGTTGAACAAGGAGATTGTCTCAATGTCAATATTTCTTATTATCAACTAGCTAGAAGTATAGGAATTACCTATGAAGAATGTGTCCGTTTATTTAAAAAAATGAATCAATTTATAACCTATCAAAGAGGAGGCAAGATAATTATTAAAAACTGGCAAGAATTAGAAAAGATTGCTTTGAAAAATGAAACTTAATTGTCTTAGTTAGCTTGATTTTTCTGTATATATGTCTATAGATCATTCTTTAAAATTAATGCCTATCCAAGGATAGATTTTCATAGAAAAAAGATTAAATATGTTTTACCATCTTCTGTAGATTCGGAAATATTCAAAGAATATCGATAATTTTTATTCATGCCTAATCGTCTTACTTCAACCCAAAGTTTGTATCTTCGTAAACACGCAGATAATCCAATAGATTGGTGGTATTGGTGTGATGAAGCTTTAAGTAAGGCTGAACGGGAAGATAAACCGATTTTATTGTCAATTGGTTATTCTAGCTGTCACTGGTGTACAGTGATGGAAGGTGAAGCATTTTCAGATCAAGCGATCGCAGAGTATCTCAACGTTAATTTTGTGGCAATCAAAGTCGACCGAGAAGAACGACCAGACTTAGATAGCATTTATATGCAAGCTGTGCAAATGATGACTGGTCAAGGTGGTTGGCCTCTGAATATCTTTTTGACTCCGGGTGATTTAGTGCCTTTTTATGGTGGTACTTATTTTCCGCTACAACCTCGTTACAATCGACCTGGTTTTTTAGATGTTTTGCAAGCAGTATTGCGTTTTTATCAAGAAGACAAAGCCAAATTAGAACATTTTAAAACAGAAATTCTTAGTCATTTACAGCAATCAACCGTTTTACCTTTAGAAACTCCAGATTCGTTAACTAAACAGTTATTATTTGCAGGAATAGAAACTAATACAGGAGTCATTAGTCCTAACGATCTTGGTCGTCCTAGTTTTCCGATGATTCCCTATGCAACTTTAGCGTTACAAGGAAGTCGATTTAAGCAAGAGTTTCGATATAATCCTCAAGAGTTATCCTGGCAACGAGGCAAAGACTTAGTTTTAGGTGGAATTTACGATCATGTTGGAGGAGGTTTTCATCGCTACACGGTAGATCCAACATGGACAGTTCCCCATTTTGAGAAAATGCTCTACGATAATGGGCAAATTTTGGAATATTTGGCTAATTTATGGAGTGCAGGCTGTCAAGAACCTGAAATTGCTTTGGCTGTTACAGAGACAGTAAACTGGCTAAAACGAGAAATGACTGCACCGAATGGTTATTTTTATGCTGCTCAAGATGCCGATAGTTTTGTTGATGTAGATGCAGTTGAACCAGAAGAAGGGTCTTTTTATGTCTGGAATTATCAAGAATTGGCAGATAATTTAACTGCTGAAGAATTGACCGAACTACAAACAGAATTTACGGTTAGTGTAGAGGGAAATTTTGAAGGTAAAAACGTTTTACAACGTCGTCAGTCAGGAAATTTATCCGATAGTTTAACAAATACCCTGGAAAAATTATTTACCATTCGTTATGGTCAAGCAAAAGAATCTTTAGCTATCTTTACACCAGCAAGAAATAATCACGAAGCTAAAACAACACCTTGGCAAGGGCGTATTCCTCCTGTAACAGACACCAAGATGATTGTGGCTTGGAATAGCATAGTAATTTCTGGTTTAGCCAGAGTTTATGCAGTGTTTGGGAATCAGTTATATTTAGATTTAGCCGTTACTGCGACTAATTTTATTCTGCAACATCAATGGCTTGATGAGCGTTTTCATCGTCTCAATTATGATGGTTTAGCGCAAGTTCCAGCCCAATCAGAAGATTATGCCCTATTTATTAAAGCTTTGTTAGATTTACAAGCTGCTACTCCAGAAAAATCCCAATGGTTAGAACAAGCAGTGCGAATACAAACTGAATTTGATCAACTGCTGTGGAGTAATGAAATGGGTGGTTACTACAACAGCAGCAATACTGATGCTAACCAAGAGCTATTAATTCAAGAACGCAGTTATATTGATAATGCTACTCCTGCTGCGAATGGAGTTGCGGTTACCAATTTAGTTCGTTTGTCTCTACTGACAGATAATCTGGAATACTTAGACCGCGCTGAACAAGCCTTACAAGCCTTTAGTAGTGTGATGACGCGATCGCCTCAAGCTTGTCCGACTCTGTTTGTGGCATTAGATTGGTTTTGCAATGGTACTGTAGTTAAAACGTCTTCACAACAGTTATCTAAATTGATTTCTCAATATTTTCCCACCACTGTTTATCGTCTAGAAACGGAGCTACCTAATGGTGCAATTGGTTTAGTTTGTCGTGGTTTAACTTGTTTAGAACCAGCCCAAACTCAAGAACAGTTATTAGCTCAACTAAAGCAATTTAATTATTAAAGTTGTAAAATTGTTCTGGCTAAAGTTAAATAAATAAAAACGCCCAAAACATCGACTACCGAAGTGATAAAGGGAGCAGACATCAAAGCAGGGTCTAAACCCAACGCACCAAACAAAAAAGGTAAACCAGAACCTGATACAGCAGCTAAAATCGCGATCGCCATTAAACTAATCCCAACCGTTAGTGCTATGGGCAAACTACCTTCAAGAAAGTAAGCCCAAAAAATTACGGCAATACCTAGCATTACTCCTAATAACACCCCAGTCAATGTTTCTTTAGTAATTACCTGCAAAGCTTTTTTAATTCCTACAGTTTTGAGATTGAGTCCTCGAATTACCACTGTGGACGACTGCGCTCCGACGTTTCCTCCTGCATCAATCAATAAAGGAATAAAAGCAGCTAGAGCAACTACTTGTTCTAATACATTTTCCTGCGCGCTGATCACGGCAGTAGTGCCAGTATTAGCAAGTAAAAGCACAAATAACCAAACTACCCGTTTGCGCGCTGCTGTGAAGATGTTTTTCTGGAAATAGTTATCGTCGCCAGCTTCCACTCCTCCTAAAGCGTAAATGTCTTCGGTAGCTTCTTGCTCTACAATATCGAGGACATCATCCACCGTTACAATCCCAACTAAACGATTTTCTGTATCTACTACAGGCACAGCTACTAAATCGTAACGTTGAATAATTTGGGCTACTTCTTCTTGATCTGTATCTGTGTGAACAAAAATTACATCACGGGTCATAATTTCACTCAGTCTTTGTTCTGAGGAGGCAATCACTAAATCTCTAAAGGAAACAATTCCTGTAAGACGACGTTCTCTGTCAGTTACATACAGATAGTAAATAATTTCGCTAGTATTAGCTAAAACCCTAACCCGCTCGATAGTTTGGCTAACTGTTAAATCTTCTTTCACTGCTAGGTATTCTGTGGTCATGATCCGACCAGCAGTACCTACTTTGTAGCCTAAAAGTAAGGAAGTTGCTTCACGTTCTGATGGACTTAATTGTTGCAGTAGTTGCCGAACAACTTTGGCAGGTAACTCGTCAAATAATCTTACTCGGTCATCTGGCGACATTTTGTCTACAATATCTAAGACTTCTTGATCTCTCAATTCTGTAATCAAAGACTGCTGGACACTAGGGTCAAGATATTCATAGACTTCAATTGCTTCTTGCTTGGAAAGTAGACGGAAAGCAATAGCCTGCATCGCCTTTGGCAAACCTTCAATAGCTTCGGCAATATCCGCAGGTTGGACAGGTACTAATAAAGCTTTTGCTCCTGGGAAGTTCCCCTGTTGTAGTAAGGCTTCAAGTTGCGATCTTACTAACTCGACCAGTTCTTGTCGAGAAATACTTGATTGCCGTAAAGAAAAAGGTTGATTTTCAGCCAAAACAAATCTCCTTGATCAAGTTAATGCCAATTTTGCCAGATTAATACAAAAAAACTATACGACTGAACTCAAAAATTTCTACTTTGGCAAATCAAAAAATTCTTAAACCCCGCATATTACTCAACAAAATTTCAAAAATATGGGTTTAAGGAAGCATATTAACTATTGCTTCACAAAGCGAATTACTACTTCACTTTATGACTCATAGCCAATCAAATTCGCCGTAGCTACAGTATTAACAATAAATGTGAATCAAAAATGACAGTGAGTCTTTCTATAGCCTCAAATAATATGCCTAAAGAAAATTCGGTTCAATTTCCCACCATTTTTGAGTAAACGGTTGTCGTCTGGTATTAGTACCACAATGAATTTCTCCACCACCGCGAAAATAAGGCTCCCAATCATCAATAAAGTGACATTCTTTACCCAAAGGTTCTAAAACTCTTTTAACATAAGCTTCAAATTGACATTGATCCTTGATTTTTGGCCCGAATGGTTTGGGAATAGCAAGATGCTGATTGAGAACGATTAGATTGACCATGTTGGGAAAAAAGGTTTCGGCACGCCCATCGCCATCATCTTGAAACAAAGCAGGTATGTCGATAATATCTTCCTCATCTAAACCTAATTCCTGTTTCAAAACCTCTCGATTCCAGTTAATATATTCTTGAAAACGTTGGTTTTGGCTAGTTAACTCTTGATTATTGAGAACATCTGCCACACTAATATCAGCAGGTTGGTCATTAAGTTGTTTTCCTTGTCGTAACAATATCTGAGCCTGTCCTTGATCGCGTAACTGTTTAAGAAGCTCATAAGACTTGTCAGTACTAGCTAGAAGTAATTTAAATCCTTTACTTGTTGATGCAGGAACAAAAGTCATGAATTCGTCTATATGTCCTACACTTAACCAATCGGAAAAGATTTCCAAGGGGGCTTGAATTTTTTGAGCGTAAAGAAAATCCCGCACAACTTTTAACATACGACGCGGTTGATGAATAATTTCTGGACGTGTTCCTCCAAAGATTAGACGACCAAAGGGATAATTAATCCCATTTACGGTTACTGGTGGAGAAACTTCTAAATTGCCAAAAGAATCTAATTTTGTCGCGCAATAACGACTTTTGCGAACTACATAACCAAAATCAGTTCCGATTAATTGACGTTGAGCAAAATGATCTAATCCGCGATCGCGTGGTGAATCAAGTATTACGTGTATGAAGTGTCCAGGTGCTTGAGTGTAACCAATTTCAATTTCGTCTCGCATCCAAGGATCATCTTGATGAAACTCAAAAGGAACAGGATCTATTTGTGCATTGGCTTTGCCGACAACTTTTCTGAGTTCGTCGATAAATTGTTCGTTTTTTCCATTTGATAAACGAGAAACAAAAACAGTAATTGGAGCTAAGGTATTAGGAGTCATGATCCAAGGTGCGACTCGAAAAATTACGCGATCGCTGTAGAGTATTTCTCCCTGTTTCACCAGACTTAAAGTAATCTCAACCATGCCATCGAAATCAAAATCAGGATAACTGAGTCCTTCAATAGCTAGGATAATGTCTCGATCCGTATCCTTAAGTTGGGCTGTTGCTTTTCCCGAACCAATTAACTGATCTCCTCTTTGCTCTAATTGATCATAAATACGAATACGTTTAGCAATATCTTGATCGACTGACAGGCAAAGTTGACACTCGGCAGGTAACTTTTTTAAGCCAACTCGACGAACACTCATAAAGCTCAAATCTTTGAGAGCTAGTAGTCTTTGAATAGATTGATCTTCTTGTTTCTGTTGCTCATCGGAATAATTAAGACCGCGATCATTATTGACTAATAAGACTGCACCATGGCCATTAATCCCCCATTGCCAATCTCCTTTATGGGGATGATCTTCTTCAATTACCCCATCTCGATCCGCATCCACATCTAAACAAATTCGCACACAGGTTAGTTTGATTAAAACTTGACTTAGTTGACAACAAGCATCATCTTGAAAAGTTATTTGTAAACAACGGTCTAAAATGCGATCGCTAAAAGTTCTCGCTAGTAAAGTAATTTCTGGTATTTCCCTAACAGGAACAGGATTTAAGCTAGTAATCAGTTGGTTTGTGCTAGAGTAAACTTCGATTTCTCCTCGTGTTTTAAAACTAACTATTGCTTGATCGGAAGGTGCAAGATTGTTTAAAGAAATTTGCATTGGCTGATCTACAACAATAATATCTTCATACTCTTGGTGTGTTTCTTGAGAACTTGAGTGACAGTTATTAAGTGTTTTAGTGGGGAAAAAACGTCTCATTCATTCCAACTCCTATATTTAAATTGAACAACAGAATTATGCAAGTAAAAATCTTAATTAAGAAGGGCAAAAAAAACGAATACAGACAACCTTTTATTCTAAATAAATAGAGAAAATAGACATCAATGCTGAAGCTTTAATTCTTAACATTTATGTTTGAGCTTTACAAAATGGCTCTAAAAAAGCTTAGAAAACAAATGTGACTCAAAAGTGAATAATAATTACAAATTACAAGTTTGGTATGGTTAATCTTTACCTTTTTACCTTATTGAAACGCATGAGTAATTGGTTGGAAAAGTTGCTTTATCCAAAAGTAGAGTTAACCTTTGAGCAATTCGGTTAGCTATAATTTGATGTCCTATTTGATTAGGGTGAATTCTATCGTATAGATAGCGTGGGTTGTTTAAACCAGCTAAAACCTCAGGAATTAAATAAGCTTGAGTATCCTTTGCCACCCGTTCATACATTTTTTTGTAATCTCCATTAAACGGTTCGACATTCATCCCAAGCACAACCGCGATCGCACAGTGCCTTGCCTGTTGAATGCGAGTTATAATTTGTCTGAGATTTTGTTCTGTTTGTGCTAGGGGAACTTGTTGTAAAAAATCATTACCTCCAAGGGCAACAATTACTAGCCAAGGCTCTTGGGAAAGCACATCTTGCTGTAAGCGAGTCAAGGCTGTTGCTGTTGTATCACCACCTCTGCCTTGGTTTAAAATTAGTAGATCTAAACTAGTACTCAGAATATGGGGATAAGCAGCCTCTGTTCCTACTCCTGCACCCGCAGTGATACTATCCCCAAAGACAATAATTGGCGAACCCTTGCCACGACGTAAATTGTTAACATCTTGCTCAACCGTGAAATTCTCAACATTAATATTATTAAGTTCTTGGTTGGGCTGACAGCTTGTTAAAACCAGTAAAGAGCTATAGCACAAACCGATACACCAGAGTTGAAAATTATTTTTCATCAATCTTTACAAGAATTGAAACAAAAGCAAAAACAATTTTTAAATTTCAAATTTGATAATTTACAAACTTTTTGTCCGATTTTTGTGACGAGCAATTTTATCGGCGAGATGATTAAAAAAGTGTTCTGTTTGAGTATCTGTTCCGCCCCATCCAGGAATTTTTTCTCCGATTACACTAAAGAAATCGTACACAATAAATTGAGCAATCTTTTTCTTTTTACCTTGTGCTGAATAAATAAGCTGACAGGGATAAGCCAAAATACCAATTGTAGGTATTAATCCAACTAAAAAAGCAATCCAAGGAATTTCTTTTCTGTTTATAAATGATTGAATTACTCTCCAAGAGGTATACACAGTTCGATAGATTGGCCCTCCTAAAATCAGCCAGGTAATAAAAAATAGCTCATCAATTAAGCCAATTAAATATAGTAGCGGTATAACTAAATATTCAGTAATTTTAATCAAAATCTTAATGCCAAGATGAACACCAAAATCATTTAAATATTCACTGCTGGTTTCACGATTTAGATGCTTTAAGAAATCATCGGCTTCTTCATTTTTTAGCTGTTTTCTATCTTGCCAAATATTAATACGTTTGGCCACATAATTTTTAGCTATGGTTAATCGGTAGCGTTGAGAAAAAAGAAATTTTCTAAATCTCGACACAAAAAGTTTATAGCGAATTTGTATCAGTTTATTAAATATACGGATAGGTAATTTAATTAAAACATTGTTGAAAACTTCTCCTAAAATGCGGAAAAATTCTCGTCTATACCAAAGTAATGGATGGTTTGAATACCAACTAGCTTGTTGTTTGGTAATTAATTCTTTTTTGAGTTGATATTGAATACTTCGATCAACTCTTTTCATGGATTTCCATTTTTTTTGATGCAACTCTAATTGATCGATGTATTCGACAAGTTCATTAAATTGTTGAGTTCCTATTGTTTGTTTCAAGTTAACCTGAAAATTGTTAACATATTGTTTTAACTTCTGAGTATCTACATCATCAAACAATGCGCGTCCATGTTTAATTGATTTAGGTAAGTAGAATGAAATTAATGCCAAAAAATTTAAGGGAAATAAAGCTGGTACACCTGACTCTAAATCGATCCAAACAAAACTATATTGATCAGAAATGTTACTGGTTAAGAGAAAATTATTTAAAGCTGTAGGTGTTCCTTTACCTGCTTGCCAAACTAATCCATCAAAGCCTGCTTGAATTAATTTGTTTTGTAGAGGTATCATAATATGGTGAACTAAAGTAGATAATTCTCCTATTCTTTCTTGGTTCAAAGGTTGTCGGAGTGCTACGTGTCTTCCTTGGATAAATTCTGTATCCATTTGATAGGCTTTAAACTTTTGGTTCCAACTTGTACTAATTGCCTCTGCAACTCTTAAGTCTTGATCGAACCAAAACTGCACCAAATAACTAAGAATTCTACGGCGATAAAAAGCACAATTAATAGCATCTTCATTCCAAATATAAGGATTTGGAGAACCAAAGAAAAAATAATGTATTAAATAAGCTACTTTATCAGCGTAAAATATTTTTCTTGCTAATAAACCTGTCTGGTTTCTAATTAAAAAAACTTTCCCAGACCTGCCTGCCCCTAATAATTTAGCATTTGGATCATTTGCCAAATCTACCATGATTTAGTAATATTTTAACTTTGTATATATAGTTGTAGAATATAAGGTTTATATCTAAATAATCATCTCTCTAATGAAAGAGAACTTTACTAACTTTCCTCATGCACGCTTTATTCAGCAATTAGAATATAAAGCTTTAATGGCAGGGATAGGAGTAAGCCTAGTTGAGGAAAGTTATACCTCTAAGTGCAGTTTCTTTGATTTAGAGTCAATAGGGAAGCAAGAAAAGTACTTAGGTAAAAGAGTTAAACGAGGTTTGTTTAAATCGAATAGCGGTAAACGTTATTGTGCGATTTAAACGGTGCATTAAACATAATGAGAAAAGTAGTTGAGGACTCTATCTTTGATAGAAACTCAATAGACAGGCTTGTAGTTAGCCCATTAAGGTTTAAACCTTATAAAGCTTGAGTAGATATTTGTCTACAAAATTAGTAACTATGACTTGGTTCTCTTTTTCTTCTTTATTTATTTGCTAGTCTTAAGCGCGGACTTGTTTAGCAATACCGTTTAAATATCTTAGTAATCAATAAGATAAAATTTATTAACAAGTTTTCAGAAAAATTGATAGACCCAGGAGACTCTTAATGCTACGACTTGAACACATCAGTAAGATTTATTCTACAGGAGAAGTTCTCAAAGATGTCACCTGGGAAGTTAAACCAGGAGAAAGAGTAGGTTTAGTTGGGGTTAATGGCGCAGGAAAATCTACTCAACTAAAAATTATTACTGGAGAAGTTGAACCTACTGCAGGTGAAGTGATCCGCCCTGCTAGCTTAAGAATAGCTTATCTGACTCAAGAGTTTGAAGTTGAACCTACTCGGACAGTAAAAGAAGAATTTTGGACAGTGTTTACTGAGGCAAATGAGGTACAACAAGCTTTAAATCAATTACACCATGAAATGGAAACTGCTGAACCAGAAGAATTAAATAAATTAATTCATAAATTAGATAAGTTACAGCGAAAATTTGAAGCTTTAGATGCCTATACTTTGGAATCACAAATTGAAAAAATTCTTCCCGAAATGGGATTTACTAGCGAAGATGGAGAAAGACTAGTAAGTTCTTTTAGTGGTGGCTGGCAAATGCGGATCAGCTTAGGAAAAATTTTACTACAAGAACCTGATTTATTACTACTAGACGAGCCAACCAACCATTTAGATTTAGAAACAATTGAATGGCTAGAAAATTATCTCAAGGGTATTAATACTCCGATGGTAATTGTTTCCCACGACCGCGAATTTTTAGATCGTCTTTGTACAAAAATTGTTGAAACTGAACGAGGAATCTCTACAACTTATTTGGGTAACTATTCAGCTTATTTACAACAGAAATTAGAGTTAAAAGAAGCACAAGCTGCAACTTACGAAAGACAACAAAAAGAAATTGCCAAACAACAAGAATTTATTGAACGTTTCCGTGCTAGTGCCACCCGTAGTACCCAAGCCAAAAGTAGAGAAAAACAATTAGAAAAAATAGATTTAGTTGATGCACCAATTTCAGATTTAAAGACTCTTAAATTTCGTTTTCCTGCTTCTCCTCGTAGTGGTAGAGAGGTAGTAATTATTGAAGATTTAACTCATAGTTACAACGATAATATTTTATTTTTAGGTGCAGAATTAACTATTGAAAGAGGCGATCGCATTGCGATTTTAGGGCCTAATGGTGCTGGTAAATCTACTTTATTACGCATGATGATGGACATGGAACAACCAGAATCAGGAATGATTACTCTGGGTAAACATAACGTCATTCCTGGTTATTTTGAACAAAACCAAGCGGAAGCTTTAGATTTAGAAAAAACTGTCATGGAGACAATTCATGATGAAGTTCCTGACTGGAAAAATGAAGAAGTTCGTACTCTACTTGGTAGATTTTTATTTAGTGGCGATACTGTTTTTAAACAAGTCAAAGCTCTTAGTGGAGGCGAAAAAGCTCGTTTGGCTTTAGCTAAAATGCTTTTGCAACCAGCTAATTTATTAATTTTAGATGAGCCTACTAATCATCTTGATATTCCTGCTAAAGAAATGCTCGAAGAAGCATTACAAAATTATGATGGAACGGCAATTATTGTTTCCCATGACCGCTATTTTATTTCTCAAGTAGCTAATAAAATTGTGGAAATTCGAGAAGGAGAGTTATTAGTTTATGCAGGAGACTACCATTATTATTTAAATAAAATTGCCGAAGAAAAAGAAAAAGAAAGACAACGAATCGAAGCTGAAAAAAAAGCTGCTAAACAAGCAGGAAAAAAAGCCAAGCAAGCAGAAAAACAAAAACAAAAGAAAAATAAATCTAAAGCAACAGCAAGGTAGGTCAAAATTAAAAATTAGAGACGTGTCTTGGTGAGCGTTCCTTTGCGCCCGCAGGTGAGCCAGCGCGGTCTTGGGGTATCCCCAAGTGGAGCGACTGGCGTGGCGCAGAGTCTCACCGCAAAATGTTATGTTTCTACAAAAGTAAAAAATTTAAACTTGACTTTTATTTAACCAACAGTTTCTGATACAGTGGCTAATTGAAGCAATCAATTATGGAATTAGAACAACAATTACAAACTTTAACTAAAGATGCTGCTGAGTTAGGTATTGCTCCAATAGTGATAGAAAAAGCAGTTGCACCAGTTTTAAAATTATTGGCTCAACAATTAAATCATTTAGAGTATTTTGTTTTACAAAATTTCTCCCAAGATTGGGTATTAATAACAATTAAGAATAATCAGGAAACTAGTCAAGAAAAACGGGTAATTTATGCTTTTACAACCGTAAAAGATGCTGCAACTTTCCAAGGCAGTGATGATCCTGATATCTTAGCTGTTCCTATACCTGTGACTCATCTTTTATTTGAATTATTTTCTGTTCAACAAATAGATAGTATTATTTTTTTTGATACTCCTGGTAATCTAACTCAAGCAGTAGAAATTCAACGCGATCGCCTTGATGGTTTGATTTTTCAACAAATTCAACAACTTCAACAAATACCACCCGATCTTGCTTAAAGATAATTCAATAACTTTTTTTAAAATTACTTGAAAAAAATATTTTTTTACAGTAGAAAAAGTGCAAAATAAATAACGGATCTAATTAATATTTATATCAAATTGAAATTGAGTAGTTTGAGCTTGAGTAAATCTAACTATAATGAAATTCAATCTTCAATAGTCGACTCAATTAAGTTTAACCACTTACTCTGTCTATGCTCAAAGCACATTCACACAGCGATCGCTTTCATGACAAAGGTACTTATCCTTGTCCAGTATGTCGTCACGGGGAAATTTCTTCCATGTTGTTAATGGAAACTTTTGCTTGTAACTTTTGCCAGCATATTTTTACTACTAATTTTGATAAACAGGTATTAAAAATGGCAGATAGTCAGCTTCCTTTGAGTTGGTATTGGAATGGTAAAAACTGGAAAGGAATTCAACGCGAAGGTGCAGAATTAGGTTGGGGTTATTTAATTGCAGGATTAATTTTTGTTTTATTTCCGACAGGAATTATTGGCATAGGTGCTTATTTATTTCCGCCTTTACCAGATAGTCCTCTTTCTTGGTTGCCTCTAGTTTGGCTAATCTTAACGTTTTTTTCTCACCTATTTTGTTTAGTTTGGTTAGTTATTGAATACTATCAATTTCCAATTTTTCTTTATATTAGAGCAATCAAAAGAAGATTATTTGCTAGTGATTATTAGTACAATGATGTTAATTTTCAGGTAAATAGTCAGGATTAAGAGATTGTTCAGGTGTAAAAGGGGAAAGAGTTGGAAAAGTATTAAGGGGTAATCCCGTTTCATCTGCAGCCTGTTCTCTGCTATTTTGGTAACATTCGTCAAAAACTTCTTCAAAATAACGTTTTAAGCTTGGACTTATTTGAAAATCATCTCTTAATCTTCTTCGATGCTTCCTCAGACTAGCTTTCCAACTATTAGTTCTTTTAGCTGGTTGATATTTATATTTAAGTAGATGAAGTAGCAAAATAACTAAATTGCTTTTGATTGCACGTTTCTCACTCCTGCCTGTATCTTCGATTTCTTCAATTAATTTAGCTGTATCTACTTCCGAGAATTTACCTTCCTTAATGAGTTGGGCAGTGTGTGATAACCAAAGATAATAATCGCGCTCATAAAGATTATTGCTATTAATATTTGATGACAGTTGAGTAGTCATATTTAAACTCCAGTTATTGTATTTGAGTTCAAATACTTCAATGTTTGGTAAGGTTTGGGTCTTTTTACCTATTTTAAGTCCGCTCACCTGTTACACAAAAACTGTCAGTTTTACTTGATGGTAATTCTTTTGAAGTCTATACAGAACGTGTTGTACTACATTGATTTAAGAGTTTGTTTTCATGAGGGGCTATTTGCCGAATTATTCGGTTGATCAGCCCCTTTTCGACTTGGGAACTTTGCATTTCCCACTTGCAAAGCTAAATTAACTGAAAATACTTTAGCTACGAGCGATAGGAAGAACTCTGCCTTCGACTCTTTGACGATAAGGCTCAACCGCTTCGCTATAATCAATAGGTAAAACTGCAACTACGTTTTCATGAGGACGGGGAATAATCACCCAAGATTCTAAAGCAGCACCTTCAGTTTTTTTTACTGCTTCGATTCCAGCATCCATAGCAGTTTTAACTTCCGAAACATCACCACGAATGTTTACGGTAAAGCGCGCACTACCAACTCTAATGTAGCCTACCAGAGTAACTCGACCAGCTTTAACCATCGCATCTGCTGCTGCTAAAATACCTGGAAAACCTTTTGTTTCGATCGCTCCAACTGCCTGTTGCGCTGGCATAAATTATCTCCTTTATCAGTTATGAATAAATTAAATCAAGAGTAACATTTACAGTTATCAGTAGAGACGTAGCATGCTAGGTCTGTACAGTTATCAGACAATCTTATGCTTAAGAATAGAGTTGCTAATTAACTTGTGACTGACTACTGTGGAATAACTTTGAATATTATCGGTTACGAACCTTAATTTTAACTGTTCTTTGGCTTTTTGAATATAGTTGTGATTAAGAGCGAAACTCCTGAACTTTGTCAGTATAATCGATAGGTAAAACAGCGACGACATTATCTGGTGGATTGGGTACTGTATAATGACTCATAACTTGACCACCAAAAGTTTCTTCTGCTGCTTTTAAACCTGCTGCCATTGCTGGTTCAACTTCGGAAATTCCGCCACGAATAGCAACAATAAAATTACCTTTTTCTGCCTTATCAAAATAAACTAACGTAACACGACCACCTTTAACCATCGCATCTGCTGCTGCTAAAATCGAAGGAAAACCCAAAGTCTCGATCACGCCCACTGCTTCTTGTTGGGACATAGTTTTGCTCCTAAAATCCTGGTAGAAAAATAATAACAATCATTGATCAGGTTCAATGGTGAATTATAGATTTAAAATCTCCAAATTACTATATTTTGATCGAACTTGGTTCAGTCTCGGCTGCAATAATGCGATCGCATCCTGATTTAGGTTTTGCCCATTGATAACGATATTCTAAAGGATCGCCCCAACATAAACCTAAGTAAACTTCGGTCAGAGAAGCATCAATTTCTGCCCATTCTGCTTGTCTAACTATTTTATTTGCATATTCAGAACTAATTTGCTGATGAATACTGTTAATTGTTTCATCAGTTTTTACACTTAAGTGATTACCTTTTTTTAATGCATTAGCTAGCCAAAAATTCATTCCTTCAGTAACTTCGTACCAAAAAGCAAGGATTGATTCTTTGGCGCACATCAAAATCTCTTTATCTCCTTCAATCGGAATCAATTGATTGTAAACTTCTGGATATTTAATTGTTTTGCCTCGAAAAGTGCAATTGTGCCAGATAATTCCCGAAACTTGGTGTTCTTGCTGATATTCGTGGACTTGACGACGAAAATCTTGATAAGCAAAGACTTTACTGACTCGATCCATGTTGAGAAATTTAGCTACAACTGGATTATTAATTCTCTCTTCCGATGACAAGACAATACGTTCACCTTTCCAGTTGGCTTTTAGTTCGCGATCGAGTATTTCGATTAAGTCTTGAGTTGTGTATGTCATCAATCCAGCGCGATCGAGTTTTTGCTTATCACTTATCTGAATTGTAGCTCTACTGGCGATTTGAGTATTTTAATTTAGTTTATGTTCATGAACTACCCCAGCTTATAAAAGGATAGGGAATTCTGGCTGACATTTTAGTTAAAAAAGAAACTTATTTGAAAATTCTGCTGGTTTCTCGATTTGATTTCAATTCACTACGACGCATTCTCAACTGGATATCTTCTAATAATTTACGATTAACAGCTAATAAATCTGCTATTAAGCCAAAAATCCATAATTGCACACCAATTAAGATTAAAATCGCTGCCAATATTAAACTAGGAACACGAGACTTAGTAGGATCGTTGCCCACAATTCCCCAAAATAAAATTAACCAACGGAGACATAAAAGAAAACCTAAACTAAAAGGTACACTCCCCAACATCATAAAGAATTGAAGAGGACGATAAGTCATAAAAATCCGAACAATAGTAATAATCGATCGCTGAACGTAAGCAGGGATACTTTTGACTAATCTTGATGGACGCAAATAACTATTCGTTCTAATGGGAACATAGGTAATGGCAATTCCTTTTTGTCCAGCTTGGATAATTGTTTCTAAAGTATAAGTGTATTCATTAAAAACATTTAATCTTAAAGCTGCTTCGCGACTAATAGCACGAAAACCACTAGGCGCGTCGGGAATATCAGTTTTACTCGCTAGACGAACCACCCAACTACCAAATTGTTGTAAGAATTTTTTGAGAGGAGAAAAGTCTTTAATTTCTGTAATCGGTCTTGCACCAATCACTATTTCTGCCTCACCATCTAAAATAGGTTGAATTAGTTTGGGAATATCTTCAGCACAATATTGATTATCCGCATCAGTATTGACAATAATATCTGCCCCTGCTTGCAAACAAGCTTCCAACCCCGCCATAAAACCTTTTGCTAAACCTTGATTGTGTTGAAAATTCACAATATGATCGACACCACAAGCTTGGGCGACTTCTACAGTGCGATCGCGACTACCATCATTAATGATTAACCACTCTACTTGATCGACACCAGCTATGTGACGGGGTAACTGAGAAAGAGTTAATCCTAAGGTTGCTTCTTCGTTATAACAAGGAATTTGAATAATTAGTTTTGTCATCTGTGTTGAAGATTAAATTCTCAGATTCAACATTCATAAATTAGATGTCCCTTAGCTTATCCTATGGCTTGTAATTTCAGATCTTTATGGAAAAATTATTTAAGCGATCGCTCTGCGCCTCGCCTTTGGCGAGACCACAAAGTGCCTCAGCGAAGCTGAAACCGCTTTGATTGAGAGAATAACGATCTTTTTAAGTAGGCAAATTCTTTAACCTGAAACGCTTTTTTCTCCTTGATTTTTGCCCACTCTTGCGTTGGCGCGCGCGCGACTGCGCGGAGCGAGGAGTTTGCTCCGCGCCTTGGCTAGTGAGCTTTTTGCAGGAAATCCTCTGGATCTATATTTGCTTGCTTTAAAATAGCCCTTAATGTTCCTTCAGGCATATCTCCTCGATGGTTGGGAATTGTCGTGTATCGATTTGTCTCTGAGTTAAACCAAATTTCGTGACTACCCGCAGCCTGACGGTGAAACTCAAATCCAAATTCCCGTAGAACCTTAGTGATTTTGCGATATTTAAATCCTGCCAGTCTTCCCATGATTAATTACTGACCAATCACCAAGGGATAATCAAAGGATTCGGCAATAGGATTTAGGCTTGTATCTGTTTGAGATTCGAGAAGTTTTTGGGCAACATCACGCGCAATTTCTAGAGTTTCGGTAATAGTTTTACCTTGAACAACCAGCCCTTGAAGGTCATCTGTTGTTGCTAAATAATAACCTTCTGGGAGTTTCTCGATGTGCAAGTTAATAATTTTTTCCATTTCTATCTATTTCTATCTCTTCTATTTAGTTAATTAAACTCCCCATTTTTATTTTATTCTAGAGAAAGAAGAGTTAAAGCGATTGATTTTCCTGAAATTTCGGACAGAGTTGGAGAATAATGATATTTGTAAGTAGGCAAATCCTTTAACCTGAAAAGCTTTTTTCTCTTTGATTTTTGTCCACCCTTGCGTTAGCGCGTACGCGTAGTGCCTCGCGTTTGAGCGAGATCTCTCTTTATTACTAGATGGAGTAGCTTATCCGTGATCGCACATTGGAAAACAAAATTTCAGCATCCCAAATGCAAAAGATGAGAGATCGATTCGATAATCAATACTTAAGAAAGAAAATTATGCTCCTCGCTTAATTGTCCAAAAAGGAAAATTCTGACTGGGATTAATCGTAACGCCCGTAATACCATTTTGAGCGAAGGCATAATCTTTCGTTTGCCATAAAGGAATATAAGGTACGTCTTGGGCAAGAAGTTCTTGTAATTGAACAAAAATTGCTTGACGAGTTTCGGGATTTTGTTCTTTTCTCGATTGATTGATTAATTGATTAGCGCGATCGCTATAATAAAAAGAACCTCGACTTTGTGCTGCCCCTGTTTCACAACCTTTGGCTACTGTACCTTTACTACAACTCATAAATGGTTGCAAATAATTATCGGGATCGAGAAAATCGGGATACCAATCCGCTAAAGCAGATTGATAAACTCCTTTACTGATATTGCCAAAAAAGGAAGCAGATTCAACACTTTGGGGTATAAATTCCAGCATTCCTCCTAATTCTTGTTCGACAAAAGCTTTCAAAGTTTCCGCCACAATACTGCGGGTAATTGAACCAGAAGGATACCAAATTTCGATAGTAGCGGGATTTTGAACTGAATAACCAGCTTTAGTTAATAATTCCTTGGCTTTAGCTACATTAGCGTCACCGTAAGCATCTTTAAAGGTAGGTGTATAACTATCAAAGGCAGTTGCTACTAAACTATAAACAGGTTCACCTTGATTTTGTAAAACTCTTTGATTAATTAAACCACGATCTATCACTGATGCGATCGCACTTCTTACTTCTGGTTTATTTAAAGGTTCTTGATTTAAATTCAATACTAAATAATTTACTACTGTTCCTGATCCTGCGATCGCGCAGTGATCTGCGGAGCAGCGCGCTTGTCCTTGATTTTTCTCTGTATTATCAAGTAGATTTTGAATTTGATTGGGTTCTAGAGATTGATAAGCTACGTCTATCGCCCCAGTACGAAAACTATTGAATAAATTAGCCGAATTTCCTGCATAAATCTGCATATTGATGCCCTGATTAGCTGGTTTTTCCCCCCAATAATTTTCATTTACATCTAAACTAATCGAATCACTATTAAACTGAGCTAATTTATATTTACCAGTACTAATTAATTGATTAGGTAAAAATTCTCCTGCACCAATTTTGTAAGCTTGAGGAGAAACAGCACAAGCACCAGGAAAAGCCAACAAAGCAGGAAAGGCTGCAAAAGGTTGTTTTAATTTAATCGTTAGTTCGTATTCTCCTGTCGCTGCCACACCTTCAACCACATCAGCTAATAAAAAAGCAGGTTTACCACCATTAGCTATAAAACGATTGAGGGAAAATTCCATTGCTTTTGCATTAAAAGGAGTACCATCTTGAAACTTGACTCCCTGACGCAAAGAAATAGTATAAGTCAAACCATCTTCACTCACTTTGGGCATTTCTGTAGCTAACAATGGTTTAATCTCAGTAGTACCTAATTCATAACTATAAAGACTTTCGCCAACATTATAAATAATATTTAATCCTGCTAATTCGTAGCTGTCGGCAGGATCGAGAGTACGGGGTTTAAGAGTTGTACCTATCGAAATCCGATTATTATCAGGAGTATTATTAGTTTGGTTTGGTGTTTGAGTTGATTGATTATTACAACCTACTGCTAAGGTAAAGCAAAGGAAAAATAAACCGAAGTATTTAGCTAATTTTCGTCTAGAAAAAGAAAACCTATTACCGATCATTGTCGCTGGTAAGACTAAATAGATTGATCTCGCACAATCAAGGTTAATCGATTTGTAGGCTTTTGTCGTGAACGCAACTTTAAACTTAATTTTACTTTTAGGTTTTTCAAGCTTGATCAAAAGGCGTTAGTTTCGATTATTTAATTTATTTCGGATATTGCGATTGTCTGCTATGATCCAATTAGAAAACAGCTAACCTAACCTACTGCTGAAAAATAACAGCAAAAGGTATTTAAATTGAATATCATGTCTAAGCAACTAAGTTCTTTTAACACTTTAAAACCCAAAAAGAATGAAACTTCAGCGATTAAAAAATTAGAAAAGTTTTTAACTGCTGAAAAATCTTTACCAAAACTCATTAGTAGTACTGGAGAAGAAATCGTTTTACCCGAGTCTGTCTACAATGCTTTGTATCAAGTTGTCGAAGCAATGGCATCTGGAAATTCAATTACTATTTCTCCTTTAGATCAAGAAATGACAACTCAAGAAGCAGCAGATTTATTAAATGTATCTCGTCCTTATCTGATTAAATTATTAGAACAAGGAGAAATTCCTCACACCAAAGTAGGAAAACACAGACGTATTAATTGTCGAGATATTTTTGCATACAAACAACTAAGAGATCGTCAACGCAGTAAAAGTTTGAGTGAATTTACTGCTTTCTTACAAGAAGAAGGATTTTATGATGAAGACACTAACTGTGTTGATGAATAAATACATTGTGTGAAACCTGTAGTAGTTTTAGATGCCTGCGTTCTTTTTCCTATGCCTCTATGCGATACTTTATTACGTATTGCGGAAGCTGAACTATATCGTCCTCATTTTTCTCAAGAGATTTTAGATGAAGTCACTCGCAATCTTGTTAAAAAAAGAAGAATGACTGTAGAAAAAACAGCAAGGTATCAAAAGCAAATTAAACAATCTTTTCCAGAAGCAATAGTTGAAGATTATGAAAAATTAATTCCAATCATGACCAACGATCCTAAAGATCGTCATGTCTTAGCTGTGGCGGTAAAAGTTAAAGCCGATCTTATTGTTACTTCTAACTTGAAAGATTTTCCAAACGAATCTCTTCAATTGTTTGATATTAAAGCACAACATCCAGATGATTTTTTAATCGATCTTTGTTCTGATTTTGGCAGAGATACTCTTGCAGAAATTATTTGCACACAAGCAGAGTCTTTGATTAAACCTCCAATGACTGTTAAAGATTTACTTAATCGTCTAAGTCTTCAAGTTCCCAATTTTTCTAATTATATTTTATCTGAATTATATAGTTTTCGTATTTCCAATATTGCGAAAAAGACTATTCGATTAGTAGGTAAATCTTATCCAAATCACGAAAGAGTTTATCAGGGAGAACAGTACTGTTTACAAGCTAAAAATAAAACCTTGTCAATTACACACAAGACGAGAAAAGAGATATTTAAAGAAACTGATAATAATATTGTTAAAGCAAATTTTACAATAGAAGATTTAGAAAAATTTGAAAATTTTGAAGATAAGCTAAACCAAGAATTTCCTCAACCGTGAAATCAAACCTAGGAATGTTACAACAGTATTAGACGCTCTTAGTTTAATTTGCCTAATGACGTTCGTATTTCCTCTCGAACAGAACCAATCAAAAATAACTATTCGGCAATATTTTAGTTTTTCCTGGCTAAGATATTCTTATTTATTGCAGTTAGTTTTGACTATCTGTAATTTAAGTATTTGCTTAAGTGTTCCCCTTGTTCAAGCTTCTAAAACTTCAGCAGCGGAAAAAATTTATCTCGATTACGGACTGCTACAATTTTCTCTCCCAGTAGAATCTTTAGAAACTTATGCTAGGACAGGTGTGATAGATGCGAACTTAAGTAATTATGCCAATTTATTATCTCAAGAACAACTAGAACAACTTAGAACTGCTTTACTCACTAAAGCAAATATTACTCCTTTAGCCGTCACACAATTTCTTTATTCTCCTCAAGGAGAAAGAATTCTAGCTAAAGTAGCTCAAGTCATTCAAACTAAAGCTGGTCAATCTGGTTTTTATGCCCTGCGTTCAGCTTTAATTATGGCTTCAGCCGATCAAGAAGGATTAACTCCTTTAAATATTCTTAAACAATTTCCTACCTATGGAATTCGCCTTAATTCTGAACGAGGCTTCCAAATCATTGAAAATTTGAGCGAAATTGTCCAAGATACAGAATCAGCGATCGCACAAGTCGAACAACAAGCTCTTCAAGAAACTGCTACTAATAATTCTCTGGAAAATCTTCCTTTGCCCAGTTTTAATCAACCAGGTAGTTATTCTTATCGTAAACAACTTCTAACTCTAGAAGATCGTTATCGCGATCGCCGTTTTCCCGTTGATTTGTATCTTCCCAACACTTTTGGTCGTTTACCATTAATAGTTATTTCTCACGGTTTAGGTGGCGATCGCACTACTTTTGCTTATTTGGCAACTCATCTAGCTTCCTATGGTTTTGCTGTAGCAGTTCCTGAACATCCAGGTAGTAATGCTGGTCAAATTCAAGCGTTATTTAATGGTTTTGCGAATAGAGTGACTTTACCTGAAGAATTAATCGACCGTCCTTTAGATATTAAATTTTTACTAGATCATTTAGAAACTAATTATGAACCACAATTACAAGTCAGAAGGGTAGGAATTATCGGTCAATCTTTTGGTGCTTACACAGCTTTAGCTTTGGCAGGTGCGAGATTGAATTTTGCCAGTTTAAATCAAGCCTGTCAAGACATTGATAATTCTCTTAATCTTTCTCTTTTACTGCAATGTATTGCCTTAGAATTACCCAATCAGAGATATAACTTACGAGATGAAAGAATTGTTGCTGCGATCGCAATTAATCCTTTGACTAGTGCTGTGTTTGGACAAGAAGGGATTAGTGAAATTAAAATACCTATTATGTTGATAGCTAGTAGCGCAGATCCTGTGACACCTGCTTTATCAGAGCAAATTGAACCTTTTACTTGGTTGACTAATTCCGAAAAATATTTAGTTCTACTTCAAGGAGCAACTCACTTTTCTACTTTACAAGAATCTTCTGGTAGTATTTCTTTGCCTTCTCAGGCAATTGGTCCTGATCCTCAAATCGCTCAAACCTACGTTAAACAACTGGGTTTAATCTTTTTTGAAAGCTATGTTTTACAGCACTTAAGTTATCAAGCTTACTTAAATTCTGCATATGCAGCCAAAATTAGCCGTAGTGCATTGCCTTTAAGTCTTGTGCGATCGCTAAATTTACAATTAAATCCTCAATAAAAAATTAAAAGTCAAAATTCATTACTTCGCTCGAGGGCAAGCTTCAGTAGGGGCAATTGATGAATTACCCCTACTTCTAATCTTAAAAGTATTAAATATTATAATACTCCGGCATTTCCCAATCCTAAAATTATCCCAGCACCCAAGATATGACCGAAACTCGTAGTCGCTAACAATTCGGGAAACCCAAATTTTTCCCATAACTCAGGCTTAGGGACGGGTAAATCTGGTCCTTTACCTGAATTTTGGATTGCATAACGCCCGATAGCTATAGCAAACAGATTACTTAAAATCATGATTAAAGCTACCGATGTATTCCACTCAATGGTTGAAGGGGTAGTGTGAGCAGCCAAAACCAAAGTAGAGATCATTATATATTTGAACTCCCGTCTTGATAAACTATGATTGATCAATTTACAGGAATTATAAAAATCTGTTTCAAGAAAATATATTTTCTTCTTAATAATTTACAGTAATTCAAATTTTTACTAAGAAAAAACCCAATCTAATTAATTGAATCCAGAATGCGAGTTAAAATATGCGGAATCACTAACCTAGAGCAAGGAAATGCGATAGCTCAATTGGGTGCAACAGAATTAGGTTTTATCTGTGTCCCAGCATCTCCTCGTTATCTAGAAGTTTCAGCCATCAAGACTATTATTCAACAATTACCGCAACAAGTTAATACCATTGGAGTATTTGCTAATCTTGATTTAAATGCAATTGTGACAATTGTTAGTGAAACGGGTTTAACAGGAGTACAACTTCACGGTAATGAGTCACCAGAGTTTTGTCAGCAGTTACGAACTTTGTTATCACCACAAGTAGAATTGATTAAAGCTTTGCGAATTAAAACTAATGCATCTTTAGCTAAAGTTATTGATTATGCGCAATCTGTCAATACTTTGTTATTAGACGCTTACGATCCCCAATTACTAGGAGGAACAGGACATACTTTAAACTGGAAAGAATTAACCCAATGGACTTCTCCTTTACCTTGGTTTTTAGCAGGAGGATTAACACCAGACAATATTTTAGTTGCCTTAAGTCAACTTCAACCTCATGGAATAGATTTATCTAGTGGAGTAGAATTAGCTCCAGGCAATAAAGATTTAAACAAAGTGACTCAACTATTTCATCAATTAGATTCGATCAAGGGTAAATCAAGCAGTTTTATTTAGCTATTAGTTAAGAAACGATTATCTCTAGATTTGAATCTTTGTACTAAGATCTTAAGTATTTAAAAACTCAATTAAAGTTTAGCGAGTCTTATGGCTGATTTTACCCAAAAATATCGAGGCAGATTTTGTTAATCTTAGACAAAATAATATAAGTTGAGATTACTTAGTTTATATATTTAACATCTTATCTAAAATCCCGCTAAAAGCAAGTTAGGAGAGCAGTAATGGTTAATTTTGGGCTGAATTCAGCCAGTATTTTAGGAATATTTTTAGCAGTAGCAGGAGCATCCTTATATTTTTTACGTTCTGTTCGGCCAGAACTATCAAGAGATCATGATATTTTCTTTGCTGCGGTAGGGTTACTCTGCGGATTTATTTTACTGTTTCAAGGATGGCGGTTAGACCCAATTCTTCAATTTGGTCAATTTCTCCTGACAGGTTCGGCAATTTTCTTTGCGGTAGAAAGTATTCGCTTACGGGGTGTAGCTACAGAACAAGCAAGACGCAATACTCCGATAGTTGACCGCGATCGCCCTGTTAGTCGGACTAGGGTATATACAGAAGCAGAATTAGACCAAATCGAACCAGACCAATACGACGCTACTCCCAATTACGATAGTCCTAGATTACGTGGATACGAAGAACCTGCACCTCGTTCTTCCCGTAGATCTGCTAGCGTATCTAGAGAAGATTATCCGAGTAGACCAAATCGTTCTCGTCCTGAAAGAGAGAGATATTCTGCTCAAACCAATAATCGTCCTCCTCGCCGTGGCAATACTCCACCTCGTAATGATTATTATCAAGACAGAGAAGTAAGAGGCAATCGTTCTGACGATTGGGGACAAGAAGAAGGTTGGAATGAAACACCATTACCAAATCGTTCTCGTCCTACTGCTAAAGACAATTTTGTTGATGAAACTCCCCGCCAACCAAAACCCAAAAAACTAGATCCAAGCAATTTGGGACGCAGTTATGTCGATGATAACGACAGTTTTTCTACTGATTATGTCGATTATCAACCATTAGATCCTGCTGAAACAGATTCAGATAATAGTTGGAATCGTGAAGAACAGGATGAGAGAAATTATAATCCTTCTCGAATCAATGATGAAGACATAGACCGTCGCATTAATTACGATTATTAAATGTAAAATTTGCTTCCATTTAAAGCGATCGCGCAGCGCCTCGCTCCTGGGCGATCTTGCCCTCAGTTCAAGCGATCGCTTTTGATTTGATTATCTAAATTTTAATTATTTCAGTGACTGTAAAAAATAAAACAATAGATATCAATATTCAAGCAAAACCTTTTCTCAAATGGGTTGGCGGAAAAACTCAACTACTATCAGAAACAACAGCACGAATTCCTCAAAATTTCTCCCGATACTTTGAACCGTTTGTTGGTGGCGGAGCATTATTTTTTTATTTACAACTAGAAAAATCTGTTCTCATCGATATTAACGAAGAATTGACCAATACTTATCAAGTTGTTAGGGATAAAGTTGAAGAATTAATTACTGATTTAAAAAAACATATTCACAAAAAAGACTACTACTATCAAATTAGAAATATTGACCGAAGCGAAGAATATAAATTATGGTCTGATGTTCAAAGAGCAAGTAGACTAATCTATCTCAATAAAACCTGTTTTAATGGATTATATCGTGTCAATTCTAAAGGTCAATTTAATACTCCAATGGGGTCTTACAAAAACCCTAAAATTGTTGATGAGATTAATTTAAGAGCTTGTAGTAAAGTACTTCAAAAAGCGAAAATTATCACTGGTTCATTCCTTGAGGTTGAAGAAAAAATTACCCTGGACGATTTTGTCTATTTCGATCCTCCCTATGTAGCATTAAATGCTACATCTAACTTTACTGGATACAGTCAAGATGGATTCGATCTCTCGATGCAGTTAAACCTACGTAATCTTTGCGATCGCCTTAATGCTCAAGGCATTAGATTTATGGTTTCTAACTCCAATGCTCCTCTGATTCTTGATCTTTATTCTAGTTACAAGATTGAGTTTGTCTATGCAACCAGAGCAATTAATTCTAAAGGTGACAAGCGAGGCAAAATTCCTGAAGTAATAATTACAAACTATTAAAGGTAACAATAGGATAGTGCTAAAGAATTTTTAAAATTTACTTGCTTAATAGGGGTAAGAAAGTGTATTATTATAGTCCGTGAACTTCGGGGCGTAGCGCAGCTTGGTAGCGCACCACTTTGGGGTAGTGGGGGTCGTGGGTTCAAATCCCGCCGCTCCGATATATAAAAAACTGACATAAGCTCGGGATTTCACCCCACAACACCACTAAACGTGGTGCTTTGCTTACTCATTTCTTACTCACTTACCCTTAAATCTATCCCAACAGAGCGAGTAAAAATAGCCCCTAAGTAACAAGTCTTTATATGGTTATTTCTACCATTACTCAGAACACAGCTAGGTCATTCTGTCAAATAGAACAAGCAGAGTATTTTAAGGGTAAAATCAGTCGTCTTTTCGACTGGTAACCTCTCCGACCTACAACAGTTCCAGTCGAAAAGTGTACTGCAACACTGATTGATAAGTTTGAGTAAGTAGCTCTAAAATCGCTCTATCCTTTCTGAGGGAGTAGCTGAGAGCTACTAGGACTAATTATGGTAGATTTTACCACTATAAGTTTTACTTACTGCTCCGCTAATTATCCCAGTAAATAAACAAGCTCTTTAACCTCTCGTTCTCAATCCTATAGCCAAGCTCTCTTAGATACTCCTTATCCTCAGAACTCACTCTACCTCGGTACCGTACGCCACAGTCACCATTCAGTGCAGCTATCAGTATCTTGGGGAATATCCTCTGCAAAGCACTCTTGTGAACTACATCAGAACCTTGTCTCAATTTTCTGGCTATAGCAGCTTCTATCTTTAAACTCATATCAGGCACAACCAAATAGTAAGTAAGTAGGTACACACCCATTCCCCCCTGTTGAGCGAGATTTTATTAGTTCCCTTGTTCCCGTCCAGAGTTACTTCGTAAATACTGCGTATCAAGCTCTTGACACTCACTTCAGTCACATAATCTCTTTTTTCTTGTCGGGTGGGGGATGTTTTTATTTTCAAAACAAAGAAAGGAAAGAAAGCTGTGTAAGCATAGGGTAAAATATTGCAAGGTTTTGATGAATGCCTTCAGGGAAAAGCTTTTAGGAATTCCCAGAACTCTATTAATTGTCCATCACTCATCTGATGCCTAGAACGTTTGCCGTAAGTAGCGTAGATATAAAGTCTTGCTCGATTAGTACTCCAGCCTATACGAGCTAGTTCTGTATCTATGGCAGTCAATAGCTCCCAATAATCTATAGTTTCTTGCACCATGCGCCTGTCTTACCTACCCTATATCCTTTAGCTCGCATTAGCTCCCTAATTCTTTTCTTTTTAGGACGTTCTACGAGGTAACCCGTTTCGTACCAAGTTTCTATCAGTCCTCTTAGTCGAACTACGTAAACCCTAGATTCCTCTAGTTTTTTTTCCCTAGCTTGTTGTTCTTCTGACTCTACAAGTTGTTGAATCATCTTCTCTAAAGAATCCTTCTCTTCTTCTTGTTCAGACTTCAGCCAATCAAAGTAACTATTCAGCTTGGTATTCGCGAATGTCAAGCTGTCCCATAAACCCGTAGTAACGGCAGTAGTAACTAAGTCAACACAGACTATCTTTTGTTCACTTTTAAGTCTTAGTCCACGAGAAATTGCTCTCCTGGTAGCTAAATACTCTCCTGCCTTCTGATAACACCAGTACTGCTTGAATTCAACATCTAGTCCAGTCCAGTCGTAGTCAACTATATCCAGTGGTTTGGAGTCTGCATTGGTAATCGTTTCTAATTTGGAAGTAGGGATTGTTAATAGTCTTCTTTTAAATTCGGGAAAAGAAGGGTCGACATGAAAAGGATGGATTGAGCTAAAAACTTTGGGGCAAAAGCAATCGAATTTAAGGTTGCTACCTGGCTTTTCTGAGGATATCTGAATTACCGAACACGAGCGGTCGTAGCCAAACTTGAACAACCTATATATTTCTGGAGTCCTGGTAAAGACTGAAGGATCGATGTCATCCCAAATCATTATCGCATTTTGCTCAACTCCTTCTTTAAACGTCCCTGGAAACTCTGGGTCGCCACTAGGGATATAAAATCGGTGGTACTTACGCTCGTTTAAGCTATTTCTTATGGCAGCAAAGGTATCTGCTGAAGAGTTAATCGACGCTCCATTGTCAAAGTTGTTAGCTGCTTCTGTAAACTTTCCCTCGTTAAGTACCTGTAGCAGAGTAGACTTGGCAAAAGCTCCTTCTCCTACGTTATAGACAAAGCTCACTAAGGCATCAAATTGATTCTGGCTTAGCTGAACTTTAACCAGGTTTCTGGTAGCGTCCTCAAAAACAACTAGGTCATTCCTTAATAACGATTCAGCTTCCCTTTGGGTTATCTCTTGACCAGCTTTAACTCCTTTAGTAGTTCCATAACCTATAGTCCACTTACCAGCGGGACAACGATAAGCCTTAAGTCTTAATCCTTCCCACAACTTAATAAAGTTTATTCCAGCTTTAGAGGTAGTTAAATCGGGAGTATAGGTTACAAATTCTTGAATCGGAGTAAGCCATCCATAAACCCTGTCATCACTAGGACGAGAAGGAAGCCTTAGAAACTTACGACAAAAAGTATCTAAGTCGTAGTCAGAAGAAACAAGAGTAGCAGGGAGTTTCTCAAAGTGATCAGATATAATCTTGATGGCTTTTTGGCGAATGTCTTTCATTTATGGATGGGGTTTAATTGTGTTGTTGTATTTGTTTTACTGTTCGGGAAGAGTCCAGTTAGGGTTAAACCCGTCGCCTTCTCCAAACTCAGTAGCTTTAATGGTGTTGTTTTCGTCTGTGGTATAAGTCCAAATTTCACCTGTGTAAGCAAAATCAAAACTGTAAGATGCGTCTGGAGGGATGACAACAAGATACTCGCCTGGACTAACGCTATCGTTTAATCCCAGATATATTTGTCCGTTGGAAGTCATGTTGTTAATAACTAGTCCTTTTCTGTCTGGATTCTCGTTATACAAACAATACAACCCAGTAGGTATTTCAAGAGTGTTTTGTGCGTAAGCGTTAGTTCCAAATAATTGTGCGTAAGTTAAACCAGCCATATTTTGTTATTTTGTTTTTTTAAATTACTACTCTAGTATCCACAAAATTACCTTTAACTGCCTACTAAACTACACAATTTAGTAATAATTAAACTTAAATTGTTACTATTGCTAAGTAAGGCAATAATTACTTGACAAATAATCGCTGTGACAACCAAGAATTTGAGTTATGCTGAGTCTAACAGAAAGCAAGCAATCCTAAAATTACTCGAAGAATCGACTCTTTGGGGCAGAAACTACGGTAGTTTTGATTTTTACCTTGACGTTATTTTGAGGAGAATACTAAATTTACCTGATAAGAAATTAGGTCACGCTCCCTATGAAGATTGGCTATAATAATTTAAGTCATGCAGGTAGATTTGGTTTCTTGTCCTACCATTTCAAGGGAGTCGCCACGCTCCCTTGTTTTTTGTTATTTACCTGCTTAACTTATCAACAAATAGTTATCAGTATTAAACTCATTTTAACTAAGGGAAACGTGAGGACATACCCTAAAATATTGCAATATTTTTATATACGTTTACTCTTGCCCTCTTAAGAACTTTCGCTTGGCAATAGAAATAGCTAAATCATGAGCTTCTGTTAGGTCGTCCACAAATAACTCAATCACTTGCTTCTCACAAAATGCGATCGCGACGCGAGGAGCGAACCCCTCGCGTTTAGTCCCTGAGCTTCGGAGATACGATTACGAGCGATCTTTTTGTCCCCATCAATCAAGTCCCATTGTTCGTTCATTTGTTTAGCTGTCATACCGAACAAACCCTTATAGACATAGTTAGTCCAGTTAGCGTACTCGTGCCATTTGTAACAACCCTGTTGGGTCAAGAAGTTGGTGTATTGATTCCTGACAGGAATACCTCCTAATCTTGAGTTGAGCCAGGTGGAAAGGTTAATGCTATCCGCTTGAGTGTACTGACCTTTTAAGGCTGCGTAAGCTTCTGCATATAGTCCTTTGACTGCAAACCACTTTAGGAAGTCTATTACTTTTCTTCTGGCTGGTTTTCTTAGTTTTCCTGGTGTCTCTGCAATATCGCCAGCTAAGTCTACCCAGTCGGAAGCTTCAATAACCATGTACTCGTTATTGTCTGTTCCCAAAAAATGCACCACCCTCAACCGTTTACCAGAAGGTAGTTTCAGGCTGTAGAACTCGTTATTTGCAGCACCCTCAAACACTGATTCTTTCATTAACCATCTTGACAGGGTATAGTTTGGTATCCCAATATGACGCTCTGCCATTCTGAACCCGAATCCGATTAGAGGTTGGTTACGCCCTAACCCGTGTGGGTCGATTACTATTACCTCAAACTCTCTGTCTTCGTAGGTTAGAGTGATTTTTTGACCTGCTTGGATTGCTTTACTGTTTACTTGTGTTACCATAGAACCCTCCTAAGAGATTTGTTTGTGAACTTTCCTCTTAAAAAAAGGAAACCCAATCCCTCCCCAGGGCGCAAAAATAAGAGATTATCTAGTCGCGATGAGTAGTCAATAGCTTGGGTCGTAGAGCTTCTGAAAGAACTATTGACGACGAATAGACTAGAGATATAATCCTTATTGCCCTGGTAGGGTTGGTTACCTCACTTCCTTATAGTTCTTTTGTCCTATTGTGCTGTAGAGAGTTTTTTGGTATAGGTAATATTAGTTAGTTTTCATCGTCCCTGGATTCGCGCGATCGCTACCATACCTTGAGCTAATGACAAACAAAAAAAAGGGTATTGCTACCCTTACATAGTTTATTTGTGATTAATAGGGTTAAGAAAGTAGTTTTAGTATCTCTTGCTCATTTTTGCCGTATACCCTTGCTATTAACTTAGCTACAGGTTCTAAGCTATGAGGATAATCCTGTAGTAGCTTCTTAGCCTCATTTAGTCCAGTTACGAAGTCGACAGCGTTGGTATTACTGTTTAGCAGTAGGTCAATAGTCGTCTTAGTCGCTTGACGCTTCTTGTAAACAGAGTCATTCATTGCTGAAGTATGCCCCATAGACTGCGCTCTTACTTCTAGCGGTATTCCTGCTTGTACCCCGTTAACATTCCCTAAATGCCTATCCGCATGAGTCTGGGTAAATGGAGCGCTCCATTTAATGAGCCTTTTTCTAGCTTCAGCAGCGTAAAACCCTGCTATAGTTTCAGGCCTATCGCTTCTAGGGCGGTTAGTAGGCAAGGCAGGAGTTTTAATATTTAACATTTCAATGAGATTAGGGTATTTAGGAGGAATAAAAGGTCTAGCTAGCCTGCTACCAGTTTTTACCTTAGTCCCTAGGTTTGTTTTTTCTCCAATGTAAATTAGATTGTCAGTATTCTCGGGATCGCTTAAAGCTGGGATTGTTCGCTTATCTTTTGTTACAAAGGGTTTATCCAAGTTCTGGATAGCGAACACTTCTGACAATCTTAACCCATACACTATTTGTGTTGAAAATACCCATAGCCAACGCTCTCTTATTTCTAAGTCAGCATTGAAGTGCAATGAAGAGGTAATGCCTAGTACTTTATCTCTCCAGGCTAGAAACTCTTCTAACTCAACAGTTTGCAGTTCTTGAAATTCAATTTGCTCTGTATCTATGCTTTCTAGTCCTTTTAATATATCTTCTCTCTTGCACAGCCTAGCCATCTTTCTCATTGCTCCGACTATATAGCCATACTGTCTTGTACCCCTTTTTTTGTGTCTATAGCAGACATTATGTCTGTTAAGTTAACTATTTTATCTTGAGGCAATAATTTAAAGAAATGCCCATAAGTTCGATTATAAGAGCGAATATCACTAGGGTTATTTTTGTCTCTTCTCCTTCTTGTTCTGCTTGGTCTATTCCAAAAATCATTTTCTACTCTCGCGATCGCGTCTTTAAAAGTGAGTAGGTCATTCTCTATCTTGCCTACTTCCTTAATTTCTTTGTCGTACCATTGCCAAAATTCAACCTCGCTAGCAAATAACCTTAAGGCTTCAGCTACCTTGTTAGCCTTGCTAAGAGCTTCTACCATCCCATCTAAGGTAAAGGAACAGTTGCAACCATACTGGCTTCTAGGCTTTTTACCTATCTTGAACTGTAAAGATATAGTTTGACCTTTGCGAATCAAGCTAATCCCTTTTGGACTATCTTTTTGATACCTTTTGAAGTCCTTCAATAAGGCTTCAAAGCCTACTTCGTAATCGCAATCTTTACTCACTTTTTACTCACTTTGCTTGAAATTACCAATGAGTAAGCATTTAAGTCCTTGATGTCTCGTCATAGCTAAATGAAGTCATTAGTTCAAATCCCGCCGCTCCGATATATAAAAAACTGACATAAGCTCGGGATTTACCGATACTTTTTCGTTAACAAATATTAATACTCATTAACAAATGCACTCTTGATATTTTCAAGAGAGGATGTATCTACCAGTGTCTTGAGAAAATTCCCAAAGCTCCTGATATATTTCTGTCCATCCAGGCTTTTGTTAGTTTTGATTTAACTCTCTTTCTACCACCAAGTATTTATAATTTTCTAGAATATGTTGATACCAATTCACATATTCATCAACCATCCGTTCTAATCCATATTTTTGCTTTGCTACTATAGCAGCGCGATCGCTCATTTGATTTCGCAAAACGTCATCTAGTAATAATTTTTCTATATAAATTGCCAGAGAATTAATATCGCCTGGTGCAACTAAAAAACCCGTACCACCATCTTCAATTTGTTCGGGAATACCAGCAACAGCAGTAGCAACTACAGGAGTACCACAAGCAAGTGCTTCCAAAATAGTGTTAGGAAAAGTATCGACTTTGGCAGCATGAATATAGACATCTGCTGCTTGATAGTAAGAGGCTACTGTTTCTGGATGTTTTTGATAGGGAACAAATCTAATTTTTGCTGAACCAATTTGTGTTTCTGGTGCATCTTCTCCTAATGCGATAAACAAAATCTGTTCTTGGTTTAAACACTCAGCTACTATATTTATGGCAGTCTGCATAGTTTGATAGTCTTTCCAAGGATTATTCCGAATCGTATTAGCAGTAAAAAGAATTACTTTGGCATTAACAGGAATACTTAATTTTGACCGAACAGCAAATTTATTGCCAGGATGAAAAATAGACAGATCGATACCATTTGGAATAACTTTATTCTCAATAATGGCTGGCTGAAGTATCGATTGTTCGACTTTATCCATCAACCATTGTGAAGGAGTAGCGAGATAAAGTTTGCTTTTTTCGTAAATTTGTTGTTTGATCTGCCAATTGTAAGCTGTAGCATCACGTTTAATAGCAGGTGAGATGTTTAAATCTGGGCATTGTCCGCAGCCAGTTTTCCAGCGATCGCAAGTTAAAGAATGAGCGCAATGTCCGCTTAAAAGCCAAGCATCGTGCAGGGTCAAAATAGTAGGAATTTGTTTACTTAACTGAGGCAAAACTCTTAAATCGAAGTATTCACCGTGTAAATTGTGACAATGTAAAATATTGGGTTGCTGTGGCGGTAAATTCAATATATCGATGCTAGCAGGAAAATCCAACTCTTCATGTCCTAGTTGACGTTCTAACCACCGTTTTGGTTGTCCGATGGTTTGGGTAAGCAATCGATGGAATTTCCAAGCAACTCGGTTTTTTTCAATAATAGGGAATAACGGGTTGGCGGTTTTAAGCCATAGTTTCGCCCAAGGGTTACGATATTTATCATTAGGAATCTCTAAAATATTACTTTCTTCAGATTTTTTCGTTCCTACAGCAAGCCAGGAATTGTGACCTTTAACTAAGTAACTATGGTGTAGAGTGTAAGCAATTTTTTCTGCACCACCACTAATGTCTTGAGTACTAAGTTGAAGAATATTTGTTATCATTAATAAATTTGATTATTTTTTCATAAAATTAATTGGTTTTAATTTTTGCTTTATTTTAGTTTTAATACCTTTTCCAATTTGATTAAGCAATATAGTACATATTATAGAACTTCTAATTTTTGAAGCAGGAAACCAAACGTTATGATGAATATGCTTATTGTATAAAATTAGTCGTAAAGTATTAAATAAATTATACTTAGGAGCTAATTCATAGAAAATATTTTCTGTTTGATCTTCTGTAATTTGGAAAGAACCAAATACTGATGCTTCCCAATAAGAAGGCGATAATAAAAATTCTTTTAGTAATAAATTAGAAATATTTAATATATATTCTTCTTTAATTTGATTTTCTTCTAAAATACGTACTAATTGCTCGGCAAAAAATATTACTGCCTTTTGTAATATATACAGTCCCCATTGTATTGCTTTTTCATTTTTGTTACCTCGTAGAATTGGTATATATTTTTCTTGTATTTTTTCAAATCTAATTGTACTACCATGATCGGCATTAACAAAAAGTTCTAAAACTCCTTTATAGAGAAAAACAAAATTTCTTTCTGGATTTAAGTTAGTATCGGCAAAATACACAAATAAATTATCTTTTGAAAAAGGTTTTATTCGTTTTGATAATGAAAAATAAAAACCATTAATTCCGTCTAAAGGATATCGATTGGCAACACTAAGTAATTGACTTAAAGATTTTTGCAATCTACCATTCCATCCAATATCAATAATTGCAAAAGGAATATCATCAAAGACACCCTCTTGCTCAAAATAATTAAGAGTTATTTGACGAAATTGTAAAGCTTTATTTAGGATTAGATTTTTAATTTGCTCATTTTCAAATACTTTTTTTAAAAAATATCTTTGTTCTTCAGTTAAGTTTTTGTTCCAAATACTTCGTTCAAAATTATAGTGTTCGAGAATATTTTCTATTTCTTCAGGATTTACATTAACTCTTTCACAAACTGAATAAACAGATAAAAATTCAGTCGGATCGAAAATCCAATCTAATTCAAATTGTCCAATTTCTTGAATAGCAGGAAAATGCCAAGCTTGACGAGAACCATATAAATAACGACAATCAATAGTGTAACCCCAATTTTTACAAATAATGTGAGCAATTTTTAAAAGTATTTGACCATCTCTAGCTACAAAATATAATCTTTGAATACCTTTTTTTTGAGCTTGAGAAAGACACCAGTAAACAAATCCGAATAATACTGGAGCAATAACATTACTTGCTGTATCCCAAATAATTTGATTGTGAAAAATTTTTTCTTGAGACTGTAAACGGGTTAATCGACAAGTACCTGCTAAAAGAGAACGAAACTTGAGTGGAGGCTCTGTATTGTTAGATATTTTTTGCTCGTAGCGATTTAAGTGAGTATAAGTAAAAGCTTGGGCTTTAATTCCCAGTTTATTTGGAATTTTAACATCGGAATGTAAATTATCTCCGATATGACATATTTGAGATGGTTTTAAAGATAATTGATCGAGACATTCTTTAAATAAATTTCCAGATGCTTTGTTAACTCTTTCTTCAGAGGAAACGTATATAATATCTTCAGATTTCCATATATATTTTTGTTTTAAAAAGTATTTAATTATATCTGAGGAATAATACATATCAGAAATATATATTACTTTTTTGTTCGCTTGATGCAATTGGTTAATCTGATTTATGATTTGAGGAACAGGATATAAACTAATTAGCTAAGTACAGGACAAAAATTTTAAGGATTCAAGAAACTGAAATTGTTTTAAATCCAAATCGGTAAAAATCGAGCGCAAATAATCAAGACCATGACGAAAAATACTTTTAGCTAATCGTCCATGCTTTTTGACTTTGATAGGTTGATGTTGATGCCACCATTCTCCCGTTTTAACTGCCCAACAAAGAGCTAAACTCATCAAAGCTAATAACTTACTCAATCGCTCTGAATCATTGAAGTGAGTAGATTCGAGACAGAAGCCTCTGGTCTTAAACATCCCAAACAAAGTTTCGATACCCCATCGTTGCCCATAATCTGAAATTGCGCTAGAAGAAGAATCGGGACTAATGACTATCAATAATTCGCCATCATCCAGACGTAAAGCAGAAACATAGACCAAACGTCCCCAAACTAATCTTTTGCCAGATAAGATTTGAGTTTCTCCAGGTTGAAGATGAGCAAAGACAATTGAAGCTCTAAGTTGTTTTTTTCCATCGTCGATCCGCTCGCTTTCTCGGATTCTCAATCGAAATCGAATTGTCGGTTCAATTAAAAGATACGAGAGCCATTGTTGACCAATAAATTCACGGTCGCCAGTTAGATAGGCTATCTGAGCATCAGGAAAAATTTCCTCGAAGCGATCAAGTAAGTCCATCCTTTCGTCACTGTCAGAATTGCCTTTCTTGTGCAGCATTTTCCAAACTACAGGATACGCCACTCCCTTATGCACTATTCCCAGAAAGAGAATATTAAACTGAGTTTGCCCAAAAGACCATTCTGTCCTATCTGTACTTAAAATCCAAGGTTGTGGTATATCCATTAAAGTAACTATTGAAAAGAGCGAGCGCAGAATAATCAAGGTCAAAATCTCGAAAGAAACGTTGTAACCGCTTGTAACTAGATTCTGTCTGGGCATGAGTCCGAAAACCTGTTGCTATTTCTGTCAAATTTACTGTTCTAACTCTAACTAAGGCAATCAAAAACAAAGCGAAAAAACTTAAGCGTGCGCCATGCCATCCAAGATGAGGTTTTAAGGTTTGTCTAAGTAAGTTAATCTGATTCATAGGGGTTCGTTGTTTAAGTGTGGTTACTTTTCATCAAACCCCTTTTCTATAAGACTTTGCAAGTCTTTCGCTTATTTTTTGTCCTGTACTTAGAAACTTGCGTGTTGGCTTTTAATTTCATCAGCATATGTATAAATTTTTTGCTGGCATGATTTTGAACTTAAGCCCAAATTATAAGTTTTAATATTAAAATCAAGTTTAATTTTTGATAATTCATCAAAACTATATTTGTTAGGTTCAAATGCATAAATTATTGCATTCTTGAATTTTTGCCTTAATTTTGTTGAATAACTACCAGTATTCGCACCAATATCAAAAAAAAATAAGCTTTGTTGGCTGTTAAAATATTGAGATAAAATTTTATTTATTACTAAGTTTTCTCCAGAAATATCACAATTTTGGTAATTTAATATTCCTATATTGTTATAGGCAAGATTTAATAAATTTATGCCTAATAAACGACAAATAAAAACTATTGTTTTTTCTAGATTTTTAATGCCAAATATGGTTTTCAATAAATAACGTATAAGTTTTAAAATAATGAACTTAGTTGCTATCATTTTGTTATCCAGTCTGCACGAGTTAAAGTTTTACAATGAGAGGGAAGACCTATACTACCTGTATTAAAGAAATCACCAGCTTCCACTTGAATTATGCAAGCATTACTAATACAGTCTAAAATTTCAGTTTCTCTATGCGATAAAAAAAGTATAGTATTATATATTCCCGTTGTAAGATTAAAATCTTTTACTTGTGCCTCAATATAACCCTTTTGTTGATTAATAGAAAAATTTTGATCGGTAAAATTAGAACGAATTAAAAATGTAATTTCATTTCTATTATCTGTAATAGCAATACTACCAATTACATCATCAAATATTTTTTCTACACAATAATTTTCATATTCCATAACAAAAGTATAATTGTTACCAGACTGAAGAACAGATTGTTTTTCTCGACAATCATCAAGAATATAAAAATTAACTATTTTAACTTTATTAGAACATTGTCTATCTTTTCTAAATGCAAGAGAATCTTTATTAGACTCAGAAGAAATATCTACTAAATATTGATTAATAACAAATTCTGTTGAATTAACTTCTTTTATTTTCCCACTATTTAAATATAAGCATTGAGAACATAAATTTTGAACAGTAGCCATATTATGACTAACGAATAAAACCGTTCGCCCTTCCTTGGTTGCCACATCTCCCATTTTGCCCAAACATTTCTTCTGGAACGCAGCATCACCAACTGCTAAAACCTCATCCACTACCAAAATCTCTGGTTCTAAATGGGCAGCAACTGCAAACGCTAAACGTACATACATCCCAGATGAATAATGTTTGACAGGAGTATCCAGAAACTTTTCTACCTCTGCAAACGCAACTATCTCATCAAACTTCTTCTTAATCTCCGCCCGACTCATCCCCAAAATTGCACCATTGAGATAGATATTTTCCCTACCAGTCAACTCTGGATGAAAACCCGTACCTACTTCTAATAAACTGGCAACTCTACCCTTAATCGAAATACGCCCCGTCGTTGGTTCAGTAATGCGACTTAAAATCTTGAGTAAGGTTGATTTACCTGCACCATTACGCCCGATAATACCAACACATTCCCCTCGTTTAATCTCAAAAGAAACATCTTTTAACGCCCAAAACTCTTCACGATTAGAGTTACTCTCTTGAGGTTTCGTAAATCTTTTAACTACAGACTTCGCACCCTCAGCAATTACATCTCGTAAAGCGACATATTGAGAACGCCCTTCCTGCTGATGCCCGATGATATATTTTTTACCGAGATTTTCGACCCTAATGATAGTATCAGACACTTTCTTACCGCACTAAACAGTAAATTGACTGCGATCTATATCACTAGACTTCCCATTCTTCACGCAAAAATTATCATCTGGGGAAAATTTTTTTGCTCGGTAAGAGCGATCGCTTAAAGTATCGCTGTGCGAGATATCAATCATTGGTAATTTTAGATATTTATATGTTTTTCCACGATGTAGTCACAACTAAATCACGTCGGCAAAAGTTTTTTCCATTCTCCGAAAATACCAAATACCACTAATAAATAATAATGTTACTAAACCAATAGAAATAATAAAACCTGACCAGTAAATTGGGATATCTCCGCCAATAATTGCCCAACGAAAACCATCAATTACTCCTACCATTGGATTGAGAGAATACAACCAACGCCATTGTTCGGGTACGATGCTGCTACTAAAACCTACAGGAGAAATATACAAACCAAATTGAATAATAAACGGCACAATGTAGCGAAAATCCCGATACTGAACATTTAACGCCGATAGCCATAACCCTACACCCATTGAAGCGGTAAACGCGATCGCAATAAAAATAGGTAAAGTTATAATTCGCCAACTAGGAACAAAATCATACCAAATCATCAAAGCTAGCAAAATCATTCCTGAAATCAAAAAATCCACAAAACTAACAATTACGGCACTTGCAGGAACAATGAGGCGAGGAAAGTAAACTTTAGAAATCAGATTAGCGTTAGTAATTAAGCTATTGCTACATTCTGCTAAAGCATTGGCAAAAAATTGCCAAGGAAGCATTCCTGCAAAAACTAAGATAGGATAAGGCGCACCGTCTGATGGTAATTTTGCTAGCTTACTAAAAACTAAAGTAAAAACGACTGTAGTCAGAAACGGTCTGAGTAATGCCCAAGCTATACCAATAATAGTTTGTTTGTAGCGTACTAAAATATCTCGCCAAGCCAGAAAGTAAAATAACTCTCGATAACGCCAAATATCTTGCCAATATTGTCTTTCTGTGCGACCTGCTTCAATAATCAATTCTTGGTTAATCGACATAATATATTTAATTAAAGATTCGCGCACTAAAAATATGCTTTAGAATACCCATCTCAAGACAAAAATTGCTTGCGTAAAGTAATATTTCTTTTAACAACGATTGCGTATATATTCCTAATTGCTGCTCCACGCGATCGCCTTAGCTCAATAAAGTCATAATTTTTTTTAAAGCTCTGGAAACCATTCTTCATCCAAAGCATTTTCTAGAGAGATATAAGCTTTTTGATCGAGATTAAACAGTTTTGAGACAGATTTAATTGCAGTTGAGTGAGCGCGTTCATAAAAGATTGGTAATTCCCTTCTCAAACTAGGACTATCTTCTAATCTACTTTCAATTTGCGCTCTAAAATTAACAACTTCAGATGCCCAATGACGATAATTACGTTCTTTTTCTATATCCCAATAAGACATTTTTAATAAATGCTCAAGCAATTGGGTAAAAAGACTTAATAACGCTCTTCTTTCGCTTTTTCCCATGCTTTCAATTTCTTCAATTAAATTGTTCCAGTCTACCCGATCAAAATTTTTTGCTTTTATTTGTTTTAAGGTTTCTTGAATCCACTCACTATAATCTTTGTCGTATAAAGTGTGATAATTCATAATTTATTAATTTAATGTTTTAGCTTGATTTTAAAACGATACGAATAAAAAAGATAAATAAGTCAGCAGCAGAATAAGCAATATTTAAGCGATCGCTTGGGATTTTTCAACTAAAATTTTCACTTCACAACTACCCATTGAGTTACAGGCGCGATCGCTTTCCAACCGAAAAATTTTCCTACAGGTTCTGCCCGAGAAATAGCAATACGGGTTAATTCTCCTCCTAATTCGCCTTGCCATTGCAATAGCTTCTGTTCACTTTCTACTGTGACTGCATTCGCCACTAATCGACCTTTAGCAGGTAAAATATTCCAACAAGTTTCTAATAAATTAGGAGTAGTTAAACCTCCACCAATGAAAATAGTATCTGGTTGGGGTAAATCTTTTAAAATAGTCGGTGCTTTTCCTGCGACAATCTGAAGATTAGGCACACCCAAAGCAGCAGCATTATCGGCAATGTATTGAATTCTTGTTCTATTCTGTTCGATCGCGACTGCTCTACAACTTCGCTCACTTCGCATCCATTCAATTCCAATTGAACCACAACCAGCACCCACATCCCATAATAATTGTCCTGGTAAAGGAGCTAAAACTGCTAAGGTAATCGCTCGTATTTCTTTTTTAGTTAATTGTCCATCATGATGATAAACAAGATCGGGTAAACCTGGTACACGAGATAGAGGAATAGTATGAGAGTCTGGAATACAATAACAAGCGATCGCATTTAAATCGGCAACATCCTTTGCATCCCAAGTAGCAGCAACGCCTGGAATAATTCGTTCTTTTTCTCCTCCCAAATGTTCTAAGACTGTTATTTCACTTTGACTATATCCTTGAGTTACTAATATTTCGGCTACTGTTGCTGGTGTTTGTTTATCTGCACTTAAAATCAATAAACGAGCATGAGGATAAACAAAAGCATGAAGTAAAGTTGGATCGCGTCCACATAAACTTAATAATTCTACTTCTGTTAATGACCAACCTAATCTCGCACACATTAGGCTAAAAGTAGACGGTGCTGGAATTATACTCATTTCGTCTATGGGAATGTAACGAATTAAAGTTACACCAATGCCGTAACACATCGGATCGCCACTAGCTAAAACACAGACAGACTGTCCCCGTCGTTGAATAATTTCTGCAATTGAATGTTTGATTGGAGAAGTCCAAACCAACTTTTCCCTGTGATCTGTATCAGGAAGCATAGCTAAATGGCGATCGCCTCCTACGATAACTTCTGCACTATCCAAAAGCGATCGCGCGACGTTATTTAATCCTGCTAGTCCATCTTCACCAATACCGATTATAGAAAGCCATTTTTGAGGAAAATTGTTGAGTGTCATGAACAAACAATTAACTATTAAGCATTAGAGATAAAAATCGGTCATTCTGGTAAGGTTATAATAATTCTTACATATTTCTTACTTTTGACCCTTCATTATTCTGATGAAAACTACAAAAATGTCGAGTAAAGGTCAAGTCATTATTCCCAAAGCTTTGCGAGAAAGTCATAACTGGGAAGAAGGACAAGAATTAATAGCAATTGATATGGGAGATGGAATTCTCTTAAAACCAAAAAAACCTTTTCCCGAAACAACCTTAGATCGGGTAGCAGGTTGCTTAAAGTATCAAGGAACTCCCAAAAGTCTTGAGGATATGGAAGATGCTATTCGTAAGGGAGTAGAGAGATTAAATAATGATAACAGTTGACACCAATATTATTGTGCGACTATTAACCCAAGATGACCAATTACAATATCAACAAAGTCTAAAAATTTTTCAGTCACAGAATATTTTTATCAGCAATACAGTAATTCTAGAAACTGAATGGGTTCTGCGATTTGCCTATAAATTCAACCCAAAAGAAATTTGTCAAGCTTTACAGCAGCTATTTGGTTTGCCAAACGTCCATCTTGCCAATGCTAACTTAATTGCTCAAGTTCTTCAATGGCATGAAAATGGGTTAGATTTTGCAGATGCTTTTCATTTAGCACAGAGTCAACACTGTTTGGAACTATACACCTTTGACGAAAAGTTTATCAAGAAGGCGAGTGAACTAACACAGTGTAAAGTGTTAAAACCTCACCTAGATCAGAATAATGGTTAATCTTTAAAGTATAATATGTTACCAAAGTGCTACTAAGGAAAATTGAATAACTCAGAGCATAAAATCTGAGCGCGGTGAGTAATTTCTCGCCAATTTCTTGTAACTAATAAAGATTTAGGAAATAGACTACTAGAAAGACCAACTGCTAACGCACCAGCACTTAACATTTCTTTGGCATTGTCCATTTTAACTCCACCTGTGGGAATTAAAGGAATATGACCTAATGGTGCTTGTAAACACTTAATATAGTTTGCTCCTCCTACAGTTTCGATCGGAAAAACTTTAACTGCACTCGCACCACCTTGCCAAGCATTAATAATTTCTGTAGGAGACAAAGCTCCAGGTACAATAGGAACTTGATAATGTTCTACTGCTGCTGCCACAATCGCAGGATTGTAGTGAGGACAAAAAACAAATTGCGCTCCTGATGCGATCGCATCTTGCAGTTGTTCTGGGTTTAAAATTGTCCCGACACCAATATAACAATAAGGTAATCGAACTCTTAGTTCAGCAATCAATTTTTCTGGTTGGTCGCTATTCCAAGTAATTTCAACTAAACGAATTCCACCATTCGCCACCGCCTGCGCCATCGCTAAACCCATTTCTTGATTAGGAGAACGAATTACTGCGATCGCTCTATGTAAAGTTAATACTTCTGACCAAGAGTTAATTAAGTTCAGCGATGTATTTAACCTAGACAAAGTAGTCTGACCCCATCACTATAATATAGAGCTAATTCTATTTTTATATGCTTGAGAATCTAAACCCATCCCAACGTTAGCAGTTTGAGGATCGACTTTGGCATCTAAAGCTTTAATTCGGTCAGAAGTAGCAGGGTGAGTGCTTAAAATATTGGGAACCGAACCACCTTTTTGAAGTAATTTCTCCATAAAACTAATCATTCCTGAAGGTGCATAACCAGCTTTTTTGAGATTAACTAGTCCAAGTTGATCTGCTTCTAATTCATCTTCGCGACTGTTAGGACGAGAAAGTGCTAATTCAACTCCAATTTGGACTGCTGCACTGCGATTTAATCCTGCTGCGGTTAATACACCTTGAGAAATTGCTTGTTGACGCATTTGTTGAATAGCATGACGACCAACAATATGACCAATTTCATGTCCAATTACACTAGCTAATTCTGCTTCATTGCTGGCTTTTTTAATTAAACCAAGATTAACGTACACATATCCACCCATTGTGGCAAAAGCATTAATACCATTATCGTTTACTACTTGAAAAGTATATTTAAGCTTCGGGCGTTCGCTGGTTTTAGCTAAACGTTGTCCAATTTCATTAATATAATTAGTGATGGTTTGATTAGAAGATATTGGAGCTCTTCCCGAACTAATCAATTGTTGATTAATCTCTTGACCCAATTGAGATTCTTGAGTCTCAGAAATATTTGATAGTTGATAGATTTGCGCTCCTCTAATGAATAATTCTATCCAGGGAACACCATAACTAGGGAGAGGTTTTGCGATCGCAATACTTACACAACAAACTAAAGAAAGCAAGACGTATAACCAACGTCTGTGAGAATACCAAAGAAATTTAGAAAAATGCTTCAACATGATCGAGACAATACTAAAATCGAGACGATTACTATTTGTAGTAGACGATATTTTTTCTTTCAAGTTGCCGTCTCTACCTCGATCCTAATCTAAATTTGTGATAAATATTACCTAACCGCGTAAACTTTGATATCGATAGAAGTTAAAGATATCAAATAATCCGCCTACTATGCTTCCTACGACACCCAGAATAAGCACACCGATTAGTGGTTGTCCGTTACCAAAAACGGCTAAAAAATTTAAAACTTCAATTGCGCCAGTTTGTCCTAATACTGCAACCCCAGGTATCTGACTGACGATTAATAAAATTCCTAAAATAACTCCGAAAAAAATTATGGGAGTACTAAAACTGATCAGTGCAGTTACCAAAAGAGAAACTAAGAAATTATTAAAAATTCTCATATTGTAACTTGTCATTTTTTTATTGCCTAGGTTAGCTATTTTTGCTTATTTACTACAATAGAAGGAAAATCTGCCTCTAGATTGAAATTTCAAGAATCTTAAATCTTTCTTTAAAAAAATCCAAGACTTTAGTTACTTATTTGATACATTTAGATCGATTTGCAAAAAAGTATCTTACATTACAATAATCTAAAAAATTTTACTTAACAGTATTTTGGGTCACAACTAAAACAAGATCGAGAGCTTTGCTTAGAGTATATTAAACAACTATTCTCAAGATTAAATCAGTAGTCCAATAAGTTTTACTAGTTCAAAAATTGTTCATAATTATCTACTGCATTTGACAATTTATAAGCTCAAGTTGAATGATTTCTAAGTAATCGAATCAATTAATCTGTTTTTATTACTTTACCTTTGCGTTTTATTTTAATTACTTTATTTGTACTTTAATTTTATTTTGTATCACTTTGAGTTAGGTATCTTGGTTGAACAGTCTGCTTGTTTGATGTTGCTGTTAAAGAATTAATTTTAGGTAAACAAACAACCATTAAATAATTAAAAATTCTTCAAAATAATCAATAAATTTCTTTGTTAGATTTGGTAAACCAACTACGTTCTGATGTTTGTTTGGGCGTTGATGAAACAGGCGAGATTGATATTACGTCTAAAAGTGATGGCAACTCCAGAAAAATTCTTGCCAAAGAACCTTCAAATTATTAAAAAAAATCTATGTGGTTTACTTATATGATGTCTAAGTTTCGTTACTTAATTCTGATGGGAATAGTTATGATTGGTTTGGCTTTACCCTTTAAAGCAAGTGCTGCTGAACAAGTTGTGTCTACTTTAACTGTTACAGGACAAGGAACTGAAAAAATTACTACTACTCTAACAAATATTCAATTAGGAGTAGAAATTCAAGGCAAAACGGCTACTGAAGTACAACAACAAATTGCCGAACAAACTAATAGTTTAGTTCAATTTTTGCGATCGCGCCAGGTAGAACAACTTCAAACTACAGGCATTCAACTACAACCTAGTTATGATTATAGTAATGAACAAAGAAAACTAATTGGTTATGTTGGTATCAATACACTTAGTTTTCGTCTCAGTACAGAAAAATTGGGTGATTTAATCGATCAAGCTGTTCAAGCAGGTGCAACCAGAATTGATAATATTAGTTTTACTGCTAGTGATGAAGCTGTTGCTAATGCCCAAAAACAAGCATTAAAAAAAGCAGTTCAAGATGCTCAAGCTCAGGCTGAGGCTGTGTTACAGGCTTTAAGTTTAACTGCTAAATCTATTGTAACTATTCAAATTAATGGAGCTAATCCTCCTCAACCTCTGATGGTTCAAAATGAAGCCTTTTCTGCTCGAAGTCAAGACAAAGTTAGCACTCCTATTATTGGTGGAGAGCAAGCAGTAGAAGCATCAGTAACTCTCCAAATTGGTTACTAATCTGAATTTAATTAGGAAATATTTTTGCTCAGGATTTGAAAATTCAAGGGTGTAATTGCTTAATAATTTATAATTTCTTTAAAAACCACCTTAATCAAAAAATTATGGTTCCCTTAAAGGATGAAAACCCAGTCAAAATTACACCTTACCTCACTTATACTCTAATAGCGATCAATATAGTTGTTTTCTTTTATGAAATTAGCTTAAACCCTAAACAACTAGACCTGTTTTTCCATTTGTTTGCTGTTGTTCCTAAAGAATTAACTGCGAGTTTTAGTGGAATTACCTTAGCTCAACCCGTACCAGAACCTTTGACTCTAGTTACCTCCCAGTTTCTTCATGCTAGTATTGCTCATCTAGGTTTTAATATGTTGTTTTTGTGGATTTTTGGTAACAACATCGAAGAAGAACTAGGCAGGGTCAAATATTTAATTTTTTATTTAAGTTGTGGCGTTTTAGCTGCTTTATCTCAATGGTACTTCTCTGCATTATCTGATATTCCTTCATTAGGTGCTTCTGGTGCGATCGCTGGAGTTATGGGAGCATATATACTTAAATTTCCTTCTGCCAAAATTATTACTGTTATTCCTTTAGGTTTCTTTTTTCCTACTTTTCGTGTCTCTGCAATTTATTTCTTAGGTTTTTGGTTTCTTGAACAAGCTTTTAATGGTGTAGCTTCCTTAGAAGTTAGTACCAGCGTTGGCATGGAAAACGGTGGTGTAGCTTACTGGGCGCACGCAGGCGGTTTTATTTTTGGCGCGATTTTAGGTCCTATTTTAGGATTGTTTTCTGAGCGTTCAGAGCAATATTAAAAAATGTATTGACAATTAACAAATAATAAGAAATACTGAGCCGATCAGAGAAACTTAATTTGACCAATGCTTGCTAAACGAATTTTACCTTGTCTAGATGTTAATGCCGGACGAGTTGTTAAAGGTGTTAACTTTGTCGATCTTAAAGATGCTGGCGATCCAGTTGAATTAGCCAAAATTTACAATGATGCAGGAGCGGACGAATTAGTTTTCCTTGATATTACCGCAACTCATGAAGACAGAGACACAATTGTTGACGTAGTTTATCGTACTGCTGAACAAGTGTTTATTCCTTTAACTGTTGGTGGTGGCATTCAATCCTTAGAAAATATTAAAAAATTGTTAAGAGCAGGGGCAGATAAAGTCAGTATCAATTCGGCTGCGGTTAAAAATCCTAAATTTATTAATCAGGCAAGCGATCGCTTTGGTAAACAATGTATTGTCGTCGCGATCGATGCTAGAAGGCGCAAAGACTCTAGCAACCCAGGTTGGGAGGTCTATGTTAGAGGTGGAAGAGAAAATACAGGAATAGATGCGATCGCATGGGCTAAAGAAGTAGAACAACGAGGCGCAGGAGAGCTATTGGTTACCAGCATGGATGGCGATGGAACTCAAGCTGGATACGATTTAGAACTCACTCGTACTATTGCCGAACAAGTAGAAATTCCAGTAATTGCTTCTGGTGGGGCAGGAAATTGTCAACATATCTACGAAGCTTTTACTGAAGGTAAAGCAGAGGCTGCTCTGTTAGCTTCACTCTTGCATTACGGGCAGTTGACCATTGCTGATGTCAAAACTTATTTACAACAACATCAAGTTTCAGTTAGGACGGTTTAACCTATTGGTTTTTACAAAAGTTAAAAACTTAGAAAATCTAACTCCTTTACTAAAAATTGTGTATTAAAATAGACTAAAGTTTACATTTTGTAAAAAATGCTGATTCCAATTCTCATATTTGATGTTGCTTTGGTTGCCTGGTCACTGCATTTGATGCAAGAAGCTTTAGCGCAACAAGAATTTTCATTAATGTTAGCAGGTATGCTGGTTGCTGCTTCTGCTGGTGCTATGATGATTGTTTATTTTCTCATGGGCAATTGTTTAAGTCATTTAATTTAATTTTTTTACTCTTGACTAAAGTCGTCTTTTTAAGGCATGATAATATACGCTATTCTAGGGGCTATAACTCAGTTGGTAGAGTGTCACAATGGCATTGTGAAAGCCACCGGTTCGAGCCCGGTTAGCTCCATATTTGTTTTCGCCTAATTTACCGTCCTTTTACCGATGCCTTTCCCTATTCAATTGCTCGTATTCGTCCAAAATCCGTCCATTAGTCATCACTCTACTCCTACCTAAAAACTTAAATCAAGCTACTTCATCAACTCTTTAAATTCGTGTCTAAACTGTAAAGCTGTGGGATCATACAACCATTGGGTAATTCTGTCAAATGGCGTAAGTAGAATATTTCAATAATTCACCAAGACTGATAAGTTTGGCAAATTAGCCTCTCAAAAAGTGAATGTATTAATAGCCATAAAATCTATGGAGACAGGAGGAAAAAAAAATCAAATTGAAGTAATAAGTAATTACAACGAGTTAACGGATTTGATCTTAATCGCGATCGCTCCGCGTCTCAGCGAAGCTGAAATCGCCATCAAATTCACCCCATTGTTGGATTAACTTGGCAATCAATCCAGTCCAACCTGTTTGATGGGAAGCACCTATACCAGCACCATTATCACCATGAAAATATTCGTAAAAGAGAATTAAATCATGCCAATGAGGATCGTTTTGAAACTGATCAATTCCGCCATATACTGGACGATAACCAGAATTATCTTCTAAAAAAATTCGCATCAGGCGTTGAGAAATTTCACTAGCAACTTGCCACAAATTTAACCAGTTACCTGAACCAGTGGGACATTCTACTTTAAAATCATCTCCTAAATAATAGTGGAATTTTTGTAGAGCTTCGATAATCAGATAATTAACAGGCATCCAAATTGGACCACGCCAGTTGGAATTACCTCCGAACAAACCCGTACTAGATTCAGCAGGTTCGTAATCGACACAATAATTTTGTCCGTTGACATTAAAAATATAAGGATGTTCGGCATGGTATTTGGATAAAGCGCGAATGCCATAATCACTTAAAAACTCATTTTCATCGAGTAATTTTGCCAAAATTCGGCGTAATTTATCTTCAGGATTAAAATGATGAGGCGTAACATAACATAAAGCTAATAATCTTCTTGCCCCTACCCCCTTAGTTTCCATACAAGCAACATTGTGTTTGAGATCGGGACGATGATTAATAAACCATTCCACACGTTCTTTAAAACCTGGTAATTTAGCTAAAATATCTGGTTCGAGAATTGCGATCGCGAATAAGGGAATTAATCCTACCATCGAACGTACTTTGAGAGGAATCTGTTTCCCATGAGTTAAATGTAAGACATCGTAGAAAAAGCCTTCTTCTTCATCCCATAGTTGCGTTCCATCTTCGCCAATATGATTCATCGCCTGGGCAATGTAAAGGAAATGTTCAAAAAATTTCGTCGCAATGTCTTCATAGACAGGATTTTCTTTAGCTAACTCCAGCGCGATGGTTAGCATATTAAGACAATACATCCCCATCCAACTCGTACCGTCTGCTTGTTCGATATGCCCACCAGTAGGTAAGGGTGCGCTGCGATCAAAGACTCCAATATTATCTAAACCTAAAAAACCTCCTTCAAAGACATTTTTTCCTTCGGTATCTTTACGATTTACCCACCAGGTAAAGTTCAACAGTAATTTTTGAAAAACTCGTTCTAAAAAAACGCGATCGCCTTCGCCTTTCATTTTCTGTTCGATTTTATAGACGCGCCAAGTTGCCCAAGCATGAACAGGTGGATTAACATCCCCAAATGCCCATTCATAAGCGGGAATTTGTCCATTGGGGTGCATATACCATTCTCTAGTGAGGATATCGAGTTGATATTTGGCAAATTCGGCATCAACTAAAGCCAAGGGAATAACATGAAAAGCTAAGTCCCAAGCAGCAAACCAAGGATATTCCCATTTATCGGGCATCGAGATAATATCATCACTATCTAAATGAATCCATTGACGATTTCTGCCCTTTTTTCGTTCGTTTGGAGGTTGAGGCATGGCAGAATCACCTTTTAACCAGCGATCAACGTTGTAGGCGTAATATTGTTTACTCCATAGCAACCCTGCAAAGGCTTGGCGTTGAATATTACCATGATCTTGGGATAAAGAGAAAGGTGTAAGTTGGCTATAAAATTGATCTGCTTCTGCTTTTCTTTGTTGAAAAATTGAATCAAATTCTTCTAAATCAAAATCATTGTTAGGAAGGTTATTTTGAAGACGCAAGCAAATAGTTTGAGTTTCATTTGGAGCTAAATTAAGTAAATAGTGAGCAGCAGTTTTAGTACCAATTTGATTGGGATTAATTGCCTCAGTTTGACCATTAACTACATAATTATTGATGCCATCTTTAACATAATTAGAATTATTTTTGATTCCAAATAACCGTTGGCTATTGGTTTCATTTTCGGTAAACAGTAAGGGCAAATCACCATTTGCTACCTGATTATTATGGTCGCAGACTAACCATCTTTTTCCTAAATCGGAATGTTCGGCTTCAATAATGCTAGAGCTTTCATTCTTTTGATAAACTTTGAGTTGGGGTTTGAGTGAATTATCTTCCCATGACCAAGTATTACGAAACCAAAGTGTAGGTAATAAATGTAAATTATTGGTTTCCGAACCACGATTAGTAACACTAATTTTAATTAAAATATCTTCTGGATCGGCTTTAGCATATTCAATTACAACATCAAAATAATTATTGTCTTTAAATATCCCAGTATCTAATAGTTCAAACTCAAATTCTTGACGACTGCGCTGTTGATTCTCTCTCTCCAACTCAGCATAAGGAAATTCCGCCTGGGGATATTTATAGAGCATTTTCATATAAGAATGAGTCGGAGTATTATCCAAATAAAAATAATATTCTTTGACATCTTCCCCGTGATTACCTTGATTACCAGTTAAACCAAAAAATCTTTCTTTCAGAATCGGATCTTTTTCATTCCAAAGCGCGATCGCAAAACATAATCTTTGCTTTTGATCGCAAATTCCGCCAATGCCATCTTCTCCCCAACGATAAGCACGAGAACGAGCTTGATCGTGAGTAAAATAATCCCATGCTGTACCATCGGCACTATAATCTTCTCTAACAGTTCCCCAGGCGCGATCGCTTAGATAAGGACCCCACTGTTGCCAATTGCCATCGGCTAATCTTGTTGTTTCTGCATTCATAATTTGATTTATTAGTAATAAAAAAAAAGCTTATTAAATAATCTCTATCTTAAAGAAGATATAACTTACTTTTCATACTCTCTCTTAAGATGGTTGTGAAAAAGCGATCGCGAATACTAGGATATGAAATACATTATCAAAGGTTTAAATAATCATGGAATTTTATGTACCAACTCTTAATAGCTTAGAGGCTGCCGATGATCTTAAAAAAACTATACTGACTTCTGAACCTGATGCTCAAGTAGAAGTTGATTCTCAAGCAAAAAAAGTTACTGTAAAATCAGAAGCTTCAGCAGAAACATTCAAACAGTTAATTGTGGCTGCTGGACATGAAATTGCTTAACTATAGCGTTTCTTATAGTCATGAGGTACAAAGTTAATTGCTTTAAGCAGAAGGCAGAATTAAATGTACCTTACAAGTCTGAGAACTGCTATAAATTCATTTAGAAACAAAAATTTATTTGAATTGCCTTGAACTTTAACCTATTTGGTTTTGCTCAGAAAAATCTTTTCAAAAATATTAGGTGAATGGGACAACAATTTGCTAAACTCCAACTTCTAGGGAAGGGAATTGATGAGGAAAAGTTAGCGTGTCTCAAATTAAGCATCAATCTAATTCAAAGGATTATTTCTGGCGATATTGGTTTCTCGTACCAATTTATCCTTATAGTCAAAGACGTACAATTCGTAAGGAAATTGTTCAAGATACAATCTGGACTTTTGAACAACTGCAAGGCATCTTTTATGTAGTTGTCCCCATTAGGATGACTGTAGTTAAATTACAGCAAGGGGGATTATTAGTTTATGCACCAGTTGCACCAACCAAAGAATGTTTAAAGCTGGTTCATGAATTAGTAGCAGAACATGGTGAAGTTAAGTATATTATTTTACCTACTATTTCAGGTTTAGAACATAAAGGTTTTGTTGTTCCCTTTGCTCGCAATTTTTCCAACGCCCAGGTTTATGTTTCTCCCCATCAATGGAGTTTTCCTGTCAATCTTCCTTTAAGTTGGCTAGGTTTTCCTGCTCAACGCACTCAGATATTACCAGCAGATAGTACTCAAACACCCTTCGCTTCAGAATTCGAATATGCAATTTTAGATGAGATCGATCTCAATTTAGGTAAATTTGAAGAAGTTGCTTTTTTCCATAAGCGATCGCGTACATTATTAGTTACCGATTCAATTGTTTCGATTCCAGAAAATCCTCCAGCAATCGTTCAACTCGATTCTTACCCTTTATTATTTCACGCTAGAGATAATGCTACTGATGCGATCGCTGATACTCAAGAAAATCGACGCAAAGGTTGGCAAAGGATTTGTTTGTTTGCTCTTTATTTTCGTTCTAGTGTTTTAGATGTTCCTAAATGGAGTAAAGTATTTCAAAATGCTTTCAAGGCAAGCGATCGCTCTAAAAAGGCTTATTTTGGTTTATTTCCTTTTCAATGGAAACCAAATTGGCAGCAGGCGTTTGATGCTTTACGAGGTAATGGACGTTTATTTGTGGCACCTATCTTACAAACATGGATTCTTAACCGCGCACCAGCAAAGACGTTAAATTGGGCAAATAGAGTAGCAAGTTGGGATTTTCAGCAAATTATTCCCTGTCACTTTGAATCTGTAATTAAAGCGACACCGCAAGAGTTTCGACAGGCTTTTTCTTTTTTAGAAAAATATCCTTCCGTAAGTGCGAGTTTGTTTAATAGTAGTAGCTATCCTTTACCTCAAGAAGATTTTCAAACACTCAAAGAAATTGATCGCACTTTATGTAAATTTGGGATTGTACCACCACCAGAAGAGAGAGTTTAATCTAAAATCAAAAGTCTTAGAGACGTAACATGTTACGTCTGTACAAAAATAAAAAATCTAGCTCCTAAAATCTTGTTCAAGTTGACGATATTTAGGTAAATCAATCGCGCTTTTAAAATCTTGAAAATCAACTATTGGTTCAAATCCTACTGTCGTTCCATTTTCTTTAAGATAATGCCAACATTCATTTATAGCTTTAGTAGCAGCAAGTAAACCCGATAATGGAAAAAAGACAATTTTAAAACCCAATTGTTGTAAATCTGAAGCTGTTAGTTCGGGAGTTTTTCCACCTTCAATCATATTAGCTACTAAAGGTACATCGGGAAAAGCTTGCGCGATCGCTTCTAATTCAGTAACCGACTGGGGTGCTTCAATAAATAAAACATCTGCACCAACATCGAGATAAGCACGTCCTCTGGCGAGCGCTTCTGCTAAACCCAAAGGCGCACGAGCATCGGTTCGAGCAATAATCACTAAATTACTTTCACCACGAGCTTGAATAGCTGCTTTGATTTTACTACAATGTTCAGATGTAGAAATAACTCGTTTATCGTCAAAATGACCGCATTTTTTAGGAAATTCTTGGTCTTCTAAAATAATGCCACTGATACCTAAATTTACTGCTTCTTCAACAGTGCGGATCACATTTAAAGCATTGCCGTAACCCGTATCTAAATCAGCAATTAAAGGAATCTTAACTGACTTAGCAATCTTGCCTGTACTATTAAGCATTTCCGTCGCAGTCAACAAACCGTAGTCAGGAACTCCCAAAGTAGAAGCAGCAATACCAAAACCACTAGTAGCGCTCGCTTCAAATCCGCTTTGTTCGGCTAATTTTGCGCCTAAACAATCATAAACACCAGGAATAACCAAAATTTTGGGATGAGTAAGTAACTGTCGCAGTTGACTGGAAAAAGACATAAAATCAAGCTCTTAAAAAAATTTATTCAGGTTAAGTCCAATAAAGAATTTTTGCGTGAGGAAACCTTGCTTGAATTTGTTTTTCAATAAAAGTCTGTAACGTTTTCATTTTTTCCGTATTATAGACATACTTAACCCCACCAAACTTATTATATTTACGATGGCGGTTTGCTTCATCTAAATCTAACTTGCTGTTTGGATACCAACTTTGTAAAACTTCTTTTGATTTGGGGGTAAAGCGATGAGTAATTAATTCAAAAGTTAGATCGCAGTTAAAATCTAACATAGTACTAATTTGCTCGAACAACTGAGTATAATGTAACTGCCAATCTGAAATCGCCATAATTGGTGCAATTACTAATCCAACAGGATACCCACCACCACCTTGATTAGTTGGTAAAGCTAATTTTCGTAGTGCTTGTAGTCTAGCATTTACGCTAGCTGTACCTCCCTCAAAAGAACAACTAATTGGTGCAGCATTGACACTCATACGACAACGAGTATGACCTTGATGAGGTAAATTTAATAGTTTATCAACCCCATCAAATTTAGAAACCCATCGTAAACGAGCTTGAGAACGAGTACCGAAGTAACGAATACATTCAGCTAAACTACCTGTTAGATGTTCGATGCTAAGAGGATCTGTGTAACAGCTAACTTCAAAGCTAGTTTCTTGGTCTTTTGATTCGTATTGGCTTAGATTATCGAGAATTTCTGGTAAATTCGCATAAATTCTGGTGATAGGGACTCCAGATAAACTTCCAGCTAAATAACAATATTGACAGTGCGCTGGACATCCTTGCGCTAGATGAAATTGCCAGTCAGCCGAAGGAGGAATCGGATTTAGTTTAAAATTACTTGGTGGTGCAGTCACTATTGCTAAGGTTCGTTTAGCTTTAGCATAAGTCTCTTGTTCGGTTTTTCCTTTTAAATTAGTTAATCGATTGTGGGGTAATTCTTGTATTGGTATCTGATAAGATTCAATTCGCTTGATAATTTGTTGTCCCCAAGATTCTTGAAGGGCAGCAGGAGTAACTAAAACACGCTCTGGTAACCACAGACGAGTAGAAGAAGAGGTAAGAGTTTGTATCATCAAAGATTAAATGTCCCTTTGAGAGTTGCAGGGCAATCTAGTATTATTAGCTATCTCGATCTTAGTAATTAGTAACTAAATAGTTTTTTCAAAAATAGTCGGATTTCTCTACTTGCAGAAGTTTTGTCAAGTTAAAAATATGTTGGCTTAAGAAGTTGCTGTTTTATTGATAATTATTGAGATGAAAATATTCAAAAACAGATAATTTAAAAATGTCCACGAATAAACGCTGATCAACTTTGTTCTGAGATTTGCGAAGGAACAGATATATTTATCGGTTGGTTGTTATTTTGTTTATGGATCAATCTAGTAAATTTTGTGATAGAAATAATGAATAATAAATATATTTTATTGTAAGGACGAAGAGCGATTTATCTTTCCATTATAAAATTAAAGAAAAGAAATTGTCACAATAAATTTAATCAGCTACAAATTAAAGATAAACAAATGTTGGAAATATTAGAACTCAAAAAACATTTATTAGCCGGTGAGATTGAACAGGCTTTGTTAATAGTCGAAGAGCTAGAAGAAATGGGACGACAAAGCGAAATTAGAAATTTAGAATCATTTTTAGTAATTTTATTAATTCATTTAATTAAAATACAAGTAGAAAATCGCTTAACTAGCTCTTGGAAATCATCTATTATTAATAGTCTTCTCGCTATTCAAAAACGAAATAAACTTGGAAAAAAAGCGCATTATATTTACTCGGAAAACTGGCAAGAATACATAGAAGATAATTTTAATACTGCCATAGTTAGTGCTAGTCGAGAAATTTTTGGTGGTATAGATTATAAAGAATTAAAAGCTCAATGTAATCGCATTTCTTTATTCAATTTTGCTAATAGTTTACTACAATTAACTTACTTGAATAATCAAGATGAATTAATTAACGCAATTGAAAACAAGTTAAAAGACTTTTGTTCTTAATTTTACCAAAAAATTAATTATCAAGAATGGCAAAGTTTGTTAGTTTGATTGTTTAAGAATACACTCTGCATTTAATAAAGTTAGGTTTTGAGTAGCTACACTAATACATTTATTTTCTTTGATTAATTTTGCTAGAGCAGGAACTTCGCCTTGTTTTAGGTTAGTATTTGCTTGGTTTACTAAATTATGAAAAGAACTATAATTTAACCAATCGTACTGAAATAAGTAATCTGGTTGAAAAAAATCATTTTCTACTAGCCAATAATCAATACTGTATTTTTGAATAACTTGTTTAGCTTTTAATGAATTCGGACTTGATTGTGCTTTGATTAAATCAATAACTCGTTGCTTAAATTGTTGATAATAATTTGTATGATAAGCTAGAGCAAATTCTCTTCCTACTAAAACAGACCGAAAAGAAAAAGCAGGAATATTATCAGCTTCTCTTGTTAAAGACGCAACTAAAGTATCTGGAGGTTGAGAAGATAAAAATTGATAAATTACTGGTGCTTGACCAATTTGCCAATTTTGAAACCAAACTAAAAATACAACAGGAATTGCAGGAAAAATAATAATTGTAGCTAAACTAAAGTTTACTAAAATAGAAATTAATTTAGTTTTAAATTTATTCTTTTTTAAAAACCATTGCCAAAAATAATCTAACCAAATTACAAGAACAACTCCTGATGCGATCGCCATAACTAATTTAAAACTATGATAAGTGTAACGGCTAGGAAGATGTAATTTAGGTAGCAATAAATGAGCTAGTATAAACATCAATAAAGATGCTAGTAAAACTTCCCATAAAATTTTTACTTTTGGGTGAATTAATTTTACTAAAGGTGATTGAGATTTTAATAACCAAGGTAAACTCAGACTAATCCAAACAATCGTAGGAAAAATAGGTAAGCTTAAACCACTAGAACCATTCAGAAAAAATAAGATGGGATTACTTACAAAATATTGACTACGACCATGTAAACCAAATTCGGGCATTTGTTGCATTTGGAGAGATGTTACAACTGGACTAAATTCGGATTTATTAGTCGCATAAATAAATAAAATTGGACAAGCAATAATTACAGCAGCTAAGAAAATAAAATAATCTTTTTGAGTTTGACAAAATTTAATTGAGTTGGTTTGCCAACTAACTAATCTAATTGTTAAGATTGTCAATTCAATCAATAAAACTTGTGGGTAAATTAAGCCTATTAAAGCGATCGCGATTAATAACTCAAATATTTTTTGTTTAATTAAATAATATAAAAAAGCACTAAACAAAGGATAAATAAAAGCTCTTGGACTAGCAGAAACTAAATCGTCATTAAGCCATATCAATTGATTGACAAATAAACTAGACCAAAAACCAGCAAGAGGAAGAGGAAAGATTTGAAGAGTAACTTTATAAATATAAATCGTAGTAATAATTGCTAAAATCAAAGGCAAAGTTTTCGCCAATTCAATCGGTGCAATTCCTAATTTTGCCCAAAACCAATAAAAAAATTTATATCCTATCGGCGCAACACTCTCAAAATAATTAATAATTAAATCATCTTTAAATAATTGAGGCTCTACTAATCTTTGTAACCAAATTAAATGTTGTCGAGCATCATCTTGAATAATGTATTGATTACTAACAACATAATGTAAAGAAATTAGTCCAAAGTAGAAAGTAACAAGTAAGCTTAAACCAAACCAAAGATTATTTTTATTATTAGTCATTGGTGATTTTTTTTGAGTCTTTTTAGGGAAAATATTCTGCTATATATTTACAGATTATGCAACCGTTTAATTATTCTACTTTAGTTGATTACCTGCGCGATCTTGCCAAACAACAACCAGATCGAATTGCTTATATTTTTCTCAAAGATGGAGAAAGCAAAGAAGAAACTATTACTTATCAACAACTAGACCAGCAAGCAAAAGCAATTGCCTCTCAAATAAGTTCATTACCATCTAACAATAAACCAGTAATTCTCATTTATCCTTACGAACAAAGTTTAGAATTTATTTCCGCTTTTTTTGGTTGTCTTTATGCAGGAGCGATCGCAATTCCTTGCCATCCGCCTCAAAATCTTTTAGCAATCAAAAATTTGCAAGGACGTTTAATTTCTTCTCAAGCAAAGATTATTTTAACTACTCAAAAATTACTAACTAAAACTAAACATCAACTAGACCCAGAAATCGCCTCCCAATTAGTTTGGTTAAATACAGAAAGTATTAAATTCAATCAATCAATCAACTATCAAATTCCTCAGTTTACTCCAGATCATTTAGCTTTTCTTCAATATACTTCTGGTTCAACAGGAACTCCTAAAGGAGTAATGGTTACCCATCAAAATTTAATGTCCAATCAACAGATGTTGCAACTAGTTTTTGCTGGTAATTCCCAGAGTATCGGTGTCGGTTGGTTGCCTTTATTCCACGACATGGGATTAATTGGCAATGTTTTGCACTCTCTTTATTTAGGCATACCATGTATTCTCATGTCTCCCCTCGCTTTCATTCAAAAACCCATTCGTTGGTTACAAGCAATCTCTCACTACCGAGGAACAATTAGTGGTGGTCCTAATTTCGCTTACGACTTGTTATGTCGTCAAGTAACCGAGGCGCAAAAACAACATCTCGATCTCAGTAGTTGGGAATTAGCTTTTACAGGTGCTGAACCTATTCGTCAAAAAACTATTGAACAATTTTCTCATTATTTTGCCGATTGTGGTTTTCGTAGAGAAGCTTTTTATCCTTGTTATGGTATGGCAGAAGCTACCTTATTTATCACAGGAGGATTAAAAAACGAAGCACCCATAATTAAATACGTCGAAGAAAAAGCACTTGAACAAAATCGAGTTGTTCTTAGTACAATAGCAAAACCAGGATCTTGTTCTGTAATTAGTTGTGGTCGTGCCTGGTTAGATGAAAAGATAGTCATTGTCGATCCTCAGTCTTTAACCCCCTGTCCTCCCCATCAGGTTGGAGAAATTTGGGTAGCAGGTTCAGGAGTAGCGCAGGGATATTGGCAGCAACCAGAATTAAGTAAGCAAACCTTTCAAGCTTATTTATCCGATCATCCAGAACAACCCTTTTTAAGAACAGGTGATCTAGGTTTTCTAGACCACCAAGAATTATTTATCACAGGTCGTCTCAAAGATGTAATGATGTTCTGGGGGTTTACCTGTTATCCTCACCATCTCGAACAAACCGTTCAACAATCTCATCCTGCTTTCAGTTTAAATAATGGTGCAGCTTTCTCGATTAATGTTGCAGGGGAAGAAAAATTAGTCATTGTTCAAGAAATAGAACGCAGTTATCGCAATTGTCTTGACGTAGATGAATTAGTAGAAACAATTCGTTGGCGAATCTTTGCAGAACATTTTGTCGATGTTTATGCGATCGCTCTTCTACAACCAGGAAGTTTACCCAAAACCTCTAGCGGTAAAGTCAAACGCAGTTTTTGTAAAGAACAATATCTCAATCAAAACCTCAAAGCGATCGCGATATGGCAATCTCCTCCCAGTAGCAGCGACCTCACTACCGTAATTCATAGATATTTAAACCCTATGACTCATTTACGTCGTTATTCGGGTTTATTTCGCGGAAAATTACGCCGTTTTCTCTACCAAATCCGCCAGATTGACAAGTAGAAGCAATTGATGAATTGCCTCTACTCAATAATCACGCAAAAGTAGAAGAACCAAAATCCGAAGGAACATCTTGCAGACGACCATTACCCACAGCTTGAACAGCTTCCTTAAGATCGACATCTCCAGTATAAATCGCTCGACCAACGATCGCGCCTGTCACTCCTAAAGGTTCTAATGCCAATAAACTCAATAAATCAGTTAAACAACTAACTCCACCAGAAGCAATTACAGGAATATTGATCGCATTTGCTAACTCTCTTAACGCTGGTAAATTAGGGCCAGAAAGCGTGCCATCACGATGAATATCCGTATAAATAATCGCTGCTGCACCTTGTTGTGCCATTCTTTGCGCTAATTCTGTCGCTGCTACTGCCGACGTTTCTAACCAACCTCTAGTAGCGACTAGACCATTACGAGCATCGATTCCCACCACAATCTGTCCTGGAAACTCTTGTGCTAATTGAGTAACTAATTCTGGTTGTTCTACTGCTACAGTACCCAAAATTGCTCGTTGTACACCTAAATTAAGTAAATTAGCTACCGCAGAGCGATCGCGTAGTCCGCCTCCTACTTGTACAGGAATAGGTATAGCTGCCGTAATTAATTCAATTACGTTTAAATTTACTGATTTTCCTTGTTTAGCTCCATCCAAATCGACTAAATGAAGTCTGGTTGCTCCTTGCTCAACCCAGTGTCGGGCAACTTCCACTGGATTTTCATTAAATACTTGCGAGCGGTCGTAATCTCCTTGGTACAAACGCACACATTTCCCTTCCAATAAATCAATTGCAGGTATAACTTCCATAAAAATTTACTCAATGATCTAAAAGCTGTAGCCTCAATCTTATTGTAGAGATGGATAGGCTTTTTCAATTGTCTTTAACTAAAAGATTGAAGTTTCTGTTAGAATTTTTAAGGCGATCGCGTTTAACAGTGATCACTTATCAGTTGTGAATGATGAGGGATGAAATAATCAACCATTAACATAAGCGAAGCGCACTACCGTAGGTCTTAACTATCAACAACTAAGCAGTTATCATTGTTTAACTAATCATTGAGAGTAAACTAGACACAAATAACATTAGATAATGTTACAAATCTTTACCTCATGACAATAGTATTGTAAACTACCCAAGGAAAGATATATGTGTGGATAAAGGAGCAAAAACAACAATGCAGTCGGCTCAGACGCTGCGGACAGTACCAAAAGAGTTTCTTAAACCTCATGGTGGTATTAATATCAATGTTTTAATGTTTACAGCAGCCCTGATGCTGATCGCCTTATCCGTTATTGGTTATTTCTGGTGGGGAGTTCCAGGCTGGTGCTGTTTTTCGGCTAATGTCCTTGCTTTACATTTATCTGGAACAGTTATCCATGATGCTTCTCATAATAGCGCCCATAGTAATCGAGTTTTGAATGCGATTTTGGGACATGGCAGTGCTTTGATGTTAGGTTTTGCTTTTCCTGTATTTACGAGAGTACACCTACAACATCACGCTCATGTCAACGATCCAGAAAACGACCCCGATCATTTTGTCTCGACAGGTGGTCCTTTATGGCTCATTGCTGCTCGTTTTTTTTATCACGAAGTATTTTTCTTTAAGCGTCGTTTGTGGAAGAATTACGAGTTACTAGAATGGTTTTTGAGTAGATTATTTTTGGCTGTTATAGTTATTGTAAGTATTCGATATGGTTTTATCGGTTATATAACTAATTTTTGGTTTGTTCCTGCTTTAGTAGTAGGAATTGCTTTAGGACTGTTTTTTGACTATTTACCGCACCGACCTTTTCAAGAACGCGATCGCTGGAAAAATGCCAGAGTTTATCCTAGTCCTATTTTAAATTTGTTAATTTTAGGACAAAACTATCATTTAGTTCATCATCTTTGGCCTTCTATTCCTTGGTATAAATATCAAGCTGCTTATCGTGCCACTAAACCTTTATTAGACGCAAAAGGATGCGATCAATCTTTGGGTTTATTTGAAGGTAAAAATTTCTGGGTTTTTCTGTATGACATTTTTTTGGGAATTCGTTTTCATTCTCATAAAAATAAATCAGTAATTAAAGAATAAGTAGTAATGAGGTTGCTTAAATTTTGAGACTGAGTAAAATGAAGTCACAGCAACATAATATCATCGATAATGAGCGATCGCTATAAATTTCAATTTCGTCTTTATCGACGTTCTTTTTTAAAACCCTTGCAAACAAGTCACGGTGTGTGGCAAGTACGCGAGGGAATTATTATTTCTTTAGTAGATAGCAAAGGTAAAATTAGTTGGGGAGAAATTGCTCCTGTACCGTGGTTTGGTTCAGAAACTCTTGAGCAAGCATTAGAATTTTGTCAGCAGCTAGGTTCAATTATTACAGCAACAACGATTAATTCAATTCCCGATCATTTATCTGCTTGTCAGTTTGGGTTTGAATCAGCTTTAGAAGTATTTAAGAGTCAAGCAATTACCCCAATTACTGATCAATTAAACCGAAAAAAGTCGTTAAACTATTGTTATCTGTTACCAGCAGGAAAATCAGCTTTAAACTTATCGGAAAAAATTTGGCGTCAAATAGATTCACCTTCATTAAAGTCTCCTCTTACGTTTAAATGGAAAATTGGAGTTCAATCTTTTTTAAAAGAAATCGAAATTTTTCAACAACTGCTTCAATCTTTACCCGCCACCACAAAATTTAGATTAGATGCTAATGGAGGATTAACTCTAGAAGAGACAAAAAATTGGTTAGCAATAAGCGATCGCAGCAAGCAAGTAGAATTTATTGAACAGCCTTTAGCTCCTGAACATTTTTCAGAAATGCTAACTTTAAGCAATCAATATCAAACACCTTTGGCATTAGATGAATCTGTCGCTCAGTTAGATCAATTGCAATGGTGTTATCAACAAGGATGGCGAGGAATTTTTGTAATTAAACCAGCAATATGTGGCTTTCCTAGCCACTTACGTCAGTTTTGTCATAGTTACTCAATTGATGCTGTTTTTTCTTCAGTATTTGAAACTGAAATTGGCAGACAAGCGGTACTGAAATTAGCTCAAGAATTAAATTATAGCGATCGCGCTGTTGGTTTTGGTATTGATAACTGGCTATCGTGAACTACTTTCTCTTTTGTCTAACTCATTCAACAGAACTTCATATCAGCCTATCCTACCGCCACAATTCCTAGTCATGATCCCTTCTTAACAAATAAGCGTTGCTTCCCGCTCACAAAGCTAAAATAATAAAAGGCAAATAAAAAATACCCTACTTACCTAAGAAGGGTATTTAAGATAAAAAATATAAAAGAGCTTTTATAGATCACCACCGCGTACAGCCAACAAAAAGATGACTATCGGGCCTGAGAGCATAATTAATGCTACAAAAATTAATTGAAAAATTACATTGAAATCGATACCACTAAAAAGGTTAGTTATAAAACTCATCTTTTCTCCTAAAATTTACCCAAACCGAGCTTGATAGATGGCTTAATCATGTCTGCCATTGTCTATAATACCTGGGAATTATCTGCTAATTCTCAGCATATATACAAAAGTATGTAAAGTTTTGTTTCAATAAATAAAATATGGTAACTTGGCGTTGTGTTAATAATTGTGGAGCTTGTTGTTATCTAGCTCCTAGTGAAAGACCTGATTTAGAAGACTATCTTTCTTCTGAAGAATTGCAAAGATATCTGAGTATGGTAGGAAAAGACGGTTGGTGTATCAATTTTGACCATGAAACTAGAAAATGCCAAATTTATGAGGATCGTCCTCGTTTTTGTCGTGTCAAATCAGATATTTTTGAGCAAATGTATGGAGTAACTTCTGAAGAGTTTGATGAGTTTGCGATTGATTGCTGTCATCAACACATTGAAGACCTGTATGGAGCAAATAGCGAGGAAATGAAATATTATAATCAGGAAGTTTATGACCTTTAACGCTTTAATGAAATACCAAACTATCGGCAATTAAGCTTAAAATAGGCTAACTGCTCATGAATAACTTCAACTCGAAATGTTAATGGAGAAAACTAAAGATCATCCCTTACCCGAAAAAATAGATTTATTAACAACTGAATTAAATCCTATTGAAGTTAATTTTAAAGAACATTTAAGCCATTATAAAACAAATAATTTTTGGACAGTTTTTAGTTCGACGTTTATTACGATTTTTTTAGCTGAAATAGGAGATAAAACTCAATTAGTTACTCTTTTTATGAGTGCTGAATCTCAATCTCCTTGGATCGTTTTTCTTGGGGCAGCTATGGCTTTGGTTGCTACCAGTTTATTAGGCGTTTTGATTGGTTATTGGTTAGCCAAAAAATTATCTCCAAAAACCTTAGATTTAGGAATAGCAATTTTGTTACTGTTAATTACTGGTTGGTTAATTCAAGATATAATTAGCTAAATTAATAATTAATAATTAATAATTAATAATGGATTGGCAACTTTTAGGTCTTAGTTTTATAACCGTATTTTTAGCAGAAATAGGAGATAAAAGTCAGCTTGCTGCGATCGCACTTGGTGGAAGTTCTAAGTATCCTCGCGCAGTATTTTTAGGTTCAACCGTTGCTTTGATTTTAGCTAGTTTCTTAGGTGTTATTGCTGGTGGAGGCTTTGCACAAATTTTACCAGAACGTTTGCTCAAAGCGTTTGCTGCGATTGGATTTGCAATTATGGCATTACGTTTAGTCTGGCAGCCTAATAAACCCTAAATTATTCATTGTGGTTTTTTATTTTTAGGATAATCAACCTTACCGATATGTTTGTGAGGGTAAGCTATCAGTAACCCTTACAAATATTTGTTAGAAAACAACGAAGATTATTAAAGCATTTGACTTTAACCTTATTCATTAGTTATTTTAAAATAATTTTTATTGAAAATATTGATACTTTAAACTAAGAACAATTTAAATATTGTGGTTTAACGAAGAAAATTGATTTCGTTTAATTGTTTTCTTGTAAAAAAGTTTCAAGATCGAGAAATAAATAAGTTATTTTCTATAATTATCAGATATTGTTGACTACTATAGTTAAAAAAAATAAGCATTGTCAGACTAAATCGCTTCATAAAATTTTGATTATCTTTGATAGTTTTACTGAAAGTTTGGGAAAAATAAGATTAAGTTTTACCCAGGCTGTTTATTGATCAGCATTTATGAATATAACTATGCAATCATATCGATATGAATCTGAACAATTAAATTTGATACTGGAGTCAAAAAAAAATGACCAATACACTGGAATCATAAACATAGAGACTCAAGACCAATCTAGTCAAGTTAAAAAATCTCAAGTGTTAATTTGGCATGAAGGTAATATTGTTTACGGGGGTTCAAAAGTTCCTAATAATCGAGAATTTGCTTTGATTGTAGGCAAGAAATTTCAACCGAATTTAATTGATACTGCGCTAAAAATTGTACTCAAACAAATTGATAATTCTAACTCAGTTCAAGAGACTATTAATGGATTAGTTAAATTACGAATTTTTAAATGGCAAGAGATTGAATCTTTTGTTAAAGAAAGAGTGATTTGGTTACTCGAAGAATTATCTTCTTTACCAGGAAAAATTACTTACGATCCTTCACTCAAATTTGATTTTAGTTTTGGTGAAGATTGTCATGCTTTAGATTGGTTTGTACTTAAATCAGAGTTAAATAATCGTCAACAAAAATGGTCTAGTTTTGCACCTTTAATTCCTTCAATGAATGCAATTCCATTTCTTACTGGAGGAGGATTAAGTGCAGTTACCAATCCAACTGTTCAACAACATCTAGAAGAATGGGTTGATGGGAAAACTAGTTTAGTAGATATTGCCAAAAAATTAGACAAAGATCCACTTAATATTGCTAATTCATATTATCAATGGGCGCAAGCGGGTTGGATTAAATTTGCAACCAAACCAATTGATGATAATCAAATCCAAAATAGCAATCAACCAATTATTGTTTGTATTGATGATAGTCCGATCATCCGCACCATGTTAAATCGGACTTTAAGCGATCGCTATCAAGTGTTACTCGCTAGTAATGCAGTAGAAGGGTTGAATTTTATTTATAACAATCCTATCTCTTTAGTAATTCTCGATCTTTCTATGCCAGATATTGATGGTTTAGAAGTATGTAGTACCATTCGCAAAATTCCTAAATTTCAAGAACTACCGATTATCATGCTGACAGCTAGAGATGGATTTGTAAATAAATTCAAAGGGAAAATGGCTGGCTCTAATAAATATTTAACTAAACCATTTGATGAACGAGAATTACTGGAAATTGTTGGTAGTTATTTTAATATTTGATTGCTTGTTAAAGACAAATTGTAATTTTTCTTGTAAATAGTTATGGACACTAAACCATATCTGCTTTTTAGTCTTAATGATTCTCATTATGGTATTGATGCCAATATCGTTCAAGAAATTTTTTATTTACCAGAATTGATTGCTTTAGCAGAAACACCGCACGATGTTGTAGGTATACTCAATCTTCGTTCCCAAATTGTTCCTGTAATGCATTTATCATTAAGGCTGGGATTACCTTTAACAGAATGTGAGATAGATGATTATGTAATTATTTTAAAATGGCAAGAATTATTAATTGGCATTATTGTTAATCAGGTTCAAGAAGTAAAAGAAATTGAATCTCAGGCTATTACAAATAAGATTGATTATGGCAGAGTTAAACAAATTAAACTTCCTTTTATAACAGGAATAGCTCAAGTTGAACAGCAAGAAATTATTTTATTAAATCATGAAAACTTAGTTCGCTATCATGATGAAGTTCACGATTCAATTGCTGCCGTAGAAGAGATTATTAATATTGGTAGTGAAGCTAATTTGAATCAACTTAATATTAGTAACTTCTATAGTTTATGTTTGCCTAATGCTACTCCTGAAATTAAAAGTATTTTACGAGAAAGAGCCAAAAATTTACGTCATTCTTTGATTGATTTTAATAAAAATAAACTAAGTTCTATCGCTGTCATTAGCTTAAATCAGGAATATTTTGGCATTAGTCTAGATTTGATTGAAGAATTTACAGAGCTACTTCATTACACTCCTATTCCCTGTTGCCCCAATCATATTGTTGGCAATATGAATTTACGAGGAAAAATTATTACTTTAATTGATATTAGTCAATTTTTAAATTTGGGAAATAGTTCTGATACAAGTCGTAAAAAAGTAGCGATAGTCAAGTTAAAAGACTTTGTAACTGGAATTGTGATTGATGAAGTAGTCGATGTTACTTGCTTTAAAGATAAAGAAACCAAACAAGAACTAGAAGAAAAAAACAAACATCAATATCTTCAAGCCACTATTTTGTCTGAAGAAAAAATGATTGGAATTTTGGATATAAAGAAATTAATTGAACAACCAAATTTGATAGTGAATTATAACGAACAAATTGCTTGTTGATTTCAAAAAAATTAGAAATAATTCAACTTAAATTTAGAGTAAATCCATGAAAATTACTACACAATTACAAGGCTCAATTATAGGTATTACAATCATTGCGGTTAGTGGTTTGGTTGGTACCTTTTCAACTTCTACTGATAGTGATGCCAAAATTGTTAATCAATCAGGGATTGTCAGAGGTGCTAGTCAAAAACTAATCAAAGAAGAAATGGCTGGTCAAACTGACGATCAATTAATTAATAAGCTAGACAAAACTATCGATGCTTTAATTAATGGGGACAAAGAATTAGGATTACCGCCTGCTAAAAATTCAGACTTTTTGACAAAAATGCAAGAAGTTAGAACAAAGTGGTTAAATCTTAAAAGCAGTATCACCAAGCTTAGACAAGATCCTACTTACGCAGATGAAATTTTTAATGAAAGTCAAGAGTTTTTTACTATTGCTAATGACGCTGTTTTTGCTGCCGAAGCTATGTACAATAGCAAAGTCAAAAAAATAAAACTGTTTGAATTACTTTTATTCACTACAGAAATAGTTATTCTGATTGCTATTTTATTTATTGGTCGTAGAATCAGTTTTTTATTAAAATTTTCTGCTAATAATATCGCATCATCATCAACACAAATAGCCTCAACGGTAGAACAACAAGAACGCACTGTCAACGAACAAGCAAGTTCAGTTAGTCAAACTACCACCACGATGGATGAATTGGGTTCATCTTCGCGTCAATCAGCCGAACAAGCAGAATCCTCTGCCAATGGCGCACGGCAAGCACTTAATCTGGCTGAACAAGGAACTCAAGTAGTACAACAAACCATGACAGGCATGAATCTACTTCAAGACAAAGTTAATGCGATCGCACAACAAATCATTAGTCTGAGCGAGCAAACTGGACAAATTGGCGGTATTTCTGAGTTAGTTGCCGAACTTGCCAATCAAACGAATATGTTAGCTCTCAATGCTGCGGTAGAAGCTGCTCATGCTGGCGAACAAGGACAAGGTTTTAGTGTCGTAGCTGCCGAAATTCGTAAACTTGCCGAACGTAGTAAAACTTCTGCCGAGAGGATCAAAGGTTTAGTTAATCAAATTCAAACTGAGATTAATCGCACGGTAATGGTAACTGATGAAGGAACAAAAACAGTAAACCAAGGTTTACAGTTAGCTCAAGGAACTGCTTCTACTTTTGCAGGCGTAGCTGATGCAGTGAATAATGTGTTTCTTAATTCGCAACAGATTTCTCTGAGTGCTAAACAACAAGCAGTAGCCATTCAACAGATGCTGAGTGCGATGAAGGAAATTGATTTGGGTGCGAAAGAGACTGCTAGTGGCATTAGTCAAGTCAGGATTAGTACTCGACAACTAACTGAGGTTGCTCAACAGCTTAAAGAGTTGGTTTAAATCGAGAAAAAGAAATTTATTTCAATCGAAGGGATTTGTAATTATGACTCAATTGCTTCAAAAAAAACAAGTTAATTCACCCAATCAAAGTTCCTCTGGAAGTGTACGTTATTTGAAGATTTTTCTGATTCCGATGGTTTTTACCATTTTTATTGGTGGCTCAGTAACTTGGTATATCTGGGATATGTACAAAACTTTCCAAAGAATCCAAACTCAAGATGCCAGAATTTTAAACTTGAGTAATCAAATTACTTATTTAGACGAAGTTTTAACCTCCAGCGCACGTTTAGCAGCTACTACTAATAACACAAGATGGGAAGAACGTTATTTAAATTTTGTTCCCCAATTAGATACTGCGATCGCAGAGGCTGAACAATTATTACCCAAGATTTCTAAAAGTGAAGTTTTGACTAAAACGGATGATGCGAATCAAAAACTTATTGCTATGGAAGATCAAGCATTTAAATTGATTGATCAGGGTAAAGCTAAAGAAGCAGTAGCTATTCTGTTTAGTTTTGAGTATGAGCAGCAAAAAGGTATTTATGCTCAGGGTTTAGAAGATACAAGCAATGCTTTGAAAGAATATGTAGAGCAAAATGTTCAACTCAAATCTCAGCAAGCATTTTCAGTGGTAGTTATAGTCAGTATTAGTTTAATTATTCTGCTTTGTACTTGGATTTTTGTTTTAGCAAGGATGCAGAAATATATTCAAACAATTAAAAATGCAGGAATTGCGATCGCATCATCATCAACACAAATAGCCTCAACGGTAGAACAACAAGAACGCACTGTCAACGAACAAGCAAGTTCAGTTAGTCAAACTACCACCACGATGGATGAATTGGGTTCATCTTCGCGTCAATCAGCCGAACAAGCAGAATCCTCTGCCAATGGCGCACGGCAAGCACTTAATCTGGCTGAACAAGGAACTCAAGTAGTACAACAAACCATGACAGGCATGAATCTACTTCAAGACAAAGTTAATGCGATCGCACAACAAATCATTAGTCTGAGCGAGCAAACTGGACAAATTGGCGGTATTTCTGAGTTAGTTGCCGAACTTGCCAATCAAACGAATATGTTAGCTCTCAATGCTGCGGTAGAAGCTGCTCATGCTGGCGAACAAGGACAAGGTTTTAGTGTCGTAGCTGCCGAAATTCGTAAACTTGCCGAACGTAGTAAAACTTCTGCCGAGAGGATCAAAGGTTTGGTTAATCAAATTCAAACTGAGATTAATCGTACGGTAATGGTAACTGATGAAGGAACAAAAACAGTAAACCAAGGTTTACAGTTAGCTCAAGGAACTGCTTCTACTTTTGCAGGCGTAGCTGATGCAGTGAATAATGTGTTTCTTAATTCGCAACAGATTTCTCTGAGTGCTAAACAACAAGCAGTAGCCATTCAACAGATGCTGAGTGCGATGAAGGAAATTGATTTGGGTGCGAAAGAGACTGCTAGTGGCATTAGTCAAGTCAGGATTAGTACTCGACAACTGACTGAGGTTGCTCAACAGCTTAAAGAGTTGGTTTGATATTTGTCATTGGTTAGTAAACTGAGGTTATCTAAAAAAAAGTATGAAAATCGAAGACGACGAACTCAGAGAATTATATAAAGCTTCTAGCACAGAAAGAATTGGTAAGCTTGAACAAGGTTTACTTCATCTCGAACAAAATCCCCAAGATCAAGTCAAATTAGAAGAATTATTGCGAGAAGCTCATACCCTCAAAGGTGATTCGCGGATGTTGGGGTTAAATGAGATCGAAATGTTGATTCATCAACTAGAAGATTGTTTAGCTGCCATTAAAAGAGGAGAAGAGACTTTTAATCCTCAAACTTGCGATCGCTATTATCAAGCCTTAGATGCTATTTCACAATTGGTTCATCAAGCTATTACAGGCGAAGAAGCCAATGTCAATACTTTTCAAGTTTTAGCTGCCTTAATGGGAGCAGAGGTAGAGCTTGCTTCTCAAACAGTATCTTCACCAGCAGATGATTTGTTTGCCGATTCAACTCCCACCACGTTAGATTCAAATAAGTTGTCTAAGGATGATTTATTGGGAGATTTTGCTTCTACTGTTACGCCAACCAATCCCAATTTAATTCCAGAATCAAAAACTAGTAATGTCAAACCAGCTAGCGATCAAATCATTGATACCATTCGAGTTGAACCAGAAAAATTAGATGCTTTAATGGCACAGGCGGGAGAGCTAACCGTAGCCAAACAAAGAATTAATAATCAAGTCAACCATATTCAGCAAATTAGCGATATTTGTTCAGAATTAAATCAAAATAAACTCAATTATCGTTTATTGTTCCGTAAAATCGAACAAAGTTTAAGCGCAGAATATCTCAAATCTTTTCATGATTTTTTGGCTCATACTCAAACAAGTTTAGAGCAGTTAGAAACTTTAGTCGATCAATTACAAGAGCGTAGCGAAGAAGATAGCACTAACTTGGATTTGGTTAGTAATCGACTAGAAAAAGGAATTCGCAACTTAAGACTTTTACCACTATCAAATGTCTTCAACCTATTTCATCGTTTAGTTAGGGATTTAGGTAAAGATCAGAAAAAACAAATTCAACTATCAATTGAAGGTGGTAACACTCTGGTTGATAAACGAATTTTGGAAGAACTAAAAGACCCCTTATTACATATTATTCGTAATGCGATCGATCATGGCATTGAAACACCTTCAGAAAGACAAAGTAAAGGAAAACCAGCAACAGCTACCATTCAGCTTCGCGGTTATCAAATCGGTAGTAGCGTAATCGTCGAAATCAAAGATGATGGCAGAGGATTAGATTTAGAACAAATTAAACAAACAGCTTTACGGAAAGGAATTCACACCGAAGCAGAATTAGCTCAAATGAGTAGAGAACAAATTCAAGCTCTTATTTTTGCGTCGGGATTTTCAACTCGTACTAAAATTACTGATATTTCTGGTAGAGGTGTTGGTTTAGATGTTGTTCGTGCTAATGTCGACAAACTTAAAGGCAGTATCGAAGTAACCTCCACTCCCAATCAAGGTTGTCAATTTAGTTTAAGATTAAGTAGTGCGATCGCGACAACAAAAGCCTTAATTCTCAAAGTTAATCAAAATTCTTACGCCTTACCAATTGAATTTGTTACTAAAATTTTACTTTTATCCCAACAAGATATCTTTACCTTAACAGGCGATCGCACTATTGTAATCGATGAATGTCCGGTACCAGTAGCTTGGTTAGCAGATATTTTAGAACTTCCTTTAAATATTCCTGCCTTTGCTACAGTTAATAATATTAGCCACAAAAATATTCCTTGTATTATTGTGCGATCGGGAAAAGAATTAATTGGTATTCTGATTGAAGAAATCCTGACGCAACAAGAGATTATTCTGAAACCTCAAAGTAAATTAATTCAACGAGTACGCAATTTTGCTGGAGCAACCATTCTCGATCATGGAGAGGTTTGCATGGTGCTAAATGCTCAAGATTTAGCGCACTCTATTAGTAAAGGTAGTCAAATTAATACGACTCAACTTCTAGAATCTATCCAGATAAAACCATCTTTATTGTTAGTCGAAGATTCAATTGTCATTCGTACTCAAATGAAACGCATTCTTGAAAGTGCAGGTTATCAAGTGACAACTGCGGTAGATGGATTGGATGGTTTTAACAAACTGAGAAAGGGCAAATTTGATGGGATTATTTCTGATGTAGAAATGCCCAATTTGGATGGTTTATCTCTAACTGAAAGAATTCGTCAGTATCCAGAATATCGAGAGTTACCAATTATTTTAGTGACTACTTTGGCTAAAGATGAGGATAAACGCCGAGGCGCACAAGCAGGTGCTAATGCTTATCTGACTAAAGGTGATTTCGATCAAACTTTACTGCTAGATACTCTGAATCGATTAGTTTAAATCAGTTACCAGTTGCCAATATCTAATAATTTGTACAGACGTTTTATGTTCCCGAAGGGTGCGAAGCAACGTCTCTACTTTTTACTTTTTACTTTCTTATGTCACCCATTAAAGTTTTATTAGTCGAAGATTCGCCCATTGCTTTGACAATCTTACAAAAAATTTTGGCTACGTCTTCAGAAATCACAGTAGTTGGTACTGCCAGTAATGGCATCGAAGCATTAGATTTGATTCCTAAACTCGAACCAAACGTAATTTGTACCGATCTCCAGATGGCAAAAATGGATGGTTTAGAATTTACTAAACAAGTAATGGCTAAATATCCTAAGCCAATTTTAATCATTAGTAACTCGGTACAACAAAGCGATACCGAAAATATTTTTGAACTACTTCAAGCAGGTGCAGTTGATGTTTTTCCTAAACCAGTAGGCGGACAAGCTACGGAATACGAACAAGTTAAACAAACATTACTCAACAAAATCAAAATTTTATCAGGAGTATCGGTCTTTACAAAACCTCTAAAAGATCAGCGTCATTCTAGTCGTACTAACAATCCAGGATTAATTGAAGCAACAGTTCAAATTACCTCTTCTGCCAAGATTAGTTCTCGCGTTCAACTCATAACTATTGGTGCATCGACGGGGGGACCTCAAGCTTTAGCTAAACTGCTCAAACCTTTACCAAGTGACTTTCCTGTCCCCATTATTTGTACTCAACATATTAGTGAGGGGTTTTTATCAGGATTAGTTAGTTGGTTGGGGAGAGAGTGTAAATTAGCCGTTAAAATTGCTGAGAGAGGAGAAATCCCTATCCCAGGAACAGTTTATTTTGCTCCTGAAAAACATCATTTAGAAATAGATACTCAAGGAAAATTTATTTATTTGGATCATCCACCAGTCGATGGTCATCGTCCTTCTGTAACTGTTACTTTTAAAGCAGTTGCGAGACACTATAGTAGAGGTGCGGTTGGAATTCTTCTCACAGGCATGGGAAAAGATGGTGCAGAAGGAACAAAAGCGATCGCAGATGTTGGTGGTTTAACTATTGTTCAAGACGAAAGTACCTGTGTTGTCTTTGGAATGCCTAAAGAAGCGATCGCTTTAGGTGCAGCACAACATATTCTTCCTCTTTCAGAAATTACACCCTTTTTACTCAAAAAAATCTTTTAAATATTATACATATTACTAATGTCTATCAATCAATTGTTTAACAATAATCTTCTTGAAGCTTTTATTAGTTTAATTACCGAGCAAACAGGCTTGATTATTAAAGAACGCGACCGCGATGACCTTAAAAAACAAATCTGCAATCGAACTCAATTACTTAATCTACCCTCACCAGAAAATTATTATAAATTACTGGCTACTACATCCAATACTAATTCTTTAGAATGGCAACAAATTATCATTTTATTAACTAACAACGAAAGTTATTTTTTTCGAGATACAGCCCAAATCGATCTGTTAGAAAAACAAATTTTTCCTGAACTTATTCAACGTAAACAAACTACCAAAACTTTACGTATTTGTAGTGCTGGTTGTTCTACTGGAGAAGAACCTTATACTTTAGCAATACTTCTTAAAGAACTTATTCCAGATTTAGTTCAATGGAATTTACAAATTATTGCTTTAGATCTTGATCGTGAAGTTCTCAAAAAAGCAGCAGCAGGAGTTTATAGTTCTTGGTCTTTTCGAGGTGTACAACCACGAATTAAACAACAATATTTTCAAGTGAAAAATAATCAGTACCATCTCAATTCAGATATTAAAGAGATGGTTAAATTTAAAAATATTAATTTAGTTAATGATTCTTTTGTTCAGAGCGATTGGGAATTAAATAATATTGATTTATTTATTTGTCGCAATGTTTTTATTTACTTTCCCGAAGATAAAATTACTACTGTTTTAAATAAAATCTATAATTCTCTACAACCTTTAGGTTACTTACTTACAGGCCATACTGAATTAGCTGCGCAAGATTTAAGCTGTTTTAAAATTGAAGTTTTTGAAGAGTCAATTATTTATCAACGTCCTGAATTAAATAATGTTAGTAATTTCTCTTCTAACTCAATTAGAATAACTCAAAACCAACTTCCTAATTTAGATCAAATCTCTTCTCAACAAGAAAACTTTAGTCGTTTGATTAACTCTATCGAGCAATCTCAAAAACTATTATCTAATCCGTTAATTCAGATTAAACCTTTACCAATTAAAACTAATTTATCTTTTTCAGAAATAGAAAAACTCGTAGAACAACAACAATATACAATAGCGATCGCAGAACTACAAAAATTAATTAATCAACCAAGTAATCAAATAGATTACTATTATTTATTAGCCAAAATTTATGCTGATACTGGCAAACATCTAGACGCGATCGCAGTTTGCGAATCTGCTTTACAAATAGATTCTTTAGCTGTGTCTATTTATTATCTTTTAGCTCAAGTCAAAGAAGAATTAGGTAATTTTATCGAAGCTAAAGAATTACTTAAAAAAATTATTTATCTCGATCAATCATTTATTGCTGCTTATTTAAATCTGAGTCAACTTTATCAGCGAGAAGGTGATTTAAAAAAGACTTTTAAAATGCAAATTGCTGCTTTAAATCTTCTTAAACAATTACCTGAAAACCAAAAAATTTCTGGCATGGGTAATTTAACAACTCAAGATTTAATTTCTCAAATAAAAACAACAATTTGAGTTTTTTTTAAGTGAGTAACATTATCTTTCTTGTAACTGTACCGAGCGATTTAATCGATTCATTATAGAAGAAATAATTAAATTAATAGTCAAATAAGTAATCATCACAACTAATAACATTTCTATAGAGCGTCCAGTTTGATTGGAAATGGTACTAGAAATAGCATAAAGATCATTGTAACCAATCGCGATCGCTAGACTAGAATTTTTGGCTAAATTGAGAAATTCACTAGTTAAAGGAGGAATCATTACTCGTAAAGCTTGAGGAAAAATTACCAGTTGAATAACTAAACCAGGTTTTAAACCTAACGCTCTTGCTGCTTCCCACTGTCCTTTATTAACTGATTGAATACCTGCTCTGACAACTTCAGCAATAAACGCAGCCGTATAAATACTTAATCCAATTAATAAAGTAGCTAGTTCTGGAGAAAGATTAATTCCCCCTGTAATATTATTTTCTTTTAATTGTGGTATTTTCCAATCAATTCCCCAGTAAAAAACGGCAAAAGCTGCAAAAATTATTCCTCCCAATAACCAAAGCCATATTTGTCCTGGTTCTCCTCTTGCTTCAATATTTTGAATTCTTTTACGCCAAAAAATAATTGCTAAAATAATACTAATAATAATAAAAATTAAGCTCGACCCAGTTTTGATATTGAAAACAAACCAAGGAAGATCCATTCCGCGATTAGTCAAATAAATTATTTTATTAATAACTACAGGATTATCTACTGAAGGAAGTTTTAAAAAAACTGCAAAATACCAAAAAAATAACTGTAATAATAAAGGGGTATTGCGGAGAGTTTCAACATAAATTGTTGCCAATTGGCGCACTAACCAATTATTAGATAATCTACTAATACCAATAATAATTCCAATTGTGCTGGCAATGATAATGCCAAAAAACATTACTTGTAAAGAATTGAGCAATCCTACTAAAATTGCTTTAGTGTAAGGATCGGTAGGACTATAAGGAATTGGTGAATTACCGATACCAAAAGAAGCTGGACGAGATAGAAAATTAAACCCAAAAGTTAAACCTAAACGTTGAAAATTACGGACTAAATTATTGACTAAAATTCCAATAACAGTAAAGACAATGAGTAAAACAATTGCTTGTCCTACTAGATTAAGAATTCTACTATCTCGCCAAAAAGGTATTTTTTCTTCAGTCATTGATGGGTTTTTGTTGGTAAGTCGCACTAGTAAGCTGCTGGTGCATTTAAGTTACTGATTAACAAAAGGCAGTAGGTAGAAGCTTTCAAAAAATAGGCAGCTTTCTATGCAAATTAGCTTATCTTGAGTGAGCGAATGACTAATCAAACTCAACGAAACGGAGGAGAATATAATAATCCGCCATCAGTCCAAAGTGCATTAAGACCTCTTTCTAAACCAAAAGGTTGACTAATGTTGCGCTCATAAATTTCTTCATAATTACCAACATGATTGATAATTCTGGCAGCAAAATCATTAGGAAGTCCTAAATCTTGTCCAAAATTACCTTCTTGTCCTAAAAAACGTTTAATTTCTGGGTTATCTGTTGCAGCAAATTCACTAATATTTTGGGAATTGATGCCAAATTCTTCCGCTTGAATTAAAGCAAAAGTAATCCACTTAACTGCATCAGACCATCTAGAATCACCATTAGCAACCATTGGTGCTAGAGGTTCTTTAGAAACTACTTCATCAAGAACGATATGATTATTAGGTTCAGCTAAAACAGCACGACGAGCGGTTAATTGAGAGCGATCGCTTGTAACTCCTTGACATCGACCTTGTTCATAAGCGACATACAAAGCATCAACATCATCAAATACTACTGGTTGATAAGTAAGTCCGAGCTTTCGCATTTGATCGGCTAAATTTTGTTCTGTAGTTGTTCCTGAGAGAACACAGATCGATTTATTTCCTAAATCTGCCAATTTTTGAACTTTGCTAGCTTTGGATACCATTACTCCTTGACCATCGTAAAAGAGAATGGGAGCAAATTCCATCCCATTAGCACTATCACGACTACTAGTCCAAGTAGTATTGCGACTTACTAAGTCTACTTCTCCTGACTGAACGGCAGTAAAACGCTCTTGTGCGCTGAGGTCACGAAATTCAACCTTAGTGGGATCGTCAAATAATGCCGATGCTACTGCGCGACAAAAATCTGCATCCATGCCTGAATATTCACCATTTTCATTAACGAAGCTAAAACCTGGTAGTTGTCCGTTTACTCCGCAAACAAGATTACCACGACTTTTTACTCGCTCAAGAAGACTGCTAGTATTAGTTGTATTATTTGACTGTGATTGATTAGTTTGGGTTTCTGAATTGGGATTACTTTCTCCAGTTTCACAACCACCTAAAAAAGAAAATAGTAAGCTAATTAGAAGCAACGAACTCCATTGCTTAATTTGACGATTTTTCATTTGCTTTACTTACTATAATTAATAAGTTTATTCAGAGAGTATAAGCTGGTACACATAATTTTCTGAATTTAGTGACAAAATTTTAACTAAATGGTGATTTATATTAAAATAACTCGTATAAAAATTTATACAATTGAGATTTTTTCTACTGTCGATACTCTTATTAATTCTTAAACCTTAAAAATAGTTATTTGTTCGGATTTAATTTTACGCAGAATACCAACATCCAAATTGCTCTTCAATCAAATTTCTTACATTTTGACTATTAAGAGGATGAGCTAGTAAAAATCCTTGTCCATATTCACAACCTAAATTCCGTAGCATCTGAAGTTGAGCTTCGGTTTCGATTCCTTCGGCAATAACATTTAATTCTAAACTATGTGCCAAATTAATAATCGCCTTAAGAATATCGTAATTTTTATCGTTACCTTCTTGACTAACAAAACAACGATCAATTTTTACAGTATCGATTGGCAAATAACGTAAATAATTTAAAGAAGAATAACCCGTACCAAAATCATCAATGCACAATTGAATGTCGCGTTGTTTTAATTGTTCAAGGACTTTAGTTACTGCTGAAGGATTTTCCATCAAAACACTTTCGGTAATTTCTAGTTTTAGATGTTTTCCTGTTAACGAAAAATTTTGCAGTAATCGGTCAATGTGAGAGATCAATTCTGGATGAGATAGTTGAATTCCAGAAACATTTACACTGATTGCTAAAGGCAAAGAATGAGAAAATTGTTTTTGCCATAAAGACAATTGTTGACAAGCTTCAGTTAATACCCATTGACCAAGAGGAATAATTAAACCCGTTTCTTCAGAAAGAGGAATAAACTTTCCTGGTGATACTAATCCTAAAAATGGATGTTTCCATCGAACTAACACTTCTAAACAATTAATTTGTTCGGTTTTTAAATTTACGATCGCTTGATAATTGAGGTGTAATTCGTTATTAGTAATAGCTTGTTGAAGATCATTTTCTAATTGTAATCTCTTGACTACATTCTGATGGATTTTTTTGTCAAAAACCACTGCATAGTTGACAAAATCAGGTTTGGCTTGATTCATTGCTGTATCTGCTGCTTGCAAAAATTGTTCTGGTTGTTCGTAACTCAGACTATTTAAGGCAATGCCAATACTAATTCCCGAAAACGCGATCGTTTTATCTACTTGAAAAGGTTCTATTAATTGATTGTGAATGATTTTAGCTTGATGTTGTGCTTGTTGTTCCAAAGAAAGATTATTGGCTGAAAAATTTCGTACTTGTTTCTCAAAGATGTGGAGTATAGCAAATTCATCTGTACCAACACGAGCTAAAAAATCTTGTGGTTGTAAACAAACTTCAATTCTTTTAATCGCAGCTATTAGCAACTTGTCACTAAAAGCATGACCCAAACTATATTTAATTTTAGAAAAGCGCTCGAGCTTAATCAATAAAACCGCAAACAACTGATTATTCTTAATCTGTTGAGCTAAATGGTGAATAAATAATCTTTGATTGGGTAAATGAGTTAACTCATCATAATAAGCTAAATACTTCAGTTTTTCTTGGGCATGACGATGTTCTTGTCGCAAAAGAGCTTCTCTTAGTTCTCTCTCTACAGCAGCAATTAAGCGAGTCAATTTTCCTTTGATGAAATAATCATGCGCTCCTGCCTTCATCGCTGCTACAGCCGTATCTTCACCGATTTTGCCAGAAACAATAATAAAAGGTAAATCTAAATTATTTTCTTTTAATAAATCCAAAGCCTCATTTGCACTAAATCGGGGCAAAAAATAGTCTGCTAAAATAATATCCCATTGCTCCTGAACTTCAAGAGCAGCTTGCATTTCTTCTTTTGTTTCTACTCGCTGATAAATTATTTGATAACCGCCACGTTCTAATTCGATTACTAATAAGTCAGTATCATCTTCTGAGTCTTCGACAATTAGTACTCGTAGCAGTTTACTCATTTAATGCTCCAAAATAAGGTGGGGCTTGATTAATAATTAACCAATAATACGTTATTTCTTTAACAAAATTTTTCAGCATTGTAAAGTCTACAGGTTTATGAATATAACTATTGCAACCATAAACATAACCATTGATAATGTCTTCAGGTTCAAGTGAAGAACTAATAATTGTTACGGGTAACAGTCTGGTGATGGGATTGGCACGAATGCGCTGCAAAATTTCTAAACCATTAAGTTGAGGTAAGTTTAAATCAAGTAAAACTAAATCTGGCATTATATTTAAATCGCGGTCGCGAAAACTACCCGTGCCAAATAAATATTCTAAAGCGATTATGCCATCAGATACAATGACTAAATTATGTTCAATTTCACTTTCGTTAAATGCTAGTCTAATTAACTCTTGATAGTCACGATTATCCTCTACTAACAAAATAGTATTACTGCTCATTTTTGTACAATAAAAAATATAAAAATATATCAACTATTATTGATTTGTTTTTAAGTCTTGACTAATTGCTTCTGGTAAATCATGTCAAAATTACTGAAAAAAAGAAAAACTTTTTCAATTAGTTCAAATAATAAAAAAAATAATATTTTGTTGTTTGAATCAAATAAATTGTTAGTTTTGCAATTTAAGTTGATTGGTTATTCTTAATTTAATCTTTTTTTGTAAAAAAACAAAGTGTAAATCACAAAATTGATTTAATTTTTATTTAATAAGCTTACAGCTTTATTGGTTCTTCAAAATCAAGATTTAAAGCAAATTTTAATAAGAATAAATTATTATGCTGTGATTTAAATTTTATTTGAATAACTTTAAAATAATTGAAACTAGCCCTTAAAAAATTAATAATTTATTTGTAAATTCTTTAAAATAGAAATTTTTCTTGATGTTTTTTTTATTAAAATATTTATCTGAAAAAAAAGTTTTGATAAAACTGATTGTCTAAAAAGCTTGTTGCGCTCTGAATAGTCTTTAAATTAAAGTAAAAACGTTTTGTGCTACGCAACATTAATAACTTGTTGCGCATCTATAGCGATTTTTTCTTTAATCGTTTTAAACTAATAAATATGTACGGTTTTTCTTACTGATAACTGAAAAATGGAGTGGCAAGAAATTTCTGGAAGTTGGGTGTATTTACCCACCACTAAACCAATTGGGATTGTTCATTTTTTGGGAGGTGCGTTTGTCGCTACTGCCCCCCAAGTAACTTATCGTTCTCTTTTGCAACAATTAGGACAAGCGGGATTTGCTATTATCGCTACTCCCTTTTTAAATACTTTAGATCATCTTGCGATCGCTCGTGATGTCCTCAACCGTTTTGAAACAATTTTAGACCGTTTACAAAGAAATAATTTTATTACAAAAGGTTATCTTCCTATTTACGGCATAGGACATAGTATGGGTTGTAAACTGCATCTGTTAATTGGTAGTTTGTATGAAGTAGAACGGGCTGGTAATATTCTGATCTCTTTTAATAATTATCCTGCTAGTCGTGCAATTCCTTTTTTAGAGCAATTTAATAATACTTTTACCCTTAGTCTGAATGTTAACCCTGCTTTCAATGTCGAGTTTAGCCCTTCTCCAACAGAAACGAGCGAATTAATTGCCAGTAATTACAATATTCGTCGTAATCTTTTAATTAAATTTAACAACGATACCATTGATCAAACTATTACCTTAGAACCCGTTTTACAACAACGCTTTCCTGAGATGATTGCTACTTTAACTCTGCCAGGCAATCATTTAACTCCTCTCTCTCAAGAAATTAATTGGCAAACTGGAGATATTTTTACTCCTTTTGATGTTTTTGGGCAATGGTTTAAGCAAGGATTTTCTCGCGATTTATCCCGCCTAAACCAAGAGATCTTGCGTTGGTTGAATCCTTTTTCCCTAGTTTAATTGACTGTTATTTCTTGGGTTTGTTGTTCTAGTAAAGCGATCGAATCGATTGGATTAGTATTGTACAGTACCATCGTGGTAGTATCGTTTTGTTTAAAACCAATGCGTTCGTAGAAACTTTGTTGATGAGTAGTAGTTAAATAAACTCTTTCTACTTTATTAACTTTCGGATGAGAAATAACGGTTTCAACTAACTTGCGTCCTAAACCCATACCGCGATACTCTGGATGAACCACAACATCCCAAATTCCTGCCCGATAAATTCCATCAGAAGTAGCCCGAGAAAACCCAATTAATTTATGTTGATCCCAAATAGTAACTACAGGATCGCTATTTGCGATCGCAATTTCTAAATCCTCGATACTTCTTTCTCGCGCCCAAAAAGCAGCCATCGTAAATAAATCTTTAAGTTGTTGATAGTCTACTTTTGATTTGTCTACAGAAAATTGAATGTGGCTGCAATCCATCGTAGCTGAATCCTCTTGTTCAAAAATTGTTGCTAAGGTTTTTATTGGGATAGCTAAAAATATTTATCTAATTGTAGCGATATTTACTAATTTTTTGAATATTTTATCAACAATTTTGTTCTGATTTCTTGACATTAATTAAAACAAAAAATTTTCAGTCAAAATAGTTTATCTTGATCAGGAATAAGAATTAGTAACAAAAAAGATGATTAACTTTTCGAGGAAAATATATAGCGTTTCTCGAATCCACGAGGTACACTTAACACCTGCCTACTACCCTCTACTTCCTGCCTTAAATCCAAATACTTTGTACCTCACCAGTATGAGAACTGCTATATTTTTTAGTAATAATTATTTATGCTATTACAATGCAAAGGATTAATTTCATAAAAATGCATTTATTATAAATCAGATTAATTAAGCGAGCAGAAACTTGAGCGAAAAAAAAATATTATTAGGAATAAACTGGAGTTTAGTTAAATATATAAATTTTGATTTTTTAGCTTTGTATTCTACTCCTCATGACTATTGCTTTATTTCGACTTTTTTATTTTACGTAATTTTATAGCGGGATGAGAGTAGTTACAAAAATAATTGACCAGAGGGAAAGAAGTCAGCCAAAATAATTTTATGGCTTGAATCAATCCCAACTGTTATGTAATTTAAACTAGCTACCCAACCAACCTTTAATTACATCCAAAAGACTCGAACCACCCCAAATAACGGCAATAATAATTGAAGTAGATAAAGTGCCAGCAACAGCACAGAGTAATAAACCAGCCAAACAAATTACGCCATCATCTTCCATCAAACCAAAACCAGTTACCCATATTCCCATAGCTGGTAGAGTATTAGTGCCTGGAATCGGGATCATCATGGAAATTGACATTAAAGCGATCGCAATTCCCAAGATAATTCTACCAGTAAGACCAGTACAAATATAGCTAAGACGAGGCTTACTTAAAGCTTCAATTTTCTGTAACCAAGGATTTCCTGCTTTGATTACTCCTTGCACTGTTTCGAGTTTCATCGAAGCTTTCATCATTTTGGCTGGTAACCAAGGACGTTGACGACCACAAATTAGTTGTAGTGCTAAGATAAACATCAAAATACCAAATGGAATGGAGTAACCAGGAGCAGGGATTGGTAAAGCAGAAGGAAAAGATAGAATTACTAATAAAAATCCAAAAATTCGTTCTCCAGCCAAGTTCAAAATTTCAGCTAAAGTTACGTCTGAAGATCTTTCTTCTTCAAAAAAATAGCGATTTAGTTCTAGAGAAAGTTTAGCCATTATTTCAGTTATCAGTAGGTGCGAACGGTCGTTCACCCATATCATTATTGAATCGTTGGAATATTTACTTAGATAAATATTTAATTTACAGGAATTTTAAAACAGCAAAACCAAGAATAAGAATAGCCAGAAAACCCCAAGCTACCCAATCAAAATATTTTTCAATCCATAATTTTAAAGATTCTCCGCCCCAAAATATTAAACCACTAACGAGAAAAAAGCGGAAACTACGTCCAATGATAGAAGCCAAAACAAATTGCAACAGATTAAATTTAAAAACACCAGAAGCAATAGTAAATACTTTATAAGGAATCGGAGTGATAGCAGCAATTAATACACCCCAAAATCCCCAAGTGTCGTAAAGTCCTTTAACTTGATTAAAAACAGCTAAATCTGGGTCATAAAGATGTAAAATGGGTTTTGCGATCGCAGTAAAAGCAAAAAAGCCCATAGCATAACCAGCTACTCCTCCTAGTACAGAACCGATACTACAAATCAGGGCAAATTGAAAAGCTGCCAGAGGTTGCCCTACCGAAAGTGCGATTAATAAGACATCAGGAGGAATGGGAAAACAAGAAGATTCAGCAAAAGCCAGTATAAATAACGCCCAACTACCGTAAGGTGTTTCACTCCAACCAATAACCCATTGATAAGCCTGTCTAAGCATATAGAAATTAAATACTTAACCAGAAACAATAAGTAAATCGTTTCAAATATACACGATTCAATTTGAAAGCAAAATACTGATCATTAATTAAGCCTTAACTTTAGAAAAAAATAATAAAAAGGTGGACAATAGCCCACCTTGATTGTCGATTAGATTATGTTCCTACTGTCCAAGAGTTAATGTATTCAATTTGTTCAGAGGTAAGAGTATCAATCTTAATTCCCATCGCTGCTAGTTTTAAGGCAGCAATTTCTTGGTCAACTTCAGTGGGAATAGAATGTAAACCCGGTTGTAAACTATCTTTATTTTTAACTAAATATTCGCAAGCTAAAGCTTGGTTAGCAAAACTCATATCCATCACTGCACTAGGATGCCCTTCCGCAGCAGCGAGATTAACTAGTCTTCCTTCTCCCAAAACTACAATTGATTTGCCGTTGGGCATTTGATATTGTTGAGTAAAGTTGCGAACTTCTTTAACTTCGGTAGCTTTAGCACCTAAAGATTTGAGGTCAATTTCGATATCAAAGTGACCAGAATTACATACCATCGCCCCATCTTTCATTGCTTCAAAATGTTCAGGGCGAATGACGTGTTTATTACCAGTAACAGTAACAAATAAATCTCCTTGAGAGGCAGCTTCACTCATAGGCATAACACGGAAACCATCCATTGCTGCTTCAATTGCCCTCACAGGATTGATTTCGGTAACAATTACGCTTGAACCTAAACCCCTGGCGCGCATTGCCACACCTTTACCACACCAACCGTAACCAGCTACAACTACGGTTTTACCAGCTAATAAAACATTAGTAGCACGAATAATACCATCTAAGGTAGATTGCCCAGTACCATAACGGTTGTCAAAGAAATGTTTGGTTTCAGCATCATTAACATTCATAGCAGGGAAGGTAAGTACCCCATCTTTGAACATTGCTTGTAAGCGGACAATACCAGTAGTAGTTTCTTCAGTAGTACCGATAATATCGCTCAGTTGATCCTGTCTTTCTTGAATTAAAGTAGCAACTACATCACTACCATCATCAATAATGATATTAGGTTTATGATCTAAAGCGATTTGAACATGACGGTGATAAGTTTCATTATCTTCCCCTTTAATCGCATAGACAGGAATACCATATTCAGCAACTAGACAAGCAGCCACATCATCTTGAGTCGAAAGAGGGTTACTCGCAATTAATAGTGCATCTGCACCACCAGCTTGAAGGGTAATCGCTAGATTTGCTGTTTCTGTCGTAACGTGACAACAAGCAACTAGACGAATTCCTGCTAAAGGTTTTTCTTGGGCAAAACGCTCTCTAATTTGTTTAATTACAGGCATTTCTCTAGCTGCCCATTCAATTCTTTGCTTACCTTGTGGTGCAAGGGCAAGATCTTTTACTTCATATTTAGTCTGAGTAACGGCTGCTACCATAACTTTTTTTTACGGATAAACAATATTGCTATGTGATTTTAACCGAATTATGCCTCGCTTGGCTGTGTGTTAATCTAGATCTCTGTTTTTATTTTTAAGATCATTAAGATTTAACTATTCTTTATTTTGAGCTTTTAATGACGCTATAGTAATGCTCGACTACAGGAAAAGGCTCGTAAAAGTGATGCAATAATTGTTTCCAGGTTTGATATTGCTCAGATTGTCTAAAACCAATAGTATAATCTTCTAAAGTATTCCAATAGACCATCAGTAAATAGCGATTTTCAATTTCAACACATTTTTGTAAATCATGGGATATGTATCCTGGCATGGAAGCAATAATTCTAGAAGCTTGTTGAAATGCTTTTTCAAAATCATGACTCAGATCTGATTTAATATTCAGTATTGCCACTTCAAGAATCATGAGATTATTTATCGTTATTGTGTCACGTTATTAGTAAAAGCGATCGCTTTATTTAAAATTAGTTAATTACAAGACTTTAACTCATTTTAATAGTTAGCTTAATGAAATAAATAGTTTTAACCATCTCTTTTGCTATAGCTTCAACCACAGGAATTGCTACAGAATTTCCTAGTTGTCGATACATTTGAGTACGACTAACAGGGATAATAAAATCTCTATCAAACCCCATAATTGCTTTACATTCATTTTCCGAAAGCAATCTAATTCCTGTTTTACCATCTTTGACAAAAGTACCAGTTAATCGCTGAATTTTATGATAGGTAGAAACTAAAGTCTTGACACAACCTTTGCTATTGCGATCAATTAACTCTGGTCTACCATCATCTTTTTTAAATAAATAAGTTTTTTGTAAATGTTCAGAAATACAATAACCATCGAAATGAGATTCAACAAATTGTCCGATCTCAACTTTATTTTTTTTTGCAGGTGGAAAATAAAAATTTATTGTTTGAGCAGAATAATTACGATTAAATCCTACAAAATAAACTCTTTTACGATGCTGTGGTACGCCATAATGGGCTGCGTCTAAAACTTGATAAAATACATCATAATTCAAATCGTTTAAAGATTTTATAATAGTCTCTAAAGTCTTTTTCTTATCATGGTAAATTAAACCTTCTACATTTTCTAGTAAAAAAGCAATTGGTTGTTTAGCTATCAGTATTCTAATAATTTCATAAAATAGTGTTCCTTGAGTTGGATGTTGAAATCCTTCTCTTTTACCAATTGAACTAAAAGGTTGGCAAGGAAAACCAGCAACTAAGATATCAAAATCAGGAATTATTTCTGTGGTTATTTTAGTAATATCTCCATGAGGAACTTCGCCAAAGTTAGCCTGATAAGTTTTTTGAGCGTATTTATCCCATTCTGAAGAAAAAACACAACTAGCACCTATTTTTTCTAGGGCGATTCTCATGCCACCTATTCCAGCAAATAAATCAATAAACTTTAAACTTCGCTCAATAAAATATTCATTATTTATATAAAGATAATTAAAATTATTATGCTCAAATAAATTATATTGAATTACATTCATAATAAAAGAACAGAAAATTGTTCTTAATTTTAAATTGAAGTAATTTATTATAATAAATTCTTTAACTAAGTATTTGCACTTAATTAATTCAATATCAAATGCTTGGTAGTAAATAATTGATGGGTTTTGCTATTGCTCTACCCATCCTACAAATAATTACAATTTTATTTTTTAATATTTCCTACTAAAAATCTAATTCTCTTCTACCTTCTAATGCCCTAGCAAGAGTAACTTCATCAGCATATTCCAAATCCCCACCCATCGGTAAACCAAAAGCAATTCGAGTCACTTTAGTAAACGGTTTTAACAATCCACCGAGATAGAGAGTTGTAGTTTCTCCTTCAACACTAGGATTAATTGCCAAAATAACCTCTTTAACTTGATTTTTAGTAACTCTTCTCACTAAAGCTTCAATATGTAGCTGTTCTGGCCCAATTCCATCCATGGGTGAAATTACGCCACCCAAAACGTGATACTGACCCTTGTATTCCCTTGTTTTTTCCAAAGCGATCACATCACGAGAATCAGCCACTACACAAATAGTATCGCGATCGCGATTTTGATTGCTACAGATTGAACAAACTGGTTCTGCCGACAAATGAAAACAGACTTTACACAAGCCTACTTGTTTTTTGGCATCAATTAAAGCTTGTGCTAAGGATTGTACTTCTTTTTCTGAACGCTTAATCAGATGTAAGGCTAATCTTTGAGCAGTTTTTGGTCCAACTCCAGGTAATAACTGCAATTGTTCGATTAAACGAGCTAAAGGAGGTGTATAAATAGCTTTTGATCCTTTGAATTCATACTCTATTTAGTTTATCAATAGCCACAAAAATATTGCTCGTACTACTGATTAGTTAATCTGAATGCTCTAAAATCTGAATTGATAATAAAAAACGATTAAGATTTATCCCTACAATTTTCGTCCTGTTAACTAATGACTCTAATTCGTATCCCTAAATCCTGGCAACTTTCTGAAAGTCAAGTCACTCCAGAACGTCTTTATTACAATCGTCGTCGTTTTCTGAAAACTTTAATTACGACTAGTATTTTGCCATTAGCTGGTTGTCAGCAATCTAATTCGACGAACAATAAATCTTCTACTCCAACTGCTTTGGAAACCAGTCTCAATTTACCTAAAATAGAGTCATTTCAAACCAATTCAGCTTTTGCCCAAGTCAATCGACCCGTTACGGAAGAAAAAGTGGCAGGGCAATATAATAATTTTTACGAGTATGGTGGGACTAAAGCAATTTGGATGGATGCCCAAAAACTCCCTACAGAAAATTGGCAGGTAGAAGTCACAGGATTAGTTAAAAATCCTCGTACCTATGATATTGATGACCTTAAAAAAACGTTTCCCCTCGAAGAAAGGATTTATCGTTTTCGCTGTGTAGAAGCTTGGGCAATGGTTTTACCTTGGGTTGGTTTTCCGATGAAAAAGTTGATTGAAGCCGTTGAACCTACTTCTCAAGCTAAATTTGTCCGTTTTACTTCATTTTACGACCCCGAAATTACTACAGGTCCAGCTTTTCATTTTGGGACTTTACCTTGGCCATATACAGAAGGTTTAAGAATTGAGGAAATGGCAAATGAATTAGCCTTTTTTGCTTTAGGTATTTATGGTCACGATTTACCTAAGCAACACGGTGCGCCTTTGCGGATGGTAGTTCCCTGGAAATATGGTTTTAAAGGAGCAAAATCAATTGTCAAAATTGAATTTTTAGATAGTCAACCAGCGACCTATTGGAACACGATAGATCCGAAAGAATATGGTTTTGAGGCAAATGTTAATCCGAATGTTCCTCATCCCCGTTGGTCACAAGCTACTGAAAAGTTTATTAGTACCGGCCCAGGTTTATCGTGGGAAATTAAAGAAACTACGATTTATAACGGTTATGGCGAATATGTAGCTAATTTATATGCCTAGTAGGAGCAATTCATGAATTGCCTCTACATCACAATTCGTGAATTATCCCTACATCAGGATAACTAAAAAATTATTTCTGATGGACAAAATTTTGACCTGTGCAATAATGAATTTTTGTAAAGATTAAGGCGATTTTGCATAATTATCTGGATAAAAAGCAAAGTAAAAACCAGAAAGAAAAAAATTTACCAAATTACATGAGTAAAAATTCAAAAAATTACCCCCAGACAAAGGAGGCAAGTCAAAATTATTGATTTGAGTAAATTAATGATTGAATTAATTTGATTGACCAGGAAACAATACTGGAGGGAAAGTTTCAGCACTAATACAACTTTCCATCGCTTTTGCTCCAGAGAGATTGGGAATGCTACCTGTTAACCCAGTGACACAATCAGCATAACGTTTCGGTAAAAGACTGCTACGACAATTATTTAATGCCATCAACTTACCTTCACCGCCAACTTGATCGTTAATGCTAGTAACACAACTAGCTAGTTCTGCTGGTCTACGAACGCGATAACAAGCTTGAAGAGCCTCCTCTCCAGCGATCGCAGTATTATTTTTAATTTTCTCTACACAAGCAGACAATTCTTTTGGTTCTAGTGCATCGGCACAAGCGGTAGCAGCTTGTTCTCCTGTGATCCCGCTATCGATTAAACTGCTAGCACAAGCACCAAAACTAGCAGCAGTAGCAGGAAAGTTAAGAGTAATAGTAAATAGACTTGCTGGTATAGAAACCAGAGTACTTAGACGAATAAATTTTAGTAGATGATTTTTCATGATGATTAAGCAATATTTGCAAATCATACCTATCTTAAACAGAGATTTACTAAAAAAGGTAGTTCATGCTTAATTCAACTTCAGACTATCGGGAATATATTCAACAAACAGCGGAATTGCTTGGTTTAAAACTAACACCAGAATATTTACCTGGAGTACAAGATAATTTTGAGCGAATTGCTGAAATCGCATCTTTAGTAACCGAATTTGAATTACAACCAGAACTTGAATCTGCTGCTACTTTTGAACCATGAATCAAACTCAAAACGCACTGGCTATTGCTGAGGCTATACATCAAGGAAAAACTACGGCTAAGGCGATTGTTAGTCAAACTCTCAAACAAATTGAACAACGCAATCCTAATTTAAATTGCTTTACTGCGGTAACTGGCACATCTGCGATCGCTTCGGCGGAAAAAATCGATCAAGGTAAACATCCAGGTATTTTAGCAGGCGTTCCTTTTGCAGTTAAAAACCTGTTTGATGTTCAAGGCATTACTACTTTAGCTGGTTCAAAAATCAATCAAGACAATTCTCCCGCTCAAGAAGATGCTACTGCGATCGCGCTTTTAAAACAAGCAGGAGCTATTTTAGTCGGAACATTAAATATGGATGAATACGCCTATGGATTTGTAACCGAAAATAGTCATTATGGTGCAACTCGAAATCCCCACGATCTCAGTCGGATTGCTGGTGGTTCTTCTGGAGGTTCAGCAGCAGCAGTAGCAGCAGGATTAGTACCCCTAACTTTAGGTTCAGATACTAATGGTTCAATTCGAGTGCCGGCTGCCTTATGTGGCGTTTATGGTTTTAAACCTACTTATGGTCGTCTTTCTCGTGCAGGTGTGTTTTTATTTGTGAGTAGTTTAGATCATATTGGCTGTTTTGCTCGCTCTGTTCGAGATGTAGCTGCCGTATTTGATGTTTTACAAGGTGCAGATCCTAAAGATCCTGTTTGCACCCATAAGCCGATCCAACCATGTTTATCTCAATTAGAAGGAGAAATAGACCATTTACGAATTGCGATCGCAGGAGACTATTTTCAACAGGAAGCAGAACCAGAAGCTCTTGAAGTAGTAGCTACGGTTGCTCAAGCATTAAATGTTCGACAGACAATTACGATTCCTGAAAGCGATCGCGCTAAAGCAGCAGCCTATCTAATTACAGCTTCCGAAGGAGCAAACTTACACCTCCATAACCTTAAATCACGTCCTCAAGATTTCGATCCCGCTACTCGCGATCGCTTTTTAGCTGGTGCGCTGATTCCTGCTTCGTGGTACATTCAAGCGCAAAGATTCCGCCGTTGGTATCGCCATCAACTACAACAGATTTTTCAACAAGTAGATCTGATCCTTGCTCCGACTACTCCTTGTGTTGCGCCCAAATTGGGTCAAACAAAAATGATCATTGGAGGAGAAGAAGTGTTAGTACGTCCTAATTTAGGTCGTTTTACTCAACCTTTTTCTTTGATCGGATTACCTGTACTTTCTGTTCCTGTACTTGGTTCTAAAAAATTACCTTTAGGAGTACAGATTATTGCTGCTCCTTACCAAGAATTATTAATTCTCAGAGTTGCTCATTTTCTTGAAAATAGAGGAATAATTGGCACTTATTCTCTCATTTAATTCTTGATTACTAAGTGGACGAATGATCAATTTTGCTCTAAAAAACAAGAGAGTAAAAGTTATTTCTGAGCGCAGAATTTATTAATAACTAAAACTGAATGCTGAAAGTATTTTAGAGAAAAGAAAATCAATCGTTTTTCATCTCCTTGACTTTTTGTTTTGTTAATTTATCCCAAAATCTATGATTGTCTCCGAACTGTGTATTTATCCAATTAAATCTTGTCAGGGAATTAAAGTTCAACAAGCTCAAGTAACTCCTAAAGGGTTTGCTTGGGATCGAGAAATGATGCTGATTAATCAACAAGGAAAATTTCTCACTCAAAGACAATATCCCCTGTTAGCCAAAGTTAAAGTAGAACTCGTTGAAGATGGTATTGCTTTAAAAACCCAAGATAACAGTGTTGAACCGATTAATTTCACTCCTACTTTAACAGGCAACGAAATAGAAGTTGAAATTTGGCGTGATCGCACTATCGCGATTGATCAAGGCGATCAACTAGCTCAATGGTTTCATCAAGTATTACAGCTAGAAAGCAACAAAGAATGTCGTTTAGTTCGACAGTCTCCTCAACATATTCGCCCAGTTAATCAAAAATACGCTTTTAAAGGCGATGAAATGGTTAGTTTTGCTGATGGCTATCCTTTTCTGCTCACAGCCACAGCTTCTCTACAAGAGTTAAATGCTCGCATTCACGAGATGTATCAACAACCGAAACAAACTATCCCAATGGATAGATTTCGACCTAATATTGTGGTAGAAACAACCGAACCGTTTATTGAAGACAAATGGAAATCAATTCAAATTGGTGAAGTGATTTTTTCTGTAGTTAAACCTTGTAGCCGTTGTATTATCACTACAACCGATCAACAAACTGGTACTAGAGATGAATCAAGAGAACCTTTAAGAAGTTTGGGAACTTTTCGCCAATTTGCCGAACAAGGAGTGATGTTTGGCGAAAATATGACCCCTCAAACCACAGGATCGATCAGAGTTGGTGACTCATTAAAAGTCCTGCAATTTAGGGGACAATCTTATAGCAGTTACCAGTGATCAGTGATCAGTTATCAGTTACTCTTTTGTCTTTTAACTTCTAAGCTTCTATTTCGGTGGCAACTGTTTCTGTTTCTACTTCTGTTTCTACTTCTGTTTCTACTTCTGTTTCTACTTTAGTTTCAACTTTAGTTTCCGATGAAACCATACCAGGTTCATCTTTTAACTTAATAGTTAAATAGCGAATTACTTCTTCACCTAAACGCATTGCTCTTTCTAAGGGAGCAACTTGGTTTCCATCAGCTTGATAGTTCATTTGAACATAAATGCCGTCTAGGTGTTTTTTGATTGGATAAGCTAATCTTCTTTTACCTCGATTTTGAATTTGAATATTTTCTGCACCTTGTTCGCTCAAGAAATCGCGATATTTGTTAATTGCTGCTTCCACTTGATCTTCTAATAAATCAGGACGCAGAATATACATCATTTCATAATTTCTACTCATACAATCTGTAATCTCCTTATGGACAATATGGCTTCTCTGAATGTACGGCTAGACTCAAAAATAGCAGTTGTTTGATCTTTAGCAATAAATTAAAGAAGCAAGGATTTATGATCTTACTATTACTTTATACCTGACCGCTAGTCCTAGTAATGTTAATTTCACGGTAAAATTCAACCTGAGCGAGATCATTGAGTGAGATTGTCTTCAAAAAATGTCTTTAATGTCTCATGATAATTTGATAACATCAACTTTTTTTTGTTATGGCACAACGCTACGTTCGAGTTAAAACTATTCAAGAGCAAATTTACTACGGTTTATTAAAACTTAACCGCAGTGTGGCTGTGTTTGATGCACCACCTTGGTTAGGAGGACAATCTACAGAAATCGAGTTAGCTCCAGATAGTTATCAAATACTTGCTCCTTGCGCTCCCTCGAAAATTGTTGCAGTAGGCAAAAATTATGCTAAACACGCTGAGGAGATGGGTACTCCTTTACCAAAAGAACCTTTATTGTTTCTTAAACCACCTACTACCATTGTGGCTGATGGTCAACCAATTTATTATCCTTCCCAATCTCAACGAGTTGACTACGAAGGAGAGTTGGCAATTGTAATCGGGGAACGTTGTCGCAATCTTAAACCAGAGCAGGTTAGTAAAGTAATTTGGGGTTACACAATTGCTAATGATGTAACAGCTAGAGATTTACAGCAAAAAGACGGTCAATGGACTAGAGCTAAAGGATTTGATACTTTTTGCCCTTTAGGTCCTTGGATTGTTCGAGAATTAAGTGCAGGAGCGAAACTACAAACTTTTGTCAACGATCTGCCTACACCTCGTCAATCAGCTACCATTGACGAAATGGTTTTTGCTCCAGAAAGTCTCATTGCTTATATTTCTCAAGTCATGACTTTGTTACCTGGAGATTTGATTTTAACTGGTACACCAGAAGGAATTGGTCCACTTATTGCAGGCGATCGCGTTAGAGTGGAAATTGAAGGAATTGGTAGTTTGGAAAATTCTGTAATAGCTTCGGTTTAATTATGATTTAATAGCTATTGGTTTAGCGTACTTGAGAGTAAACAGCATCGGAAAGTGTTGGAATTTCTGCGTATTTACCTAAAAATGATTGAATGATTGCATACACACAAGCAGCTAAAGTTCCTAGAAAAAGTACATTAGATAAAGTTTGGATTAAAAAACCTGCTCCTAATGGTTGTCCTAAAATTTGGATTAAAAAACCAAATAAAAACAAGATAATATCTAGTAAAATCGCTTGCATAGTATTGAAACGAATAAAGTGGCTAATTCTTTCGTTTCTAACCACGGCTAAAAATAAGACAAAAAAGATAATTAAACCAGCAAAGGGAATACTATTATAGATAATTCCTATTGGAATTAGAGGTATTGTAATAAATTCTAATAAAGGAAACTGAGCAAATAGTGAACTTCCAAAAGGCAAGGCATAATATAACGGAAGTAAATAAACTAATGCAGCAAAAATACGATCTTTAAAATCAGTTGAGCCACGCCAAACCATTGCGTCATCTCCTCTTAGTTGTGAAAAATAAAAATATTCTACTCAGATTTAAGATAACGCAGTCTAGACAAACCTAGATGTTTTTGTGTTTGATTACTGAATATTCGCAATCCTAAATCCCATTTGACATTCATAAATTGTAGCTTGTCGTTCTTCTGATTTTTGAAGAGCATGACCGCAGAATAATTTGCCGTGATGCCAGCGAGGTGAGCCACTTTGGTCAGCCATTAAACAAGTTGGACATACTTTTTGAGGCGATAAGATTTGTTCTTCTGTAAGAATGACTAACATATAAGTCGATCCTTTATGGCTTTATTTTTATTGTAATTTTTAAAATCGAATATATAATACTTTTTGCTACATAGCTTAATAGTTATGAGTCATTACTGATTAATTATTAGTAAACTTTTCAAATTTGTTGTTCTTTAACTAGTTATTTAAATAGAAAAGCAAGCATTTAATAAAATATCAGCACCAAAACGAACTGCATCGGTACAAGGAAGTCCAGTTATTGTTTCAGTTGCTTGAATCTCTCGTTGTGCTGTTTTGAGATCGAGATGAAAAGTATTAAGTGCGATCGCTTTAACCTTAATTGTCCCAAAAGTTCCTGCTGCACTAGCTACACTTTCATAAAGTTGAATCACTTCGGGTAAAGAAGGAATAGGAATATCGGGAAAATCTCGAATGTGTGTTTGTCTAGCACGATGAACTAAAATGAGTCCTGTTGGTTGACTGCCTCGCAGTAATGGTAAAGTAGCAGTAGAGCCTGGATGAAGTAGAGAACCTTGCCCTTCAATCATTAATAAATCGCATTCTTGTCCCAATTTAATTACTGTTTGTTCAACTGCACCCGCAGCAAAATCGACTCGGATCGCATCTAAAGGTATCCCTTGTCCAGCAATCATTAAACCGCCTTGTCCAGTTGCCATAAATTGGGCTTTAATTCCTTGACGTTGAGCAGCACGCTGTAATTCTAAACTGGTAGACATTTTACCTACTGCCATATCTGTTCCTACCGTAAGAATGCGTTGACAAGCAAGATGACGTGCTTTGGCTGCACCAATTGATAATCCCGATGGCTCTTGACGAATATCCCAAATCCATTGTTGTGGTTGTAAATGGGGAAACTGAAGTGCAAAAGGAGTATGTAAGCCATTGACTAAAGATAATCCTGCTGCGATCGCAATTTGTATTTCTTCTTGCCAACTAGTAGGTAATTGTCCTCCTGAAGGTGCAATGCCAATTAATAAAACATCGGGAGTATAAATTAAAGCTTGCTCGACATTGGCTACAATCGGAATCTCTTTAGCAATACCAGTTAACCGAAACAAAGATTCTCCTGCCGATTGAGCATCAATAACTACTACTATCTGAGCTTGACTATAACGTAAAAAAGCTAATCCTGTTTTGCCGTGATTACCTTTAATTCCTTCATGAAGCAAAATAGCTATTCGTTTAGCTGTGAGATCCACAGTATTCAACTCCTATTCCTGGCAAATCATTAGGTAGCAAACGCCCTTCAGTCATAGTTGCACCCGCAAAAGGATCGTCAATCAGATTTAAATGACTATCCAAATCTAAATAATCCGCTAAGGGTGCCAAATGAGACATGGCAGTGTTAGCTAAACTACTATCAGAATAACAACCAAACATCACTTTTAAGTTACAAGCTTTAGCCAGATGAATGGCTCGCATTGCTTCAGTTAAACCACCTGTTTTCATAATTTTGAGATTAACACCAGCAACAGAGTCAGCCAGTTGAGGAATATCACGACTCGTAAAACAACTTTCATCAACAAAAATAGGTAAAGGAGATGATTGGGAGAGGGTAGATAATTGCGCTTCTTCTCCTACGGGTAAAGGTTGTTCAACATACTCCACTCCCAGAGTTGCCAACCATCGACACATACTGATTGCCTCAGTTAAACTCCAACCTCCATTGGCATCGACAGTTAATTTAGCGGTTACCGCTATTTCCTTGACTGCCAATAACATAGCTTGATCTGCCTCAATTCCAGCAGGATTACCTAATTTTACTTTTAAAACTTGAAAATCAACGACTTCTTGCCAAGCCTTAACTCTTTGTTGGGCTGCTAAAGGGGAACTAATGCCCACAGTAACAGAAATTGGCACAATGCGATCGCGATTTAAACCCCACATTTGCCAGAGAGGTAAACCAACTTTTTTCCCCAACCAATCATGCAATGCCATATCAATTGCAGCTTTGAGTGCAGAAGATAATTTTACGCGATCGCAAAAGCTTTCTATTTCTTGTCGTTGCCAAGGACTAAATTGTTTTAATTGAGGAATAATTGCCTCTAATTCTGTCACCAGTTGTACAGTGGTAATTTCTTTTTCCTTATTAATAGCAAAAGGAGAAGCTTCTCCCCATCCTTCAATCCCATCTTCTTTGAGTTTGATCCAGATATTAGTAGTTTCGGAGGTAGTACCGCGACTAATTTGCAAAGAATATTTTTTGTGAACAGTAAACGTTTGGACTGTTACATCCATATTTTCAAATAATTGTAATTTTAGACTTAATTATCAATATTATTAGTAAAAATTCAGCGAGATTAAAACTATTTTTAAACTTTTCTTAGCGCAAGCATTACCTAAATAATTCATAATTAATTCAGATTTTAAGACAGTAGCCTTCACACCTGCTAGATTGTATTGAGGTACTAGATACCAAGTCAGGATTTAAACCTGGCTTTTTTGTGGATAAATAGTTTTTTTGAGCGCATTCTGTTCATTATAATCACCATAAATTATCGATAAAAGGTATTAACATAGTTAAATTTGGCTCATAAAATCATTTTTTGAAAATTATTCAAAACCAATTCTTTCAGGATCGTCAGAAAAGACTTTAACTACTTTTCCTGTCTCAGTATTGAAAGCTATCATTTGCCATTCATAGCACTGTACTCTTCCTAAACTTTTAACAAAAATACAGCTATTAAGATCAGAACATAACATCCAGAATTCCCATACAGTCTTTTGTTCTGGAAAAATCCCTGGATAACCATTGTTCTTTCGTAAACTTTAGTGTCATTTGCTCTTTAATAAATACACAACTAGAAATATTAATGCTTAAGCAAAACACTAGAAAAATAAATTTGCTGTCAGGGACTTTTCGGTGATTAAATTTCAAATGGATAAAACTATTGCTCAAATGTTGTCTGTTTGAAATTAAAGATGTTACTAAAATATCATTACTTAAGCAGTTTTTCTAGCCTCTCAGGCTTTCTTCACTCACTCTTTAATTATGTGTATATAAAAATAAAATTCTCTATTTATTTAAAGTAGAGATTAAAATATTATTTTAAGTTTTTATTAATTAAAAGCAATCTACTATCTAAGCAGTTGTTGAGGTAATAAAATTACTCATAAACATCTGTATCTCAAAACTATATGACTAAAATTAAAAAATGGACTACGATTAATTCTCGCTTCGTAATTGATAATCAATGGTGTAAAGTAAGGCAAGATAAAATTCAATTATCCAACGGCAAAATTATTGATGATTATTTTGTTAATCTTCGACCAGATATCGCTCTAATTTTACCCATTACACCTAATCAAGAAATAGTTTTTGTACGTCAATATCGTCATGGAGTTCAAGAAATTTTATTAGAACTTCCAGCAGGTACTTTTAACTCTCAAAAAGAAGATAGTTTGAAGGCAGCCAAACGAGAATTACTAGAAGAAACAGGATACACAGCAAGTAAATTTACTCAAATCGCTATGCTATATGATAACCCTGTTAAAGATAGTAACAAAATTTATTTATTTGTCGCCGAAGATGCTACTTACTGTGATCAGCAAAGATTAGATGAGACGGAAGAAATTGAAGTAGTAATTATTCCTATTACTCAGATCAAAGAAAAAATTAATCAAGGAGAAATTTGTGTTTGTGGTAGTGTAACAGCAATTTTATTAGGTCTAGATTTTCTAACAAGAATACAGTCAATAAAAAATTAAAATTTGATGACAATTCTTCAAAATTATGTAACGATTAATACATAAATGAGAAAAAAAAATTGTTAATTTACCAAGGTAATAATCCAAACATAGCTTCTAGGGTTCCGACTCAAATAATTGATCATTATCGAGTGACTGGTCCAAGAGAAGCAGGCTACATCAGAAATTTTCAATTTTACTCAATTACTAATAATTTAGTAGCCACACGGCGGGATAAAAGCCCGGGAGGAACTGACACAGATTAATTACCTGTCAGCCTCTTGGGTTTTTTGCATGGAAACAAAAATTGAATGTAGGAGAAGTGTCATGACCGAATTACCATTTCAACCTCCCAATAGCGATCGCAATGGACATGATAGCGAAGCTCAACGCGCCTTAGATAAAGAAAGACAATTACCTCTAACAGGATGGCAACAAGAAGTAGATCAGGGCTTAAAGTATGGTTTAGAAGCAGCAAATAGTATACGCGATCGCACTATTCCAACTTTTTCCCGTGGTGAATTACCTCATTATGCAGGTATTAATACTTTCTTAAAAGCACCATATTTAGAAGATGTTAGGCAAGTGGGCAACTATGATGTTGCGATCGTTGGTGTTCCTCATGATTCGGGTACTACTTATCGTCCTGGAACAAGGTTTGGCCCTCAAGGAATTCGCCGTATCTCCGCTTTGTATACTCCCTATAACTTTGAATTAGGGGTTGATTTACGCGAACAAATTACCTTATGTGATGTCGGGGATATTTTTACCATTCCTGCTAATAATGAAAAATCTTTCGATCAAATTTCCAAAGGGGTTGCCCACGTTTTTGGTTCTGGTGCTTTTCCAATTCTTTTAGGAGGAGATCATTCAATTGGTTTTCCCACAGTTCGAGGAATTTGTCGTCATTTAGGAGATAAAAAAGTCGGCATTATTCACTTTGACCGCCATGTGGATACTCAAGAAACCGATTTAGATGAAAGGATGCACACTTGTCCTTGGTTTCATGCCACTAATATCGCCAATGCCCCAGCCAAAAATTTAGTCCAATTAGGAATTGGTGGTTGGCAAGTACCCCGTCAAGGTGTCAAAGTTTGTCGCGAACGAGCAACTAATATTCTTACCGTTACCGATATCACCGAAATGGGATTAGATGCTGCTGCTGACTTTGCGTTAGAAAGAGCTTTAGATGGTACCGATTGCGTTTGGATCAGTTTTGACATTGATTGTATCGATGCAGGTTTTGTTCCTGGTACAGGTTGGCCCGAACCAGGTGGTTTATTACCCCGTGAAGCTCTTTATTTATTGAAGAAAATAGTTCAAAATGCCCCTGTTTGTGGTTTGGAAGTAGTAGAAGTTTCACCTCCTTACGATATCAGTGATATGACTGCGTTGATGGCAACTCGCGTAATCTGCGACACGATGGCGCATTTAGTAGTGTCTGGACAGTTACCTAGAAAAGAAAAACCAGCCTACATTCATCCCGAAGCCAAACTAGAAGCTGATGCTGCTTGGACTTAATTCAGTGATCAGTTACCAGTTACCAGTGACCAGTTATCAATTAACAATCAACAATCAACAATTAACCATTAACAATCGACTATCAACCACCAATCATCAACAAAAAACACTACCAACCGATAACTCCACTGTGTTCATCTGTTCCTTCGTTTCACTCAGGACAAGGTTTATGTGTGGAAAAACAATCAACTATCAACAAAAATGTTTATTTTACTGAATAATTTTCAACAAAGATAAATGACCAATAACTAATTATGCACGAAACTGATATGACTAAAGCTCTCATTATGACAGTGAGAGACTGGTGGGATAGTCAGCCCGAACAGCCAAAAATAGAAAAAATTCATTTAATTGTCGGACAATTTACCTGTGTTGAACCCGCTAGTTTACAATTTGCCTTTGAAGTACAAACTCGTAATACTTTTTTAGAACAAGTTGAATTAGTAATTCGAGAAACACCTTTGATTGCTTTTTGTCACACTTGTAAAACAGAATACAAACCACAACTAGGTTTGCAATACAATTGTCCTCAATGTCAGTCGGCAATGGAAGATATTCGTTCTGGAAGAGAATTAAAAATTGATCGCCTTGAATATTCTTCTTTAACTAATACTTGTCAAGGTGCTTTGCAAAACGTCCCTACTGATAAATGATACTGTACAGACGTTTCGGCGAAACGTCTCTAACTAATAAATAACTGAAAAAGATGCATCAAACATTCGACGCTGCTTTAGAACTTAATTTACTCCATGCTAATCAAGAAGGCGCAGATCATAACCGCGAACATTTTGATCAATGGGGAATTACTTGTCTCAATATTATGAGTAGTCCTGGTGCAGGAAAAACTGCTCTTTTAGAAAAAACTATTATTGCTATTAAAGATCAATTAAAAATTGCTGTCATTGAAGGTGATATGACTACCGAATTAGATGCAGAACGTTTGCGTCAGTATGGTGTTCCAGTTATTGCTATTAATACAGGACGTTCCTGTCATTTAGATTCAAAAATGGTAGCAGGAGGAATTCATCGATTAGCCCATGAATATAATCCCGAAGAATTTGATTTAGTTTTAGTAGAAAATGTCGGTAATTTAGTTTGTCCTGCCGAATTTGAAGTAGGAGAACACGCTAAAGTTGCCCTACTTAGTGTGACTGAAGGAGAAGATAAACCTCTGAAATATCCAGTGATGTTTCAAGAAGCAGATTGTTTATTAATTACTAAAACTGATTTAGCTCCTTATTTGGAAATAGATTTAGAAACAATTAAAGCTAATGTTAAACAAATGAATCCTCATGTAACCATTATTCCTATTTCTGCTAAAACGGGTGAAGGATTAGAAGCTTGGTTTAATTGGATCAAATTGCAAACAAAAAAAGATAGAGTCTTTGCTACCAATCTATAAATTGAGCAATTTTAAGTAAAAAATCAATTTTAAATTATTAACTAATTAATTTAGTTGATTAATTTTTGCTATTTCTAAAACTTACTTTTTATTAGGTATCGCTACTTTATTAATTTTCTCATTTACTAAATTTAAGCAAGTAAAATTCAATTTTTATTTGACGACAATTGTTATCTAATCGTTAATTATTCAATTAAATCTATGCTGAAAACTCGTTCATTTTTATCTTATCTCATTCTTTTTATTTTTAGTTTAAGTGTAGTAGTTGGTTGTAATCCTGCTACTTCAATTAAAACTACTAACGACACAGGTTCTACTTCTTCTGGGAATACAGCTAGTGTAAGTTTAGGATATAGTGCTTGGCCTGGTTGGTTTCCTTGGCAAGTGACTCAAGAACAAGGAATTTTTCAAGCTAATAATGCTTCAGTAGAGTTGAAGTGGTTCGATGGTTATTTAGAATCAATTAATGCCCTTAATGCTCAACAAATCACTGCCAATAGTCAAACCTTAAACGATACTATTAGTGCTATAGCAGGAGGAGCAGAACAAGTTATTGTTTTAGTTAATGATAACTCTACTGGTAACGACAAAATAATTGTTAGGGAAGGAATTAATAGTATTGCTGATCTTAAAGGCAAAAAAGTTGCTGCTGAAGAAGGAACAGTTGACCACTATCTACTTTTGTTAGGTTTAGAACAAGAAGGTTTGTCTCCAGAAGATATTGAATTTATACCCCTAGAAACAGGGCAAGCAGCAACAGCTTTTGTTGGTGGACAGGTAGATGCAGTCGCAGTCTTTGCACCTTTTACAACTCAAGCTTTGAAACGTAATGGTAGTAAAGAACTTTTTAGTTCTAAAGACTTTCCTGGGGCAATTTCTGACCACTTAGTGTTTACTCGTCAATTCGTTGAAGAAAATCCCGAACAGGTGCAAGCAGTAGTCAATTCTTGGTTTGCCACTCTTGATTATATGGAGCCAAATCAAGCACAAGCTTACGAAATTATGGCAAGACGAGCAAATGTCACTGTTGAAGAATATCAAGATTACGCTGAAGGAACGACTATTTTTTCGGTAGAAGACAACCTGAAAGCTTTTCAACCAGGCAATGACGCGAGTTCTCTTCAGTATTCGGCTCAACAAATTAGTGACTTTTTAGTCAAAGTTGGTTTAGCACCTCAAGTACCTGATACGAGTCAACTTTTTGATGACCGTTTTGTTAAAGCTTACGCAGAAAAAGCCAAGTAATTATTAATAATCAAAGCAATCGAAGTAAATTTCCAAGTTTATTGCGTTTCTGCATCGGAAAAACAATTATGAATCAAGTTGATAACTCAAAGGTAATTGCCAGTCAATCAAATACTTTGCCTCCCACTGTTTTTTGGAGATTGGCTGAAGATATTCCTAAACCTCTATCTACTACCTTAGTTATTATTTCAATTCTTGCTCCTTTATTAGTGTGGTGGCTAGTAACAACTTTTGGTAATATCGACCCCAAATTTTTACCCTCGCCAGGAAGAGTAGTTGAAGCATTTGTCCGACTTTGGAGTACAGGAGAATTACTTAAAGATACAGTAGCTAGTCTTTGGCGGGTGGTAGTTGGGTTTAGTTTAGCTTCACTCATTGCTATTCCTACAGGGATTCTGATGGGTAGCTTTGCCAGTATTAGGGCGTTGTTAGAACCTCTGTTTGGGTTGATGCGTTATATGCCAGCCCCTGCTTTTATTCCTTTATTAATTCTTTATTTGGGTATTGGAGAAGAACCCAAAATTGCTTTAATTTTTATTGGAGTATTTTTCTTTAATTCACTGATGGTGATGGATACAGTTAAGTTTGTTCCCAAAGACTTGATTGAATCTACTTATATGCTGGGGGGAAGTCGTTGGCAGACTCTAACTCAAGTAATTTTTCCTCACGTTATCCCTGGAATTATTGATGCTTGTCGAATTAACTTAGCTGCTGCGTGGCAGTTAGTAATTGTTTCAGAATTAATTGCTTCAACTGAAGGTTTAGGTCGTCGAATTAGTGTGGCTGGTCGATTTCTTAGAACTGATGAAATTTTTGTGGGATTGATTGTAATTGGAATTATTGGCTTATCTTTTGATCTATTTTTTCAATATCTTTTGAAAGTTTTTTGTAAATGGGCTTCTCAAAAAAGATAGTTGATCAATTAGTTTTGAAAAATGTGTTTTTGATTACAGCAAACAACTTCAATGAATTGATAGCAAGTAGTTATTCATGGTTAAAAAGGTGAAATCAATGTATCTACAAATTAACAGTCTTCATAAACACTTTCAGACTAAACAAGGCAATCTTGTGGTGCTTAAAAATATTAATATGACCATCGAGCAGGGCGAATTTATTTGTGCAGTAGGGGCTTCAGGTTCTGGTAAATCTACTTTACTTCGGCAAATTGCTGGATTAGATCTACCTACTTCGGGAGAAGTAAAAATTGGTGAAAAGTTAGTAACCGGGCCAGGACCCGATCGCGGTATGGTCTTTCAGCATTATACCCTTTATCCTTGGATGAATGTGCAAGAAAATACTGAATTTGGGCTAAAACTTCAAGGATTACCTAAAAAAGAACGGCGAGAACAAGCTAGTTATTATTTAAGTGTAGTAGGGTTATCTAAGTTTGCCAAATCATTACCTAAAGAACTATCTGGTGGGATGAAACAAAGAGTTGCGATCGCTCGTGCTTTGGCTTCCGAACCAAAAGTTTTGTTGATGGATGAACCTTTTGGCGCACTAGATATCCATACTAAAGAAGCGATGCATGAATTTATGTTAGACCTTTGGTATCGTACTAATCTAACAATTTTTATGATTACTCATGATGTAGAGGAAGCAGTATTTCTCTCTAATCGAATTTATGCTTTGGGTGCGCGTCCTGGTACAGTAAGAAAGGAAATGCTGATTGATTTACCAGAACGTACTCATCACATTAAACGTCAATCAGTTTTTCACGATTATCGAGATGAATTGATGGATTTACTGCGCAAACATGGAAAAGAAGCATTATCTGCTGCTTAAATAGCAAGTTTAATTGAATTAAAATATCGTACAGATTAGCTCATTACCTTAGAACAAGGCTAGATTAGGCATTGAGAGCTATAGCCTTTCTCGCTCTTGGTGAGGTACACCATTACCAGTTACTAATTACCAGTTACTAATTACTAATTACTAATTACTAATTATGAGGGATGAATAATCAACCATTAACATAAGCGAAGCGCACTACCGTAGGTCTCAACTATCAACTATTAACGCTCAACCAGGGAAATGAACTGTATCTCATGAATCTGAGAACCGCTATAGGATTTGGACTGACTTTTTAGTTACTTAAAGCACTTGATCTCAACAGCAGAGTGTTAATAACCAAACTTTTGAGTAACATTTGTCTTACTTTTTAAGTTCTGATTATCTTTTGTATTTCAACCTATACTTTTAAACTAAGAAGTTTACCTATTCAATTAAACATAATTATTCTAAAGGAATAGAAGCCTAGAATGACAGCGGACATTGAGCCAATCAGCAAAATAAAAGCTAATGATGAAAAAAAATATCAGGTAGCTGAAGATATTTTATTTCGCCAGGTAGAAAATGAGGGAATCTTACTGCATATTCCTTCTGGAACTTATTATAGCTTGAGCGAAACCAGTATTATGTTTTGGCAAGCTTTATTAGATGCAAAACCTCTAACACCAGTAGTAGATCAAATCATAAATGAATACGAAGTCGAACGCGATCGCGTCGTCGCAGATCTCCAAAGTTTTCTTCAAGATTTATCGGATTGCAATATTATTTCCTCATCTGACCACTAAAGCAATTACCAAGCCGAAATATATTTGGTTGTGTTTATGGGCATTTCAGCAATTATGGTGGGTCGATAGTCGTCTGAAGGACATGGCGTTGGAGGCACTACAAACTCCTGGAGAAAGTAAGTCGGCTATTTGGACTCCAGAGTTAAAACAAGCCATTAGACAACGGGTAATTGCGATCGCCTGGACAGCTAAAATTCATCCTCTACGTCCTAAGTGTTTGCATCGTTCTTTGGTTTTATATAACTGGTTAAGGGAACAAGGTATTACTCCAAAGTTAGAAGTAGGTTGGGGCGACAAGATTGGTCATGCCTGGGTTACTTACAATGACATTGTGCTTAACGATCGTGCTGATATTGCCAATGTTACTCCACGTTTGAGTAGAGTTTAAGAATAAAAAATAGATATATCGCTAATCGATATTGAAGAGCATGAGCGGAATTTTAGGTGTCTGGAATAGTCGAAAACCCACGCCCTGGCAAAAAATGCTAGCAGATTTAGAGGTTTTGGGTAAGGATGGACGAGGAGATTGGCACAATTCTGAAATAAACTTGAGTTTGGGACGTACTCAGTTCTTTAACACTCCTGAATCATGTCTAGAAGCACCCGTAATTGAGTATGAAGGATGTGTCTTAGTTTGGGATGGTAGAGTTGATGACCGTGAATCTTTACTTGCAGATCGTTCTAAAGTTACAGATGCTCAATTAATTATAGAAAGTTATCGTCGTTGGGGAGTTGATTGTATAAAGTACCTCATCGGCGATTTTGTTTTTATTCTTTGGGATGCTAGTCAAGATTTATTATTTGTCGGTTGTGATGCTTTAGGAAGACGCACTCTTGCTTACTATTGGGATGGTCAAACTTTATTGCTGGCATCGCGAGTATTAACTTTACTATTGCATCCCCAAGTGAGTCGAGAACTAGATGAAGTTTACGTTGCTCATACAATTTGTGGTAGCTTGGCACATCCTCCTGGTATTACAGCGTTTAAAGATTTAAAACGACTTCTTCCAGGTCAAGCTTTGGTCTTACAATCAGAACAATTACAACTACAACAAATTTATCAACTTACACAACCAAAGAGTTATTTATCTCCTCAGTCTCCAGAAGACTGCTATGAAAAATTTTGGTATCTCCTCAATAAGGTAGTCAAAGATTATTTACGTAGCTGTCGTCAGCCCTATACCACTCTTAGTGGAGGTTTAGATTCTAGTACGGTAACAGTCTCGCTGTTAAATCATCTACCAAAAGTTGATGCTTTTTCTGTTACTACAGATATTTATCCCGAATTTGACGAAAGAGAACCAATTAAAGCTTTTTTACAACGTTATCCTCAAGTTAACTGGCATCCGATTAACTGTAATGATGCTTGGGCGTTTAGCGAGCCTTGGGATAAGTTACCTGTAGTAGACGATCCTTTTATTACCTGTGCCTTACCGATGAATCTTCGCACAATGGATTTAGCTAAAAACCAAGGATTTGGATTGGCATTTTCTGGAGTTTGGGGAGATGAGTTTTGCTATACCTTGTGGGCGGATCAAATGAAAGCTGGTAATTGGAAACTGTTTTGGCAACATTTTCAAGAATCTCCACGATGGTATTCTTGGTTATGGCGACAGTTTTTTTTACCGTCTTTACCTGCATCTTGGCAAGCTCGCTGGATTGCTCTACGTTTATCTTCTAGCAAATATAATTTACCTCAATGGCTAAATTCTAACTACGCTCAATCTTCTCAGATTCATTTGGCAATACAACAACGCTTTCAATCTTCTTTAGTTAACAGTCGTGTATCGGCCATTTGTCAGTCGCTTGAAAATACAAGTTCTGTTGGTATGAACCAATTATACAAGCTGTTGGCAGCAACTTATCAAATTGAACCTGTTGCTCCAATCGGCGATCGCAGAATGATTGAGTTTGCTAATAGTATTCATCCTTCTTTACAAATAGATAACAATTACGAAAAAATCTTTTTACGCCAAGCTAACCGCGAAACTTTACCCGATCGAGTACGTTTGCGTCCTAAAGAAAATTATTTCGATCCTTTAAAATATGCGGGATTAGGGAAAGGAAAACAACCTCTAGCTATTGTCGCACAAGCCAAAGAAAATTCTTATTTAGCCAGTATTATTGATTTTATTCAATTAGAAGATTCTCTTAATCAATATCGAAAAATGTATCAGCAAAATTATGCACCTTGGCAAGATGTTGAGAATAAGTTGAGTAATCAGTTGTTAACATCTCTAACATTTTGCGATTGGTGGTTGAGAGTAGAAAAGCACTATTTTAATTAATTGAGTTGATTGTGTTTATGAATGTTATTGAATATCCCCTAAGTCTCAAATTATATAAATATTCTTGTTCACTGTTAAGCAAAATTCAAGCTGCTTTAAATGTTATTTTTGCTGGTTTTTGGTTGGGAATTTTAAACCGCAAAACTTTACAATTAGCAGATCGCATTTTTTACGATAACGATTCGATGTATCAAGATGAAGCATATAATCGTAGTGGTTTTTGGGATTGGGAAGTTCAAGCTATTCAGGATTATTTTGAGTCATCTAAAAAAATTTTAGTTGCTGGTGCGGGGGGAGGTAGAGAAATCTATGCTTTACACAAGTCAGGATATCAAGCTGATGGTTTTGAATGCAATCCTAATTTGGTTGAGTTTGCTAATAACTTTTTAAGCAAAGAAGGAATTAATTCTCAGGTTAAAATTGCTCCTCGCGATACTTGCCCTACTTTTAATCAAGTATATGATGGCTTAATTGTTGGCTGGGGTGCTTATACAAATATACAAGGGAAACAACATCGCATTGAATTTCTCAAACAAATGCGCTCTCAGGTTAAAAATCAAGCTCCCTTATTATTATCTTTTTTTCCTCGCAAGGGTAATAATTTATCTTACAAATTAATTGCGCTCATCGGCAACTTAATTAGGAGCTTGCCTTGGGCTGAAAAAATTGAACTCGGCGACTCTTTATTACCTCATCGAATTTTTGTGCATTACTTTACTAAGGAAGAAATTGAATACGAACTAAACGAAGCTGGTTTTAAATTAATTTTTTTTGCTAATGATAATTATGGGTATGCAATAGGGGTTGTTATAGAAAATAATTAAATTTAATTTTAATTAAGATAAACAAAAAACAAGACAACTTATGTTCACATAAAATGCTTGGATTAACTTCAGGTTTTTTTTAAAGCATTTAATAGTATTAACTAATAATAAGCTAGAATTTTTTTTGTTTAAAAATAAGTTATAATTTTTCTTGATATTCGAGTAATCTAATGTTTTTTTGAGGAGCATAAAAATGACAGCAAAAAAAATATATTCCCCTATGAAAATTACTCAATTAGGTAATCTTGATGAACTTACTCAATTAGGTTTAGGTAAATCTGGGCCTGATACTGATGGGCAAAATCAACAAGGTAACATGAACTTTATCATGATGAATATGGACATGACTCCTTTTCCTTAAACCTTGAACATTGATTGAACTTGATTGTTGATTTCAAATAGATCGAGTTTAAACAAACCAACTAACAATCGATCGTCAACTTTGGCGATCGGTTCTATATTTTAGATTTTAAAATACCAATGTCTAACTTAAATTTGTTCGGACAAATTAATACTACAAAAAAAACAAATTTGCTTGATAAAGTTTTTAAACTTGCTATCCATGAGATTGATCAGATTACTCATAATATTCAGCTAAAAATTGAGTTTACTACTCAAATGCCCAATATCAAAAGTGCTGGTTACTTCTTTAAAGTTGATTTTCCTGAATCTAATTCAATTCGCTACTGGATAGACTGGATCGAAGATTTAGGAGCTTGGATTGAAGCAGACGGAAAAACAGCAACTATTCTTGTTAAAGAATCAGCAAGCATAGAACAAATTGAATATTCTACAGTAACTTGTTTGGCTTCTCATATTGCAGCGACTTGTCTTTGTTTGCAAGGACAAATTGCCATTCATGCCAATGTCATCGCTATTAACGATTTAGCTGTTGCTTTTGTGGGTGATTCGGGTAAAGGTAAATCTACTTTAACTGCTTATTGTGCTAGTAGAGGTGTGGGTTTTGTTACTGATGATGTCTTAGTCATCGACAGGCAAGGTTTTGCTCTTCCAGGAAGTCCTAGAATTAAATTGTTTCCCAGTACGGCAGATATTTTAGGATTGGATACCAGCCAAGAAACTGCTTATAAAATTCATTACAAACCCGAATTTTTAGGGGCAAAAATTCAAACTCAGCCCTTACCTCTTAAATGTATTTATTTATTAGAAGAAAGTTTTGAAGATATTTATAGTGAATTGCTTACTTCTGGTCTGGCAATGATGGAATTAATTAAAAATAGCTATCACACTAGCATCATCATCAAAGACAATTTACAGCTTTTTGATGATTACATTAATTTAATAAAAACAATTTCCGTCAAAAAAATCTTTTATCCAAGAAATCTTGATCGTTTGTCTGAAGTTTACGATTTTATTGTTAGAGAAGTCAATCAATTTAATAATTAATTATGAGTTATTCTTTAGTCCAGGGTCAGCAATTTATGGCTCTAGATCTGCGACGCAACCAAGCTTATTGGGAAGCTTTAAAACAAGTTATTACTCCTGAAAGTGTAGTTTTAGATTTAGGTGCAGGGTTAGGAACTTTAGGTTTATTAGCAGCACAATTAGGAGCAAAAAAAGTTTATCTAATCGAACCAGAAGATGTTATTAATGTTGCAGGTGAAATTGCCAAAGCTAACGGCTATGATAATGTTGTTTGTTTACAGGGAAAGATTGAAGAAGTTCAACTTCCCGAAGCAGTTGATGTAATTATTTCTGTGTTTACGGGGAACTTTTTACTGCAAGAAGACTTATTACCTTCTTTATTTTATGCACGGGATAAATATCTCAAACCTAATGGAGTAATGATTCCTCAAGCAGCAGTAATGGAAGCTGTTCCCGCGTCAATTCCAGACTTTTATCAAAAAAATATTGCTTGTTGGTCAGAAATTCATTTAGGAATCAATCTTAGTGTTGCTCGTAGTTATGTTAGCAACTCAATTTATTATTCTCAAAAAGAATTAAGTAACGCTCAGTATCTTGCCCAACCTACTAAGTTACTAGCAATGGATTTCCATAGTTGCAATAATACCAACTGTGAAATCGAAATTACTCAGACAATTATCGAGTCTGGATGCTGTCATGGTTGGATAGGTTGGTTTGCCATGCAGTTAGGAGACAAATGGCTCTCTACTGCGCCCCATGAACCCCATTTACATTGGTCTGCTGCATTTTTACCACTAGATCCTCCTTTAGAATTAGAAGCTGGAGAAGAAGTAAAATTTAAACTGCAAAGACCTGCTTTTGGTGATTGGAGTTGGAAAGTTAAAACTGATACCACATCACAGCAACATTCCACTTTCTTTGCCTTACCGATGACTCTTAAAAAGATGAAAAAATTCTCTCCTCAGTATCAACCTAGTCTTAATGATAAAGGTAAAGCAGCGCGATATGTTTTAAGCAATATAGATGGAAAATTGTCTGTAGAACAATTAACTATTCAATTAACTAAAGACTATCCCCAATTGTTTAAAGAATCGAAAAAAGCCCTCAACTTTGTGAGAAACTTAATTGCAGGTTTCAGTTAGCTTTAATGAACCAAAGTCTCAAACAAAAACTTAAAGGAGTATTCCGTTTTTTACCCGCATTACGATTAGTTTGGCAAGCTAGTCCGGTCTGGACTACTACTCACGTTGTACTGATTATAATTCAGGGTATCATTCCGATTATCTTGTTATATCTGACAAAGCTAATTATTGATACAGTAACAGTTAGTGTTACCACTACAAACAAAGAAAGCTTATTTCAGAAATTAGTTTTTTTTATTATCTTGACTGGAGTAGCTACATTAATTAATGTCTTTTGTAGTGCGATCGGAGAATTAGTTAAGACTGCTCAATCTCGGAAAGTTACCGACTATATGAGTAGTATACTTCATGCCAAATCAATTGAAGTAGATTTAGAATATTATGAAAATCCTCAATATTTTGATACTCTACAAAGGGCGCAACAAGAAGCTATTTATCGACCGAATATAATTTTAGGAAATTTAGTTTGGGTTGCTCAAAATTTTATCTCTTTAGTAACGATGGTTGGATTACTTTTATCTCTTCATTGGGGGATTGGAGGTATTTTATTTGTAGCAGCAATTCCTTCAGTATTAGTCAGAATAAAATTCACTGAAATCCTTTTCCATTGGCAACGCAAGCAAACTGCAATGGAACGACAAGGACAATATTTAAGTTGGTTATTAACTGGAGATAACTTTGCTAAAGAAATTCGTTTATTTAATTTAGGAAATATTTTCAGTCAACAGTATGATACCTTACGAAAAAAACTCTATCAAGAAAATCTGAATATTAGTACTAAACGTTCTTTTGCGAATGTAGCTGCTCAATCTTTAGCTGCTTTGTTGATGCTCGCTGCTTATAGTTATATTATCTATCAAGCTTTTTTGGGGATTATTCGCATTGGTGATTTAGTAATTTATCGCGAAGCACTGCAACGAGGACAAAGTGCTTTAACTGGTCTTTTGGGTAGTTTATCCTCACTTTACGAAGATAATCTTTTTTTAAGTAATCTATACGAATTTTTAGATTTAAAACCAAATATTGTCCAACCCGCTAACCCTAAACCAGTTCCTAAACCAATCCAAAAGGGGATTGTATTTGAGCGCGTTAGTTTTCAATATGCTAATAGTCAACGACAAGCAATTAAAGACATTAATCTGACTCTTGGAGCAGGTGAAGTGATTGCTTTAGTAGGAGAAAATGGGTCAGGGAAAACTACTTTAATCAAACTTCTTTGTCGTTTATATGAACCCACTAGCGGGAACATTACTGTCGATGGTATTAATTTAAATCAGTTAGATACTACTGCTTGGCGACGTGAAGTTAGTGTGATTTTTCAAGATTATGTCAAATATCACTTTACCGCAGCAGAAAACATCCGCTTAGGTAATGTAGAAATCCCTGCAAACGACCAAAGCGTTGTCTCAGCAGCCATGTTGTCTGGAGCGCATGATGTTATCACTCGATTACCTCAAAGTTATCATACGGTTTTAGGTAAATTATTTAATCAAGGGGAAGAATTAAGTATCGGTCAATGGCAAAAAGTAGCTTTAGCGCGAGCTTTTTTAAGAAAATCCCAAATTATTGTCTTGGACGAACCTACTAGCGCAATGGATCCTAAAGCGGAATATGAAGTCTTTGAAAATTTTCGTCAACTGATTAAAGGACAAGCAGCTATTTTAATTAGTCATCGTTTATCTACAGTCAAAATGGCTGATCGCATCTATGTAATGGATCAAGGTTCAATTGTTGAAAGTGGTACTCATGAAGAATTAATCCAACTTCAAGGCAGTTACGCTTATTTATTTGAAACTCAAGCTCAAAATTATCGTTAACTTTTGTGAGCGGGAATTCTCTCTCCTAGGCGTGAGAGATGAAAGCGAACTTTTCACTAGTTGTAGCAACTTTTGATGATTTATGTTATCATAAACTATAGTTAGTGATAAAATTCGAAGCTAATGTACAAAGCGTACAAATACAGAATCTATCCAACACAAGAACAAAAAAAACTTCTAGCCCAACACCTGGGTAATGTTAGGTGGTTTTGGAACTATGCTTTGAACAAGAGTGAAACGACCTATCGAGAAACAGGTAAAGGACTTACTAGGAATGCTATTCAAAAACTCTTACCAGAACTCAAGAAAGAATATGAATGGTTAGGTCTTTGTTACTCTCAATGCCTACAAGTAGTGGCACTGAACTTAAGCACCGCTTATAAAAACTTCTTTGAGAAGCGAGGCGGTTATCCTCGTTATAAATCCAAGAAAGGTAGGCAATCAATACAGTATCCTCAAAATGTAAAGTTAGAAGGTGATTATCTAAAATTACCTGGAGCAGTAGGTAAAATCTATTGCCGTCTAAGCAGAAATTTTGAAGGTACTATCAAGACTACTACTATCTCACTAACACCTTCGGGTCAATACTATGCTTCTATCTTGGTAGATGATGGTAAAGCTATACCTCAAGCATCTAAAGAAGGAAAAGCAATCGGGATTGATGTTGGTGTTACTGATATAGCTGTTACGAGTGATAACGAGAAGTTTAGTAATCCTAAATGGATGGCTAAACATGAGAAGAATCGCATTCGTAAAGAACGCAAATTCACTCGTAAGCAGAAAGGTTCTAAGCGTAGAGATAAAGCACGCATAATTGTCGCTAAAGTTCATAACCATATCGCTAACTGTCGTTCGGATTTCTTACACAAACTATCCCGTAGAATAGTTGATGAAAACCAAGTCATTTGTGTTGAGAGTCTAAATGTCAAAGCAATGACTAAAAATAGAAAACTTAGTAGAGCTATCTCCCAAGTAGGTTGGGGTATGCTTTGTACTATGTTGAAATATAAGGCTGAATGGGAAGGTAAAACCTATATTGAAGTAGATAGATTCTTCCCATCTAGTAAAACTTGTAGTCATTGCTATCATAAAGTTGAAGAATTACCTCTGAATATTAGAAGCTGGCAATGTCCTAAATGTAATACGCAACATGACAGGGATATCAACGCAGCTACTAATATTAGAGATGAGGGACTACGGATATTATCGGTGGGACGCATCGATAGAGGAGTTACGCGCCGTGCGACGGCGCATAGTAACCTCCGTACTGCTCAGGGACGCACTGTAAGACTAACTTCGGTTAGCAAGGGCGATTGAACTGAGAATCCCTCGCCTAGTCGCGATGGGAGTCGTCAATTACAATTAACAGGAAGATTGGGATTACGTTGAGGAGTATTAGGAGTAGGTTCAGCAGTTAAAATAACTGTGCCATCTGGTTGACGTACTATTCCTTGGGCAGGATAAATTACGCCTTGAGAGGTAACTATTTTTAAGTCTTCTGCTGTTTGAGGAGTAGTAGCAGGGCAATTTAATTTGGTTAGTGCTTCAGGAATGAGATAGTTTCCTGAAAATTGGATTTCTTCACTGAAGTCTAGATCAGGAACTACAATGGCAAAAGTTTCATCTAAACCAATCACAGAATTACCAACAATATCATTAGCATCAGAATTTTGAGGACGTTGTTGAAGATTAAACACTGAATCAACATTAAAAGTAATCGTACCTTCATTGTTAGCAATGATATCGTTACCATCGTTCTGACTGGGAGAAGCAATCACATATTTAGCGTTAAGATTAATTTGACTTTCAGGATTGTTAGTAAAGAGAGTGCTGTCGTTTCGGAGAGTGATAACACCATCAGTGGTGAGATTAATATTACCTGCATTGTTATTTTCAAGCTTGGTATTATTTAAGTTAATGTTATCTGCTTGAATAGTAATATCTCCTCCATTACTAATAAACGAAGCATTACTAAGATTTAAATCTCCTTTAGCAATAGCAATTACAATATCTTGTTGAGCATTTAAGTTAATCTGATTTTCTGTAGCATTAAGATTTGCTGTCCTAATTGAACCATTAGTACTAGTAAGATTGATATCTCCGTTCGATAAAAGCGAACCTGTAGTTAAATTTCCTGCTGCGGTTAAATTAATTTCTTGGGCAAAAATATCTCCTAGATTAAGATTACCTCCTGTTTCAATTGCGATCGCTTGTAAATTAACATCAGATCTAGATAGGCGAACATTATTTGTTCCTGTTACATTACTATTCGCTTTGGCATTAGGAGTTAAAGATCTAGCAATCGGTGTTAACTGGTTAGTAGCTTGATTTGTAGAAGCAACAAAATTTATATTGTCTAAGTTGACATTTCCTAAGGCACTAAGAGAAATAACACCATTTTGACCCTTAGCATTACTATTAATAGCAACATCATGGTTAGCAAATGCTGAAACAGTGGTATCGTTATCAGCTACAGCATTGCCAATCGAAGTAGCATTAGAAGTATTAAATAAAGAAGAATTTAATTCGCCAGCATTAATAGCGCCACCACTAGATAGGATAATTGCACCACCGTTACCTTCTAATTCACTATTAAGATTGAGTTGAACATTAGCACGAGCAGTAGTAGGATTATTGATAGAACTCAAGGCTGGATTAGTACCAAAAACTTGAGCAACATTGTTGATTCTTGCGATCGCGCCTACTGAAGACCTTACCAATCCTAAGTTTAAATCACCTCCACTGATTAAATCTACTGCCCCTGCTGAACCAATAGTTGCATTGGCATTAAGATTAATTTGAGATTCACGATTAATACCATTGGTATCGATAGCTTCTACTCGGTTGTTGAGATTAAAGAAAGCAAAAACAGAAGAATCAATTACATTAGTAGTTAGATTACCATTAGCATTAAGTTCAACTTTGCCTCCATTACCAACATTAAAATCAAGAGAACTATTAATCAAAGAAAAATTATTAGGATTTAAAATATTTGCATTGGCAGTAACAGAAGAAGAAGAATTTAAAATATTTAAGTTTAAGTTACCATTGCTTTTAATTGTAATTGCACCACCGTTACCAGATGTAGCTGTTGCTTGAGTTGGTATTAGACCTTGAATATCAGCTTGACTTTGAACATCAGTAGCTAAATTAAACCGAACTTGAGAAAATGAATTTAAATTTTGACCACTAATATCATCATTAGCAAAAATTGTAATTGCCCCACCATCACCAGCATTAGCTGTAATTATAGAATTACTTGGCTGATTAACTAAAGTTCTGATTTCAGCATTTTTGAAAGCAGAAGAATCAACATTACCTTGAAGATTAACGCCACCACGAGAGTCAATGATGACATCGCCTCCATCCCCAAAAGCATTGCTAGTGTTAATGCCTCCTACCTGAATCGTTCCTGCGGGTAAATTAGGATTTGGTTGATACTGATTAGTTAGAAAAACCGTACCGCCATTATTAGTAATATTGCCACCAATAATTAAATCTGCACTAGTTGGATTTGCTACAATAAGATTGGAAGTAAAACCAGTAAGTTCCCCAGTAACTTCAGGTGGATTAAATGCCGTAGTACCTGCCCTCAAATCTAAAGTTGGTTTGCTACTACCATCTATTCCGATTATCGTTTCACCATCAGAAAGAGTGACGTTTTCTTGAATTGAATTAGCTGTGGTATCTGTATCTGTAATGGTAATATTTCCAGCAACCTCAATTTTGCCACCAGCAAAGATATGTAAAGATGCGCCTTGATAACTTTGAAAACTAACGTCTCCTGCGGTTTTAATTACAGGATCGTAGAGACTAAATAAATTACCTAAACTGCCATCCAATTGTTGGATTTGAAAGCTACCACCACTATAGTAATGAGCATCGCCATTGATAGCATTATTACTACGTAAAACTAAATCACTACCAGAAAAAAAGCCACTATTCGGATGATTAAGAGTAAAGATATCAATAGCTTGACTACCTTCAATTAATAATTTCCCACCAGCACTAGCAATAAAAGGATTAACTTTACTATCTCTAATTTTTACTGTATCAGTTGCCCGAAAAGTTATATTTTCTCCTGCTTGTAATTGCCCTTGTAAATCTAAATTGCCACCAGCAAGAGTTAAATCTTTAATGACAGTTAAATTGCCTTGACTCGTAATAGTTGCAGAATTATTTCCTCTTAAATTTAAGCCAATTGGTGCATTAATAGTTAAAAGAGGCGGTGTATCAGTATTGATCGCACTAAATTCTGTACCATCATCAAACAACAAACCATCAGCCGTAGAGCCAAAAAAAGAACCACCAATATTTAATGAAGCATTTTTACCAAAAATAATTCCCGCAGGATTAATTAAAAATAAATTGGCATTACCATTCGCTTTTAATAAACCATCGATGTTAGATAAATTTCCACCAGTAACACGATTAAGAATATTAACTATATCAGATGCATTATTAAAGAATGCCTCATTGCCAGTCGGTATAGAAAAATCTTTAAAACTGTGAAACAGATTATTGCCTGCTTGCCCTCCTCCAGTAATTTCCCAAACGTTTCCCTGGCGATTAATTTGGGTTGGTAGCGTGCCATCGGGAGAAATTTGTGCTGAAGCGAAAGGCAAGACAAATAAAGAACCAATGGTAATCGTACCAGCTAGAGGGAAAGAAAACCAAATCTGTTTCATTACTAAAACGCAGCAAGTTAATTAATAATTTTCTTGATAATATCTCACAATCTGACTATCGCAACAAACAATTTACATTTTTCAGTTACTTTGTAAACACATACTTAAATTTGCTTAAATTAATGATTTACTTTAAGCTGTTGTTTTTTTTCGGTTTAATTTTATTTAAATAAACAAACTCTTATTTTATTAAGATATTAATTTTAAATAATATTTAATACCACAAAAATAATAGTGATGAGTATCACTTGCATAACCAAATAAAAGCAATATTCTAATTTCTAGAAGTTTCAATTTGATAATTAATTACTTAGTCATGCTTAAAAAAAGCTTGTCTTTCTTCTTCTTAAATTTATTTTGTTTAGGGTTTCAAGTTGATTCTGTTTATTCTCAACCTGATCAAAAGTGTAATTGGGCTTTAAATTCTGTGGCTGAACAAATTTATCAATCTGGAGCTTCAGTTAGTATTATTCAAGCACATGATGCCAATAATGATCATGTAGGTAATCCTAGTCACAGACAGACGAGAGTAATGATTATTTTAGGAAAATTAATCTATCCAATGGAAGATGTTGTTATTTCCAAAGAATATGATTCCTCATCAAATGAGGTTGTTGAAAGTATTTTAAATTCAGTTCAATTACAACAAGAATGGGCAAATTATTTAGTTAAAAATTGTCGTGATTTAGCAGTGGTTGCTTTTGGACAAGCTTATACTGATTGGATTAATGAATATGCTATTAATACTAATGGTTTGGCTAAGGCAAGAGAATGCATAGATAGTAACAGTGAATTTAATAATTCATTACCTTGGGGCTATCAGTTTTGTCTGTAACAATATCAGTATTGAAGAAATATATCGAAAATCAGGATGCTCCAACTTAACTTTTGACTGGCATTCATCCAGACGTTCATGCTATCGCACAGAACGCGATCGCTTCTGCCAGATTAGCTAAATATCAAGTTCGCTTAAACAGTTGAATGTGACGATTGACACGGGGACGCCGAGAAAATTTATTTTACAGCAGTTTTCAGAACTTGAGATAATTTCTGGTCAATAAAATTATGTTCTTATGCTTTAGATAGCTTCTTGTAATAGACGTTTGACAGTACGTGCTGCTACAGTCCAATTCAATCTAGTTTCGTATTCATGAAATGCAGAGTAAGCTAATTGTTGATATTGTGGATAATTAGTCAATAAATTGGCAATATATTGGCAATATTCACTTATTTCCGCCTCTTGAGCGAATAGTTTTCCATTAATATTATCCTTAATTACGGTTGGAATACCTCCTACTTTGATTGATAAACAGGGAACACCAAAAGAATTAGCTTCACAAAAAACAATGGGAGTACAATCTGCGATCGCGGGTAAAATTAAAAAGTGAGATTGGGCGATAATTTGATTAAGTTTTTCTCTACCTTTGGTTGTTGCTTTGCTAATAAATCCTAAATATTTAACAAAGTCAGGTATCGGTTCATCTAAAATAGGCTCACATCCAACTACGGTAAGTTCTGTTGGTAAACCAGACTGATTTAAGGCTTTCGCTACTTCAAAAGCTATTTGTCCACCTTTTCTATACCAATCAACTCCCAAAAATAATAATTTACATTGATTGGTTGGTCTTGATTGAATTAAACTTTGAATCTCTTTAAAATTTTTGTGATGATTAACGTTTGCGCCAAAAGGAACTACTTTCACTTTAGCTGGATCGATTTGATAGTTGTTGATCGCACTCTGAGCAGACCATTCTGAAGAGTAAATAGCTATTTTACAGCGATCTAAGGTCTGCTGTTCCATTAAATGACCGTTTTTTAGGGATTCTTCACATAAATTACTATATTGTGGGTAAAAATCCACTAAACTGGCAAAAGTAGCATCCGTCCAAAAACCAATAGGGCGATCGCATTCTAGATGACCAATATGCATTGTGCCTGGACTAAATACTAAATCTACATCTTTAAGTTCAGCAAGATGTTGAACAGTTTTCTTGGCATACTGTTTGAGCAAAAGAGGTTCGCGGTCGCATAAGTATTTTTGCTTAAATAACCACTTATATAGGTATTCTCTTCCTTTAGATGCTAATGAAACAGGGGAATATTTATTTTTAATTGAACCAATTAACTCTACTTGCAAAGATTGTTTTCTTAAAGCTTGAAGAATATGAAAGCCTGTTCCTGACCAATTAGCAACATCTTCAGCATTGTAAGTGGTTACATACGCTAATTTCATCATGCTTAATTGTTAAGTTTCTTGAACTCAAGACTACCAAAGAAATGTCAAGAAAAGGTTATGCAATACTACCTCGCTTACGAGTTTCTTTAGAAGATGTCCCAACATTTCTAATGCCTGCACGAATCATTTGGTGTTCGAGGAGAGCAAAAAAACGGGCGCGATCGCTTCCCCTAACGACAGCTTGATTGTGTGCTTCGGCTAAGGCTACTGGATAACCATAACCTTTATGAACTTGTGCCAGCATAATACTAAGGGAGCGGTCAAATAAGGCTGAATCTTCTGCTACCCAAGCAGGTAGTTCTATCCGAGCAATCTCTGTGCCAACATGAACGTAACAAAAGTAAACTCGTTGTGATTCATCGTATAGTTCTAAAATGCGTAAAGAACTGCGATAAAGCGGGCTTCTTTGCCCAGGTTTTAAACGATTTGCCCAAAAAGTAGCATCTCGTAGGGGGTCAACTTTTTGACAGGGATATCTATCTACTAAATCACTACAGTTGGCAAAACAATTGGGATGTTCGTGGGTGCAGGTGTGTAAGCGGAGAAAGTTCAAAGCTTCAGTACTACGAGAAGAACTAACATAACCCATTAACGGTATTTGAGTTTCTTTTAACTGTTCCCACGCCAACAGAATGGGAGGCAAAATTTGTTCTCTAGCTTCTACAGGTAAACCATCCAAAAACCAGTAGATCAAAGAACCATCTACCATCGCCAAATTAGGAATATCAGGATGCGCGCCTGGTGGTAAAACCCATTTACAAGCCATCTCCGCTAGCATTTGCGCTTCTGAAACAGTCCGACGGTGACTCATCCATTCTTCAAGACGAATACCCCATTCTTTAGGAATATAAAGGTCTTCTTGTTTATAAAATACTTCAGGCAAACTATCTAATAATGGGTGTAAACTTTGCCCATAATGCAGCATGATCCGCCCGACATTGATCAAATAACAGTAAGCAATTTCGTGGTGAGAAGGAGCAATTTGAGAACCATCCGTAGCAAAAACACTATGACTATAAGGTGCTGCTTGAATGTCAATTGCTGTATCCAGAGGTTCAACAGGAGTAGCAATCGCAAAAATCAAGCGATCGCGCCACATTTCTAATTTCTCAATTAATTCTGTTTGTTGACTCCACGCTTGCTGAGTTAATTTCTCCGCCAATTCAAGTCTTTGGCGAGAGGCGATCGTTTCTTGATGTAAATGCTGACTAATACCTGGAATTTGTCCCGCTAGCTTATTTAAGTCCAGCATATTGTATAACTATGATCGGCACAGGATTTTCTTCTCAAATATACAATAGAGCTTAAGTTTTGGGGCAATTAATTATTGTTAAATATCTAGTCAAACAAAAAGCTACAACTTTGACAGATTGTCTTTTGACATAACTAAAGCGTTAACGAAAAAATATTTTAGATTGTGTTTGCCTGAGCAAAACTAAGAAACGGCAAAACAAATTCGCTAATTTTGTTTGGTGTGAAAAGTTATATTGAAAATAATGCTCCTGAAACTGTTGTTTATAGCTACTACTTCCCTTACTCTGGGAATGGCATCGATTAGTTTGGCAGAGCCTGTTGCTAATACTACTAAATTCAAAGTACGCTTGATCAATTTGTTTCCCGCTAGTTCCTCTCAACGGTCAGAACTGTTTAAAATAAGCGAATTGCTAGCTCAAGAGTCGGAATCAATCCCAGTTGAGCGATCGCTTTTAGCAGATAAAGAAGAAGATTCGGACATCGAGCAAGAAATTGAAATTTTTATTCGAGGGCAACCCGAGCCATCAAAAGGGTCTACCCCAGTGTATACAATTGATGCAGATCAAATCCGCGACCAAGGTGTCGATACTCTTTCTGAGACACTGCGGAGCTTGCCAGGCTTTGCTATCAACGATTTTGGGTATGGAGCAGATATTCATACAGGAACTTATTATCGAGGGGCTTCAATTAACCAGTCCGTATTTTTGTTAAATGGTAGACCGATTGGTACTAACATAAGTACTTACCATGGTGCAACCGATCTCAATAGCATTCTTTCAGGAGATATTGAGGAAGTAGAATTATCAAGTGGCACTAGCACGACTCTTTACGGTTCAGAAGCTTTAGGTGGAGTGGTCAACATTACAACTAAACAGGGAGAAGGACCACCTAGACCCAATGGAGTCGCTCAGTTTGGTTCTTATGACCAATCTCGGTTTCAAGGAAGCTTTAGTGGCGGAACAAAAAAATTTAGCTATGCTTTGAATTATGAGAGATTTGAGGCAGAAAACGATTATCGCGTTCCTGTTGGTGCTGCTAATCGCGGACCTGATGGACGCTTATTTAATGGAGACTCTTCTGTAGAAAACTACTATGGTAATCTTTCGTTCGATCTCAATCCGCGTAACAACCTCAGTTTAGATATTTCCAAAATAACAAGTCGTCGTGGATTGCTTTACTTTGGCTTTCCCTTACAGCGCGATCGCCTCGATCACGATAAACTAAATATTGGATTATCTTGGAAATCTATGCTGGGTCAAGGGGAAGACTCAGAATTAAAAACTACTATTTCTTTTAATCAAGATTACTTTAATACTTACGGTCCTACGCAAGATATTTTTTACCGAACTGGCACTCTTAATTCACGAGCAGTTAATGGCAGATTGGAACACGACTGGCAGACTGCTGCCAACAATAATCTACGCTGGGGTGTAGATTTGCAAAATTCGTTTCTGACTGGCGAAGTTTCCAGCAACGTTCCCCAACTTGCCCAACTCAATGGCACTGAAGAACGAGAACGTTTTCACACTGCGCTATTTGCTCTCAACACTTGGAAAATTACCGACACGTTTCAGACAGAATTTGGCTTACGGCAAAACTTTAACAGCGAATTTGGCAACTATCTCAATCCTAGTGTCGGAACTCGTTGGGACATTACACCATTTCTTGCCCTACGAGGTAGTTGGGCATCAGTACAGCGCAATCCAGGACTAGATCAACTTTATGTATTTGATACGGTTCACAATTGGCTATCAAATCCAGATCTCGAACCAGAAAAGGGATCTACTTGGACAGCAGGGGTCGATGTTCTGTTCACACCAGGATTGACTGGTCAATTTACTTACTTTGGCAGTAGCTTAGATGACCGTCTCGGCATTAGTGAGGGACGATGGGAAAATATTGGTCTGGTTAATACGAATGGACTAGAAGTAGCACTCAATTGGCAAATTTCGCCTCAATGGAAAACTTTTCTTAACTATACTTATACCGATGCTGAAATTAAAACAGGTTTGCAGAAGGGTCTACAATTGGCACTAGTTCCTTATTCTGTTGCTCAATTGGGCATAGGTTATGCTTCTCCTAAGGACTGGCGAGTCAACCTCTATGCAAACTATTACAGTGGTGCGCGACGAGCATTGTTTACCAATCCAGAAGACGCAATTACTGACTTTTCGCCTTCTTGGGTTAGTTTGGATTTAGGACTGCAAATCCCTATCTTTGAGAAAATGCAGCTAACAGTTTTCTTGGAAAACTTAACAGATAATACTTACGAGAAGGCTAATAGAATTTATCAACCTGGTTTGACCTTTCGGCTTGGTCTTCAATCAAATTTCTAGTTAGGAGAATGTCAAGGGTACTCTCTTACCGCTCGCAGTTAAACATCTCCAATAATTAAACCAGGCTCAAAATCTAATTTTTGGAGATGTCTATCTAATGTTTTAGAAAAAGATTAAAAAGGTTTTTCACTCAAGACATTGAGTGGTTCACCATTAACTACAAGTGTTGATGCTTCGATCATTCTTCCATATTCATTTTCAACACCAAATCCCTGAACTTCGATTCGATCTCTGCATTCTCTTGTGCCATAAATGCCAAACATTCGCCAATATGAGGAGGGAACTTAACCTGAGTGCCAGAAGATAAGACCACACCCTTAACCCTCTTTTGTCATTTTGAGGTCTAAGCTTAATTTTTCGTTGGCTGAAACCACGTAAACTTCTCACAAATCCCGTTAGTGACAAAAGAGGGATCACTTAAGTTGGTCGATTAAATTTGCTACTCGCTTTTTGATTTCATCTCTGACACGATAAAAAGTTTCTATTGGTTGTCCATCAGGATCATCTAATTCCCAATCTTCAAAAACTTCTTGTGTTACCCATTCAGGTGGTAAATTAACTCCACAACCACACATGGAAATGACTGCATCGTAATCATCGGCATTAAAATTACTCAAAGGATCTGAAGTTTGGCTACTGATATCAATGCCAACTTCTGACATCACCTCAATAGCTGTGGGATGTACTCGACTAGCTTCTAACCCAGAAGATGTCACTTCAATTTTGCCTTCTCCTAGTGTTTTTGCCCAACCTTCAGCCATTTGGGAGCGACAGGAATTTCTTTTGCAGACAAACATTACTTTTTTCATAGTTTTTGCTCCAGATAATTTATAGTGATTAAGCTAAAAGTTGATGGTGATGACCAAAATCGAAGATTTTTTGCTCTAACTCATTACGAATCTCTCGAAAAGCTTGTTTTTGTTCTTCTCCTTGCAGTAATACAGGGTCGGGAAAAGACCAACGCAGACGTTCTTTTCTCGTAGTTAGTTCGGGGCAAAGTTCTTCTTCACAAACTGTAATTACGTAATCGAGATTGGCTAAAAAACTGGGTGGTAAATTGCCATGTAGCTTGGGTTTAGCAGAAGAAATATCAAAACCGATTTCCTCCATAGCTGCTACAGCCTCAGAATGAACCGTAACTGCGGGATGAATCCCTGCACTCATTACCGTTACTTTTTCTCCTAAAATATCCTTTGCTAGTGCTTCAGCCATCTGAGAACGAGCAGAATTGGCAACGCACATAAATAAGATGTTCATTTGTTTAATTTACTCTATCTACTGTTAGCTAGCTCTCTTTCCTTACGTTCGCTGTAACGGTCAGTCAAATAATCCACCTTATCTCGTAGTAGCAGGGTAAATTTATATAATTCTTCCATTACATCTATTACCCTGTCTCTGTAGGGAGAATCTTTCATTGTGCCATCTTCATTAAACTCTTGGTAAGCTTTGGCTACTGAAGATTGATTAGGAATAGTAAACATTCGCATCCATCGCCCTAAAATCCGCATAGTATTAACGGCATTAAAAGACTGCGAACCTCCGCTAACTTGCATTACCGCTAGAGTTTTTCCTTGAGTTGGTCGCACTGCACCGATGCTTAGAGGTATCCAATCAATCTGATTTTTGAGAATACCCGTCACATTACCGTGCATTTCAGGAGAAGACCACACCTGACCTTCAGACCACTGACTTAATTCTCGTAACTTCTGTACTTGAGGATGAGTTTCTTCTACCTGTCCTCTTAGTGGTAATTCGTCGGGATGAAAAAATTTAACTTCTGCCCCCATATCAGTAATAATTCTGGCTGCTTCTTCTGCTAAAAGGCGACTGTAAGAACGTTCTCTTAATGAACCGTATAAAAATAAAATTCTTGGTGGATGATTGAATGTAGTCATGCTTGGTGTTGCTCGATAAAACTATGCTAGTAACTGAGACAAATTAAACAAAAATTCTTTTTGTGCTTCCCTGAGTTCGGCTGTAGGACGTGCTTTTTCAACAAGGGAAATTGCGGTTTCTGCTAATTCCCCTTCTGCAACTAAGTAAGCAGCTACTAATGTTCCCATTCGACGATTTCCACTGGTACAGTGAACTACTACTGCTTGATTCTCTTCTATTAATGGTTTGGCAAATCGAACAAACTGCTTGACTTGTTTGACAGTTGGCGGTTTACCCCCCGTAATTGGCAGCCAGAGAGCTTGAAACCCAGCCTCTTCATATTCTTTTATACCTGAAGGCTCGTCCATAGTAGAAGTATTTTATTTAATTTCATTGAAATTACCGATAAGGACTTGCACAACGAGGGTCAAGCAAGGTTGCTTTTTCAGGATGTCTAGGAAACCAATTAGCAGTACGCTTACAAACTTCCACCAACATCAACATTACAGGTACTTCAATTAGTACCCCAACTACAGTGGCTAAAGCTGCACCAGAATTTAACCCAAATAAAACTACCGCAGTTGCGATCGCAACTTCAAAGTGATTACTTGCTCCAATTAAGGCTGCGGGGGCTGCATCTTCGTAGTCTAATCTGAGTTTTAGGGCTGCTACATAGCTAATTAAGAAAATAAAGTTAGTCTGAATAAATAACGGAATAGCAATTAATAAGATATGCAGAGGATTATTAACAATTAATTCTCCTTTGAAAGCAAACAAGAGAACTAAGGTTAACAGTAATGCTGCGATCGCAACTGGGGAAAGATAGTGAAGAAAGTTCTCTTCAAACCAACGTCTTCCTTTATGCTGAAAAATCCATTGTCTACTGAGAACTCCTGCTAGTAAAGGCAACCCAACATAAATTAAAACTGATAAAACAATAGTTTCCCAAGGTACAGTCAGATTATTGGCAGACAGTAGCCATTTTCCTAATGGTGCGTAAAGAAACAACATAGCTAGGGAATTAACCGCCACCATTACTAAAGTATGTCCTTGGTTGCTGTAAGAGAGATAGCCCCACATCAGTACCATCGCCGTACAAGGTGCAATACCTAGTAAAATCGTTCCTGCAATGTAGGAATTAGCTAGAGTGACTTCCACACCTCTGATCAGTTCAGTTTGCGATAATAAAGGCAGAAATAACCAGCCCAGAAAAAACTGAGCAAATGCTACCATGGTAAACGGTTTGACTAGCCAGTTAATTACTAGGGTTAATAATACTGGTTTGGGTGACTTTACTGCCTTCTTTGCCTGAGAAAAGTCAATTTTCACCATGATTGGGTACATCATGAAAAACAGACAGATGGCAATGGGAATTGAGACGTTATAAATGCTCATGGCATCCAAGGATTGAGCTACCCCAGGAAAGGTTTTTCCAAGAACAATCCCCGCAATAATACAAAGAGCAACCCAGATAGTCAGGTATTTCTCAAAGAAACTCAGTTGGCTGCCAGCTTTAACCGCTCGCTCGTTGATTTCTGGACTTTCAGGATTCATAAAACTTCTACTTAAAAATTAAAATCGAGCTTGTTTCCGTAATAACTCAGGTATGGTCAGGTTGAATTGGGATTTGCCTTCAAACACAGTTCCCACTTCACCTTTGTGGAAAGTAACTTTATCAATGTGATAAGCTTCTTCTGGTAGAGGAACATAACCGACTTGAGTTACTAGCTCTGGTGCTTGAGCAAGATAAAAATCGATAAATTCTCTCAAAGTTTGGTTTTTCTGCGCTGAAGCTGCGTTGACGTATATAAATAAGGGACGGGACAAAGGTTGGTACTGAGCTTGTTCAACAGTTTCTCTGGAAGGTAAAACTGCGCCCTTACCGCTATCGACAGCTATAGCTTTCATTTCATTGGCACGTTGCTCGTAATAGGCTAAACCAAAATAACCCAAAGCGTTAGGATCTTGACTGACTCCTTGAACTAAAGCATCATCATCTTCACTAGCAGTAAGATCGTTACGACTTGACCCCACTTCTCCTATAACAGCTTCAGTGAAATAATCAAAAGTCCCTGAATCTCTCCCAGGAGAATAAAGATTAAGAGGTTGGTCGGGAAAATCTGGTCTAACTTGATTCCAATGTGTAATTTTTCCCTCTGCCTCTGGCGACCAAATCTTGGCTAATTCCTCAAGAGTAATGCTTTCTAACCAATTGTTTTGAGGATTGACCACCACTGTGAGCGCATCAAAGGCAACAGGTAATTCGATATAACGAACTTCTGAGTTGTTACAGGCTTCCATCTCATCGAGTTGAATCGGACGGGAAGCATTATTAATATCAGTTTCCCCACGACAAAACTTATCAAACCCACCTCCTGTCCCAGAAAAATTGCTCTCAATATTTACTGGTTGTTTTTGATTGGCTTGATACTCTTCGATGATTTTTTTGGTGATGGGATAGACAGTGCTAGAACCATCAACTTTTATTGATTGTTTTTCTTGAGAAGCCAGGGGAATGGCAACAGCTACCAGTGCTGTACCTACTCCAAAAGCTATGAATTGAGATACTTTTAGCGGTATTTTGTTCAAAATATTCATTTTTTTCTCCACTCACAATTGTGGAACCGATTTTAATTATATATCAAATAACCTTGATGCATCAAATATTTTTGATGGATAGAAGTAGCAGATCGCTAAAAGATCACCAAATTAGCCAAAACGACCACTGACGTATTCTTGGGTTGATTGATTGTTAAACAATTTTGCTGTTTGGTTATATTCGACTAAATAACCAGAGCGTTTTCCTTCTTCAGAAGTCACGACATTAAAAAAAGCAGCCATGTCCGAAGCACGACTTGCCTGTTGCATATTATGAGTTACGATCACAATGGTATAAGTTTGTTTAAGCTGCTGAATTAACTCTTCAATTTTGAGAGTAGAAATGGGATCGAGGGCAGAACAAGGCTCATCCATCAGCAATACTTCTGGTTCAATAGCGATCGCCCTTGCAATACAGATATGAAGTTTGAATAAGAATCGAAGGAATCTCTATTTTCTATATTTTTTTCTCAACAAAAAAATTTAATCTTTAATCACAGCCTCTAGCTGGTAAAATATCCCCAAAACGTCGATATTCTGCTAAATATTGTTCTAGAACAATAAACTGAGCCAAATTAAGACTATAGTAAATCCAGCGTCCTTCTTGTCGAGCGCGAACTAAATTAGCTTCCTTAAGAGTTTTCAGGTGGAATGAGAGCTTTGATTGGCTTACCTCTAGTTTGTTACACAGTTCACAAACACATAATTCATGAGAGTGCAGTAGTTCGATAATTTGTAGCCTTAATGGTTCTGACAGCGCGTGAAAACCAGCCCAAATTTGGGTTAAATCTGAAGTAGTAACTTGCATCAACTTTATTTGAAATGTTTTTTTATTTTAGACTCATTACTAACCAGGTGGCTAAACACATCCTTCCTGGTAATAAAAAAGGCATCCAATCAAGATGCCAATTAAACAATTTTTGAGATGTTATTTTTTTATTTTCCAGCCAGAAGACTTATCTAAATCCCACTGCTGCTTGCCAAACAAAAGCCAGTAAAAGGAAAAATAAGGGAATCAAGGGCAGAACATCTACTAAAGGGTTAAAAATAGCGTAGGCTTCTGGTAGCTTTGCTAATAGCATTGCTGCTTCCATATATCTATCTACCTTCCAAAAATTTTCTTAAAGATAGTAGCAATGGTATCACGATTTGGATATGTATAAACGATCCTCTCATCGGTTACCAGTTATCCATTCTTTCCTGCCTAATTTTCTATCGTATCTTTAGCTAACAACCCTTGAGCAGCAGTAATTAAATCCGTTTTAAGCTCTTGTAAATCTTCGCGGTTATTTAAATAGGTTTTTAGTGCAGCAATGGGATCGAGGGTGTTTTCTACTCCCAATTCTGGCAGACGTGGACGAGCTAACTGACTAACTAATTCAGGACGAATGGTGTAACTATGGGCGGGTTGAAGAGCTTGATAAAGTGCAGTTGTATTAATTAATTCTAATTGTTCAGAGCGGATTTGATAAATTAGTCTGACTACAGCATCTTCAATTGGTTCTTTTGCGATCGCATTTAACACTGCTTCTTGAGGATCTTCTGCACTAGAAATATCTAAATTAATCGTACAAAAAGGACGAACGGGTAAGGGACAAAATTCCCAATTTACTTTTTCTTTCGTTATTTCTAATAAAACATAGCCTTTATCTTCTTTTTCTTCGCTAAAATCAACTCTTTCAATACTGCCAGGATAAATGATCGGAGGATCGTTAGTTTTGTTGAGATTTTGATGTTTGTGAACGTGACCTAAAGCGACATAATCAAATTCAGGACGAATTAACAAAGATAGGGGAATGCTAAATCCTTTTCCTACTGCGAGTAATCTTTCTGCACCCAAATTAGCACGATCTGCCATCAAATGACCTAACAAGATCGTAGGTAAATTAGGCTCGAGACGACGAATCTCTGCTTCTAAAACTGGTTGTAACTTTTCGATTAATAATTGATGGACTTCTTCTAATGATAAACCTTCTGTTTCTGGACGAGTAAGCAGCGTCGAACGATTCAACCAAGGTAAAGTAATCACTTGCAGACTACCATTAGCAGTATCAATGCGATGAGTAGTAATGCGATCGCCTACAATAAATCCAGGCACTACTAAGGTACGATAAATACATAAACTCGCTCCTCCATTGCCTTGAGAATGTTGATCGTGATTGCCTACTAAAAGAATAGTAGGAATATTGGCATCAGCTAAACGGCGAAACTGACTAGCAAAAGCTTCATGAATAAAAGGTGCAGGTGTGGCATCAGGAAAAGCATCACCAGCAAATAAAACTACATCTACAGGTTCTGCGATCGCTCTGTCAATACAGATACTTAAAGTTTTAACAAAATCTTCTAAACGAGTATTTATTCCAGTTTCAGGATTAATTCTACCGTGAGAGAAACCACTGCCCAAATGAATATCTGCTAAATGAAGGACTTTGATCATAATAATTCTCTATAGATGTTGTGAATAAAATATTGCTGATACTATAAATTCTCAAACAAAAAAACTACAATCAAGAGAGCAAATCAAATTATTTTAAAACTTATTATTATCACCCTAATTGTTGACAGATTTATAAAAAAACACTATCAATTAATAACTCCATCTGAGTTCATCTGTGGACAAATTTTTTAACCATATTTAAATTTAAAATACAAAATTGTTGAAGCAAAAATAAAAGTCATAATATTAGCAACTACCACAGGAAGATCATTAACACAAAAACCATAAATTATCCATAAAAATACTCCCGTACAAAAAGTAAAAAACATTCCCAAAGAAATATCTTTAGCCGATTTACTTTTCCAGGTTTTAAGAACTTGAGGAAGAAAAGCGATCGTGGTCAAACCACCTGCAAGCAAACCAATTACAGTAATCAAATTCATCTTTTGGTTCTTTTAAAAAAATAGTTTGTTTTTAATCTAATAAATTTAATTGGTAAAAAACAATCAATTAATTAACAATAATTACTGCATCAGGATTAATCAATAAATCAACGCGGTTTCCATAATTCAAAGAAGGAATAAATGGTGCAATAACTTCTATAGTTGAATTATCTTGAAAATGTCCAATTTTAGTTTCTGGATGAGGATAATAAATCCAACCATTATAATTTTTTGTTTGAAAAATAATTTGACAAGCAGAAAAAGAAAAATCTTCCGCAAGATAATCAGGATGCCATTGAACTTGCTTAAAAGTATATTCTGGATGCTTCAAAATAAAAGTAGCAGGTGCAATCGAAATATTTAAAGTACCCAAAAAGAATGAGCTTAAATTTAATCCTCGCTCTTGAAAAAATGGTAATTGCATTTCAATTGTTCCTTGAGGATAAGGACTATCACCAGCTAATCCAGAAGCTACTTGATGTCCTGATTTAATTACTCCATCTATTGTCAACCAATTTTGAACCATCAATTTTCATCAATGTTAATTTTAATGAATCATTTCAAGAAGTTTGTCGCCAAAGTTGAAGCAATAAAAGTCATTAAATGCTGATTGTTTATCTATTTCAGCCTTTTGACCGATATCTGACCAACTAAAAGATGACTTATTATAAAAATAAGAATAACAAATCGTTCATCTCTCTAAAATTTAATCTTCAGAGAGACGGAAGTAAGGAACAAGTTTCAACTCCTGAAGGAACGCGCCTCACAATCGAGAAAACAGAACAGAGGTGACACTGATGGAATTAGTATATCGGGGAGTGCGATACAACAACAATAAATCACCATTATCAATAGAAACTCAGGGAAAAAGCGGTATTGGCGCAGCAGAGGCGCGTAGCGATCGCGAAATATTTTCCGCTCAGTCTAAAATTGCCACTAAAAACAATTTTCCTTTCCTAAGATATTTTAAACAACTATTTTTTCCCTCAGACGCAAAACGAGTTTTAAATCCCTTTTTATTTTTGTATGTTTACAAAAGTCAATTGTTAGAAACTTATTGGCAATTGGATGAACGTAAAAGACTCGAACACTGTTGGTATCTGACTTTGGCACTTAACCCAAAAATTTATCGTATAAGCGATCGACCTATTCAATTAAAATATCGTGGCGTTACTTATTATCGATAATTTGTTAAAAACTGCTGAAAAATCAAAAAATGCAGTAATCTTAATCTACACAGCTAAAAATCTTTGAATTACTTGTTGACTTAATTGATCAGTACTTCCAGAAGCAACAATTCCACCTTTTTGCATGGCATAATATCTATCTGCTTGACGAACAAAGTGTAAATGCTGTTCAACTAACAAAACTGAAATACCTGTAGCTTCAATAATTCGTTTAACTGCTGCTTCTATTTCCAGAATAATGGAAGGTTGAATTCCTTCGGTAGGTTCGTCTAAAACCAATAAACGAGGTTTCCCCATTAAAGCACGAGCGATCGCAAGTTGTTGTTGTTGTCCACCACTTAAATCTCCACCCATCCGAGATAACATTGTTTTCAGGACAGGGAAAAGGTCAAAAATCTCTTCAGGAATTTCTTCATTACCTTTTCTTCCTTCAGGACGAGCTTCTATACCTAAAAGTAAGTTTTCTTTGACTGTGACACGAGGAATAACCTCTCTTCCTTGGGGAACATAACCTATTCCCATTCTCGCACGGCGATCGGTTGGCAATTTAGTAATCGGTAAATCGTTAAAAATAATTTCTCCAGTACGAGGTTTTAATAAACCCATAATGGTTTTCAATAAGGTAGTTTTGCCTACACCATTGCGTCCAATTAAACATACCATTTGTCCTGAAGGGATACTCAAATCTACATTGCGTAGAATATGACTTTCTCCGTAATAAACATTCAGGTTTCTAACCTGCAACATTAAATCTGTTTTTGGTAATTGAGGATCGACACTTAATACTTGCATTTTTGATGTGACTAATTTAAAATTTTTTACTTTTGATCCTTCGCTGCGCTCACGACGCTCCGCGCTTTTTACTTTATGTAATTGGTTGTCCCAAATAAACTTCAATCACACGGGGGTCATTTTGAACTTGATCCATCGTGCCTTCACAAAGTACTGAACCTTGATGTAAAACTGTTACTTTGTTATTGGCTATTTGACGGACAAATTCCATATCATGTTCGATCGCAATAATTGAATGACTTTCTGCTAAAGAAAGTAGTAAAGCACCTACATTTTCTGTCTCTTCATCGGTTAATCCTGCTGCTGGTTCATCTACTAATAATAAATCAGGAGATTGAGCGACTAACATACCGATTTCTAAACGTTGTTTTTCCCCATGAGAAAGCAAAGTTGCTGCTAAGTCTGCTTTAGCTTCTAAACCAATTGTTTCTAATAATTCTGCTACGGTTCTCATTTCTGTGGCAGCAGGACGATTAAATAAGGTAGAAAAAACGCTTTTATTACGATTACAAACTAAATCTAAATTTTCTCTAACTGTTAAATTTAAGTAAACTCTAGGTGTTTGAAATTTTCGACCAATTCCTAAACAAGCAATTTGATATTCTGGAGTTTTCTTAATATTTTTGCCTTTAAATAAAACTCTTCCTTCCGTTGGCTGGACTTTTCCAGTAATTACATCTAAAAATGTTGTTTTTCCTGCTCCGTTAGGGCCAATAATAACTCTTAATTCTCCAGTATCCATACTAAAATTAAGATTATTAAGAGCTTTAAATCCGTCAAAATTTATAGTTAGATTTTCAATTTCTAAGATTTTGCTAGTAGTCATTAGATTGATAGTTAATTATTTGTCCACGGATAAACACAGATGAACACAGATGGAGTTATCGGTTAGTAGTTTTTTTTGATGGTTAACTGATAACTGTTCACTGGTAACTGGTCACTGTTTAGGGGTTAATTCTTCTCTTTCTCTTTGAATTTCTGGGTCTTCTTCTAAAGAAGGATAAGTGACTACAGGACGACGATAACCAAAGAAATTGAGTAATTTTTCCCATCCATCATCACGCCACCAACCAATAATTCCAGTAGGAAGAACAGTAACTACAATTAAGAATAATGCACCTTGGAAAAATAACCAGACTTCAGGAAAACGTTCGCTTAAGAAAGTTTGTGCCAATCTAACTAATAAAACTCCAAAAATAGCACCAATTAATGTTCCTCTACCACCTACAGCTACCCAAATTACCATCTCAATTGAGAAAGCAACATCCATTGCATTGGGAGTAATAATTCCTGTTTGAACTGTATATAATGCGCCAGCAAGTCCTGCGATCGCGCCTGAAATTGCAAAGACTAAAACTTTATATCCTGTGGGATTATAACCAGAAAAACGAACCCTAGTTTCATCATCTCTAATTGCTACTAATAATCTGCCAAATCTTCCGATGGTTAACCAGCGACATAATAAATAAACTAAAATTAAACAGATAATTGATATTTCATAAAATGCTAATTGAGCTTGACGAGAACTTGCTAAAACACCAAAGATAGTTTGAGTATCTGTTTTAAGTCCGTTAGTACCATTAATTAATTTTTGTTGTCCGTTGAAAAAGTTAAAGAAAACAATTAAAGCTGCTTGAGTCAGAATTGAAAAGTAAACTCCTTTGATGCGGTTGCGAAAGACTAAATAACCTAATAATCCTGCCACAATTCCAGGAATGACTACTAAAGCAATAATTGTGATTAAAAAAGAATTAAAAGGTTGCCAAAACCAAGGTAATTCACTGACTCCATAAAGAGTAAAAAATTCTGGTAATTGTCCTTGCGGTTGTAAATTTAGGTGCATAGCTAGGGCATAACCACCTAAAGCAAAAAAGATACCATGACCTAAACTTAATAAACCTGTATAACCCCAAATTAAATCAATACCAAGAGCGACTATTGCTAATGAAATAAATCTTCCTAATAATCGCAAACGAAATGCAGGGATGAACAGAGGAAGAATAATTCCAAAAACAATTGTTAGTACAGCAATAGTTACTATTTCAACTAATTTTTTTTGTCGCTGTTCTCTTCTTTTTTCAAAACCGGTTTTTACTTCTACATCCATGATTAATTTTTATCATGTAATAAATTTCAAATTGATAACTGATAAATTTACGGGCAATTCCCCCTACCTACAACTCGGCAGTTCTTCCTTTTTGAGGAAATAATCCAGCAGGTTTTAATTGTAAAAAGGCAATAATTAAAGCAAAAACCATCACTTTTGCCATGCTAATTGTGGCAAAGAAGAGGAAAAAGTCGACCAATGGTTTCAAACTTTCTGTTGAGGTAAATATTAATGCTAAAGTTCCTGAACCAATCAAATAATTCAGAATCCCAATTCCTAAAGCAGCAACAATTGTACCTAAAAGATTACCAACACCACCGACAACTACCACCATAAAGGTGTCAACAATGTAATTTTGTCCTGTATTCGGGCCAACTGAACCAAGTAAACTCACTGCAACTCCTGCAATTCCAGCTAAACCTGAACCGAGGGCAAAAGTTAAAGCATCTACCTTAGCTGTAGGAATACCTAAACAAGAACTCATGCTGCGATTTTGAGTTACGGAACGAATTCTTAAACCCCAAGCAGAACGGTTTAAAAACCAATACACTCCCAGTAAACAAAGAATTGTTAAGACAATAATAAATAAACGAGCATAGGGCATTTGAAAACCAAGGATTTTTAATCCTCCCCGTAACCAACTAGGGGCTGTAACATCAACATTTCTAGCACTAAACCATGCCCTATTCAAAGCAATTTGACCAGTTTTATTAATCAAAAATCCTGTGAGAGTAGCGATCGCTGCGGATAAGGGAATTAAAATTGCGATCGCCCAATTTCTAATTCTTGACCAATTAGGACGACGACTTAAAACAGTCATACCACCAAAAAACAATAGACAGAAGACTACTAAACTAATAATCAACATCCAACTAACACTGCGAACAAACTGTCGCAAAATCAAACTGACACCCCAGGTTGCCAAAAGAGTTTCTAGCGGTCGTCCATAAAGAAATCGTATTACTCCCTTTTCCAAAACTAAACCTGCCAAAGCAGCGACCAAAAATGCCACTGGAATAGCAAAAATAATGTAAAAATCAAACCAAGGCGAACCTAAAGGTTTAAAAACGTTTTGAACTACAAAAGTAGTATATGCGCCAAGCATCATTAATTCGCCGTGGGCAAGATTAATTACCCCCATGAGTCCAAAGACAATTGCTAACCCCAAAGCAGCAATTAACAAAACTGAACCAATACTGATTCCGTTGAATAAACCTTCTATTAATGCTGTCACTTGTCTTATTTATGTGTTAAACTATTAAACTTTAAATAATAAAAAAGGCAAAAAAAGTATTATTTTTTACTTTTCCTACCTTGTTCAACTAAAAATTAAATTAATTTTTACTTTGTAATCACCGGTAACGAGTTATCGATTCAGCAACGACAAATAACCAATAACTACACTACGAACGCACGCCACTAATTTAAGTTGTCTCTACTTTGTATTTACCACCTTTGTTAGGATCAGTCCAATCACAGGCAAAACCTTTAGTTTCTGGAACATACTGATTCCAAGGTACAGGATCAACAGGTCCTTCAGTTGACCAAACAATATCAAATAAACCGTCATCTCTAACTTGACCAATTCTGACGGTTTTAGAAATGTGGTGGTTGGGGAACATTTTGACTTTACCTTCAGGAGCATCAAATTCTTGACCCACAGCAGCTTTACGTACTGGTTCTAAATCAGTAGTTCCCGCTTGTTCTACTGCTTGTTTCCAGAGATAAACCATAATATAGGCAGCTTCCATGGGGTCATTGGTTACTCTGTCTTCACCATATTCTGCTTTGAAAGCTTCAACAAATTTGTTGTTAGTAGGGCTATCCACAGTTTGGAAATAATTCCAAGCTGCATAATGACCTAGTAAATATTCTTTACCAATTTGTCGTACTTCTTCTTCAGCAATACTGACAGACATGGTGGGATATTTATCGGCGGTTAATCCTGCACCCTGCATTTGCTTAAACAAAGCGACATTACTATCTCCATTTAAGCTATTGAAAATTATGCCCCCGTCAGGCAAAGCTGCTTTGATTTTAGTAATAATAGAAGTGACTTCTGTATCGCCCAAGGGTAAATAGTCTTCACCAACTACTGTTCCGCCTTTGGCTTTTAGCTGTTCTTTGATAATAGTATTAGCAGTGCGGGGAAAAACATAGTCAGAACCAACCAGGAAGAACTGTTTACCCTTGTTTTCTAACAACCAATCTACCGCAGGTTCAATTTGTTGGTTGGGTGCAGCACCTGTATAAAAGATATTGTTGGAACATTCTTGTCCTTCGTATTGGACAGGATACCACAACATATGTTTTTTAGATTCAAACACAGGTAATACTGCTTTACGACTGGCAGAAGTCCAACAACCAAATACAGTGACAACCTTGTCGTTATCGATTAATTTTGCTGCTTTTTCGGCAAAAGTAGGCCAATCAGAAGCACCATCTTCAGTAACTGCTTCTATTTGTTTACCTAAGACACCACCAGCAGCATTAATTTCTTTAATCGCTAGTTTCTCTGCTTCTACTACAGTGGTTTCACTAATTGCCATCGTACCACTGAGAGAATGAAGAATTCCGACTTTAATTGTATCACCACTACTACTACTAGCAGGAGTAGCAGCATCATTAGTGTTACTAGGTGTTTCAGTTGTGTTGGTATCCCCTCCGCCATTAGCACAGGCTTTTAACAAGATGCTAGTGCCAATCCCTGCTGAACCGTATATAAGAAATTTACGTCGTCCTAATTTTGACATAATTTTTAAATCTGTCTATGTTTTTTGTTGCTAATTAGAAACAATCCAAAAGAAAAAAATATCTAAACGCTGTTGTATCTTAATTAGACTGTTGGGCTGTAATTGTACTCTAAGTTACAAAAAAAACAAGATCGTTATGAACAAAAAAAAATGTGTTTTTTCTGCCTTGACTAGATTTTGTAGTGCTTGAGGCGATAGTTAAGTTACTGTTAAACTTTTTGATTAGTTATAAAATTAATTACATTTTCTAGTCCTTGTTTTGTTTTCAAATTTGTAAAGACAAAGGGTTTGTCTCTACGCATTTTTTTGGTATCTCGTTCCATAACATCTAAACTAGCACCCACCATGGGAGCAAGATCGATTTTATTTATTACTAATAAATCTGATTTGGTAATTCCTGGTCCTCCTTTACGAGGAATTTTATCGCCTGCAGCTACATCAATTACATAAATAGTTAAATCAACCAGTTCGGGACTAAAGGTAGCAGCTAAATTGTCGCCACCACTTTCTAAAAAAACTAAATCTAAATGTTCAAAACGATGTTCTAACTCTTCGATCGCAATAAGATTAATTGAAGCATCTTCCCGAATGGCAGTGTGGGGACAACCACCTGTTTCTACACCAATAATGCGATCGCTGCTTAAGGCTTGAGAACGAACTAAAAACTGTGCGTCTTCTTGAGTATAAATATCATTAGTAACTACAGCAATATGGTATTTTTCTCTTAGGGACTTACACAAAGCATCTAATAAAGCGGTTTTACCAGAACCAACAGGGCCAGCAATGCCAATGCGAAAACTGTTCATAACAAGTTAAATTAAGAAAACATGAATTACCAATATTAAACCTGGAAAATAAGGCAAAATAGTGGAATTTGAGGAAGTTTTAAATTTTTGGTTTGGTAAACCTGAGAGTGAAGGTTATGGTCAACCCCATCAGTTTTGGTTCGTCAAAGACAATGATGTTGATCGAGAAATTAAATCTCGTTTTTATTCCGTCTATCAACTAGCTGCAAAGGGTAAATTGAACTTTTGGCAGGAAAAACCTTTAAGCTGTCTGGCGTTGATTATTGTTTTAGATCAATTTCCTCGTAATATGTTTCGGGGAAAACCTCAAGCTTTTGCGACAGACATTTTTGCTCTGCAATATGCTCAATTTGCTCTATCTCAAAATTACGATCAACAATTATTACCAGTCCAACGTTGGTTTATTTATCTTCCTTGGGAACATAGCGAAAATTTAGAACACCAACAAACAGCAGTAAATTTATTTCTGACCCTCAAAGATGACCCCAATAGTGCTAGAACAATTGAATATGCCATGCGCCATTTAGAAATTATTGAGCGTTTTGGCAGATTTCCTCATCGCAATCAAATTCTTGACAGGGAAAGCACTCCCGAAGAATTAGAATTCCTTAGTCAACCTGGTTCAAAATTTTAATTATTATGTTATTGCTGATTGGAGACATTGGTGGAACAAAAACTATCTTGCGTCTGGTAGAAGTAGCAGAACAAGTTCAATCCATTGAAACAATTCAACAAGCTAATTATCGTGGCACAAAGACTATCTTGCGTTTGGTAGAAATAGCAGAACAAGTTCAATCTTTTGAAACGATTCAACAAGCTAATTACTCTAGTAGTTCCTTTTGCGATCTTGTCCCAATGGTAAAAGAGTTTTTAGCTAGAGTAGAATCAAAAGCACCACAAAGAGCTTGTTTTGCGATCGCAGGACCAGTAATTAATAATTCCTCTACCTTAACTAATCTTAATTGGCATCTAGATAGTAAAAGATTAGAACAAGAATTAAATCTTGAAAAAGTCGATCTAATTAATGACTTTGCTGCTAATAGTTATGGGGTTTTAGCTTTAAAAGAATCTGATTTATATCCTTTACAAATCGGTCAATCTCAACCATCTAGTCCCATTGCTGTAATAGGTGCAGGTACGGGTTTAGGAGAAGGATTTTTAATACCCCAAGGCAGATTTTATCAAGTTTTTGCGACCGAAGGAGGACACACAGATTTTGCTCCTCGCAATGACTTAGAGATGCAACTTTTACAATATCTTCAACATAAATTAAATACAGAACATATTTCTGTAGAACGAGTAGTATCGGGTCAGGGAATTGTCGCAATTTATCAATTTTTACGAGATTCTAATTATGCTGCTGAATCACCAGAAATAAGTGCAAAAATTTTGAATTGGGAACAACAAAAAAGTCCAAAAATCGATCCTGCTGCAATTATTTCTCAAGGTGCAAGAGTTTCAGGCGATCGCCTTTGTCAAAAAACAATGGCAATGTTTGTTGAAGCTTATGGAGCGGAAGTAGGTAATGTAGCTTTAAAATTATTACCTTATGGTGGTATTTATCTGACTGGTGGTGTGGCAATTAAAAATCTAGAAATCATGTCAGATGGTCGCTTTCTAGCTAGTTTTAAACAAAAGGGTAGAGTAAGTTTTTTATTAGAAAATATTCCAATCAATTTAGTTAATAATGTCCAAGTCGGATTATTAGGCTCAATTTTATATGCTCTACAATTTGTTTAATTTTTAATAATTAACTTTTATTGTTTTTTAAACCGCTCTTTAAACATTATGTCCTTTTAAACAATAACCAGATTGAGCAACAAATGATTGGTTTTTGGGTTTATTTTAATTGGCAGAAAGGTAATAGCTAAAAAATTAATATTGATAGCTTGACATTTATGGTAATAAATGTTACATTTGATAGCTAATTCGGTTGTATTGAGCCTAATCCTAATTGTGTAATAAAGCAAATAGGACTGGGAGCATCAAACTAAAGACTTATCTTTAAAAATTACAATCAAGAATAATATTTATCAGTCCTAACCGAGCAGCTAATTTTGTTGGCATTGAGAAGAGACTGAAAAAGTCAATACTTACAGAATTAAACCTCATCAATATTATTAGCAATATTGCTCGGTTTTTGATGTGAACAGTCGAAGGTACTCTGCCTTCGTCAATTGTTTTTATGAGGTAATTGAAATGAATTGATAAATTTTTTCGTACTTCCATAGCTTGTAGACTAATTTAATTTTTAATAATTTAAAAAACTATTCTAGCTTTTGGTAAATCCAATAAAAATTTTTAGATAATAGAACAAAAGGGATTAGTCTTTTGAGAACATTACTCAAAATTTTACCTATTTTTCATAATTTTAATTTTATTGTCAAAAAAAATTCTAGTGTGGCTGATTTATAAATCACTATAGGATTTCAAATAATATGATATTTTTATTATACAGATGAGCGAGCAAATTAAAAAGACAGAAGCGATTACATCGGTTGCAACCGCTTCTCAAAATACGCCAATCATCATTGATTTTGATGAAACTTTATTTTTGCGTAATTCAACAGCCGAATATCTTGATAATCTTAAACCTCGAATATTAGGATTTTTATTATTAAAGTTTTTATATTTACTTAAACCCTGGAATTGGTTACCTGAAAAATTTAAAAAATCAAAAGTTGAAGATTGGTTTTTAGTTATAACTTCAACAATATTTTTACCTTGGACGTGGTTTTTCTGGCAAAAAAAGGCTCGAAAATTAGCCAAACGGTATCAAAATTTAGAATTACTTGCTGCTATTAATAATATTGGTTCTCCAATTATAGTTGCGACTGTAGGATTTAATTTTATTGTCAATCCTATTCTCAATCAGATCCCAATCAAATACGATCGCCTTGTTGGTTGTAGATTTTGGCAAGGGTTCAAAGATAGAACCGAAGGCAAATTGCTGATGTTAAAAAAAGTACTATCTCAAGAACAACTGGCATCTGCGATCGCCATTACCGACTCTGAAGATGATCTGCCTTTGTTGCGAGAAGTAGCAAAACCTTGTTTAGTAATTTGGCCTTTAGCTGAATATATTCCACCGCTACAAAATGTTTATCTACCATTTTTGTACGTAGAAAAAGTCAAACGGTTTGGAGAACAATACCTTGCTAAAGTAATCATTTGGGAAGATTTACCATTATTATGGTTAGCTTTTTCTTGGCAAGCTAGTAATACCCTTTTACATGGTACTAGTATTTCTTTGTTTTTAATTTCATTTTGGTGTGTTTATGAAATTGGTTACTATGAAAACGATTTTGTTGCCGAAAAATATGAAGCCAAACCCAAACTATCTAATCAATATCATCAATACAAAAAAATGATGCAGACATGGCATCCTTGGCTTTGGGCTTTAATGTTTGCGGTTTTAGGAGATGTCTTTTTAACTAAAGCGGAAGGAATAACCACACCAGTTAATTATGAACTAATATTCCCTCAATTACAGTCATTAAATCCGATTTGGATACATTTAATTTTTTGGATTTTTTTGTTACTGACAACCAGATTTTGTTTTTGGATTTTCAACTACCTCAATAAACATACAAGGACTTGGTTCTATTTATTACTTCAGTCTTGTCGATACTACGGTTTTCTAGCGATCGCCCCAACTAATCTAATTGGTTCTAGCCTCATCTGTAGTCAGATACTTTCTCAAACCATACTTTATATTGTTTATCGTTATGCAGGAGGTAATGCCAATAATTGGCCCAGCCAAGTTCCAAGGCGAATGTTGCGCATGGTAATGTTTAGCTTAATTTTATCAGCGATCGCGATTGGAGCTAGAGATTTCTCATTATGGTTAAATTTCCAAACCTGGGCGATAATGGCTTGGTGTGTGATTCAATCTCGTAGACAAATTTTAAACTTTATTAGTCAAATTAAACCTGTTGTCAAAGATGGTTCAAATCAAGTAACTTAATTAGTTAAAGATAGCAAGTTCAAAATTATTTTATTTTAATAGTAATTTAGTTTTTAAATGAATATTCATCAAAATCAAGTCAATCTTAATCAAAATCTAATTGAGCTAAACTCATTTACCAACTCGATTGCCAAACTTCGTCAAGATTCAGAATCGTTACAAAAAACCTATAATTCTGGTCAGCCTTATCCTCACTTAGCTATTGACGACCTTTTTGAACCTACTATACTAGACCGCATTGTTGCAGAATTTCCTAAAACTCAAGATAGAGATTGGATTGTTTGGAATAGCAATTACGAATTAAAAACTACTTCTCGTGGAATTGTTGGTTTATCACCATTTACCCAATTCTTTTGTCTCTGGCTTAATTCATCTGAATTTATTGATGAACTCAAAAAAATTACAGGAATACAAGACTTAATCCCCGATCCTTTATTTTTCGGTGCTGGCTTACATCAAATGTATCGAGATGGCTGGCTTGATATACACGCAGACTATACTAAACATCCTACCTTACCATTAATACGTCGGATCAATCTTCTGATCTATTTAAATCGCGACTGGAAACCTTCCTGGGGAGGCGATATCGAACTTTGGTCTGAGACAGACAAAGAAAACCGAGTTGGTTATACTCCTGATTTCAACCGAACCGTAATTTTCCCAACCACTTCAGAAACACTCCACGGTGTACCCAAACGATTGTCCTGTCCTCCAGAACAAAGTCGTAAACTAATTTCAATTTATTATTGGAGTCCTGCACCTTCTTTAATCAAAGCCGGAACTCCCATTATTTGGAGTTCTCAACAAAATTGGCAGAACAAGGTAAGAAAAATCTTGAGAAATATCGCTACTAATATAAGTGGAGATAAAGGTAACGGTTTTGGTTTATAAAAGTATTTTGTTCTTTGAGAAATTGTAGGTATTTGATTGTTGTTCAGCGTGAGCGCGATCAATTTACTTACTTCAAAAACTCATCCGAATATTTCCTAACAAGGGCGTTCGTCAAATCTGGTATAAAAACCACCATATTTAATCCAATATTGGTTAAGAGCATGGTGTGGTGTATGCAAACTTGCCTTTGCTTGATAAAGAATTACTTGACGATGATTACCAATCCAAACTTTTTTAGTTGGTTCAACAGAAATTAATGTTCCACCTAAACTTTTAACACATTCTTCAAATCGTTCTACTGTGGAATATTCTAAAGTTTCAAATATAAAAAAATGACCGGAACAAATCAGATGTCTACTTCTAATCCAGGCTTGCATTTTCTTTTGAGCTACAGGTGGCAGCATGCTCTCTTTTAGCTCCGATATAATCATCGATTTCTCCGTTTTGATACAACTATATTTATCTTTTTAATAGAGGTAATTCATGAGCAAAACTTGCTCGTTTTTCAAATTTCAAAGGTCCTGCTGCTGACCCCCAAATTTGTTGATGAGTAACGAGATCCATGCCTCGATCCCAACTGATCCAAGTAGCTTCGGTTAGCTCAACTTCACTCACTAAATAAGTTTCAGTTCCATTACGATTGATTAGACATCTATTACCAGGCTCTACGCTACCACGAAATAAATCACCATCTTTTTTAAAAATCATTGAACAGTGATAACGTCGTTCTAAACAATTAGGATTTATAGTTAATAAAATATCGCGATTATGTCCCGCTCCAGCATATAAATAAGCGTCTTGCAAACTATAATTTTCAATATAAATCTCATCACCACAGTCTATTAAACGGTGTACTCCTTGACGATAAGGACTCCAAAGGTCGTAATCATAAGTTTGTTCGGAATAAAAACCAATTCCTGAGAAAAATTCATAAGGTAAAGGACGGAAAAAAATCCGAATATGAGCATAGGTTTTAGAATCAGCAAGAGCTTGTTTATGATTACTAAAATCACCAGCCATTAATTTTGCTAAATCTATTAATAAATTGGTTTCTTGGGTTTGGGAATTATCAATTGTGGGCAACATTTTTTGAGTAAATAATTAGAATTTATGAAAAAATATTAAAGGTTATTTTTATGAAATAAATTATTTTAAAAAAAGAAAAAATTTTTAAGAATTTGTTGTTAACGAACGAATTTCTGACGCAAAAGAAGCCGTAGTCGCTCCATTCCCATCACTAGTTTTAATTAAAGAAACGCGACAACGTAAATTTGGTGTGACAAACCAAATTTTTTCTTCTGCTGTTGCTCTTTCATAGTCAGTCATTAAAACAAAAGTTCCATCGTTACTAAACTGATAATGACCAATAGCAGGAATAGTTTCAGCGTATCCTTGTTCTCTTAATAATTTACCTTTGGTTGGTTCTTGAAGATCTGGTATTGGTACTAAAATTGTTGAACCTTTAACTACTTCATTGTCATCCCAATCTGATTCTCCTTCCCAACTCATTTTAAAAGGAACACTAGCTAATTGAGGAGCAATTTTGTACGATTCACAAAGATTAATTACTTGAGGATCATCTAATTCTAAAGGTTCGATATCAATCGTAGAAATTACCTGTTCAAAGTAACTAAAAGCAAGATGGTGTGCGCTTCGTTGCGATCGCCATCGTCCAAAAGAAAGTTCTACAAATCTAGTAATATCCATCATTAAAATAATCAATTATTTTAGGTATTTAATTGAATTTCATGGCAATACCAGCACTGCTGAGCAATTAATCCTCCAATTTTTTGCTTGGCTGCTTTTAATACTTTTTACGATTAAAAACACGCTGATGAAGTACAATTGAACAAGATTAAGTGACTGGTTTAAGAAATTATCATTAGCAATGCTGGCAAGCACAATTTTATTTATTTTTAACTGCCGATTGAACCGATTTTTCGGTTGTCGTTTTAACTGATTTACCAGTTGCAGAAATAGAATCAAAAGTAACCTGGTTAACCTTACCTCCCATTCTGGTAATGCTTTGTATAGAAGAAGACATCTGAGACAGAGGAACTCTGATAACATAGTTACTGTTCTTCATAATATCTTGGCGACAGAGGTTTGTCACTTCGATTGCTACTGTCCGACTGCTATAATCGCTCTGAAAACTGTTTCTGTCAATTGTCATTGCCATAAAAGTATCTCCTAAATATTTAGTAGTAAAAAGGCAAAAATAGGAGTATCCTAACTTGCCTTTAAAAATTATTTCAGTTTGAACTCAAAATTACCTTTATATTTCAGTAATACTGAGGATTTTGCCACCAATGCGTTGAATATTTTTAATTTTTTGATTGAGTTGTTGATAACCGACATCATAAGTCATATTACTAACTCGGTTGAGAGAGCCAATACTCGCCTTAGTTGCTTTAATCCGAAAGCGTTTGTTAGTATTACCTGGAGTACCACCTTTTCCTTTGCTGGGGAAAACGATCGGGGTAGCACGATTAGTAGCTAAATCGGTGATTAATTGAGCTTTTTTGTCGCGATCGCTACTAGCAAAACCACGATAAAGAGCAAAGGTTCGATTAAAACCAACATTTTGTAGGGTTTTTTGATTGCTTTCTGTGCGTGGACAGGGAACGATGTTTTCGCCAAAACTGTTTAGATACTCATCACTATCAATATAAGAATCTATTTCTGCTTCGTAACCATGTTCATTATAAATTTGAACGTGTTGAGAAATTTCAGCTTGATTTAAAGGTGCGCGTCCCAAAAAATGCTTACAGTTTAACTCAATAAAACGATACTGAGAAACTTTCTCAAAAAATAAGGAGCGATATAATTCAGACTGCCCTACCATTCTGACAAAACCACGCACGGTGATATCACCATCACGTAATAAAGATTCAGCACTTACAAGACGCTCGCCTTCTAATAAATGTTGATTTCCCAACACTTGTTTATAAACTGCCCGAATAATTACTTCTAAATCTTCATTACTAAAATTATTCCGCAGTTCAACTGGTTTAACATCGGTAATCCATAGTGACATTTTTGTTTCTCCTGAATTGTAGACAAATTTTCAACAATTAATAACTATTGGTTTGAGTGCGTCTAATTAACTAATTTCTGTAATACTGACAATTAATTTTGCCCCCCGCACGATGAATAAGTTGAATTTGAGGAGTCATACGAACTCCTTGAGCTATATATTCCGTATTACCAATGGAACGAGGACTATCAAATTGCCAGAAGAAGGTGGATTATTTTTGATAGAGAGAACAGGGAAAATAAACATAAGTTCCCTGCTTCTTAGAAAAAATTGGCTATAAATAAGTAAGCTAAATTCACTTTTGTCAGCTTAGACACAAACTTGATTGTTTGCTAGTCCCAATAACTGGTTAATGGACTGTTTCCCCACCAAAAATAATTGCGGTGATTGTCCTTTTTGAGCTTCAAATCTTGTCCAATAACTAACAAAAGTCATGGTGCTGCTATTGACCAATTTTTTAATTAGCAAGATATTTAAAACTAATTAAGTTTTTTTATCTCACTAAATAGGAGTAATGCTGGCAATTTTGCCACCTTGCTGATGAATACGTTGATATTCTTCAGAAAGTTTATCGTAAGGAACTAAATAAACTTTGTTACTGCGACGGAACTTGGAAACTCGATTCACTGCTCCAGGTGAACTATATCCAGTTACTTCGATGCGGTAAACTTTACCATTTGCACCAGCACCAACTCCCTGACGAGTACGCGCACCAAGACCGGTATCTTGGAAAGACCAACCATCGCCAGCAACGCCACCAGAAGGAGGAATTACGGCTAAAGGTGTGCTTTGAATTGCGTACTTGTTGAGAACTGGACTCTTACCAGATAAGCTTCCTTTGAAGTCACTTGAAGAAGCACCCCTTAATAGCGCAAACATATGAGTAAACTCAACCATAGATTGACCAGGTTGAGTTTTATAGCCTCGATAATAAGGAACAACATTTTCTCCGTAGGCATTTTGATATTCATCGCTATCGAGATAAGAATCAATCTCTGCGTTGAAGCCTTGGGTATCTAAAATGGTGCTGTGCTTTCTCATTTCCTCTAAGCCTTCAGGACTGCGACCAAGGAAATGTTTAAAGTTAAGCTCGATAAAACGATAACGAGGACAGGTTTCAAAGAAACGAGAACGATAAAGGTCAGATTTAGCTACTGCGCGAATGAACTCTCTGACACTGAGATTACCAAGTTTAAATTGGGATTCTGGAACAGTAGCTTGTTCACTTTCCATCACATAAGCATTACCTAAAATCTGCCGATAGACGGCTTTGATAATACTTTCTCGTTCTTCTTCTGAAAGACCTGGCATATATTCTAAAGGAGCGGTGTCTTCAAATAAAGCTACACCTAATTCCGATGCTGGTCCAAAAGCCATTAAATAAAGTCTCCTTTCAGGAATAAAATTTTTCTGAATAGGTTTGAGTACAATTAAGCAAGCATTGGAAGAGATAACGGTCTAAAGACGATCGCTCTTCTGCTTAATCTTGTTACAATAATTTACCTTTTCTAGCAAACTTGATTGCTTGATTTGAAGATTAAAGCAAAACGCAATGATGTCAAAAACCTTGAAGATATTTCACTTCACTACGCCTACTTTTTGATCTCAACTGCAAAACTTTTTGCTAGTGATTACATAGAGTCAAAGATTCCTCTTGGAGGAATTAAACTCTGTTTTTTAGTTGCACCTTTAATTTAAGTGCAGTTTCTTAGAGAGAATATTTGTCAAAGAAATTAACAAAAGTAGTTGAGTTGATGGGGTGTACAAGCCTTGCCCATAAAAAGCGAGGTCAGCCCCTTACTTTTTGTAACACCTTGACAAGTTTATTTATACAATGATGTCGAAGTCCATATCATCAAGTTTTGTAAAACTTAACAAGAACTTCATTAAGTTTTGTAAAGATAACGTTTTCGTAATTGATTGACATCATTTAAAACTTAACAAATTTTAAAAAAAATCAGCTTAAAATTCAGATTACTTTCTGTTCAACTCCAAATCCAACTAGTAATACTTTTTCTAAAGGTTTTCCAGCAGGGGGACGTTGATAGTTAAGAATTTTCCGAATCCGTAAATCAGGATTGGTTAGTGTGATCGAATCAACGGAAACTACTTTAGTGTAATTAGTCGTCATCAATAGTTCTTTGGTTTGGCTATTAAACTGAAAGTGAGAAATAATGGGTCTAGCTTCTTCGTAAGCGCGATCGCGTAAATAATCTCCTTCTAACCACAAACCATTTTCAGTTTTTGGCACAAACATCAAATTAAGATTTTGACTTACCTCTTCCCCTTTGTCCGAAATAGTGTAGAAACCTAGATTAAAACCAGGAAAACTATCTAAATCATTAACTTGTTGATACTCATTATCGGCTAAAACTTGTTCTTTTTGAGCCTTTGTCAGAGGTTTGATTTCAAATTCAGTACGCGATCGCTCTATTTCCTGATGACCTAGATAATGATAAGTTCTTTCTGATTGCCAGTTACCTACACAGTGATCAAAAAATTGCTCAAAAACAGATGTATTCATAATTTATAGAGAATGAACTGTTTAACTTACTTTTATTTTTGTATGTTAATTAAGCTTTTTAGCTAGTTAATTAATAATCTTCGTGTTTCTTTAGCTGCTGCCTGCATAGCTTCAGTAGGATTCATTTTATTAGTTAAAGCTGCACTGAGATAGCGTTGTAAAATATCAGAAGCTTGAGCGTATTGAGCAATAGGAGGACGCAGAGCAGAACTTTCCACCACTTTTAACAATTCAGGATAATGGGGATATTTAGCAACAATTTTAGGGTCATTAAATAAAGATCTACGACTAGGAACATAACCCGTAGCTAAAACAAATTCACGTTGAGAATCCTCACTAGCAAAAAACTTAATTACTTCCAACGCTGCATCTGGATGTTGAGTATTTGCAGCAATACCTAGTCCCCATCCTCCTTGACAAGCACCACTAGGATAACCTGGTGCATGAACCATTGGTTTAATAGCAAATTTACCTTGAATGGGAGAATCTTCTGCTGAAGCTAAACCAACCACATAAGGCCAGTTACGTAAAAAGATTGCTTTTCCTTCTTGGAATAAACGACGAGTTTCCTCTTCTGCGTAGGTAGTCACTCCCGCAGGAGAAATATTTTTCGCTACAGTACTACGTAAAAATTCTACTCCTCGAATTGCTTCTGGTTGGTCTAATCCTACTTCAAGAGTATCTGGTTCAATCCAAAAACCGCCAAAACCTTGTAAAATTTCGACAAACATGGCGGATAAACCCTCGTATTGTTTTCCTTGCCACAAATAACCCCATTGACTTACTCCTTTTTCTTGTAAATCTTGGGAAATTGCCATTAATTCTTCAAAGGTTCTGGGTGGTTGATAGTTATTGGCACTCAATAAGTCTTGGCGGTAATAAAGCATTCCTGCATCGGAACGAAAGGGCATTCGATATAATTGCCCTTGAAACGTACCACCGTTGACATCGCCTGCTAAAAATTCTTTTAATTCTGTAGTAGTAAGTCGGTCTGATAAAGGTAATAACCAACCAGCAGCAGCAAATTTGGGTACCCAAACAATATCCATATAAACTAAATCATAAGGAGATTGTCCTAATAAAAACGAAGATGTATATAAATCTTCTACCTGATTAGTAGCATTTGGACCTTCAATAATTTGTAGTTTAATTTGAGGATGAGTTTGATTAAATTCTGTAACTAAAGGTTGCCATTGTGCTGCTTCTAAAGCCTGAATTAAAACTGTAACTGTGGTTGCTTGTTGTGTTAAAGCAGGTAAAATAATTAAACTTAAAACAAGAACTGAGCAACCAAGAATCAAGAAGTAGCTAAGAAATTTTAGTGTTTTTTTTATTTTAAAATCACTATTTTTAAACAAGGTATTTTTTTGACTTAGTTTGTTATTTTAAGGGTGTTTCCTAATAAATTTACCTTATCAACTTTTGGAGTTTTCTTAATCTATTCAATTGACGGCTAGTCACAAAAATTTACAACTTTTGTAATTAAATATTACATTTATTAACAATTCAAGCAAAAAAAAATTTGGCTTGGTGAAGTCCAAATTACACTTAGAAGCTAGGCAACTCAAAATATTGATCAAACCTAGCTACTTATTTAACCAACGAAATAATCGAAATTGATTAGAAAGGATTATCCAGGTCGTTTGCTAATCCTTGTTCAAATTCTGTGATTAAAATACCATCTAAATCAAGCTCAATTCCAAACTGATTCAAAACTTCTAAGCTATTTTCAATTGGTTTGATTTGAGTAGCTATTGCAGTGTTCATAATTAATTCTCCTTAGTTTGTGTTTGAGATAATCAGTGAATTAGTACTAAAAATAGTTTGTTCTTAGTTTTCAAATTTTGATAAGAGCAGGTAAAGACTAGCTTTTCTTGAATGGTTGCACGATCTGATCAAGTTCCTCATCCGAGATATAACCTTCAGGTGGTGGACTAAAACACATTAATGCTGTTTCGTAACAAGCTCTCGCTATACGCGTCCGCTCCGAGGGAGTAAGTTGAGATATAAGTGATACATTTTCATCTACATGATCTGCATCAGCACCAACAGAACTATGTACGCACAGACATCGAGTAGCATTAACCTTTGGTGGTAGTAATGCTTCTACATTTTGGATGTAATCTTTTCCAATGCCTAAAGATAGGCGTTCCATTGTATAGGTGTACCCTACACAATCGATGGGATCGTCATCTTGCACACTACGAGTAAAGTAATCAATCAAAGCTACCGCAGCAGGAGGAACAAGAGCCTTTACCACTGCTTCGGCATCGTATCCCAAAGACTGGATGTCGAGTAAAGCAAGTCTGTCGTGACCTTTTTCTTCTTGAGCTTTTTCTAAAGCCCATTTTTTTAAAAGACTACGACCATTGCCAGCAAAACCAATAGCAGCATCTTTCAAAAGTCTGGGAGTAGGGGCAGTTAAATGATAAGCACCTGCTAATCGCCATACCCAGCGTGTACAAGTTAGCGCAGGAGGTCTAACGTTAGACTGTATAGCGTATTTGGCAGCAGCGATCGCTGTATCCAATAATTTCCTAGTTGTAGCAATGCTACCCGCACCTTCCATCGGTTGGGCAAAACGATCTTCTATAGAATGAGGTTGATACAACCAAGCACGGTCGACCGTTGCTACTACTACTTTGCCTGGAGCAATCTGCGCCCATTCAATCTTAGTCTGATCGGATTGAATTAAGCGATCGCTACCTGGAATAGTAAAGGTAAGCTTTTCTGCTTGTTTTTTCGCAGAACTTATGTTATCCTGATTAACCATAAGAATCACAAAACAATTCATTAAATATTTGCGGTCAAAAGCATTTTTTTTGCCGAAATAATTGCTATAGAACCGCAATTTATTTTTTTTAGCACAAAATAGATTTATAGCAAGCTAATTTAGGTGTTGCTTCAAAACAAGATTTTGAAAATCTTTAGCCTCATTGAATATTTTGAACAAAGCTATGAAGGAAAAAAAATACCTAGTAGTTGCTAATCAATTTGTGCCTTCTTCTGCAATTATTAGATATTTGTTTAGAAATCAACATCCGAAAGCTTACTGAAAATTATTGATATTTAAAAATTCTGAACAAAAATTATCATTTCGTTCTCGGCATGAATGCTTCAAAGTCCGAGAAAATTAACGTGTTTATTTGATAATTGATATTAGTTTATTTGGTAGTTAATTAAGTATTTTAATTCTTTCTAATTATTCTAGTTAAAGCAACTAAAATTACTAAGAATAGGTCGACTTTTTCTGAAAAACCCCCTATTTCCTTATTTGTCACTCCGCTCTTTTACAAGAATCAGAAAAGGGGGAAAAAGAATTAAATTTTAGCCAATCAATTGTCTGGCACGCTTGACAAAATTATCGGCGGTTAAACCATTAAACGCCATAATTTGACCAGCACTAGCAGTAGTTTCGCCACGCTTCCAAGCAAATACATCTCGCCTAGAATTACTACGCAACATAATGGTTTCTAACATGGCACTTGTACCACCAGTAATTCCAATTAAGGCATCACCACTAAATAGGTTGTCAAACTCTGCATCAGTTAAGAAACCGCCGTCTTTTTCGCTACAAGTTTCCCAAGCAACATCGGAAGAACGGTATAAACGACGAGGATTAATTACAGAAACAATTTTACAACCAATTCCTTGAGATTTGAGTTGTTCTGCTGCTTCAAAAACGGGAATTAAGGTCATATCACCGATGACAGCAAAAGTCACCGTTTTATCTCCAGATATCTCTTGCAATACTACTGCACCTTTTTCTAATCCTTCGTGAGTTTGAGCAAAAGTAGTCCGAATTGGGAGAGGAGATTTACTAGCAGTAATAGTAATACCTTTATTTCTAGTACTCAATGCCCATTCGTAACAAACCTGGATACTATTGGCATCACAAGGAAAGAGAGGAAAAACATTACCATTGCGCATCATGGCAGCGAAGTAGTTTTCAATTTCGGGACGTTGGTGAGTCCAACCGTTGCGTCCTTGTTCTAATGCCCCTGCGGTAAACAAGGTAATAGTAGAAGGTGTAGTACGACGTAATTCTGCCATGGCTTGGGTGACAGTTTGCCAAATAGGTAAACCATTGATGGCAAAAGATTCATAAGAACACCAAAGAGTACGCGCCCCAAACAAAGCTAACCCAACTGCTAAACCAGCACAAGCATCTTCACTAAGAGGTTCGTAAACTTGTCCTTGGGGTTGCTGAAAGTAAAGATCATCGGTGGTAGGATGAATAATTTTGAGAGCAACATTAATATTATTGATGCCTGATGCTGCATTTCCATCAGCATTTGTCACGACAAAATTAGGGTCTTGTTTACCAACATAACCTACGATCGCACCCATTGCTGTCGTAGCAACTTTTTTATCTCCTTCGACAGGATATTCTTCTAAGGGTAAGTTGCCTAAGTCTGGTAAAGGTAATTCTTTTTCTGTAACTACTGTATCTACTGCTGCACCACCATTAGAACGAAGATAATTAGTTCTAACTAGTTGCCAAGCTTCAGGAGTTAATGCCCTCTCTTGTAATGCGTTAACAATATAATCTTTTTCTACACTATCTCCTGGATATAAATTATGGGATTGTGCGCCTCGTTTATGTACACCTGCACCTTTTAATTGCTTAATAATTAAAACGGTTAGTTTTCCACTCAATGCAGATTTAGCAGCTTGATCCGTTGCTTCTAAGATTGCTTGAGTAAATGCCATTCTACTGTCAAAAGAGAACTTGGTGCTATCTACATATTCTCCTGGTTGATTGCTATCATCATAATCTTTAGCATTAACTAAAATTACTTCTGCAAAACCATTACCATGCCAATAAGCAATCATCTCTTCATTGGTTTTGGTAGACACCATACTGTGGTGTTCTTGAGAATAACCATTCCAAACTAGAATCGGTAAGAAATTGGTAACTTCAGGATAGGCAGTATTAAAATGACCAAAACTACTCATGATATAGGGTTCGCCCAAACCCCCATCGCCAATGGTAACAGGGAATAGCACACCAGGATGAAGTTTTGCCCCTGCCATCGCAAAGTGTTGTCCTTGTCCTAAAGGTCCTGCGGGATTTAATAGTCCTGGAATTTGTCCTGATAAGTGTCCTAAAAGTCCGTGCATTTCTCGAAAGCGATCGCGTAAATCCTGCACGGTATTAATACTTATTGCTTCTAAGGAAGTATCTAAAAAGACATTACTATAAAACCCTGGGGCGTGATGTCCTACTTCAGTAATAATGTTTTTGTAGCCTAGCATCACTAAAGCAGCAATAGTATCGGCAATACTTGCAAACCCGCCTGGATGTCCTGATTCTTTACTAGCAGTAATTTGTAGAGTTAGATAACGTAGCGCATCGGCTGCTAACATGGTTTGATAAACCGCTGCTTTGTCTTGAGTAGAGGCGATCGCAATTTCTCCCTCTTTGATAGCTGGTTCTTGCCCGTATTCAGCAAAACCCGACAATTTTTCTTGAAAATACTGAATACCTTGACAAAATGCTGGAATGTTGGTGGCAACGGTCATAAAAATTTATACCTCGTTTACATCACTGCAAGTATTAAGTAAATCTTACAGTTTTGTGAGGTAAGACTGCGATTGTGTATTGTTATAGGTTCTATTGAGGATTACTTATTCAATTAAATTAAATCACTACTTTTTCAAGTTACCTTCCTTTGCCTAAAATCATCACACGCAAGGTTTTAAAAGCAATTTTGAGGTCTAAAAGCAAGGAATAATTTTTAATATAGTATAGGTCGTAAGCAACTTTTTGATAAGCGTCTTCTACTGAAGAACCGTAAGGATAACAAACTTGCGCCCATCCTGTAATTCCTGGTTTAACTAAATAACGAACATCATAGTAAGGAATTTCTTCTCTTAACTGTAAATCAAATTCTGGTCTTTCTGGACGCGGGCCTACTAAACTCATATCTCCTTTAAGAACATTCCAAATTTGTGGTAGTTCATCAATTCTGCTAAGACGGAGAAAAAAACCTACTCTCGTGATTCTAGGATCTCTTTTTTTTGCCCATTGAATTCCTTGTTTTTCCGCATTTTGACACATCGAACGAAACTTATAAACTTTAAACTTTTTACCGTTTAATCCTGTTCGGACTTGGGAATAAAGAATGGCACCAGGACTATCTAGTTTAATGGCAATTGCTACGAGTACAAATAGTGGGAAGGTTAGGATTAACAACAATCCTGCTGCTACTTTATCAATTACTTTTTTAAGTTTAATATTAATGCGATTATGTAAAATACTAAAGCCTGAAGTGAAAGCAAACCAATCATCTTGAATATAGGAAGGTGGAATTTTTTGCCAATATTGTTCGCAAAAATTTGCCAAGCTGTAAACATATACACCTTTTAATCGCATCTCCATTAACTCTCTAATCATTTCATTAGAAAGATTATCTACTGTATCGTCGATTAAAACTCCTGACCAAGATTGCTTACTCCAAGTACTAAAATTATCAAAATTATCAATAATTAAATTTTGCTCTGTTTCAAGTTTTTGGTTAATTTCTAAATTATTTTTTGTTAAAAAAACAAAATCAGTTTTGGCATGAAAACTTTGATATTCTAAACCAAAACGTAAAGCTTGTTCGCCACTACCTAAAACTAAAAAACGACTTTTTGCTTCAGTAATTTTTACCCATTTTCCTGTTAATAATCTCCAGGCGATCGCCCAAATTGTAAAAAAACCAACGCTAATGAATAAAATACCTCTTCCAACAATTGGTTCACTTCCCCATAAGCCAGTAAGATAAATACAGGAAGTAATGACAGTAACTGTAGCCAATATTCCAAATAAAACTCTTTCTGAAGTCCACAGACCAGAAAGTTTAATTTCTAGTCGATAGGTATCTGCTAAATAAAGCCCTAGTAAATAAACTAAAATTAATCCATATAAAATTGGCGATCGCCAATCGATAATTTCTTCTAAGCGCAACAAAAAAGCTAAATTAAAACAGAACAGTAAGCCGATGATATCGCTAGTAAAAAGCAACCAAGCAATAGTAGAACGAGAAGCAGGACTATTCATTAGATATTGAGATCGAGATACTGACTGCGGAAAGCAATGAACATAGGAACTGTCGTTTAATGACAGTGTACCGTCCATTCACAATAGTTGCTTAAACTCAGGAATTGAATTTGTTTGACTAATCGCAGTAAACTCCGCAGCTTGTAGGCGGAACTTGTACGCCTCGTCCGTTAAACGGCGGTATACCGATGACTCCTGAATCATGTATAATTTTACATTTTCTTGGTAAATTTGCTGAAAAACAAGAAACTACCATTAAGATAAAATAAATGAAGGCTTTAGGAAAGTTTAATTTAATCTGGTTATGTTTCCTTAGTGCTGCTTTGATGAGTAGTTGTAGCCGAGCTTTATTGACTACCCCTGAAATTTTGACAGGAGGAATTAATAGTAACTCTGCTGAAGAACACCCTACTTATAGTAGTGATGGTCGCTATCTCGCTTTTGCTTCAGACCGTAATAGCAATCGAGACATTTTTTTGTATGATTTACAACAGCGTCAATTGGTTTCATTGCCCAACCTCAATCGTCGAAATTCTTCTCAAGACCAACCTTCCCTCAGTGCTGACGGACAATATTTAGCTTATGTTTCCAATGAACGGGGTAAAACTGATATTTTTGTTTATAATCGTCAAACTCAAACCACAGAATTATTAAGTGCTAATGTTCGCGGTTCGGTTAGTCATCCAACTATTAGCGGTGATGGCAGTAAAGTAGCTTTTCAAACTAGTCAATCTGGTCAATGGCAAATTGTAATTGTTAATCGTAATTAAGATGAATCCGAAATAAATCTTGTTGTCTAAATATTTTAAGTATTTTGTATTTCCTTTACTTGTTAAAAATTTTATCATATTAATTTTCATCAGCAGCAAAGATGATTGATGTCACTAAAGTTTTTTGTAATTCTCTTACCAATTTTTGCGCTTGTGGTTGATAAAGAAATAAAGGTAAAATTTGAGGTAAATTATTCATAGTTTGTCGTGCTAAAACAAGACTACAACCAGTAATTCTAGAAATCAAATTTGCTCCTTCAAAAATCGCATCGGGAGTTAATGCTTGAATAATTTTAATTTGCCAACATTTACTTGTCAGATCAATTTGACCTTGTTCGATCCGACGTAATCCTTCAATTGTTGCTAAAATGATCAGGCGATCGCCAGTGACCAATTTTAATTCTTCTGAGGGTAAAAACATCGAAGAATGAACAGGTTTTTGATAAAAAATTGGGATAACATCATAACCATAGGCAAGTTCTCCTAACAATAAACCATTGAGAGTATCGTTAATTTCAATTTGATATTCTGTTACTAAAATTGTCTGTTGATTGAGACGGAAAACACTCAAAATATTTTCACCAAAAGCAGCACCTGCAAATACTTCCGCAGCAACCGTATTGACTCCAATTGCTTGAATGTTTGGTAATAATTTAGTTAAATGTTGACCAGAACGATTGCCTGAAGTACGGATCACTAGATGAAGCAAAGGATTAATTGTTCGTATCATTAAAGCAACTTCTAAATTAAGTACTTCATCATCGGTGACAATCACCACACTTTTAGCTTGAGTTAAATTAGCTTGTGATAAAGTTTCTTGAATATTGCCATAGAGGATCGGAATTGAATATTGTGATTGAATCTGAGGTTTAAAAATAATGCCAATTACAGTTTGTTGAAATTGTTGTAATAAATTAATTACTTGTTGTCCTACTCTACCTAATCCGATAATGACGACATGATTGTTTTGAGGCAGAGGAAAACGCGGTTTAGCAAATTCAAAACGAGAAGATAATAATGCTTCTGTCAATACAGCATAAAGAACACCGACAAATACTGTTCCTGCTATGGTTAAACCCAGACTAAACAGTTTAATTGACCAAGGAATCTCAGTATTATCAGTTATTTCACCGAATAAATCACCATAACCACCTAATAGTAAGGTCGCAGTGGCAAAAAAAGCTGAACCAAAATTAATTTTGGGGTAATACCAATGAAATACGCTTGTTCCAATTAACAATAATAAAAATACTACGGCACTATAAGCAAAAGCAACTTTTCTAATCGATAAACTTAGAACAAAACTGATAATTTGTTGGAATAATTGCTGGGGATGAAATAACTGCAAATTACCAGTAAATTGCTTTTTTTTGGCAACTTTACCTAAGAAATGAGGAGAAAATTTTTCAACAACTTCTAAATAAATTAAAGTGTCGCCATAATCAAGCATTGCATCAGGTAACCAATGTAAAGAAGATGATTGTGTCAGTAAGGAATTAGGACGGTAATGAATAACTTTTCTTTGATTACTATTTAACTCGTAGAGATGTCTTTGATAACACCAGCGATCGCTTTCGGTAATCTGACGCTGACATACTCTAATTCTATAACCATCTAGATCGATAAAACCTAAAATGTTACTACCTAAAGCAGCTAAAGTAAAGGCAGAAGCGGGTAATTCTGTGGGTTCAAAAGCAATAAAATTACCGAGTTGCTGACTTAAAAGATAATTAAGATTGGTTTGACTGGAACGAACTACTAAACGGGTATAAGGATTTAATTGTCTAATAGCTAAAGCAGTTTCAAGATTGACTTGTTCGTTACTAGTAACAATTAACGCTGCACGACATTGTTTAACTTGGGCTTGTTCTAAAATATTGTTCTGACGACAATCACCAATAATTAGATTATTTATTAAATCTGGAATCTTCGTAATTTCCCAGTGAATAACTTCTTTTTGCTCAATAGCAGCGATTTTAACGCCAAATTCAGCTAAGGCTACTACACAATGTTGTCCTAAGTTTCCTAAGCCACAAATTAAAAACCAATCCAAGTTCACGTAAGTAAATTGTTAATTATTCACTAAAATATAGCTCTCAAATGTTACTCAAATATGGATTGAAAGGATTGAGTAAGTAAGTCAATGCCTGTAATGGCAGTACCTACAACTACAGCATCTGCACCTAATTCTAAGGCTTGTTTTGCCATTGTTGGTGAAGCAATTCCTCCTTCACAAATCACAGGTACAGTTAGTTTTTCTACCATTTCTGCTAGTAAATCATAACCAGGGGGAATAAGGTGTTTAGTTGCTTGGGTGTAACCATAAAGAGTTGTTCCTACTACATTTGCCCCTGCTGCTACAGCACTTTGGGCATTTTCAAAACTATCTACATCTGCCATGACTAATTTTCCTAGTTCGGCGTGAATGCGTTCAATAATTTCTGTAACGGTTTCTCCTCCCGGACGTTCTCTTGTGGTAGCATCTATCGCAATAATATCTGCACCAGCTTGAGCGATCGCGTAAGCATCTTGATAACGAGGTGTAATATAAACTTCGCTACCTAAATTCTGTTGTTTCCATAAACCAATAATCGGAATTGCTGGTAATTGTTTTCTCACAGCTTGAACATGACTAGGAGTATCGATTCTAACTCCTGCAGCACCTTGATTAACACAAGCAGTTGCGATCGCAGCAATAAGCTCGGGATGATGAAGAGGTGAATTGACTGGTGCTTGACAAGAAACAATTAATTTTGATTTTAACTGATTTAATAATTGATTCATTTAATTAAAGCATCAATTTTTTGTAGTAGTTCACTGGGAGACATTGCTAAGGATAAATAATCATCTATCCCTTGTGCAGAAAAATGTTGTTTTTGTTCGTTTAATTGAGAATATAACGAAACCAATTTTAAAGAACAGCCTCCGTTTATTTCAGGTAAATTATCTTTTAATTGTTTAATTTCTTCCCGAGAAAAACTTTGCTCAATAATTAATAAATTAGGATTTAAAACTGCAATTTGTTCAATAGCTGTTTCAACATTAATTAACCAAACAATTTGGTAACCAGCAGCAGTAATTAATTGACACAGTAAAGTAGCATTTTCTTCTTGTTGAGCGATCAAAATAATAGTTTTTGTTTCAACAATTTCGCGCTCACCGCTATATAATACATTTTCATGTACGGGTAATTTTTCTGAAGTTTGATTAGGCAAATAAACAGTAAAAATAGAACCTTCCCCTAAAACAGATTCTACTGAAATATTACCACCGTGCAATTCTACTAATTGTTTGGTTAAAGCTAAACCTAATCCTACGCCTCCATGAGTACGTTGCAGAAAACTTTCTAGTTGCTGAAACTTTTCAAATAACAAAGGTAATTGTTGTTGAGAAATTCCAATACCATTATCTTCAACTTCAAAAATAGTTTTTTGTTGTTCTTTCCAAATTCTAAGCGTAACTTTTCCGCCTGCAGGGGTAAATTTAATTCCGTTACTCAATAAATTTAACAGAATCTCGCTTAATCTTTCTCGGTCTGCATAAAATAAATCTTCTTCTAACTTTACTTTAAATTCTAAACTTAAACTAATTTGTTTATTTTGAGCATCTTCTTGAACAAATTGTAAAACGTTTTTAGCTAATTCCTGTAAAGAAAACCGACTGATATTTAATAAATATTTTCCAGCTTCTAGTTCCGAAACTTCTAAAATATTATTAATTAATGATAAAAGTTGTTTTCCACTATCTTGAATGGTTTTAAGATATTGTTGTTGTTTTTCTACAGGGAGAGGAATTTTTCCATTAGCTAATGACCAGTGCAATAAAGTACCAGACAAGCCAATAATGCACGTTAGAGGTGTTCGTAATTCATGACTAATACTACCAATAAATTCATGTTTAGATTGACTAGCCACTTGGGCAGCAAGTAATGCGTCTTGTAGCTGTTTAGCTTTGGTATTAACTTGTTCTTCTAATAGTTGTTTTTGTGCTTGTAATTGTTGATAAGATTGATTTTGATAAATTGCAATAGCTAAATATTCAGCAATTTGTTTCAGAAACCTGCTCTCTCTACTTTGCCATTGTCTTGAATTTAAACATTGATGAGCAATTAAAAATCCCCAAAGTTGATCTTGAACGTTAATCGGTGTAACTAATTTAGCTTTAACATTTAATCTTCTCATCAATTCTTGTAGACAAGGATTAAATTTTGTCTCGGTTCGTGTATCATTAACAACTAAACTAAATCCATTGCGATATTTATGTTTAAATTGGATAGCCTCTTGAAAACAAATTTCATCTTGAAAATATAAAATCGAATTAATATCCTCAGAAGCTTTAGCTTCATAAGTAACAGTATCGATTAATTTAGTGTTACGATCATTAGACTCAATTGAATCAATTGGCACATCTAATTGATAAATAACTAAACGATCTAAGCACAATAAACTACAAACCTGCTCGATTGTCATCTGTATAATCTCTGGCAAATCTGTATGTTGACTGATTTGGATTTTTACTTGATTGAGAATTCGTTCTTGTTCTACTTGATCGTGAATAATTTGTTCAACAGGAAGATTGTTAAAAAAACTGGGATATTCTTCATAATTTGGATTTGCAGTTAAGATGTTGATAACTTGACAAGTAAATTCATTCATGGGTTTGCAAAAATTATTTAATTTTAAGAGTACGCGCTCTTGTAAATGTTTAAAACAATCGGGAGTAACTTGATATTGTTCGGTTAACCTATTAAAATAATCAGCGATTGCTTTTGGCTCGAAAGTAATATTGATTTGATAAGAGTCGGTAATTCTGTCCAATCTTCCTAATAATAATGCGTTTAATTGTGGCGTTATTAACAAACAAAATTTTTCTAGTTTGTTATCTATTTTCGGATTGATTTTGTTGGTAATTATGAAAGACAAAAACATCTCTTCGGTGAAAAAAGTTGCTTCTTCGCCTGCCATTTTAGCTGTTTTTTCCCAGAGAGAATAAAGTTGCTCAAAACTTGTACTGGATATCTTTCTCTTGATGATAAAAGGTTGAAAAATAGACATAATCGCAGTTAGGCAGCAAACAACTCTACGCTGTCTATTCTTAGCATCTCTTATTTTGTAGCCCTTAATCTAAACTGTAATTATTTCTCAAGATTAGCCGATTAATTATGCACAGATTAAATGCAACTCCTGGAGGTTGGAATCCTAATACAGAAGGGGTAATTATTATTGACCAAACTCCTGCACCAATTGTTTTTCTAACCTCTGCTGATACAGATATTCAAACTTTAGCTAAATCTTTGACTTATTTTCCCAGTAATTTCCCTGAAATAAGAGTAAATAATCTTTTAAACTTACAGCAACAATTAAGTATAGACACCTACGTAGAAACAGTATTATCTCAAGCTAGAATTGTTATTCTACGTTTATTAGGTGGACGTACTTATTGGTCTTATGGTTTAGAAGCAGTAAAAGAAATTACAGAAGCTACTGATGCTGCTTTATGGGTACTTCCAGGGGACGATCGCCCTGATCCTGATTTAGTTAGTCATTCGACAATTCCTTTAGCTGTGGTTAATCAATTATGGCGTTATTTCACCGAAGGTGGCATTGAAAATTATTTTAATGCTTTTTGTTTTATTAGCGATATTTGTTTAAATACTAACTATCAACCTCCTCAACCTCAAGTAATTCCTCGACTTGGATTGTATCCTTACCTAACTCAATCAAAACATAATTATCAAGTAGGAATACTTTTTTATCGTTCTCATTATTTGGCTGGAAATACTTTAGTAATTGACGCTCTTTGTCAAGCTTTAATCGCAAGAAATTTAGAACCCGTACCGATTTTTATTTCTTCTTTGAGAGAAGCAGAAGTCCAAGCAGAATTATTAAATATTTTTCAAAAACAACCAATGCAAATTTTGCTTAATACTACTAGTTTTGCTTTGGCGCAAATTAATGATGAATCTCAAATTCAATTTTGGCAACAATTAAATATGCCAATTTTACAAGTAATTTTAAGCGGAAGCACTAAACAACAATGGGAAACAAGTTGGCAAGGTTTAACACCTAGAGATGTAGCAATGAATGTTGCTTTGCCAGAAGTAGATGGGCGCATTATTACTACAGCTATTTCTTTTAAATCGGTTAAAAATTGGCAAGAAAAATTAGAAACAGATGTGGTGATTTACCAACCTGACTGCGATCGCGTTAATTTTGTGGCAGATTTAACTGCTAATTGGGTAAAGTTAAAACAAACTTCTGTTTCGGAAAGAAAAATAGCTTTAATCTTGGCTAATTATCCTAACAAAGATGGCAGAATTGCTAACGGAGTGGGGTTAGATACTCCTGCTAGTTGTATTGAAATTTTAAAAGCTTGTGCTAAAGCAGGTTATTGGGTTGAAGATTTGCCTGCTTCTGGAGATGAATTAATTAAACGTCTAACTACAGGTATTACTAACGATTTAGAAAGTCGAGACATTCGTACTGTTTATCAATCTTTATCAATCGAAGAATACCAACAGTATTTTCAAACCTTACCAGAAAAAGTTCAACAGGAAATTGTTGCCCGATGGGATAATGTAGAAGCGATTCATGAATTGCCCCTACAAAACGATCAATTACCAATTCCTGGCATTCAATTAGGTAATATATTTGTAGGTATACAACCATCAAGAGGATACGACCGCGATCCGAGTTTAAATTATCATGCCCCAGATTTAGAACCGACTCACGAATATCTGGCTTATTATTATTGGTTGAGAGAGAAGTTTCGGGTACAAGCGATCGTTCATGTTGGTAAACACGGTAATTTGGAATGGTTACCAGGCAAAAGTTTAGCTTTATCTTCCACTTGTTATCCTGAAGTCGTCTTACAAACTATTCCTAATCTCTATCCTTTTATTGTTAATGATCCAGGAGAAGGTTCTCAAGCAAAAAGAAGATCTCACGCAGTAATCATCGATCATCTTACACCACCTCTAACCCGTGCGGAATTGTATGATGGACTTGCTAAACTGGAAACTCTGATTGATGAATATTACGAAGCACAAACTTTAGATCCTGCCAGACTACCAACTATTAGCGATCGCATTTCTCAATTAATTCAACAAGAAAACTTGGATCGAGATTTGGGAATTAAAGATGTAGATACTCAAAGCATCTCTCAATTCCTTACTATTGCCGATGGTTATCTTTGCGAACTCAAAGAAGCCCAAATTCGGGATGGTTTACACATTTTTGGGCAATGTCCTCAAGGAAGACAATTAAGAGACTTAATTCTAGCGATTGCTCGTTTTCCTAACCTTAATCGTCTTGGTTTAACTAGTGCGATCGCTCTTGATTTGGGTTTGGATTTTGAGCCACTGAATTGGAGAGAGGAAGAAGAGAAGAGGAGGTGGGAAGATATTAAAGATAAATTTGCTGCTATCAGAGAAATATTACCCAATATTCAATTCAAATCACCGCAGAATCTTCCAGATGTTGTCGAAATTTTAGAATTAATCGCTGCGGAATTAGTAGAAGAGTTAATTGGGCAAAGTCTATCTAAGGATAGATGCATAGATGCACAAATTGATAATGAATGTTCATCACAATCAATGTCCACAGATACACACAGATTAACACAGATTAATTATCAGCGTTTATCAGCGTTCATCAGTGGCTCTTTTCCCCATACTCATCGACAATTACAATGGATCGAAACGCAACTTCTTCCTTCACTTCAGCAAACTAAACAAGAAATAACTAATCTCCTCAATGCCTTAAATGGCAAATATATTCCTAGTGGCGCATCTGGCGCACCTACCAGAGGTAGACCAGAAGTACTACCCACTGGCAGAAACTTTTATTCAGTAGATATTCGTGCTATTCCTACAGAAACTGCCTGGACAGTAGGAAGTAAAGCAGCAGAAGCCGTAATTGAACGTTATACCCAGGAAAATGGTGAATATCCTAAATCCTTAGCTGTTTCAATCTGGGGAACTTCTACCATGCGGACAGGTGGTGATGATGTCGCCCAAGTAATGGCACTCATGGGAGTGCGTCCAATTTGGGATAACTTTTCCCGTCGGGTAGTAGATTTTGAAATACTTTCTCCTGGAGTATTAGGAAGACCGAGGGTTGATGTGACGGTGAGAGTATCAGGCTTTTTTCGCGACTCTTTTCCCAATATACTCAACTTACTTAATAATATCACAAAAGCGATCGCGTCTCTAGAAGAATCTCCAGAAATTAATCCTTTATCTGCTCAAGTCAAAACAGAAACGAAGTTTTGGCAACAACAAGGATTAGATCAACAATCAGCTTCCACCAGAGCGAGTTATAGAATTTTTGGTTCTAAACCAGGTGCTTATGGTGCAGGTTTACAAGGTTTAATTGAGTCACAAAATTGGCAAAGCGATGAAGATTTAGCTCGTGCTTATATTAATTGGAGTAGTTACGCTTACGATGCTCAAGGCAATGGACATTCTGCACCAGAATCCTTTAATAATAGATTAAAACAATTACAAATAGTCCTTCACAATCAAGACAACCGCGAACACGATTTATTAGACTCCGATGATTATTATCAATTCCAAGGAGGTTTAACCGCAGCAGTTCGTTCTGTCACAGGCAAAAATCCCACCGTTTATTTTGGGGACAATTCTCTGCCGAATAACCCCAAAGTCAAACAATTATCAGAAGAAATTGCTAAAGTTTATCGTTCCCGTGTCATTAATCCGAAATGGATTGCAGGAGTCATGCGTCATGGTTATAAAGGTGCTTTTGAAATGGCTGCTACAGTAGATTATTTATTTGCTTATGATGCGACAACTAAATGCGTTTCCGATTATATGTATGAAGGAATAGCTCAAGCTTACATTTTAGATCAACAAGTACAACAGTTTATTCAGGATAAAAACCCTTGGGCATTAAGAGATTTGGCAGAAAGATTATTAGAAGCTAATCAAAGGGGAATGTGGCAAGAAGTTAAGCAAGAAATGTTAGAAGAGTTGAAAAATATTGTGAATCATACTGAGGGAATAATTGAAAACCTCAGCTAAGTTTATATATTTTCAATTTTTAGCTTGCCAAAACTTTGAAAACTAAAATTAAAACTCGTATTTTTTTAGTAGTAAATACTCAAAGCTATGGGTTAGACTAAAATAATCATTAATATTATTTAATTTGCTAACCTACTTGCGAAATGTCCGTTTTAGCACCAGAAAAATAAGATGGGGATATTAAATTACCTCAATCTACTATCTTAAGAACTTAAACATCAAAGCGATCGCGACTTTGCCATGAATTTAATTATAACTAGCGATCGTATTATTTAGTAGGTAGGCAGAATTATTTATATAGCGGTTCTCAGATTAATGAGATACAGTTCATTTTCCAGGTAGAGCGTTGATAGTGGATTGATAATTAGTAATTAGTAATTAGTAATTAGTAATTAGTAACTGGTAATGGTGTACCTCACCAAGAGCGAGAAAGGCTATATATTTACCCTACTTCATCATTTGAGAAATATTTCAACAAAACGCATCATTATCGAGGCTATACCGTATTGAAATAAATATCATATGTTTTAAACGTTAAAATTTATATTATGAATAAACAAACAATAAAAAAATTCTTATTGAAGTTGATGATGCCAAAATTATGGCAATTATTACTTAAAACTAGTGTAGTGATGATAATTTTGAGTGCTAGCCATCCAGTCTTAGCTGCTGAAGAAGTTATTTTTACTCACGGTATTCTTTCTCAATCAGTTTCGATTGAGGAACTAGAACAATTTGCCTTAACTGGAGAAATGTCTCCATCAGTTCAATTTTTGTTTGATTATAGTAAGCAAAATCCTGAAGTTGTTCGTTCTGTGTTGACTCAACCCTTGCCTACCAATCAAATCTTGATGGCAAATTTGTTTAACACCGCACCAGGAGAATTAGTTTTAGGAGAAACTAGCCAATTATTTCATACTAAATCACATCGGTCTAGTAAAGAAGCTTTAAGAGCTACGTTAATTGCCTCTGCTCAAGATGACAATCAAATCTCATTATTAGAATTGTTGCAAAACTATCCAACTACACAAGTTTATATAGACAGTAAATCTTTAGGAAATACAGTAAGAACTGTGAACAACTTGGTTAATACTGTAGAAAACAATTTTGAGCTACCCTTAACTGTTTTGGAAGATTGGATCAAAGGTTTGTAAACTATCTCAAGTTAGATTCTGGGTTAAAAAAATCTTACTATTTTTAGCTAGATTAAGCTGAAAAATCAGTATGAAAAGGTTATAGTTTATTATGGTTTATTTGTCTTTGACAAAACTTAGCTATTGATTAATCATTACTAAGTAATAACCACAAGAAAATATTTCGATCATAGAGGTTTAGCTTGCAATTTTTTGATTTAATTAATCAAGCTTTTCCTTGGGCATCATCAATCAAATTTGGCTAACCATTCATGCTGACTTATCCTGACAAACAAGTTAATATCCAAAAAATTTCGCCAGAAGAACTAAAAAAACAAGAAAGGATGCGTGATGTACTTCTTTTGCTCGAACAATTAGTAGAACGAGAAGAAGTAACTTTAAAATTAATTATTGATTGTCTTTATGATGTCGGCTCGCTTAATTTAGTTAATAAAAAATTTCATAATCAACCGTTAAATAGATTTATGAAAGCTATTGCCAATATGTCAAAACCAATTCTTAGAATTGTTGCTTTACGTTGGGTTAAAAAAAATTTACCAGTATTAGTTACTAATTGGTTAGAAAATCAAGTTTCTTTTAAGTAGTCGTGTAGATAATTTACATAGTTGAGAAAAACTGGGGTAAATAGGAAATAAGCAACAAAGCATAATCAATTTTGCTTAGGTACTTAAATAAAAATTTTAGATAAAATCCGTTGCATTAGTATAGCAGTACAAAGAAAGATTAGGACATTATTGTAAATCGTAGGGGCGATTGGCGCTCTCGCCCTGACAAGATTTGCGTGTCCTAACCTAAATACGTAGTGTTATAGTAATAAAAAATCTCCATATCTCTCCTTCTCCGTGTCCCCTTGTCAACTTGATTAATAACTATTTAAGTGGATTTAAGATTATTCCCAATAATCCAAAAAAGAACCTTGGTTAATGCCAGTAAGACGACGATATTTGAGTACAGCTTCTGCTTCACTAAGACTTGCCACAATATCTACCGCCATACGTAGTTTTTCTTGCTCAATATCTTCTAAGTCGTTGGTTTTCTCATGTAAATCTAAATATTCTTTAACAAATCTGGCAGGAATAAAACTTAAATCTTTGCGCTCAATAGCTTCAAGATAAATTTCAAATAAGGTTTTAATAATTTTTTTTTGTCCATATCTTTGAGTAGCTAAACGCGGGTTAGAAATAACATAAGACCAAACAATTCGTTGTAAAAACTTTAACTCTTCTTCTTTGGCACAATCGTATTTTAAATAACCGCGATCGCTATATTCAAGACTTAGTTCAACTGATTGAAGATAACCTTGAATTAATTGTGAACTAATTCGTTTTATTTGAGCTTTTTGTTCAAAAGAACCTGGTCGATATTGTCCTCTCAAATTATAAGTAGCATTGAGAAAATTTTGAAACCGAGCAGGATTTTCTTGTACTGCTTTAGCACATTGATTATCAGGTAATTCTCGCAACCATTCTTCAACAAATCTAGCTAATTCATCTTTTTCTGTCGCTAACAATTCTAAAGGAATTAATCCAGCTAAATAAAAGTCTTCTAAATCATGAACACTATAAGTGATATCATCAGCAAAATCCATAATGCTAGCTTCAATGGTTTGCTGTTGTTCTTCTGTCGGTCTAACAAAGTTAAAAGCTGCTCGGTCTTGATGATAAACTGAATATTTACGCCATTGTTTCGATTGTTGGTTAGTCGAACGTAGCCAAGGATATTTTAATACCGCATTTAAAGTTGCTCTGGTTAAATTAAGACCATAATAATCAGTACGATGAATTGCCAACCTTGTCAAAATCCGAAACGATTGAGCATTTCCTTCAAAACCATCAATTAAACCACACTTAGTCGCACAATCATCTAATTCTTCTTCAGCAGTGTGACCAAAAGGCGGATGACCAAGATCATGTGCCAAAGCTGCTGCTTCAACCACATCAGGATTGACTGCTCCTAATTCTTCAGCAATCAATGGTTGTTCATCAATTAATTTTTCCGATAATCTTCTGGCTACTTGTGCTACTTTGAGTGAATGAGTAAGACGGTTGTGAAAAACGTGTCCTTCTTGAGCAGTAACTACCTGAGTAACTTGAGCTAAACGACGAAAAGCAGAAGAATAAATAATGCGGTCGCGATCGATTTGAAAAGATTGTCTTTGATCTCCTGGTTTGTCACTTCTATGCTTAAAAGGATGATACTGTCTTTCTTCCCGTCTCAACATATAAGTAGACTTAACAAATTTCTAAATCCCAACTGGCAGTAAATTGAGCTTTTCCTTCTTCGACTAACTTCCAAGCTGCTTCTTTAAAAATACGATGAGACAGATTTAGCTCTGTACTTAGTTTAGCTTCTAATTCTTGCAGACTCATAGGTGCTTGATGTTCTTTTAATTCATGAAGGAGTAAATCTTCGGTAGTTTCCCGAGATTTTACAGAAGAGGTATTCATAATAATTCAACTATATTAATAAACTAGGTAAAAAACCTTTGTTACGCTATCCGTAGTGTTTCGTAGTCAAAATTATGGTTATTCAACCCTACCGATAGTCACGTTTTCCATTATGCAATAACTTGAACAATAATAGTCTAAAATTAAACTTTAAAAAATGCCAAAGCTATAATTATATCTTGTTTTAGCTAGTTATCAAAATATTACGTCTGATATACCAGGGCAAACGCATACTACATATTTACCACAAAAAACTGTAAGGAGGATTCATGAATCCTCCCTACAAACAATATTGTTTCCTAACTCAAAAACGTAGTGCTATAGAACAACTGCTTGGTACAGCTAGACTAAGCTTTATCTATAGTATTGTCGTTCTCTTTCCAAAATCCGAATTAAACGTTCATCTTTGTTAGCAACAGCAACTTGTAAACGATGCTCTAAGCTTTTGAGCATATTAGCACGATGAATTTGACGATGTTGATTATTTTTCATGGAACTAATCCTTAAATATTTTTGTACTTACAGTTACAATTCGATTCCTAATTCTGAGGCAGTTCTTTGACCCATTGATTGAATTCGATTGTGTTGTTTCTGACGATTTTGCTGCATTAAACGACGAGCTTGTGCAGAAACCAAGTGAGAATGTGTATTTGATTGAGTATTAAGATTATTGCGTTTCATTTCGCCTCCTTCTTGTTGTGTGGCATTGAATGAGGCGCGTTCCTTCGGGTTTAGTCCCTACTTCCGTCTCTTTACAGAAGAGATGAACGATTTATCTTTGCCTGTTATTTATATATCAATTTTATTGCTTCAAGAACTTCTACCATTAGGCAGAGAACCGTATGAGGGTGTGAAGATATCCGTAAAACTAAAATCCCCGTCGCTTAATTGGATTTTGGCATACGGGGTAAATCAAGATGGGAAATAGTTAGCAAGTCCTGTTTAATTCTGGACATATTTATTTACTGCTCATGTAATGATTTATAACAAACAGTTTTTAGCCATTTGAGCGAATAGAACTTGTTGTCTTAGATAAAGTAAATGTAATTTGCCTAGTTCAATTTTAAGAATTTCAATGTCTTCGATGTCATCAATAGCATCACAAAAACAAAAGTGAGTTAATTGTTTTTCTAATGGTAAGTCTGTCATGGTTCGTATCTCCTGTTGTAATTATTCTCTTAATAGGATTATTTTGACCAAATTATGCTATAGAAGAAAAATTTTTGCTCTACAAAATATTCAACCAATTGACGAAGTGAACGCAAGCGGAGGGGCTGTAACTGGAAGTAAATTCGAGTCCTTGAAAGCACCGTCTGTTGTTTTAAGGCAGGGTACGGTTGACAAATACTGCAATTAAAGAGCAAATAACCCCTTAATTGATTGGCGTTAAGGTAAAATGTGCTACAAACATTATTTTTGAATCAGAATTAGCTTTTTGCTTGTTCAAACAGCAATTGATACTTATTAACAAATGTCAAGGGTTGCAACAATTCTTTGCAAGTTCTACAACTAATAGTAAAGTAGGACTAATTTTAGATTCAGTTATTAGGAGAGTTTGCCTTTTGTGCTGCAACGCTTTAAGCAAGATTTAAAAAACGACTTAATTGCCGGTCTGTTGGTAGTGATTCCTCTAGCTACTACCATTTGGTTGACAATTACTATTGCTAAATGGGTAATCGATTTTCTGACTCGTGTTCCCAAGCAACTCAATCCCTTTGACGGATTAGATCCGTTACTAACTAACTTTCTTAATTTAGTAGTTGGTTTAGCCGTGCCATTGCTATGTATCTTGATTATCGGTTTGATGGCAAGAAATATTGTAGGCAGGTGGCTATTAGATTTTGGTGAACAATTTCTACAAGCTATTCCGTTAGCAGGATCGGTATATAAAACTCTGAAGCAGATTTTAGAAACTTTGTTGAGAGACTCCAAAACTAGGTTTCGCCGTGTCGTCTTAGTAGAATATCCTCGACGGGGAGTTTGGACAATTGGATTTGTGACAGGAAAAGTCAGCAGTCAATTGCAATCTCATTTGCACCAAAAAATGCTTAGTGTTTTTATTCCCACCACTCCCAATCCTACTTCTGGTTGGTATGCTATTGTGCCAGAAGAAGATGCAATTGATGTAACTATTTCGATTGAAGACGCTTTTAAAGTTCTCATTTCTGGTGGTATTGTTAGTCCTGAACAACCAGCGACTGATGTTGCGATCGCTTTACCTAAGCCCTATAAAAAGCTTAGTTTAAATACTTCTGTGGCTGAGAAAAAATCAGCAGTAATACCGATAGAAGAAGAAAGTTAAGCAAGTAGGTAACAGTTATATAGTTAGAATGACAAGCCGATTAACTTTAATAATCCCAGATTGATAATTTTATGCCAGTCCGTAAACAACCCCGAAGTATTTCCCGCGAATTAGCTTTATTAAGTATTGCTCAAGTTAGTACTAATCCTTCTAAACTAGAAGAAGAAGACCTCAATAGTTTAGTATTGGCAGCAGTGCGTACTTTAATTGTTGAAGTTCAAGATATCTTAGAAAATGCTTCGGCAGAAATTAAACGGGGAGATGAACGTTTACTAGAAAGCGAAACCCGCAGCAGTAACCTTAATAGTGCTAAAGCAATGGTTAGTGATGCGATGGAGTTAACCAAAACAGCGATTAATCGTTTAGGAATTGCGGTAGAATTGCCAGAATTTATTCAGCTAACTAGTCAAACGGATGTTCGAGAATATGCCATTGAAATTATCTCTACGGTTTGTCAACATCGTCAGCAAATTGAAACACAAATTGAAACTGTTTTAGTAGCATGGCAATTAAATCGTCTTCCCAAAATTGACCGCGATATTTTACGAATTGCTGTAGCTGAGATGTTATTTCTTGATGTTCCTGTTAAAGTAGCGATTAACGAAGCAGTAGAATTAGCCAAACGCTATTCAGATGAGGAAGGTTATCGTTTTATTAACGGAGTTCTTAGAAGAGTTAGCGATCGCCTTAAACAAGAAGCAATTCAGAATTAATTTTTCTTTTTAAAACCAGTTAGTAATTACTAATTACTAATTACTAATTACTAATTACTAATTATGAGGGATGAATAATTAACCTCACCGAAGGTGCGCGTAGCGACAAACAATTAACAATTAACCATCAACTATCAACAAAAATTAAACTATCCGACTAGATTTCATTTAATTGAGAAGCGGTTTTTAATTGTCAAAAATTTGATTTAGTTTTTCAATGACGCTAGCTCGCCCAGTGATGGTAACACACTTGAGATTTTTTTCTATTTTTACAAATACTTTACCAGCAAAAATAGCAGCAAGTTTAGACTTTTCATAAACAGTAAAATCGTCCAATTCAGATTTTGCTTGAAAACCCATTTCAGCTAAACTTTGATTAAGAGTTTTGACTAAAGTTTTTTGATTTTTAAAAGCTTTATTAATGGTAATGTTGCGATTAAATTTAGCTCCTAATAATCCTGCAATTAACCCTAAAAAAACTCCTAACTGATAAATAGATTTATCTTGCCAATCGATTCCCATGCCTTGAGAAACTGTAATAGCAACGATTAAATTAGTTACAGCAAAATAATACAGAAAAGTCAGCCAAAATCCAGGTAATTGCAGCATGAGCCACTCAAATCATCTTCAAACAAACATTGGTAATCCCCTTAGCATAGCACCCATGATGGAACGTACAGACCGTCATTTTCGCTATCTAATGCGTCAAATTACCCGTCGCACCTTACTTTATACTGAGATGATTACTACAGCAGCAATTATTCATGGCGATCGCCATAAGTTATTAGATTTTTCGCTTGAAGAAAAACCCCTGGTTTTACAACTTGGAGGCGATCATCCTCAAGAATTAGCTCAATGTGCCAAAATTGGGGAAGATTGGGGTTATGATGCAGTAAATCTCAATGTTGGTTGTCCTAGTCCGAGGGTGCAGAATGGCAACTTTGGGGCTTGTTTAATGGCACAGCCTGAATTGGTAGCAACGGCAGTAGCAAAGATGCAAGATGCTGTAAGTATTCCTGTAACTGTAAAACATCGAATTGGCATAGATGAACGCGATCGCTATGAGGATTTAGCTCAATTTGTTCAGATTGTCGCTGAAGCTGGTTGTCGTCATTTTATTGTTCATGCCCGCAAAGCTTGGTTAAAGGGTTTAAGTCCTAAAGAAAATCGTAATATTCCGCCTCTACGCTATCAAGATGTTCATCGTCTCAAACAGGAATTTCCTCATTTATTGATTGAAATTAACGGTGGAATTATTACTTTAGAACAAATCAAAGAGCAATTAAATTATGTTGATGCAGTAATGATTGGTAGGGCAGCTTATGACGATCCTTATTTATTTGCCACTGTAGATCGAGATATTTATCAACAATCAGCTACGCCACCGACTCGTCATCAAGTAGTGGAAGCAATGCTTCCCTATATCGATTATTGGACTAAAAAAGGGCTAAAACTTCATGGCATTAGTCGTCATATGTTACAGTTATTTGCTGGTCAACCTGGCACTAAAGCTTGGAAAAGATATATTAGTGAAAATGCTCATTTAATGGATGCTGATTCAATAGTTATTAGTAATGCTTTAGCCAAAGTTCCTTCATAAAATTAAAAATTAGACGAGGGAGTTATGATGCCAACCAAATTTTCCCACCCTTATCAACCACTTTTACTTCGTATTCTTCACGGACTAACTAGTTTATTTGCGATCGCTGCTATTATAACTGCTTTTTGGACTTACAATACTTATGACGGACGTTGGGGTCAAGTTGCTTTACCTAAATTTCCAGAAATTGAAGGTATTCATGGAACCTTTGGGTTATGGACATTATTGATTTTTCCTTTCTTTGTTGTTTATGCTTTTCATCGGGGTCAACGAAGATTAATTCAGTCTGATTCTTTAAAAAAAATAACTCGATTTGGTCAACCCATTTGGTGGTACACTGTCCATCGCTCAATTAATACCTTGAGTATTTTGGCATTAACTTTTGCTGTTTTTTCTGGCAAGATGATGAACGAAAAATGGCTACCTCAAGGAGAACTTAATCATATCTGGTATTATGCCCATCTAATTTCTTGGCTAATTTTAGTAATTTTTATTGCGCTTCATCTTTTAATGAGTGTTAAAGTTGGAGGCATTCCCTTAATTTTATCGATGATCAATTGGCAATTTCGCAGTCAAGATAGTCCTACTTTGTGGTGCAAACATATTACTAATTGGCCTTCTAATTTTGATCACGCAATAGTTAAACAATGGTTTTTATCTCTTTCTACACTCAAAATTATAGAGATTTTTGTGTTAATTAGTATTGTTTTAGCTTGGGTAATTTCAATAATCAAAGAAATTATTTGATGAATATTTTTGCTTCTAAATTATAATATTTATCAAAAATAAGTTTATAGCGATCGCTTTCTAAAAAGTTTTTTATTCTTAAGTAACTGCAAATAATTTAGTTTTATCGTTTCCCAAATTAATTAGGTAAAGTAAATCCTATCAACTTTTATTTAGCTTGCTCGTTTTGATAACCAACTCAACTGAGAAATTGCTACATCTTATTCTTTTCTTAATTGAAGATTGCTAAAGTATTATTTTTATTTGTCTTAAGTCAAAAACATATGTTATTAGAACCAGCCAAAACAGTCAGTATTTTTCAAGCTAATCAGGAATTTCAACGCTTTGCAGCAGGAGAGACTATTTTTCAGCAGGGAGAATTGGGTAATGTCATGTACGGCATTATTGAAGGAGAAGTTGATATTGTAATTAATGGTAAAGTTCTAGAAACTATCCATGCAGGAGATGTATTTGGAGAGGGAGCATTAGTGCAACCTGAAGCAACTAGAGCTTCTAATGCCGTAGCCAAAACCGATTGTAAGTTAGCTTGTTTAGATAAAGAGCGTTTTTTATTTGTTGTACAGGAAACACCAATGTTTGCCCTTCATGTGATGAGAAGTTATTCTAATCGTCTTCGTAAGTTTAAACAGCAATTTTAAAATTAAGTCATTGCTCAAGATTGTTTTGTGAGAGCATTACCATAAAGACAAATTTGCATAATGCAAAAATCAAGCTAGAACAAGAATAGAGACTTTAGTTAAGTGAAGGCAAAAGTTGTAAGGGCAATTCACCAATTGCTCTTACACAAAGTTACAAACTTCCAGGATTTTTATCCATGAAAATATTAGTCTTAAATGCTGGTTCAAGTAGCCAAAAAAGCTGTTTATATCAACTGCCATCAGATCTACTACCAGCAACTCCACTCCACCCGCTTTGGGAGGCTAATCTTGATTTAACTGTTTCTCGTGACAATGCCAAATTAACAGTAAAAACTCAAAAGATCACCAAGGAAATTCGACTTTCATCTCAAGACACTCAAGCTGCTACAGCACAAATGTTAGAAACGCTTGTTTCAGGAGATACCAAAGTCTTAGAACAATTATCCGATCTTGACGTAGTTGGACATCGAGTAGTTCATGGTGGTACAGAATATTCTCAAGCAACTAAAATTACTCCAAACGTAAAAGAGACAATTTCTCGTTTAATTCCCCTTGCACCTAATCATAATCCTGCCCATTTGCAAGGAATAGAGGCTGTAGAAAACTTATTGGGAGATGTAACCCAAATAGCAGTTTTTGATACCGCTTTTCACAGTCAAATGCCTCTAGAAGCAGTAATTTACCCTATTCCTTATCATTGGTACGAACAAGGAATTCGTCGCTATGGTTTTCATGGTATTTCTCATCAGTATTGCGCTCATCAAGCAGCCCAAATCATTAATCAACCTTTAGCATCTCTCAAATTAATCACCTGTCATTTAGGTAATGGTTGTTCTCTAGCTGCAATTAAAAATGGCGTAAGTATTAATACTACAATGGGTTTTACTCCTTTAGAAGGATTAATGATGGGGACTCGTAGCGGTTCAATCGATCCAGCTATTTTAATTTATTTGCTGCGCGAACATAATTTTTCTGCTGATGATTTAGACCAAATGTTGAATAAAGAGTCTGGAATTAAGGGAATTTCGGGATTATCAAGCGATCTTAGAATCATTCGGGATGCTATTGCTGAGGGAAACCAGCGCGCCCAATTAGCCTTAGATTTATTTATTCATCGATTAATAACCAATCTGGGCGCAATGATAGCTTCTCTTGGAGGTTTAGATGTGTTGGTGTTTACAGCAGGGATTGGGGAGAATGCAGCAATTGTCAGAGAAAGAGTTGCTTCTCAGTTTGAGTTTTTAGGTTTAAAACTAGATCTAGCTAAAAATAACTCCTCTCCGCAGGATGAAAATATTGCTGCATCAGACTCAAAGATTCAAGTCTTAGTAATTCATACTAATGAAGATTGGGCGATCGCTTGCAAATGTTGGCGTTTGATTCATTAACGAATTTGGGAAGAAGCAGCTTCAGAAATAGTAGGAATTTCGGCGTATTGTCCTCTGACTGATTGGGCAATGCTATAAAAACAAGCAACCAAAGTACCAATAAAAACTGTATTATTTAAGGTTTCAATTAACAAACTACTGCGTCCTAATCCCATTTCTAAAATACTCATCAAGACGCTACAAAGAATTAACAAAATATCCATTAAGATTGCTTGCATAGTGTTAAAGCGAACAAAATAACTCGCTTTTTCGTTTCTGACAATGGCAAAATATAAGGCAAAGAAAACAATTAATCCAGCAAAAGGCAGACCATAATAAATGCTAATTAAGGGACTCAGAGGAGCATAGATAATACTGAGAAAAGGAAACTGCCTCAGTAAGATTAAACCAAATGGTAGGACATAAATCAGAGGCAATAAATAAACTAATGCTGCGATCGCTCTTTCTTTTCCATCTACTTCAAGATTAGACATAATAATGCTAATTTTTATTTTAAATTTGGTTTTTACTTAATTATTCTAGCTTTCTTTCTCACTTTTATAATTACTCTTAAGTTTTAATTGTACTCAAGAAAACGACAAAAAGATATTTTCTTGTTGAGATAAAATTTTCATCATTTCTAATAATTCGGTATTTTTTTGATTTTGAGTTTTAAATTCTTCTTGTTTCATTTTGATTTTTTTTTGTTTAGCCAGCAAAATCAATCTATATTTGTGCCAAAAAGATTTTTTGACAGTTTGAGTATTTAAAGCAAGAGGAACATTGAGTTTAATCACAAATTTATTATTAGAGACCGCCTCAATTGATTTTACATAAATTTTATTTTTTTTTGCCTCTAATTGTAATTTTTGGAAAGCTTTAAGAAATACTTGCCAATCAATTCCCGACTCAAATACTAAGTCAATTGTTCCTAAAAAATGCTCAATTAAATCTTTAAATTCTCCCAAAGCAAAGTTTTGCTGAGGATTTTGTGGTCGACGTTTTTGCTGACCATATTGTAAATAAACATAATCACAAATTACACCATCAAAGATAGTATAAAGATTAATTTGCCAATTTTCTAGACAAGCTCCTGTTAAAATGCAACCTTGAAAATTAGTCATCCAAGCTTTTGTTTCAATTAAAGTTGTTTTCGCTAAATTACTATGACTAAAATTCGCCTTACTTAAATCTGCTCGGCTTAAATCTGCTTCGATTAAGTTAGCTTGAAAAAAATTGCTTTCTAACAAATCTGCTTCAGTCAAATTAGCTCTACTTAGATTAGCTCCCTTGAAATTGGTTTGGACTAAATTTGCTTCGACAAAATCTGCTTCAGTTAAATTAGCTCTCTGAAAATTAGCTTTGTTGAGATTAGCTTCACTCAAATCTGCGCCTTTTAAATTTGAGTTTTTCAGTTGAGTTTTAAAAAGATAAGCTTTACTTAGATTTGCATCTCGAAGAATAGCACCCTCTAAATTGGCTAAACTTAGATCTGCCCGAATTAAAGTAGCTCCAAAAAAATCTGCACCACTAAGATTAGCTTGACTCAGATTAGCTGCTGTCAAATCTGCACCGTTAAAATTAGCAACGCGCAGATCTGCACCACTAAAATTAGCTAAGTTAAGATTAGAACCAACTAATCTTGCTCCTCGGGGATTAGCAGCAATTAGCACCGCTCCTGTCAAATTTGCCCCATTAAGACTAGCTCCTGTCAAACTTGCTCTAGTTAGATTAGCATTAGTCAGATCTGCACCATCAAGATTAGCATTACTTAAATTAGCATCAATGAAATTTGTGCCACTGAGATTAACATTACTTAAATTAGCATTAACTAAATTGGCGTTATTAAAATTAAGTCCCCTAAGATCTGGCTGGTTAATTGGATATTTATCTCTCCAGCTATTCCAAAGACTTACATTTCGCTTGAGTAAAGCATAGTATTTTTGATTTGTCATGTCCAGATTGGTCGAATTATGACCAATAATTTAGGTTTAAAAAACTTAAATAACAATTAAACTGATTGACACAATCAATATATAATATTCTCAAATAATTAGTGAGAAATAGGTTGTAATTTTTGATTAACTATTATTTAATTTAATTGATAATACTTAAAATTTGCATTTGACTAGTTTATTAAAAAAAAATATATTTTATGAATTAAATCAGCAGTCTTTTGATTGTTAGTAATAACAAATAGTTTTTTTGTGTTTTCTAAACCCAATCAATAATGTTGACATAAACGAGTATTGATCTCGTGATCTCCCCATTTATCTTGAGTACGAAAATGAAACATCCCTACTTGCCTACTTGGGTTTCCTCAAGCTTATAGTATGCTTTTCAGATAATATTTATGGACTTATCTGCTCAAGTTTAAGTAGGCTATGGAATATATCAATATTGCGAGTGCGTAGAGCGAATCAATTGGTGGTGGGTAGTTTACACTAGAACAATAAGGGGTAGTCAGTAACGGCTTCACTGTGAAATTTTTAGAGTAAGACACTCAAACTCAGTTCGGGTGCTTGCTTCCCGAAGGACGGCGTTTCGCCGTATTTCCGTAATAAAAGCAAGCTAATATCCTTGAGCTTGTTTTTGATACCAAAAATCTTGTAAATCACTAAAGGATAAACATAGTCATGGGATTATTTGACCGTCTTAGTCGAGTTGTTCGCGCCAATCTCAACGATTTAGTTAGCAAAGCAGAAGATCCAGAAAAAGTTTTAGAACAAGCTGTGATCGATATGCAGGAAGACTTAGTACAGCTTCGCCAAGCAGTAGCTAGAGCGATCGCAACTCAAAAACGTACTGAGCAACAATACAACAAAAATCAAACTGAAGCAAATCAATGGCAACAAAGAGCGCAGTTAGCTTTGTCTAAAGGAGATGAAAATCTAGCGCGTGAGGCTTTGGTACGCAAAAAGTCTTTTAATGATGCAGCAGTAACTCTGAAAAATCAGTTAGATCAACAAATGACTAACGTTGATAGCCTTAAGCGTAATTTAATTGCTTTAGAAAGCAAAATTTCTGAAGCTAAAACTAAGAAAGATATGCTTAAGGCAAGAGCTAATGCAGCCAAAGCCCAAAAACAACTCCAAGAAACTATTGGCGGAATTGATACCAGTAGTGCGATGGGTGCTTTTGAGCGGATGGAAGATAAAGTCATGCAATTAGAAGCTGAATCTCAGTCTGCTGCTGAATTGGGCGGTATGGGTTTAGAACAACAGTTTGCTGCCCTCGAAGCTGGTAGCGGTGTTGAAGATGAATTGGCTGCCATGAAAGCTCAATTAACTGGTGCTTCTCCTTCTCAAACTGCCCTTCCTGCTGCGGATAACCCTTCTTCTACTCCTAAAGATTCTGTGATTGATGCTGAGTTAGAAGCATTACGCAACGAACTTAATCAAAGTTAAATTGTTCAATAGTAAAACTGAGAACTGATTGTCTGGAATTAAGCAGGTACGAGTTGCCTGCTCTTTCCATATTTTGACATTATTCGGTAAATTTAATTTTGTGTTAATTATTGAGGAGCAAGAGAAATGAGTAGTGTAATCGAAATTGCCGATGAACAATTTGAGCAGGAAGTATTTGAAGCTGATAAACCAGTTTTAGTCTATTTTTGGGCTTCTTGGTGTGGTCCGTGTCGTTTGGTATCTCCTTCAATTAATTGGATAGCTGATAACTATAGCGATCGCTTGAAAGTGGTTAAATTAGAAATAGATCCTAGTCCTACATCTGTAGCCAAATGTAATGTTGAAGGTGTTCCTGCTTTAAGATTGTTTAATAACAATGAGATAGTAGCTTCCCATGAAGGAGCTATTGGTAAACAGCAATTACAAAAAATGTTAGACGATCATCTTTAATTAAATGATTGCATCTCGCTTCTAGCGAGACGCATTTCACTGCATTAGGTTGTGGCTAAATTGATTTAATCATAATCTGTGCTGCTAATCGAGAATCAGCTTTTGTTCCATTTTGAGAATTAACAGTTCCAGAAACAGGTGCAGTATAACTCGGTATAGCAGAAGCAGCTAAAGCTATATTGCGATCGCTAACTGCTAAACCATGAGTCGGATCGTAACCACGCCAACCTGCACCAGGTAAGTATACTTCTGCCCAAGCGTGTAAATCTCTTTCTTGTTGCTCGGGATCTCCTTCTTGATAACCACTAACAAATCTTGCTGCCAAACCTACTGCGCGACATACTTCCATAAATAAAATAGCAAAATCTCGGCAAGAACCTTGTTTTCTGCGCCAAGTTATGCCTGCTTGCCAAGGTTCACCTGTTTCCCTTGTAATATATTGGCAGTTTTCATAAATACACTGATTTAATTTCGATAAAAAAGCTACAGTATTGGCGTTAACTTCTTGAATAATTTCTTCTGCTAATTCCACAATCACCGTATCTAGCAAGAAACTATAAGGTTTTAAATAAGATTTAAGTTGAGTATAAAGAGAACTGGGATAATCAAGGGGTAAAGTTGTTGTCCAAGGTTGAAGTAAATAGTTAAAAGGATTGGTTTGCCAAGTTTCTACCTGAGCTAGTATTTGCAAGTTTAATTGATTAGTAGGTGTATTAAACCAGACCTTACTCACATTATTGCCATCCAAATCGATCAATTCAGATATGCCTTGAGGTTGGGGACTAATTAATAAAGAAAAATTATGAAGTTTTTGCCAATGATCGCAACGGGGACAAAGTCTGACAAAGTGAGGATTTAAAGAAACTGTTTGACTGTAAGTATAAGTTGTTTGATGACTGATTTGATATAACATTTTGCCAAAGTTGAGCAAAGTAGTAGCACAAAAACTTTAACTACTTTCTGACAATTGTATAGTGGTTCTCATTAATCATGAGATACGGTCAAAACCTCGATCTTTGTGAATAGTATCGACTAAAGATTTTTGTTTCTTAAGAATCCCCGTCCGCTGTACGGCGGGGAGTGTCAAAGTGTTCAAACAGGAAACTCAGCATTTGAAGAAGTTTATGGTGCAAATATTTTTGCTTATCTGCAACAAAATTCCCAAGCTGCGACTATTTTTGAACAGTCGATGACAGATTTTTCCTTTTATGATCGCCAAGCTGTTTTGGCAGCTTATAACTTTGCTGAGTTTAAAACAGTTGTCGATGTTGGTGGTGGCAAAGGTAGTTTATTAGCGGGTATCCTGCAAAAATATCCCCATCTCCAAGGAATTTTATTTGATGAACCTTATGTGGTTAACAAGCAGACAAATTGTTAGTTCAAGAAAAAGTATGCGAGCAGCTTCGCTGGCGCATATGCGATCGCTTGTTAGTTCAAGGAGGAAATTTTTTTAAATCAGTTCCAAGCAATGGAGATGCTTATCTACTCAAGCATATCATTCATGATTGGGATGACCAACAAGCGTTAATTATTCTGCAAAATTGCCATCAAGCTATGAATTATCAAAGTAAACTATTAATAGTTGACCGAGTAATTCCATCAGGAAACGAACCTATGGCTGGAAAATTCATGGATTTAAATATGTTGGTTCTGACTTCTGGGGGAAAAGAACGTACTCAAGCGGAATTTAGTCAATTATTGACAGCAGCAGGATTTGAGATCAAACAAATCATTTCTACCGCAGCCGATATTAGTGTAATTGAAGCAGTACCAATTTAGATTACGGCTAAGAAAACTTGCTTACAGTTAACAGTTATCAGTAACCAGTAATTTGCTTTAGAAAAAAAGGAGAGAAGGAGATACCTAGTATTATTGTTTATAAATTCTTCTGTCGCACTTTTGCCTCTCTGGTTTTTAATTTTTTTGACAAACTTAATCTATTACGTCTCTAATACTTTTGGTTTTTCAAATATTTTCTAACAAAAACTTACTATGGCTAGAAAAAAAATTCGTCCCAATCATGAAGCAACTGATGATCTTAATATTTGGCCATCTTTTACCGATTTAATGGCTAATGCTTTTATGATTATTAGTCTGTTTTTATTGCTCGCTTTATTTAAATCATTGTTTTTAAAATATACAGCAGAAGAAACGGAATTAAATCTCAGTGAAAGTGAAACACAAGTTAGAGTTTTAAAACGACAAATAGCATCCTTAGAAAATGAATTAGGCGAAAGCCTTGATGAAATTAGACAATTAAATAGAGGTTCATCAAATTTAGCACAACGTTTACAACAAAGTGATAGCCGAGCAGATTTATTAGCCTTAGAAGTGCAGCGTTTAAAGTCTGCTCCTCCTGTAGTAGTGATTCAAGATTCTGGAGAATATCAATTTGCTTCTGGTAGTGCAGAATTACCTCAAGCTTTGAAAAATTATATTGTTCAAGATTTAGCCAATAGAATTGAGTCAATCAGTCAACAAAGAAATCTTTATGTAGTAGAAATAATTGGGCATACTGATGGACAAATTAATGTTAATAGTCCTAGTAATTTAGACCAACAATTAGAAGCGGTAGCTAATGGAGAAAAACCAATTAATAGTTTAAATCCAGGTTCTAATGTAGATTTAGGTTTGATGCGAGCTTTAGAAGTAGTTAAAGAATTACAAGAATTACAAAAGCAAGGACGTTTACAAGGAGTGCAATTTCGGGCTTATTCTGCTGCTCAGTTACTTTTACCTTCAGGAGATTTTGCAACTACTAATCGTCAAGCAGATTCAAAAAGAAGAAGAATAGAAATTCGTTTTTCTCCTTTAGGAAAAGCAGAAACAATTAGATAAATTTTTAATTAGAGATTTTTAGCTTTTTTCTAACAAGAATATTGAATTATATTTATCTACGAATGCCCACAAATAAACAAAGATGAATTTAGGGTTTTGGCTCTCGTTTTTTAATTGATAAATTTTATGTTAATTTGATGGTTTGTCTCCGAATAAAAACAAAGCTATAAAGTGATTATTTAGTTCAGTTTTTTTAGTGGAGATTTATCATACAATAAAACTTTAAACTAACCTAAATTTTAATTACAACAATGAAAGATTTTTTTGAAAATATTGCTCGCTATCCTCGCTTTATACTAGGTTTAATTTTGGGAATTTTTCTGGCTTTTTTTGCTCGATTTAGACCTTTACTCAACAATCCTCTCACCGCTACTGCCCTGATGGGTTTGGCAGTAGGTACTTTTGCCTTCTTTTATTTTACTCTACGAGCAATGCTTGGCTTAAATCCAGTTTAAACTAGAAAAGTATGGCTATTTACTTGGTTGTTCTCAGGCATAGTTTCTGCTTTTTGCTAGTAAAACCGAGAAACTGAGTTAAATTCCATAGTTAGAAAACTTAGGGGGCGAAAATTATGGCTAATAACCGTCGCGTTTCTCGCATTTCTTCTTTAATCAAACGAGAAGTTAGCCAAATGCTACTTAATGGTATTAAAGACGACCGCGTTGGTGCTGGAATGGTTAGCATTACTGATGTTGATGTTTCTGGCGATCTACAACACGCAAAAATTTTTGTTAGTATCTATGGGACTGAAGAAGCAAAAGCAGAAACAATGGAAGGATTAAAATCTTCTACTGCTTTTGTGAGAAAAGAATTAGGTCATCGAATTCGGCTACGTCGAACTCCTGAAGTTATCTTTCTTGAAGATAATTCTTTAGAAAGAGGCGATCGCATTTTAAACCTAATCAATCAAATTAGTAGCGATCGCTCTGACGACAATTCAATCACAGACGATCTGGAAGAGGACATTAATTAAATTACTGTGTCTCAATTGCTCCCCAATTGGCAAGAACTTTCTCTCAAACAACAAATCGGACAAATGGTTGTAGTACGCGCCTCTGGCTATTTGTTCGATCACCAAATTCGTTATCCTGTCTGGGAAGTTTCTACTCCTAAGTTAAAACAATGGTTGGAGGAGTTATCTCTGGGTGGGGTAATTTTATTAGGTGGTAGTGCAGCCGAATTATCTTTGAAGACGCAGCAATTACAAGCTTGGGCAAAAATTCCTTTATTGATCGCAGCAGATATTGAGGAAGGAGTAGGACAAAGGTTCGCTGGTGCGACTTGGTTTCCTCCCCCAATGTCATTGGGAGAAATTGCTTCTAACGATTTATCTCTGGCTCAAAACTACGCCACCGCAATGGGTAAGATTACCGCCCAAGAAGCTTTGGCAGTGGGTATTAATTGGTTGCTTGCACCAGTCGTAGATGTTAATAATAATTCTGATAATCCTGTAATTAATATTCGTGCTTTTGGTGAACATCCTGAAGTTGTTAGTAGTTTAACTTCCGCTTTTATTGAAGGAGCAAAAACCTATCCGATTTTAACTACTGCTAAACACTTTCCTGGACACGGTGATACTGCTACTGACTCTCATCTTGATTTACCTACGATTCCTCACTCTGACTCGCGTTTAAATCAAGTTGAATTACTACCCTTTCAAAATGCCATTACGTCTCAAATAGATAGTATCATGACGGCTCATCTAATAATTCCTGCTTGGGACAGTGATTATCCTGCCACTCTTTCTGAAAAAATTCTGAGAGGTAAACTGAGACAGAAACTAGAATTTGAGGGGTTAATTGTTACCGATGCGTTAATTATGGGAGGAATAACCAAATATGCCTCCCTAGCAGAAATAGCTGTGATGGCAGTAGCAGCAGGTGTAGATATTTTATTAATGCCTAGTGATCCTGAAGAAGCAATTGAAGCAGTTTATCAGGCAGTGCGATCGGGTAAATTAAGCAAATCTTTGATTCATCAAGCGTTAAAAAGGATTTGGCAAGCAAAACAAAAACTTTTACCTAATTCCCCCAATCTCAATCAACTTGCACAACCAGAAGCAACTGTAACTGTTAATTCAATTCTGCGAGATTCTCTACAAATGGGAAGTAATTTGCCCTTAAAACCTCAATCAGAGCAAAATTTACGTAATCTTATTGTAGTTGATGATGTTCTTAATTGTTCTTTCCTCGATCTTCAAACTCCAGCGATCGCTATTCCCCAGAAATTTGGCTATCAAAGACAAATCATTGATCAAAATAGTTTATTTTCTGCTCAATCTGATTCCAGAAGCACTCTACTACAAGTATTTATTCGCGGTAATCCTTTTCGTGGTACAGCAGGTTTAACTAAAGTCGCTCAAGAATTTTATCAACAACTATTGCACTCAGGACAACTTGAAGGATTAGTTATTTATGGTAGTCCTTATGTAAAAGATTGGTTTGTAGCTCAATTAACTAACGACTTACCCTGGGTATTTAGCTATGGACAAATGGATTTGGCACAAGGAATGGCTTTAAAGATTTTATTTGGTTTATCTAATTCTGAAACCTCTAATTTAAACAATCAATCTAATTTTGGTTTTTAAGTAGTCGTGCAAAATTAATTATTTAGTAGAGACAAGACCGAAGGTGTAAATAAAACAGCCCTCTCGACCAAGAGAGAGCTAAACTTAAACTGGATTTAGTTGCTAAAAAAGTAGATTGATTTAACCTAAAATTTCTTTAGCCTTAGCAACAACGTTATCAACGGTAAAGCCATATTTTTCAAAAACAATATTAGCTGGAGCAGAAGCGCCAAAGGTATCAACACCAATGACTCCACCTTCATCACCAACATAGCGACACCAGCCCATTGTACAACCAGCTTCAACAGCTAAACGTTTTTTAACTGCTTTTGGTAGTACAGATTCTTTATATTCTGCACCTTGAGCCTCAAAGCGTTCCCAGCTAGGTAGAGAAACTACCCGAACTTTTTTACCTTCGCTAGTTAATTTTTCGGCTGCTTGAACACAGAGTGCAACTTCGCTACCAGTACCAATCAAAATAATATCTGGAGTACCATCGCTATCACTAAGAATATAACCACCTTTAGCAGCAGCTTCAATTGAAGAGCCAGCTAGGTTGGGTAGTCCCTGACGAGAAAGAGCGAGTAAAGTTGGGCCGTGAGTATTTTCAACTGCTACCTTGTAAGCTGCGGAAGTTTCATTACCATCAGCAGGACGATAAACAGTGAGGTTAGGAATAGCACGTAAAGAAGCAACGTGTTCAACGGGTTGGTGAGTAGGGCCATCTTCACCCAAACCAATCGAATCATGAGTCATTACCCAAATCACTCTGGCTTCCGATAAAGCAGAGAGACGAATTGAATTCCGCATATAATCGGTAAATACCAAGAAGGTAGCACCGTAAGGAATTAAACCATGACTATGTAATGCAATTCCATTACAAATTGCCCCCATAGCGTGTTCTCTTACCCCAAAGCGGAGGTTGCGGTTTTGGTAAGCACCTTTTTGGAAACTACCAGAGACTTCTAAGTAAGTTAAGTTAGAGTGTGTCAAGTCCGCCGAACCACCAATTAGTTCTGGTAACACAGGAGCAAGAGCGTTGAGAGTAATTTCTGAATGTTTCCGAGTTGCTAGAGCTTTATCTTCGGGAGTGTAGCTAGGTAGAACTTTATCCCAACCTTCTGGTAAAGTACTACTAATAATCCGCTCAAATTCAGCAGCTTCTTGGGGATATTTAGTTTTGTAGTGAGCTAAAGTTTCTTGCCATTCTGCTTCATAACTAGCACCGCGTTCTACTGCTTTACGGAAGTGAGCTAGAGCATCATCAGGAACTACAAACGGTTCATGATTCCAACCCAAGTTTTCACGGGTGGCTTTTACTTCATCTCCACCGAGAGCAGCACCGTGAACGCCAGCAGTATTAGCTTTATTGGGAGAACCGTAACCAATTGTGGTGGTAACCTTGATCATCGAAGGTTTATCGGTAACTGCTTTAGCGTCTTCAATGGCTTTGGCAATTTCGTCTAGATCGCTATTACCGTCTTTAACATGGAGTACGTGCCAACCATAAGCTTCAAATCGCTTGCTGACATCCTCGGTAAAGGAAACATCAGTAGAGCCATCAATGGAAATATGGTTGTCATCGTAGAGAGCAATCAGTTTTCCTAAACCTAAATGTCCAGCTAAAGAACAAGCTTCACCGGAAATACCTTCCATGTTACAGCCATCACCGAGGATGACGTAAGTGTAATGATCTACTAATTTGCAATCTTCTTTATTATATTTAGCAGCAAGATGAGCTTCAGCGATCGCTAAACCAACAGCATTAGCAATACCTTGTCCTAGTGGTCCAGTAGTTACTTCAACTCCTTCAGTAATATGATTTTCTGGGTGTCCTGGTGCTTTGGAACCCCACTGACGGAAGTTTTTAATTTCGTCGAGAGTAACCACATCGCTGCCTGTAAGATACATTAAAGCATACAGCAACATACAACCATGACCGGCAGAAAGCACAAAGCGATCGCGATTAAACCACTTAGGGTTTTTGGGATTATGCTTCATAAAGCGGTCCCAAAGAACAAAAGCCATTGGAGCAGCCCCCATGGGCAGTCCTGGATGACCGGATTTAGCTTTTTCAACCGCGTCTATAGCTAAAAAGCGAATAGAATTGATGCAAAGTTCTTCGAGTGACTGGGTGGCAACTACCATAATCGATCTTGATGTTAACTACGACAATATTTGCAATTATTTGAAACTTGATGGCTGGGGGTTGCCCCAAGGCTATGTTCCATCATCCCATTGATCAGGATCGCTGAGCAAGTTTAATAAAACTTAAACAGGAAAAATTTCTCAATTGAAAGTTTAATTATATTTTTGGAAAGCTAAGGTAACATTATGACCACCAAATCCAAAAGAGTTGGATAGAGCTACCTCAACTGTTTGAGCGCGACTAGTATTTGCTACATAATCTAAATCGCATTCTGGATCAGGATTTTCTAGGTTGATCGTTGGTGGTAATTGGTCATTAGCGATCGCCATAATGGTGGCTACTGCTTCAATTCCTCCTGAACCGCCTAATAAATGACCAGTCATGGATTTAGTAGAACTAATTGCGATCTGATCAGCACGTTCTCCTAAAGCCTTTTTAATCGCTTTGGTTTCTGTCACATCATTAGCTAGAGTGCTAGTTCCATGAGCGTTAATATAACTGACCTGTTCGGGAGTTAAATTGGCGTCTTTGAGGGCTAGTTCAATGGCTTTAGTTGCTCCTTGCCCATCGGGAACAGGAGAAGTCATGTGATAAGCATCACAAGTCATGCCATAACCAACTATTTCAGCATAAATTTTTGCACCGCGAGCTAGAGCGTTTTCTAATTCTTCAAGTAGCAGAATGCCAGCACCTTCGCCCATCACAAAGCCATCTCGGTCACGGTCAAAAGGACGACTAGCATGAAGAGGGTCATCATTACGAGTAGATAAGGCTTTAGCCGATGAAAAACCAGCGACAGAGAAAGGAGTAATTGCTGCCTCTGCACCGCCACAGATCATGGCTGTAGCATAACCTCTTTGTACCAAACGAAAAGCATCACCAATCGCATGAGAGCCTGCTGCACAAGCTGTTACCGTACAAGAGTTAGGTCCTTTAGCCCCTGTATGAATTGCGGTCAAACCCGCAGCCATATTGGCGATCATCATCGGAATCGTAAACGGACTAACCTTTCTTGGTCCTTTGGTGAGCAAAGCTTCGTTTTGAGTTTCTAGAACTTTGATGCCTCCTATTCCTGTCCCAATTAAAACTCCTACTTGATCGGCATTGAGATCGTTAATGACAAATTGGGCATCTGCGATCGCTTGTAAACTAGCCACGACGGCAAATTGAGCAAAGCGATCCATCCGTTTGGCTTCTTTTTTGTCTAGGTAGGTATAAGGGTCAAAATCTTTTACTTCACCAGCAATGCGACAAGGATGTTGAGAAGCATCAAACAAGGTAATTGGACCGATACCATTGCGTCCACCAAGTAAACCTTCCCAATATGCTTGTAAATTATTGCCAATGGGGGTAATTGCCCCTAAGCCAGTTACCACAACCCGTTTCATTTGCCAATTTGTCATTATCCTAGAAATTAAAGGGACTTAAACCCAGAATGCAGTTATTGCTGATTATATAATTTGACTAAGGTCAAAAAATTTAGTTTATGCAGTTGCTTCCGTGGCAGAACTGATATGATCTACCGCTTTACCTACGGTATCAATTTGTTCTGCGACTTCATCGGGGATTTCAATATCAAATTCTTCTTCTAGTGCCATTACTAGTTCTACTGTATCTAAAGAATCTGCGCCTAGATCGTTGGCAAAGCTAGCATCTTGAGTTACTTGTTCTTCTTCTACTTCTAACTGTTCAATAACAATTTTTTTTACTCTGTCAAAAATTTCCTGATTCATTGATTTTTTCCCGCTAAATAACCCATCCTGAATTATAGGCAGAAAACGGGGCGGGTGTTACCGTTTCCCAATAAAACACTCTCTTAAATTGTTAGCAAAGGAACTTCGTTCAAAAACGTCGAAGTCGATTCTGAGTTAGTCAGTATTTTTCATCTTATCTGAAAGAGTGACAAATAAGTTGAATGGTTTTGCCCTAATTTGAAGAAGTTGAAAAAGACTTCCTTGCTTAGTCGGCGTATAACTTGAAGCAAAAGTTCCAACCAAGTTCTAAAAATATTAAACTAGCTTAACAGTATGAGTTTTTAGGACAAACTCTGTATTTGATCGACAATGGGGTAAAAATTTTATTAGTATTTATTTTTTAGACAAAAATTAATGAATATCATTACTAATTTATTGTTTTCCTTAAAACAATCTCAACCAAAAACTGCTGCCGACTCTACTGCACTTCCTGCACTTAAAAATAACCGTCGCAGGATTGAAATTAAATCAGCAGAAGAAATTGAAAAAATGCGTTCGGCTGCCAAAATTGTGGCGACAGTTTTACAAGAAATTTCTCAGCTTGTACAACCAGGTATGAGTACGGCTGATTTAGATGCTTATGCTGAAAAAAGAATTCGGGAAATGGATGCTACTCCGAGTTTTAAGGGTTATTATGGGTTTCCTGGCTCAATTTGTGCTTGTCTAAATCATGAAGTAGTACATGGTATTCCTAGTCCGAAAAAAATTATTCGATCAGGAGATATTTTAAAAGTAGATACTGGGGCTTATTATCAAGGTTTTCATGGCGATTCTTGTCTGACAATTGGAGTTGGTAAAATTTCTCGTTCAGCAGCTAAATTGATTCAAGTAGCTGAGGCTGCTTTGTATAAAGGAATTGAACAAGTTAAAGAAGGTAATTCTTTATTAGATATTGCTGGTGCAATTGAAGATTATGTGAAAGCTCATCATTACAGTGTGGTGGAAGAATACACGGGACATGGTGTAGGCAGAAATCTGCATGAGTTGCCCTCGGTGTTTAATTTTCGTACTAATCAAATGCCCAATGTCAAATTAAAAGCAGGAATGACTTTGGCGATTGAACCAATTCTTAATGCAGGTTCTAAATATACTAAAACTTTACGCGATCGCTGGACGGTAGTAACTGTAGATAATTCTTTGTCAGCACAGTTTGAACATACAGTGTTAGTCACTAAAACTGGCTATGAAATTTTAACGGCTCGTTCTCAGCTTTAATTAAATTTTAGTTTTTTTTAAGGCGATCGCTTTAATTAAAATGAAGAAAATTTAGTAAGTCAGTGTAGTATTGACCAGCTAAGATGCCGAATGAACTTTAGCTTATTTCCATAAAATGGTAAAAATTTATCAAGTTTGATAGTTGTTCAATGAAAAGCTCTGAACAATTAACAAATATTTAAAGATAATTTTTATCTCAAAATATCTAGTATCTTTATAATTAGGTTTATAAAAAATAACTCCTAATCTTGTTAAAATTAAAATCAATTTTTTAGAAATTAATTTTGTTTATAAATATTTTTTTATTAATTACGTAACAAGATTATCAAAATAAAAATCAAAAATTTGCCATTTTAAAAACTAAATAATCATGGGTTTTTTGTAAGTTAAATAATTCTTAAACCCAAGTCAAGCAGAAAAATTTTCCTGGTAGGATAATCAACAAAAAGTTAACACTTATGAATCATACAGACAAAATATCAGTAGGAATTGTAGGAGCTTCTGGTTATGGTGGAGTTCAATTAGTAAAATTATTGCTAGAACATCCTGGAGTTGAGATTAATTATTTAGGAGGAGATAGTAGTGCAGGAAAACAATATACTTCTCTGTATCCTCATCTAACTAATCGAGTCGATCTCAATATAGAAGCTATTGATTTAGATGTGATTGCAGATCGTTGTCAAATAGTCTTTTTAGGTTTACCCAATGGTTTAGCCTGTCAAATGACACCAACTTTAATCGAAAAAGGTTGTCAAGTATTAGATTTATCCGCAGATTATCGTTTTAGTGATCTAGAAACTTATACTGCTTGGTATAAAACAGAACGACAAGATCAAGCGATCGCAGTTAAAGCAGTTTATGGTTTACCAGAATTATATCGCGATAAAATCAAACAATCTCAATTGATTGGTTGTCCTGGTTGCTATCCTACTGCTAGTTTACTAGCTCTTTCTCCTCTACTTAAGCAAGGTTTAATTGCACCTGAAACAGCAATTATCGATGCTAAATCAGGAACTTCTGGTGGTGGTCGTCAAGGCAAAATTAATTTGTTGTTAGCCGAAGCAGATAGTTCTCTAGGAGCTTACGGAGTAGCTAATCATCGTCATACACCTGAAATTGAACAAATTTGTAGTGAATTAGCCAGACAAGAAGTAAGAGTACAATTTACACCCCATTTAATTCCCATGCCAAGAGGAATTTTAGCTACTGTTTACGCGACTTTACGAGATCCTGGATTAGTTCGAGAAGACTTGATTACAATTTTTTCTGCCTTTTATCGCTCATCACCGTTTGTAAATATTTTACCCAGTGGAGTTTATCCTCAAACTAAATGGGCTTGTGGAACAAATATTTGTTACATCGGAATAGAAGTAGATCCGCGTACCTCACGTGTTATTGTCATGTCTGCGATCGATAATTTAATTAAAGGACAAGCTGGTCAAGCCGTCCAGTGTTTAAATTTGATGATGGGTTGGGAAGAAACGACCGGTTTACCTCAATTGGGTTTTTATCCTTAAAAAATTTTAGATTGCGGTCTTAGTAGTTTTTGAAGTGTAAAGCAAAAGGTTTGTCTTCATTCTCTTCGTTAGCAAACTGCGAAGCACTTCACTCAAAGCAAGACCGCAATTTTGATTAGATAAGCAAAAATAATAAAATGAACTATTAAAAGCGATTCTTACAGCGATCAAGAAGATCGCGTTAACATTTTCAAATGTAGTTAGCAAAACAGGATATTTTGTTATGGAGCCAGATTCATTACTAACAGAAGTCATTTTGACCCATCCCCGTAAATCTCTCGGAAAGATTAATCTTGACTGGACACCACAACCAGGAAACTATTTAGAATTAAAAGGTAAAACTTACGCTGTATTAGAACGCCACCACCATTATCATTACAAGATTGGTGGTTATTCTTTGCAAAAAATTTCCCTTCATGTCCAAGAATCACGAAAACCAACCGAAAAAACCTTAATTGAAGGACGTTGGGTAGTTGGTGATGCTAATTGTCGTTTTAATGCCAAATCAGAAATATTACGTTGTGCAGTCAATCCTGAAGGCCCTTGTCAAGGTTGTCGCTATTATGAAACGTAGCAATTTTTGATTAACCATTATCAATTCGATCTCCTACTGACAGGCGCATTCCATTGACAAAATCCCATCCAGACTGTGGACGTTTCCCTGCAACTTGTACTTCTTTAAGTAGTAATAATCCTGTTCCAGTTTGTACTACTGCCCCAAAATTTTTGATAATACTAACAATTTCTCCTGGATGTCCTGTCAGCGATGCTAAATCTGTTAATCTCTGCTTCAAAGTTTTAAATTCTGCTGGTAGTTGAGTAAAATAAGCTGCTTCGACAGGAACTGTTGCCATAATTTTGAGGGGTTTATTATCTAAAGTAGCTACACAATTAGGAAAAAAACCTCTAACTTGATTATGAATTTCTATAGCAGTACGAAACCAATCTATTGCATAATCAGATTTGTCAATTAAACGAGCATAAGTAGCTTGAGAATCATCTTGAGGAATTGGTTGAAGAGCTGGCAGTTTGAGTAAAGTTTCAATTAATAAATCCGCACCTTGACTAGCTAAAGTAGCTGCTATTTGATGAGCATTATCCAATAATTCTATTGGAGTATAGGCTTTGAGGAGCATATTTCCTGTATCCATACCCTCATCCATTAACATGGTAGTAATACCTGTTTCTTGGTCACCATGATAAATACTCCATTGAATAGGCGCAGCACCGCGATATTTGGGTAAAATCGAACCATGAACATTAATACAGCCTAATTTTGGCATTTGAAGCATTTCAGTAGATAAAATTTGTCCATAAGCAACGACGACAAAAACATCAGCCTGAGATTGAGTTAGTTTAGTTAGAGTTTCGCGGTCTTTTTTGATTCTTTTTGGTTGCCAGACTGGGATATGATGCTCTAGAGCAACTTTTTTCACTGCCGAAGGCATCATTTGATTACCTCTACCTCTTCTTTTATCAGGTTGAGTAACGATCGCAATAACCTCAAAATTTGGGTGTTCAATTAATTTTTCAAGAGTAGGTACAGCAAATTGAGGAGTACCAAAAAATACTATCTTCATCTTATAAATTAATGATTGATTGAAAAGTTGATTATATAGCGATTTTGTTCAAAACAAAGACAAAAAACAAGTAGACATAATTCATGAATTATAACTGCATAAAAATATGACTTGCCCAAAAAACACAACCAACCGATAAATTGAGCTACGTTTATCAGGGTTTATCTGTGGACAATTCCAATCCAAATAATTTACCGAAGTTAGGACACATAAATTTTGTAAGGGCGATTAACCAATCGCCCCTACGATTTACAATAATGTCCTAATCTTTCTTTGTACTGCTATAAATAACTAACTTTTATTTAAATTGTTATGAATAATCAAATTCAATCTAACTCTTACGCTCTACAAAATATAATTCGCGATCGCATTACTGCTTCACCTCAACAAAAAATAACTTTTGCTGAATTTATGGATGTAGTTTTATATCATCCTCAGTATGGTTATTACAGTTCTGGAGTTGTAGAAATCGGCTCTGGTGGAGATTTTTTTACTGCTTCTTCTTTGGGTAAAGATTTTGGTGAGTTACTGGCAATTCAATTTGTAGAAATGTGGCTCAAAATGGATTGTCCTAATGATTTTTGTTTAGTAGAAGTAGGAGCAGGCAATGGCAATTTAGCTTTTGATATTTTCAATTATTTACAAAATAATCAACAAGATTTCTTTCAGACTTTAAAATATATTATTATCGAAGAATCTCCAGCATTGAAAAAACGACAACAAGAATTACTTCAAGAATTTAAAGATCAAATTGTATGGCGATCGCTTTTAGAACTTCCTGATAATTCTTTAGTTGGTTGTGTATTTTCTAATGAATTAATTGATGCTTTTCCTGTTAATCAAGTAATTATTAATCAAGGTAAATTACAAGAGGTTTATTTAACTAATTTAGAGAATCAAATTACTGAAGTTTATGGAGAACTATCTACTTCTAAAATATTAGAATACTTTCAGTTAGTTAAGTTGAATTTTCCTAGTAAAGATTATCCCGAAAGTTATCGTACTGAAGTTAACTTGGCTGCTTTGGATTGGTTAAAAACCATAGCTCATAAATTACAACAAGGTTATTTATTAACCATTGACTACGGCTATCCTGCCCACAAATACTACCATCCCCAAAGGTCGCAAGGAACATTACAATGCTACTATCAACATCGCCGACACAATAATCCTTATCTTAATCTTGGTTATCAAGACCTTACTACTCATGTTGATTTTACGGCCCTAGAAGTTGAAGGTAACAAGTGGGGATTAACCAAAATTAGTTTTACTCAACAAGGAATGTTCTTAATGGCTTTGGGATTAGGCGATCGCTTATCAAATCTTGCTAATGGTAACTATAGCGCATTAGAAGTTATTCAGCGTCGAGATGCACTGCATCAACTTATCAATCCTAGTGGTTTAGGTGGTTTTGGCGTGTTATTACAGGCAAAAGGACTAAAAACTGATCAACATCTTTTAAAAGGATTTACCATTCCTCCTCTAACTTAATTGAAAAAATTTTGCTCGGCTCAATATCGAAATACGCTCGAATTAATGAGAATTTATCGGGGTTATAAGTATAACTGATCCCGTAACATTTAGAGATATAGATAAAATACTTTATCAAAGTATGAAAAATATCTTAAGATTGACAAGTAAGAAAGTTAAATTTCTTAAAAACTAACTAACTAAAAAAAAGATAATAGATTAGGAGGACATCTATGGCGCTCGTCCCTATGAGGCTGCTCTTAGATCACGCGGCTGAGAACAATTATGGTATTCCTGCATTTAACGTTAACAATTTAGAACAAATTTTGTCGATTATGCAGGCTGCCGATGAAACAGACAGTCCTGTAATTTTACAGGCTTCTCGAGGCGCACGCAGCTACGCAGGTGAATACTTCCTCCGTCACTTGATTTTAGCAGCAGTAGAAACCTATCCTCATATTCCTATTGCTATGCACCAAGATCATGGTAACAGTCCTGCTACTTGTTACTCTGCTATGCGTCATGGTTTTACCAGCGTAATGATGGATGGTTCTTTAGAAGCAGATGCTAAGACTCCTGCTAGCTTTGATTACAACGTTAATGTTACTGCTGAAGTAGTAAAAGTAGCTCACTCTATCGGTGTTAGCGTTGAAGGTGAACTAGGTTGTTTAGGTTCTCTTGAAACTGGTCAAGGGGAAGCAGAAGATGGTCACGGCTTTGAAGGTACTCTCAGCAAAGACCAACTTTTAACCGATCCTGACGAAGCTGTAGATTTTGTAGAACGTACTCAAGTAGATGCTCTTGCAGTTGCGATTGGTACTAGCCACGGTGCTTACAAGTTTACTCGTAAACCTACTGGTGAAATTTTAGCAATCAGCCGTATTGAAGAAATTCACAGCCGTTTACCCAACACTCACTTAGTTATGCACGGTTCTTCTTCCGTACCTCAAGAGTGGTTGGATATGATTAACGAGTACGGCGGTAAAATTCCTGAAACCTATGGTGTACCAGTTGAAGAAATTCAAAAAGGTATTAAGAGTGGTGTTCGTAAAGTTAATATTGACACCGACAACCGTTTAGCTATCACTGCTGCAATTCGTGAAGCTGCTGCTAAAGATCCTTCCAACTTCGATCCTCGTCACTTCATGAAACCTTCGATGAAGTACATGAAGCAAGTTTGTGCTGACCGTTATCAGCAATTCTGGACTGCTGGAAATGCTAGCAAGATCAAACAAATGACTTTGGATGATTATGCAGCTAAATATGCTAAAGGTGAACTAGCTGCTGGTGTTAAGAAAACTGTTGCTGTGTAATTTTAATTCACCGACTAACTAAATCATTCATAAAAATTGATTCGTTGCTGGGTAGTTGTCATAGCTACCCAATTTTTTTTGTTGATTAATTAAAGTAGTAATTTTTCAATTTCAGCTTGGTCTTGTTTGAGTTGATTGATGATATCTTGGTAACTGTTAATCTTTTGTTTTACTTCATTCAATTGTTCGTCAGCTTTTGACGCGATCGCATCTAATTCAATTTGATATTGTTGACTGGTTTCATCTAAAGTTGTAATCAAAATTTGTCCTGCGCGATCGCATAAATGCCGAACTAGAAATTGATATTTGCCTTCAACTATTCTTTTTAATTCTTTGGTTTGTTGTTTGATCCGGATTGTTTTAGCATTTTGAGCAGTAAATAAATTGATCAATTGAAAAATTACAATTACAAAACCAAATAATTTACTAGTAACTAGAAAAATTATCAAACCAACAATCATAGCCACAGCAAGTCGGAACCAAGTACTTTGAGTGTAATGATAGTCCAGCAGAGTTTTACTAGTTTCTTCTAAGATTGATATAGTAATAAAATCGTTTATTTCAAAAACAGGTTTACTTGACAAATTAAAGTTAATTGTTTGGATCTTACTAGAGTTGATAAATTCTAATTCTTGTTGAGTTTTTTGCCAAAATTGTGGTAAATTATTTTCAGGTTTAAGATAATGAATTTTTTCCCATTCTTGCTCAAACCAATAACTTAAATTTTGTTGACAAAGATTAATTATATAAGTAGGAAGCCTTTGAGAATATTGTTGGTTTTTAATTATTAGATATAAATAAGTTTTGTTATTTTCTTGACATTCTAATATTTCAGATTTTTCAATTGCTTGTTGAACTTGATACATTAAACTATCATAGATAAAAGGATTCAATAGCTCTAATTTATATTGATTAACATCTTGTTTAAGAATTTTAAATATTTGCTGTTGTTCCTTGTTGAGTTTTTGAATGGTTTGATTAAGTTTTTGCTTAAATTTTTCAGGATTTTCTCCTTGGCAAAAATTGGCTTTTTGAGAATGAATTTTTTGACAATAAGTTTTTTTCTCTTGCTCAAAATACTCAGCTATATTTACTTTTAAACCATGAAAAGTATGGTCAATATAATTGTCAAATTCGTTTTGCACTAATGTATCAATAAAATTATAAAATTGATTTAATTCTTCAGAAGATTGTAAATTACAATTGGCATCTAGTCTAACCAAAAAATGATTAATTGCTTGCTTATAATTATTATTAAGCCAATTTTTCAAATAATCGAGATTAATTATATTTATTAAATTATCTTCAATTAAACTGTTATCAAGTATAAGTAAGGATTGTTTAATTTGTCTTGAATTTGCTTGTTCAATTAATTGTTTTTCTAGACTGGAAATTGGTAATTGAGAATCATAAATCAAACATAGTAAATCGCAACGAGCAAAAACTTGTTCAATATTTTGGTTTAAATTAACAACTTCAAAATTTAAATATTCAACCAAACTATATCTTTTTAGGGTAAATTTGTTAAAATTTTCTAAAAAATCAATTGAATAACTAGCTAATTTAATACTAATTTTTTTATTATTACAATGCTCAATTATCTCTGTTGCTCTTGTTATTAACGGTTCATAATCGGGATAATGCTTTAATTGGCTATTAAGATAACTTTTAATTGTTTTGAGCTTTTCAATTAATTTATGTAAACTTGGAGTCATTGTAAATATTTTCGATAAAATAAAAGCAATTTATAAGTATCTTAAGAATTTAAAAAATAATTTATATATTAGACACTGCTTGTTAAATTAAATCAAGTTAATTTTGTTACTTTTAACTCAGAGTAGTAAGGACAATTTATGAATTGTCTCTACCTCCTGTTCGCGAATACAAAAATTGTGTGTCTTTTTCTCTGTTTAAATTTGTATTGTTTGGGAAAACACTACTTTTGATTCAGACTTATTGGTTGAAAACTTAAAATTTTACTTGCATTCATGGAAATAAAGATTAAAATTGCTAACTACCAGCGTTATTGAAACCGATGATTTCATTGCTAATCTCCCTGAATTATTTGGCGGTTGCACAGCCAATAGTTGAAAACCAAACTCAACCTATACCCATTCTCCACAAAGCACCAAAAACCTACCAGGGGAAAATTAACAATCAAGATATTAATCGAACTTTAATAACTCAGTTGCAGGTAAAAAATAAAGGCAGGTTTTCCCCTGCTAGTTATTTAATAACTCAGGAACGCAACGGAGAAATCAGAGAATTTACTATTCCTGAAAATAACTCTAATTCTACTGAACCCAATACTCCCACTCCTGTAGAACAAGTTGATGTTATCGAAGTCATTGCCGATCGCCAGGAGTATAATAATCAACAACAGGTAGTTACGGCTGAAGGTAACGTGGTGATGAATTTCGCTCAAGCCGTTCTAACTGCGGATCGTCTTCAAGTTAATTTAGCAGATCGAATTGCTGTAGCTCAAGGAAATGTTGTGCTGACAAGAGGACAACAAGTGCTACGAGGAGAGAAATTTGAATATTATTTAGTTCAGGATCGCGGGGTAGTTATTAATGCCCAAGGGCAAGTAGATCAAGCTACTCTTAACCGCGATTTATCCGCTAGATTGCCAGAAAGTAGAATTATTCCTCAGACTACCTTAAGCGATCGCTTGACGATCACTCAACCTTTAACTGACGTAACTGCAACCGAATCGATTGGTATTTCTGTAGGAAGTAGCAGAGACTATCAAATTCTTGGTGATAGAAACAATCAAACCAGTGGAGGACAAATTAATCGACTGCGATTTGAAGCAGCCAGAATGGAGTTTGAAAACAATAATTTTACCGCCACTGATTTTCGTTTAACTAATGATCCTTTTTCGCCTCCAGAGTTGGAATTAAGAGCTAAAACTGCTAATTTTACCCAAACTGCGCCTCAAGTTAGTGTTTTGACTACTCAAAATTCTCGTATCGTTATTGATGATAGTTTTACTGTTCCTTTATTAACCAATCGATTTGTGATAGATCGTCGTCCTCGTCAACCAGGAATTGTTAGCTTTGGATTTGATGGAGAAGAAAGAGGGGGTTTATATCTTGAACGTAGTTTTCAGCTAATTGAGACAGAAAAAACCAATTGGGAAATTACGCCTCAATATTTCATACAAAAAGCTATTTTTCCCACCGCTTTTGATTTTAGTGATGAAGATGATGGGGGTGTTTTCAATCCTTCCTCTTTGGGACTACAAAGTCAATTCACTCAGAGGTTTTCTCCCCGTACCAATTTACAAGCCAGACTGAGTCTTACCAGTTTAGATCTGGAAGATGTTGAAGATAGATTAAGAAGTAGAATCGCTTTTGATCAACAATTAGGTAATCTAGCTAATCCTCATACCTTTAGCCTACAATACAATTTCCGCGATCGCCTTTTTAATGGTTCTCTTGGTTTCCAAACTGTTTACAGTAGTCTTGGTGGAATTATCACTTCACCCAATATTCCTTTAGGAAAAACAGGAATTAATCTTACTTACCAAGGATCGATTCAAAATATTAGTGCAGATACAGATCGAGAAGATTTACTCGAATCCAATCGAGATAATAACCGCATTAATCTTACCCGTTATCAAACCGCAGCATCTCTTAGTAAAGGTTTCCTGTTGTGGCAAGGTAAACCCTTAGCACCAACTCCAAACCAAGGTTTACGTTTCACTCCTACTCCTGTAGTTCCTTTTCTCCAACTTCTTACAGGAATTTCTGGAGTCAGTAGTTTTTATAGCAACGGAGATGATCAACAGTCTTTACAAGCTAACATCGGCATTGAGGGACAACTTGGACATTTTTCCCGTTCCTACTTGGACTATACAGGATTTAGTCTGACCTATTCTCAAGGACTTCGTAGCGATCGCTCTCCGTTTTTATTTGATCGTTATGTTGACGAAAAAACTTTATCTCTAGGACTTACTCAGCAAATATATGGGCCAATTCGAGTTGGAGTCCAAACTTCCTTGAATCTTGATGATAATGAGGAAATCAGCACCGACTATGTTTTAGAATACAGTCGCCGTACCCACAACATCACTCTTCGCTACAATCCTGTCTTAGAAATTGGTTCAATTAATTTTCGTATCAATGGTTTTAACTGGCGTGGCGATGCTAGACCATTTGAAAGTAATAATATTCGTCCAGTAAATCAGGGAGTGAGTCAGTGATCAGTTACCAGTAGGGGCGGGGCGTATGAACTCTGGAGGTTTCCTCCAGAGACAGCCCCTTGCGAACCGCCGTTCGCCCGTACACCAGTAGGTTTTCTTCTAGTCTCCTAGTCTCCTTTTCCCTTTTCCTAAAAATTGATCCTTGTGCTTGTAAAGACTGCTACTTCAGTTTGATGCGATCGTGTTTACAATATTTAAATCTTAAAAATTAATTCCGCTTCAACAGATGAATTTTAGAACTTTAACAACTAACCTGAAAATAGCAATTATTATCTAATCTATAAACTAAGTTTTAAAACAATAAATTTTTTATAAGTAAAAATTATATAAATTGTCATTTCAGACTAAATAAATTTTATGAATACAGCCCAAACTAATCAATCTCAACCTCATGTAGTTATTGTCGGTGGCGGATTTGGTGGTCTTTATGCTGCCAAAGCGTTAGGCAAAGCTCCCGTCAAAGTTACTTTAATCGATAAACGCAACTTTCATCTTTTTCAACCCCTACTTTATCAAGTAGCTACAGGTAGCTTATCCCCTGCGGATATTGCCTCTCCTCTGAGAGTTGTTTTGGGTAAAAATAAGAATACCCACGTTTTATTAGACCGAGTTGTAGACCTCGATCCCCAAACACAAAAAGTTTATCTGCAAGACCATCCCGAACTTGATTACGATATTCTGATTATTGCTACAGGAGTATCTCATCATTATTTTGGTAACGAACATTGGCAAGCTACCGCGCCTGGATTAAAAACGGTTGAAGATGCATTAGAAATTCGCCGACGCATCTTTTTAGCTTTTGAAGCAGCAGAAAAAGAAACCGATCCCGAAAAACGACAAGCTTTTTTGACCTTTGCCATTGTAGGAGGAGGCCCAACAGGAGTAGAATTAGCAGGTGCGATCGCGGAAATTGCTCATGGTTCTCTCAAAAATGAATTCCGCAATATTGATACTAGTGAAACTCGTATTCTTTTATTAGAAGGAATGGATCGCCTTTTACCGCCTTATCCTGCTGAATTATCAGCAAAAGCGCAATCTTCTTTAGAAAAACTAGGTGTTACTGTCAAAACCAAGGCTTTAGTAACTGAAATTGCTGAAGATGTCATTACAGTCAAATATGGTGACCATAGTGAACAAATTCGCTCTAATACTATTTTATGGGCTGCTGGAGTCAAAGCTTCTAGAATGGGCAAAGCTTTAGCCGAGCGAACTGGCGCAGAATTAGACCGTGTTGGTAGAGTAATGGTTGAACCAGATTTAACGATCGCAGGATATCCTAATATTTTTGTAATTGGCGATTTAGCTAATTTTCCTCATCAAGGAGAAAAACCTTTACCAGGAGTAGCACCAGTTGCTATTCAAGAAGGAGAATACGTTGCCAAACTCATTTCCAAACGGCTCAAAAATCAAACTATGCCACCGTTTAGATATTTTGATGTGGGAAATCTAGCGGTTATCGGGCAAAATTCGGCTGTAGTTAATCTCGGTTTTATTAAACTTTCGGGACTATTAGCTTGGTTGATTTGGGTGTTTGCCCATATTTACTATTTGATTGAGTTTGATAATAAATTAATAGTTATGGTGCAATGGGGTTGGAATTACTTTACTAGAGGACGCGGAGCGCGCTTAATTACCGACCAAAAAATCACTCCCGATGGCAAACAGGTAGAAACTGAAGCTAATCAATATGAACTCTTGAAAAATTAAAAATCATCTCAATGGTAGTAGAAAATCCCCTAAAATTGGTTACTTATAGCTCAATTGAGGCAGCAACAAAGCGTCTACAAAGACAGGCACATCGTACACCAGTTTTAACTTCTACTACCGTCAACACGTTGGTTGTATCTGCGCCATGGGATGAGGTATCCCCCAACGTCAATCAATTAACTAACGCTGAAGTATTTTTCAAAAATGTAGATCCAGACGTAAAGTATTAACAACTATTTATTAGTTAGTATCACTAAATCTAGTATGATTGCTCACAAGTTTGAGAAGTATCTTTTAAAGCTTTAGGAAATGCTACCCTTCAATCGTTGGCAGAAACGTTTGATTTTCATTTATCTACCTTTAATTGCCATTGTAAGTATTATTATTGCTTGTAGCAATACATCAAATTCTAATTTATCCCAAGTTAATCAATCAACTAATAGCTCTGATACATTACAAATTTGGTGGGATAAAGGTTATATTCCTGAAGAAGACGAAATTCTGCAAAAACTTGTTAATAATTGGCAACAAAAAACTGGTAATCAAGTAGAACTGACCTTTTATACTGCTGACGAAATTACTCAAAAAACAAAAAGAGCTATTGAAGCTGGTAATCCTCCAGATGTTTTATTTTCTAGTCGTGCTGAATATCCTTTACTCGCTTGGCAAGGAAAACTAGCCGATGTCTCTGAAGTAATCAAACCAATAGAAAAACTATATTCTACTACTGCTTTAAAAGCTGCTTATTTATATAATCAAAAGGCAGAGCAAAAAAGTTACTATGCAGTTCCGCTTCATCAAGCAACTATTCATATTTTTTATTGGCAAGATTGGTTAAAACAAGTAGGGAAAACTGCCCAGGATATTCCTCAAGATTGGGACAATTTTTGGCAATTTTGGCAACCTATATCTGAGCAAATCAAAACTCAAGCACAATCAGAAATATATGCTCTTGGGATTCCTATTTCCGTCGAAGCTTCAGATACTTACTATTTATTTGAGCAAATTTTAGAAGCTTACGATGTCGAAATTTTAGATTCTGAAGGAAATTTGTTGATTGATCAACCTCAAGTTCGCCAAGGAATTATTACTTGTTTGCAATGGTATCAACAACTGTATCAACAAGGATATATTCCTCCTCAAGCATTACAATGGTTAGACCCTGACAACAATCGTAACTTACTCAATCGTCAAGTCTTGATGACTCCCAATCCTACTCTTTCTATTGCTAGTGCGGTACGTCAAGATCCAGAAACTTATTTTAATAAACTGGGCATTGCTGAATTTCCTCGTAAACCCAATGGCGAACCCATGCGTCACATTGTATCAGTTAGACAAGCTGTGATTTTGGCAGGAGCTAAACAGGAAAAAATAGCCAAAGAATTTCTTACTTATTTGATTCAACCAGAAGTAATTGCAGATTATCTCAAAAGTGCTGGAGGTCGTTATGTTCCTGTTATGACCGCAGCAAGAAAAGACAAATTTTGGCAAAATCAGGCAGATCCCCATATTTATACCGCAGTTAAAACTTTAATCGATCAACCAACCAGACTATTTTATTCTGTGCAAAATCCTGCTTATAGCTTAGTTTTAGAACAAAATATTTGGGGACAAGCACTCAAAAAAATCATCTTGGAAGATATTTCCCCAGAACAAGCAGCCGATAGTGCGATCGCACAAATTCAACAAATTTTTGCTCAATGGCAATAAATCTAAAAAATCGCTCAAAATCCGAAGATCATGAGCAATTATCAGTTTTTGAGTCAGATTATCACTCGTATTAACCGGCAGTAAAAGGAAGTATTCTAAAAATTATTGAGTTAATTACTCCCAAAGCAAAAGAGCCAATTAATGCACTCCAAAAACCCCAACGCAATCTAAATCCTGGGACTAAAGCAGCAGCTAGACCAAAAATGATAGCGTTAATTACTAAAGCAAATAACCCAAAGGTAATAATCGTCAGAGGAAAAGCAAAAAAAGCTAGCACAGGGCGAATTAAAGCGTTTAAAATCCCAAAAACTACCGCAGAAAGCAAAGCTTTCCCAAAGCTGTCAATTTCTACTCCTATCCGTAATTTGGAAATAATCAAAAGACTTACGGCGGTAACTAACCAGGTAATTAACAGAGCAACCATTTAAGTAAACTCCTATGCGATACTACTTATACATTAAAGCGAAATAACATGACATCGCCTTCTTGGACAACATAATCTTTACCTTCGGAACGAACCAATCCCTTTTCTTTAGCTGTTACCATCGAACCTGAATGCACTAAATCTTGATAGGAAATAGTTTCAGCACGAATAAAACCTCGTTCAAAGTCTGAATGGATTACACCTGCTGCTTGGGGTGCTTTCATGCCTGATTTAATCGTCCAAGCACGGGTTTCTGTTTCCCCAGTGGTTAAATATGTTCTTAAACCCAAAAGTTCATAAGTAGCTTTGATCAGGGATTTTAAGCCTCCTTCACTTACTCCCAAGGATTCTAGAAAATCTTGTTTTTCCGCTTCTGATAATTCAATTAATTCTGATTCTACTTGTGCCGAAACAATCACCACTTTAGCATTTTCTGTAGAGGCGATCGTTTTTACCTGTTCTACCCAATCGTTACCACTAGCTAAATCATCTTCGGACACATTAGCAGCAAAAATTACAGGTTTAGCGGTCAATAATCCTAAAGATTGAATAATTTCTGTTTCTTCTTCAGCTAAATCAACTTGTCTAACCGATTTACCTTCGTTAAGGGCAGCACTAAGTTTTTCTAGTACTACCATCTCTGCTTGAGCTTCTTTACTATTTTTAGCTTGTTTTCGTACTCTTTCAATCCTTTTGTCAACTTGAGCTAAATCGGCCAAGGATAATTCTAAATTAATAACTTCTATATCTCTAACTGGATCGACCGAACCAGCAACATGAATGTTAAACTAAGCCGACTTGTCACCAAGCCGACTCGTCTTCAGAACGGAACGTGAGACTTTCACCTCATTCCGCTCCTCTCTAAATAGGCTCTGTATGAGTACCATCCTTGACGCAGACCAACATATCATCTATCCATTTCCAATCTTTTTGTACTAGGTTGTTTCTGGATTTTCTGATTTTATGTATTCTTATCTGGTTTAAATCTTCTTTGGTCTTTGTATCGTGACAATGTTTGTGTAGGAGTTGAAGATTTCCATAACTGTTATCACCTTTGATTTCTCTCGGTGTGATGTGGTCTACTTCCATCTTCTCTCCCGTGTGAAAGTACTCTTTGCACCAATTACATATTCCTTTTTGAATTTTTAGTAGGTTTGACTTTCTTCTTGGCATGGTGGGATGATTTCTCATCCGCATACTCCAATATATTTCATCTCCGTTGTAGGGACTTATTTCCCCTTTTACTTTAATATGTTTTGAGATTTTTGTTTTGGAGTGTTCTGCCAATTGTTTGCCTTCCCCAATAAAATTCCAGATTTTTATTCCAATCCTATGCCAGTATTTGTCCTTAACCCAGGTTTTCCCTTTGTTTGCGTGTCTTCTACATCCCCATTGCCATAATTTTTTAAATAGCAGTGTATCCATTTTTGAGAATGTTTCTTTGCTACTTACTGATTTATAGTAGTTTGCCCATCCTATTATTACTGGATTCAATTTTTGAATCAGCGTGTGTTGGCTTTTTGCCTTGTGACTGTCTACTATTCTGGCAAGATTTTGATAATGTTTTTTAACACTTTCTTGAGAAGGTCTGATTATGGTTTTGAAGCCAATTGGTCTTCCCTGTGCTGTTTTACCAGTTTGGTGTTTTCCTACAGGGAATTGTCTTATTTGAAAACCTAGGAAGTCGAATCCTGGTTTTTGACCTTCATGTTCTCTTAGGGTGTGGGTTATTCTTGTTTTTTCTGGTTTTAGTTCCAGTCCGATGTCTTTCAACCATTCATTGATTATGTTCTTGCATTGCTCTATAGCTTCTAAATTGTCGTGGGTAATTACGAAATCGTCTGCATATCTGATTAACTTTAGGGCGGTTTTATTATAATTTTTCCTGCCTTTTAAGCTTTCCGCATACATTTCGATTTCTTTTTCCATTCCATGTAGTGCTATGTTTGCGAGTAGTGGGCTTATAGCTCCGCCTTGCGGAGTACCTTTATCTGGAAAAATTAATTCTCCATTATCCAGTATTCCTGCTTTTAGCCAAGATTTTATTTGCTTGCGTATCTTGGGGTACGTATTTAGTTTTTTGAGTAGTTTTGAATGGTTGATGCAGTCAAAACATTTGGCTATGTCAGCGTCCAGTACGTATTTGCTTTTTTGTCTTATTGAATTAAATATGGCTTCGATTGCGTCGTGTGCGCTTCTTCCTGGTCTAAATCCGTAGCTATTCGGCTCGAATTTTGATTCCCATTCTGGTTCGAGTGCCATTTTCACTAGACTCTGGGTTGCTCTGTCATAGATAGTGGGGATTCCCAGTGGTCGCTTTTCACCATTGGCTTTTGGGATGTAGACTCGCCTTACAGGTTTGGCTTTATCCGTTAGCTTCAAGTTTTCGGCTAGCTTTAGTCGCTGGTGTGGTGTGAGGGACTTTATTCTATCCACCCCTGCTGTCTTTTTGCCTGAGTTATCCTGTGTTATTTGTCTGACTGCCGTTAATTTGGCATGGTAGGAATTGATTAGTGTTTTTTGTAATTGGCGTACTTTCTTGACATCGCCGTTGATGCTGGCTCGATAGATTCTCTTTTGGATTTTCGCAACAGTTTTTCTGACTTTACGCCAGTCTATCTCTTGCCATGCCACACTATTCTGTTGTATTGAATGTGTTTTAGCCATTTTTATCCTACTTGATCTTCTATCATCCTATTTACAGTGGTCACGTCAGCTTATCCTCGGCATTACCCTTTCTTCCCTTTGTTTTGGTCAGATGATACCCGTTATTTCGGGTTGAGGCTTTTGCTTTTTGACCAATCCTACTCCCCTTACTCCCTTCCTTAGTTGGAAGATTGTTGCGTCTTGATTGACTACTCTTTAGAGAGGTGTAAGGGGGTTTTCCCGTTCCAAATAATCCGTTGGTATGAATCCTTAGAGTCTGTCTTTATACCGGGTTCTAACAGGTGTTGATAACTCCTAACGGAACTGGAGTTATTGTTTTGCGAACCAGTGCCTTTTGGCTACAGCCCATAAAGTCTATTTGGCTGTTTAACTTTAACGATACTTATGACTTTGCCTTATTAGATGCCGTGTTTTGATAGTGTTGGATTTTAGAGATATCTTCTAAAACCATCTTTTAAACAATGTCCTTTTGGACACAGCCTAACAGTCTGTTTGGCTGTTTCGATGTAACGACATCAGGCTAGTTTGCTTGCGCTACTCATAGATTCTTGCTAGAAGTTGACCGATTTAGACTATCAGTCGTTGCTCCTTTTAGTCCCGCTTTTATCCCTGGGTTATCATTCCAGGTATAAGGGAAACTTCTCACTCTCTTCACAGAGAGGGACGCTCTATGCTTTTACCGCCAACACTTGCGGAGAAGGGCTTGAGTCTTTATACTTTTATTATTATTTAGCGACCTTATTACAGGTTACTCTCACCTTCACGGATTATTTAGTTGTCAAGGTTCTGGAGTACTTGAGTTAATTTTTGCTAATTTCTTAACATTGCTTAATACGTTCCTCTTTCACCAGGCTAGTACCACGTACTTTTAGAGTACTTTTGTACTAAACGGGTCGCACAATATCATCATCGTCGAAACAACGGACAACGTGAACGATGGCATCAACTTCGCGAATATTGGCAAGAAACTGATTACCTAAACCTTCGCCTTTACTTGCACCTTCGACTAAGCCAGCAATATCAACAAACTCAATCCTGGTAGGAACGATTTTGGCTGATTGGGATATTTTTGCCAATACCTCTAAACGTTCATCAGGTACAGATACCACACCTACATTAGGTTCAATAGTACAAAAAGGGAAATTAGCTGCATCCGCTTTAGCATTAGCCACTAAAGCATTGAATAAGGTAGATTTGCCAACATTCGGTAGTCCGACGATTCCGGCTCGTAACATAACAATTGTAGTTAAGGGTTTAATCGATAAGTTTTAGTCTGCTAATTTTACTTTATCGCCATTAGCTAACTCAAACATATAACCTCTACCCCAAATTGTTTTAATTAGTCTCCCATCGAGATCGCCTATTTTTTTGCGAATTCGACCAATATGAATATCAACTTTGCGATCGTCACCAGTGTAATCATCACGATTCCAAATCGCTACAATTAACTCTGCTCGATCCCAAACTCGATTGGGATTAGTTGCTAAAAAATGTAGTAAATCAAATTCTAATGCTGTTAAAGTAACGCTTGTACCATCTAGAATTACTTCTCGACGACAAAAATCAATTATTAACTGATCTAAAACTAAAGGTTTTCTATTAGTATTATTAGTGGAGAGAGGTTTATATCTTCTTAATAAAGCTTCAATTTTTGCTTTGAGAATTTGTAAATTAAAAGGTTTAATAATATAATCGTCTGCTCCTCGTTCAAAAGCTTCTAAAATATAATTAGTATCTTGCATTGAACTAAGCATGATAATAATTGCGTCAGTTTTTCTAATTTCTTGACACAAATTTAATCCTGTTTCATCGGGTAAATTAATATCTAAAATTACTAAATCAGGCTTAAACTTCCTGAAAATTTGCCGAGCTTGTTTGCCATCCTCAGCATATTCTGTCAAGTAATTATTGTAATTAAAAAATCTGCAAATTAATTTGACTAAAGCAGGATCGTCATCGACTACCAGTATTTTTTTTTTATTAACTTCCATGGCTGGGCATGATTCTTCTTTTAATAAATACACTTAATTAATCCTCTAGTTTATTTATCTTAAACAAAAGATATCAGAAAAAACACTGAAAAAAAATTGCTTATAGTTTTTTTTTACTTAATCTTTAAATAGAAGCGAGGTGTATAAAGTTAAGATTAAAAAGATATCTTTATCAAGAAAAAACTAGGTCACAAACTAAAAATATTCAGCTAAAAAAATATTTTTTTTGGTTTAAACTAGCTCAAAGATCATGAAAATATCAAATTTTTCTTGCCTTTCTCAATCTCAAACTCCTCTCGTTGATTGCTTGAAAAGTTTATCGCAACAACCTGATGCTGCATTTTATGCACCAGGACATAAAAAAGGACAAGGAATTGCTAGTAATTTGACTGATATTTTGGGAAATTCGGTATTTAAAGTAGATTTACCAGAATTACCTCAATTAGATAATTTATTTGCGCCAGAAGGAGTAATTAAGGAAGCACAACATTTAGCAGCAGAACTTTTTGGCGCACAACAAACTTGGTTTTTGATTAATGGTTCTACTTGCGGAATTATCGCAGCAATTTTAGCTACTTGTAAAACAGGGGATAAAATCATTCTACCGCGAAACATTCATCAATCTGCGATCGCGGGTTTAATTCTTTCTGGTGCGATACCCATTTTTATTAATCCCGAATATGATTCTCAACAAGATTTAGCTTACAGTATTACTTCAGTAAGTCTAAAACAAACCCTACAGCAACATCCAGATACCAAAGCAGTAATGGTGTTATATCCCACCTATCAAGGAGTTGGTGGAGATTTAGCGGCGATCGCTCAAATTACTCATCAGTATGATATTCCTTTGCTCGTTGATGAGGCACATGGAGCGCATTTTGCTTTTCATCCCGATTTACCTCCTTCTGCTTTGAGTTTGGGTGCAGACTTAACCGTACAATCAACTCATAAGGTTTTAAGTGCCATGACTCAAGCTTCGATGCTGCATCTACAAGGTAATCGAATAGCACCAAGTAGAATTAGTCAAGCTTTACAGTTATTACAATCAACCAGTCCCAATTATATTTTGTTAGCCTCCCTCGATGCTGCCAGACAACAAATGGCCTTATCAGGCGATCGCTTGATGAATCAAACTTTAGAGTTAGCAGCAATAGCTCGAAAACAATTGTCCGCCATACCAGGAATATCATGTTTAGAATTGATCCCTAGTCCTGGTTTTAGCTATCTCGATCCAACCAGACTAACAGTTAACGTTACTCAACTAGGTTTAACTGGGTATGAAGCGGATGAAATTTTAGATCAACAGTTAGGAGTAACTGCGGAACTACCCTTATTAAAACATCTGACCTTCATCATTTCCCTCGGTAATACCACTGAAGACATTAATCAGCTAGTTAATGCGTTTAAAACTCTCTCCCTTTCTCCTTCCCCCTTTATTCATTTTTCTCCTACTCCCCTCTTCTCCCTTGCCCCTCTTTCTCTTTCCCCTAGAGAAGCTTTTTTTGCTACTAGTGAAACTATTGCTATTAAAAAGTCTAGCGGACGCATTTGTGCCGAATTAATTTGTCCCTATCCACCAGGAATTCCAATTTTGATGCCAGGAGAAATTATTACCTCCGAAGCGATCGATTATTTACAAACAGTTCTTACTCTCGGTGGTAAAATTTCAGGTTGTAGCGATCCTAATTTAACCACGATTCAAGTTATTAATTAATGAGATTGAAGTTACGGAAAATCCTAGCTCTACAATTAATAACAAACATCTTTGATAATTCTACAGATAACTGATGTACGGGCGAAGGTTGGTTCGCAAGGGGCTGTCTCTGGAAAAAACCTCCAGAACGGGGTTCATGAACTGCGCCATACGATGACGCAGACGACCCCTTGTTTATACACCCCGCCCCTACTGATAACTATAGAGACGTTCCATGGAACGTCTCTACTGATAACTGATAACTGATAACTGAATATGCTTTGGCCTTATAATACTCCCGGTATTCCTGATAACTTATTTGAGCAATTACCTGGCATTCCTCTAAGTAAAAGAGAAGTGAGATTGCTGTTAATTTCTTCACTCAGAATGAAACCTGATTCCGTCTTGTGGGATATTGGAGCAGGTACAGGTACTATTCCTGTAGAAATTGGTTTACTTTGTCCTCAAGGAAAAATTATTGCCGTAGAAAGAGATGAAGAAGTAGCTAATTTGATCAAAAGAAACTGCAATCTGTTTGATGTCAATAATATTCAAGTTATTGAAGGTAGTGCGCCTGATTGTTTACAAAAATTAGCCCCTTTACCAGATAGGATTTGTCTTGAAGGAGGTAAACCAATTAAGGATATTATTTTACAAGCTTGGGAATACTTACAGCCAGGAGGAAGAATTGTAGCTACAGCAAGTAACCTAGAAAGCTTATATACTATTTCTGAAGGTTTAGCTCAATTGCAAGCGCGTAACATTGAAGTAGTCCAATCAGCAGTCAATCGTTTAGAAACTCGCGGGATTCATCAAGTTTTTGCAGCAGTTAATCCGATGTTTATTTTAAGCGGAGAAAAATTATAAGTTAAAGAATTTCGGATTTAGCAAAAATTGTGCTTAAGATATATCAGTAATTTGTTAACCTTTTCTAATAATTCTCTTAACTTTTACCGCACTTAATTTAGCGGTCGTTGGTTAAATATCCCTATGCTTTGGTCTCGTGTTTTGAGTGGAATAGTAGCGATCGCTCTAGCTCTAGGAATGATTGTTCTAGGCGGATGGTATTTTAGTCTAGGTATTGGTATTTTAATTTTTTTAGCCCAACTGGAATATTTTCGCTTGGTTCGAGCTAAGGGAATTGAACCTGCTGCCAAAACGACTTTAGTAGTCTCTCAGTTACTGCTAATTACTGCTGCTGTTGCCCCTAATTTAACTGATGCAATGTTTCCCTTAGCAGGGACTTTTATTTGTTTTTACTTACTCTTTCAACCTAAAATAGCGACGATCGCAGATATTTCTAGCTCGATTTTGGGTTTATTTTATGGCGGATATCTTCCTAGTTATTGGGTACGTTTGCGAGTCAGTTTACCCAATACAATTAGTAACAGTAATCTTCCTTTTGATGGATATTGGCCTGATTCTTGGACAGATCCTAGTAAATTTCCTTTTGCTTTAACGCTCACGTTTTTAGTCATGGCTTGTATTTGGGCAGCAGATATTGGTGCTTATACAATGGGAAAACATTTTGGTCGTACTAGATTATCAGAAATCAGTCCTAAAAAAACCGTAGAAGGGGCTATTTTTGGTGTACTAGGTAGTTTAATAGTGGCGGAAGTGGGTGCTTGGTATTTTCATTTACCTGCTTGGCAGTTTAGTGGTTTGTTGTTAGGGACATTAATTGGGATTTCTAGTCTTTTAGGAGATTTAACTGAATCAATGATGAAGCGAGATGCAGGGGTTAAAGATTCGGGGCAATTAATTCCTGGGCATGGAGGTATTTTAGATCGTACTGATAGTTATGTGTTTACTGCTCCTTTAGTTTATTATTTTGTAACTTTATTATTACCTTTACTTGCTAATTGAACAGTTATTTGTAATTTCTGTATTATTTAATAATGTAGAGGCAATTCATGAATTACCTCTACCCAATCTCAATTATTGAGAATTACTTCAGTTTTAATTTTGAACTTTCGATTCTACCTCCGCAAGATCTAGATAAGTTTTCAAGACAGAATCAGGATTCAAACTAATCGAATCAATACCCAATTCAACTAAGAAACGAGCAAATTCTGGATAATCACTAGGTGCTTGACCGCAAATACCGATTTTACGACCATTTTTCTTCGCTTTTTCAATTACCATCCTGACCATTTGTTTAACTGCTTGGTTGCGTTCGTCAAAAATATGAGCAACTAACGCAGAATCTCGGTCTAATCCTAGAGTTAATTGAGTTAGATCGTTTGAACCAATCGAGAAACCGTCAAAGATTTCACTGAATTCATCCGCGAGGATGACGTTACTGGGTACTTCGCACATGACGTAAATTTGTAACTCGTTTTCACCTCGTTTCAAGCCGTATTTTGCCATTTCTTCGAGAACTTTACGTCCTTCATCGGGAGTCCGACAGAAAGGAATCATCGGGATTAGATTAGTTAAACCCATTTCGTCTCGAACTCGTTTGAGTGCCTGACATTCCAAACCAAAAGCTTGATTGTATTTTGGATCGTAGTAACGAGATGCGCCACGCCAACCAATCATCGGGTTTTCTTCTTTGGGTTCAAATTGTTTGCCACCGAGAAGATTAGCATATTCATTACTCTTGAAGTCCGACATCCTGACAATTACAGGTTTGGGATAAAATGCTGCTGCAATATTACCAATACCTTGGGTCAATTTATCAACGAAGAAATCAGGTTTATGGTCATAAAGACGAGTTAGTTGGGCAATTTCGTGTTTAACGCAGGTATCTTCTAATTGAGCGAAGTGCATCAAAGCTAGAGGATGGACTTTGATGTGATTGGCAATAATAAACTCTAGTCTGGCTAAACCAACTCCGTCACAGGGAATTGCAGCTAAACTAAAGGCTTCTTCAGGGTTGCCAATATTCATCAAAATTTGGGTACGCAGTTGCGGTAAGTTATCTAGTTTAGTTTCTTCTACTTCAAAGGGAACTAAACCTTCATAAACTTTGCCTTCTTCTCCTTCGGAACAGGATACAGTTACAGGTTGACCAGTTTTAATGTTGCCTGTTGCGGTACTGCAACCAACGATCGCAGGTATTCCCATTTCACGGGCAATAATAGCAGCGTGACAGGTTCTTCCGCCTTGGTTGGTGACGATCGCACTGGCTTTTTTCATGATCGGTTCCCAGTCAGGATCGGTTCTATTGGTGACTAAAACTTCTCCTGGTTGGAATTGATCGATTTTGTGAACGTCTAAAATAACACGAGCCGATCCTTGTCCGATACTTTCTCCAACTGCACGTCCAGTAACTAAAACGTTACTCGTTCCGTTTAACTTATAGTTGCGTAGAACATTTTCCGTTTTTTGGGATTGGACAGTTTCGGGACGAGCTTGGACGATAAAGAGTTCTCCTGTTTGTCCATCCTTTGCCCATTCGATGTCCATTGGGGTGTAAGTATTACGGACTTGGGAATAATGGTCTTCAATAATACAAGCCCATTTGGCTAGGGTTAGAACTTCTTCATCGCTAATAGCATACTTGCATCTTTCGGACTCAGAGACAGAAACATTTTTCGTTAATTTGGTGCCTCCCACATCGTAAATCATTTTGATTTCTTTGCTACCCAATCGTTTGGATAGAATGGGCTGAAAACCTTGTTGTAGAGTAGGTTTAAAGACAAAGAATTCATCGGGGTTGACTGCGCCTTGAACAACATTTTCGCCTAATCCATAAGCAGCAGTGACTAAGGCAGCGTTTTTAAAACCTGTTTCGGTATCAATCGAAAACATGACCCCAGAAGAGGCAAGATCTGACCGCACCATCTTTTGTACGCCGACGGAGAGAGCAATGTCAAAATGATCGAAACCTTTAATCGTTCGATAGGAAATAGCTCGGTCTGTAAAAATAGAAGCAAAACATTTATGACACGATTCTAGGACGTTTTTAACTCCGTTGACGTTGAGATAGGTTTCTTGTTGTCCTGCAAAACTAGCATCGGGTAAGTCTTCAGCCGTGGCACTAGAACGGACAGCGACATCGACATCGTAACTGAATTCTCGACATTTATCTCGATATTCGGAGTCAAAGCGATCGCAAAAATCGGCTCTCGCTCCATAGCGTTCACAAAGTTTAAAATAAGCCGTAGAAATAGCTAATTCTAATTCTTCTGGAAAAGGAGTATTAAGAATTAACGCTCTAGCTTGTTTACCTCTAATTCGCAGATTGTTAACATCGTCTACATCTAAATCAGCAAAAATCTGCCTTAATTTTGGCTCTAATTCTGCTTGAGTAATAAAATAACGATAAGCATAAGCAGTAGTAGCAAATCCTGTAGGAACATTCACTCCCTTGGGAGTGAGTTGTTGAATCATTTCCCCTAATGAAGCGTTTTTGCCTCCAACTAAAGGAATATCTTGAATGCCTACTTCTTCAAACCACAGCACAAAAGATATTTCTTTGTTGGTTGATTGGTGCTTGTCTGTAGCGATATTAATCATAAAAGCTTCCCCTTTTGAGTCAAAGCGCGATCTCAGCGAAGCTGAGGCACTTCGTGATCGCACAGTTTTCAAACTTTTGATTACTAACCTACTTGAGAAATTATCTCTACAAAATCTCTTTTGTTTGGCGAATAACTATTAAAAAATAACCCATTAATTAGATTGCTTCGACAATTTATTGAGTTGTTTTTAGCTGTTTTTCTTGGTGATTCAGTTGTCTTACAATTAATAGATTAACAGGTTGTTGTTGGATGAGGGAAGATTTCTTTACAAAAAATCAAACAAAAAATTATTCAAATTTTATTAATCCAAAATTCTGAAACTTTTTTAGTAATATTTAGTTAATTTTAATAGTAAATTAAGAAATTTGTTTAAATATTTTGATATAATTAATAATCGCTTAAAAAAGCTAAAATATTTATGTCTGCTAAAGTACATCTGATCGTAGTTCAAATTTTCTAAGTGCTAAACGGTCATCAAGAATTAAGATGTCTGCTAGATAACAATTTGCATCAAGAGGTCAATTTTCTTAGTATATATAAATACAAAAAACTAAGCGATCGCTTTGGTTGAACTGATTTAGATTGAAGAAAATATTAAACAATCCCATATCTTTTTGAGGATGTAGAATCTGTTTAGATATAGTTGGACTTAATGAGCGTTTATTTTTTGATTTTTTAAGCTGTTTTTCTTTCCTGAGATAGAATTATGCAGCTTGATCAATAAGATAAATTAAGAAACAAAACTTAAACTAGAAAAAATTCAAATCTCTCCATATTTGAATTAAGACCTCAATAGATTTGTAAGCAGTAAACTAAGGAAGCAATAATTTATGTCCTATTTGATTGAAGCAGTTTTAAATTCTGAAGAAAAAAATAATTTAAGAGAATTTATCAGTCAGTTACAAGAATCTGACCAGCGATATTTATTGCGTAATGAAATTTTAAGTTCCTTTGATTCATTTAGCACTACAAAAAGCGAAGCACAGCCATATTTTTCTTCTAACTTAGGAAAGTTAATTTACTACACACAAGAGATAATTCTCGAAAAAGAAAGCATTTGTCTGATTATCCGTCCCAAAATCGCCCAACAAGAAGCTTATCGGATTTTTGAAGATTTAAACTACGAAGCGATGACAGTGCAACAGCTACTAGATACACGCGATCGCTTTGTTAATCATTTTCATCCTGACGAAGGAGATGTCTTTGAGATCGATTTTCGACCATTTTATGATTATTCACCAACGATCCGCGACCCTAAAAATATTGGCAGAGGGGTACAATTTCTCAATCGTTATCTTTCTAGTAAAATCTTTCAAGACCCGAATCAATGGTTAGAAGCCCTTTATAGCTTTTTAAGTCTTCATAGTTATAACGGCAATACTCTACTAATTAACGGTAGAATCAAAGACCGCAAACAATTAAGCGATCGCATTAAACAAGCTTTAAATCTAGTCAGTGGATTTCCTAAATCCAAACCTTATGAAGAATTCCGCTTTGAATTACAAAATTTTGGTTTTGAACCGGGTTGGGGTAACACGGCAGGTAGAGTAAGAGAAACCTTAGAAATTCTTGACGAGTTAATTGACTCTCCCGACTACAAAGTTCTAGAAGATTTCCTCTCTCGTATTCCCATGATCTTTCGGATCGTGTTGGTATCGGTTCATGGATGGTTTGCCCAAGAAGGAGTTTTAGGTCGTCCTGACACTGGTGGACAAGTAGTTTATGTCCTGGATCAAGCAAGAAGTCTAGAAAAACAACTACAAGAAGATATTTCTTTAGCTGGTTTAGATAGTCTCAACATTGAACCCAAAGTTATCATTCTCACTCGTCTGATCCCCAATAGTGATGGAACTCGTTGTAACGAACGATTAGAAAAAGTTCACGGTACAGACAACGGTTGGATTTTGCGTGTACCGTTGCGAGAATTCAACCCCAACATGACTCAAAATTGGATTTCTCGTTTTGAAATTTGGCCTTATTTAGAAACCTACGCTGTCGATGCCGAAAAAGAACTCTATCAAGAATTTCGAGGTATTCCCGATTTAATTATTGGTAATTATTCTGATGGAAACCTGGTTTCTTTTCTACTTGCCCGCAGATTAAAAGTTACTCAGTTTACGATTGCCCATGCCTTAGAGAAGTCTAAATATTTATTTAGTAACTTGTACTGGCAAGACTTAGAACCTAACTATCATTTTTCTCTACAATTTACCGCCGATTTAATTGCTATGAATGCTGCTAATTGTATTATTAGCAGTACATATCAGGAAATTGCTGGCAGAAGTGATAGCGTAGGACAATACGAATCCTACGATAATTTCACCATGCCAGATTTGTATCACGTTGTTAATGGCATTGAATTATTTTCACCCAAGTTTAATATCGTTCCTCCAGGAGTTAACGAGAACGTTTACTTCCCCTATACTCGTAGCGAGGATCGCCCTCCTTCTAAAATAGAAAAATTAGAAGAATTACTTTTTAGCACAGAAGACCCTAGTTTTATCTTTGGTAAGTTAGAAGATCCTGGTAAACGCCCACTCTTTTCAATGGCAAGACTAGACCGCATTAAAAACCTGACGGGTTTGGCAGAATGTTTTGCTAATTCACCAGAATTACAAGAACGTTGTAACCTCATTTTAGTAGCAGGCAAAATTCATGGGGCAGAAACTCAGGATAATGAGGAACGAGAAGAAATTGAAAAAATGTATCGCATCATTGAACAACATAACCTACATGGTAAGATGCGATGGTTAGGTCTTCGTTTACCCAAGAGTGACTCAGGCGAAATTTATCGAGTAATTGCTGACCGCAGAGGGGTATTTGTTCAACCTGCTTTATTTGAAGCCTTTGGTTTGACTATTTTAGAAGCAATGATTTCTGGTTTACCTACCTTTGGCACTCAGTTTGGTGGCCCATTAGAAATTATTCAAGACGGAATTAATGGTTTTTATATTAATCCCACGAATTTAGAAGAAACCGCTAGTAAAATCTTAGAATTTGTTTCTAAATGTGATCAAAACCCCGATTATTGGCATGAAATATCTAATCAAGGTATCGAAAGGGTTTATAGTACCTATACCTGGAAAATTCACACTACTAAATTGCTTTCTTTAGCTCGTATTTATGGTTTTTGGAATTATACTTCTAAAGAAAAGCGAGAAGACTTGTTGCGTTACATTGAAGCTTTGTTTTATTTGATTTATAAGCCAAGGGCGAAAGAATTGTTAGAACAACATTGGCAACGTTAAAACAAAATTAATTCCTAAGGTGGGCATTTGCCCACTCTACTGTTGTTAAATATAGTGATGTTATTGGTGGGGGAAGGCAGGAGGTAAAAAGTAAAAATGTAGAGACGTAACATGTTACGTCTGTACAAAAGTAAAAAGTAGAGACGTGTCTTGGTGAGCGTTCCTTTGCGCCCGCAGGTGAGCCAGCGCGGTCTTGGGGTATCCCCAAGTGGAGCGACTGGCGTGGCGCAGGGTCTCACCGCAACATGTTACGTCTGTAACCATAGCGCGAAGCTGAAGGATCAAAGGCAGAAGGCAGGAGGAAAAGACAAGTTAGAAGCAAGTAAGTTTATTTAGATGGATTAATGGACTTGATCTTAAATAGAAGTTTGGTAATCAAAAAAAACATGATTGAAGAAAGCTACGAATTATGCTTAGATAAACAAATTGAACTATTGCGATCGCGTAATTTTTCTGAATTAAACATAGAATATTTAATCGAGGAATTAGAAGGTTTGAATAAAAGCAATGAGAGAGAACTAGAAAGTTATCTTATTGTTTTAATTGCTCATTTATTGAAATGGGAATATCAACCTTCTTTACAATGCGGTAGTTGGCGTGGCTCAATTATAAATAGTCGCAATCGTATTGCTAAACTTTTGAAACAACAACCATCTTTAAAAAGAAAATTACCAGAAATAATTCCTGAAGCTTACATCGAAGCAAAAGAATGGGCAAGTGAAGAAACAGGAATGAAAATAACTTTATTTCCTCTCAATTGTCCTTATGAAGAATCAAAATTACTTGATAAAAGTTGGTTACCTTGATCTTTGACCACTTTAGAAAATATAGCAGTTTTCACGCTCTATGAGATACATCCGTTCGAGACTGGTTTTTGTTGATTATTAATGGTTAATTGTTAATTGATAACTGGTAACTAATACTGGTGTACCTTAATAAGAAACGCTATCTTTATTCAATTAAAAACTGAAAGTTGTGCGGATCGTACCGATGTAGATTGTATCATTGTTGCTGTTATGCTCAGGATTAGTAATTACAAACATACCAGGCGTGATGGCAATATTATCATTGAGTGGCAATTGATAAAAAGCTTCAATGTGTAAAGAAGTGTCTGGATCTTCAAAATCTTCACCAAAACTATTATCGATGACTTTAGGCGGTTGACCAAAGATCAATCCTGCAACACTGCCTTCTGTTCCAACATCTTCCAGAGCTAAAAAGGCTGTCCAAGTTAAAATATCTGCTTCGGGGTTTTCTGATAAATCTTTGGCGTTTGCTTCTAAATAACCAATTCGTCCGCCAATATTAAAAGTAGGGGTAATAGCGATCGCAGCCTCTGCTCCATAGGCATTAGCTTTGATAGCATCAGAACTATCGTTAAAAGGATTGCCTGTTAGTCTGCTACCTGTTCCCGTATTAAAACTGTTGTAAGAATTAGTGTAGGTCAAGCTAAAAGCTAAGGAATCTAGGGGAGTAAAAGTAACTTGTGCGATCGCAGCAAAAGGGCCATAGAAAAGACCCGCTTCTGGATCTTCAGAATCAATAGCGACATAAGCAGTAGAAAAATTGATTGCATCGCTAAAATCGTGAGATATTCCCAATCCCGCCCCTTCTCCTTGGCGACGAATCGGATTTTCTCGTCCAAAGGTGGAAATAGAACCATCGCTACTACCACTAAACCAACGACTAACTGTCGGAACGTAGTCACCTAAACCTTCACCTCCCGTACTGAGAGTTATGCTAGTTTGTTGACCAAGCAGAAACTGATATCCTAATTCATCAATTTCAAATTGTTCTCCATCATCACCATCAAATCCTAAATTAGACATTTGTGTGCCTGTGACTTCTTCCAATTCAGCAACTTGACGTGATTGCAGACGAACTTTTAATTCATCTTTGCCAGTAAAACTACTTTCTAGAGTTAAACGAACACGATTGCCTAAAGCCACATTTTCCTCTACCGATTCACCACTGCCATCAGCTTTGTTTCCGCCAATAGCAACCAATGGTGCAAAAATCACTTCGCCTTCGAGTTCGAGGTTGGGTGAAAATTGTTGGTTTTCTAGAGTTGTGACTCTAGTTTCTAGTTGTTCTATCTTGTTACCTAATCTTGTTAGTTGAGGAGAAAACTCCGATTGCAAACGTTGAATTGTTGCTAAGGTATCGCGCTCAATCTGTGTGTCTAAACTTTCAATATTTTGTAAACAATTATTAAGAGCGACAGCAAATTCGTTGCGAGTCAAGGTCTGATTCCCGCGATAAGAACCATCGGGAAAACCTGAAATACAGCCATATCGCTCTACTAAAGAACGTAATGCTTCATATGCCCAGTCATCAGGACTGACATCTGATAGTTGTGAAACTGAGGGAATTTGAGAAGAATAATCTTGGACTTTTCTGATTGAAGATGCTGTGGCTGGAGTGACATTAATCAACATTAAAAGACTACTAAAAATAATTAAACGAAATTTTCCCTCTTGATTCATCATTGATCCTTTTTCAATAATCTCCTTTAGCGCAAACGCTGTTCACACAGTTCTAAAATTGCTTCTGTAAAAGAACTACGGTCGCTAATTTGGGTACTAATGTAAATATGTCTTACTAGTGTCAGCGTGGTATAAGATTGTATCCCTAAACGAATCGCTTCTCCATGAAACTGAATAAATCTTTCTGCCATAGCTGCTTCTCGATCCGCTAAAGCATTGGGATTGCCTAAAATACGAAGACTATACTCAGTTATATGAGCGATAAAATTACCGATGTCGAGAGCAGGATTGCCCTGACAATAAAGATCTAGGTCGATCAAATAAAGATGCTCGCCATTGACAATAACTTGGTCGCCATAAAAATCCCTGTGAATACCGCACTGTGATAGTTCTGGAGTATTAGCCCCTAAGCGATCGCACTTTGATAAAATCTGTTCTAACCGTTTTTCCCACTGGGGATATTGTTGAGCTACTTGAGGAAGACGCTCATGTAAAATGTTTAATTCGTCGCTCATAGTGTGACAACGACGGGTAAAAATACCAGTTTGATGTAGTTTATGGGCAGCTTCAGCAATTTTAGAAGCGATCGCAACACCTTCTGTTCCAGGTAATAAATCAGTAGCAATCGTTCCTGGCACTTTTTTTTGTAACCACATCTGCCATTCGGGAATGATACCTAGAGGTTCAGGTACAGAGATACCATCGCTACTATCTTCTGAAAATCCTGCCTGCCAAAGCGATCGCTGTAGTTCGTAGCTGTGGTGGTCTAGTCCTTTTGCTCTTGCTTTGCCAATTATCACCAGAGATTGGGTGTCAACTGTTAATTCATAAGCGATCGCACAACGTCGTCCGAGTTTATGGCGAATGACACGAATAGCATGAAGTTGAATATTTTTGAATTGATTGAATAATGCTTTGGTCAAGTATTTTTGTACTTTAATTGGATTGAGTGCCTCTGCTAGAAAAGGCATTTTCGGATCGTTCGCGCTATTAAAAGGATCGCTAACAAAAACGTTTGAGGCTAACACCATTTTTTTTACTTTTTACTTTTGTACAGACGTAATATATTACGTCTCTACTTAACTGCCGATTGCATTTGATAAAGGGCTGCATAACGACCATTGCTACGAAGCAACTGTGAGTGACTGCCTTGCTCTTTTATTTGTCCACCTTCTAAATAAATAATTAAATCGGCACGGGTAGCCAGATGAAGATCGTGAGTAATGATAAAAGTTGTGCGGTTTTGGGCAAGTCTTTGTAAAGCTTCAATGACAACCTGTTCGTTTTCTTTATCTAAACCAGTAGTAGGTTCATCAAGAATCAGAATTGGTGCTTGACGAATAGCAGCACGAGCGATCGCAATTCTTTGTCTTTGTCCTCCTGAGAGGGTTGCACCGCGTTCTCCTACCACTGTATCGTAGCCTTGGGGAAGTGCAGTAATAAATTGATGAGCATTGGCAAGTTTGGCAGCAGCGATAATCTCATCTTCGCTGACATCAACCCCATAGGCAATATTTTCGCGGATGGTAGCAGCAAATAAAAGACTATCCTGTAAAACGGTACTTATTTGCGATCGCATAGAATCTAAGGTGTATTCTCGCAGATCTCGTCCGTCGATTTTTACTGCACCAGAAATAGGATCGTAAAGACGCATTAGTAAGCTAACTAGAGTAGATTTCCCACCGCCAGAAGTTCCCACAATGGCTACTTGTTGTCCTGCTTGTACTTTTAAATTGATATTGTTTAACAGGATTTGGTTAGGTTCGTAACCAAAACTAACGCGCTCAAATTCCACATCACCACGAAAAGAAGGTGCAGTAATTGCACCAGGCAAATCTTGAACATCGGGAGTTTCTTCTAAAACATCTAAGATTCTTTCTCCCGAAGCAGCAGCTTTGGCTAATCTTCCCGTATATTTGGCAAAATTCTGGACTGGTTTAAAGGCATTCTTCAGATAGGTAAGAAATACTAGTACATCTCCAGGAGTGAGGGCATCTCGCAATGCTAGCCATGAGCCGTACCATAGTACTACTGCTGTACCAATAGCAATGACCACATCAACTGTTCGCTCTAGGTGAGAAGCCAATTGTTGAGTTTGGACACTTTCATTAAGACTACTTTGATTTTGTCGAGCAAAAATTTGAGCAAATGGTTCTTGAAGAGAAAGAGCTTTGACTAGTTTGATCGCAGCAATAGACTCGGCAGCGGTAGCAGCTACTGCACCTTCTTGCTTACGTTGTTTTAGAGAAGATTCCCGAATACGTTCGCTTAAACGAGTTGCTAGTAAACCAAACCAAGGCAGTGTGATTAAGGAAAGCAGCGTTAAATCGCGATCAATCCAGAACATCACCACTAACATCCCAAACAAAGTCAAAATGCTAACTAATAGGGGTAAGGCTGCCGTAATTAAAATTTCCTGTAGTCTACTAGCATCGCTACTAACTCTGACAATCAGATCACCGCTTCTGGCTTTAGTATGATAGGAAAGAGAAAGATTTTGTAAATGGCGGTAAAGATGTTCGCGTACTTCAGCGATAACACGACTTCCTACTAAAGCTAAACTGATCGTACTCCAGTAAGCAGCAAGAGCGCGCAGTGCAGGAATTGCGATCGCAGCAAGAGCGGAAAAAGTTAGTAACCAAACAGGAGTGAGGTTATTCAGTAAGGGTAGGTTTGCAGGTGGTTGATTTTGAATCAAAACGTAATCAAACACAAACTTGAGAGGCCAAGGTTCGAGAACGCGCAGCCCTACATCAGCAATTAAAGCAATTCCACTAATAAGTATTAATTTTTGCTGTTTGCGAATGTAAGGAGAGAAATAACGCAAAACCCTCCATAGTCCAGGAATAGACTTTTGTAAAGATTTGCTCGCTGCCATTGTTTACCTAAATCCTCCTACTAGTTGATTAACATTCGCTAAGGTTAGGATTTCATGAGCGATCGCATCCCAAGTATGATTTTGTAAGACAGTATGACGAGCCAAATTACCCAGACTCATGGCTAGTTCTGGCGATCGCCATAGTAGTTCCAAAGCATTGGCTAATGCCTCTGCATCCCCAGGAGGGCAAAGTATGCCATTAATCCCGTCTTCGATTAAATCAGTAAGTTGTCCAATCGAACTAGTGACAACAGGTAATCCTGCTGCCATGTATTCATAGACTTTGAGGGGAGAAAAATAAAAGTCACGACCGACCTGGAGTCGAACTCCAGGTCGCAAGCGTGACCGTTGGTCGGTTCGTTCAGGGTACGGAGCAACCGCCACGTTCATCGAAGCTAGCAATCCTGGAATTTGATTAGGGGTAACAGCACCTGTAAAATGAACGGCAGATTGTAAATTTCGTGCCAACAAATCAGCTTCTATTTTTTCTCGTTCGGGACCATCGCCGACAATTAAAAGTCTTGATTGGGAAACTCGTTGATGCAGACGAGTAAAAGCATCGGTCAAAATTGATAGACCATGCCAGGGTTTCAAACTACCGACAAATCCTACGACAAAAGTTTCTGAATTGGTAGGAAAAGTGGGAAGTAGAGGTGAAGCGAACCTCTCGCAATTGACACCATTAGGAATAACGTGGATTTTTTCGGGACTTACATAGTTAGTTAAATAATTTTTAATTGGTGCAGAAACAGCCACAATCTTACTCGCTGCGGTAAAGACTCGTTGGGCAACGCCTTCAGCACTTTTGCAATAGATTAATCCTCGATGCTTTGCCTGTTCTTCAATTAAAGGTGCATTAACTTCTAAAATACCTGGAATTCCTTTGGCTCGGGCATATTCCATCCCGCTAAAACTCCAGAGAGAGTAACGTTCGTAAATTAGATCAAATGAACCCGCTAGTTCAAGTTCTAGCTGTAAATCTGGATTGACTGCTAAAGCGACTTTTTCTCGCATTGACTGCTCTCCTTTAGGAATAGGAGGCAAGCGGTAAACAGGAATCTGAGCTAAGTCTTCAGGGGGATGATCTCCTAAGCGAATCGCAAACAAAGTCACTTGATGACCAAGTTTTAATAGCGATCGCAATATTTCTTGCACATGGATTGAACAACCTTTTTGACCAAAAACTGGAACGCCTGGATCGGCGCAAATATAGGCAATACGCATAAATTAAACCTCCTGAAGTATTTGTTGATTAATTTTTGTATTGGTTGATTGGAATAACGTCCGTAAAGAAGCGGTGTTGCGGTGAATGTCGAATAAATTTTCAATCAATTTTCTTGCCTGTAATGATAATTGTTGCCGTTCAGTAGCATTGTTTAAAAGTTGTTTGAGAGCGTGAGCTAAAGCTTCGGCGTTGTGTTGAGGCACTAGTAAACCAGTTTCTTCGTGTCGAACAATTTCTGGAATTCCTGTGACATCAGTAGCCACACACGGTGTTCCCAATGCCATTGATTCTAATAGTACCGTTGGCAAACCATCTCGATTACCGTCTGAACCAATTACATAAGGGGCAGCAAAGGCAGATGCCTGCTGGATAGATTCAAATACTTCATTTTGTGGACGAGGGCCAACAATTTCGACAACTGAATCTAACTGTAATTGTTGAATGTGTTGCTGTAATTGTTTTTGAAGTGAACCTGTTCCAATAATTTGACAGCGAAATTCACAACCCCAATCTTTCAGCTTGGCACAAGCATCCACTAGAATTAATACGCCTTTTTTCTCAATCAGTCGACCAACAAAAACGATTAATGGTGAACGATGCAAAGGGGAATGATAATTTAACTGTGATAAATCTAAGCCGTTATAAATTCGTTGTACCCGCTCCGCAGCGGTATCATAAGTGTCTTGAAGATACTTAAGGTTGAAATCGCTGACGGTAACAACGGCTGAAGCATCACTGAGTTTGCGACGTAAATCTTCATAATCAACGCTTTCGTGAAAGATATCTTTGGCGTGAGCAGTGAAGGTGTAGGGAACACCTGTAAAGTGAGAAGCAAGACGAGCGACACTAGTTGCTACTGTACCAAAATGAGCGTGGAGGTGAGTAATGTTTTTCAATTGCACTTCCCGTGCTAACCAGGCAGCTTGATAAACAGTACTAGCTCTTTCCCCAAACCCTACGCCCAACTTTGACCACAAATTGGGTAGGACTCGACTAGCTTCTTGTAACTCTGCCCAAAAATAGCTGGCTGCCGTAGGTGCTAAACTGTTGAGTGATTCGCTTTTACGTCCTTGTGCTGGTCTGCGGATGTAATGAACAGGGGCGCGTACCTGAGAAATAATGTTTTGAAAATGGGTATCTTCAGGAGGACGCAGGGCAAAGATTTCAATTTCAAGTCCTACCGCTTCGTGAGCCAAAATCTCATTGACCACAAAGGTTTCAGAATAACGGGGATAGCGTTTCAGTACATAACCAACGCGCATCGGTTTTTGGAGCGACATTTTTCTTCTTAACTTAAATAGAGTGATGAGTATGAGTAACAGCAAGCATTTCGGCTAAAAATTGTGGGATACGAGTTAAACCGTTGAGATCTATCTGATCTCTTACTTTTGGTAAATGCTCTGGTTTTTTTAACCACTTGCTTAAATTGCTAGCATTAAGGCGGTCGGGATGTAACATATCAACTAATCCCATTGCTTGTAAACGTTCGGCACGTACCAACTGTTCTTGACGAGGTTTAATACGAGGTACGATCAGAGCTTGTTTTTGAAATGACAGAATTTCACAGGTAGTATTGTAACCGCCCATAGCAATAACACGGTCTGCTTGCTTCATCAGCAACGTTGGTTCAGGAAAATAATCTAGTAAAAATAGGTCGGAGCGTTTGTTTATCCTAGCTTGGATGCGTTGGCGAACTTCTTGTGGCATAAAAGGTCCAGTCAAAATCAAACCGTAAGCATCGGAGGGCAATTTAGTTCGAGCAAAAACTTCTGCTAGCTGCGCTCCATCTTGTCCTCCACCAACCACACACAAAATTAAACGTTTTGATGGTAGATTAAGAGATTTAACTGCCTGTTTACTGGCTTCATCACTAAATTTTAAACGCGCTGTTTGATCTAAATAACCCAGATAATGAAATTTGGCACTTGTTTCAGGGGCTAACTGATATTCTTTTACTGGATCATAAACATTAGCATCTCCATACACCCAAACGGCATCGTAATAGTTTTGAATCACTTGCTCGTTATGAGAACGTTCCCAATCTCGACGAATAACGCTTGATTCATCTAAAACATCGCGTAAACCTAAAACACAATAAGTTTGTTTACTATGGCGTAAATATTCTAAAGTCGAATCAAGTTCTTTCATTGCTCCGCGTGGCACATTGTCTACGATCAAAACATCGGGTGCAAAAGTTTGGATGGTAGTGCGAATTACTTGCGATCGCAAATTAATAATTTCTGATAACGAAAGATCTAAACGTCTTGATTGATACTGTCCGTCGCTCTTTTTATATAATGCTGGCAGTGTCAGACAATCTATCCCTGGTGGCATAGAAAAATTATTTGCCTCGGACATTCCACTAATCATCAAAATGTCTGCATCAAGATTAGAAGAACTAAGAGTTTGCATAATCAAGAGATTACGACGTTTGTGTCCTAATCCCATCGTGTCATGGGAATAAAGAGCGATTCTCAATTTTCTTCGGCTATGTTTTGGTGAATTATTGGGAAATGTTGGCAATTCTTGGTTGTTGTTCCAAGTTTTTAGATCCCTTAGTTGTGTTAATCGTGAGACAGGATGAATATTTATCTCAGAGCGGTCATCTAAATAGATTGAGCGCAGCTTTGGATTTTGTTGTCTTTTGAGAGTTAATAGAGAAGATGAATTTTTCATAAACTTTCCTAGTAATAAAATAAATTTGGGTAATGCTTGAGGAAAGCGATCGGGCTATACTAATAGGTATGCACCAGTTTATAAAAATAATCTCAATAAATAATTGTTTATTTTTTTAGTCGATTTAAGTGCTATTCAAGCCAAAACAATAGCTTTTGTATCTTTTTAAATTATTAAAAATATTAGATTTAAGTTTATTTTTTTTGACAAGAATGGTGTGAGTCTAGATTAATTGATTAATTGCTTTTATCCTCCTAAAAATCTTGCTTAGGTTATAAATTTAAGAAAAGTTTATTTCTTGATTAATTTCAGTTTAATAAGGTTGTATAAAACCACCATAAGAGTTTGATGAGAATTTTTTCATCTTGAAAGAAATTGTTTGAGATTAAGAGCAAAATTTATCTCATACTTGGCGGTGGAAGAAGATAGAACAAGACAGATAGAGATTTTAATTTTGTCTTGATTTCTAAGTAGAAAAAATGTACTAAAATATTAGTATGAATTTACTGAGAATAGTTGCTCACTAACAGTAAATCTCTTAAAAAATGATTAACTAAGGTAATATTTTTGTTCCCATCCAATTAAGAAATTATTTAAAAGAAAAAAAAATAGGAGAATAATTTACTCTCCTACTGTGGGTTTTAGCCAAAAATTTAATTTTTGTGAATTTAAGGAATCTTTAACAATTTAATTAATTTGCACCAATTTAAGGTGTTGATTCTGGTTCAGTTTGATTTTGATCTAACTCCTGACTAGATTGATTATCTTTTTCTGGAGACTCTACTGGATTTTTAGTTGGTTCGGTTTGTTCTTGATTAGATTTTTCGGGTTCTTGAATGATAGGAATAGTAATCGAGTTTTCAACAGGTTGAGATTCAGTTTGAGTAGGAGTAGGATTACTAGGTTGTGCTTGAGGTACAGGTACAACTTCTTGAGTTTTTTCGATTGTTCTTTCAATAATAGTAGTTTCTTTATCAGGTGTATTTGGTTCTTCTATTTCAGTAGATGTTGAGTCATTAGGAGATAAAACAGGTTCATTGTTACCATTAAATACAAAGAAAGCAGCTACTCCTAATCCAGCAAGAATAGCTAATAAAAATCCTAAAACTAATCCTGCTGAAACACCATTACTTTGGCTAGCTCTTGTTTCTGTTTGCAAACGATTTTCTGTTGCTCTACCTTGATAATAACCATCGCGATAAGATTGTTCTGATTTAGTTTTATTTGGATTGTTTGGTGTAGTCATAATATTTATTTAATGAGTTAAATTGAAATTAATGAAACAAGTAATTGAGTTGGAATTAAAAATAAAAAACTAATCTTTTTTAATTAGATAGTCAGAGAATAACAACATTTTCAACTAGTATCTTCTAACTTTAGACGGATTAAATATTTAAAGATTTGGTAAACTTAATTATTAAAGTTGTATATTTGTATCAAAAATAATTAAAGCATCCAACTTAGGATTAGTTTTAACGCATAAAATGTCTAGCTTAAGGATGATTGGGTTTGACATTGATTTACATATTCTTAAATAAGACAATTTTGATTATTGTCAAACTTTTCAAGTTCAATAAATTAACAATTACATTAACAATGTCAACATCTGAGCAATTAACTCAAGAAGAAATTAGATTAAAACAAGACCGAGAAAGACAAGCTTATTGGAGACGTTGGGGTTGTTATTTAAGCGATCGCTCTTGGGGAACAGTCAGAGAAGATTATAGTAAAGATGGTTCAGCTTGGGAATATTTTGATTTTGAACAATCTCATTATCGAGCTTATCGTTGGGGAGAAGATGGTATTGCTGGAATTTCTGATAACCATCAAAGATTGTGTTTTGCCCTAGCTTTTTGGAATGAACAAGACCCTTTTTTAAAAGAAAGATTATTTGGTTTAAGTAATAGTCAAGGTAATCACGGTGAAGATGTCAAAGAGTATTATTTTCATCTTGATAATACTCCAACTCATTCTTATATGAAGTATTTATATAAATATCCTCAGCAAGCTTTTCCTTATGAACAATTGCAACAAGAAAATCAAAAGCGAGGATTAAAAGAGCGAGAATTTGAGTTGATCGATACAGGTATTTTTGATGATCATCAATATTTTGATATCACAGTCGAATATGCTAAAGCCACTGACGAAGATATTTTAATTAATATTCACGTTACCAATCACAATCGTGAAACTAAAAGATTACATTTATTACCCACTCTTTGGTTTCGCAATATTTGGTCTTGGGGTTACGATGTTGAAAAACCAAGATTAAAAATATACGATCGCAATGATCAATTTAGTACCATTGAAGCTGAACATCCCGATCTAGGAAAGAGATGGTTATATTGCGAACAGCCAGTAAGGGCGTTGCTTCGCCCCCTTCGGGAACGCGAAACGCCCTTACTGTTTACCGAAAACAATACCAACTATCAACGTTTATCAGGAGAAAAAAATCAATCTCCTTATGTTAAAGATAGTTTTCATCGGTATGTAGTTCAAGGAGAAAAATCAGCAGTTAATCCTGATCATATCGGCACAAAATTTGCTGCTTACTATACTTTAGAAATTGAAGCAGGAAAAACCACTACAATTCAATTGCGACTTTGTAACAATCCTGAGTTAGAGTTACCTTTCGGACAAGAATACCACGATACCTTTCAAACTCGTTTTCAAGAAGCAGAACAATTTTATCAACGCATTTCTCCCTATGAAAAAGATCCAGAATTACGCAACGTTCAAAGACAAGCCTTTGCAGGATTACTATGGAATAAACAATATTATCATTATGTTATTGATACTTGGTTAGCAGGAGATCCTGGACAACCATCACCACCAGAAGAACGTAAACAAGGAAAAAATAGTGATTGGGTACATCTTCATATTGATGATGTGATTTCGATGCCCGATAAATGGGAATATCCTTACTTTGCAGCTTGGGATTGGGCGTTTCATCTAATTCCTTTAGCAGTGATTGACATCGATTTTGCCAAAAAACAATTAGATCGTTTGACTCGTGAGTGGTATATGCACCCTAACGGGCAATTACCTGCTTATGAATGGGATTTTGATGGAGTTAATCCCCCAGTTCATGCTTGGGCAGCTTGGCGCATTTATACTATTGAACAGAAAAGATATGGACGTTCGGACAAAAAGTTTTTAGAAAGAGTATTTCAGAAACTACTATTAAACTTTACTTGGTGGATCAATCGACAAGATAAGGATGGCAATAATGTCTTTCAAGGTGGTTTTTTAGGTTTAGATAATATCGGCGTGTTCAATCGTGGCGATGAATTACCGACAGGCGGTAAACTATCTCAATCAGATGGTACAAGTTGGATGGCAATGTTTTGTCTCGATATGCTAACCATCGCTTTGGAGTTGGCATCGGATAATGAAGTTTACGAAGATATTGCCAGTAAATTTTTTGAACACTTTCTTTATATCGTTGAAGCGATGAACCATATTGGGCCAGAAGGTTACACACTTTGGAATAATGAAGATGGTTTTTATTATGACGTTTTAGATTTACCCAATGGAAACAATATCGATCTCAAAGTGCGATCGCTTGTAGGTTTAATTCCTCTTTTAGCAGTTACTATTATTAAAAGCGAGACTTTTGAGAAGTTATCAGGATTTACTAAACGAGTTAATTGGTTTATTAACAATCGTCCCCATTTAAGTCGTAACATAGCTTGTATGGAAGGTTGTGGTCAAAATTCTCGTCGTTTATTAGCCATAGTAGACCGAGATAAGTTGCGTCGCCTTCTCGAAAAAATGCTCGATCAAACCGAATTTTTGAGTGATTATGGCATTCGTTCCCTTTCTCGTTATCACGCCGAACATCCTTACACTTTTCAGGCAAATGACGAAGAATATCAAGTAGGTTATGAACCAGCAGAATCTCAAACTGCGATGTTTGGTGGTAATTCTAATTGGCGAGGACCAATTTGGTTTCCCATTAATTATTTATTAATCGAAGCATTGCAGCGATTTGATTATTACTATGGTGATGATTTTAAAGTCGAATGTCCCACAGGTTCGGGAAATCTAGTATCTCTTTGGGAAGTAGCTTTAGAACTAGAAAGAAGGTTAATTGCAATTTTTCAAGCTAATGAATCCGGATATCGACCCGTTTACGGAGATTTTGAACAATTTCATGACTCCAATTGGCAAAATTTAATTCTCTTTCATGAATACTTTCATGGAGACAATGGCGCAGGATTAGGTGCTTCTCATCAAACTGGTTGGACAGCTTTAATAGCAAAATTGATTATGCAACGCAGCGAGTACGACAGGTAACAGTTATCAGTTATCAGTTATCAGTCACCAGTTACCAATTTTTTACTTTTTACTTTACTCATAACAATCAACCATTAACATAAGCGAAGCGCACTACCGTAGGTCTCAACCATCAACAATGAACAGTGATCAGTAAAGACTAAGCGGTGCTACGTCTCTACTAATTTAATTTATATACAAATCTTTCCTTCAAAATGTATCTAAAGTTAGATGTTTTTCTAATCAACAATCCCACTATATATTTAAATACAAATTTATTTAATCTTATTCTTACTTCTTAGATGAGACTAGAGCTAGATACATAAATACTTAATTATTTTTAACAATGAAGGTTAAGAATTTTTGCCGAAATTCTTGAAAAGTAATTATAGATTCAATTAAACATGAAAGAAATTATAGTAGCTAAAACTACAGATTTACGGGATGGACAGATGCAACAAATTCCCGTAGATGATTCGCAAATTTTATTAGCTAAAATTAATGGTAAATTTTATGCGACTGGGGCATTTTGTACTCATTATGGCGCACCTTTAGCTAAGGGTGTTTTACACGAAGAAAGAGTAGTTTGTCCTTGGCATCATGCTTGTTTTAATCTAACTAACGGTAATCTTAAAGAACCACCTGCACTGAACGATTTACCTAGCTTTGCTGTCAGAATTGAAGGGGAAAATGTCCTGGTACAAATACCGAAAGAAATTCCCGATGGTTGCACACCAACAATGGTTGATTATGATTCTGAAGATAAGCGCGTCTTTGTCATAATTGGTGCTGGTGCGGGTGGTTCGATAGCAGCAGAAACTCTTCGTCAGCAGGGATTTCAAGGAAAAATAGTTTTAATTAGTCAGGAAGCCAATTTACCTTATGACCGTACTAAACTAAGTAAAAATTATCTTCAAGGCAAAGCTTCAGAAGATTCTTTACCTCTACGTTCCTGTGAATTTTATCAAGAACATGACATTGAATTACGTTTTGGTCAAGCAGTAACTAAAGTAGATACATTTACTAAAACTATTACTTTGGCAGACAATTCTACTCTTCCCTACGATGCTTTATTACTTGCTACGGGAGGTAAAGCGAGAAAACTAAATATACCTGGGTCAGATTTAGATCATGTTTTTACTCTACGACAAGTTGAAGATGCCCAAGATATTCTTAAGACTGTTAAACAAGCTAAAAAGGCTGTGGTTATTGGTTCTAGCTTTATCGGTATGGAAGCAGCAGCGAGTCTAAGACAACAGGGTATTGAAGTAACGGTAGTTTCTCCTAGTTCTGTTCCTTTTGCCAAAATTCTTGGGGAAGAAGTAGGTAAGATGTTCCAACAACTCCATCAAGAAAAGGGAGTGACGTTTTATTTAAAAACCAAAGTAACCGAGTTGCAAGGTGACGGTAAAGTCGAAACGGTAGTTTTAGACAATGGCGAACAAATTGATACAGATTTAGTCATTGTGGGAATTGGTGTAGAACCTATCACAGATTATTTAACAGGAGTAGAATTAGCTGAAGATCATAGTATTCCCGTCAGCGAATACTTACAAGCAGCAGCACCAGATTTATATGCAGCAGGGGATATTGCTACTTTTCCTTATGCACCTATGGGCAAACCTACTCGAATCGAACACTGGCGATTAGCAGCCCAACATGGACGCACCGCTGCTTATAATATGGTTAATCCTAGACCAATCAAATTTGATGCGATTCCTTTCTTTTGGTCGGGACAATATGACCTCAAGTTGCGTTATGTCGGACACGCTACTGAATGGGATCAAATTGCACTTGATGGTGATTTAAAGAAACAGGAATTTCTCGCTTTTTATGTTAAAGATGATCGGATTCTTGCTGTAGCAGGATGTGGAAGAGATCAAGACATTGCTGCGATCGCTAAATTAATGAGTTTAAACCAAATGCCTGACGCAGACCAAATTCACAGTACTGATTGGGTAGAAAAATTAAAAACTATTAATAATTAATTACTAATCAAAGATAACTATGACGCAACACTACGATTTGATTATTATTGGTACAGGTGCTGGTGGTGGCACTCTTGCTTATGCCTTAGCAGCTACAGGTAAACGCATTCTTATTTTGGAAAGAGGTGGATATTTACCTAGGGAAAAGGATAATTGGAATCCTGAAGCGATTTTTCAAGACCACAAGTATCAAACTCAAGAACAATGGTTAGATCGAGATAACCAAGTTTTTAGTCCTGAAGCTTTTTATAATGTGGGTGGCAATACCAAAGTTTATGGTGCTGCTTTGCAACGTATGCGAGAAGAAGACTTTGGTGAATTACAACATTATGATGGTGTCTCTCCTGCTTGGGAAATTTCTTATAGTGAGTTTGAACCTTATTATCTTCGTGCCGAAAGTCTCTATAAAATTCATGGCATTAGAGGAGAAGATCCTACCGAACCACCAGCTTCAGCAGAATATCCTTTTAAACCATTGCATCATGAACCCCGTATTCAACAGATAACTGATGGATTGGAAAATTTAGGACTTCATCCTTTTCATCTTACTTTGGCATTAAACCGCGATGAAGATTATCCCGCACAGCGTCCTTGCATTCGCTGCGATACTTGCGATCCTTATCCTTGTTTAGTTAATGCTAAATGCGATGCCCAAGTCACTTGTGTCGATCCTGCCTTGCAACATCGTAATGTTGAACTATTAATTAATACTCGGGTAACCAAATTAATAACCGATGCCAGTGGAACAAGAGTAACAGCCGTAGAAGCAGAAAAAGAAGGCGAAATAATTAAATTTACAGCAGATACTTTCGTTGTCTCTTGCGGAGCTATTAATTCTGCTGTTTTACTCCTGAAATCAAAAAGCGATCGCCATCCTAATGGATTAGCTAATTCTTCAGGAATGGTAGGGCGCAATTTAATGTTACACAATCATTCCGCCTTAATTGCTGTTGCCGACCAACCCAACGATACTATTTTTCAAAAAACCTTGGGAGTGAACGATTTTTATTTTCAAGGACCGAATCAAAACTATCCTCTCGGACAAATACAATTGACGGGTAAAGCAAAATGGAATCGATTAAAAGCTTTTATGCCTGATTCTGTACCTCAATCTAGTTTGGAGTATATAGCAAAACATTCAGTGGATTGGTGGTTAACTACAGAAGATTTACCTCGTTGGGAAAACTGCGTTACTGTTAATTCTGAAGGCAAAATCAAAGTTGATTATCAAGCTAATAATCTCAAACCTCACCAAGATTTAATTGATATTTGGACAAATTATCTCAGAAAATTAGATTTTTTCCTATTTTTTGCCAAAAAAATGCCGATTGAAGTCGGTTGGCATCAAGCAGGAACTTGTCGTTTTGGTTCTGACCCCACTAAAAATGTTCTTGACCTCAACTGTCGTACTCACGATGTCGAAAATCTCTATGTGGTTGATGGTAGCTTTTTTCCTGCTATGGGTGCAGTCAATCCTACTTTAACAATTATTGCTAATGCCTTAAGAGTAGCAGATCATTTTAAAAATCAATAGATTTATATTATTTTAAATCTTAAGAGAATAAAAATACCCTATTTGATCTGCATTTCAATCTTTTTTTGTTGATTGCTTATTATCTAATCTGTTAGCAAATTTCATCAACTCAAACATTTCTATGATTCACTCATTCTTGGGATAGATGCAGTGGGCAAATATCCCCAATATATTTAAACTTATCCACCCTGTCTCCACTGGGGTATTGAAAAGAAAGATGGCAAGTTCAATAGAATTTCAATTATTCGCTCCCTATAATAAAGAAGCTAACCTCATTGGTTCTTTTTCCGATTGGGAACCAATTAAGATGGAAAAAGGTGATGACGGTTATTTTAGAAATAAAGTAGAACTTGAAGATGGTGAATATCGCTATAAATTCCAAGTTCGTTCCAAAAGTTGGTTTCTCGAACCAGACCAATGGGTAGATATTATTGATCCTTATGCAACTGATATTGACGAATATACTCAAAATGGAATTCTAAAGATTAAAGAAGGCAAAAAAATTGTTGATACCTACGTCTGGCAACACGATGATAAACCTTTACCTGCCGACCATGAATTAGTAATCTATGAACTGCACGTAGGCGACTTTTCTGGTGGGGAAGATGACCCGAAAATTCGAGGTCGATATCAACACGTTACCGAAAAATTAGATTATTTAATAGATCTGGGGATCAATGCCATTGAATTGATGCCTGTCAAAGAAAATCCTGGTGAGTATAGTTGGGGTTATAGTCCACAACACTTTTTTGCTGCTGAATCTAATTATGGTTCTACCTATGAACTAAAGCGTCTGATTGATGAATGTCATGCTAAAGGCATCCGAGTGATTATGGATGGGATTTACAATCACACCAATACCGATTGTCCTTTGACTCAAATCGATCATGATTATTGGTTTCATCACGAACCCACTGACCCCGATAATAGTTGGGGCCCAGAATTTAACTACGAACATTATGACGAAAATTTAGACCTCAAACCAGCTTGGCAATTCGTCGGCGATACAGTTGATTATTGGGTGAAAGAATATCATATCGATGGCATCCGTTACGATGCTGCCCGCCAACTCGATAATTACGATTTTATGCATTGGATTGTTAATCGCACTAAAGAAGTTGCAGGCAGCAAACCCTTTTATAACATCGCCGAACATATTCCCGAAAATCCTGCCATTACTAACTTAGATGGACCAATGGACGGCTGTTGGCATGATAGCTTTTATCATACCGTGAAAGCTCATATCTGTGGCGATCGCTTTGAGCTAGAAGAATTAAAAAATGTGATTGATTGCAAACGTCAAGGTTTTTTGGGTGCAACTAATGTAGTCAATTACTTAACTAACCATGACCACGAACGCATCATGGCAGAGTTGGCAGATCGTAGTATCTTTGATGAAGCAGCCTTCAAACGATTTAAGTTGGGTGTAGCTTTGTTAATGACTGCCGTTGGTATACCAATGGTTTGGATGGGCGAGGAATTTGGTGATTATCATCCTCTCAGCCAAGAATCTAACAAAATTGATTGGAATCTTCTCAAAAATGACCTTAATAGTGGTTTACAGGCATATTATAAAGGTTTAATTAATTTAAGAAAACACAATTACGCTCTTTATACTGAAAATATTGAATTTTTCTACGAAGACCCTGAGGCAAAAGTATTTGCTTATACTCGTTGGAACGATGAAGGTTCTAGAGTCGTTGTAGTAGCCAATTTTTCTGACCAATATTTAGCTGGTTATACCATACCCAATTTTCCAGATAATGGAACTTGGCATGAATGGACAGGCGACTATGATATCGAAGCTGGAGAAAATCAAATTATGATCGATCTTCCAGAATACGAAGCTAAAGTCTTTGTCAAATAAATTTGTAGGGGCGAATAACCATTCGCCCTGAGCAAAAAATCATACTTAAGATAGATATCAGCGATTGTTCCCGTATTATTTCTAGCTTGCGAAAGATTGATTCAAAAGCTAATTTTGTTAACTTAGTTTAATAACTGAATCTCAGTTGTTAAAATTCTCATAATAAACTTATCTAAACAAATTTAAGTAAATCATGGATCTTGTTCGTCTAATTTTGGCTATTGTTTTTCCTCCTTTAGGAGTATTTCTTCAAGTTGGTTTCACAGTTGATTTAGCAATCAATATTTTATTAACTCTTTTAGGCTACATACCTGGTATCGTTCATGCTGTGTGGATTATTGCCAGAAAATAAATAATCAAGCCTAATACAACTCCCAAAATCTTGCTTGCTTTTAATTAAAAAAATCAACGAATGGAGCGAATAATTAAAACCGTAATCAGTAGTTTACAAGAATTACTGGCTAGTACCATTAAAATTTTACCAGCAATCTTAATAGCTCTGGTTATTATTATGTTAACTCGCTATGTCGCTCAGATGATGAGAGGCATAGCCGAGAAACTAGGAAAAAGAACTTTAAAAAGTAGTTCCTTACAATTACTGTTGGTAAAAACTGCCCATGTAACTACTTGGATTGTAGGAGTATTACTTGCCTGCGTTGTTGCTTTTCCAGGTCTACGTTTAGGTGACATTATTGCTACTTTAGGATTAGGTTCGGTTGCTATTGGTTTTGCTTTTCAAGATATCTTTAAGAATTTTTTGGCAGGAATCTTATTATTGATTCAAGAACCCTTTCACATCCACGATCAAATTATCGTTGGTAATTATGAAGGAACAGTAGAAGGAATAGATCTACGCACAACCAAAATTCGTACTTATAATGGTGAAAGAATTTTACTGCCAAATTCTGAAGTATTCACCAATGCTGTACAGGTACGTACCGCTTTTGATAGTCGGCGAACGGATTTAGCAGTAGGAGTCGACTATAATACTTCTTTACCAGAGGCAAAAGAAATTTTACATCATACTCTTGCTAAAGTAGATGCAGTATTAGACCATCCAAAACCAGAAATAGATTTAGTTGGATTTGGTGAGAGTTCAATTGATTTTGTTGTTCGTTATTGGACTACACCTAGACAGGTAGAAGTAAGACAAGCTCAGACAGAAGTAATTTTGGCAATTAAACAAGCTTTTGATGAAGCGGAGATTAATATTCCTTATCCGATTCGTAGTCTCTATTTTTATAATCAAGACAAATATAACGATTATTTACCATCTCAGCCTGAAACCGAGACAAATGATGGTAAAAATGATTCTTATTCGGTGAGTCAAATTTGATTTAATTAAAGTTATTCTTCAGATCAATTAGTTTTCTTTTGAAAATCGCTTTAGTTAAACTTTGATGAATTGAGAAGCAAAATTATTTTGTTGTTGATCGACTTGATGCCAAAATTCGATTACTTTTCGGCTTACTGGTTCGGGAAAAAAATAGTGAAAGAAATGATGCCCCAAAGGAGTTGTCCACAAAATATCTTCCTCTTTAAAATAATCTTTCCATCCTTTTAAAGCAGAAAGATCGACAATTCCATCATTTTCGCTACCACAAACCATCAGAGGCATCGAAACTCCTTCAGATGAAACACTACTGTGTTGGTAAAGAGAATGAGAAGAAGGAGAAGTATTTAAATCTTGTTTGAGAATTTCAATTAAAGTTCGAGTATTAAATCTATCTTGGCAGCCAAACAGCATTTGTACCATCCGTGCCAGCACAATTTCTTGACTACAAGGCAATAACTTCCGCATAGAATAATAGTGGGCTTGCCAATCGATCGCAGGATGACAACCTACTCCTAATAAAGTTAATGATTTGACTTTGTGAGGATAACGACGAGCGTATAGCAATCCAATTAAACCCCCTGTACTGTGACCGATTAAATTAACTGGCTCGGCAAGGAACTTAAGGTAGTCGTGAAGTAAGGTTAAAGCTATTTCTAAAGAACTTGCTTCATCTTGATGTTGAGAATATTCCCAATAAGCAAGAGGTACGTGACGAGAAAGATGGCGAACCATCCGACCATCAAAACGTTTAAAACTAAAATTAGCATTAATCCAAACCGGTGCTGTTGAGTGAGAACTTTTCATTGTGATTATCATAAATTATGAGAGATTTTTCTGGTTAAGAGGAAAATGCGATTGCAGCGCGCCTCGCCCCTGGGCGAGATCGCTCTTTGGCTTGGTTTAACTGTGTATTGTCTGACAAGGAGAGACAGCACACATTTTTTGCTCACGTTTTTTGTTAGAACAATTTTTACTAAAAACTGTTGAATGATCAGGTTGAGAGCAAGATTTCGCCATAAAGTCACGACAGTTAATTGCTTCTTCTGACATAGCAGTTATAGGATGAACTGTACATTTAAGTCGATAGTCTCCAGTAAAAAAAGGACATTTAGAACAAGGAATTTGATGCAAGCGTTTGAGATAACTGAAAGCTGTTTGCGTAATTTTGATTAACCGCCAACTCAGTACACTCAAAACTAAAAACCAAATACTACCAAAATAAAAAATTTGTAACATATAATCAGTACAAAGTTACAACAAAGCGATCGCGCCTAGACTGTAAGATAAATAAGCTTCTCCAGAATAAACCAGCACTCGACGCGCCCAACCAAAAGGTCTAGTAAGCATATGCCAGAAACCACCAAGGATACAAAGCGAACCAATCCACAAATGACCACCAACTACATCTTCTAGATTGTCTACGGCTGCCATGCCCTCTTCACCAGAAGCCCAAACAGATAGCCAAAAATAGTGATGGGATTTACTGTCGGATCGGTAATAATTCTGACTCCTCCGCCATTAATCGCCCAGGGGTCAAATAATCCACCCCAAAACATAGCTTTAAAAAAAACTAATAAAAATGCGCCTATACCCAGAAAAATCAGATGAATGCCCAGAATACTAGTCATTTTGTCGTCATCTTTCCAGTCATAGCCAAAAAAGCCTGCAAAAGTTCGATTTTCCTCTAATACTTCTGGTCCCAGGAGAGAGTGATAAATTCCTCCTGCACCTAATACGGCGGAAGAAATAAGATGGATTACTCCTACCACAAAATAAGGATAGGTATTAATTACCTCCCCACCATCGCCCACACCCAAACCGAGAGTTGCCAAATGAGGCAAAATAATTAATCCTTGTTCGTACATTGGCTGAGTGAGATCAAAGCGAAATACTTCAAACAAACTCATTGCACCAGCCCAAAATACAATCAAACCAGCGTGGGCTACGTGCGATCCTAATAACTTACCTGAAATATCCTTTAGTCGAGCGTTTCCTGCCCACCAGGGAATATCTGTATAGTCGCCAATTTCTTGAGGACTATTAGTTATGGCGGTCACAGTTACCAACCTCCCTTTCAACTTTATTGAGAATTTAATGCAATTAGTTTTTTGTTTAGCTTACATTAAAAAATCTTTTATTGATAGTTATTCTCTTTTGTATCGAAAAATATAATGATTGCATAGTAAATACAAAAGAAATTTTAATCAAAGCTTGACGACATTAAAGAGTTTTTCGGGTTTTCAAATAGAGGTTAAGACCAAATAATCTAATAACTATTATTGTTGATCATCTCTAGATTTATTAAGTTTTGTCACGATTAAATTTGCAAATAGTTATCAATAATGCATAATTAACTTGTTGTTGTTTTATTGAGAATAATTACTAACAAATTTTGCAAAATTTATCAGGAGGTTTCGTTTTGCACACATACGATCAACCTAGAGTTAAGTATGATTGGTGGGCAGGGAACGCTCGGTTTGCCAATTTATCTGGCTTGTTTATTGCAGCCCATGTTGCTCAAGCAGCCCTAATAACTTTTTGGGCCGGGGCATTTACTTTTTTTGAACTATCAAAATTTGACCCCAGCTTACCAATGAGCGAACAAGGCTTAATTCTTTTACCTCATCTAGCTACTCTTGGTTTAGGTGTTGGCGAAGGAGGACAAGTAGTAGATACAGTAGATACTTACCCTATGTTTGTTGTCGGGGCAGTACATTTAATTTCTTCTGGCGTTTTGGGTGCAGGTGCGCTCTTCCATAATTTCAAAGCACCAAGCGATCTTAAAGAAGCCAAAGGACAGGCTCGTAAGTTTCATTTTGAATGGGATGATCCTAAACAACTGGGTATCATTCTCGGTCATCATTTGTTATTTCTAGGCATAGGTGCATTGCTGCTAGTGGGCAAAGCTATGTTCTGGGGTGGACTATACGATGTCAATATTCAAGACGTGCGAGTAGTCACCGAGCCTACTTTAAATCCTTTAACGAGGAGGCAGAAAGCGCGAAGCTTCAGAAACGTGAAACGAAGGATCAAAGTAACAAATTGATCACTGATAACTGATAACTGAATAATAGTGTACTTTAGTAATCGGATTTAGTATCAAAATTCAAATTAGCTACACCGATATTTTTGTTAAAAAAGACTACAATTATAGCTCTGTCGGTGTTTCAGGAGCAATTTCTCTTTTTTGTTGTTCTTGAGCTAATTGTTGATCGGTAATTAAATCTTCTAATTCTTTAATCTCGACTCCAATTTCTTGACAGGATTGAATAAGATTTTGTTTGAATAAATCAAGATTGTCACCATAGCCACATTGCTTTGCTGCTACTTTTATGCCTTGTTTAGCATTAGCCTTGGCACAATCAATTAATTCTATTCCTTCAAGCATTTTAGTTGATGACATAACTACTCTTTGAGCTAGAATTTCAATTATATTAGACCGAAGAAAATGCTATTTTTAAGCATTATAACAATCTAATCTTCTTCAATCTTAGAAAAAAAAGATTTTTTACATATCTAACTTTGGTGATACTTTTTTGTACCAATTTTCAACTCGGGGTCAAGCATTAGAATAAATGACTTTGCCTGTACAGAAGTTAAAAAATAAACAAAATTTTTAATCTTTTTAGTTTTTATTAAAAAAAATGGGGAGATTTTTCTCCCCATCATGAAAAATTATTGAGATAATCTATTTTCGCATAGCGGTACTAAGCACTGATTAAAGTTAATTCTTCTAAAGCTTCTTCATTCAATGATTCATAAAGATCGCTTAATTGTTGAGCAACTCCATTCCAACTAAACATAGTTTCTACTCTTTGGCGAGCAGCTTTACCTAATTTTTTCTGCCAAGTAGGACGCGATAAAATGCGATCAATCGCTTCTTTAAAAGATTCTTCATCCTGAGGAGGACAAAGTAATCCTGTTTTTTCGTCAGCAACGGTAAATTTCAAACCTCCTACATCTGAAGCAACTACGGGCGTTCCTGATGCCATTGCTTCGATCGCAACTAAACCAAAGGGTTCATAATGACTAGGAACTACGCAGAGATTAGCAGCAGCGTAATAATTAGGTAATTCGTCATGATCGACTTGTCCAGGGAAAGTAGTAAATTCTCGTAACCCTAACTCATCAACAATTCCTTCAATTCTTTCTCTTTCAATTCCGTCGCTTTGTCCAGAACGAGAACCACCAACAATAATTAAACGTATATCTGCTAAACCAGGGAATATTGATTTACCGATCGCTTTAACTAAAGTTTCAATTCCTTTACGCTGGTCAAATCTACCAACATACAATACTACCAGACTTGATTTAGGAATACCTAAACGTAAACGAGCTTCCGAACTTGAGACTGAACCAAAGCGATCAATGTCAGTACCACAAGGAATAATTTCAATTTTACCCTGACTAGAAACGAACTGTCTCATGTGTTCTTGCTCTTGAGGCGAAGTAGCAACAATACAATCTGCTGTTTCTAAACAGGTTTTTTCTACTTCTAAACGAGTTGCAGCAATAGCAGGAATTTCACTCACAGATTGATATTTAATTGCGCCAAGAGAATGATAGGTATGGATTTGTTTGAGGGGTTGGTGTTTTTTCAATTCCATTCCTACCCACGCAGATAACCAATAATTGGTATGGACGAGAGAATATTGAATCTGATTGTCTCTTTGAAACTGCCGTAGCTGGTCAACAAAAGTAGGTAAATATTCAAACAGTTGATCTCTAGGAATAAAAGTTTCAGAACCAGCAACGAGGCGAATAGTGCGACAGTTAGGACTATGTTGAACGATTGAGGATTGCGTAGGGTTGGTCTTACGAGTGAACATATCCACTTGCCATCCTTGTCTTGCTAAAGCTTCGCCCACTTGGCGAACGTAAACGTTTTGTCCTCCTGCTTCTTCTTTACCAATCTCGATCGCAGGGTCGCCGTGAACAGAAATTAGCGCAATACGCTTACCAGCATTCATAATATCGTTATTCTTAACTCGATAAAGTAATTAAATGAGAGTTCAGTCTAAAAAGACTTATTTTTCTCACTTAAGCTACTCATTTAAGCAGCTTTATGCTCACATAAATGAGATTCTCTTAAATATAATTCGCTTGAATGAGATTAGTAATATTTCTTAATATTTTCTTTAGATTTGAACGGAATAAAAGTCTTGCAAAATGATTGGATATCAGCTAATCAATGTTAATGACCTCATTAAAATGAGGTAAGCTGTTAATGTAATATTCACGACCAAGTAAATAATCCGAACATGATCCCTCAAAACTTCATTAAAGCGATCGCATCTGAACATCGCATTTCTAGTGCTGAACTAGAAGTGTTGTCATTGGCGATGGAGGGAGAATCAGTAGCAACTATGGCAGCGAACCTGCACATCAGTGAGGATGCCGTACGGAAAAGACTTAGTGAGGTGTATCAAAAGTTTCAGATTGAGGGACGAGGTCCTGTTAAACTGACAAAATTACAGCAACGTCTGATCAGAAAGTATCAGGAACAAGCAGAGTTATCGACACTTTTGGCACAAGCTAATCATCTTAATCTTCAATCCTCTTCACAACCAACTCAAACTCATAATTATCTCGATTGGGATAGTGCGCCCGATGTTTCCGTATTTTATGACCGCTCTCAAGAACTAGCTATTCTCAATGATTGGATTGTCAATCAACGTTGTCGTTTAATTTCTTTAATAGGAATAGGTGGAATTGGTAAAACTGCTTTAGGAGTAAAAATTGCTCAACAAATTCAGGAACAATTTGATTATTTAATTTGGCGATCGCTGTATCAAGCACCTTCTCTTGATCAATTATTAACTGATATTATTCAAATTTTGCACCCGCAAGGGGAAAAGCATCAAATTAATAGTTTAAATTATAAAATATCTTGGCTAATTACTCATTTTAAAACTCATCGTTGTTTGATTATTCTGGATGGTTTGGAAAATTTACTTTTACCAAAAGAATTAGTAGGAACTTATACTCAAGGCTACGAAAATTACGGTCAATTTTTTCGTCGCTTTGGTGAAGAAAACTCAAAAAGTTGTATCTTAATTACTAGTCGAGAACAAGTCAGAGAAATTTCTTTCTTAGAAGGAGAAACATCTCCTGTTCGTTCCCTAAAAATAGCAGGATTAGGAGAAAACGCTAAGTTATTATTAAAAGAAAAAAAATTGTCAGGACAAGGAAATTGGCAGAGTTTAATCGAAATTTATGGCGGAAATCCTTTACTACTTAAATTAGCAGCTACTACTATTCAAGAAGTTTTTGATGGCAATGTCAGTGACTTTTTAGATGCTACTTTATTTCCTCGCAATGTCACAAATTTTGTGAGAGGAATGTTAAACAGGCTTTCAGATTTAGAACTAAAAATTTTGATTGAAATTGCTAATCAATCACAACCTATTTTGTTAAAAGATTTGATTACAAGTTTGGTGAATATTTCTGGCGGAGATATTATTAGTGCTGTTGTTTCTTTAAGACAGCGATCGCTTGTAGAAAAATCCGCAAATGGGTTTATAGTCTCTCCTGTAGTTCGAGAAGTTGCTCTTAGTTAAGTAATTATTAATTTTCAAATATAGAGCTTGCGACCCATGACTTCTGAATTTAGAAAAATTCTGTTTCATCAAAATTGATTTAACCTCAGCAAGATATTAATTCCCCAAACAAGACTCAACAAAAAGCTATGATCGAAAAAAAATCTTGTATATTTTTTGTTTGATAGATTTTCAATCTTATTAATTTCAACTGTATGGAAAAATCAGGATTTCTAGGCAAAGTAGTTAGTCATTTTGTGGCACTTTTGTTAGGAGTCGGATTAACTTTTGGTGGCATTAAGGTCATGTCCTCTCAAGCTGACCCCCTAACTTCACCTTCTGCGGTTAATCCTCAAAATAATGCTATTGCTCTGCAACTTGATCGTAATCAAGCTCAAACTGCAACCAATTTTGTTAGCTCTGCGATCGCAAAAACGGGACCAGCCGTAGTTAGAATTGATACGGAAAAAACCGTGACCCGTAGAATTGATCCTTTATTTGAAGACCCCTTTTTTCGAGACTTTTTTGGCGATCGCTTCGCAGCCCCGATTCCCGAACAAAGACAACTTCGGGGTCAAGGTTCTGGGTTTATTATCGATCCTAATGGGATTATCTTGACTAATGCTCACGTAGTCAGTCAGGCAGACCGAGTAGTAGTAACTCTCAAAGATGGTAGAGAGTTTGAAGGAAAAGTTCAAGGCACAGACGAAGTAACCGACTTAGCAGTAGTCAAAATTGAACCAAAAGGAGCAGCCTTACCAGTCGCACCTTTAGGAGATTCTACCCAGGTACAAGTAGGAGATTGGGCGATCGCAGTTGGGAATCCGATTGGTTTAAATAACACTGTAACGTTGGGAATTATCAGTACTTTATCTCGTTCCTCGGCTCAAGTAGGAATTCCAGATAAACGAGTAGATTTTTTACAAACCGATGCAGCGATCAATCCTGGTAACTCTGGAGGTCCTTTACTCAATGAAAGAGGAGAAGTAATTGGCATTAATACAGCAATTCGGGCTGATGCCAATGGAATTGGGTTTGCCATTCCAATCAATAAAGCTAAAACCCTCAAAGACACTCTAGCTGCTGGTCAACAAGTACCGCATCCCTATGTGGGCATACAAATGGTTAGTTTAACCCCAGAACTTGCCCGACAAAATAATCAAGACCCCAACTCTGCTTTCTTTGTACCCGAAACAGCAGGAGTTTTAGTTGTCAGGGTGATGCCAAATACTCCAGCAGAAAAAGGAGGAGTTCGTCGCGGAGACGTTATTTTATCCGTTGATGGCGAACCAGTAACCACCGCCGACCGCTTGCAGTCGATTGTTGAAAATAGCGGTGTCAATCACAGTCTTCAATTAGAAATTTTGCGAGGCGGTCTCGGCGGAGCCGAGGCACTGCGTGGTCGCCGTATCCAGCTTAAGGTAGTCACAGCCCAACTCCAAGGTATGCCAAGAACTGCTATAGAATAGTTTTCTTGATTTCCTTTTGCCTGTTGCCCATTCCCCACTTTCAAAGCAAATCAAGTCTTTAGTGACTTTTAATCACTAACATAAGTAAAAATTACTGATTAATCGATCAGGTTAATTGTTGGACAACGATATACTATCCATTGAGAAGGATTAAAAATCTTCACACTTTCTAAATTTGAGCTTAAAGTAACTCAATCTACAAAGCAAAAGCAAATATGAATTCAGGAATCGACCTCCAAGGAAGTTTTATTGAAGCTGTCAAAGCTTTAGGACTTCCCTCTGGTGTAGCACAAGCCCTCTGGTTACCTATACCAATGTTATTGATGCTGATTGGGGCAACAGTAGGAGTTTTAGTAGTTGTTTGGTTAGAAAGAAAAATTTCTGCTGCAGCACAACAACGTATTGGTCCTGAATATGCAGGTCCGTTGGGAGTACTTCAACCAGTAGCCGATGGCATCAAACTTGTTTTTAAAGAAGATGTTATTCCAGCTAAATCCGACCGTTGGTTGTTCACTCTTGGCCCTGTCGTAGTCGTAATTCCTGTGTTTTTATCTTATTTAATTGTTCCTTTTGGACAAAATTTGGCGATTACGGACTTAAATGTCGGGATTTTTATCTGGATTTCTCTTTCAAGTATTGCTCCAATTGGTTTATTAATGTCTGGTTATGCTTCCAATAACAAATACTCACTCTTGGGTGGTTTACGGGCAGCAGCACAGTCAATTAGCTACGAAATTCCCTTGGCATTATCAGTACTCGCAGTCGTGATGATGTCCAACAGTCTTAGTACTATCGATATTGTTGAGCAACAGGCAGGTTATGGCATTCTTGGTTGGAACGTTTGGCGACAACCAGTAGGCTTCATTATTTTTTGGATCGCAGCTTTAGCAGAATGTGAACGTCTTCCTTTTGACCTTCCTGAAGCAGAAGAAGAATTAGTAGCTGGTTACCAAACTGAATATGCAGGCATGAAGTTTGCCCTATTTTACCTTGGGTCTTACGTTAACCTCGTATTATCAGCTCTAGTTTTTGCAGTTCTCTATCTTGGTGGTTGGGAATTTATCGTTCCTTTAGATCATTTAGCTGGTTGGTTTGGAGTAAGTGATACTACTCCTTGGTTACAAGTACTAGCAGCATCTTTAGGAATTATTATGACTTTACTCAAGGCTTACTTCCTAATTTTCATTGCCATTCTTTTACGTTGGACAGTTCCTCGGGTACGAATTGACCAATTACTAGATTTAGGTTGGAAATTTTTACTGCCAGTTTCTTTAGCTAACTTATTAATTACGGCTGCTTTGAAATTAGCTTTTCCTGTGGCTTTTGGTGGTTAGTTAATTAGTTAAGATCGAAAACTCAATAGAGATATCTGTTGAATTTAGGAGTAGAGCAACTCACAATCACAAAGGACAACAGATTATGTTTAAAGTTCTCAAACAAGTTCAAGATTATGCCAAGGAAAGTTGGCAAGCAGCTAAATACATTGGTCAGGGTTTATCAGTAACTTTTGACCACATGAGAAGAAGACCAATTACAGTTCAATATCCCTACGAAAAGTTAATTCCTTCAGAACGCTTTCGCGGTAGAATTCATTTTGAATTTGACAAATGTATTGCTTGTGAAGTTTGCGTTCGTGTTTGTCCGATCAATCTTCCTGTAGTTGACTGGGAATTTGACAAAGCAGTTAAAAAGAAAAAACTAAATCACTACAGTATTGATTTCGGAGTTTGTATCTTCTGCGGTAATTGTGTTGAATATTGTCCTACCAATTGCTTATCCATGACCGAAGAATACGAACTAGCAACTTATGACCGTCACGAACTCAATTATGATAATGTGGCTTTAGGTCGCTTACCGTATAAAGTTACTCAAGATCCAATGGTGACACCTTTACGAGAATTTGGTTATTTACCCAAAGGCGTAGTCGATCCTCACGATCTTCCTGCTGGTTCTAAAAGAGCAGGCAAAGACCCTGAAGAGATTCTAGCAGCAACAAAAGCTGAAGATAGTAACTGAAATATCAAAATCGGGAAGAATTGATCAATTTGTTCTATCCCGATTGCTTAATTAATGAAAGGAGAATGAAGTGACCTTAGCTGAAGGTGTTCAAATAGTTTCTTTTGGCGTTTTAGCTGCCATGATGCTGGCTACAGCTTTAGGAGTAGTGCTGTTATCTAATATCGTTTATTCAGCATTTTTATTAGGAGGCGTATTTATCAGTATTTCTGGGATTTACATTCTACTCAATGCTGATTTTGTTGCTGCTGCCCAAATCCTAATTTACGTTGGAGCAATCAACGTTCTAATCTTGTTTGCCATTATGTTGGTAAATAAACGCGAAGATTTTTCGGCAATTCCTCGTCGTTGGATTCGTCAGGGTGCAACTGCATTAGTTTGTCTGGGATTATTTTTGTTGCTGGGAACTATGGTAATGGTTACCCCTTGGGCAATTGATAGTACTTCACCTGCGATCGTGGAAAATACCATCGTAGCAATTGGCGAGCATTTTTTTAGTGACTTTTTATTGCCATTTGAATTAGCTTCTGTGTTGTTATTAATGGCAATGGTAGGAGCAATTATTTTAGCTCGTCGCGATTTTATTCCCGAAATTTTAGCTAGGCAAGAAACTATTACTACTAGTTTGACTTTACCAGAACGTCCTCGTGATTTGATTGGTAGTAGTTCGACAACAGAAAAATAAAAATGAGTGAAATTTACTCAATCTAGTAAATAACAACTCAACAATATAATTTTGAATCAAAAATTTTAAGAGAGGAACAAGTGCAACTGGAATATTGTTTACTTTTAGCTGCTGCTCTTTTTTGTATTGGTATTTATGGCTTAATTACCAGTCGTAATGCAGTGCGGGTTTTAATGTCGATTGAATTAATGCTTAATGCGGTTAATCTTAATTTAATGGGCTTTTCCAATTTTTTAGACCCTACTGGAATAAAAGGTCAAGTATTTACAGTGTTTGTCATTACTGTGGCAGCAGCAGAAGCAGCAGTAGGATTGGCGATTATTTTAGCAATTTATCGCAACCGCAACACTATTGATATGGAACAGTTCAATCTACTGAAATGGTAAAACTGGAAGTGGGCGATTTGCCCACCTCCAAAATGATTTGGCGGATTTTAATTAGGAAAGTGAGAGTAAAAGCTTAGAAAAAGCAATTAAAAACTAAAAGTAGTGCGAATAGTACCAATAACTAGATCATCATTCTCCTGATTATTATCAGGGGCAGAAACCCACACCACCCCAGGAGTAATCGCAATATTATCACTCAGCATGTACTGATAAAACGCTTCAACGTGTAAGGAAGTATCCGCATCATCTCCAATCCCTTCAATACTTGAATCAGTTACCCACGGTTCCATCCCTACAATGATTCCTGCTAAATTCCCTTCTTTACCTAAATCAGGCAATGCTAAAGTCGCTGCCCAATTCCACACATCCTGTGTACCTCGGTTCAATTGTCCTGCTAAAGAATCAAGAGTGGTAACTTTACTCAACGTACCCCAACCACCGACAATCAGGCGCGTGCTTATACTATAGGAAAATTGTAAGCTATAGGAATTACTCACTGTGGGTACAGCTTGCCCAAATAAATCTTCAGTTAAAGATTGGATGTTAGCTAGATTACTACCTGTTTCGGTATCGCTTTGGTTATAACCATGCACATAGGTAGCAGCAATGGTTAAACTTTCACTAGGAGTAAAAGTAATTTGTCCCAGGGCTGAAAAAGGGCCATTCAATAATCCATTTCCTTGAGTTGCCTCATTAGCAGGAGAAGCTAAATAACCAGCACTTAGTTCTAATGTATCTGCTAAACGATGAATAATTCCCAACCCAGCATCTCCTGGAGGTAAATAAATCGGGTTGCGAGTGCCAAAAGCAGAAATTGCTCCAGAAGCAGCATCGCCATCGAGGACACTCACGGTATTGGCAATGTCATCGGCTGCGATTCCTGCTGGACCTAAAATTATATTAGTCTTGTCTCCCAGAGGAAAGTTATAAAAGAGTACTTCTAAACCCAAATCATTATCGGCGGGTTCGGCAAAGGCTAAGTCTCCTGCGAAGGTGCCAGTTTCTTCGGCAAAGGAGGGAAAGTTGCCTGTGGAAAGACGGGTAAAGAGTAAGTCTTTTCCTGTGAAGCTGGTTTCTAGTTCGAGGCGGGTACGATTGCCTAAGACGGCTACTTGATCTGCCTCTCCTGCCAAGACGCTACCTAACCCAAAGATTACTTCTCCTGCTAGTTTGGTGGTGGTGGAGAATTGATGATCTTCTAAAAACGCAGTCCTACTTTCTAAATCATCGACTCTTCCGCCTAAAGTAGCAAGTTCAGCTTCAAATTCTTGAGTCAGTCGGTTAATAGTATCTAAATCTTCTCTAGCAACTGATTCAGACGAAGCAATTAATCTTTCAATCTGATTTAAACAAGCATTTAATCCTGCTGCAAATTCGTAACGAGACAAAGCTTGATTGCCACGATAAGTTTGATTGGGATAACCTACAATACAACCGTAACGGTCTACTAAACTTCTTAATGCTTCATAAGCCCAATCTGTAGGAGATACATCCCGCAATTGATTGACATTCGTAACTTGATTGATTGATTCGCTAGAATATTGTTCTACTTCTTGAATTACATCTGCTGTTTGGGCTTGTACAGGATTAGAAAAACCCAACCCACTAATCCCTACAAGAATGGGGATAATTTTTTGTTTCATGGTCACAGTCCTCACACCATTTGAGTTTTAGGTAATGATTATCATTCTAAATGACAAGGGATGCACAAATTTGATTAATATCTCTAGATTCTGAGGCAAACGATCTTGCGAGAATCTTGACGACAGATTTTAAAGAATGAATTGCTTTTTATAAAGTGTGGACAAGACTATTTCTATAATTTTTTTGTTAACATTGTCCTGCACTATCTAATTTGCTAGCAATTTTGTCTATTTAATTTATAAGCTTTTCATTTGACTTAATTGATTTTAATCAAATCTAATTAGCTTTTCATAATCCAGTTTTTGTAAAAAATTCTCAATTAATTCAAAAATCAATATAGTGTATTTTAAGGAAACTTTTTGGTTATTTTATAATATTTTTATTTAAAATTTTATACCTAAACTTAACGATTAGGTTTAAAAAAAATAATTATAATAATCAATATTAACAATAGTAAAAGTTAAAAATAAGTAAATAAATGATAATTCAATTAAGTTTTTTAAATTAAAAGTTTATTGAGATATTGAGCAAATTTTTAATTAAAGTTCAACTTAGTTATGGTAATGATTTTTAAGTCTTGAATGATGTAAATTAAATGTAAAATCGTTTAAATATAAATCTAAAATACACTCAGGATATCAATTGAAAATCTAAACCCTTAAAGTTTAATACAACAAGTTAATCAAAATAGAAACCAAGATATCTTCCTAATCATGACTAATTTACTCACCGATCGCAAAAACCTGATTGCAGATTTAATCACTCGTTATCGTTCCCGCGTTGACTTTCTTTCGATTCGCCTCGAACAAGCAGAAGGTACTGATATTTCCTTGCGAGGAGAAAAAATTGAAACCCTTAGTGAAGGAACATCTTTGGGTGGACAAGTCAGGGCTTTTTACAAAGGAGGTTGGGGTTTCGCAGCCTTTAATGATTTATCTACTTTAGTTCAACGCATCGAAGAAGCGATCGCTGCTGCTAGAATTGTGGGAGATGGAGAAACTACCATCGCAGCAGTAGAAGCTGTACAAGCTACTTGTCAATTACCTCTAACCAAAACCGATCCGCGTTTAATTTCTTTAACAGATAAAAAAGCTCTTTGCGATCGCTATAATCAAATTTTACGTAGTTACGATCAAAGTATTATTTCTACTTCGGTTCGTTATAGTGATACCACTCAAACTATTATTCTAGCTACTTCTGACGGCAGTTTAATTGAGCAATCTTGGTCAGATTTGGAAATGCGTTTTTCTGCTACAGCGAGAAATGGGGAAATAGTACAAACTGGTAGAGAGACTTCAGGTTCACGTCGAGGATATCAGGATTTAACTAATCTAGATCTACAAGTTGAAGCAGCAGCTAGACGTGCAGTAAATGCCCTTACCCTGCCAACCGTGAAAGGTGATACCTATACAGTAGTGATTGATCCAATCCTAACAGGTTTATTTGTTCACGAAGCTTTTGGGCATCTTTCTGAAGCAGATATGGCTTATGAAAACCCAGATTTATTAGAAGTAATGAGTATGGGTAAACGTTTTGGTTGTCCCCAACTACAAATCTTTGACGGTGCAGCACCAGAAGGACATCGAGGTTCTTATTATTATGATGACGAAGGAACACCTGCAACTACTACTCAATTAATTAAAGATGGTGTTTTGGTAGGAAGATTGCATTCTCGTGAAACAGCAGGAAAATTAGGAGAACAACCCACAGGAAATGCACGCTGTTTAAATTACCATTATCCTCCCATTGTCCGCATGACCAATACTTGGATCGAACGAGGCACAACACCAGTAAAAGATTTATTCCAAAATATCAAAGAAGGAGTATATGCCAGTAATTGGTTGGGAGGTATGACTAATGGGGAAATGTTTACCTTTAGTGCTGGAGAAGCTTGGATGATTCGTAACGGAGAAATAGCCGAACCAGTCAAAGATGTAACTCTTTCAGGAAATGTATTTAAAACTCTAGCTAATATTGAAGCGATCGCAGATGATTTTTATTGGGATGAATCTGGCGGTTGTGGTAAAGGCGGACAAAGCGGTTTAGCGGTTGGTTGTGGAGGCCCTAGTTTAAGAATTAAAAATGTCGTTGTTGGTGGAGAGGCAATTGAATAATTAACAATATTAGTGAGTTGCATTAGTGAGATTTTTTTAATAGCGATCGCGTTCTTAACTTAACCCTCTTTTGTCACTCTCCGAATTTAAAGAGTAAGAAATAATTCGATTTATCCAGAAAGAGATCTTATTTCTGATGTTTGATTACTAAATATGCGCTCAAATTTAGACCACTTGTTAGCTCTAACTCTTTGAGATGATGGCATAAGTACCCCATGGTTACTTCTAATCGCCAAGACCCAAGATAATTTATATTTGTCTAAAGTTCTAATAAATAAACTAGCTTCACCATATAAACTATCAGCCAATACTAATTCAATCTTGAACATCTCGTTTTCAAAACAAAACTTTTGTCGTTCATCAAGCAGATAAGATACGGACAAAGCTACAAGAAACCTATGGAGAATTTCCTGACGTGTTGAATTAATTCGTGAGGATAGCTCTAGATAACAATGTTATTGCGATCTCAAGTTGGTCTTAAAAATTGCGATCGCATTTCAATCAATCTTAAAATAGAAGAATTGAAGTATAGCAGTACAAAGAAAGATTAGGACATTATTGTAAATCGTAGGGGCGATTGGTCAATCGCCCTGACAAGATTTGCGTGTCCTAACCTAAATACGTAGTGTTATAGCAGATAAAATTAGGGTATCTATCTCACTTGCGTCCGCGAGTGCCGTTTAAGATCAAATAAATGAGAAGTTCTAACAAGCACATCAGTTTAACTGGTTAGCAATAGTTAGGGTGGGTTAAACCCACCGAAGCTAAAGATCAAATTCGGACTGACATCATTTTTTGAACTGCTTCCACAATTTGTTCTGGTTGAACGATAGTCAGTCTTTCTAAAGCACCATTATAAGGAGTTGGGATATCTTGAGAAGATAACCGTAGTACTGGCGCATCTAACTCATCAAATAACTGTTCGTTAATCAAAGCAACTAATTCTGCTCCAATCCCGCCAGTTTTCATACATTCTTCCACGATAATAACGCGGTGAGTTTTTCTGACTGATTCACCAATAGTTTCCATGTCAAAAGGTTTGAGGGAAATCAAGTCAATAATTTCGGGGTCGTATCCTTGTTTTTCTAAAGATTTTAAGGCTTGAGTACAATGGTGACGCATCCGCGAGTAAGTCAAGATGGTAACATCTTTACCTTTTCTAACTATTTCAGCTTTATCTAAAGGAACGAGATATTCTTCTTCTGGTAAATCTTCTTTGAGGTTGTAGAGAAGAACGTGTTCAAAAAATAACACTGGATTATCATCTCTAATGGCAGATTTTAATAATCCTTTGGCATTATATGGGGTAGAACAAGCAACAATTTTTAAGCCAGGAACTGCATGAAAATATGCTTCTAAGCGTTGAGAGTGTTCTGCACCCAACTGTCTTCCTACACCACCAGGGCCACGAATTACCATAGGAATTTTGAAATTACCACCTGAAGTATAACGTAACATTCCTGCGTTATTGGCAATTTGGTTAAACGCCAACAACAAAAAGCCCATATTCATCCCTTCAATAATGGGACGTAAGCCAGTTAGGGCTGCACCAACAGCCAAGCCACAAAAACTGTTTTCGGCAATGGGAGTATCTAAGACTCGTAATTCACCATATTTTTTATATAGGTCTTTGGTAACTTTATAAGAACCACCATAATGACCCACATCTTCTCCTAAAACGAAGACGGTATTATCTCTAGCCATTTCTTCGTCGGTAGCTTCTCGTAGAGCATTAAATAATAAAGTTTCTGCCATCTATTTTCCCTATATCAGCAAAAGATAATCCTATCATTACTCAATGTGGTCTAATTGCTTATTTGTTTACGATTAAATTTTTTCTTTCAACCAGATTTCCTCTGCTGATAACTGTTTGATTGAGTATTAGATAACACCTGTTGCACAAATTGTTCCATTCTAGAAAAATGAGAACCTTGCCAATAAATTTGACTGCAATTATTACAACGGTGAAATTGCTCAATTTCTCGGCGTGTTTGTAAGGGAAGTTGATCGAGTATTAATTTTTTATCAACTGCTTTGAGGATGCCATTGCAACGAATACATCTTTGAAACGGTTTGACTAAATTCAATAAATTAAACTGTTGTAAAATCTCGACAATTTGTTGACTGGGTTTAGTGGAACGCACATAATATCCGTAGGTTACTACACTGCGCATTAATACTCCGCGATCGCGTGTTAAAATAATTCTCGTTTCTTTGGCACCAATTTCTGCTATTTCGGCATCTTCATAATCATTACGATATAAAGTATCAAAACCAAGCATTCTTAAAGAAGAAGCTAGTTTACCCAAATGTACATCTAAAATAAATTTTGGTTTGGTTGGTAGCGGTGGTTGTAGAGATATTATTGGTACAACATCAGGCACAATCCCAGCAGGATAGATGATAACGCGATCGCCATCTTGTAAAATATAGGAAAAATCAACTGTTTGTTGATTAACGACAATATAATTAACTTCTGGATGAGGAACACCTAAAGATTCAATCGCATCTTTGATTGAAGGACGTTCTTTGAATTGATGAACAAAGTTAACTTCTTTTTGATGGGAAGGCAAAAAATAATTTAATTCGCCTTGAAAACAAAAAGTTGCTACTCCCATAAGTGATTAAGACTAGTTTATCTTTATTGTAGCTAGTTGAAAAAGGTAAACATCGTAGAGACTAAGCGGTGCTACGTCTGTACAAAAGTTATAGTTAGAAAAAGCATTTTTAAACCATCAGATTCTTCTCAATACGCGATCGCTCGAAATTTGATTATTTGGATGGGGAAGTAGTGTAGTTACTACGGGCAAACCATAGTTCAAAAAATCTATGCTAAGGTTCTAAGTACAGATACAAGTACTTAAACTATTAGTATTATTTGTAGAAAAACAGCCAGATAAAAACTATTGGCAGCCAGCAAAATATCTTTGAATCAGTTCAACTAAAATTGTTTAAAGCTTTGGTAGGGAAGCAGGGTTAGCTTTCTTTTTTTTCCCTGCTTTTTTTCTCTTAATTAACTAACTATTGATACTGAAGGAGTAGATTTTAACTGCTTAATATTATCTAAAACGACTTTAGCTGCTTGTCGACCAGAAATAGTAGCCCCTTCCATACTATCAATATAGTCTTGTTGGGTATAACTACCAGCTAGAAAAAAGTTAGCAACTGGAGTTTGTTGGGGTGGACGATAAACATCCATTCCTGGTGCTTCTCGATATAAAGATTGGGCTAATTTTACGACGCTATACCAAGTCATATTTAATTCCCTGGATGAAGGAAATAATTTATGAACCTGTTGCAGAACATGATTAGCAATGTCTTCATTTTTTGCTTTAATAAAAGGATCGCCCGGAGTTAGTACTAATTGTAATAACGATCCTTGTCCTTGGCGATAATAACTTCCAGGACTAGCTAAAGCTAAATCAGAAAAGCAAGAAAAATCGGCATCGGCGGTATAAAGTAAATTATCAATTCCTGCTGCTTGTTTGAGTTGTTGGCGTTTTTGAGGATCGTTTAATTCGGTTACCCAACCATCAAAGCGTAGTTGTACTGTAGCGACAGGAACAGCTTCTAATTTATAGATATTGTCAAATTCTGACCATTTACGCCACTGTTGAGGCAAAACTTTTTGAATACCAGGCACATCACAAGCACAGACATAAGCATCTGCTGTAATAGTTTCTTCGTTTTCTCCCTGGGCAACTACTAAACCTGTAACTCTGGTAGTATTTTCTTCTGTAGCAAATAAAATTTCTCTAACTCGGCGACGAGTATAAATTTTTGCTCCTCTGGCTTCTAAATAATCAATAATGGGTTGATGGAGATATTCATGAGGAGAACCTTCTAACATCCGCAATACTGACGCTTCTGTTTTTGCAGCAAAAAATTGGAAAATCGTCAACATACAACGAGCGGAAATATTTTCTGTATCAATAAAACCTAACGCATAAGCAATAGGATTCCACATTTTTTTGAGGCTACCATTATTGCCTCCGTGCTGACGAAACCAATCGGCAAAACTAATCGAATCGAGACTACGAATAGTTTTCATCGCACCTTCAAAATCAACCAATCCTCGAACTATTGGACTAGTCCCCAATGCTAAAGAATTAGCTAATTTATCTACTGCTGATAATTGAGAAGAAGTAAAAAATGCTTTTAATCCATGAAAAGGCGCACCAATAGGAAAACGGAAATCTAATTCTCCTTTTTTGCCTCCCTCATTAATAAAAGTATGGGTATGTTCTTTTAAGCGTAAATTATCAATCGCACCCACTTTACGCATTAATTCAAACAAATTATAGTAGCAACCAAAAAAAACGTGTAAACCCATTTCGATATGGTTACCCTCTGCATCTACCCAGCTACCAACTTTTCCGCCTACAAAAGGACGAGATTCAAAGATTTCTACATCCCAACCAGCATCTACTAAATCGATAGCTGTTGCCATGCCAGCTAATCCTGCACCTACAATTGCAACACGCATTCAGCTTTTTTCCCGATCATTTTGCTTTACATATTGTAATGTATTTTATTCCTCTTCTAATTTTCGTTGCGCTAAGGTTTTAAGTTTGTGATAAAAAGTAGAAAAATCAGGTAATGGTGTAAATTTATGAATAAGTTTTTGTTCTGGTTTACTGCGTGAGTTATTAGGCTGATGAGGTAGTCCTAGGGCAGAGGCAGGAGAAAAGTTTGATTGGGATCCCGTCGAGTCATCGAATTCTTCAGATTCTGTATCGGGTGAAGCGTATAAATCTTGAAAATTCACTTCTGCTCCCGTCTCTTGATTGGTGGGTGAGGGAGAAAAATAGTTAGACTGTTGGTTTTTTGCTTCAATATTAGTTATCTCTTCTTCGGGTAACTCAGATGAATTTTGCTGCAATACTTTATTTTCGTTGCTTGATAAAAGCTCTTGAGAAGTTAACAGTAAATTAAGATGTGTTTTTGATACTGGCGCTTTTTGATCAATGGGTGTAGTTTCTACAAATTCGTCGGATAAATCTGCTAAATGTCTAGGTAACTTTCGAGAAATTAATCTTTCAAATTCATGAGTAAAATGGGTATTGGGATTACCCAAGCGTAACCAAACTGCTAAAATTTGTTCGATAGAAACAGCTTTATATCTACCTAAATAAAGAGCTTCAATAGTAGCTAAACGAATCCAATTAGAATGAAAACTTTTGAGCCATTTTTCCATTAATTCTTCAACAGTAAAAGTTCCCAAATCAAACCCATAGCGGGTAATTAAGGCTACTGTTTGAGCAATTGCTAAGTCTTGATTAACATTGGTCATCAACTTTCTCTGCTGAAGTCTGTCAGCCATACACTGCTGTTCAAATATAGTGTCTACGCTTACCCAAATTCTTTGGTTCAATAACTGAACTACTATTATGCAGTTTAAATCAAATTAATTGCGATGACACTTATCTTTGGTTAACTATATTACTTCTTTAATTTTTGCTTTGGTTTATGATAATAGATTGATTTAATTTAAGAGCTTAATTTGATGTATAACATATCAAGCAGTACGATAAAAAGACAATAACGGAGTATTTTTATTTCAATTGAGAAAATTCACAATAAATGTTTTTTGTCGATAACTAATGAAACTTAACAATCAGTTTTTTACTTAATTCGCACTTATTTGGTTGCTAAACTAGCTATTTTTCTGGCTATTTGTCTGTGTAAAATGTAACTAGTTTAAGAGGAAAAATAATCAGTGTTTTTGCTGGTTTTTATATATAGTTTTCAAATTGATAAAATACGATTCAATGCTTTGGTTTTTGGTTGATAATTGATTGTTTTTGAACCTTTGCTATTACTCAGAGCTAAAGGCTGGTTAGTTAAATTATATGAAATAGAAAAAAGAATGCTACACATCAATCTGTCTCCGCATTTGTGCATCAGCCATTCGTAGCAAATATTTAGCAGACTTCATGTTAGCTCAAAGTCGCGATCGCGATCAATTACGCCAATACAACTTATAACTAGGAACAGATGTTGCCTAGGTGCATCGCGAGGACTTTAATGATAACTTCGTGACTAAATTTAGCTGTTAGATTTAAAGCTTGTTTATCTATTTCATTAATTTAATTGTTACTATTTAGTACAGCCAAACTAAGTCTGGAGCAATAATTGTCCCATTCCGCATTAGGATCAAACATGAATTTAGATTTGCCTCTCGGTTCGGTTATTCAAGGCTCGTTAACAAAGGGTTTAGAAGTAAGATTACATCCCGATGTCTCGGTTGAAGATATGCGAGTCGGAAAATTTTTAGTGATCAGAGGAACGCGATCGCTTTTTTTCTGTTTGCTGACAGATGTTACTTTGGGTGCAGCTAGTGAAAGAATTTTGGCTAATCCTCCTGCTATGGAAGATTCTTTTTTGCGAGATGTTTTGGCAGGAAGCGGTACTTATGGCACAGTCCAAGTTTCACCGATGTTGATGTTAACGCCTTCGGCGACTCAAAAAGATTTACCGACAATACCAATCGAGCCTAAATCTAAAAAAAGTAAACTAGCTTCCTTTGAAGCTCAAACCAGTACTGATTTAGAACTACTTCCCGTTAAAACTATCCCTTCTCATTTTAGTCAAGTTTACGAAGCTAGTGAACAAGACTTTCATACGGTTTTTGGTTGGGAAAATGATCCTCATCGTCGTAATTTCTCAATCGGTCAACCTTTGGATATGGATGTACCAATCTGTATTGATTTAGATCGTTTTGTCGAACGAAGTAATGGAGTTTTTGGCAAATCGGGGACAGGTAAATCCTTTTTAACCCGTTTGTTGATTTCTGGAGTTATTCGTAAAGGTGCAGCCGTCAATTTAATGTTTGATATGCACTCCGAATACGGTTGGGAAGCGATGCAAGAAGGAAAAAAGGTTAGTACGGTTAAAGGTTTGCGTCAGTTATTTCCCGGACAAGTTGAAATTTATACCCTCGATGCCGAATCTACTAAACGTCGTGGGGTTCGAGAATCTCAAGAATTATATCTGAGCTACGATCAAATTGAAATTGAAGATCTTAAATTAGTTGCCAGAGAATTAGGTATTTCCGATGCTAGTTTAGACAATGCCAATATTTTGTTTAATGAATTTGGTAAGTCTTGGATCATTCAACTGATGAATATGACTAATGAAGATATCAAGATGTTCTGTCAGGAAAAACAAGGACATCAAGGATCTATCATGGCATTGCAACGTAAGTTACTTCGTTTTGAAACTCTCAAATATCTTCGTTCTACCTGTCCTTTTAATTATATTGATCGCATTTTAGAATCTCTCGATGCTGGTAAACACGTAGTTGTAGAATTTGGTTCGCAATCAAATATGCTTTCTTATATGCTGGCAACCAATATGATCACCAGACGTATCCATGCCAGTTACGTCAAAAAAGCAGACAAATTTTTGCAATCTAAAAATCCCTTAGATCGTCCTCGTCAATTAGTCATTACCATTGAAGAAGCTCATCGTTTTCTTGATTCTGCGATCGTTCATCAAACCATCTTTGGTACGATCGCTAGAGAAATGCGTAAATATTTTGTTACGTTATTAATTGTCGATCAACGTCCTTCAGGAATTGATAACGAAGTCATGTCTCAAGTTGGAACTAGGATTACCTGTTTACTCAACGATGAAAAAGACATTGATGCGATCTTTACAGGAGTCTCAGGCGCACAAGGATTGCGATCAGTTTTAGCTAAATTAGATTCTAAACAACAAGCGTTAGTTTTGGGTCATGCTGTTCCGATGCCTGTGGTAGTCCGTACCCGTGCTTATGATAGTCAATTTTATGCCGAAATAGGCGATCCTGATTGGGGACAACTTCCTAATGAAGAAGTCTTTGCAGCAGCCGAAACCGCTAAAGCAGATTTAGGATTTTGACGACTCCCGCCAACTTTAGTGGGGGATTCTCTCGATCATGAAGAAGTTTTTTTTTGTCGCGAGCGTAGTTTTGGGGGTTAATCCAGCTATAGCGATCGCGTGGTAAGTTCTTCGCCATACTTGTAATGATAGTTTGTTCTAATTCTGAAATCGCCAAAGGTTTAAATTTCTCCTTATTCTTTCTGACAGTCCTTAATTATCTATAAAAAAAACAATTAATTTAACTGTCGAAGTAAAGTATAAAAAGCTTGTGTAAAATTAGCTAGCTTACTAAGTAAAGATCAGGTTTACAGATGTCTTATTCTCCATTCCTATTGCTATAGTTAATAATTTACTTAAACTTCACTTTAAATTAATGAAATTGCAAAATATTTAAGCAAAAAAATTGCTAAAAAGATTAATAAAATAAAATAAAAACAACTGATATATTAATCTTCTATAATTACTAGCTAATTCCAATGAATCTTGTCGATGCGATTGCTAAACTACAATCTCAACTGCAACAAATACAAGTCAAAGAAGAACAAAACCAACAAGAACAAGCAACTATCAATCAAACTATTCAAGAGTTGGAACAAACAATCCAGCAACAATATCAACGCCAAAGCGAACTAGATCGAGAAGCAATTGAGCTTTATCGTCAAGCAGAGGAAATCAAAGTAAAATTAGCCAAATTAGCAAAAATAGCTGCTTTTTCTCAGCAATTTCAAGTTTTAAAAGCTGAATGCCAGGATAATCAAGAATTATTACAAACATTATATTCTGCTTTGCCGATTCCTCTGGCTCAAGACACCTTAACTGGAGTTTTTAAGGATCATAATTTTTCCGAGCAAAAAACATTCGTAGAGCAACAGCAAACTGAAGAATTAATTTTTAATCTTGCTTCTGATCAGCACAATAGTGAAGATTCATTTTTAACTATTGAAAAAATTAAAGCTGCTTTACCTCATGCAGAATCAATTTATAAACAAATGGTAGTTCGATATTTAGACCAATATCAAACCTATCAAAATTTTATTATTGATGAGTTAGATTTAATTTGGTGTTCTCTGGCTTTTGTTGCTTTTGGACGTTCTTCTTATCGTAAACTGAGTTTAAAACATCATCCCGATTTAGATGGTTCGCAGCGTGCTATGCAACTAATTAATGCTGCGTGGGAGATTTCTCAAGATTATTTAACTCATTCTAATGATACTGTTAAAAATTGAAAGGTAAAAGGGAAAAACATTAAGCAAAGTTCTAACTATTTGCGTTATAATTCAAATCCTCTTATTCTCGCTGATTGTATTTAAGCACAAATAAGAGCAAATAATTCTCATGTCATCGATCATTCAGACTTTACCTCCAGATGTAATTAATTTAATTGCAGCCGGGGAAGTAATCGATTCTCTGGCAGCAGTAGTGCGAGAATTAGTAGAAAACTCTTTGGATGCAGAAGCAACTAGAATTACAGTTTCTTTGATGCCTAATCTGTGGCAATTACAAGTAACAGATAACGGCAAAGGCATGAGTGTAGAAGATCTACGTTTATGTGCTAATGCTCATAGTACCAGTAAAATTCGCGATCGCCAAGATTTATGGAAGATTAATAGTTTAGGATTTCGTGGCGAAGCTTTACATAGTATCGCTCAAGTAGCAGAATTAGAAATTTTTAGTCGTGCTGCTATCGATGAAATAGGATGGCGAGTAGCTTATCAAGAAGGAAAACTCGTCACAGAAGAAATTGTTGCGATCGCTTCTGGTACAATTATCACCGTGGCTAATTTATTTGCTAGTTTACCTGTGCGTCGTCGCGCCTTACCTTCGGTTAATCAACAGATTAAATTAGTTCAAAATATTATTCACCAATTAGCTTTAACTCATCCTGGGATTACTTGGCAAGTGTGGCAGAATCAAAAGCCTTGGTTTAATCTTAGTCCTGGTATGACAGCTAAAGAGATTTTACCTCAAATTCTTAAAAGAGTTAACTTAACTGATTTACAATTTCTCAAGCTAGACGTTGCTGTCCCCGAAGAATCAGAAGCCAAATCTAATCTAGAATTAGTGATTGGTTTACCTGATCGCTGTCACCGTCATCGACCCGATTGGGTTAAAATTGCAGTTAATGGTAGGATTGTCCGACTTCCAGAATTAGAACAAACTATCATTACAAGTATGGCGAAAAACGTACCACGCGATCGCTATCCTGTCAGTTTTCTTCATCTTCATCTTCCTTCTCATTTAGTTGATTGGAATCGTCATCCAGCCAAAACAGAAATTTATCTTCATTATCTTCCTGATTGGCAAGAACAAGTTACTCAAGCAATCGAAAAAGCTTTAACTATCACACCAATTAATCTTCCTTTAGCTGTTGTCAATCAACGAGTTAATAAATTATTAAAAGTTGCCGAGGAAAAAAATTCTTATAATTGTGAACCAAACGAAACAAAACCAAAACATGAATTAAATCTCATTCAACTTAAAGCAGTTGCCCAGGTTAATAAAACTTATATAGTTGTAGAACATTCGAGTGGTTTTTGGTTAGTAGAACAACATATTGCTCATGAACGAGTTTTATACGAACAAATCCAAGATCATTGGCAATTAATACCGTTAAAAACACCCATTCTTTTAAATAATTTAAATTTTTTTCAACTAGAACAATTGGAAAGATTAAAAATAGAAATAGAACCCTTTGGAGAAGGAATCTGGGCAGCTAGAAACGCTCCTGCTTTACTAGCGCAAAGAGATGACTGCCATGAAGCTTTAATCGAACTTAGTTTGGGAGGAGATTTACAATCTGCCCAAGTAGCTACCGCTTGTCGGAGTGCCATTCGCAACGGAACACCTTTAAGTTTACCAGAAATGCAAAATCTCATCGATCAATGGCAAAGCACTCGTAATCCTCGTACCTGTCCTCATGGTAGACCAATTTATTTATCTTTAGAAGAAACTTCCCTCGCTCGTTTTTTCCGTCGTCATTGGGTAATTGGTAAAAGTCATGGAATTTAACCGTAGGGGCAATTCATGAATTGGAGGGGCTGTCCCTCGAACTTGGTTCGAGGGTTTATACGCCCCGTCCTCTACAAAAAAAAGACTGCCCCAAATGTGATTATGAGGCAATCTATGAAATTTTGTATCAAAATCAATTACTATTTAAGAATTTTTACCGATAAATTGTTGTGCTTGTCTTAAAGCGATCGTACCAACATTGTAAAGAGCCCAGCTACCAGCAACGATAAGTGGAGCAAGAACGATTATCAAACGCCAATCCATAATTCAATCTCCTCTGAAAACCCTTAATTTATTTTAAAATATTTTGATTAATTTATATATATATCTTAATTTTCGCAGTTTTTCTAGCAAATTGTTACTATTTGTCAAGGAGACTTGGAGATAAAGCCTAAGTCTGTGCCTTTGCCAGCATGAACTAAAGCCAATTTTTCGTATTTTTGGGCGTGTTCGATTAATTCTGCGACTTCGGTTTCATTAAGTTCTCTAACTTTTTTGGCAGGAACTCCTACCATTAAAGAATGAGGTGCTACATCTTTAGTGACAATACAGCCTGCACCAATGATACTACCTCTACCTACTCTAACTCCATCTAACACTACTGCTCCAATGCCAATCAAACAACCATGTTCAATATAAGCTGAATGAATTACGGCTCGATGTCCTACGGTAACGTAATCTTCTAGGATAGTTGGTTTACCAGGATCGCCATGCAGAATTGCCCCATCCTGAATATTGGTACATTTACCAATGACGATTTGTTCCACATCTCCTCGTACTACTGCGCCATACCAAACACTAGCACCAGCAGCCAGAGTAACTTGCCCCATAACGACTGCATTGGCAGCAATAAAAGCTGCTTGGGAAACATCTGGTGGTAACCAAAATGGATGATCGACTGAAAAGGAAGATTGATTCATTATGATAAACAAGCTAGGATTACAGGCGCGTGTTATAAGGTAAATAAAAAACCCTATAATAATGAACTCAGGTTTACAATACCCTATATTTGGTCCAGAAATTAAATGTCCTCACTGTCGTCAAGTCATTTCCGCTTTGACACTGACAGATACTTATTTGTGTCCTCGTCATGGTGCTTTTGAGGCTAATCCTGATACAGAAGAACTAATTCATCTTCCTTCTGGAAGGCGATGGCGCAGATGGGAAAATCAATGGTATCGACAGCATACCCACCCTGATGGAATTCGCTTTGAAATTCATGAAGCTTTGGATCGACTTTATACCGAAGGCTATCGAGCTACCAAAGTGATTATTGCTAGTCGTTATAAAGACTTAGTTAATGCTTATTTGGAAAGAAGTCATCCTTGGCGAGAAAACGGTGACAGTAAAATTCCTAAGTTATACGGTTTACCTGTGGTGTTTAGTTCTGAAACTCCAGCAGATCCTTGTTGGGAAGTGATCAACTTCTCTTTGGAAAAAGAACCAGGAGTACCTCGTAATTATCCCTATTTTCGTTTATTTGAATGATGCATCATGTTTCTATCCGCACGGCAAATATCCATCGTGCGATCGCATTTTACGAACAATTGGGTTTTACTGTCAACGAGCGTTTTACGACAGGTTACACCCTGGCTTGTTGGATGGAAGGATTAGGTGGCAGAATTGAACTGATCCAAATTCCTGAACCTAAACCAGCCCCTGATGCTTTTGGGGATGAGCATTATGTGGGTTACTATCATCTTTCTTTTGACTTGAGCGAGGTTACCCAAGATTTACCTTCCTGGTTACAGCAGCTTAAACTTAATTTGGCTCAAGCAGAAGAATCAATTCAACCATTACAAGTTTTATTAGAACCTACTCAACAAATGATTGGCGATCGCGTTTATGAAGTAGCTTTTATTGCTGATTGTGATGGTTTGCCTCTAGAATTTATCCGTGTTTTGGGTAAAACAGTTCAGTAAGCTATATATTTTTTTAAAGCTTCTGCCTACTGGAGGGGCTGTATGCACGAGGTGTCCTTAAAAACTTCTGCCTACTGCTTTCTAACTCCTGCCTTTTGTTAACCACTCAGAAACAAAACTATTGATCTCAACTTGAGATTGATGTAGCAATCGTGTCAAACAAGCTAAATTAACTATTGTTAACTTTTATAAAAAGTGAGAGCGATGCTGGAGCTATACCAATTTGAATTATCTCAATATTCAGAAAAAGTACGTCTGATTTTAGATTACAAGGGTTTAGAATATCGCAAAATTGAAGTTACTCCTGGCGTTGGACAAATAGAACTAATGCAAAAGACTGGGAAAAGACAAGTACCAGTTTTAAAAGATGGTGATACCTATGTGGCTGACTCAACAGCGATCGCTTTTTATCTAGATCAGAAATATCCAGAGCGACCAATTATTCCTGACGATCCTGTAGCGAGAGGGCAGTGTTTATTAATTGAAGAATGGGCAGATGAATCGATTGGCATCAAAGGCAGAAAAGCTTTAATTGGTGCTTTAAATCAAAATCAAAACTTTCGTACCGCAGTTTTACCCAAACAAACTCCTGATTTCCTCAAAACTTTAGTAAGTGCTATTCCTGGAGATTTATTAGATGTTTTAGGTACTGGAGTCGGTTTAGGTGGTGATGCGGTTAAAGAAGCCAAAAAAGGACTACAACAAGATTTAGAAGCCCTTTGTTTAATTTTAGAAAATCGCCCCTATTTAGTCGGTGATACTCCTACTTTGGCAGATTTGGCAGTAGCAGGATTAACTATGATCCTCAAATTCCCTGAAGGTTCTTATCTCGATCTTCCCGAACAACTCAAAGGTAAAGGTATTCCAGGGTTAGCAGATAATATCGCTTACGAACCCTTCTTTACTTGGCGCGATCGCTTGTATGCAGATTACCGCAAAGCTTCTGGTAGTCCTAACAAAAATAATGGTTCTGCACCAACGGCAATCAACATAGATTAATTTTTTCAGGGCGCATTGCGCCCTATTGATTAGACCTGTTACAAAAAAAATTTACTGCGTTTTTCAATTGAATAGAACACAATTAGAAAGCTTTGGGCTAAAAGCTAACAGTTTATTTGTTTTTAAAACGTATGCTTTATAAGTTTTGATTTTTGACTTAGTAGAAGTTACAGATGATTCAAGCTTTTTAACTGCTGCTGATTCTAATACTAAGTTGTGTGTAAATAAACAAATTCTCAAGAAGACGAGAGGAAACTAAAAAGTTATAACAGTACTAATTCTTCGCTTGACTTAGTTGAACCAATGCCCAAAGTTACTATTGTAATTCCTACTTATAATCGTGCTAATTATCTTCAATATGCCCTTAACAGCGTTTTACAACAAACTTATAGCGATTTTGAAGTAATTATTTGCGATGATGGTTCGACTGATAATACTCCTCAAATAGTAAGTCAGTGGCAAGATGTACGTCTACGCTATATTCGACATCCACAAAATATCGGGCGTAGTCATAATATGCGTTCTGGTTTTGATGCAGCAGTAGGAGATTATTTTATTAAGTTTGATGACGATGACGCGATCGCACCTGAGTTTTTGGCTAAAACTGTAGCGATCTTGGATGTTTATCCTGAAGTTGATTTTGTTTGTAGCGATCACTGGATTATTAATGCTCAAGGTGAAAGAGATGAAGTTGCTACTCAAGCTAATTCGGAAAAATGGGGCAAATCTCGTCTTAAAGAAGGATTAATCCCTGATTTATTGAGAGAGACTTTTTTGCATCAAAGTTTACAAGTTGGTTCTACTTTATTTCGTCGTGCTTGTTTGCAAGAAGTAGATTATATGCGTCCACAAGCTGATGGTTGCGAAGATTTCGATCTTTTAGTTAGACTAGCGATCGCAGGAAAACAAGGTTATTTTTTACCAGAGTTATTAATGGAATATCGTTTTCATGGCGCACAAACCAGTTTAAAACAGGATATTCATTTTCTTTCTGCTAAAGCTTTTTGCATTGAAAGTTATCATTTTAACGATCCAGAGTTAGCCCAAATCAGATTACAAAAGTTGGCTGGTATTCAGCAAGGCTTAGGATTAAGATTAATTGAAAAGGGAGAAGTTATTAAAGGGAGAGAATTACTACAACAATCTCAACAGATTTTAGGAAGTTCTTTGCGCACTAAAATTGGTTTATTTATGTCTTATTTACCTTTAAGTTGGCGACAGTTTGCTTTACAATTCTTTCGATATTTTCGTGCAAAAGATTATTCAGAAAAAGTAAGACAAGTTGCTGGATAATTTTTGTTTTAAAGTAATATAGTTATTGTTTATTGTTGTGATAGTGTTACTTCGATTACCTACTGTTTTTAGTTGATAGTTAATTGATAACTGTATATAAGGGTAATTTACTTTTTTTAATAATTATTAGATTCGTTAGTTATGAATTATATTAATTTAATTTCTAAGGTAATTAATCAACCAGGTTTTGCTTGGCATACTTTCTCACAGAAAGTTAATAATGAAGCAGAAGATTTATTCAGGAATATTTTTAAAAAAGATTATTGGTTAAAAACTGTTAATCAAAAAGAAATTAGAATAGCTGGCATGAGAAGAACTGGTAATCATGCTATTCTTTCCTGGATGCAAGCCCAACAAGAAGGAAGTGTTTGGCATCTTAACAATGTTAAAGTCAATGAAAATCCTTATCGATATAAATATCAAAATTTAAGTTACTATTTTCCTCAACATCAATGGTCAATTAATAATTTTAAACAACAGGTTAAAGGCGAGCTTACTCCTAAAGATTGTTTGCTTTATAGTTATGAAGACTATGAATTAGAAAAAATATTTAGTCAGTTATTTGAATCTAAACATGATTTATATCTAGGCAAAACAAACAAAAGATACGATGTATTAATCATTAGAGATCCTTTTAATTTATTTGCTAGTCGAATCAAAAATAATTTTTTAGCTACTAAATCTAAAACTAAAACATCAATAGAGTTATGGCTAGATTATGCCAGAGAATTTTTAAATGAAACTAATTATTTACAACATAATAAAGTTTGCATTAATTATAATTTATGGGTACAAAATAAAGATTATCGGCAAGAAATAGCCAAGCAACTAGATATAAATTTTACTGATGCTGGAATTGATAATGTTTCTGGTTGTGGTGGAGGTAGTTCTTTTGATGGTCGTAACTTAGATGGTAAAGCTAATCAAATGGATGTAAACAATCGCTGGAAACAGTTGCTTGATCATGACCAATATCGTCAATTATTTAATCATGAAGAACTAATAGAATATTCTTTAAAAATATTTGGACATATTCCAGGAACAGAAGTATTATTTCCCTCAAAAATAAAGTTTTTTTAATCTCAATAATAAATTTTTGAGCTACACAATACTAAAAGTATTAATTGACAGTTTTGTGTTAAGTTTTCTGATCAAGAAGCTTTTCAGTGTTTCATGCTTGAGCAAACATGGAAGTTAAAGAACTAAAATTATTACTTAAATTATTAGGAAAACCTGATTATCATGGAACAATTACAGAACTCGAGCCTAGTAGTAAAACTAAAATTACCGAGGTAGAAAGTATTTGCCGTAAATTACGCGATCGCAATTTGATAGAATGTCAAGAAGAATTAATTAAAATTAAATTAAGTCCTTCAGGAAAAGCGTTATTAAAACTAAACTCAACTGGTTTACCCCTGAATCATGATGAGTCAACCATTCTTACTGCTTGCGCTCAAAAACCTATTACTCCTCAAATAATTAAGATAACTCCTGTTAGTTATCGGCAACAATTAGTTAATAGTTTAATTAAACGAGGTTTGATTGTTGCAGCAACTACGAAAATTAAACAGGTTTATTTAACTGAACAAGGTAAAGAATATTTAATCAAAGAATATAATTGTAAAGGTCATCATTCTGTTTTAAGTTTAGATTTATTAAATAATTATCTATATTTTTTACGAAAATTTTTTTTGTCAACCTCAGAGTTAAATTGTACTTCTGAAAAGCTTGAACTTTTACCTACAATTAAACAAACAATTCCAACTGATGAAGATATTCTAAAAACAATTATTGATTTAGATCGAGAATTAGGCACAGATAATTATTTACCTATTTTTTATCTTAGAGAAAAGTTACAACCACCTTTGTCTAGAGAAGAATTAGATGCATCACTTTATCGATTACAAAAACAAGACAAACTTGAATTGAGTTCTTTATTAGTAGCAGAAAATTATAGTCAATCACAAATTAATGCTGGGATTCCCCAAACTATTGGTGGTAGATTATTTTTTTTAATTGTCAATTGAGAAATTTATAATTACCTTTACATTCAAAAAAAACAATATATAAAAATTATTCGACTCATGAGCTATATCTCAATTAATTATAGCAGTCGTATTTTAGTTGTAACTTAATCACTTGGGATAGGCAGGAGGCAATAGGCAATATAATTTTTTATAAATCATTTCCGATTGATATATCAACCGTCAAGCATTAACAAAGACCAAGATATTGATTGTAGATAACAACTATAAGAAACGGTATAATTTCAAATTATTTTTGAAGGTAGTTTACAATTCAGTAGAGAATAATACAAGCTTAATCTCAATTGAGATAGCAGTGGGAATAAATCCAAGTGTAGAGGTAGTGGTGTGGCAACTTTAACAGAAATTATTCAAAAAGAAGCAAATCCTTTCGAGCCAGTTACTTTTAAAACTGGCAACTTTTGGACAAACAATCTACAAATTTTAATTACTAATATTGAATCAATTCATCAAGAAGAAATTATACAAATTAAAAATATTTTTAATCTGGTTATCAAGGATCATGCTACTCGTACTATTTTATTAACGGGTGATTCTGGTTGTGGTAAAAGTTATTTATTAGGACGTTTAAAACGAAAATTTAATTCACAAGCGTTGTTTGCCTATATCGATCCTTGTCCTAGTAGTGATTGTATTTGGCGACATACACTTCGATACACTGTAGATAGTTTAATGCATACTCCAGAAGGAGAAGAAGAAGCTCAATTAATTCGTTGGTTAAAAAATTTAATTGAGTTACAAAACCGCAGTTTAATGAAACAAATATTGGGCGAAAAAGGTTTATTTATTCTCAATTTTCGCAGTGCTTATCCGACGGGAATTTATCAGGCAAAAGATTTTTTTACAATTTTATATCAACTTACTCAACCAAACTTATATTTCCTTGCTTGTGACTGGTTACGAGGAGAAAATTTAGCTGAAGAAGACCTAAAAAAATTAGGTGTTAGTAGTATTATTGATACGGAAGAAGCAGCTAGGGGAATTATTGGTAATTTAGGCAGAATTGCTGAAGTTAATCAACCAATAGTTATTTGTTTTGACCAGGTAGAAACTTATCGTAATACTGAAGGCAGTTTTGATATTAGTTCAGTATTTAATATTAATACCACTATTCACAATGATAATTTAAAAAACTTTTTGATTATTATTAGTATTACTCGCAATCAGTTTGTGACATGAAAAGCTAATTTACCTCAATCAGATTTAGCTCGAATTGAACAAACAATTACTCTCAAACAAATTAATTTAAATCAAGTAGAAGCACTGTGGCATAGTCGTCTTGCTCCTCTTCATGCTCAAGCAAAACCTCAACCGACTTCACCAATAGAACCTTTTGAGCAACAACAATTAACAAATGCTTATCCTGGTAACAAAGCTAATTTAAGAGATTCCCTCGCTTTAGCTAATAAACTATGGTTAACTTATAAAACTGGACAAGCAGAAGTAGAAGAAAATTTAACAGCAGCTTTTCAATTACTCTGGCAACAAGAATATCAAAAAACTCAAGCAAGTATCACTCGAATTCGTCAGTTTTCTTCCCAAGAATTGCTAAAAATGCTTGTTCGAGTTATGGAGGCTTTAACAATACCAATTATTGATACCAAATTTATATCTGGTAAATATACTAGTTATTCTTTTTGTTATCAATTACCCAGAAAAAAACAGAAATTGGCAATTTTATGGAATGAAGAACCAAGCTTAAAAAGTTTTGTTTTTGCCATGAAAGCTTGTCAACAAGCAATTAAACTTCATCCTCAATATAATTTAATTTTAATAAGAGGAGAAAATTTAGGTACGCCAAAAAATAAATGTTATCAAATATTTAGCAATATCTTCCACAATTCCTCTCATCGTCATTTGACCGCAGAACTAGATTCAATCTATTATTTAAAAACCTATTATCGTTTAGCCAATGAAGCGATCGCAGGAGATTTAGTTTTAGGTTCAAAAATTATTACTTTACCCCAATTACAAATTTTAGTTCGGGATAATCAAGTTTTAAAACAATGTAGATTATTACAGGAATTAGGTATAGTAATTAGTCCTTTGAAAAAAGCAACAGACAAACTTGACATTCTAGCAATTAAAGACTTAATTTTTAATCTAGTCCAAGTCAATCAAATCATCGGTAAACAACAATTAATCTTACAAGTTCAACAACAAAAACTTGAGCTAGCCGAACAACAAATTGAACAATTAATCACAGAATTGAATCGAGAAAAAAGAATTGCGATCGCAAATCCTGATGCACCTCTAGAAGAACAAATTGTATCTAAAGTAATCTAATGAAATGTTGGTTAAAGCGAGAGGTTCGCTCGTACAAAAGCGATCGCTTTTTTGAAGTTTAAAGAGATTTTATACGAAATTCGATTATCAAAACATACTTTTGAGCAAAGGTTTTAATTAGGCTCAAATACTTCTGCCTTGATCTTGCTTTTAGGTATTGTCTCTAAACAGGATTTAGTATTATTGAGGTTCATTGGAAAATTCATTCATAGATAAAGAAGTAAATTCAAAATCTTGTCCATAAGCTTCTTCACCATGTTGAGGCACATCTAAACCTTGTTGTTCGGTTTCTTGATCCACCCTCAACTTCATAAATAAACTCAAAAACTTCAAAATAATCAATGTACCAACCGCAGCAAAAATATAAGTAGCAGCAACGCCAACAAATTGAGTCCACAACAATCCTGGATTGCCAAATAGCAAACCATTAGTAGCAAACACACCAGTTAATAATGCTCCTATCGTGCCACCCACACCATGAATCGGAAAAGTATCAAGGGAATCATCAAACTTTAATTTAGCTCTTAAACTAACCGCAAAAAAACAACCAACCGCCGTAATCGAACCCATTAAAATTGCACCAATAGGAAGCACAAAACCAGCACCAGGAGTAATTCCTACCAAACCAGCTAAAAATCCACTAGCAATTCCTATCGCAGTCGGTTTTCCTCGATAAACCCATTCCACAATTAGCCAAGTTAATCCACCAGCAGCCGAAGCAATCAGCGTATTAACAAAAGCAGTTGTTGCTAAAGAGCCTGAAGCTAAAGCACTTCCACCATTAAAACCAAACCAACCAAACCAAAGTAAACCAATACCTAATAACACAAAAGGAACATTATGCGGTGCGTAAGGCTGTGTCATAAAACCTCGACGCGAACCAATTACCCAAGCAGCAACTACCGCAGACACACCAGAACTAATGTGTACTACTGTTCCTCCCGCAAAATCCAAAGCTCCCGATGCACCAATCCAACCTCTTCCCCATACCCAGTGAGCCAGAGGAGAATAAATAAAAGTAGACCACAATAATAAAAACCAAAAATAGGCTTTAAAATTAATTCGCTCAACAATAGCACCAGAGATCAAAGCAGGAGTAATAATGGCAAAAGTCATCTGATATGCCATAAACAATTGATGAGGAACAGTAGGCGCATAACCAATGGGATCGGGTTCAGCTGCTGTTACACCATTTAGAAAAACCCAATCTAATCCACCAATAAAAGCCTCAATTCCTTGCCCAAAAGGATGATTAGCATCAATACCATTAACATCAAACGCCAGACTATAACCCCATAAACACCAAGTTACTCCAATCAGTCCCATGGCCACTAAACTCATCATCATGGTATTAAGGACGTTACGAGAACGCACTAATCCCCCATAAAAAAATGCCAAGCCTGGAGTCATCAAAAGAACTAAAGCTGTAGAGATTAACATCCAGGTTGTATCACCCAAGTCAATTGGATTACTATTAGCAGTTGCTTGCGCTAGAGCAGAGTTTGTAGGTAAAGCAAACAAGAAAAAACAACTAATAGTTGCAACAAAGAGATATTTCTTCAGAGACATTGATTAATACAAGCTAAAAGATAATTTAACTTATACTTAAAACATTGACCCTAAGAGTTAAACGTCACAAAAGAATTAATAATTATCGACTCGTAATAACTTCATGAATTTTTAGGATTAATTTGATGCAAAATATGTAAGCTACAAGTTCATTTTAGACTAGTTAAATATAAATTTATTCTCCATAAATAGTTATGACAATTTGTCTTTGTCTTGGTTTTACATCACATTCGAGATGAAAGATTTGCTGCCAAGTACCTAAAATTAATTTGCCATTCCCAACAGGAATCGTAATTTCAGGTCCTAATATGGTTGCTTGTAAATGAGAATGTCCATTGCCATCATGCCAGGTTTGTTCGTGTCCATATTCGCGACTAGGAGGCATTAATTTATTTAAAATTGCTGGTAAATCTTGTTGCAGTCCTGGTTCAAATTCAATTGTTCCAATCGCAGCAGTACTACCAATATTAAAAATATGAGTTATACCTGTAGTAATTTGCGATCGCTTAACAACCTGATTGACTTCTTTGGTAATATCGTGCATATCACCATTAGGTTTAGTTTTAATAGTAATTTGTTCTTGATAAATCATTTTTTTTATCCAAATAAATCTAGAGGAAAATAACCGTAAGTACCAATAATATTTTCCTGTTCACCTTGGCAAGAAATCAAAACACCACGATACTCACCTGTGTAACGATCTACATAATAAGACATTTTTTGAGTATTAAATTTAAGATAAACCGATTCATTTAAACTAGGAATTTCTGCAAAATTGAGATTAGCATTGTAACCTAAAGCTTGCAAATAACTTCTTAAAGTTGCGATCGCATTACTGGTATTTTCAGCACAAATTCCTAAGTTTTCCCATTCCGATTCACTGGTAACAAGTAATAAAGCTTGGCGCAGTTGTTGGTTTTGTTCTTGAGATTCAACGGTTTGAGAAGGAAGGCAACTGTATCTTTTCAGAAGTTTTACAGCTTGATCAAGAGTCAATTGAGAGCTAATAGATTCAGACATGATTCAAAATGTTAGAGGGATTTTTTTATTGATATTTTTATGATTAATCAAAAACTAATACTTATCAAGTCCGCTTGAATAGTTATCAATAAAGTTGACTCGAAGATTTTTTATTAAATTTTTACTCATAAAAAAACCCGCCAAATTATCAAAAAAATTCGCGGGGAATAATCTTGTTAACTACAATTTAATCGAAATAAAATAAAGTAACTAACTTACGTTGTTCTTCGGCTTCTTCACAACTTTGTAGCAAAGTGTGACTGTCATGAAAAGCAAAACAAATTAATTGCTGACAGCGATTGATAATTTCCCGATTACACAAGGCACTAGCTTCACCCAATGATAAATGATTATTTTCGGAATTTTCTACCAAATGAATCACCTGTTTAAGTTGTTCTTGAGATTCCCTTGGTTGTCGTTCCAAACTTTGGGGTAAAATCACTGTCAACAGATTAGGATCAGCACGCATAACTCCTTTAATTGCTGCTGAATTTGTTCCTGTAGCACCAGAAGTAACTATGCGATTACCGGCTAACGCCAAAGCATAGCTCATCATTTCAATTAATTGCTGATGCATGATCGGAACATGGCGAGAACCCAATAAAGCAATTCTACGAGAACCAGTTTGCTGAATTGCTGCTAGTTCTTGGGTTAATGTGTCGATTGTAGTAATATCTAGTGATTGACTCAAAGAATCTCAATTTATCTGATTGACCCAAGCTATTTTAGCAAAAGATGGTCTATCAAAGCGAATTTAATCTAAATTTTTTTGACTTTTAATTGTTTTACCAACAAATCGTCACATAATTTGTAATATTTAATTTTTTTATAATATGCTATGGGGGTTAATCTAAAAATTATTTTACGGGTGCAGTAGAACTTGAATCTTTGTAATCTCGTTAAGAACAAGTGAGCGAAAAAAAAACTTTCTTTTTTTGTTTTTGGTTAAGGGTAGAGTTAGGCTTATTAAGCGAATAATTACGGTTGATAAGTCTTATCGATAATGATCTAGGTTTTATACTTAGATTTGTGATGTTGATGGTTTCATGCTTCTCAGCATATCATCAACTTCTTTCTCAAATTAATTATTCAGCCATTTTTTTATTTCTGCCGAATGTCAATTAAAGAGTTGATGAAGACTGTTTCTGTGTGGGGGTAGGGTGAGGGTTACTGAGCGAAATGATGCTTTGGTTTTGACATTTCTGGGTGAAAATCTTAGCTATACACAAAAAAAACTTACTGGGGTGCTAGGATTCGAACCTAGGAATGGCGGGACCAAAACCCGCTGCCTTACCGCTTGGCTACACCCCAATTCAGAATGCCTTAAATATATTAGCAGTTTATTCACCAAATTTGTCAAGTATTTTCTTTATTTTCATTCCTAGTATTGCAGTACACCAAAACTTTGAGCAAAGAAATGGTTAGAGAAATGTTATGGGCGTTCCCTCGTTAAAATAGGGAACTGCACATCAATAAACCATTAATTTTTAATCAGAGGTGTTTTGTGACGGTTAGAGTTAGGATCGCTCCTTCCCCAACAGGAAATTTACATATCGGGACAGCAAGGACTGCTGTGTTTAACTGGTTATTTGCTCACAATCAAAAAGGTAAGTTTATTTTACGAATTGAAGATACAGATGAAGCGCGATCGCGTCAGGAGTATACTGAGAATATTCAATCAGGACTAAAATGGCTTGGTTTAAACTGGGATGAAGGTCCTTTTTTTCAAACCCAACGCTTAGATCGTTATCAACAAGCTATCCAGACTTTGTTAGACAAAGATTTAGCCTATCGCTGCTATTGTACTCCCGAAGAATTAGAACAAATGCGGGAAGAACAAAAAACTAAGGGACTTGCACCGCGTTATGATAATCGTCACCGTAATCTTACCTCAGAGCAAATCGCAGCTTATGAAGCCGAAGGACGTAAACCTGTCATCAGATTTAAAATTGATGATCATCGCGAAATTGTTTGGCACGATTTAATCAGGGATGAAGTTAGGTGGAAAGGTAGCGATCTCGGTGGTGATATGGTTGTAGCTCGTGCAGCCGAAGGTGATCAAGCTTTTGGACAACCTTTGTATAACTTAGCGGTAGTGGTCGATGATATCGATATGGAAATTACCCATGTTATTCGTGGTGAAGATCATATTGCCAATACAGCTAAACAAATTTTGCTTTATGAAGCAATGGGCGTAAAAGTACCAGAATTTGCTCATACACCCTTGATTTTGAATCAAGATGGACGCAAACTTTCTAAAAGAGATGGAGTAACTTCCATCGATGATTTTCGGAAAATGGGCTTTTTACCCGAAGCTATGGCAAATTATATGTCTTTGTTAGGTTGGACTCCTCCAGATTCTACCGAAGAGATTTTTACATTGTCCCAAGCAGCCGAACAATTCAGTTTAGATCGAGTTAATAAAGCAGGTGCAAAATTTGATTGGGCAAAATTAGATTGGATTAACAGCCAATATCTTCATCAAATGCCCCCAGATAAGTTAGTAGAGTTATTAGTTCCCTATTGGCAAGAAGGTGGATACGAAATTAATCTTGATACAGATCATCCTTGGTTAGAAAGTTTAACCGCAATGATTGCTCCGAGTCTTACTCGTCTAACTGATGCAGTTAAAGAAAGTAAGTTATTATTTGGCGAATCTGTTGAATATAGCCAAGAAGCTCTTGATTTTCTTAAACAAGATGAAGTTAAACCGCTACTGCAAGAACTGTTAGAAACGATTAATTTTACTAATGCTTTATCAGAAGCAGAAGCCAAAAACATCGTTAATCAACTAACTAAAACTCATAAAGTTAAAAAAGGTTTAGTCATGCGATCGCTTCGGGCTGGTTTAACAGGAGAATTGCACGGGCCCGATCTGATTCAATCCTGGTTATTATTAAATCAGAAAGGTCTAGATCGAATTCGTCTACAACAGACATTGAGCAAAATTTAACTATACCGACGGGAAGTCCCGCGCTGTATGCGAAGCATCAGCGTCGGGATGAAAATCGGGACTGGGTTTATCGGACACAAGTGTACAATTTTGATAAACAATCTTTATATAGCGAGGGTTTCAGGCGTTGTATAATGATTTTGGTCGTAAGGTATAAACCTGAATTGAAAGGGAATCGGGAAAGGACAATCAATTAATTATCTAATTCCCATTCCCCAGTTTTAATAGCTCAGTAACTATCGAGTATAAAAAGAAACTTAGTTTTAGCGAGGAACAACTGTAATCATGATAACGTCGAAACAATAGTCTAACTGCTCAAAAGATAATCTTTTAAAGCACTCAAAACACTAGGACGGGATGATTAAACAGTTAACAGAAGTTAGCAAAATTTCTTTGTCTGTAGGGATTGGTTTAATTGTTAATTTTATCAGTATAAACCCAATATATGCTCAAACTTCGGTCAAAAATATTACTATAAATAATCAATTTGTCCCTAATCCTTTAACCTTTGAAGGCGTTAGTAATGGTTCAATTTCAGCCAGAGATGTAGTTAGAATCGAAGAAACTGCTACAGGTTACTGTGACGGTTTTGTTAACCATGAACCCAACTATACTTTGACGCTCAATTCTTTTTTTGATTATCTCAAGATAGAAGTAGAAAGTCCTGTAGATACAACTATTCTGGTTAAAGGGCCTGGTGGAATTTGGTGTAATGATGATTCAGATAGTACTAACCCTTCTATAGAAGGTCAATGGCAACCAGGAAATTATAAAATTTGGATCGGTTCTTATCAAGAAAACTCAGTTAATAATTACCGAGTTAAAATCACACAAACCAATTAAATCAGTTATTCAGTTACCAGTTACCAGTTATCAATCAACCATCAACAATGAACAGTTATCAGTTACCAGTGGTTAATTATTGTACTTTCTACTTTTTACTTGTTACTTTTTACTTCTATATCTGACCCTTTGCAGCTAATCTAGATAAAGTACAGTTAAAGTCTAAACAAGAATCGTGACTTTTAAGATTGGTTTACTAGGATTAGGCACAGTAGGAACAGGTACCGCAGAGATTCTGCTTGATACTCAAGGACGGAATTCTCTCCTACAAGAAATCGAAATTAAACAAGTCGGCGTGCGATCGCTAGATAAACCGAGAAATGTACAATTACCTACGGAAATTTTCACCACAGATTTAGAAAAAATTGTTACTGACCCCGAAATTGATATAGTCGTAGAATTAATCGGGGGATTAGAACCAGCGCGGACACTAATACTCAAAGCTATTGCTGAAGGTAAACACGTCGTTACAGCTAATAAAGCTGTGATTGCTCGTTATGGCGATGAAATTTATACCGCAGCTAATCAAGCAGGAGTATATGTTTTATTAGAAGCTGCTGTCGGTGGTGGAATTCCGATTATTAAACCCCTCAAACAGTCTTTAGGTGTTAATCGAATTAAGAGTGTAATTGGGATAGTTAATGGTACAACTAATTACATTTTGACCAAAATGACCACCGCAGGAGCAGATTTTGCCGAAGTACTTGCCGAAGCACAACAACTTGGTTATGCGGAAGCCGATCCTACTGCTGATGTTGATGGTTTAGACGCAGCCGATAAAATTGGCATCTTAGCAACAATAGCCTTTGGAGACCGAGTCAAACGAGAAGACATTTCTTGTGAAGGAATTCGCAACGTTAGTGCTACAGATATCAGTTATGCAGATAAATTAGGATTTGTGATTAAATTACTAGCGATCGCAAAAATCCACGCTCAACACGATTCTTTAGAAGTCAGAGTTCATCCTACCCTTGTACCAAAAACTCATCCTCTTGCCAATATTAATGATGTCTATAATGCCATCTTGGTAGAAGGTGAACCTTTGGGACAGGTGATGTTTTTTGGTCCCGGTGCTGGTGCTGGTGCTACAGCTAGTGCGGTTGTGTCAGATATTGTTAATATTGTTGGTCTGCTTAAAAGTAGCGGTAAAAACAAAAGTCTCGATCCACTGTTAGGTTGTTCTCATCAACATTTTTGTAGTTTAACCACAATAGAAGAGATTGAAAGTCGTTTTTATGCTCGTTTTTTATCTCAAGATCTTCCAGGGGTAATTGGTCATTTGGGAACAGCCTTTGGTAATCATAATGTTAGTTTAGAGTCAGTCGTTCAAATTGGTTTTCAAAACAAATTAGCAGAAATTGTAGTGGTTACTCATGATGTTAAAGAAGGTAATTTCCGTCATGCTTTAGCAGAAATAAGTAGTTTAGAAGCAATTGATAGCATTCCCAGTATCTTAAGAGTGCTTTAAACTGACTTTAATTCAAACTTACATTGTTGCAGACGATCAATTTAACGAAGGAGTAATCATTGAGTTTTGACGAAGAATTGGTCAAAAAGACCGTTGCCGAATTTCTAACTGATAATCCAAAAGAACAAGGACTAGATGTAGCATTTATTGAGATTTGCAGGTTTTTATACGATAACCCAGATAGATTATCTTGGAGGTCAAGAAATAAACCAAGTGTTACCGATCAAAATGATTTAAAGGTTCTGGCTGAAAAGTTTTTAAATGGATTTAGAAAGTCAGACTTTCCTGCTGAACCTGGAACAATACCTGATGAAATGATAAGCATTGTAATGCAGCAAGCTTATGGTTATTCTGCCGAACAATGTGAAAAAATTAAAGTAGAACACCAGCACTCTATGTGTGCGGAAAATTGTGTTGGCGCACTTCTGGAAAGATATTTAGACTCTGTCTTACGAAAACAAGGTTGGCATTGGTGTTGTGGTGATTTTATTAAAGCTATTGATTTTATTAGCAAAGATAAAAATGGAAAATGGCTAGTTTTACAAATTAAAAATAGAGACAATACTGAAAATTCCTCTAGCAGTGCAATACGGAACGGAACTGAAATTCAGAAATGGTTTCGCTCATTTTCCAAAAAAGGGGGAACAAACTGGGATAATTTACCAGAACTAATGCAGGGTTACAATCTTTCAGAATCGGGTTTTGTTGCTTTTGTTGAGAAATATTTAAAAGAAGAAAAAGCAAGATTAAATAAGTAAGAAAAAACTTCTCTCAATCATAGAATTATCGAAAAACAAGCTCTTGTTGTTCATAATTGTTTTTGTTTTTTTCTAGTTGTTGCAAAAATTGTTTTTCCCAATCTACATGATTGGTATTCTGGTAGCGAGAAAACTTAAAATCATTAAACTGGATTACTTCAACATCATTAATTAAGTTGATAATTAACTTGCCTACTGCTAAACCCAGACTAACAGGAACAGCGTTTCCTACTTGTTTATATTGTTGAATAAGTGGACCTGCAAGTTCCCAATGATCGGGAAACTCTTGTATTCGCTTGTATTCTTGGATGGATAATGGTCTATCTTCTTCGGGATGAGCTAAATCTGTCGCGGGCATGGCAGGATGTGTTACTAAGGTGGGAGATGGTTTATCCCAAGCTAATCTTCGCAAAAAACCTGTTTTTCCACCTCCTAAATAATAGGATTTACCCATTGCCTCTTTTTGTAATTCTTTAGGCAAATTACGCCAATTTTGTCCAGAATTTAGTATTTTATAGTACTTTAATCGTTTTTCTGGAAAATTTAGATGGTCGTGTTTATCGATATTTTTAATGCAAGATTCTAATGTTTTCCACTTTGATAATCCATATTCACCATTTTCTGAATGAGTTGGGGTTAAAAAAGGCGGTGTTTTTCCATTTCTAGCGCAAAGAATTATGATTCGTTCTCTTGTCTGAGGAGTTCCAAAATTTGCTGCATTATATAAATTGAAAGAGTAGGCATAACCAAATTTTTTTAATTTGTTAATGATAAAGTTTAGTGCGCTTCCTTTCAGTTCATCTTCTGAAAAATATGAAGATATATCTCCTCTTCGATTGTAATTTCTCTGTTTTAATGGGCAAGACAACAAACCTCTGACATTTTCAATAACCAAGTATTGAGGCTTGAGCGATAGTGCTAGATCAATATATTTTAAAAAAACATTTCCTCGCTCGTCATGAAAAGCTTTTCTTTTGCCAGCCGTACTAAACGCTTGGCATGGAGGTCCTCCAACAATTAAATCAATATCATCTTGACTCGTAAGTCTTGCAGCTTTCAAAACGTCATCTGGTTCATAATTATTGATATCGCCTAATAAAGCAGTATTTGGTCTATTTATAGTGATTGTTTGTCTACAAAACTTATCTACTTCACAAGCAAGGCGAATGTTAAATCCAGCTTTTTCAATGCCCAAATCCAAACCCATTGCACCAGAAAAAAAACTTAAAGCAATTGGTTTTTGTTGCTCTTGAATATTGACATTATAAGATGGGCGATCCTCAGCTACTCTATGGGCTGATAGTAGTCCATATTTATTCAGGCTTTTTTGATCGACTATCCATGTATTGCCTATTTTTTCAGCAATTATTTTTCCTTGTCTGCAAAGGGTTCTAACTTGCTGTTCACTAATTTTAAGTTGCAGAGAAGCGTCCTTTATGCTTATATAGGTACTCACTGTTAGTTTCCCAATCGAAACTTTTTATTAGTACCAGTTTAGCTATATATGCTTATCTGTCAAGCATGAGCTTTAAAGACCGTGTTTTTTTTTAAATTTATCTAAATTACTCAACGTAGGCTGAAATTTTAGTTAGAGCATACTTAAAACGAACCTCGACCAAAAGCCGAGGTTCGTTTTAATAGTAAAAAGCTAATAATTACATTTTCCTTAACAAAAATTATTTTTTTGCAATATATGTTTACAATAAGAAGAGTGAAATTTAGCTGAGGAACATTCATGCCTTTTACTATCGATTCAGCCCGTGGCATTTTTCCAAATACTTTATCTGCTGATGCCGTGCCAGCAGCAATCGCTAGATTCAATCAGCTTAGTGCTGAAGATCAATTAGCATGGATTTGGTTTGCTTATTTAGAAATGGGCAAAACTGTTACGGTTGCTGCCCCTGGCGCAGCTAATATGCAGTTTGCTGAAAATACATTAAACGAAATTAAGCAAATGAGTTTCCAAGAGCAATCTCAGGTAATGTGTGATTTAGCTAATCATGCTGACACACCTATTTGTCGTACTTATGCTACTTGGACTCCTAATATTAAGCTCGGTTTCTGGTATCGACTTGGACAATGGATGGAAGAAGGTATTGTTGCCCCAATTCCCAAAGGCTATAAACTTTCGGCAAATGCTTCGGCGGTGTTGCAAGCACTCAGAGACATGGAATCTGGTCAACAAATCACAGTTTTGCGTAACGCTGTAGTTGATATGGGGTTTGATAAAAACAAACTGGGTCAATATACCAAAGTTTCTGAACCAGTTGTTCCTCCTACAGACATGGCACAACGCACCAGCGTCAAAATTGAAGGAATTAATAATTCCACCGTTTTGAGCTACATGAATTTATTAAATGCCAATGATTTTGATGAGTTAATTAAACTGTTTGCTTCCGATGGTGCGCTCCAACCTCCTTTCCAAAAACCCATTGTTGGCAAAGAAGCTGTATTAAAATTCTTTAGGGAAGAATGTCAAAACCTCAAATTAATGCCAGAAAGAGGTGTTGCTGAACCTGCTGAAGACGGTTTTACTCAGATCAAGGTTACTGGTAAAGTTCAAACTCCTTGGTTTGGTGCAGGCGTAGGTATGAATATGGCTTGGCGATTTTTGCTCAATTCCGAGAATAAAATTTTCTTTGTAGCGATTGACTTGCTAGCATCTCCTAAAGAGTTGCTTAATCTAGTTCGCTAGAAGAAACTCTAGTGCGAGCTAATCCTATAACTTTAAAGTTAACTAAAACTGCCAGTTAGACTTTAGGTAAGGCAAGCTCGTACTAGGATAGAGATAAGTATATATATATTAAAGTTTAGCGTCAATAATACAAGTGAGTGAAATTAAATGGTCTGAAACCGAAGAAAAAATAGCGAAACAAGCTTTTGAGAAAGCTTATCAAAGAGAAACTTTAGCCTTAATCAAGATTGTTCGCGAACAAGCTAGTCAGATTACAAAGCTTGAAGATTTATGGTATTTACATGATTTATTAAGTACCAAAAGACACGAAATAGATGGCAAATATGATTACGATCATTCTACTCTGGTGTTTGTTTTTGCCCAATTACTCAAACAAGGGTGGTTGCATCACGAGGAATTGAAAGGTCTCAATCCAAAAACACTATCTAAAATATCTGCACTGGCACGTATTTAATTAAGAAGGCTGCGCGAAGCGAAGGTTTGAAAATTCTTTGCTCCGCGCTGTTTTTTGATTAAAAGGTAGAATTTAATTGGAAATAGACACCGTTTTCCTGCCAAGTTCTTTTACTTGATTCTAATTCTACTAAAGGAATACCCCAATCTAAACGAGCGGAAAAATTATCTGATTGCCAAAGCAAGCCTAAACCAACACTAGCTAAGGTAGTTGTTTCGGGATTTTCTCGCTTAGTATTCCAACCTTTACCAAAATCAACAAAAGGTACTACCTGGACAGCACTTTGTAATTGAGGAACTTGAATTACAGGTACTCTAATTTCGGCAGAAGCTATAATACCGTTATCGCTTAACAGGGCATCTTGACGATAACCTCTGATACTAGATTGCCCTCCTAAACCTAATTGTTCGATCGCAACTAAAGAAGTAGCAGATAATTGTAAGTCAGAACGAAGAAAGATACTAGGATTAATCAGATTAGGATTGCTCGATATATTAAATAAATGAGAATAAACTGCTTGTCCTCGCCAAGAGAAAAAACGGCTATCAGGTTGATCTGAATTTACTGTCGCATCAAAGGCATCAATTCCCCAATTAAATTGTGAACGCAGACTAAGTACATCTTGACGACTTCTTTGTAACCATTCCTGACTAAAACGCAATGCCGAAATATCAGTTTCACCTTGTTGATTAGCTTCTTCAGAAATGGGAAAATTGACTCCGAGTAAACGAGAATTACTATTACGTCGATTAGCAGATAAACTAAGAGCTAATTCTTGAGTTCGATCTGCAGAAGCGGTTTGCAGAATTGGTTGACGAACAGTCAAATCAAACTCTTGAGTCTCTATTTCGATATCTAATTGTTCAAAAGGTGGTTCAATAATTTGGTTATCCGAAACACTATATGATAAACCAACAGAACCATTGCGAGCATTGATTGGTAACTGATAACCCACTTCAAAGCGATCGCTACCTTCAGTATTACGGTAAGCTAGATTAACTCGATCTCCCCAACCGAATAAATTCGCTTCGGAAATTTGGATACCTTTTTCAAAACTACCAATACTAGGGTTGCGATTATTATTTAAAATCGGACTAAACTTAAAAGTATCTGCACCAGTTACTTCTATACTGAGAATATTTGTACCTGGTTTAGTTCCAGCAATTAATTGAGCTTGTAAACGATCTATTAAAGGATCAAATTGTAGTAATTGCAAAGATGTCTGTAAGTCATTTAGATTTAAAGGTTCAGTTGTACCAGCAGCAATACGAGAACGGATATAATTAGGATTTAAACGACCTTTAACTACAGTGACATCAATATCGGATAAAGTACCTTCAACAATTTGAATTTTGACTACTCCCGAAGTTAACTCTTGACTAGGAATATAAGCTCCAGAAGTAATATAGCCTTTTTGAACATAAGCCTGAGTAATGCGATCGGCTATTTGTAATAGTTGCACAAAAGCGATCGGTTTATTTTGATATTGAGCAATAATTTGGTTTAACTCTTCTGTGCTAAAAACCGTATTACCCACAAACTCAAATTTTTCTACGGTAATAGTTTGAGGTACTGGTTTAAGTTGGGGAAATAGAGGCTGGTTGCGATCGTAATCTAATTGATTATCTGTAGAAGGAAGAGTTGATTGTGCCATGACAGGATTTGTTTCTAGAGGAGAAGTCAATAGGAATAAACTTCCAGCCACAAACCATTGCATTGATGACCACGACTTCTCAGTAATCATTAGTTTCTGCCTAATCAAGATAAATCGATCAATACAAATAATACAACCTATCTTTAAGAGGATGGCAAAACTACAAATGAGGGTTATTTTTCATCTCAAATTAAATTAATTAATAATATTTTTATTTCTTGATTAAATAAAAATGCCAAAATGGCAACATGAATTTTAATTGCTATTATATTTTTTAAGTTTTTTTATTATTAGAATGAATTGTATTTTTATGCCAAAATGGCAACTTGAATATTTTTTATTTTGATATTGTTATTAACATAATTAATCATAAATAATTTCGCAACAATTACTAGGAGAAAGAACAATGATTATTAGAGATTTACAACACTTAGAAGATGTTACTCTAGAATCTAATGCTATTGAAGGCGGTTGGAAAAAGTTTTACAAAAATGAAGCAATTGCTGAAGCTTATGCTACTGCAATTGGTAGTAATAGTAAGACTGCAACATTTACTGATGCCCAGGTTGTTCTAGGAGGCGGTAGTAGCTCTGCGTCAGGCTCTTATGCCAAAACTTGGGGTTATTAAAATATTAAAAATAAAAATAAGAAAATCGTTGAAATGAAAATTAATTAAGATTTTCACGGTTTTCTTATTTAATTATGGAGGATAAAAATGAGTAACATAATACTCAAAGATCTAAATTTTTTAGAAGTATTACCAGCAGACAATAAACAAGTTATTCAAGGCGGAAAAAAACTAAGTACTGCTTTAGCCACAGATATAGATGCTGATTTACACGCAGAGCTTACCATTGATGGCAGCTTTGATAAGGGGGTAATCAATGTTGGTCTTGTTGGTGTAAGCCAAGGTGCTACTGCTGGTGCTGCTGCTGGTTCAGTTGGTGGTAAAGCTTATGCTACAGCTTTTGCCAAAAATTACAAAATTTAAAACGAACAAGCTAGAGCAAAATAAAGAGTTTGGCAGAGGTTAGAAATAGTTTATAAAAGTTCTGATTACACTCCAAAAATGAGTTATCAGGAAATAGTAGCAATTTTTTAACACCTTCAGTCCATACTCAACTTGAAATCTAGTGCATCAATCTTCAAGATGTCTAAGGAGATTAAATTAATGAAGATCAAAGATTTAGATTACATAGAAGCTAATTATAATTCTGCTCAAGTGGTTGGCGGACTAATAGTTAATATCTATTCAATCCGAGTTAATCAAATAGCTAGCTCCCGAGGTTCTGCTATTAGTTATGGCGGAGACACTTCAGTTGCTGCAACTTCTTTTAACATAACTAAGTTTTCGTAAATTAGTTTTTTGTAAACCATCCCATCGACTAAATCAGGACGTGGGCAGTAAAAATCAACTAATAATTATTCTTAAATCCTCTTGCCCAATCATTGCCAGGTAAGGGGATTCTAATTTTTTGTAAGTTAAATTTAATGATTAGGTATTCACGAGTTTTGCTTGATCCTTTCAAAACTAAAAATTGGGTTTTTGACAAAAGGATTGGAACTTAAATTGGTTTGGCTCAATTCCTCGAACTACAATTTAAAAACTAATAAATTAAGTTTATTAAAAGAGATTAAAATATTAACAGTCTTAGGTAATAAAATTGGTTCTATTAGCTAAGAAATTGATTGCTGGGGTGCTTTAAAAGTTTAAGTCTTGATCCGTTGTAATCATTTTGAAAACTTACTCAATTGCCAATTTTTTGAAAAAATTAAAAGATTGGCTTTATTAGCGTTTATATTCAAATTTGAATAAAAAATCAACAAAGAACTTGTAGAGCAAATTTTTGAATTAACGAGCAACTCAGCAGAAGAAACCCCGAACGCTCTGAGTATGAGTTGCATCTACAGTGTTTATCTGTTACGAGGCGTACAAGCCTCCGAGGTTAGCCCCTCACAAAAATTCTTTGATTTGACATAGGCACATCTTAAATGTAGCTGTAAGATAAAAAAATGGGTAGAAAAGGTTGGGTTGCTAAAACAATTTCCGTTCGACTTTCTCAGGCAGAATTAGAAAAACTAGATAAATACTGTCAACAATCGGGTCGAGAATATAACGATGTTATTAGAGAGTTGATTAGACAAGCTCAATTCTTTCAGGTAGAAAAACTTAAATAGTTGTAGTTTAAATTCTTAACTAAATGAGCTTTATTTATAAATAAGCATACTTAAAAGATGTATTTTAGATGCTTTTATAACAAAAATGTTCTTTATATTATTTTTATAAACTTCAAAAACATTGGAAAATTTATATTAATTCAGTGTGGATAAACTCAATTTAAAATCTCTGCCAAAATGGCAACTTAAAAATATTTTTTTTAGATAAATTAAAAGTAACAAAGCAATAAATCAATTGCGAGTTAATCAATCAAATTTGGAGAGAAAGTTATGTATATTTCTGATCTTACCTACTTAGAAGTTGCTACTGATGAAATTATTGGTGGAGGAAAAAAAGGTAAAAAAGGTGGTTACTATAGCTACAAAGTAGACATCGATGTTGATCAATATGCTAAAGCATCTACAGGTGATATTAAGATCAAAGCTTATAAATCTGGTGTAGGTGTAAACGTTACAGCTAGCAATACTGCTGTAATTGACCTCTAAGTGTCAGAGTTACTCAACTTTTATAGTAGACATCTTCGGGTGAAATTTATAACGTATTACCTAGAAGATGTTTATTACCACTAATCTATTTTTAAACAAAAACTTTTTAAAGTTTGAGCCTAATCTAATTACATATTTTAGGCTCTGCTTTATTGATAATTTTCAAGGAAAAGTAAATTATTTATATAAGCCATCATTCATTTAAGTTAATGGTTAAAAAAGGGTAGTAGCTTTCGTTAAAAGAATATGCAGTTTAAATCCACTTTTGCCTCTTATCTTAATTAGATAGCAATTTTTAATCTTTTGTCAAAAAAAATATGTTGAGCTTGTAAGTTTACTGTTGATATACAATTTGTTTACATAATATTTTTAGAATTGCTACAGTTATTTAAAATAAAAATTGTTATTAATATGGATTGTTATAAAATGAGCAAGATGTAAACATGATTTCCTTAAACCAAATCCCCAAACAACCCGAGTTAATTCTTGATTTCTTAAAAAAAAACATTAGCCTCAGAGAAATCTGTCAAAAAATTTTACATCAAATAGTAATTAATCGAGCAGCAGCAGAACGAGGTATTCAGGTAACGCCAGAAGAAATTCAAGGAGAGGCAGATAAAATTCGTCGTCAAAAACGGCTAGAAAAGGCAGCTGATACTCTTGCCTGGCTTAAAGAAGAAATGTTAACAGCAGACGACTGGGAAGCGGGGATTTGCGATCGCATTCGTGCCGAAAAATTAGCAAGACATTTATTTGCCAAAGAAGCAGAAAAGCATTTTGCTCAAAACCGTTTAGACTTTGAACAAGTTTTGTTATATCAAATCGTAATTCCTTACGAGAAATTAGCTCAAGAGTTGTTTTATCAGATCGAAGAAGAGGAAATTAGTTTTTATCAAGCAGCCCATTATTACGACCTTGATCAGAAAAGAAGATATCAATGTGGCTATGAAGGAAAACTTTATCGTTGGAATATTTTACCAGAGATATCAGCAGCAATTTTTGCTAGTACCCAAGGTCAAATTGTAGGTCCGATCAAGACTGGATTAGGATATCACATTATTAAAGTAGAAGAGTTTATCGATCCACAATTAACTCCTGAGCTTCATGAAGAAATTATCATGAAAATGTTTGATCGATGGTTAGAAGGGGAAGTTAACTATCTACTCCACAATCAAACAAATTCTGATTCCGAATTACAATCAGCTACTTAATCTAGAATTTACTACGATTAATCAATGGTAATAATCCTAAACCTAGCAAACCCAACCAACTTGAAGACTCAGGCACAGGAGTAACTTTACTTAGACTGGTGCTAACAAAAACCAAACGAGTTTCTTCATTAAAAGAACGAGAGTAATTACCTACAAAAGAAGCGGTAATTGTTTCTGTGTCGCTACCAAAATTATTATTACTATTTGTATTGAGAGTAATATAATCACTTTCTTCAGTTGTAATTAAAGCATCTTTTGCTCTAGTATCTGTGTTTAAGATACCCAATAAACTAAAAGAATCTAGTAAAGTTAAGTTACTAGTAGTAGTATCCAATTTATAAACTTGAAAAGCTACTTCACCAATAGTTTGAAATCTTTTAGGTAATACTTGATCTACTTGGGATTCTAAGTCTAAAAAACCAAAAAAATCAAAAGAAAAATTTTCGTTAGTACCAATTAAAGAACTACCAATAAAAAAGTTTCCTTGTGCTTCATCTCGACCTTCAGCAAAACCTAAAAAATCTGGTCCTGTTGCTTCAATTCTAGCTCCAGAATTGTTACAAGCAGAAGGGGTTGGTACTAGACTACTACCAGGAATACATTGTAGTAAAAAGTTAGTTGGAGTAAAAAAAATAGAATTAGCAAATGCTTCTGCCTCAATTGCAGAATTAACTCCAGCCAAAGAAAAAGTATTGGTTTCGGCATTAGTTGCAACTGCTGTAGGTGTTGTGGAAAAACCAAAACTATTAATAAAACTTTCTGAACTAAAAGTTACGGCATAACTAGGTAAAACATTAACTGTAAAACTACCGATCGCAGTAGAAGTTAAACATAATAAAATCTGTCTTGTTTTTAAGCAATTCAAGACCATAATAATATTCCTTATACTTACTAATTTTTGCTTGGTGAAAACCAGGAATTTATCGGTCTATTATGCTCTATTTATTTAAAGTTCTCTTAAAGTTCCAGTGAAAATAACTAGTTATAGTTTAAAGATTTTATGATTTTTAGTTTCGATACTTTTATTTGATTGTTGAAACCTCATGATAATTTTAGATTTATTGAAGATTAATTTGCTCAATTTCCGCTAAATTTAGCTCAAATTTATGAGCGATCGCATCAATGATTTCTTGTTCTGCTGGTGTAATTGTGCCATCTAGTTGAGCCAAAGTTTGACACCTATTGAGAAGTAAGGGTGCAAAATCTGGTTCAAGTTGATTTAACAAAGAATCTAAAGATGCAGGATTTTTGAGTTCGGCAGCAATATTGTCTACAGAAGAAGGTAATAATTTTGTGATAGTTGGTAAAATTTCTGACCAATTTTGATTTGGATAACTTGCTCTAACCATGTGGACTAAAATTTGATCGATAATCTTTGCTTGAGCTATAGCAATTTGCCAATCTTCGTTGACTTCGGTTTGTAATGTCTGAGTTGGAACTTCTATCGCTTGAGATTTTCCTTCATAAAAACGACAAGTTGTTTGTCCTAAAACATAAAGTATTGCTGCATTAGTAGAAGCTCCCACTGCTGGACCAATACCTGGAAGAATTTCGATAAAACTCAATCCTGTTTTGAAAAAGTTTGTACCTAAAGATAAACCAAAAAGTGCTAATACTTCTCCTCTTCTAGTTGGCTCTTCTAAATCTAAACCATAAGCTGCTGCAATTTCATAAACCATTTCTGCTTGTAATTTAGCTGTGGCAATTAATTCTATGCCTAATAAAGCTGCTGCAATTGGTGGAATGATATTAGTAAGAATTCCTAAACGACCAGCTTGCCAACTTTTAGCAACAATTAAACGATGAGCAATTTGATTGTTTGTTTCTTGAGGATGTTTTGCTTGAAGTTGTTCAACTTTGGTTCTGATTTTAGTTGTATCTACTTCTCCTAAAAAAGTTAATAGCCAATTAAGTCCAAAAATTTTATCAATAAATCTTAAAAGTGGATTTTGTGCGATCGCTTTTAAAGTAAGTCCAGTTTGAGTGGTAGTTCTTTCTAATAGTTTTTGTATTTCGCTTGTGGTAACTGCGATCGCACCATTGGTTATATTAATGATTGTTTTAGTTGTTTCAGTAGCAATTTTGAAGAAAATATCTATAGGTTGCTCGGTGTTTTGATTAGACATAAACTTGATTGCTTTTATTTGTTCGCCAATAAATTGAGCTTGATTTAATCAGCTAAACAGCAAAAAGGAAATAGGATAAATGTCAAACAACATTCCCTCCTATTTTCCCTAATAAGATTTAAAGTTTAGCTGTGTTTAATAGTACAAAAACAATTGATTTAGTTTGAGACTTTATTTACTTAGTTAAATCGGTGAAGAATTTTTTAGCTTGTTCGGTAACGCTAGTAGCATTAGTTTCGCCTGGTTCAACCATTTTTTGCTCATCGGCAGCACCTTGTACTTCGTTTAATCCTCCTTTATTAGCCTCAATCGTTTCTTCTAGATTAAGAGGCTTGCTGCGAGCTATTTCGTCTGTTTTGTCTTGGATACGATTTAGATTAGCTTCTCCTTCCGTAGGACTGCTAGTTACAGCATACGCGGGAAAAACATTAGCGACAAATAATAAACAGCAAACCATAGCTGTTAATAAAAAACGAACTGAGTTATGAAAAATACTTTTAAAATTAATAGACAACATTTGGAATTTTGCCTCTTCGGTTTTTGATTACTATTTATAAATAACATCTAAAAAATAACTCAAACATCATTCTTAAGAAGTAAATCGTGACTGAAATTGATAAATTGCTGATTTGCTCTGAAAAATTAGCTTTTTTTTTATTTTAAACGTTTTTTTTTATAGGTTATAAGTCAGCACATCTATCTAAAGATAGAAATTAACTATATTAAAGGAGTTAAATTGTTCTACATAAAATCTTAAATATATTAAGTTTTTTTACAATGATGTTTAAAAGGATAACACTTTTGGTAGAGGTCGATAACTTTTTTGGGCTATAAGCTATTAAATAACGTTAAATATCAAAAAGGGAATCGAACATGGACGCTAATCCTGCTGGAATTAACTTCAATAATTTAAATCTCACTCTAGAACAAAAATTACAAATGAGATTATTTCAAGATTCTGCCGAAAATATGAATCGTGAACAAGCTCTTTCTCTGTTATTGGAGGCTTCTCGATTATTAATGATCAAAGATAATATTATTAGAGATTTAATTAAACAAAACCTATCCTTTTAGTTGACAAAACTATTAATATAGTTAATTGACTCTAACTAATATTATTTACTAATACTTTATTAATGAAGCAAATTCTTGTCAAAATAATCGGAGTTTGGCAACAAAAAATTAATCCCAAAATAATTTCATTCCTATCAATCTTTTGGCTAATCGGATTTGGAATTTCTGCTTTAGCTATGTGGGGATTTTTGGAACTTGCCGATGAAGTACTAGAAAAAGAAACAGCCATACTCGACCTAGCGGTTCTAAAAACCCTCATCTCTTATCGTAGTTCTTTATTGAATAACTTAGCTATTGGTATAACTTATCTTGGTTCACCGACAGTTTTATTCTTTTTAAGTTTAGCGATCGCAATAGTTTTATGGTGGCGACAAAAACAAATTCAGGCAACTTTTTTAGCTATTGTAACCAGTGGAGGTATTGGTTTAAATTATCTCTTAAAAAATTTCTTTTCTCGCGCTCGTCCAACTATAGAAAACAATTTAGTCACAGTAGATTTTTACAGTTTTCCTAGTGGACACGCCATGACTTCATTGATTATTTATGGTTTTCTGTGTTATCTACTAATTTTTAATTATAGAAAATATTCTTTACTATTTATTAGTTTAACTACAATTTTAATTATTTTGATTGGTTTGACACGCCTCTATCTAGGAGTTCACTGGTTAACTGATGTAATTGGTGGTTATGTAGCAGGAACAGTGTGGTTATTTTTGTGTATTTCTAGTCTTGAGGCAGCTAAAACTTATCGTTTAAACAAAACCTATGTCGAACCTAAATAGAAACATAATAATTACATCTCTATCTAAAGCTATAAACTAAATTATTTAATCTCTATCCGACAATAGATGAAACTTACTCAATTTTGAATTTTAATAAACTTAAATATATTAAATCCTTATGTAGTAAATATATATATTTATCTTTATTTCTTTTTCCTTTCTCCTTATCTCTTGTTTAACTTTACCTCTACGTCTGAGCCTACAAGATTGTAGAGGTTTTTTACGTAGTAATGAAATTATTTCCTAGTTTAATCGTACTAAAGATTTATTTCTTAGGAACGATGTCAATTATTTAAATAGTTATTAAGCTTCTGTTTAGTTACAAAATTATTTATTTTAATATACAACTCTACGATCATGTTACCTAAAACCAGAGGCACAATAGCTCTTATTTCAGTTCACGGAGATCCTGCAATTGATATCGGCAAGGAAGAAGCTGGCGGACAAAACGTATATGTTAGAGAAGTAGGGGAAGCATTAGCTCGTCAAGGTTGGCAAGTAGACATGTTTACTCGTCGTAGCGATGCACAACAAGCTAAAATTGTTCAACATACACCAAACTGCCGTACTATTCGTCTAACTGCTGGACCTAAAGAATTTGTTCCTCGTCAAGAACTTTTTGAATATTTACCAGAATTTGTAGAAGCTTTTTTCCGTTTTCAACATCAAACTCGCACTATTTATCCTCTCATCCATACTAACTACTGGCTTTCCTCATGGGTGGGAATGGAAATTAAAAAACGTCAGTTAGTAAAACAAATTCATACTTATCATTCTCTGGGAGCGGTTAAATATAAATCTATTAATACTATTCCTTTAATTGCTAGTACTCGTCTGGCTGTCGAAAAAGAATGTTTAGAAACTGCCGACATGATAGTTGCAACCTCTCCTCAAGAAAAGCAACATATGCGATCGCTAGTTTCCGAACAAGGCAATATTACCATAATTCCTTGTGGTACTGATATTAATTGTTTTGGTAGTGTTAGTTTAGCAGAAGGTAGAGCTAAATTAGGTATAGACTCTCAAAGCAAAGTTATTCTTTATGTGGGACGTTTCGATCACCGCAAAGGAATTGAAACTTTAGTTAGAGCAGTTGGTCGTCACGAAGTTAAAGAACATCAAAATCTTAAACTAGTTATTGTCGGTGGTAGTACACCAGGACAATCAGACGGCATAGAAAGAGAACGCATAGAAGGTATTATTAAAGAACTAGGGTTAGAAGAAATCACCATCTTTGCTGGTCGAGTCGAACACACAGACTTGTGCAATTATTATGCTGCTGCTGATGTCTGCGTTGTACCTAGTCATTATGAACCATTTGGTTTAGTTGCGATCGAAGCTATGGCATCTGGTACACCAGTAATTGCTTCTGATGTAGGTGGTTTGAAATTTACCGTACTTGATGAAGTAACTGGTTTACTTGCTCCTGCTCAAGATGAAGCAGCTTTTGCCAGAGCGATCGATATTATCTTATCTGATCCACAATGGCGTAATCAACTGAGTCAAAATGCTAGACAAAGAGTAGAGTCGAAGTTTAGTTGGGATGGAGTTGCTAGACAATTAGATCATTTGTATTTGTCTCAGTTGGCTCGCTTGCACCAAGAATTTTTAACCCCTGCGGTGTAATCTTTGGCAAGCTCATGTTCATTTTAATGGTGAAAGTAAACTTTCTATAGTTTAAAATTTTGTTTCTCTTTTGTAGGTTAACTAATTAAAGACTTTTTAAAAGTTTACTTTCATTTAATTCTTGGTTTTTTTTATTGTTTTAATAAATTAAGCGTCACTCTGATTTATTTGGTTGAAAAAAGGGTTAGTATTCTGCAAAGCTAAATACATTAGCTATTTAATCCAAAGATTTGTAAAAAAAAAACAGTAGTGTTTTTTAATTGAATGATCTTAATGTAAAATAAAAAGTTTTAATAAAATAGGTTAATCAACTTATTTGTAAATAAAATATTTAAAGATAAAGCTCAAGATAGTTTTTTTTTACTTTCTTCTGTAATATTATTGATAGTTGTGCAATAATTAGTCGATATTTCGATGAGATTAATTGCATCTCTAGGTTTATAATTTAGTTTGAGTCGGCAATCAAGCTCACTCTAGGTTAATCAATTCAAAGATATTGAAAGCCAAAGATAATTAGCTAAACAGGGTTTACTATGGTTTTAAATAATAATTTTTTAAATTATTGAACTAAAGCTATACTAAATGATTAACCCTAACATGGACATAAAATAGTTTAGAGTTTTTGGTGTTTATTTCAAAATGATTGTGACATGAAAACAAAAGTTGTTGAATAATAATATTTCAACTACGGTTAACTATTTTAATTAATTTAGCTATTTTCTGAAGCTTATCACTCAAATAATTAACAGCATCTCGTTAGTTAAAGGAATGAAATTATGGTTCAGCGTGGCTCTCAGGTAAAGATTTTAAGAAAAGAATCTTATTGGTATCAAGACTTTGGTACGGTTGCTTCTGTAGATAAAAGTGGTATTCGTTATCCAGTGATTGTTAGATTTAACAAAGTTGCTTATCACGGAGTCAATACTAACAATTTTGCCGAACATGAATTAGAAGAAGTCACACCACCAAAAGGTATGCAGAAAGTTTCAGCACCTACAGCTTCAGGAGGAAAACAAACACCTCTAGAAGCCGAATCTCGTCGAACTGGAACTGATGCGAGAACTTCACCTGCAAGAGAAGGTGCTAAACCAGAAGCACCAGGAGATAAAGATACTGATACTCCAGGAAATCCTAATCAAGGTACAGAAAGTCGTTAATCAGACTTTAGTTTAATTTATTCCGCATTTTAATTGCTTATATTTTTTTTAGCTTGGTAGTCAATTGTAATTAAGTGGGTAATTGACTACTAGTTTTTTGTTTTTGGAGCTTTTCTTGAGAAAATCGAAGAATTAAACTTTTAATTGCCATACCTAATACCGCCCTACAATGATTAATAATTAAATTCCAAAAATAGCCATATTGAGGGAAACGCCTCAGTAGTAAAATTTCAGCTAATACATAGAAACGATTTTTTCGGGAATATTCAGGAGGATTATCTTCAATTCTGATTTGTTCTGGCATAGGTAATAAATGACCAATAATTTTACCTGATTGATAAAACTTTGCCTGAATAAATAATCCTAATAAACGATCTAAACACCAAAACGGAATATATTTAAAAGGCCCAACAATAATCATTAAATTACTTAAATCTAAAATGGCTGCTTGTACCATTTCATTTTTCCACACTTTTTTATCAAAGTTTTCTGTGTGTACTCCATGATGATCTTTTCTTTGACGAAAAAAACAAAGTAAATCAAGTTTATTTTCTAAAGGAATAATGGGTATTTCTAATAAATGACTATTTTGATCGTAACTAATATTGTTATTGGTAACTTTATTCCAGGTTTGTAATTGCTCAAAACCAAGAATATTTAACCAAGGTGCATCAAGGTGTTGTTTTTCTCCAAATTGAAAATTTTTCCTTGCTAGTCTCATTACCCAACTATCGGGAAATTGTTGAAAGTAGTTACTGGTAATTGCAGTTATGTCTGGATTGAGATATTCATCACAATTAATTGTTAGTAGATAAGTTCCCGAAGCATTAAAAAAACCTGTTAATCTTTGAATTATTTCGCCACGAAAAGAACTATTAATTTGTTGAACTCTGCGATCGCAAAATTCTAATTTAGCCATTCCAGGTGGATGAACTAATATAAATTCTACTTCTCCTTTAATTTTTAATAATTCTTGTAGCCAATGTTGGGCAAAACCTTCTCTGGTAGGAATTACAATTGATAAAATTGGCTTACTCATAAAAAAATTCTCAATAAAATTTATTTTTAATAATCGTTAAGGTTAATCTGTTTAATTCTTGTGATTTCAGACTTGAAAGACACTTTCTAGATTAAATTAATTGATTGGGGATTAGGTATATTTAATGTAAATCTTAGGTATAAATATATAAAGAATTTATAAAGTATGATCGGATAAAGTGCTGAATTTAATACATAATTTACAAAATGCTCAATCCTGTCTCTGTATATACAAGGATTCTATAGCATTTCTCCTATTGGGAAGGTACACCACTATCAGTGACCAATTACTAATTACTAATTATGAGGGATGAATAATCAACATAAGCGAAGCGCACTACCGTAGGTCTCAACAAAAACCCGGATTGAACGGATGTATCTTATAGAAGTAAGAACTGCTATATAAATTTGATTTTGATTACTGAATCGAAGCGATCGCATATATGTTATAAATAAAATAGCTAAGTGGTAAATTAGGACATTTCTTACCATAATTTAACTTTCTGCACAGATAGATTCGCTGCGTTGATTACTTTGAAAAAAATCTTAAAAAATTCTGACTGTTACTAAATACACCAGAGATGTTTTAACTTTTGTAATAAATAGTTAAACAGTCTTTTAATTGAATTAAAGCAAAGGAGATTAACAAGTGAATGCCTCTGAACAAGCTAAAGGATTAGATATTACTACCAAAATAGCTGCTGTAGTAAATCTTTTTAAAGCTCAATTTCCTGACGCTAAAGCTGATCTTAAACCTTGGCGTAACGATCCTGATACTCTAGAACTAGTAGATCCCGATTCCATCGATATCGGTTTTCATTTTCCTGGTTGGAGTCGACGCTTTGCTTGTAATAGTATTTTGGTTCAAATTCGTTTTTATCAAGATAGTTTAGATCAGCGTGTCAAATTAATAGGCTTGGAAACGGCTGGTTTTAGTCATCAAGGACAAGCTTGGCGTTTTTCAACAGTGGATCATTGGCAATGTGTAGGAAAAAATCAACCAGTGACAGAAGTGGAACAAAAACTTAAACTATTTTGTCGTCAAGTTTTTCAATTATTTAATTCAGAAACTTCACTATAAATTAAAGTTTTTTGAAAATCTTGTCTGGTGGACAATTCTAAAAATTGGCGTTGTAAAGATTGCCATTCTTGCCATTTTTGATAACGTTTTTGTTGCAGTTGAGTTGCTAAGTGAGGAATGGATTTGTCTAATTCCTCTCCAACAGTTTGTTCTAGAAATAACCGCAGAATAAAACAGTCTTGAATTGTGCCTAAAATTTCTTGAATATTTTTAATTTTTTCTAAATAATTTTGAAATTGCTCTCCATAAAATTCAGTAAACAAAGCCATATTGTAGCGAGTTTTTTTCGCTTCTTTTCTCAAACTATGTAGTGTTTCACCTTGTTCTTCTAATAATTGTTCTACTTGTTCTAAGTTTAGTTCTTGAGATTGATTTGTTTCTGTCTCTAAGTTGCTTCCTACTAACCAACCTGGATGAAGTAACAAATGACTAACTTGAGGTAATAAAAGATCGGGTAGAACTAATTTAATGTTAATTGCAGCAATATTAGAATAATCTGGTTTTTCTAACCAGTCTTTTAAATCTTTTTTTAACTGTTGATAGTGTTTGCCTTCGAGAGTAGATTTGACTTCTTTGAATGCTTCTTTGCGTTCTTTTTTTAAATGCTTAAAAACTTGCTTTAATTCTTTTTGTTCTGAGGTTGGTAAATTAGGAAAATAGTCAGTAACTAACGTAAGTTGAAGAACATCTAAATCTCTTAGATTGCCTAAACTTTTGCCTACTTTACCTACAGCTTTTTCTCCTGCTTTTTTAGGTAAATTTAAAGCAAGCGCAAAACCAGACATGGCACTACGTAAACGACGTATTCCTACCCGCATTTGATGTAATTCTTCAGGATCTTGATCTTCTAATACTGCTGATTCGTGCTTAACAATTTTACGAAAATGTTTTGCGATCGCCCGTTTACCCCAATCCCCAAAGGTTGTTGCTGTTTCTTGTTGGGTCATTTAAATTTTAAACGTACTTTGTTACTTAATTATTATGAATATAATTCTTGATTTCTGGTTGATTTTTTTGAAGTTGTAGCCACATTTGTCTAATTTTTTGATAGGCAGCTTGAGCGGAAAGTTGATATTGTTCTTCGCGATCGCAAATATCAATCACTGCTTCACCAAAATTATGCAAATGATCTTTTAGCAATAATTGTTCTGGTACTTTTGAATCACTTTTATCTTGCATAACCCACCTAAATGCCAACTACTTCCCGAGTATATGTGATTATCATTACAAATTATCACTAATTTTGTATGTACGGTTTCAGACATTAAATCTAAATAATCTTTGAAATTCTTGTTGAATAATCCAATAACATTCACAACTAGCCGATTCTAAAGCTGCTCTATTTAAAATAGTAATATTACCGCGACTGTAACTAATAATTTCAGCTTTTTGTAGTAGATTGGCTGCTTTAGTAATACCAGAACGACGCACACCCAACATAGCAGCAATTATTTCTTGAGTTAAACTAAAATTATCTTGTTGAACACAATCATGAACTGTTAATAACCAACGGGCTAATCTTTGTTCGATTAAATGTTGACTATAACAAGCTGCGTTTTGGGTAATTTGAGTTAATCTAGCTTGAGTATAAAGTAATAACAGTTTTTGTAATCTGCTACCGCGATTGAATTCTTGTTTGAGTAAATCGACTTTTATTCTGCTAGCGTTGCCAGCAATTTGTACCATCGCGCAATGAATACTACAGTCACTACCTAAAAGTGTAGAAATTCCGATTACTCCTTCTTTGCCTACTATTGCTACTTCCGTAGTTGTACCGTTTTCCATGATCGCGACTAACGAAATCATGCCCTGATGAGGAAAGTAAACATATTCAATCGTTTCGTAAGGTTGATCAAGAATTTCCCCCACAGTAAGTTTTACAGTTTGTAAATGAGGAATTAGGCGTTGAAATTCGTAGTTTGGTAAAGCTGCCAGTAATTGATTTTGTTGTGATTCATTCTTGCTCATTGATTATTTGTTTTTGGTATCTACCCCACTTCTGGCAAGCCGTAACAACTAATTGTTTGATAGATAAAGGTTTATACTTTTTTCAGTATATATTGATACTTTTTCATTCAAAATTGAAGATAAGGTTAAGTCAAAGTTAAAGACAGGTAATAGGCAATAGGAAATAGAAAACAAAAGATTACAAGTGTGTTAATTAGAACAATTGACAAATCTTAAATTGATCTTTTTAGTTTGAAAAAAATCATCTAAACTGAGATATTCTGTAGACTTTCAGATTCATTAAGACTAACTACACCAAAAAATATGGCATATCGTGGCTCAATCTCAGGAATTAGCACCTCATCTTTAGAAACAACAAAAATAGATTTATCAATTGTTGTCCCTATTTATAACGAAGCAGAAAGTCTTAGCCATTTGCTTGAAGAAATTACCAATGCTGTTGGTTCACTTCAACTAAGCTATGAAATTATTTGTGTGGACGATGGTTCTACTGATGGTTCTACTGCAATTTTAAAAGAATTAGCCCGTCGACGTAGCAGTCTTAAAGCAGTAATTTTAAGAAGAAATTATGGTCAAACTCCAGCAATGGCAGCAGGATTTGAAAATGCTGTAGGTAAAGTAATTATTACTCTTGATGGCGATTTACAAAACGATCCGACAGATATACCTTTACTACTTGCCAAACTAGAAGAAGGTTACGATTTGGTTAGTGGTTGGCGCAAACAAAGACAAGATGCAGCACTAACTAGATTGCTTCCTTCTAAAATCGCTAACTGGTTAATTGGTAAAGTTACAGGAGTTAAATTACACGATTATGGTTGTTCTTTAAAAGCTTATCGTGGAGAACTCGTCGCTGATATGAATCTGTATGGTGAATTGCATCGATTTTTACCAGCTTTAGCTTATATCGAAGGTGCGAGAATTACGGAAATACCAGTTCGTCATCACGCTCGTCGTTTTGGTAAAAGTAAGTATGGATTAGGAAGAACAGTTCGAGTGGTAATGGATCTATTGACTGTCTTTTTTATGAAGAAGTTTTTAACTAGACCAATGCACGTGTTTGGGGTGTGGGGATTAATTTCTCTTCTAATCGGTACTTTGATGGGTTTGTACCTAACTTTAGTTAAGTTATTTTTCAATCAAAACATTGGCGATCGCCCTTTGTTAATTTTATCAGTTCTTTTGGTAGTTACTGGAGTTCAGTTATTTAGTTTTGGCTTATTAGCTGAATTGTTGATGCGTACCTATCATGAATCACAAAAAAGACCGATTTATCGCATTAGAGAGGTAATTAAAGGCAAATCTTACGAAATGGTCAATTCTGAAGTATAAAATTCAGAAATAAAGCGATCGCGTCAAACTAAGCATCATAATTACTAGGTTTAGATCATCTTCAGTTCAAAACCCGCACCGAGAAATATTATTAGGAGAAAGCTTGAAATCAAATTGATGTATAGAAAAGCAACAAATCAAGAAGATTGCGTGATAGCACAACATTTTTATCAACTCTGGTTAGATAATGAAGTGTCTCCAGACTTGATTCGAGATGATTGGTTAGAAGTAACACTCAAGTTTATTGATCACGCACGTCAAGAATTATTGTTTCAAGCTTTTGTTGCAGAAATAGAAGGAAAGATAATTGCTTCTGCTAGCTGTCAGCTTTTTGCCGGTTTGTATCCTTCTCCTTTTAAACCTGAATATCGTTACTATGGCTATATTTGGAATGTTTATGTTGAATCTGCTTATCGTCGTCAGGGAATTGCCAGTAAACTAAGCAATGAAAGCATTAATTATTTAAAATCTCTTGGTTGTACGCGAGCAATTCTTCATGCTTCACCTCATGGTAAACCAATCTATGAAAAGTTAGGCTTTGTTGCTAATAATGAAATGCGATTAGAACTAATTGATTTTTAATTTTCTTAAAAATAAGTCCACCGATAAACACAGGTGAACACAGATGGAGTTATATCAAGTACGGATAATTGGTTGAAATAAAAAGGTTTAAGGTTTGTTGGATTCATTTGTAGAGATTACGCGGTGCTACGTCTATTACCTATTTATTACATAAATAAATTTATAGGATTTTCCAAGCTGGTGAGGTACACCATTATCAGTGAACAGTTACCAGTGACAAGTGATCAATTTTTGACTTGTTACTTGTTACTTAATTAAACCTTAACCACTCCAGGTAAACGCTTATATTTCAAATAAAAACCACCTAAAGCTAATAAAGCAATTATTAATGAACCAATTCCTATTGGGCTAGGTAACCAAACCACAGCTTTAATATTATTAATTTGACCTGGTTGTAATTGCCAAATTAATTGTTTTCCTTGACTATGATTAATTGGTTCAAGTAAATTATTGCCAGTAAGACTACGAGCAAATAAAGGCGTATTGAGTTGAAATTGTAAATCGATTAAAGAACCAGGACTAACAATAATTTTGCCTTGATTAGAAAGCACTCCTAAAGCCCGTAAATCAACAGTAAGATTAAGATTAGCACGCTCGAAAAATACGAAATTACTTTGTTTTAAAGTTAATAAAGAATTAAGTTTAACTAAATCTAAACTATCAGATTGGATCGAGTTATTAAGTTTACTATTAGGAGTATAAAAAAACTGATTAAATTTTTTGGTTAATTCTTTACCATTACTAAAAGGAATAGTAACTATAACTTCTTGGGCGTTAATTTTAGTTACTTTGCCTCTTAATTGACGAGCGCGGTCTTCAATACTATTTAACCATTGTTTAGCTTCTGCTTGGCTTAAACTACTTAGTTGTTCACCGATTTTTATATGTTGAACAATACTGCCTTTTTGAGGATGGTCAAAATTGACTCCGACATCATAACGAACACAACCAGTCAAGAAAGTTAAAAGACAAAAAATTAAAGGTAAAAAGAATACTAAAGGATGTTTTTTGTGTTTCATTGTCTCCATTCAAACCTCCTGACTGATTACTGATAATAATTGATTGTTAATGGTTGATTATTCATCCCTCATAATTAGTAATTAGTAATTAGTAATTAGTAATTAGTAATTGATTACTGTTTCGAGGCAACACCTAATTGAGAAAAGGCAAGATAAGGAACAGTTGAACCACCACCGATTAATTCTGTCTCACTACTTAAATCGATTAAATGATTAAAAGCTTCAAAAATATTTCCTGCCACCATCGTATTTTTAATTCGACCAACAATTTCTCCTTTTTCTATTTTGTAGCCTAGATCGAGATTGACAGAAAATTCTCCTGCTAATACATTAGATTGTCCTGCACCCAAAACTTGATCGATAATAATTCCTTCTTCTACTCCTGCAATCAGATCTGCCACAGAAGTTGTGCCAGGCGTAAAACAGAGATTGACTAAATCAGGATTAGGACGAGATAATCCGCCACGAAAACCATTGCCTGTAGATTGTAACCCCGTGCGAGCAGCCCAAAGACGATCCCAATAGAATTGTTTAACTTCTCCTGCTTGAATCAAAACTTTTTTACTCGTTGGTGTGCCTTCGTCGTCAAAAGCACAAGCAGAAACACCAATGGTAGGATCTTCAATGACTGTTAAACGTTCGTCAAATAATTTTTCTCCTAGTTTATCTACTAACGGAGAAGCTTTTTGAGCTATTACTTGACCAGAAAAGATAGTTTCAAACAATCTTCCCATCGTAAAAGCAGCAGCCATTGGTGTAAAGATCACAGGAAAACTACCACTACTAATGGTTGCTGTTTGTTCGGCTCGTTGGTACTTTTGTAATAATTTATCTAGAATTTGATTGTAATCTGGTTCACGATCGCTTGTCACATCATAGGAGTAAGCTTGTAAAAAGTCTTCACCTCGAACTAAGTTTCCTGATAGACTGGCACTAACTACATGATTACTACGTTCGGTATACACATCGGTAGTAGTGGCGAGTTTAGTTTGACTAGAACGAATCCCAAAGTTAACATCTACTAAAATTTCGGGATTGTATTGATGAACTTTTTCAATTAAGTTTTCTCCCACTTCTACTAAACTTGCTGTGGTTGGTGGTTGATAATGACTGTCGGGAGTGGTGAGATGAAAATTTTCAGCAAAAGCAAATTCTATCGGATCGCCAATGGTAGCAGTTGCGATCGCAGCATCAATTAATTCTTCTAGTCTAGTTAAATCGGTTGAACTAGCAAAACCTAAACGTCCATCAGCAATAATTCTAAGGGCAATTCCTTCTGAAGCTTTGGTAGAGAGTGATTTTAAGCGATTATTAGCAAATTCAATCGGTGTATCTTGACTAGCACGATAATAAGCTTCTGCTGTGATACCTTTTTGTTTGGCTAGATCGATTACTTGTTCTAGGATTGATTGAGTCATTGTGTTTATTATTGCTTGTTTAGATTGCTTTTGGGCAAATACCATTAAAAGGGGCTAAGACTGAAATTGAACAGAACATATTAATTTCATCCTTAGTTTTTTATTCAAGTCTTGGAATGCCCCCTATTGTTTAAATTAGCAACTATTCTTCTTCTAAATCGGCATTACTGGCAGTTGAACCACCACCAACAGTAACTAAATCGATTTGCTGACGGTAATAATCAACGCTTTTCACCTCTACTTCTACGCGATCGCCCAAACGATAAGCAATGCGGTTTTTTCTGCCGACTAAACAACTGTGACGAGAACGATATTCGTACCAATCATCTTTGAGAGAACTGACGTGAACTAATCCTTCTACTAATAAGTCTTCAATTTCTACAAAAAATCCGTAGGATTGTACGCCTGTAATTAAACCTTCAAAAATTTTACCAGTTCTTTCTTTCATTTTCTCGGCTTTTTTCAAACCATCTAAGTCTTTTTCTGCATCTTCGGCTAGTTTTTCGCGGTCATTGAGATGAGGAATTACGGCGTGTAATTCAGTTTCCATTTCCTCTTGCATCTGAGGTGGTAAAACATTCCAATTAATTTCACCATGACTGCTGCTACTAAATAAATCTACACCAGTTTTAGCTCGACTATGACGGCGATCGCGGCCGTATTCAAAGACGGTTTTGAGAATTCTTTGAATCAAAAGATCGACATATCTTTGTCCAGGAGAAATGCAGTGAGTATAACCATCACTATAAGCTAAACCAAAATGAGCAGCAGGTTTAGTGCTATATTTAACTGGTTTAAATGTTCCTTGCAAAATGTAGTTGAGTACCATTGCTTCGGGAGACTTGCTAAATTCTTGAGTTAAAGCTTGATAATCTTGGGGCGTAACATCTCCTTCGGCATCTAAATCTAAGCGTAGTTGTAAATTGCTGCCTAGTTTGAGTAAATCTTCCAACTCATCAACATCTGGTTCTGGTTGAGTACAATAAATTCCTGGTACTTGTAAAGCTTGGAGATGTTGGGCAACTAATCTACCTACTAAAACCATTAATTCAGTTAATAAAGAACGAACAGGTAAGGTAGAAGAAGTTAAGATCACTCCCAATCTACCTTCATCTTTATATAGATTGTAAATTTCAGGAGTAGCAATTTCAAACCCTCCTCTTTGTAATCTTTGTGCTTTAATTAAAGGACTTACATTAAAAAATAGTTCGTTAAAAAGATTGCCTAAAGCTGCTGATTTTTCATCTTCTTCAGCTTTTTCTCCTAGTAAAGACTGTACTTGATTATAAGTAATTTTATGATCGACTTTAACTACCGAAGGTTTAATCGAATATTCGACTACTTCCCCTTGATTATTAATTTCAATTAAAACAGAAATAGTTAAACGATCTTTACCTGGGATTAAAGAACACACTTTCGCTACTTGTTCGGGCAGCATGGGTAAGATTTTTTTTCGTAGGTTAATTGCGGTAACCCGTTTTTTACCTGCGCGGTCTAAAGGAGAATCCTGTTCGATATAATGAGCCACATCAGCAATATGAATTCCTAATTGCCAATTATCATTGTCCGTTTTTTCTAAAGTTAAAGCATTTTCAATCCAAGGATTGTCCTCTTCCGTCTCTGGTTCGATCGCAACAGTTAATTTATCCCGCAGATCTAATCGTTTTTTAATCTCAGCAGCAGGAATTCTGGTTGGTAAAGAGGATGCTGCTTTTAGTGCTGACTCGGTAAAATTTTGAACTAAATCGTGTTTACAAGAAACAATATCAACATCCGAAGCTTCCTCCGCATCACTACCCAGAATTTTGGTAACTTTTCCTAAAGGAGGATACTGTCCGATGGGATAACGCAAAACTGAAACATGAACTAGATGTTCAACAGCTTCCGCCAAATCTTGTCCATTTTGCTTGAGATCTAATTCAAATAATAAACGATCATCAAGCGGTGTAGCACGATAACTACTGTCAACAGCATTAACTGTAGCCAGTAAAGAAGGATTAGCTCTTTCTAAAATTAACTTGACTTCTCCTTCAGGAGAACGACGACGACTACCTTCTTTAATAATTTTAATCAAGACGCGATCGCCATTCCAAGCATTACTTAAATGACTTTCCCTGACATAGATGTCATCAGCATTTTCTTCATCTTGAATCGCAAAACAAAATCCTTTACTCGAACAACGTAGTTTGGCTTCTACTACATCATTTTCGTATAAGCGACGATATTTTCCTCTTTCTTTGGTTAAAATCCCAATTTTTTCTAAAGCATCCAAAGCAATTTGTAATTTTTGAATACTTTCCTCATCCTCGCAACCTAGTTTTTTTTCTAGATTCTTTGCTGCGACTAATTTGTCATCTACAAATTGAGCCAGAATTGTAGCGATTGAAAAATCCATGTATAGTGTTCCTTTTCAGTTGAAGTTATTGATTCCACTAAGATTTAATAAGTGCTAGCACTGCTGTGCTACTCTATTGAACGATCATCAAGTAGATTTACTCTTGAGATAGAACTACAAACACGGAGTGCGTCAAAGATTAGTATCATAAGCGCGATCGCTTTAATTAAGTTACTGCTTGAGCAAACCGCAATTGAGTCACTCTCAAGACTTGACGAGGTACAGGGTTGACCAACCAAAAAGTTGTAGTCCTAACCAGGTAATACCCAGAAAGCCCCGCCCCGTCTAGCGTTGAAAGACAGAGACGACTCTTTACATTTAACGCTTCTTCAGTGACCGCTAGTGAACAGTACTCTGCCTTGTAGGACGGAACGCAGTTCACTCAGTTATCGGCTGATGGGGCGTACAAACCCCTTACAAGATACAACTTTGCTGGATACTACTGATGACAATTTCCTTAATCAGATTTAGCTGTAGCGCGAAGTCGCAGCTAAAATACAATAGTGGTTTATCTCAAGGTATACGTCAAATCAACTTATCCAGTTTAGTTGTTCGCTGTAGCTATCTAACTCACAGTTTCTCTAAGCGAGAAATTAAGTTCTTGAAGATGCTAGGAACAAAAATAGTGAGTTAGCTTGTAACTAGCCTGTATCTATTTTAAATTTTCTCTGTCTATTGGCAAATTTGTTTTAAAAGTTAAAGATTTAATAGTAAATTAGTACTAAAGACAATCAAAATAAGCTGATGTTAATTCAATTTCGCCATCTTTATCCCGACGGTAGTTTGATTAGTAAATTATTAACTATAGACCACGGTAATTATATTGTTAAAGTTTCAGTCAAAGTAGCAGGAAAAACTGTAGCCACTGGACTAGCTGCTGCCCAAACAGTAGAAATGGCAGAGGATCGAGCTAGAGAAAGAGCCTTAGCTACTTTAGTAATGGAAAAAAGTGTATTAGCAAAAAATAACAATCAAGACTTGAAAGAAAGTCAAAAACCTCAAACTGATATAAAACAACAACAAATTGTTGAACCAGTTTTCATCGAACAAAATTTACAAGTTAAGGAGACGGTTGAGGAAGTTACTTCACCAACATCTCAAACTTCTTTTTCTTTGGAAACAGAAGCAAGTGTTCAAGATACCCTTAACCTAGTCAGTCCATCGATCAATACTTCTCCCCAAAATAACGATTACAACTCTTTTGATTCAGTGATTGAAATTCAAGAGCAAACAACTTTTGAAGAAGATAATGAGACAATAAATTTTCCTATCGAAGAATCCTTACCACACTCTGAAACTATTAGCTCCTCCCATAGTATTCCATCTTTGTTTGATGTTAATTCAACTGAATCAACTGCTGAAGATGAATTATTAGAAGACAATGATTTTGAACAGCAAACCGCACCTTTATCTTCGGGCAATAATTCAGAAATCTTAGAGATTACTTTTAATGAAATCATTGATCAAACTGATCGAGAAATGAAACGTTTAGGATGGACAAAGGAAATTGGAAAAGAATTTCTCAAAGCCCATTATGGCAAAAAATCGCGTCTTCATCTTAATGATGAGGAATTATTAGCTTTTCTTGATTATTTGCAGAAGTTACCAACACCACAGTAAGAGAAGAAATCCAATTAAAAAAAAAACTAGAGCTAGCCTAATATAATAACTATGTTTTAAGGCTAAATTTTAGCCTTGATTTCTTAAAACATGATTAATTTAAAAAACTGTTTAAGGAATCAAAGGTTTGAACTATTTTGTTCCTTATTAAAATCTTTAATTATCTAAAAAATTTATGGAAATAACCAATCTATGCTATAAAATGACCTAAATATTCTCGGATAGCAATTTTTGGTTAATGATTGACTATTATAGCAACTATAAATTTAATGTAAATCCTCAAAAATCTTGTTTAAACAACAATTTATTGCTTGAAGTCTTATTGTTTATGATTTAAGTCGCAGGTACTCCGCCTTTCGAGGTTACCTCGAAGCCGTTCAACGGCGGAGACGGCACGGACTGGCGTTCCCCAGTTAGACTGTGAACCTTACTCCACCTTAAACAGACAGGTCTTGCGTTCACTGCGTCAACTTAATAATCACACTTTTTTCGTAGTTGTTAATTAAATTTTTAACTGGGGAGGAAAATAACAAAAACCAACTATCAATTAAACGAAAATAAAAAGTTAATAATTAGTAAATTTGCTTTCTTAAATATAATTATCAAAACATTTACATCTATCTTAAGCCAAACATAAGAAATGCTTTTTTAATAACTTTCGATAGAAGTCCCATTTTTGAATTATCAGTATCTTATATAAGAAATATTTAAAATTTTGTTTCTTTGTGATTAGCAGCACTGGCAAGTGATCTTTTAACATCAACAATAAGACAATTGAATGTAAAACTGTTGCTGCAACAGTAATGTAATTAAGTTAACTTTTATGAAACTAGGAGGTGAAAGATATGACACCTGCCATATACAACAAATTTATTAAATTTCTCAAAGAAGAATTAGCTTTATCTTCTGACTCGATTCAAACTGTCCAGAAAACCGCCCAACAAAACCTTGGGCCGTTACCAATGATTTTGTGGCAGTATGGTTTGGTAACTCTTGAAGAATTAGACCGTATATACGATTGGTTAGAAACAGACTACATAATCTAACTTATGACTGAGTAAAGTATTATGACCGGCTCAAGAATTTTAAGCTCAAGAGATAAAAAAAAATAACACACCAAATTGAATTTGTAGAGGTAAAAAAGCTGTAAATCGAATCATAGCCTAATAAAATAAAGCTGGGAATAGAGCTTGTTCAATTTTAATGGCGGAAATAAAATTTTATGGATTTATCTGTTGCTGATTTACGTCAAAATTATACTCTTGCCGAGCTAAATCAAAGTAATGTCGAGCCAAATGCGATCGCTCAATTTGCAATTTGGTTTGAACAAGCAGTAGAAGCACAGCTACTCGAACCTAATGCCATGACTTTGGCTACAGCTACTCCTGACGGAAAACCTTCGGCACGGATTGTTTTACTTAAAGGTTTTGATCACAGGGGTTTTGTTTTTTATACCAATTATTACAGTCACAAAGGTAGAGAATTAACGGCAAATAATTGGGCTGCTTTGGTGTTTTGGTGGGGTGAATTAGAACGACAAGTAAGAATTGAAGGTAGGGTAGAAAAGGTAAGTGCTGAAGAATCTGATGCTTATTTTCAAAGTCGTCCGATTAATTCCCAACTGGGTGCTTGGGCTTCGGATCAAAGTCAAGTAATTCCAACTCGTCAAGTCCTCGATCGCAAACTAAACGATTTGGCTCAACAATATCAAGAAAAGCCTATTCCTCGTCCTCCTCATTGGGGTGGGTTTCGGGTGTCACCAGAAATAATTGAATTTTGGCAAGGTCGTCCTAATCGCCTCCATGACCGTTTAAAATACACTCTTCAACCAGAAGGAAATTGGAAGATAGAAAGATTATCACCCTAGTTATTATTAGCTTTGTTGAATATTGACAATGTAAATTTTTATATGGAATTAAATTTTCATGACGATTAGGATATATTGACAATTTACAAAAAAAGATGAACGCATACTTTATTTCTGGAAATTTTTGTCTGAGTTTGGCTAAACTGTGACTACACTGACAAGACGTTCCGTCACCCTTCGGGAAGCACAAGTACCTGAATTTAGTTCAGTCAGCATCTTTTAGAAATTTATCCATCATCTTAGATGACTAAAACTTCTTCCGCTCAAGAAACCCATTTGAATCAAGCCCGTGCTAGCTTACAACAAGCTATTTCTTGGTATACTAGCTTTCGCCGTCATTGGAATTATCCCCCCAATCCAGAATTACAAGCAGCCGTTAGAAAAGATTTACAGTCTTTAAAAGGAGCATTGGATAGATTAGACCAAACGGTAATTCGGATTTCAACTTTTGGTTTGGTAAGTTGTGGCAAGTCTTCAGTTATTAATGCGTTGTTAGGACAAGAAATTCTGGAAACTGGGCCAATTCACGGTGTAACTACTTGGCCTAAATCGCTACGTTGGACTCCTCCTAGTGGGAAAGTACAGGTTGAGTTTATTGATACTCCTGGTTTGGATGAAATTGAAGGGGAACAACGCACTCAAATGGCTCAGGAGGTAGCCCAAAGATCTGATTTAATTTTATTTGTGGTAGCTGGTGATATAACCCGTACCGAATACAAGGCTTTATGTCAATTACGTCGTAGTCAAAAACCTTTAATTCTTGTCTTTAATAAAGTCGATCTGTATCCGCAAACCGACCGAGAAGAGATTTATCAACAACTACAACAACAAAATGCGGTTAATCGTGGAGAAAGTATAGAACATTTGATCTCAACTGACGAAATTGTGATGGTAGCAGCTAAACCCCAACCAATTCAAGTCAGAATTGAAGCAGCCGACGGTAGTGTTACTACTCAGTGGGAAACTCCGCCTCCTCAAATTGACGAATTAAAAGAAACAATTTTAAGGATACTCAATCGTGAAGGGCGATCGCTTTTGGCTTTAAATGCCTTAGTGCAAGCTCGTGATGCTCAGTTAAATATTGCTAAAAAAACAGTAGAAATTAGACAGGAAGAAGCAGAAGCAATTATTTGGCAATACGCTAAATATAAAGCGTTAGTGGTTGCAGTTAATCCTATTGTTTTATTGGATATTTTTGGGGGATTTGTAGCAGATTTAGCTTTAATTCGTGCTTTAGCGAGATTATATGGACTACCAATTACTAGTTATGAAGCTAGTAATATTTGGCGCAGAATTATTGCTAGTTCGGGAGCTTTATTATTAGGAGAAATCGGCAGTAATCTAATTTTAGGGATTGGAAAAAGTGGTTTTGCTCTTACTAGTGCCTTTGAAAGTCCTGGTGCTTTTGCTGCTTTTGCCACAACTGCTAGTTTACAAGGTGCGATCGCTGGTTATGGCTCTTATGCGATTGGTAAAATTGCTCAAGTATATCTACAGCAAGGCTGTACTTGGGGAGCTTTGGGTGCTTCAACTTTAATCGCTGATATTCTTGCTCAAGTAGACTCAAAAACAATTATCTATCGATTGCGACAGGAATTATTAATGTAACAATACATATAGCATTTCTCGCTTTGATGAGATACATCCGTTCGATAGGGGTTTTTTTTGATTGTTGATCGTTAATAGTTGATTGCTACTTTTTACTTTTGAATCAAGAGTCTAGATAGAAAAGTAAGATAATTTAGAAGTTTGTTCCTTTAATCTTCAAAAAATCACCAAGGATGATTGAACCGCCCAATTCTAATTCTCAGACTGATACTAATGTTAGTGATGAATCAACCAATGGAAATCAAACAGATTCTCAGTCTTCCTCTTCATTGGAGCATCAAACAATTTCTACCTCAAGACACTTTATTATTAATCCGAATAAAAAGACTATTGCTCAACAATTGAATTTATCTCAGTCTCAATTAATTGCGCTCGCTTTAGTTGTGATGGGGATAGGATTATTTTTAAAGCTCTCTTGGTTGGGAATAATTGGCTCTATCAGTGCGTTGTTATTTTCTTTGGGTGCGGTTATTAGTGGTGCCTACGATCTGTGGTTAAAATTATTAACTCCTCAAGAAAGAAAGAATCTGTTGGCTTTTCTTGGTTTTAGTCTAGCGATCGCAGGATTGTTAAATTATTTGGGTGTTTACAATAATATTAGTGATTGGCTAGCTAACTTTAAATACGATGAATTTGGTTCTTGGGCAGAATGGATTGGTGCTTTGGGACAAATTTCAATTGCCATTCTTGCTGTATATGTTGCCTGGGCGCAGTACGTTATTTCTAGAGATTTAACTATTCAACAAAACCGCATTACTCAACAACAAACCATCGATGCGTATTTTCAAGGTATTTCCGATTTAGCTTTAAGCGAAGAAGGTTTACTCGAAGATTGGCCTCAAGAAAGAGCGATCGCTGAAGGTCGTACCGCAGCAATTATGTCTAGTGTAGATGCTTCTGGTAAGGCTAAAATATTACGTTTTTTATCTCAAGCTCGTTTATTAACTCCTCTCAAACGCGATAGTCTTCTAGGTAGAGCGATTCTCGATGGTAGTGGTAGTTATGCGGAGGATCGTCCCTATGGAGTCCGAGTAATTGATTTGGGAGTAATCTTAGCAGGAGCTAACTTAGCTTTTCAAGATTTACGTTGGACAGATCTCAGCGAAGCTAACATGGTTAGAACCAATTTAACTCGTTGTGATTTAGTTAAAGCCAATTTGTCGCGAACTATTTTATATGATGCCAATCTTAGCGGTGCTGATTTAAAAGGTACTCGTTTGTTTTATGGTTCGGCAGAAACTGCTAGCCCTCGTAGTCGTACTGAAGTTCCTAACTATGAAACTGGTGAATATACGGGCGCAGTGATCGAAAGAGTTAATTTTACCGAAGTGAGAAGACTTAGTGAAGAACAACGTTATTATATTTGTGCTTGGGGAGGAGAAAAAACTAGAATGACAATTCCTGGTGGCTGTGAAGGAATCCCCAACTTGTTAGGAAGATAGTTATTCCTTTCATAAAAGTTACTTAAGTTCAGTAAGTTTACATAAAAGAAATACTTAATTTATAATTTATTTATATTTTTAATTGGTGTAAACATAATTGTAGTCTATGACATCTCAATATTATTGGGGAATTACTTTCCCTTCTGCTATTCCCATTTCAGTAGCAAGTTTATTGCTATGTTTAGGGATTAGTAAGCCTGCCTTTGGTAGTTATTTTAATTTTTCTCGCGATTACAGAAATGGATTGGAGAAAATCAAACTTGCTGGCAAATTTCAAGCTAAAGATCTTAATGGAGATAACAAAATATCTCTCACTGAAGTCAAAAGTTTTGAAGGAATGATTGTATCCCAAAGCGAACTTCAACCACAAATATTTTCTGTATTTGACTTAATTAAACCAAAGGAAGAGATTCAATTTGAAAAATTCAACTATGATTTAAAGACTAACAATTTGCAATTTGTGATTCGGACTTTAGAACAAGACCGTAGTAATTTAATTAATTCAATTAATTCTTATTGGCAAGTAGATTTTCAAAGCGAACTTGATAGTTTCAAGACTATAGATAACAGTTTAGTTGCATTGGATTATCAAGGTACAGGTTTAACTAGCGAGCAATCTAAAAATCCATCAGGATTAGATAGTTTAGTAGTTTTATTGATTTTAACTTTAATGTTTTTTAGAATTAGTCAACAAATCCAGGCTGAGACTAAAACAAACAAAGAACAACAATTGAAACTTTCTACTTATCAAGAAAAATGGGAATAAGTGCTATAAAAATATTATTGGCAAACTAAGCAACTTATTTAAAATTAATTACTTGGCTTTTATTTCATAATTTGTATTGTTATTTTAATTTTAGTCATTGAACTACAAAAATATATTTTCTACTAAATTTGGATAATTACTTAAAAAAAATTTGCCTTTACGTATTTAAGTTATTGATTAAAAAAAGGCAGGATCAGTAAAGATGAAGATTGTTTTCGGACTCGATTTGAAATTTATCACTGCTCCTTCAGCAGGCAGAAGCTTTAAAAGAATATGCAGCTTACAATATTTAACTGTTTAAACAAACCTGATATATTAATATATTAATTGAGCTATTTATTTAATTAATTTTTTATGGTTGTTAACAGTCTAAACTTACAAGAGTTAGAGCTTACTTGTCTTTCTTTAGCCATTAATAAACTTTTTGACAAACAAGAAAAAGCTTGGGGTTACTTTAGAATCAAAAAGGAAGAAGACTTTTATTCACTTTATCTTCCTTATTTACCTAGTTTAAAACTATATCAAAAACCCAATTATCAAATTTATAAACTTTATTGGAGCAATTATGTAGCAGAGTTAAATGATCGCTCGGAAAAACCAAATATTTATGTCAGAAAAAAAAGTAAAAATGTCTATGACAAAAAAAATCCCAAAGTAGCCAAAAAGCAACGAATTTACGAAATAATTTATCAATATGATAATCGTACTGAAATCAATTTCATTAATAAAATCCTTACTGAATTAATTCGGGACAAAATTATAGCTAGTCTCTCAGAAATTCCCGAAAATGAAATGATGCCCCTGGTATTAATTGCCCAAGAAGGTTAAAAACAATCTACCAGAAATTCTGAAGCAGCTAATTTTCTCGTACAATGATTTGGGCGAAATTCATACAAAAGGATGACTTGAAACTATGACACAAGCAAAAATTGGGATTATTGGTGGCAGTGGTTTATACAAAATGCAAGCACTTCAACAAGTCGAAGAAATAACCATCGATACTCCCTTTGGTTCTCCTTCAGATGCTTTAATTGTAGGTAAGTTAGAAGGTACAACTGTCGCTTTTTTAGCTCGTCATGGACGTAATCATCATTTATTACCTTCAGAATTGCCTTTTTGTGCCAATATCTATGCGATGAAGCAACTGGGAGTAGAATACATTATCTCAGCTTCGGCAGTAGGTTCTCTTAAAGAAGAAGTTAAGCCTTTAGATTTAGTTGTACCAGATCAATTTATCGATCGCACTAAAAACCGAGTCGCTACTTTTTTTGGTGAAGGATTAGTTGCCCATATTGCTTTTGGCGATCCTGTTTGTGTTAATTTAGCTTCGATAGTTGCTGATGCGGTAGATTCTTTAGATTTACCCGAAGTCAATTTGCATCGTGGTGGTACTTATGTTTGCATGGAAGGCCCTGCTTTTTCAACTAAAGCAGAATCTAATCTTTATCGTAGTTGGGGTGCGACGGTAATTGGGATGACTAATTTAACCGAAGCGAAATTAGCTAGAGAAGCAGAAATTGCTTATGCAACTTTAGCTTTAGTAACTGATTATGATTGTTGGCATAGCGATCATGATAGTGTCACAGTTGAGATGGTAATTGCTAATTTACAACGTAATGCGATTAATGCCCAAAAGGTAATTCAAGAAACTGTTAAAAGAATTAGTATTAATCCTCCTGAATCAGCAGCACATTCTGCTTTAAAATATGCTTTATTAACGGCTTTAGATAAAGTACCTCAACCTACGTTACAAAAATTAGATTTGTTGTTAAAAAAATATCTTTAGTTTTATAGCTTTTCTAATAGTTGTGAAGTAGAATCAACATTTTGGTTTTGGTTGAGACCTACGGTAGTGCGCTTCGCTTATGTTGATTATTCATCCCTCATAATTAGTAATTAGTAACTGCTCATGGTGTACCTCATGAGTCTAAGAATTGCTATAGCTTGATTTTGAATAGTTAGAATTCAAAATTAGTTCAGCTAACATCTAAAAGCAAACAAGACGGAGATGTATTTTGATTGTTTATTTTCTTGGAGAATAATATTAATTAAAGCTCTCCGCCTAATCAGTAACTCCACTTAATTAAACATGAAATAGTATTGATTTGGGAACTTAGGAATATAGAGAATTAGAGAAATTTTATTTAAAGTACTTATCGGTACTTGATATTATATTTAAATTACTATTTCTAATTTTGAATCATAATTAATGATGAGATTGAAAGATTTTTTTTAATTCTTTAATTAATGGCGATCGCTGTTGATTAGAAGTAGGATTAGTTAAAATTCCTTGAGTTGGACTAAATAATAAAGCAAGCAAAAATATTCCTGAAGCAACTAAAACAATAGCAGGACCAGAAGGAAGATTAAAAAAGTAACTTAAATACATTCCTGTAATACTAGAAGTAACTGCGATCGCAACTCCTAAAAACATGACTTGATGCAAGCGATTTACTAATAAATAAGCCGTAGCTGCTGGTGTTATTAATAGTGCTAAAACTAAGATTACTCCTACTGCTTTTAAACTCGCTACAATGGTTAAACCAATCAACATCATTAAACCCAAATCAAGCAAATGAACTGGTAACCCAACTGCTTGTGCGCCTAGGCGATCAAAACTATAAAATAAAAGTTCTTTGTAGAGAAAATAAACAACCGAAACAACAATAACAGCAATAATTAAAGTATCAATTACCTCGCTAGCAGTAACTCCTAAAATATTGCCAAATAAAAAGTGATTGAGATCGATTTTATTATCTTTTTGAATAACTGTAATTAAAGTAATACCAAAAGCAAAAAATGCCGAGAAAACTATTCCCATCGCCGTATCTTCTTTAAGATTAGACCGTGTGCGAATAATATTAATACAAATAGTACTAATTATCCCTGCAATAAATGCCCCAATAAAAATATTAAATCCAACTAAATAAGCGATCGCTAAACCAGGTAAAACAGAATGACTAATAGCATCTCCCAGTAATGCTAATCTTTGCACCATTAAATAACTACCAACAACCGCACAGATAATACCAACAATAATGGCAACCACCAGCGATCGCTGCATAAAACTATATTGTAAAGGTTCGAGTAGAGCTTCTAACATTTATTTTGAAACTACCAAATAGATTCGAGATCTAACATAAATCCAGACAAGACATCTTCCCCTGATAAGCTGCTTGGAAAGTCTAAACGTTCAACTTCTTTTCCTTGACGATAAATCTCTACTTGTTGATCTCGACGATTAATTAACCAACCTAACCTAGTGCCATTATCAAGATATTCTTGCATCTTTTCTTGAATTTTTGCTAGCTTATCACTAGGGGAAAGTAATTCAATCACAAAATCGGGACACACAGGCAGAAACTTTTGTTTTTGTTCGGAGGTAAGAGAGTTCCATTTAACTAATGGTATCCATGATGCATCAGGCGATCGATCTGCACCATTAGGTAATTTAAAACCAGTGGAAGAATCAAAAACTTTACCTAATTTATCTCGCTCATTCCAAACCCATAATTGTGCGGTAATTCCAGCATTACGATTACCAGTTTCTCCACCAGTAGGGGACATAATTAATAAATCTCCATTTGCATTTCTTTCAAAACGCAAGTCACGATTATTTAGACACAATTGATAAAATTGTTCGTCGGTTAATTCGATTGATTGGCAATCAAGAATTAGGGTATCCATATTTTTATTGCATTATATTTAGATTTTGTAGCCAATAAAATTCTATGTGTAACTATTCAAGCGGACTTTATCTTATAGAAGTAACAGTATGGTGATTAATTGTATGAGTTAAACTATTATCGATCAACAAAAAAATTCACCTTTCCACCATAGGCACGTTGAAGATTTTCTTCTTGAAGAACTTGTTGTCTTTGACCGAAAGCAATTAATTCTTTATTGAGTAAAATTAAGTCATCAAAATTAGTAATCGATTCTCCCAAATCGTGATTAACTACAACTACAATTTTGCCTGTATCAGCTAATTCATGAAATAAATTAAAAATAATATTTTCTGTCTTTTGATCCACCCCAACAAAAGGTTCATCAAAAAAGAATACTTCTGCCTCCTGTGCAAGCGATCGCGCTAAAAAGACTCGTTGTTGTTGTCCCCCTGAAAGTTGACCGATAGGACGATTTTTATATTCAATCATTTCAACTTTTTCCAATGCATCTGTAGCTTGGTGACGACTAAGAGAAGAAAAACGCCGAAACCAACCAGTCTTTCTCACTCTTCCCATCATCACTACATCCCACACAGTAACGGGATAAGTCCAATCAATTTGCGATCGCTGTGGTACGTAAGCAACTTTCTCTAGATGGTTTTGTAACGGTTGTCCATCATAAGAAACTGTACCTACATTGACAGGAATTAAACCTAACATCGCTTTAACTAAAGTACTTTTTCCCGCACCATTAGGACCAAATACTCCCGTCACTTTTCCTGGCAGGAGATTGAGAGAGATGTCGCGCAACGCTTCTACTGTGCGGTAACAAACCCCTAAATTATTAACTGCAATTGCGCCACTGTAACTCATATTTCTCTCCTTAGTTAATTGTTTACATCTAAGTTCCATCAAACAATTCAATCACAATCACTTTCAATTATGAAAAGATTATGATAAACATTATGAAAGAAATATGAAAAAAATGTCAAGGTCAGGAGATAGATATTTGTTTAGCTAAGGCAGAAAGAAAAACCCAATCTGAAACTGTGATGTTGATTAATTTATTGGTTAAAAATCAGCATTTGGCATTGCTGATGAGCTTATACACTTTATATCTAAAGCAATATGAAAACAGGATCGATATTTAGTCAGAGATTTAGCTGGTTATTAACAGCAGGAATTTTAGTTGGAGTTTGGTTAGGAGGTTGTCAGGCACAAACAGGTAATAACTTGGAACGAGACAATGACAAACCTAGAGTAGTTTCTACCAGTACAATCATTGCAGATTTAACCACTCAAGTAGGAGGAGATGAAATTGAACATCAAGGAATTTTACAACCTGGTAGCGATCCTCATGTCTACGAACCTACACCTAAAGATAATATTGCTTTAGAAAAAGCAGATTTAATTTTCTACAACGGTTACAATCTCGAACCTGGTTTGATTAAGATGATGAATGCGACAGGAAATCAAGCAGAGAAATTTGCCGTCGGAGAAGTAGTCAAACCCTTAGACTATGAATATAAAGGACAAAAAGAACCAGATCCTCACGTTTGGGGAGATGCCAAAAATGCTATTTTAATGGTGAAAGCTATACGCGATCGCTTGAGTGAATTATCTCCTGAAGATAAAGCAGAATTTACCAATAATGCAGCACAATTAACCAAAAAATTAGAACGTTTAGATCGTTGGATTAATCAACAAATTGCAACCATTCCAGAGGAACAAAGGAAATTAGTAACTACTCATGATGCTTTTCAATATTATGCTCATGCTTATAATTTAAAAATCATTGGGACATTAATCGGTATTAGTACGGAAGAACAACCAAGCGCACAAACGGTTAAGCAACTGACAGATTCAATTCAAAAAGCTAACGTACCTGCAATTTTTGCTGAAACAACTATTAATCCTAAACTAATACAAACTGTAGCCGAAGAAGCAGGAGTACAACTTGCATCACAACAACTCTATTCAGATTCTATTGGTGCGCCAGGTAGCGAAGGAGATAGTTATCTCAAGATGTTAGTTACTAATACTAAAACAATAGTTGAAGCTTTAGGAGGTAAGTATCAAGATTTTGCCGAATAAATTTTTTTTGACTTTAATATGAATTGTCCGCACACCAGTCACCTTCTGTTTTTCTTGCTTTGAGACAAAATTCAATCAATCAAAATATCATCAGTAGAATCTTCTAATTTATATTGCCATTCAATATTCGGCATAGATTCAAAAGCTTGACGTACTGAATCTTCCCACAACTTGCGAATTTTAGCTAAATAAGGATCACCTAAACGTAGTTGCAATGTATTGCGAATGACTAAACTATCGGTTTCATACATTATTATATTAATCGGTGGACCAACAGAAATATTAGATTTCATAGTTGAATCTATCGATAAAAGAGCGCATTTGGCAACATCATTTAAAGGCGTATCATAAGTTATTGTACGGTCTAGTATAGGCTTACCGTATTTTGTTTCACCAATTTGTAAAAAAGGTGTTTCTTTGGTTGCCTGAATAAAATTGCCTTGAGGATAAATTAAAAATAATTGGGGTTCTTCTCCTTTTATTTGTCCACCCAACAAAAAATTACAACTATGATCGATACGATCTTTTTCTAACCAAGAACGATCTATACTTTGAATTTCCCTCCCTTTCTCACCAATGTAGCGAGCAACATCAAACATATTCGGGAGAGTATGCAAATTAGTTTCCTGTTGATTTTGAATATCTCGATTTAACCTAGTTATTACTCCCTGGGTAACTGAGAGATTACCAGAAGCACAAATAATAATTACTCTTTCTCCTGGTAAAGAGAGATCGAACAACTTCTTATAGGCTGAAATATAATCAACTCCTGCATTAGTACGAGAGTCAGCAGCCATAACAATTCCGAAGCGATTAATAATTCCTAAACAATAGGTCATGTATTACATTTAATCCTTTAATTGGTGACCACAGCTACTACAAAAGCGATCGCTCTTGTTGACTGGATGACCGCATTGAGTACAAAAACGCTTTGTTGAAGTAGATTTTACTTTTTTTCCCATCTTCATGGACATATTTCCCATGCGCATTTCCATTGGATTCATACTCATGGACATATTTCCCATTTTCATCTTGTTCATGGGTTGCATCGGTTCAAATTCAATTTTATTTGAGTTTTGGGGTGCTGAATCTGCTATTTCTTGAAGGGGTACAGTTTCGGCATTATTTAAAGATGGCGCGTTGTTGAGGGTATTGATGCCATTGGCTTGTATTTGAATAAAATACTGTCTTTTATCAGTATCAAGTTGTAAGACAAAACCAAATTTTGTGGTGAATAAAGTCGGTGGTACAGTCCAATTACCTGTGGTTAAACTAATACTTTGTCTTTGCTGTTGTCCTGCATTACTACTGTTCAAAGAAATTAAGGTTTGAGTGCCTTGATTTTCAAGGTATAACTGTTGATTGACCCCAAGATTTGCTGTGTAAGCCATTAAGCTCATCACCTTTGATTGACTTATGCTCTTTCATTGTAGTTATTTTCTGGTACGTGAAAAAAAAATTAAGTATACCTAGTTCAGAAATTATTTAAACTTGCATAAAAAAATTATCCTCAACGTAACTAAAGAGTGAAGACAAACAACAACGAAAAACAAACAAATTAAATTTTAGAGGTCTAGAAAAATGAAAAAAGCTGCACTAATCATCTCCACTCTCGCTTTAACTCTCTCTCCCCTAGCTGCATTTGCCCAACAAGTACAAAGTAATGTTCAAGCTGGTTCTAATGCTGCTGTAACTCATGGCATTGGCAACGTTACTAACCAAACCGTTTCTAACGATTTAACTCAAACTCAATTAGATTTAGGTGGTTACGGTATCGATCCTCAAATTCAACAATCAGTACAAGCAGGACAAAATCAAAGTGCTACTTCAGGTATCGGCAACGTAACCAATCAAGGCGTTTACAACAATGCTACTCAAACTCAAGTTGACTTAAGCGGTTACGGAATTCCTGCTTATCCTTACTAATCATTAAATATCAAATTCCTTCACAACGAACATGGGGGCGAAATGCCCCTTTTTGTCTATTAATACTGTTTAATTTAGGCACTTATTACCCTTAATAACAGCTTTGCTAGTTCTAATTTTCTCAAGGTCTTTTAAAGTTTAACTCTAGACCTCTATGACTTTGACCCCGAAGCGGTTGAGGTCATTTATTTTATTAATCGTTGTCAAAAGTGCATATTTTTATCTCAACTAACATACTTAGTAATTGAAGAGATTAACGACAATAACTTAAGGTAAGTAAGATGAACAAGCTCAATCGAAAACTAACTGCAACCTTCGCTCTAGCTTTAACTGTAGGTGCTTCCACCCTCGCTGCTCCCCAACGGGCAGATGCTCAAGTACTCGAATTAGCCACTGGTGCGCTCAATGCCTTATTTAATCGTCCACCAGAACAAATTCCCAACCGCAACCTAACTTTTGGTACAGGCAACCTCAACGGCAATACTTTCAGCGTTGGTAGTTCGCCCGTTCGCCTTCCCGTTCCTGGTGCGACTGGTTTAGCTCCAGCACCGACGGGTATGATTCCTTCACAAGGTTCAATATCTCAAACTACTGTAACCAATCAAGTTGGTACTCTACCTTCTGGAGTTGTACCTAACAGTGGAGTTCCCGTTCCTTCTGGTGTTATTCCTGGGGCAGTTCCCCCTCAAGTAGTACAACCAACTCCTCCTCGTCCGACTGTAGTTATTCCTCCCATTAAACTGCCGATTAATCTTCCTCTTTAAAACAAATGGCAATGGATATTTAAATTTTTTCTTTCTCTTACTTACCTCGATGCGCTATTTGCCTTGCCAGGCAGTAGCGTATTTTTTGGCTAAACGCGATCGCTTTTTCCTAAATTTTCCTAGACGGTTAACCTTTTAGAACAATTAAAGTTTAAGCTTTAGCTTTGCCAAATTCGTTTTCAGATTAGTTTTCTGTTATTTTCTACCTGTAAATAAGCTAATTTGACCTATAAAAAAACTATCTTTAATTAATTTCATTGTCTTATTCTTAGTAAAAAATTTGCTATTTTTAAATTTCTTAAAACTCTACTGAAACCGTTCCCAAAACAGTGAAAGGTGCGCCAGGATAAATAATATCTCTGCCTTGAGCAGTTTCGTAGTAGATTTCATCAAACAGATTGGTAAAATTAAGTCCTAATCTCCAGCGATCGCGCGTTAATCTTCTAGTAAATTCTCTATCTGAGTATAAATATCTTGGCGATTTCCTTCTGCTCTTAGTCCAACACCAACTATAAAGACAATAACCCGATCTCGTTCTATTTGATAGATAATACGATAACGTTGACTTACTGCTCTTATACTACGATAGCCTTTTAGTTTATTAGTTAATGCTTTTCCTTGTAGTTCGGGATTAATTTTCAGTTTTTCAATGCGTTCGCCTATAGTTTTAAGATGTCTTCGATCTTTAATTTCGGCTAACATTTCTACAGCTAAGGAAGTTAATCGTATCTCATACTCCTTTTCTGTAGTCATAATCCTAGTTGTGTTTTAGCCTCTTGCCAAGTAATTGTGTTTCCTTGTTCAATTTGTGCGATACTAGCATCCAATCTTTTACTGAAGGGTTGGTCACTCAATATCTTTAGAGTTTCAATTAAAGATTCAAACTGTTGATAGCTTATTGCAGTCATTACAGGTTTACCATGTTTGGTAATTACGATTGGTTCTTCATTTAGTTCGTTAGGTAACTCTAAAAATTTTTGTCTGGCTTCTGTAATAGTAAGATATTTAGTCATAATAAATGTGCAGTTAAATGTACACTGATTGTAGCAAAAAGTTTATAATGCAAGTCTATGGAATTCCAACAAAGATTAGCGATCCAGCTTCAGCACGTCAGGCGGGTATTAATTTGAGCTATCAAGAATTGAATGTCGCACCCAATTTAACCGTGACTGAAAATATGTTTATGGGTAGCGAGTTAAAGAAAGGTCAATTTCTAGACCGCAAAGCCATGCAAAACGAAGTGCAGCAAGTCCTAGATAGTTTAGGAGCTACTTTTGGCGCAAATACTATAGTTGGCAGTTTAGCGATCGCGGAACAGCAGCAAGTAGAAATTGGTCGCCAACGGTACGACAGTAATTAACCGCAACATCAATTTTGCTTGGATTGGTAATAGTTATGTAGTGCCTCTGCCCTGGTTAGTAATCATTGCCCTCTTAATTGTAGCTATAAGCTGGTTTGTGCTGCGACAGACTGTTTTGGGTGTACAAATATACGCTGTTGGCGGTAACGAGCGAGCAGCAAGATTAACAGGAATTAAAGTTAATCGAGTACTGCTATTTGTCTACGGCGTAAGTGGCTTGCTGTCAGGTTTGGCAGGAATTAGATGCGATCGCTGCGGTGATTCTTGGTGGAACTAGCTTTACAGGCGGTATTGGTACTCTTCTGGGTGCATTAATCATTGCTGTTCTTAACAATGGTTTGACTTCTGGCAATTAGTTGTCAAAGGCTTGGTTATTATTGTAGCTGTAATTATCGACCGACTCCGCAAACGTTCTAGACGATAAAGTTATTGCCTGAGCTATCGTACTACTGACAGTTGCTGTTAGTAGTATGCTTTTAAAAAACTATAAATCAAACTAATCAAAACCGACAAAGCGATCGCGACATAATTAAAATCTCGCATTCTTAAAAAAGCTGACAAAGAGATAGCTACGCGGGCGATGGGTGTTGCAATCAGTAGTAAAAGTCCAAATTGAATGATACCGCGACTGCTACCGCGCCAAGCAGCTTTGACTATACCTGTGGGAAAACAAAGATCAGATGGTTCTCCGCGAAAAATTCGATAATCAGCAGGTTCGTTACCATGACGAATTAAATACAAAATTCCTCCTAGCAACACAACTGTACTAGCGAGCAATACGCCAGCTTTCAAAATGTTACTAAGCCAATCTTCAAGTTGCTGTTCAGTTTCTGTTTTAAAAAGATTTTGGCTGGGAACGAATTGAGGCTCAATCTTCGTAACGTCATTGGTGGTTAAGTTTGGCAACTCGGAGGTAAAATCTTGCTGCGCTAATGAAGATGAAATTTTTTCTTCTTGAGTTGTGGCAGAGGAAAACCACCAGAAACGAGAGCCAAATTTATTCATACTATACTTCTCCAGCCAAGCTGTTGTAGATTATTTTAAAAGCCATCGCCACTAACACTAAACTAAAGACAATCCTTAAAACTTGTGTTTTAGTTCCGAGCAAAACTTTTGCTCCCAAAAACGCACCAGGAAGTACTCCTAAGATTACAGGCATTGACAGTCCTGGATCGATGTAACCTCTTGCCAAATAAACACCGGCTGAAGCTGCTGCGGTTACACCAATCATAAAATTACTGGTAGTGGTAGAAACTTTAAATGGAATCCCCATAACTCGATCCATCGCTAGTACTTTAAATGCTCCCGAACCAATTCCAAGTAAACCAGAAATTACTCCGGCGGTTAACATCACCCCAAAACCAGGTAGAACAAAATTAACTTGGTAAGATTTTATCCCTTCAGAAGTTGGATAAGCTCCATGCAATTTCAAACTTTCCGCTAGAGGGTTACTTACTTTGTTTGCTAAATCCTTTGGTGGAGATTGTTGTGAAACTAAGGCTGAATAAATTAAAACTATGGCAAGTACGAGGCTCAAAGCTTTAACAGATACTATAGTTGCCATGAACGCTCCAACTAAAGCCCCAATGGTTGTGGCTACTTCTAAAAACATACCCAAACGCCAATTAGTTAAGCCTTGTTTAATATAAGTGGATGCTGCACCTAGAGAAGTGGCAATGACAGATACTAATGAAGCACCAACAGCATATCTAATATCAACGCCAAACATAGCAGTTAAGAGAGGAACGATCACAACTCCACCACCTAAACCTGTAAGCGCGCCCACAAAACCAGCACTAAAGGAGCAAACCCAAACTAGCAATGAAAATTCTAAGATAGTCACATTTTCAATTTGTTGTTTAGCAATTAAAATACTTGCTTACAATTTCTTACAAGCTAAATATAATACAAATAAAGCTACAGAGTCAGGTAATTTTATAAGTTTTACAGGCTAATTGATTGTAGTTGCATAACTTTAAAGCAAATTTTTTGACGCGATCGCACATGGGGTAATTAATTTTAATCATCTCAAAAAAATCGTCAGAATTTAAAAAGATTGTCACATTAAGTTCATATACTCTAGTTACATTAAAAATGTCAGTCCAATTCCTCACACAATCTAAGCCCTCACACCTAATTGGACTGACCATACCTAAACATAAAATTAATTTTCTACCATCAAAACTATTTAAGCTGAAATATTATTGCTTTAAAGATAAAATTCTATGAATCAACAATTTTCTATTTCTAAAGCCTTTGGCTCATTATTATTACTCTTGTTTGGGGGAGGCATTGCCCTTGGTGGCAATTATTTAGTCAACCATCCTCAAGCGGTCGCAAATCTTACCAACAAAGAAATTTTAGAAAGTAAAGAAAATAAAATTGATTGGCAAGAAACAACGAGTGCGAATAATAATACATCGAATCAAATTGCTGTACCACAAAATTTTGTTACCCAAGTCGTTGAACAAGTAGGCCCGGCAGTAGTTCGGATTGATGCGTCTCGAACTGTTACTACTCAAGTTCCAGCAGTTTTTGAAGAGCCTTTTTTCCGTGAGTATTTTGGTTCACAGATTCCTGAGATGCCTCAAGAACAAATTCAAAGAGGACTAGGTTCTGGCTTTATCCTCAGTTCAGATGGTTTAATTTTAACTAATGCTCATGTGGTTGACGGGGCTGACAATGTAGAAGTCACACTGAAAAACGGACGCTCTTTTGAAGGTAAAGTGATGGGAACCGATCCTTTAACAGACATTGCCGTAATTAAAATAGAAGCTCAAAATTTACCTACAGTCACTTTTGCTGATAGCGAAGAAATACAACCTGGTGAATGGGCGATCGCAATTGGTAATCCTCTCGGTTTAGATAACACTGTTACCACTGGAATTGTGAGTGCTACGGGTAGAAGTGGCGCACAAGTCGGAGTTGCTGATAAACGAGTTAGCTTTATTCAAACTGATGCTGCCATTAATCCTGGTAACTCTGGTGGTCCTTTACTAAATGCTCAAGGAGAAGTTATTGGGGTCAACACTGCTATTATCAGAAACGCTCAAGGACTAGGTTTTGCGATTCCCATCGATACAGCTAGAAATATTGCTGAAGAGTTAATTGCTAAAGGTAAAGTAGACCATCCTTTTTTAGGAATTCAGATGGCAACAATCACCCCAGAGTTAAAGCAACAACTTAAGAGCAGTCGCAATTTAGATTTAACCGCAGATCAAGGGGTCTTAATTGTTAATGTAGTGCCAAATTCACCTGCCCAGCGAGCAGGATTACAATCTGGTGATATCATTCAAAGCATTAATAAGCAAGAAGTGCAAGAACCAAGTGAAGTTCAACAACTAGTTGAAGAAACCGCTATTGGTAATCAACTTTTAATGAGCTTGCAACGAGATGGAAAAACCATTGACTTAAATGTTGAGGTAGGAGTTTTACCTACACCTCAATCTTCAAATCAATAATAAGTTTCTCAAAGTTATGCTTGCTTTAGAGTGACTTACCTACACTGATTCTGTCGAATACAGTGTAGGCTTCTGGGTAGCCCAAAATTGATGAGCTAGCAGAACTTCCTTCAATGTACTATTAGTACGTGAGTTGGTAACTACGGGATTCCCTTTTTTAAGTCTTTTTGACAATTGATGCTTTTTGATAAACGAGTTTAATTTTTTGTGCGATCGCATTCCAATTATAATTTGCCCGAATGTAAGCTAAACATTCTTCACTACTGGGTAAGACACGATCGCCACCCAATGCTTCGATAATTCCCTCTGCAATTTGATTTGGTTGGTAGCCTTCAAAAACTAAATCTTGAGAAAAGGGTTTTAAAATTTCAGGAATACCACCAATAGGAGTTCCTAATACTGGAGTACCAGCAGCTAAGGATTCAACTACGATCAAACCAAAACCTTCTAAGGCGACAGTGGGAACAACGGAAAAGTTAGCAGCGCGATAGCATAATGGTAGTTGTTCGTCGGGTACGTATCCCAGTAATTTAACGTGATCTGTTAATTCTAGTTCGTTGATCTGAGTTTGTAGGGTATCGGCTAATGCACCTTTGCCAGCAATATAAAGAAGAATATCGGGATAGCGATCGCGTACCTGTGCCATTGCGGTAATTAAGTTTTCTAATCCCATGCGTTTAGCTAGACGACGGATGCAAAAAATAATCGGTTTGTCTGGATGCCAATTAAGTTGGGTACGAGCTTCAATGGAAGAGAGGTTAATGTTAAAGCGATCAATATCTACTCCCCCTGGAATGATGTGAATTTTATTCAAAGGTACTTGATATTCTCGATGTAGGATATCGCGGAAAGTTTGAGAAAGAACAATAAATTGAGAAGAACGCCGATAAACAGCTTTTTCAATTTGTTTTTTGAGCCAAATTGCCATTGGTTTAGGCTTTTCCACCTCGCTTTCTAATGCCCAAGGGCCGTGAAAGTGGGTTACTAAAGGCAGATGGCGAAGTTGATCGAGAATAGGAAAAGTATAAAGTGCAAAGTGTGATACAACCAGATCGTATTGATTGTCTGTCATATTTTGCCCAAAAGCTGTTCTCATTTTGAGCCAGCGTTTAGGAAGAGAATCCTTGGATGAAGCGAAAGCCTTAACTTGTCCATTGCTTTCTTGGAATACTTGATCTGAGCCAGCTAATAAACCTGTAACTTCAATGTCAGCTTGAGGTAGATATTGGCAGCAGTCGTAGTAATAGCGATCGAGTCCTCCAGGGCGGTCGGGAAACCATTCCATTCCTATTTGTAGTGTTTTCATTTATTTTTAAGTATTTAAACAAAATTATTAGTACATTTTGTATTTTCCTAACAGCTAAAACCTAAAACCTATCGGTGACTAGACAATTAATTTTGCACAGGTACTGATATAGTTACTGCAAAGTGACAAAGAATCGCTCAAAATCCTGTTCGAGAAGAGAATAGAGTTGTCGGGCTTTGTTTAGGTTAATCTGAAGTTGTTCGTAGTCAATGGGAACTCCATAAGCGTGACGAAAAAAGTGTCGGAATCCACGTAAACTATTCAACAACAAGTAACTTTCTTGAGAAAGAAAAGCAGGACGAATGCCAGGGATTTCTTGAGACATTCGCTGTAATAATAAGCTATGCCAGCGAGCAGTATCGGCAATCTGATTTTCAAAGTGGGCTGCCACTATTTTCAACAAATCTTCGATAGCGTTGTAGAGATTATGGATCTGATAAGCTACGCTCTCTAATCGAACAGCATCTTCTGGTTTCAGTCCTCTAGCGCGTTCCTCTAAACGTTCGGAAATTGCTTTAATGACTTTCATTTGAGTGTTTAGATCGGTTTTTAAAACAATTAGGGTGTTTTTGTCCACAAAATTCCCTCCTGACGAATCCGATGGGCAAACGGACATTTGGACAACTCAATTAAGTCTACCTCTCTTGCTGTTGCTTCCACTAGGGCAGTCATGGCTAAAAACAAACACTCTGGGGCGATCAATTCTACTGCTAAATCGATATCGGATTGTGGTGTAAATTGATGGGGACGAGTCAAAGAGCCAAACAAGTAAGCGCGATCAATTCCGTATTGGTTTCCATTATATTCCAGCCATTGTTGTACTTGGTTGAGTATTGTTTGACGTTCCTGCTCTAAAGCTTCCTTGCGTCTAATTAAAGCTTCATCTAAAAGGTAAGTGTTAAATTGACTGTTCATGTGGTAATCCCTAAGCTTTTTTGACTTAAGGGTTTTTAACCAATATTAGTATTTTAAAGGGTATAAAGGCTGCTGTCTTGGATTACTCGCTATCAGCCAGCTAATAAACTTGTAATTTCAATGTCAGCTTGAGGTAGATATTGGCAGCAGTCGTAGTAATAGTGATCGAGTCCTCCAGGGCGATCGGTAAACCAACCCATTCCTATTTGAAAACTTTTTATTTTAGTCATTCAAAATTTTGATTAAAAAAAAAATTGATAGCTTAAATTTTTGTTTATAAATTAGCTCTATAAAATAATTTAGTTATTTAGGGTTGCCATAACTTATTTCTATTTTTATACATTGGCATTTTGGAAATATGTATATAAGATTGAGCCGAGGTTAGATAAATTAAAAAATTATTTTATGAAGTATTTTAAGTTTTTGGCAATTGCTTGCTTTACTCTACTATTTGCATTATATGCATATCTTGGTAATGCTGGAACTTTATCTACAGCCTATATCGATCCAGCTTATTTAACTAGTGTTCCTTTTGGTAGTCATTCTCATTGGATACAACCCTGGCGTGCCTACATGGAAACAGTGCCTGCTAAACAATTTTTAAATGGAATCGGTGTTGTTTGGAATGTAGAATCTGCTGTAAACCCAGAATTAGTAGCTCATATGTTAGCTAAATATGGTTTTAAAAGAGTTAGAGTTGAAATAGGTTGGGGACTAGTGGATGTTAATGACGAAACTCAAATAGTTAAAGTTCACGCCGACAGACTTAAAAATATTTTAGTTGCTTTAAAAAAATATAATTTACGCCCTTTAATTTTATTAAATGCCCATCATGGTGGTCCTTGTCCACTTACAAGTATTCAGCTAACTTTAAACAAAAATGCTAGTGCTGGAGATACTAAAATTGAATTAAATAGTACTAATAACTTGCAATCCAATTACAGTGGAATTTCTAATATTGGTAATGGTATAGCTGCTGAGTATTTAATTACTAATATTACTGGCAATACTGTTACTCTTTCCAAACCATTACCAAAAAATTTGACATCAGGAACTAGCTTAAAAATTGATACTCTTAAATATCGTCCTTTTTCAATTCCTGGTAGTAGCGATTATCAAAAAACTATGGTTGGTTGGAATAAGTATATAGAGACAGTAGCTAAATTTGTTACAAATTCATTAGGGACAAGCAGTAGTAATAATAAAGGATTCGATTTAGAAATTTGGAATGAGTTAACTTTTGGCTCTAATTTTTTATATATAAATAAATACTATACTAATGAACCCTATCAATATGAACAAAACAATATCTGGAACAATTTAGTTAAAGAAACTGTTACTTATATTAACGCTCATTCAACTAATTTTGCAGGAGTCCAAATTAGTAACGGCTTTAGCAATACTATTCCTTGGTCTGCATCATCCCAACAACCCGCTAGAATTAATGCTATTAGTAAACATCCTTATCCACCGAAAAAAAGCTATCCTCAAGATGAGTATCCAGGAAAGAAATTGAATGCTTTTGCTCAAGAGGATTCTTTTATTCCTACTTATTCAGTATATTTCCCAGAATATATCGGTACTGCTTTACAAACTGAGACTATTATTCGCGATATAGCACCGATAAACAATGAATTTTATGGCATAAAACACGGAAGGTATGCCAGAGTTTTTAATGGTAAAGTGTTTCCAGTTCCTGTATGGATAACAGAAATTAATGTTCATCTAGAGGGAAGCAATCCCAATGTATCAATTGAACGCGCTCTTGCAATTAAAGCTAAAGCAGCAGCTCGTTTTTTCTGTTTTTATCTAAATAAGGGTGTTACCCAAGTTCATTTATACGGAGCATCTGGTGGAGATAAAAGCTGGGGAATAATTCAAGATAATTTTATACAATATGCCAAACAATCTAATAGTGTCTATCCTTTAAATGAAGAACAATATGTTTCTCCATCATTAAAAGTTGTCAGTCGGATAGTTAATCAAATCAAAAAAGGGGTCGATCACAATTTGACTTTAAAAACAACTCAACCTTTACAAATAGTTTCGATCAAAGATACACATGATCACTATCAGTTTAAGGGAGATGGGACAACAGCTCATCCTAATTTGTATGATCGCGATGTTTTCACTTTTTTACCTTTTCAAGTTAATGCCAATAAGTTGATAATTCCTTATTATGTAATGACGCGAGACGTGCAACAAGATTTAACGCCAGAAAAATTTACAGTAGAAATTACAGGGATTAAGGATTTAACTGCTGTTAGCGTTTACGATCCGATTAATGACAAAAACATTCCCGTAAAATTCAGTCAAAATGCCGAGTCTAATAGCTTTAGTTTAGAATTAATTGCGACAGACTATCCTTATCTTTTAACCCTTAAAAGAGAATTGGTTAACACTCAATCTCAACCAATATTGCAACAAGAAACACCTTTATTTGCTGATTAAAAGAGTTATCTGTAATAAATTTAATTGATTGAATTTCTAATCTTAATTATTTTTTTTTACTACATTCAAAAAAACACTGAGAATTAATATACCAAGGTAAATATTTGTAAGGAGAAAACGATTTTTTTGTTATTATAAAATATTGTTTTAATATATTTTCAAGCCAACGAAAATCAAATCCCTTATGATTGTGCTTTAGCGAATTTGGTCTTAATATTTGTTTGCCCCACAAAGCGTTCCAAAATTCAACAGTTGTATAATTTGGTTTTCTTTTCCATAAGAACATACTATTTAACTCTTTGGGAATTAAAGCAAATCCATACATAATAGGAACTGAAATGATAACTGTTCCTTCTGGTTTAAGTAATCTTTTTGTTTGTTGCAAAAATTCATGTAACTCGTAGTCATAAAGATGTTCGCAAACCTCAAAAGCAGTAATAACATCTAAAGAAGAAGATTGTAAATTATCAAGATTTTTGACTTGGATAAATTCACTGTGTTGAAGATTCATGTATGGTTCATAGCCATATAAATTGGCATAAGGTTTTTCTTTAGCAAGCATATTTAAAAAATAACCTTGTCCTGCACCAAAATCTAAAATAGAACCATTATCTGGTAGATTATGAGAAGTATAATTGATGGATTTTTTAACTCTTGACTGATGTGCAAATCGTGCTATCGGATTGGGGTTGTTTATGGTTTGTTTAGCGTAGGTTACTTGTTTCATTTTTATTTTTATAATATTGTTTTGCTTTAGTAAATCGTTTGATTTTTTATACCTAATATTGCAATATTACCTGCATTTCGATAAGGATTGATACCTCTACTTGGAGTTTGAGTGTTCAAAATATGAACACTATTGCATTGATTTTTAATTTGTTTGTAGTTGTTAAAAACTGAATAAGAGTAGGAAAGACCATCTCCCTTAGAGATTCGATAACCTTTTCCCTTGGTTTTAATCAAATTTACAATTTTCCACAATCTTATAAAATTTAACATTTGCTTAATTGAGCGACTTAATAAGGAACCTTCCCCGAAGTTATTTATATCGGAAATAAATATTCCCTTTTTAGCAACTCGAATCATTTCAGAAACGGCTAATTCTGGTTTTCTTAGATGATGTAATACTCCAAACTCACAAACTAGATCGAATTCTGCTGTTTCAAACTGAAGTTTCGTTGCATCTCCATAAATTAAGTTTTTTTGGGAAATTCCTTTTGAATAACCAATTCTTCTAAGTTCTTCAACAGGTTCAATGCCCACTATATTTATATCTGGACGATATTTTTGTATATAACAAATTGCCCTGCCAGTTCCCGAACCAACGTCAAGAATCGATTTTACATCTAAATAATCTATCAGACCAATTAAAAATGATAGAGCTATAGTATGAGCAATTTCTTCTTCATTAATGTGCATCTCATCGTATTGCGCAGCAGTTGTTGCATAATAATGCTTTTGAATTTCAATTTCGTTTGTCTTTTCGCTCATTATTTTTAAATTCTCTAATAAAACAGTTTTTTTGTTTCGCAATTGCTCGATTAAAATTTTTTATTTAGTTTATTAACTGTTTGATTGATTAATAAAATATAAAGAATCATCTTTGACGATCTTTTTAATTATTTTCCCTGGAATGCCACCTACAATAACTGCTGGGGGTATATTTGTTTTTGGTATGATCACTGACCCTGCTGCAATTACTGCATGATCTCCAATTGTTGCTGGACCTAAGATTACGCAATTAGAACCAATCCACACTCCTTTTCCAATCACTATATCTCTTCCAATACATGGAACATTTGTTTTTCTTTCTTCTAGAAAAGATTGATATTTATGAGTTCCAGTTATAATCGAAACGTTATGACCAGTAAAAGTATAGTCTCCTATTGTAATGTATCCAGATGACGTATTAAAAAGAGTGTTTACCATTGATGCCGTTGAAGCTATTTTCAGACGCTTAGGATCTCCCCAAACTCTAATTCGATTATTAATTATTTCTTGAATTACTGGCTCTATACAATAAGCTAAAACAGCAATAATTTTTCTTTTTATTTTATTGATTAAAATCATTCGATGAGCTATAAATTGTTTCTACTTAATAAATTACCTATTTGATTTAAATAATCTTTTAAAAATCCTGATAACCCCTTCTCTATTTTTAAGAATATATTTGGTAAATAAAAAATCAAAAAATGAAAATTTACACAATTTCCGATTAATGAACAAAAAATCTTCTTTGGTACGCAAAGAGAAATTAATTGGATAAAATCCCAAAACAGATAACCTTTTAATTATAAGATTAACTTCTTTTTCTATTGGAAATACAAAATCATGAAACTCAATTGTTATTTGTTTAATTTTTTTTAAACTTTCATCACTAATCGAATTAAATAAATCTATTTCAGCACCTTCAATGTCAACCTTTAGTAAATCAATGTATTTTATATTGTATTTTTTAATAAAATTCTCAAAGGTTATTCCTTGCACAACAATAGTTTGAGTATTATTTGATGAAAATTTGCTGATATGATTAGCTTCAAGATTATCACTTATGTTAAAACTAACAGGTTCATCACTAATTGAAATTGCATAATTAAATTTTTTAATTAATTCAGTTTCTTTGATTTTTTTAAATAAATCTGGAAAAGCCTCTACAGCAAAACACTTACATTTAAATTTCTTACTTACTTGTTCAGAAAATTGTCCTAGATGACTACCTAAATCAATTATATTAGAATTTTCATTAATAAACCTAGTATAAAAATGATGACCTCTAATAGAAACTAGTTCTTTTTTTTGATTAGTGTTTATAAAAACCATTAATTTTACCTATTTGTAAATTTTTAATATTAAAAAATCAATTGAGCTATGTATTTTTTAAATAAAATTTATTTCCTGCCATATTCAATCCTATAAAACCCCACAATAACAATCCGGAAACTGATATCATTCCGCTAGAGATAATTAACATGATTAAATAGCTTAATATTAAAGCTTTTGAAGCAGAGAGAAAAGAATCAAAATTCAGTTGAGAAAACTTGAATAAATTGGCAATCATCAAAATAAGACCGCCTAAGTAAGGAATAGCTCCAACCCATCCTAAGGTTGAGAAAAGATCTAAAACTCCACTATCAATTACGGTAACTGATAATCCATTTTTACTTTCATTAAATGACCAAGTGTGACCTAATCCTGTACCTTGAAATTGTGAAAGAGAGGCTTGAAGATTTTCCTCATATCTATTTTGTCTTGCTCTAAAACTATTGTCTTTTTTAATGTTGGTTAAAGTTTGAACGCGATCGCTAATCTTACTAGCAAATGGTTCGACAGTTGCTAAAGGTAGTACACAAAGACCTAAAATTAGTATTGTGGAAATTATTTGTAACTGAAGTTTGCTTTTAAGAGAGGGAATAAAAAGTAACATTGCTAATATTGAACCTCCCCAAGCAGAACGAACTAAAGTTAGTAAAAACGTTAAAATTCCTACAATTGCAGCAGGAATTCGTAAAGGTTTTTTATGGGTAAATAAAAGTATTAAGCCAGCTTGCATGACTACAGCAAATGGACCTGGTGAATGCATCGTACTCCAAACTCTAATTCCCAAAGGTTCGGGAGAACCAGAACTAGTAAACATTCCAGATTCGTTAAGCCAAAATCTATCCCATTCCGGAGCAATCAAATATTGAATAACACCGTAAGCCCCCATAATTAAAACTCCCCAAAGAAAAGTAGATTGTATTATTTCTCGATGACGTAGATAGTCGCGCCAGTTAATCCATAAGTGAAAAGCAAATACTATGGGGGAAAACCAATCTAAAAAACTACGTGCTACGGCAAAAACTTGATTATTAACTAAGCCAATTAATGTTCCATAACCGATGGCAGCAAGTACTAAAATAAATGGCAATCCGCCACGACTGTAGGTTCTGGGAAGATATTTGAATAAGGTAATTGTTGTAATCATGGTCACTAAGTATGGTGCGACCAAAATTAGACGACTCGGATCCCAACCACTACGATAGTCAATTAGCCGACTGATAAGAGGGGTTAAAAACCAAAGCCACCAAGTAAAGCCAATGTAGATAATTGGATATTGAAAATATAAAAATAATCCTACACATAAAGATGCTACAGGGAAAATCAAGCGCAGAATATTACCCGCACCTAGCAAAATACCCAAAATAGTAAACAGAGTTAAGCCTCCAATAGCAATTCGGACTGGCTTCGCTATCTGAAAAGAAAAGGGGATATTTTTAGGAACAACGGTGCTGATTTTCATGAGGCAATCAACTCCTCAAACAAATGTAAATATCTTTCTGCTTTACTTTCCCAGCTATGTTGTTCTGCTATGGCTCTACCTGCTTTACCCATTTGCTCTCTTAAATTGCGATCGCTTGTTAATCTTTCTAAAGCTTTTGATAGTTCAGAAACATCTTCCGTTGAATTTAAAAGTATTCCACACTCAGATGTTATAACTTCAGAACCGCCCGTTATTTTAGCAGTAATTACAGGAAGACCACTAGCAATTGCTTCTAGCAAGACTAAGGTGCAAGCTTCATAACGAGAGGGAAATACAAACATATCTACTGTTTGCATTATCTGTGCCACATCAACGCGATAGCCTAAAAAATGAACTCTCTGGCTTATACCTAAATCTTCTGCCATTTTGGGATAGGGGCTGTTTTGGACGTTACCCAATACCGCCAAATGTAAATTAGGCAATTCCACTAAAGCTTTAAGAACAGTATCTAAGTTTTTGCGATTAGTGCGAATATCACCTGCAAACATTGCCAAAGTTACGTTTTCAGGAAGAACGATTTTTTGCCGTTTAACATACCCTGGAGAAAATTCTTCTAAATCGACACCATTAAAAATTACTTGAATTTTTTCGGAAGGTACACCAATTTCGATTAGTTCATCTTTAACCTTTTTTGATACAGCTACAACTAATTTAGCGATAGCAAAAGACCGTTTTTCCCAATAAGAATTTAAAAATGTATAAAACCATTGATAAAATCCATATAAATTCTTACGCTGCTTAGAAATATGAAATGGTGATTGTAACCAAGAACTATGAACAAAATGAGCTATATTAATATCTGCGGGAAAGCTATTAATCGCACCATTTATTACAACAATATCTAGATTTTTACGATAAGTTTTCAACCATTTAGTACTTTGCCAAGAAAAAGCAAGATTTCGTAGAAATACTGAAGGAAAAATTTTAACAGGAATATAGACCCACTCGACTAAAGGATGATTTTGTAGTTTACTATCTATCTGAGTAGCTATAAGAGTGACTTGATAACCATTCCGGATAGCTGCCGAAGCAATTTCATAATTAACTCTACCTTGACCATCGCCTTTAATTAATTTATGTGTAACAATACAAATTTTCATAAATCTATAACAAGTATCATCATGAGCAAAAACTAGATTAGATACTTGCCGAGTTGGTTAGGATAAAACACATTCCCCGAGCAAGCTTTTTCTTTATTAATAAAGGCAAAAAATTAATAATTTTTTCTATATTTTCAACAATAAAATAAGGTGTTATAGATAATATTTGTTCTGTTTTTAAGCAACCTCTAGTAAAAAAATTATTAATTAAATAGAATTCTTTCACCGTTAAATTTGATTTTTTCGCTAACATTTCTACTTCGTCGATGTGTAGTAAAAATATATGTCCATCTCCGTCAGGCTTAAACTGTTCGGATTCAAATTTACTTGGCTCTGGGAAGTCTGAAAATTTTGGTAGTTGGTTTCGTATATATTCACCATTTGGAGTTGTCATAATTATATGACCTCCAGGTTTAAGATATTTTGACACTTGCTCTAAAAACTTATCTGGATAAGCAACGTGTTCGATTACCTCTGCAATAAGAATTAAATCAAAATTTGGCTCTAAATCAAGCTCAAATATATTTCCAGGCAGATAATTAATCTTACCTTTTTCATATTTTAATTTGACATAATCTACAAGTTCTTCGCGTAAATCATTCCAAGTAACTTCGTAACCTAATTCTGCCAAAACTAAACTAAAATTACCTCCTCCAGCAGCTAAATCTAAAATTTTACCTCCAGGGTTTACACATTTTTGAATTAAATTAACAGTTTGCTGAAAACGATTAGCGTAAGCATACGTATAACCTCTATTTTTTAAATTGAGTTTTTTAAAATCAATAATATTTTTTTGACAATTATAAATATCATTGAGGTCGTGTATATAAGCTTGTTTCCAACTTGGATGCCAATTTTTATTCAAGAAAATACTTTTCATTCTCTGTTCTTTCTTGTAATTTTTTTTTAGTTAGTAAGCTGGTGTTGCATTTGATGATATTTCCAAAGCGCAGCTTTTCTTGCCAATAAATTTTGATAACTTCCCTGTTCTATAATTCTTCCTTCTTCAAGCACTACAATTTTATCTGCCTTAGCAATAGTAGATAGACGATGAGCGATCGCGATTACGGTTCTTCCTTGAGTTAGCTTTTCTAAAGACTCTTGGATCAACTTTTCCGTAACTGAATCTAACGCACTGGTGGCTTCATCTAAGATTAAAATGTCTGGATTACGCAGTAAGGCACGAGCGATCGCAATTCTTTGTTTTTGTCCACCAGATAAACGTACTCCTCTGTCTCCCAAAACAGTATCTAAACCATCTGGTAGTTCTTTGATAAATTCAACTGCGTGAGCTAATTTGGCTGCTTGCCAAATATCTTCTTCACTAAGTTTTTCTAAACCATAGGCAATATTATCTCTAACCGAAGCATTAAAAATAAAAGTGTCTTGACTGACAATTGCCATTTTGCGACGAACCGAAGCAATATCAAAATCTTTTAAATTCTTGCCATCTAATAAAATCGAACCTTCTGTTGGGTCATAAAAACGGATAATCAGATCTACCAAAGTACTTTTACCAGCACCCGAGCCACCTACTATTGCTGTAACTTTACCTTTTTCAATGGTGATCTTGATATTTTTTAAAACAAAATTGTTAAATTCATAACCAAAATTTACTAATAAAAAACTTATTCCTTGTTTTAATCCCTTAAATTGTAGAGTGCCATTGTCTAAATAAGGTTTATTTTTAGTTTTAAGCAGTTCTTGGATATTATTAACTGAACCTTGAAAACGACCTAGATACTCTCTGATTGTGTTTACCTGAGATACCAATGGCATCATCCGAAACAGGACAAACATAAAAGTCAGTAGCGATGAAGTTTGTAAGTTTCCCTTTGAGATAAAAAGATTAAATGCCACGATAACCATGACAATCAAAATAGTGCTAGCCGTTCCTTCTGCTAAGGGTTGAACCAAAGCGGAAATACCCGCGACCCGCTCTTCAGCACGAATTATGTCTTGACTGGCTTGATAAAATCTTTTTCTTTCAAAGTCTTCTGTCGCCGAACCCTTTACGGTGCGAATTCCGTTAATAAATTGGATCCCAATCGAAGCTAATTGACCGTTTGCTTGTGGTATGCTAAAGCTTGCTTGGCGGACGCGACGAATAAGTGTTGATAAACCTACTGATAGCAGCGTGTAAAGTGACAATGCAGCTAAAGAAAGTTGCCAAGATAGCCAAAACATGGAGATTATATATGCTACTAAAGTAGAGCCTCTAGTAATTAAGCCAGAAAATACATCAAAAGCTTGTTTTAGTTGATTAATTTCTGTAGTCAGGCTATTGATTAAATCTCCCGAACGACTGGTTGTATAGTAGCTAAGACTCAAACTCTGAAACTGCTCGAATAAACGTTTCCGAAGACGATCGCATAAGTTAGATTGAGCCAGTCTAGAATAATAAAGTCCTAAGTAATTTAAAAGCGATCGCAACCAAATCGCTACTAAAATAAAAGCAGACAGGCGATAAATTCGCGCTTCTGGAGATGCTTTTGTTGCTAAGAGATTAATATCTAACCATTGAATCCCAGTTTCTAGAGGTGGTTTTTCAGGAGTAGTCAATACCTGTAAAAAAGAGGCAATTAAACCAACCGTCGTTCCTTCAAAAAGAGCAGCCAGTAAAGTACAGGTTAAGGCAATAATCGCGATCGTACGAAAGTACTTAAACTCTCTGAGAATAATCTTGTTATCTTGCCAAAAACTTGTAGTTTTGAGCAATTTACCGATGTAAGTGGAGATTTTAAGACGAACGAGCATAGTATTAATAAGCACCAAAACCAGAAATAACTTTAGGAATTGTCAGCATTAAGATTTTGAGGTCTCCAATTAACGACCAACTATGTAAATATTCAAGATCGCATTTAGTGACGGCATTCAAATCCAACAATTGAGAACGAGACTTGACTTGCCAAGCACCAGTAATTCCAGGCAAAGCATTCAATCTTTTCTTGTCTGCTTCTCTTAGCCGAAGCGCGTCATACAAAGCCCAAGGACGAGGACCAACTAAACTCATTTCTCCCCGTAATACGTTAAATAGCTGAGGTAACTCATCGAGACTATATTTACGCAACCACTTACCAAGAGGAGTAATTCTAGGGTCTTTTTCTAACTTGTGTAAGCCATCGAGATCGCCCATAACCTGATGATGTTGCTGTTCGGCATCTACCTTCATAGTGCGAAATTTATAAATTTGGAATAGTTGACCTCTTTTGCCCACGCGCCATTGACGAAATAAAATCTTTCCAGGACTAGAAAGCTTCACTAAGAATGCGATCGCTAACATTAGTGGACTTAGCAACAACAGTAATATAGCAGCACTAACCCAATCAAAAATTCTTTTAATCTGCCAACAAACTTGGGTGTAGCGATTTAGAATTTGATAACTAGAATTAATACGTAAAAACACCTTTTTCTTAGCTTTTCGACAAGTATCTGCCCATACTCGGATTGCTTTCTCTTCCAAACTATAGTCCAGACAAACCGTTTTTACCCAAGAATTATTCAGACAGTCTTGTAGCCATTGCTGACGTGTTAAAGCAGGAATTGGCTTAAAATCGTCTGAAACTTTAGTTACCCAGAGAATTTTCTTGCGCCATTTTAGACGACAGGCAGGTATAAATTTCTCGGTTTGGGGATTGTCGAGGTCTAAAGTTAAGACTTTGGAGGTAGTAAGTAAGATATTTGCAGTCATGAATAAGTAATCAAATTGGTTGGCTTAATAAATATTGAGGTTGCTTTTGATATCGCATGGTTACATCTTGAGAATTATTGACAACTATTCCCAGTACTTTAGAATTAGAATTACAAAGTAAATTGGTAGCCTCAATTAATTCGGTTGCTTTAACTTGATTGAGACGACTTACTATCATCGTTCCCCCACAATAACCAGAGATTTTAATCGCATCGACCATTCCCAGGACTGGAGGCGTATCGATTAAGATCAAGTCATAATTAGCTTGTAACTGATCGATTGACTGTTTAAATTTAGGAGAACTAAGAAATTTAACAGGGTCTGTAATTCTAGAACCACAGGTTACTAGATCGATATTTTCTCCCGCCAAGGTAACTTGTTGAATATTAAGACTAGCAGTAGTTCCCTGTAATAAATCGCTCAAGCCAGAATTATTTTCCACTCCTAATTTTTCATGCAAACTTGGACAACGTAAGTCAGCATCAATAACCAAAACACGCTTTTGATGACGGGCAATACTGAAAGCCAATCCCAAAACTAAAGTCGATTTACCTTCTCCTGCTACGGCACTAGTTAGTAATAAAGATTTAAAGGCAAAACCAGAGCCAAGTCTTTGCAAGTTTTCATAAATCAAATCTAAAGACTCACGAAAAGGTTGCCAGTTGATAATTTCTTGTACAGAAGACTCTTTAGGGGACAGAAAAGGCAGTTTTACGACAAATTGATCATGCTTAGCTAAAGGTAATCCAGGAGTACTACCTAATAGTGGTAAAGCAATTTTTTCTTGAATTTGTCGGGAATTATAAAGTTGCTCGTCTAAAGACTCTTTAATAAAAGCCGTAGTTCCTCCCAGAAAAGAAGCTACTACTAAACTAAGCAAAATATCCTTAGTAGTATTGGGAGCAATTTGTACACCCAGTTGAGGCGATTCAATAACTTGCCAATTGTAAGCCCCTCGACTCAGTGCGATTTCTAGTTCTTGTTTGGCTGCTAGTAGTCTTTGTAAAGCATTTTTTTTGAGATTTGCTTCCTGAGTTAAACTATCATAGCGAGCAATGAGAGCGGGAAATTGAGTTAATTTTTCTCTAAGCTCTGATTCAGTTTGAGCTAAGCTTCTATCTCGCTCTTCAAGTCCCTTTAAGTCAGCTTGCGACTGAGTAATTGTTTCGATAAAATTGGTTTTGCTGTTGACTAATTCTCCTTGTCTCAATAAAGATTGTAATTGCACTGCAAAGTTAGGTGGCACTGCTCCTAAAATTTTTTTTACTTCTTGTAGTAATAATGTTGTTTGAGTATTTTTTTGTGCTAATAAATCTTTAACTACGGGATTATCATCTGTAAAACGTGCCTGTTTGTCTGCCAATTCAATCTCAATTTGCTGTAACTTATTGAGTAAACTTTGATATTGGGATGATTGGTTGAGGCGAGTCATAGCGACTGAATTTTCGGCTGATAAACCTAATTCCTGTTGTAATTGACGATAATTTCCTTGAGTTTGCTTTTGTTCTGCTTTGAGAGTCGCTCTTTCCTGTTGAATATTATTCAAAACTGCTTTAATCGACTCAGATTCTCCTTGGGGTGAAACTAAATTGTTTTCTGACCGCAGTTGAGTTAGTTTAGCTTCGATCGCAGCTACCTCTTGTTGGGCTGCGGGAATTTGTTTGGCAATAAAAGCCAATCCATCACGCAGACGCTTTTCTTGTTGCTCGACGTTGTATTCGATGTAAACTTGCTCAATTGCTTCTAATATTTTTTTGCTATCGTTATAATCTTGGCTAACGTAGGCTACTTCTATAATTTTTGTTTCAGTTCCTTTGTTATCCTCACTTTCATCGATAACCTGGTAGACACTAAGAGAGCTTTTTAATTGTTCAACAATTTCAGCAATTTCAGCATCCGAACCTTCAACACCTAATTTTTTAACTACTTTTTTTAATAAATAAGAGCTACGCATCAACTTCAGTTGAGTTGGATAATCGATCTCGATACTCGAATCGGCAAATTCTTCCTCTAAATATTGATTATTATCGTTACCTCTTGTACTATCTTTAGTCTGATAATTAGACTCGATTAAAAGTTGCATCTGACTCATGTAGAGGGGTTGTTTCATCAAAGCCAAAGGAATTGCTACTGCCAAAACTCCCAAAAACACGCCTCCTATCCAAAAACGCCTGCGCCATAAAATTCCTAAAAGCTGCCCATAGCCTAAATCACTGCTATTTTCTTCCCATTCAATCTGCTTCATCTAATTCGCCTCCACTAAAACATTTTTTGTGATTAAATCTCTGTTAAGAGCTAAATTGTCCACCATCGATTTACCACAAAATTCTTCCAGAGTTTTTTGGACTTGAGCGAAAAATACTGCTTCCGAAAAATTGTTGACTGCATGAGCGCGAATTTGGCGATAATTCCATTTTTGCTTTTCTGAGAGTAATAAAGCTGATTGCAAAGCTTCTGGTGATTGATGTTTGAATAAAATTCCCGTTTTTCCTGAAATTTGAGTATCAAGAATTCCTCCCGCTCCATAGCCAATTACTGGAGTACCGCTAGCATTAGCTTCAATTGGAACTAATCCATAATCTTCTAATGCCGTAATCACAACAGCTTTGGCTTTTGCCATTAAATGAGTACGCCATTGATCGTCTACATATCCTAAAAATTTGATATTACTTAATGCTTTTTCTTCTAAACGTTTGCGCTCTGGACCATCACCAATAATTACTAAGGGTAGCCCTAACCAGTTAAAAGCTTCGATCGCGATATCTAAACGCTTATAACTAATCATACGGGAAGAAATCAAATAAAAATCTTCTTTTTGGTCTGAAAATATAAATTTATTGGTGTCAATAGGATAATTAATTACTAAAGACTTCCGACGATAAATTTTTTCGATACGGCAAGCAACAGTCGAAGAATTGGCTATATACAAATCTGGCTCTTGAGCATAGATAAAATCTGCTTGGCGCATCAATCCTAATATTGGTTTGATTAATAAAGAATATTTTCTAAAACTGTTATATTCTTCCAAATAAGTGCGAGTATTCCACAAAAAACGAGTTACATTATGACAAAAACATATATGCATTGCACCAGGTTTAGTTTTTACTGCTTTAGCAAAACTAGACGTACTGCTGATAATTAGATCGTATTCACGAAGGTCTAAAAGTCTAAAAGCGGGATAATACAACGGGGCAAACAGACGAAAATTCCTTTTCGTACCCGGAAGCTTTTGTAAAAATGTCGTATGAGGCAAGCGGTTCGTTAAATCGATGGTGTTAACTGAATCGTAGAGTGAAGTATAAATATCCGCGCTATGGAAAAATTTACATAGTAGAGCAAAAACTCTTTCTGCTCCTCCTTTTTGAGTTAAATAGTCATGTACCAGGGCTATTCTCATAATTTATTACTATATGACCTTGGCGCATTGATAGTTTTTTGACAATTCTTAAACAATGCTTAGTTTAAAAATTTCAACTAAATGCTAGTTTTAATCTCGTGTTTTCTTTTGGCTTGATCGCTCAAGTCAAGAAAACAAAACTTTGGTATGTTGTGTTGCGATAATTATATGTACTTGAGACTAACAAGTAACAGGTTGATCTAGTAACTCAAAAGAAATTATAAAGTGACCTAAAATCTGAAATTATTTGAAATAATTCATCTAACTTCAAGATTTTTTAGTGTATTATTTTCTATGACTTTGTAATACGTACGTATAAGCTAGAAAAATACTCGTTTCTATATGAGTAGCACTTGGATTTATTTTTTGTAACTTTTATTACTTTTAGCTATCAATATTTTTTTAATCAAATTTAAAAACTTGGCAATTAAGATTGAGCATGATAAATAATTCTTATAGTTTTGAAAGTATTATTTTTATAATCGATGAAGTGATTCGTCCTTCTTACTTAAATAAAATACAAGAAATCATTCTTAAACAAGTTTGGGAAGGAAAAACGTACTCTGAGATTGCTAATATCTATAACTATGATACCGAGTATATCAAAACAAAAGGTTGTGAACTCTGGAAACTGCTATCAAAATCTTTTGGAACACAGATTAATAAAAGCAATTTTGTTCCTTTTATGAGAAGTCAAATTAACTCTCTAAATAGCAGTCTTGATAAATATCAAAAACGAGAAACAACTATAACAAGTAACAGCAAGCAAGAGTATATTCATTGGACTACTGCCCCTGAGATCACAAATTTCCAAGGTAGGCAAATGGAGCTAACTCAATTACATAATTGGAGTCAAGAACCTTGTTGTCGTGCCGTTATCATTTCAGGAATGGTTGGTTGTGGTAAAACTGCTTTGGCTATCAAGTTTGGTAAGCAAATAAGCGAGCAATTTGACTATGTAATTTGGTTTTCTCTAACTGAATCTCTTTCTGTCAAAGAATTGTTAAAAAGCTATCTACAAATTTTTGCCTCTTCAGTAGATCAAAGTTTAGTGGATGATTATGAGCATATTAACAGTCTATTGACAAAATTTGTCGAACATCTGCGGACTTATCGTTGTCTTTTAATTATCGATGATCTTGACTCAATTCTTGAAAGCGATTCTACAACTATTTTTTATCGTCAAAATTCTGAAGAGTACGCTCAGTTACTTCGTTGTCTAGTTGCAACTCATCATCAAAGTTTATCAATTTTTACAAGTAGTATCAAGCCTAAAATCTTTGAATACTACGACAATGAACGAGTTTTTTTTATGCATTTGCAAGGTTTAAATCAATCTAGCCTTGAGTTGGTTTATCGAAATCGATTAAAAAACAATAATTTAACTGAATTACAGTGGCACAGCTTAATCAAATATTGTCAGTATAATCCGCAAATTATCAATATTTTTGTTAGCAATATCAACAATATTTTAGAAGAAGACTTTAATTGTATTCTTCAAGAAATATCACTCTTAAAAGAAGTTACTAAAATTCTAGAACAAGAATTAAACAATTTATCAAAATTAGAAAAAGAAATGTTGTATTGGCTTGCCATTAATAGTGGTTACACTAAAAATGAGCTATTAGAGCGACAATTTTCTCATTTTAGACCTAAATCTAAGTTACACGAAAGCTTTGATTTTCTTAGAGAGCGAGGATTGATTTATAAAAAAGATAATAATTATATTTTGCAACCTTTAATGAAAAATTATATGCAAAAAAAACTAATCGAAATAATTATTCAAGAATGAAACAACCCAAAATTCTTTTTGTCGACCATACTGCTACTTTAGGAGGTGCCGAACTAAGTTTAATTGATTTAGCCTTTGCCTACCGTCGCTCAAGCCAAGTATTATTATTTACCGATGGAATTTTGCGTCCCCGTCTTGAAAATTTAGGTGTCACAGTTAAACTTGTTGAAGCTTCCCAACAAATTCTCGGACTTCGTACTTCGGGAGGACTAAAGGCTCTAAAGACAATACCAGAATTATGGCGAATAGCTCGACAAGTAGCAACTGAAGCAAAAGGATTTGATTTAATTCATGCCAACTCCCAAAAAGCCTTTATTGTTGCTGCACTAGCAACTCTACAAGGTAGTCCTCCTGTAGTTTGGCATTTAAGAGATATTATTACTGCCAAACATTTTAGTCGACTCAATCGTCGTATTGCTGTAACTTTAGCTAATCAATTTGCTACTAAAGTATTAGTTAATTCTCAAGCTACAGGTAAAGCTTTTATCGCTGCTGGAGGTAAAGCAAGTCTAGTCAGCGTTGTATATAATGGCTTTGATTCAGCATCCTTCGATTGCGTATCAACACAAGCAATTCAGCAAATACGAGATTCTTTAGCAATCGGCAATAAAATTTTAGTGGGATTATTTAGCCGGCTTTCTTACTGGAAAGGACAACATATTCTGTTACTTGCGATTAAACAACTACCTCAAGTCCACGTTATCTTAGTAGGAGATGCTTTATTTGGTGAAGAAGAATATGTTTCTTATCTCAAGACTCTAGCCAACGAACCAGAACTGAAAGAAAGAGTTCATTGGTTAGGTTTTCGTGATGACATTCCAACCTTAATGAAAGCTTGCGATATTATAGCTCATACTTCCACCGAACCAGAACCATTTGGCAGAGTAATCGTCGAAGGACAATTGGCGCAAAAACCAGTCATTGCTTCGGCTGCGGGAGGAGCATTAGAGTTAATCGAAGATGGCAAAACAGGTTTGTTATTTCCTCTTGGAGATCAGATTGCTCTCCAACAGCAAATTCAAAAATTAATTGACGATTCTGCTTTTGCTGATAAGATAGCACACCATGGTTATATTAGTGCCAAAACTAACTTTTCTTTAGAAACAATTTTAAATAGCTTTGATCGAGCTATCAAAACGATCGATACTTAATCTATATAAACAATATTTTAGACAAAAATAATCATAAATTAGCTAAGCAATACTCGCTTAAACTCTCAAAGTTACTTTCCAATAACTTTTTTACTACTTTAAAACTATAGATGCAACTGCTATTATCCTTACAAAGTAAATTGTTTGCAAGAAATATCTTCAGTTACTGTAAGTTCTAAATTTAACTCTACGAAAAAAAAATAGAGTTTACCTAAATTAATATACTCATTCGATAATTTAAAGAACAAAAAATATGCTGCAACAAGTTTTAGTGAGTTATCAAGTTTCTTCCGAGCAACTCCATTCAGAGGTAGGCTCTGAAGCCGTAATTTTAGACCTCAAATCAGGAGTATATTTTGGTTTGAATGAAACTGGTAATCAAATTTGGCAATGGTTACAAGAACCTAAAACCGAGTCAGAAATTATCGACTTAGTTTTAGCAGAATATGACGTAACTCCAGAGCAAGGAGCTATTGATGTCAAAAATCTATTACAGGAAATGCTTGAAGCAGGAATCATCGAGATAGCTAAATAGGAAAAAACAGCTATTTCTACTTAAATTATTCCAAGATTATTATCGATAAATTTTAAGTCAAGCTATAGATATATTTTACTATGAGCGCGATCGCGGGTATCTTTTATATAGATAAAAAGCCAGTAGAGCGAAACCATTTAACAAAAATGCTTGACATACTGGCACACCGAGGCTCAGATGGAGCAAATATTTGGTCTGAAGATAATGTCGGTTTTATTCATCGGATGCTTTGGACTACTCCAGAATCTTTATTGGAAAGTTTGCCTCTAGAAAAAAATAATTTAGTAATTACTGCCGATGCTCGCATTGATAATCGAGATGAACTAATTTCAGCTTTAGAATTAAATCATTTACCGAAAGAAAAAATTACCGATAGCGGTCTTATTTTAGCTGCTTATCAAACCTGGGGTGAACAATGTCCAGAAAAATTGATTGGTGATTTTGCTTTTGCCATCTGGGATAAACAAAAACAGCAACTTTTCTGTGCTAGAGATCATTTTGGCATAAAACCACTGTATTACCATTCCTCAGATTCTATTTTTGTATTTGCTAGTGAAATTAAAGCAATTTTTTGTTTATCAGAAATACCACAGGTAATTAATGAAGAAAGGATCGGAGATTATTTAATCGGTAATTTTGACGATCTCGCCATAACTTCATATCAAAATATATTTAGACTTCCTCCTGCCAGTTTTATGACTGTTACTTCTGAAGGAATCAATATAAATTCTTATTGGAGTCTCGATGTTACTAAAGAGACTCGTTTTGATTCAAATGAAGAATATGCTGCTAAGTTTTTAGAGATATTTACCGAAGCAGTAAGATGTCGTCTTCGCAGTTGCTCAAATGTCGGTTCGATGCTCAGTGGAGGACTCGATTCTTCTTCAATTACTTGCGTAGCGAGAAAATTATTACCAGAAGAACAACAACTACCTACTTTTTCAGCTATTTTTGATCGCATTAAGGAATGTGACGAACGCCAGTACATTAATACAGTTTTAAAAAAAGGTAATTATCAACCTCATTATCTCAATGCAGATCTTCGCACCCCTTTGACTGATATCAATAAAATTTTTGAACATGAAGACGAAGCTTTTTTTGCCCCTGGATTTGCCATGATGACTTGGGGGATTTGCGAACTAGCTCGCGATAAGGGAGTAAATATAATTCTTGACGGTTACGATGGAGATAGCACAGTATGCCACGGTTCTGGATATTTGCACGAATTAGCTAAGGAGGGATATTGGTTAAGATTATGGCAAGAGATTCGAGGAGTAGCCAAAGTATACAATGAATCAGCCTGGCAAGGATTTTGGAATTACTTTTATACCTACACTCTGAGTCGAAGTAAGCCAATAAAACTTTGGCGAAAAATTAAGGGGAAATTAAGAAAAACATTCAGTATCCAGAAAGATTTGCCACAGTCGATTTATAGTAGTTTTAATCTAGATTTTGTTAGGCGCATCGATCTAAAACAGCGAGAGCAAAAACTGGAAGAAATTGAAAATAGTTCTAATCAAACTTGTCAAGCTGAACATTACCGAATTCTTACTCAAGGGATTCATGCTTTTGGTTTAGAAATATTTGATAAGGCTGCTGCTGCTTTTTCCCTTGAACTGCGTTATCCCTTTTGGGATAAACGCTTAGTTGAGTTTTGTTTTTCCCTGCCTCCAGAACAAAAACTATCTCAAGGCTGGAGTCGTATAATAATGCGCCGTGCTATGGAAAATATTTTGCCATCAGAAGTTCAGTGGCGTACTAGCAAAATGGATTTTACACCCAATCTAGTTTATGGTTTGCTAAATCAAGAAAAACGAACTTTGAAGCAACTAATTTTTCACAATTATCAAATCTTAAGTAACTATATCAATACTGAGATTTTACAAAGTATCTATGATGATCAGGTTTCATCGGAAAAATCTAAACCCGACCTTAAAGATATTCGGTTCATTTGGAGAGCTACTTCTTTGGGTTTGTGGCTTAATTTCGTGGCTGATAACAATGGTAATTTTTCAACCATAGAGCAAAAAGAATCTTTACAGCAAATAGGCTAATGAAAAATCATTAACCAAACAAGTTCTTTGTCCTGGGAGACAAGACAATGTAATTACTGTATTTTGTCTTCCAGCACAGCGAACCTGGTAATTACCCAAATACTGTTATTGATTTAGGTAAATATTAGCAAGCTGTAAACTAAACACAACTAACTAAAAAACGCAAAAAATCATGAGCAAAAAAGCATACACTCAACCTCAACTATCCGTTCACGGTAACGTTGAAACTTTAACTCAAAAAACTAAAGTAGGAACAAAGCTAGATGCTAGTTTTGAAGCAGGTACTCCTCTGACTGAACTTACTATTTCCTAGTTTAGTTTTAAGCTCAAGTAAGTTAGTAAATTAACAGGGATGGCTCAAAAATATATAAACAAATATTTTTAGTAACGTTAGTATCTTTGGGTTAAATCGCGACTAAAAGACAGCTAGTGTTTTAGCCAAGATAACTAGGTTTCTAAAGTCTAGTTATCCCTCCCTGTTAACTCCATACTTAGTATTTCTAAGTATAGTTCTTATTTAATAAATATTTAGATATATCTAAATTTACTACTAGTCAAAATAATCAAAAGTATTGATGTATAAATACATGGCATATGGTTTGGGTATTCAATCGGCAATGCCTTTACCAGAATTACCAATTTCCAAAACTGCTCCAACTGAAATTACAATCGATTGCCAATCAATTGATTGGCAACCGCCACAATGCGCTGAAACACCTCGTTATTGGCACATAGAGGGTGAATCAGCTTATTTTTACTGGAAATACGGCGGTAAGTTTTTAGTCAAAGGGGGAAGAAAAATTGTTGTTGATCCTATCCCCAACCTAGAAGAAGACTATATAATCCGTCAGCCTATTTTAGGTCCTTTATTAGGAATGATTCTTCATCAACGTAACTACTTAATTCTTCATGCTAGCGGAGTTAAAATTGGCGATCGCGCTTGTTTATTTTTGGGTGTCAAAGGACAAGGCAAATCGACAATGGCAGCCACTTTATATGGACGGGGACATCAAATGATGGTAGATGATGTTGCTGCGGTCTCTTTTGATAATAGTGGCAATCCCATCTTACTTCCTGGGTTTCCTCAGATCAAATTATGGCCTGATTCTGTTAAATCGGCTTTAGGAGATACTCCTGAAAGCTTTAGCAAAATACATCCTTTGGTTGAAAAACGCGCTCGTCCTACATTTGACGGTTTTTTCTCAAAACCTTTATCCTTGCACCGCATCTATATTTTACAGATAGGTTCTAATCTGGGTATTAAACAGTTAAATCCTCAAGAAGCAATCAAAGAGTTAATCGGTAATTCTTATATTGCTATGACTTTAGGAGATAAGTTTTCTCAGCTTAATAATGTTGCTCAACATTTTTGCCAAAGCGCAAGTCTCGTCAACAAAGTAAAAATTTGCAGCTTAGAAAGACCGCGATCGCTAGATTTACTTCCTGAAGTAGCACGTTTAGTAGAAGCAGATCTCAATCAAGAACCTTTTTTAACAATGGCTAGTTAGTAATATTAGCTCTAAAGGACAAAAATAAGTAAATGATAAGGCAGAAGTACAGACAAAAAATCTTATTATCTGTATTGCTGTTTTCGCTCACAATACTAATTTTAACCTGCGAAACTTTAAGCCGAGAACATTATAATCATCATGCCGTAGTTAGATTGGGAAATCCATCATTAAATGATGGTAAGGTAGACCGCGCTCTTAACGTTTGGGATTTGCAAGTTTTTGACGGCAAAATATATATTGCTGGTGGAAGTACTGTTAATAATGCAGGACCGATAAATGTCTGGGCATATAATCCTGCAACTCAAAGTTTTATAAAAGAATATACAGTTAACGAAGAAGCGATCGAACATTATAAAGTGTTTGATAATCAGCTTTATATACCAGCAGCAGATCCGCGAGGTAATGATGCCAATAAATTTTATTGTAAAGCAAGCGATGGACAATGGACTAAATATGCTTCTAATGCTGTGAAGTTAGCACACGTTCGCGATTTAATCGAAACTAAAAGTGGTGATTTACTGTTAGTTGGTAATAATCGTAATCCTAATAATATAAATCAAGATGCTCCTGGAACGGCAATTACTACAGATAATGGTGCTTCTTTTCAAGGAGCAGGAGTAAATAATTCTCCCTCTATAAATAATGTAGTTTTAGCTGATTATAATTGGTTTTTTTCAGTTTTTTCCTATCAAAATAAAATTTATGCTCCTACTTCGATGTTAAAAGATGCTTGGAACTCACCAGGTACTATTGCTGTATATGAACTTCAAGAAAAAAGTTTTATTTTAGCTCCCCAATTAGATAATAGTGAGTTTATACCTCAAAAACAGATCAAAGAAAACAAGGGTAAATATGGATTTGAAACTATTTATCGAATTTGGCATCCAGTAGAATTTAATCATAGTTTAATTTATTCTGTACGTTCTTATTCTAATAGCAGTAATAAGCAAAAATACGAAGAAAATTACATGAATTCTTTGGGAATGTATCTAAAAAAAGGTATGGGAAAAACTCCTGAAGTAGTCCATTTACCTCACCATGCTATAGGGGAAGATATTTTAGTTATTAATAACGAATTATATGTTTTAGCTAATAGAAAAATCTTTTGCGATCGCTTTATAATTTATATATATAAAACTAGCAATCTTAGTAACAAAAGAGGATGGCAAAAAGTCTTGAGTTTTAAAAGTAGTAACAAAGCTCGTTCTTTTGAATATTTAAATGGAAAATTTTATTTTGGTTTAGGACAAGATTACGGCGAGCCGATTAATAATTCAGGAGAAATTTTAAGCTACACACCTACCTAAACAAAGTGATCAATAATGAAAGCGGGAAAAATAATCAAAAGTAAAATTAAACAAGCTACACGCTTTATACCTGCACTAGGTTTGGTTTGGCAAAGTAGCCCTGGTTGGACGATCGCACGAATCATTTTAGTCTCAATCCAAGGTATATTACCTTTAGCTGCCATTTATCTTGCTAAATTAATTATCGATACAGTAACTAGCAATTTACGAGCAGCTAATCCTAGCGCAGCTTTTGATCAAATTTTACCGTTGTTAATTATCGCTGGCATAGTCACCATTATTATCAGTTTGTGTCAGTCTCTAACCGAATTAGTCAATACGGCTCATTCACAGAAAGTGACTGATTATATGCAGGGAATTATCCATGCTAAATCAATTGAAGCAGATTTAGAATACTATGAAAACGCCAAGTATCACGATGCTCTACAAAGAGCGCAGCAAGAAGCACCTTATCGACCGCCCCAGATTCTCAATCGTTTAGCTGAAGCTGGTCAGAATGGAATTTCTTTAGTGGCAATGATAGGATTATTACTCTCTCTACACTGGGGAATTATTGGAATTCTTTTAGTCGCTGCTATTCCTGCTGTTTTAGTGCGGATGAAATATTCTCGCGTTATGTATTATTGGCAACGCAGACGTACTCAATTAGAGCGACAATCAATGTATTTAGGTTGGATGATTACAGCAGATCAATATGCTAAAGAAATTCGTTTATTTGACTTAGGTTCTTGGTTTAGTAAAGAATATTTAAAGATTAGAAATAAACTTTATCAAGAAAGATTGAGTATCGCAACTAAACGTTCAATTGCTTATTTTTTAGCTCAAGCTACTGCTGGGATTTTTGTTTTTGGTGTTTTTGCTTTTATTATTTACCAAACTATTCAGGGAATATTACTTTTAGGAGATTTAGTACTTTATTATCAAGCGCTGCAAAGAGGTCAACAGAATCTTAAAGCTCTGTTAACCAGTCTGTCAGGACTTTATGAAGATAACTTATTTCTAGCAAATTTGTATGAATTCTTAGATTTAAAACCCAAAATTGTTGAACCTGAATATCCAAAACTACTGCCTCAACCAATCACAAAAGGCATTATTTTTGATAATGTCAGTTTTCAATATACTGATTCTGCACGTCAGGCATTAAAAAATATTAATCTCACGATTAAACCTGGAGAAACGATCGCTTTAGTAGGGGAAAATGGTTCAGGTAAAACTACCCTAATTAAATTATTATGTCGGTTATACGATCCTACATCAGGGAATATTACAATCGATGGTGTCGATCTTCGCGATTTTAAAATAGCCGATCTGCGTAAACAAATCGGCGTAATATTTCAAGATTATGCTAAATATCATTTTACGGCAGCAGAAAATATTCGCCTTGGTAATATTGATATTTTACCAGGCGATCATCAAATCAGGTCTGCTGCTTGTCGTTCTGGCGCAGATGATGTTATTCAAAGACTACCTCAAAAATACGATACTATTTTAGGCAAATTATTTGCTCAAGGAGAAGAATTAAGTATCGGTCAATGGCAAAAAGTAGCTTTAGCTAGGGCATTTTTGAGAGACTCTCAAGTAATTGTTTTAGACGAACCTACTAGCGCAATGGATCCAAAAGCGGAATATGAAGTATTTAGTAGATTCCGTGAATTAATTAAAGACCAAGCTGCAATTCTAATTACTCATCGTCTATCTACAGTCCGAATGGCAGATCGAATTTATGTCATGGAGCAAGGTTCAATTGTCGAGAGTGGTACTCACAGCGAGTTAATCAAACAACAAGGAAAATACGCTTATTTATTTGAAACTCAAGCACAGAATTATCGTTAATCAAAATTATGACAACAACTTTAACTAAAAAAGATATTAATTCACCTTTAATAGTAAATCAACCAGAAATCGAACTGCTTTTATGTTGCGCTCGCAGTCAAGTAGATGAACAAACTAAAGTTAAAATAAAAAATTTAGTCAATCAAGATTTAAATTGGGAATTGCTATTAGAAATAGGCGAAAGACACGGCTTAATACCTTTATTATTTTATAACCTCAATAAACTTTGTCCTCAAGCTATACCTAGCAATATATTTTCTTCTTTAGAGCAGTATTTTCAAGCTCATGTTAGGCGTAATTTACTTTTGACTGCGGAATTGCTAAAAATATTAGATATATTTAAAAATAATAACATTCAAGCAATTCCTTTTAAAGGACCTACTCTCGCTAATTATGCCTACAAAAATTTAACTTTAAGACAGTTTTGCGATTTAGATTTATTAGTTCGAGAACGAGATGTTCCAAAAATAATAAATCTTCTAACTTCTTTAGGTTATGAACTACCTAGTCCCATTGCAGAAATAGAGCAGAAACCTTATTTACAATATAAAAATTTTTTAGAGTCAAAAGAAATTCAACGAAAATATGATTTTATCCACTCTCAAAAACAAATTGCTATAGACCTTCAATGGTCTATTACTGAAAAAAGACTTAATGATTTCTTCAAACTCGATCTCGAATATTTAATAAATAATTCTCAGTTAACTTCTCTTGGTGGAGCTAAAGTCGCTCAATTTTCATTAGAAGATTTACTGCTGTACTTATGCTTTCATGGCTCAAAACATTGTTGGTCTGAATTAAAATGGGTGTGCGATGTCGCTGAATTAATTAATAATAATCCAGAGATTGATTGGCAAAAAGTGGAAGCACAAGCTCAAAAAATTGATTGTGAAAAAATACTAGAGCTTGGTCTTTGGTTGGCTTATGATTTGCTACAAGCTAATATTCCAAAATCTATTATAGCTTCGCTTGAAAAAAATTTAAGAGTTCAGTGGCTAGCTCAACAGTCTTACAGATCTATTTTTGAAAGACCCCCAGAAGAATTAAATAAATATATTTTTATTAGTAGTCTTAAAAGTAATATCTCAACTCAACTTGTTTATTTTCTTACTATGTTAACAACCCCCACTGCAAAAGAATGGAATTATTTAAAACTACCCAAATCTTTAGCGTTTTTGTATTCTTTAGTAAGACCTTATCGATTATTTGTAGAATATTTCAATAGTAAAAAAATTTAAGGACATCAGAGGAGTAGTATTAAGTCAAGCGAATATTAATAGCAATTTAATCAATTTAAATAGTCAACTAGAGACAATCGAACGCCTTCAAAGTATTTTAATATTATTCTATGAGAATTTTTGTATCTATTTCTTAAACTCTACCCACAATTCATTCTGTCTGCACATCTGAGGAACTTCTTGCGGAGAAAAGTAAAACGCGCCTACATTTGGTTTGGTAGACGCGCCGATTATTAGTTTAAGAATTTTTAGTAAGTTTCTACGTGCCAACGATGCTCTTTTTTCATCTGCTTACGGTATTCATCCCAATTAACACCGTGTTTAGCAGCAGCACCAGTCAGTGCTTCATCAATGCCACCTTCCATACCTTTGAGTCCACAAATATAGGTATGTGTTTTAGGATTTTGCATTAACTCCCAAAGTTGGTCAGCATATTCTGCAATTCTATGTTGAATATACATTCTACCGCCTTCAGAATTTTTCTGTTCACGGCTAATAGCGTAAGTCAAACGGAAGTTATCAGGATAATCTTTTTCCAGTTTTTCTAAATCTTCTTTATAGAGAATATTAGGACTAGTAGGAATACCGAAGAATAACCAAGCTAAACCTTTAAAGTTATAGTCTGGGTTGAGGTCACCTTCTTTAAACATCCGCCATAGATAAGCGCGGAAAGGTGCAATACCAGTACCAGTTGCCATCATAATAATGTTGGCATCTTCGTCATCTGGTAAAAGCATTTCTTTGCCTACAGGCCCAGTAATAGCTACATCGTCGCCTGGTTTAAGATTACAAAGATAAGTAGAACAAACTCCTTCAACTAATTCTCCAGTTTCTGGATGCTGATATTCTAATTTACGAACGCAGAGAGAAACGGTTTTATCATCCATTGCGTCTCCATGACGAGTAGAGGCAATTGAATAAAGTCTCAGTTTGTGAGAGTTACCTTTATCATCTGTTCCTGGAGGAATAATGCCAATACTTTGACCTTCCACATAGTACAAATCGCCACCAGAAAGATCAAAAGTCATGTGACGACAAGTACCGATTCCACCTTCTTCGACTAGATCGTAAATTTCAGTACATTTACCGATATAAGGATTTTTGGGACGGTAGATGTTAACAGGTACATCTGCTTTTTTGGCTTTTGTTTGGGTCATCGATTTACTTTGCGCTTGTGGTTGCTGCTTTGGTTGATTCGATTGACCGTGAGATGTGCCGAGGTTTCCTCGGCTTACAAAATCACGGTGTTGACTGGTACCATTAACTTCTGAAACAACATCGTCATTAAGAGGTTTAATACTGACGATTTGTCCGCCCAAGCGAGTAATGCGGCGCATTTCTTGATTCATGCGATGATAAGGTACGGTAATAAAAACGCTACCACTCCGACGAATCGGGTAGTTAAGGCTATTAGTATTACCATTTTGTGAAAGACCTTTCACCTCATACACAAATAAACGATTTTGATATTGTGTGTTGTTATTGGAAGCTGTTGCTGCGCTATTGTGCATTATTTCTATAATTTCCTCCCCATGCTCAGATTGATTATATTAAAAATTACCTCAATAAAACTACGCTAAGAAGCATTTTGTCTATTTCTAGAATTAATGCTGTCAGCAGATATTTTATTTAGGTTGCATTATTAGCCTATCATTGGGAGGCTCTCACAACTGAATTTGGCAGGAGGCTTGGGTTTGTTAGAAGTTAGACCAGTTTCTGATCTAACGATAGCGAGATAGTTATTGTAAAACTGTTAGCTCTGCATCATTTTTGGCTTTTTTTAAGCATATATAAATTCTCGGGGAAAAAACTTTGCCAAAAAAATCCTCAAATAAATTGCCTGCTTCTCTCTTGTAGAGGAATATGCCTTCTGGTAAGATTGGTCAATGTTAGTAGTTAGTATTAAATACTCAATTATTAGCTCAGGATTAAGTCTAATTAAAAAATAAATTGGTGTAATTAACAATATAAGTGTCATTAATATCAATACTTATAAATATGAAAGTGACACATTGAGATTACCAATTTAAATCTAGACTTCACCTTGGGCTTGTTTAATACTATATATGGGTTAAATCAGTTTTATAAAAAGAGGGAAGCTATGACCACTGATCTAGACCGCGTGGTGCTTATTGGAGTAGCAGGAGACTCCGGTTGTGGTAAATCAACATTTTTACGTCGTTTAACAGATTTATTTGGCGAAGAATTTATGACGGTTATCTGCTTAGATGACTATCATAGCTTAGACCGTCAAGGCAGAAAAAAAGCAGGAGTTACTGCTTTAGATCCTAAAGCGAATAACTTTGATTTAATGTATGAGCAGATCAAAGCTCTCAAAGAAGGAAATGCGATCGATAAACCAATTTACAATCATGAAACTGGGATGATCGATCCTCCTGAAAGAATTGAACCCAACAAAGTGATTGTGATTGAAGGGCTTCATCCTTTGTTTGATGAGAGAGTTCGTTCTTTATTAGATTTCAGTGTTTATCTAGATATTAGTGACGAAGTAAAAATCCAGTGGAAAATCCAACGGGATATGGCGGAAAGAGGTCATAGCTATGATGATGTGATCGCTTCAATTAATGCCAGAAAGCCTGACTTTTCTGCCTATATCGAACCCCAACGAGAATTTGCTGATGTAGTAATTCAAGTTTTACCAACTCAATTATTAGAAGATAGCGACCTTTTACGAGTACGTTTAATTCAAAAAGAGGGTGTGAAAAACTTTGAACCTGCTTATTTGTTTGATGAAGGTTCAACGATTGATTGGAGACCTTGTGGTCGTAAGTTAACTTGTGCCTACCCTGGTATCAAAATGTATTATGGACCAGATAGTTTCTACGGCAATGAAGTGTCCATTTTAGAAGTAGATGGTCAATTTGATAATCTTGAAGAGATGATTTACATTGAAAGCCATTTGAGTAAAACAGGAACTCAGCATTACGGCGAAATGACTGAATTATTGCTCAAACATAGAGATTATCCTGGTTCTAATAATGGTACTGGTTTGTTCCAAGTTTTAGTAGGTTTGAAAATGCGTGAAACTTACGAAAAATTAACTTCTACTACTACTAAGCAACCTGCTCAAGTTTCTTCATAGACTTTTGAAAATCAAAAATTTAGGCATTAATTAAAAGTTAGTTCGCGAGAGATACATCTAGTTTCAAAGATTAGATTATTTAGCTCTCGCGATTTTGTTTGGATTAACATACAATTAGTCCAGCCAGACCAAATGGATTTTTGTCACGATGAAAGTATGGTTAGTTAGCGTTGCCCTTTTATTTGTAGTAGCAGAATTTTTGCTGTGGGCAAAAAATTTTATTTTACCGTTACCAATTTATTTGTTGGGCGGTGCTTTTCTTGCGATCGCATCTAATTATGAGAAGGGTATTTTTGCTTTATTTCGTTCTCAAGCAGAAGTACCTTTCAATACGCTATCTCAAACAGCTACGTTAATTGAAACTGAGCCAAACCAAATTTCAGAGACTGAACTAACTGCTGTGACTTATCTTCCCCAACAGCAAGTTCAACCCGCAAAACCAGATTAGATGACAAAAGTCAAAAATTTTAAATTTTGGGCTATAAGTGGATAAATTAGAATTTATTTACCCAAATTTCGTTTCATACGCTCGATTTCTTCATCTAATTCCCATTTTTGAAACTGGGCGTCTAAAGGATCGGCTGCTCTACTATAATGAGTGGAATTAACTCCTTGGTTCCAACCGACAGTATAACCATTATTGCTACTTCCAGAACTAGAACTTGTTTTGACTTCAGCGTATTTAGCCGTAACTTCTTGTCGTCGCTGTTGTATTTGTTTGAGCAATTCCTTAGCTTGAACGATTCTTTGTTTGACTCCCTCCATTTGCCCCCAAACTTGATTACCTTGGCGTAATAAAGCAGCTTCTCTTTCTTGAGCAGCTTCAGCCAAATCTTGTCTTCCTGCTGCTTGAGCTTTACTGACTCTACCATGCCAAGTTTGAATATCTTGAGCCAAATTTAAAATCTCATCTTGAAGTTCTTTTTCTTTTAGTTGTAATTCGGCAATTAGTCTTTGTGTATCTTGCTGCTGTTCCCTTAGTTGTTCTTCAATTGCTTGCAATTCTAAATGAGGATTATTAGCTAAAAACTCATCTAGACGATCTTCAAGAAACTGATTAAAATCTTCAAATAAACCCATCGGCTCGCTCTAAATTTCGTTTGGCGGTTATGTGTTTATATTAGAACTTTTCGCCAATACTCAAAGAACGATTTTTGCCTTGAAAACTAATAGTTGCTTGTTGATTAGATATTGATTTGAGTATCCAACCTGTATCTTCAATTGTTTCTCCTATGCCAATTTTTTTAGTTGTTCCGTCAACTTTAAATAAGGCGACAGATTGTTCTCCCAACTCTAATATTCCGATCAAGACATAATTATAAAGAGTATTAGTAGTAGCAGTAGCAATTGGAGATGGTGTAGCAACGCTCGAAGCTACAGTAGGTGGTGGCGGAGGTGGAAGCGGTTGAGGAGGTGGGGGTGGTTCAATTTGAGCTACAGGTGGTAACCAAGCTGGTTGAGAAGAGACGGTAGGATAAGGAGAAGGTGTATAAACAGGAACATAGACTAAGGTGGGATGATTAGATGGATTGTTAGCTTCAGAATCTGCTTCTGTTGTTTGATTAGCCTGCGTTTTACGTTCAATGACTTCAAGCGATCGCTCTAAATAGTCGAGAAACTGAAGTTCTTCTGCTGATACTTGATGAGTTAGTTGCCAGGGTGCAAATAGCCAAGTAAATTGTCCCTGAGTTTGATAAAAAATCCATCCAGATACACCAATTACATAGAGACAGGAAAGAGCAAATAAAATTTTATCGCAAGGAATTTTGCCTTTTTGAGGCGGATTGTTAATTGCTGTTGAAAATTCTATGTCTTGAGCGAGATCAAAGTTGTAAGCTAAGTTTGGGAAATTGCTCCCAATAAAATTAGAATAGAGAGTTAAAGCTGGCAAACTAAAAGAATCGGAAGTTGATGCCAGATTGTCTGGCTGAGATTTTTTGGGGTTAATAGTTTCAGATGATTGATAATTAAATTTTTGCCGAGCATTAGTTTTATTTACTGAGCGGGAATAATTAATTTGCTCAATAAAAGAGAATTTTTGGGTTACGAGTTGATAACTGGCATCGGTTGACATCGATCATTCCAGCAGTAGTTAGGTTGACTCAATGCAAACAAAATCATTTGTTTTAAAGCAGTTTTCAATTGGGTAGACTACACTCTGGTACTATAGGACATCTGAAAAGTCATTTTTGTCATTCTGAGTCGAGTGAAACGTAACGAAAAATCTAGGGTTTGAGTTGTTAGACTGAGATATTTCGCTTCGCTATCGCTACGCTCAATATGACATTTGGTACTTTTCAGGCAAGCTGTTAGGCAAAAGGTAGGAGACAGGTAGACTGGGCGTTGCTATAGCCTGAAGTAAATTAAGGCGACAGCCCCTCCAGAAGAAAAAAGTTTATTATTAGTTGTGTTCTATTCAACTGAAAATCGCTTTAAAGCAGAGAAGTTTGCATCGATCAAAGATACGCTTAGTTAGAAGTTGAAGGCTATAGTAATAACTCAGAACTTTTTATCAAACTAATAATTTGAATTAGTAAAATTACTTACTTAAATCTTTGATGTGTTGAGGAGACGCGGTCGCCTTCGGCGCAGCGCGGACAGCTTCGCTGCGCTGATCGCTTTTGGCAACAAATCTATTATATTTTTTTTAGGGGACGGGGCGTATAAACATCAGGGGTAAGCTTTTTTAGTATTGCGATAGTTGTTTAGTCAACGAAACGCTAGAATTAAGATTTTATTATTGGAATAAGTATCTACATTAAATCGTAAGCTTTGATCTGCTTAGTCAGGTTTTAAAACTATTAATACATTATTTTAAATAGATTTTCAGTTCTGAAATGTGAGTAAATCAATTGTTTGTAATGGTAGAAAGCTATGATTTTTTTTATGGTTTTGATTAATTTTGGATTACTCTGGGCATACTAAAGATCTGGACTAAGTTTTGAGATTTTGGCAAGTAACAAATGATATTGTATAAGTACGTATCTAATTCTTTAATTGCTCAAACTCCTACGAATCAAACACTCAAACAAGAACAAATGTGGATGTTTAGTAGTGTCGGATTAATGGTAGTGATTTTAACTCTGGTAGTTTATGGAAGATGGAAATTCAATCAATTTAAGGAATTAATTAATTACGAACAAACTAAATCAGAAAATTTACAAAAAAGATTAAATGTAGCTCTTACTACTATTCATAAATGGGAAGCAAATCCTGATTTGATTCATTCTCGCGATTGTAATCTGGATTATATTAGAATGCGAATGGAAGAAAAAATTTTCCATGATGCAATTATTAATCAAACTAAAGTTAAAGCTAAACAATTTATTAGTACATCTTTAAGAATTAATTTATCTCAAAATTCTCAGGTTGGAATTGGTAGTCGAGGTGGATTTAAAATTGATGAAATTTTTGATGTTACTTATGAAACTGATATTCAAGGCAAACCGACAAGAAGAGTCTTATTTCGGATTCAAATTAAACTCATGAAATTACCAACTCAATCTACTTCTAGTACGGTTAATCAAATTATTGAATGTATTGAAAATTTTCTTAGTCCTGCCGAAGTTAGAGAAAATTGGCAACCAACTATTCAAGGACATATTGTCGCAATGAGTTGGAATCAAAAAGCTAAACCTACTCCTTTATTACTTTTAGAACAACATGGAGAAGGAGTCAATGTGAGTTTTCGCACTAAACTTGCTAGTACGTACCGTACTTTAACTACTAAAGGTAAAGAAGCAAAATAATTTAAAATTAAAGTAAATTACTTATAAACACTGGCTTGAGCAAATATTTATGCTGCAATTTGTCCTGACTTGGCTCGCGACAGCTATTTCCTTAGTAATTACGGCTTGGCTTGTACCAGGATTAACAATTACAAGTTTTACGGCTGCTGCTGTAGGTGCAATAGTGTTAGGTTTAGTCAATGCTATTGTTAAGCCGATTTTGATTCTGTTTACTTTACCTTTAACTATTTTGACGCTGGGATTATTTTTGTTGGTAGTAAATGCGGTCGCTTTTAGTTTGGTAGGATATTTTACTCCTGGTTTTGTGGTTGCCGGTTTTTTCCCTGCTTTATTTGGTTCAATTGTTCTTTCTTTTGTCTCGGGAATTATTGGTCAATTTTTCTCTACTAACAACTATTGATTTAAATAAGAACACCAATCACTCCAGCCACCTGGATAAAGTTTTGTTCGTTCAATTCCTGCCAATTTTAAAGATAATAAATTAACACAGGCAGTTACTCCAGAACCACAATAGACGATGATTTCTTCTGCTGAAGTATAGTCAGACCATAGTTGCTCTTGATTTATACTAGGAAGTAGATAACCATCTTGATCAGAAACTAGCTGCCAAGGAGAATTAACTGCACCTGGAATATGACCAGCAATCGGATCGATAGGTTCTCTAATTCCAGCATAGCGATCGCGTTCTCGGGAATCAACTAAAACCACTCCAGGTTTATTTTGACAAGCTTTAACTTGTTCAAGGTTAACTATCCAATCTTGATGAGGTTGAGGTTCAAAAAAACCAGTTTGAGCAGGAGGTATTTCGGTAGTCACAGGATAACCATCACTTTGCCAGGCGTTCCAACCGCCATCTAATAAGGCTACCTTTTCATGACCTAAATAGCGCAATAACCACCATAAACGAGCAGCAAAAGCAAACCGAGAGTTATCATAAGCTACTACTAAAGTTTCGTTCTGCACCACTCCCATAGAAGCTAATTTAGTTCCTAACCCCTCAACTTCAGGAAGAGGATGACGACCACCATGAGCTTGAATCGTACTAGATAAATCACGGTCTAAATCTAAATAATAAGCTCCAGGAATATGACTATGAGTATATTGTAGCCAACCCCAATTGGGGTCACTAAGCTGAAAACGACAGTCTACTATAACTACGTGGGAGTTGTTGAGATGCTGCGCCAACCATTGACAATCGACGAAATATTTTTGATTCATGTTTGTTGAGACAATTGCTTAACAATTAACAGACAATTGCGACCATCATCAGTAGGATAATAGGCTAAATGGTCAGAAATTTTGGTTAAAATTGCGATTCCTCGTCCATTTCCTAACCAACTACCCTTGTTATTTTCAAGCTCGTTGATAAAAGCTTGTAAATCGAAACCTTCTCCCCAATCCCAAATCCGAATTTCAAGAGTATCTTGAGCTAAAATCGCTTCAATTTCAATCGTAAATTCTTCTGAAAGATTACGATGAGCATGACGTACTGCATTAGTAAACCCTTCTGCTAAGGCTAATTGGCACTGTAACCAAATTTGATAAGACAGATAATTTCGGCAAATCTGATTAAACTGAAGTAAAACTTCATCGAGTGCCTTCAATGTACTGGGAGCTTTGATCTGAATTTTTTTGAGGACTTTCAATTGCTTTGCCTCGAAATTCTAACCGAACAAAGTAGTTTTGTTTATGTCTTAGTTTAATTTAACTGACTTTCTATGTTAGTTTAAGTTTTATAAATCAAGCTAACTGTTAGAAAAAACTCGGCAATTTAGCATTAATTGAGCATTATCAAAATAATAATGTTTGTTTGAGTTAAATTTCTCTTTCATAATCAATATTTTTGCCTGTTTGGATTAAGCTTAAAAACTATATTCAATTGCAGAGTAATCGAATTATCCTAGGATGAATAGTTGAATCTCTGCTGTCGGCGATGAGCAAACCAATTTACTATGGCTCAAATTTTAATTATTGATGATGACTCGGCAACACAACTTTTACTCAAAAGAACCCTAGAAAGTCAGGGATATGAGATTACTTTAGCTAGCGATGGAGAAGAAGGTTTAATTAAAGCTAAGTCTATTTGTCCAGCTTTGATCATTTGTGATTGGATTATGCCTCGTATGAATGGATTAGAGGTATGTCGTCAGATCAAATCAACTCCAGAATTATCGACTACTTTTTTTATTTTGCTGACTTCGCTTGATTCTGTGGAAGATCGAGTCAAGGGTTTGGATGCAGGTTCAGATGATTTTTTATGTAAACCGATTGAAATGTATGAACTAAAAGCTCGTGTTCGTGCTGGATTAAGAATTCATCAACTCAGTCGTGATTTGCAAAGACAAAAACAATTACTGGAAGCTGAATTAATCGAAGCAGCAGAATATGTTAGTTCTATTTTACCAGAACCGCTTCAATCTCAATCTTTGGCTATTGATGTTCGTTTTATTCCTTCTCGGCAACTAGGCGGAGATAGTTTTGATTATTTTTGGCTTGATTCTCATCATTTAGTTTTCTATTTATTAGATGTTGCAGGTCATGGTTTACGAGCTTCTTTACCTTCTTTAGCCGTAATTAATTTATTACGTTCTCGGGGTTTAAATAATGTTAATTACTATCAACCAAAAGAAGTTTTATACAGTTTAAATCAAACTTTTCAAATGAGCGATCGCAACGATAAGTATTTTACTATTTGGTATGGAGTATATAACCGTAAAACCAAAAGTCTAGTTTATTCTAGTGCCGGTCATCCTCCTGGAATTTTACTAAGTTTTACTGATCAAGAACAAATAATAGAAAAAAGGTTAAAAACTCCTGGAGTTCCGATTGGAATGTTTCCTGATGCGAAATATGTTAATGGCTATTGTTCAATTAGTTCGCATTCAACTCTTTATATTTTTAGTGATGGAATTTATGAAGTTGAACCACATAATAGTTCTTTTTGGGGATTAGAAAAATTGATTAATTTACTCAAAAAATATCAAAAAAACCCTAAACGTAATCTCGATCAACTGCTCGGACACGTCAGAGAATGGCAGCCTAATTTTCAGTTTGAAGATGATTTATCAATTATGCAGGTTGATTTTTTCTAGTTAATTTAATCAAAAAAATTACTTTTAATAATTAAAAATACAAAATTTATTAATTCATTCTTCCTTTTATTACTTATTAATTGATGTTTTAATAAAAAATTATAATATGTGTAATTAACTTCTATTGCTATGGCATCTAAAAACTACCCAATCAATCCAGCTAAAATAGGTAGTCAAGATGGATTTCGTCTTCCTCGTGCTTTTTCTCGTGACTATCCTCATTTAGTTGCAGCTAGTGGTCATATTGAAGTTATTGATGATCAGACTCTTTTAGTAAGACTGAATCTTGACAATCAATTAGAAGAAGATAATGATGAAAGTTTAATAATGAGTCTTTTTCTTGATACCTTACTCAAAGACGCGATCGCTAACTCTACTTCTCTCGTTCCCTACACTAAAGAAATGAGTGATGAAATTGACGATTTACTTGCTGATGTTTCTGTTGATGAAGATGAATGAATCCCCTAACTTGTCATGGATGGACTATTTTTTTTCATCCTCTTTTTAACGCTCCATGGATAAGCTTAGTGGCAAAAGTAAAACAACTCAAAACCAAATTAGAACCCAAAGATTTTGTCACTCACCCAGATACTAAACTGCTCAAAGCTATAGATTTAGGAATCAAAGATAAAATTCCTTCAAATCCTTTTGCTAGTTATTTTGCTTTGCAGAAACCTTTACATAAATATGGTCGTCTCAAAAAAATGGGACTTCCAAATCACTATCGTCTATTTTTTAGAGCTTTTAAAGAAAAAAAAGTCATCATTATTCTTTGGTTGGGATTTCCTCGTAAAGAAGGAGATCAGAAAGATTGTTATCAAGTTTTTTCTAAAAAAATTCTCAAAGGAGAATTTCCCAACTCTTTAGATGATTTTTTAAGAGAATACCAGTCAGAATAAATCAACTAATTATTAATTAAAGTTTTTTATTAGAGATGTCTATTGCAGCTTTTTTTCTAGATCTTCCCGACTAGGAAAAATTTCAAAAACTCGATCCATACTAGTAAGTTCAAACAACATTCTAATTTGTTCATTAATTGAACATATAAATAGTTTAGCTCCAGCAGCGCGAACACTTTTGAGAGCTAAAACTAAAGCTCCCAAACCAGAACTATCCATAAAGGTTACATCATTAAAATCTACTAAAATAATCTCTGCTCCGCTTTCGATACTTTCGTTGATCTTTTGGCGAAATTCTTGAGCTTTAGTACCATCTAATATACCATTAGGTTCAATTACTTGAATGACAGAACTCATATAAATTAGAGATTTACAAATTAGTAACCCTAAGTCAGTATAGCAAAGTAAGTCAAATTTCCAGAGCAAAGATTTATCATTGAAAATTGTCGTAAACTAAGCTCAGTAATAATTATAGTTAGTCTTGACCATTCCAATCTTATCTCATCGCAAAATTTATGGAAACTTATGACGTTATTATTATTGGTGCTGGCCACAATGGACTAGTTTGTGCAGCTTATTTACTTAAAGCAGGGTATAAAGTTTTATTGTTAGAAAAACGCCCTGTTCCTGGCGGTGCTGCCACTACAGAAGAAGCACTTCCCGAACAAGCTCCTGGATTTAAGTTTAATCTTTGTGCGATCGATCACGAATTTATTTTTTTCTCTCCGATCATTGAAGAATTACAATTAACACGCTATGGCTTAAAATATCTCAGTTGCGATCCTCATACTTTTTGTCCTCATCCTGATGGTAAGTACTTTTTAGCTCATCAATCTTTAGAAAAAACTTGTGCTGCGATCGCTAGATATAGTGCTAGAGATGCCGAAAAATATCGAGAATTTGTTGAGTATTGGACGCATTTAATGGGTGCGATCGCTCCTTGGTTTAATGCTCCACCCCAGTCTGTCTTAGCTATTGCTCGCAATTATAGTCAAAAGAATCTACTTGATGCGCTTAAAATGGTAGGTTCAAAAAACAAGGCGTTAAATTTTATTCGCACTATGATTACTTCTCCTGAAGACTTACTCAATCAATGGTTTGATACGGAGATTGTCAAAGCACCTTTAGCTAGACTGGCAGCAGAAATCGGTGCTGCACCTTCTCAAAAAGGTATTACTGCGGGTTTGATGATGTTGGCAATGCGTCATCATCCAGGCATGGCAAGACCACAAGGTGGTACAGGCGCACTAACTCAAGCCTTAGTTAAGTTGGTTACTGCTTTAGGAGGAGTAATTTTAACCGAGCAAATGGTTAAAGAAGTCATAGTTGATGACAATCGTGCAGTTGGGGTCAAAGTTACAGGTGGGAAAGAATATCGTGCCACCAAAGGAGTCATTTCTAATATCGATGTGCAAAGATTATTTTTACAATTAATTGAACCAGGAGTAGTCGAGACAGAGTTAAGAGAAAAAGTTCAGCGTAACATCGTCAATAATAATGAAACTATTCTCAAAATTGACTGCGCTTTATCCGAACCTCCTCGTTTTGAAGCTTACGAGCATCAAGATGAGTATTTGATTGGCACAATTTTAATTGCTGATTCCGTAGCTCATGTCGAACAAGCTCATTCCCTGGCAATGATGGGACAAATTCCCGATCAAAATCCTTCGATGTATTTAGATGTCCCTTCTGTACTAGACCCAACTTTAGCACCACCAGGTAAACATACTTTGTGGATCGAATTTTTTGCTCCGTATCAGATTGCAGGAAAAGAAGGAACAGGTTTAAATGGTACTGGTTGGACAGATGAACTAAAAAATCAAGTAGCCGATCGCGTTATCGATAAATTAGCTCAATATGCTCCTAATCTTAAATCTTCTGTAATTGCGCGACGAGTGGAAAGTCCGGCTGAATTAGGAGAAAGATTGGGTTCTTATAAAGGTAACTACTATCATTTAGATATGACTTTAGATCAAATGATCTTCTTGCGACCTCTACCCGAAATAGCTAATTACACTACACCCATTAAAAATTTATATCTTACTGGTGCAGGTACTCATCCAGGGGGTTCAATCTCTGGTATGCCTGGGAGAAACTGCGCCCGAGTCTTTTTGCAACAACAATCACCAATTGCTAAAGCACAGCAATCAATTCTGTCAGTCTTTAATTCTGTTTTCGCTCAAGCATAAAGACAATCAAACGATTTGAGCCATGCGATCGCTCGTTGCGCCTGCGAAGCAGATCGCTTTAGCTTTCAAAAAACGTCTTGCTTGTAATTACTTACTCCTCGTTTATCTAGGGGAGTATTTTTGTCTTAGCTGTTTTTGTCGCTCAAAAATCTAACATTTTTAATCTGATCATTTGGTTGCTAGATTCGGGAACTATAAATTTTAAGAGTCTATTCAACTTGTTAGAACTATCATAATGAGCGAGCAACCTCAATTTTATACGGTTTTAGTAAGTAAATATCCCAAATCTCAAGGAAGCTTGTTAGTTGAACAAAACACTTATTCTTCAACCAAGGAAAACAACCAATTTTTTTTAAGTAAAACTAAGTGTCATCTATTATTATAGCTAGTCAAAACTTTATAAAAAAGTTCTGTAAATTAAAGATTTGACGAATCTTAACTCAATTAAAATAACTCAACTTTTTTTTATTAAATCTTCTGCCTAGAATAGTAAAAATGCTTAATATGTATACAAATATATTTTAATTGGTCACCTTAATATCCCAATGACTGTTATAAATGAGCCAGTAAAATTAATGAATAATTCTCAACAAGTTTATCATGTATTAATTTTAGAAGATGGTGATTTAAAAAAAAAGATAATTCTTAAAGAGGCAACCTATTCTATTGGTCGTCATTCTAGTAATGATATTATTTTACTATCGCCAAAAACATCTCGTAATCATGCTACGTTACTGCGAAGAACAGATGTTAAAAATAACAGTTTTTCCTATTGGATTTTAGATGGAGATTTACAAGGAAATCGTAGTCGTAATGGAATTTTTGTCAATGGTAAAAAATGCTTGGTTTATGAATTAAAACATGGAGATGTTATCAACTTTGGTAACGAAGAACAAGCTAAGTATCAAATTTTAACTGAGCAGTCTACTGTGTTTGATGAGGTTAAAGGAGATAGCCCTCAAATTCAAAAAAATCGCTCATCTATTGATAAAAAAACTGTCATCAACAAAGAAACTCTGATTAATTTTTCAGAAAGTCCAGCCAATAATAATCAAAATTCATTAGAATTAGTTAGATTAGCTTCTTTTGCAGAATTAAATCCCCATCCAATTATTGAAATCGATTTTCAAGGTAATATAACTTATCTTAATTCTTCGGCAATTATAGCCTTAAAAAATATTCAACAAAAAAGAAATAGTCATCCATTACTAACTGATTTAATTACTCACTTCAGTCAAGAAAATAGTAAAATTTTGGTACGAGAAATTCAGGTGGATGAACGAATTTTTCTCCAAAACGCTCATTATTTACCAGAAAACGAAATTATTAGAACTTATCTAACTGATATCACTGAAAAAAAACAATTAGCCAATAGTTTAAACGAACAAAAAAATATTTATCAAGCTTTATTTAAACAAGTTAATGAAGGAATTATTTTTATCGAAGAAGCAAGCAAAAAAATTATTGAAGTTAATAATCATATTTGTCAATTATTAGGTTATTCCATTGAAGAGCTACTCAAATTAAATATTAAAGAGCTTCAAGAAGATGCTCGCTTAATTGGTGATTTAGAACAAAATTTTAGCGAAAAAAATAGTTTGATTGGAGAATATAATTTACGTCATCGCGATGGTTCTGTCGTTACAGCAAAAGTTAAAGTTAATTTGCTCAAAACTTCCCAGGGTAATAAATATATTCTAACAATCAATGCATTAACAGAAGAAATTACATCAAATCTACAAGAACAAATTACTGGATTGCCAGATCAAGCTATGTTTAAAAAACAATTAGCTATGGCGATCGCTAATGCTAAAAGAAATCAAAAATTAGTTGCTGTTATCTCACTCAATCTTCAGCGTTTTACAGAAATCAACCAAACTTTAGGTGAAGAATTGGGAAACGTATTACTAGCTAATTTTGCAGAAAGATTAAAAACTTGTTTAAGAATGGGAGATACAGTTTCTTATTGGGGAGAAGATCAATTTGGTATTTTAATGCCTCAAATTAGTGGAGTAGAAGAAGCTGCTAAAATTAGTCAAAGAATAATTGAATCATTAGAAAAATCTTTTAAAATTCGTAATTATAAATTCAGTATTAAATGTAATATTGGCATTGCTATTTATCCTCAAGATGGCGAACAAGTCAATATTTTACTTAAAAATGCTAATCAAGCTTTATCTCGGACTCAAGAACAAGGAAGTTACAAATATCAGTTTTATAGTTATAGTATGAACTCTCAAGCGTCAGTCCAATTAAGATTAGAAGCTTTATTGCACCATGCTTTAGAACGAGATGAATTTATACTTTATTATCAACCTCAAATTAATGTTAATAGTGGCAATATTCAAGGAGTAGAAGCTCTACTTCGTTGGCAACATCCAGAATTGGGATTAGTTTCTCCTGCTAGTTTTATTAAATTAGCCGAACAAACTGGATTAATTATTCCTATAGGAGAATGGGTTTTAAAAACCGCTTGTACCCAAAATAAAGTTTGGCAATCATCAGGAATTCCTCCTTTACGAGTCTCAGTTAATCTATCTGCTTTACAATTTCAACAACCTAATTTACCAGGAACAGTTGCCAAAATTTTACATGAAACTGACTTAGAACCGAATTTATTAGAGTTAGAAATTGCTGCTGTTACTCTGATGCAAAATATTGAATATTCCCAACAAATTTTACAACAATTAAATACTTTGGGAGTGCATATATCTATCGATGATTTTGCTAGTGGTTTTTCTTCTTTAGAGCATTTAAAGAAATTTCCATTTCATACTTTAAAAATTGACCAATCTTTTGTTCATGATTTAAAAAACGATCCCAAAGATTTAGCAATTATTTCTGCTTTAGTTTCTTTAGGAAGAGGTTTTAATCTGAGAGTAGTAGCAGAAGGAGTAGAAACTCAACAACAAATCGATTTGCTACGCAGTTTAGAATGCGAGCAAATGCAAGGTTTTTGGTTTAGTCGTCCCTTAGCAGCAGAAGATGCGAGTAAATGGTTACCTATTGATTAAATAGAAGAACGGACTCGTTTTATTAGTTGATGATATCTAGGTGCAACTACAACATATTTTAAGATGCCAAGGTGATCATAAGCAGCGATCGCTTTCTTGAGCTTAGTTTGGAAATAAATGCGATGATACCCTGCACTTGGACTATTTTCCAGTTGTTCTAGAATTTTTTTGAGTTCATCAAACGGAGTTAGCTGCATAATTTTTAGGGCAGCAATTGTTGTTTAAATTACTTATTTTATTTATTGTAATAGGACTGATACACTCAAAATGTTAAGATACAATTTTTAAAATTAAAGATTATTAAAATGTTGATAGTTGATGGTTAATTATTAATTGTTGGTCGCTACGCGCACCTTCGGTGAGCTTGATTATTCATCCCTCATAATTAGTAATTAGTAACTGGTCACTGATAACTGATAACTGATAACTGATAACTGGTCACTGGTGTATTTTAAGTATTATTAGACATTGTTAAAGAAGAAATTTATTCGTAGCGAGTAATGATCACTAAAGTTCGATTATTCTCAAGAAGATTTAAAATAGGAAGCAACTCAGTCAAAGGATCGGAAGAATTAAAACCAGACTCTTGAAAACGTCTAACTAAAAAGTTAGAACTGGTGTAAACCGTACTAGAACTAGGACTAGTAAGATAGGCAACAGGAGTAGAACTAGCAAAGACTACAGGGTTAGATGCTGATGAATTAATGGTATTAGCTGAACCAAGAGAGACAAAACCAGGAAAGCTAGGAAATACAGAATTTTGAACAGTTGTTTGTGGTGTTGAGGCTGAATATTTTTGCTCAGTTTGTGGCTGTTTCGGCGTGGAAGAGTTACATAGAGAAGTTAAATCTACTAATGTGCCTGATTCATTAATCATAAAACATTCTGGTTTTTTTTCTGCGCGAGCTTGTGGAATTAAAGTTGCAGTAGTTAAACCTAAAGTGACAAGACAAATTCCTATGACTTGATTGAGTTTTTTGATCATGATTTATCCTTAATAAAGATTTTAAAAATAAATTAATTGTTGGGTTGCGGTGGAGCAGAATTATTTGGAACACTAGTAGGTAAAGATAACTCTGTTCCCAAACCTCGGTCATAAATTTCTATATCCCATTGTCCCGAACGATTGCCTTCAAAAGCAATAAAGCGACCATTTCCACTAATAGTTGGGTTACGTACTTCCCCCAGAAAATTACGAGTAATATGTTCAGATTTTAAAGCAAAGCGATCGTAAAGAAAAATATCTGGTTTACCCAATTGTTCTGAAACATAGACTATGTAACGACCATCAGCACTAATATCCGCCTGAAACTGCATACTACCTTGCTGATTAAGTCCAGGAAGAGATATCAAACGACGACTTTGCAGATCATAAAGATATATACTACGTTGAGAGTTACGGTCTGAGGGTAGCCAGGGAGCGTAGCGATCGCTCTCAAACACTAGATAACGACCATCATAGGAAAAATGAGGTTCTTGTTCTGTTGCCGTCGTATTTAATGTAGCACCTAAATTTTGAGTAGGCGGTGTAATGTAATTAGCTTGATTACAACTGCCTAGTCCTATGGTTATACCGATACCTAATACAGTAACTATAACAATTTGTTGTTTAAGCTTCCGATACCATCTCATTGCGGTCTTGTGACTTATTAGAGTTAGGCAAAGAACAGCAGTTGACATCATCAATACATACTTTTCCCCACTGTAAAGCCCAACGAACTAATTCTACGCGATTTTCGGTTTGAGTTTTTTTGAGAATGTTACTAATATGATTATCAACGGTTCGTTTGCTAATATCCAATTCTTCAGCAATTTTATGATTACTTAAGCCACTGACAACTAATTCTAGAATTTCTAATTCGCGAGAAGATAGTAAAGCAGGGTGATCGAATTTGTCACTAATCATAGGTATTTTTTTCCATAGTACATCTACTTATTACTCCATTATTTTAGAAGGTAATTTTACAATTGAAACCTTTTTGTTACAGAGTAATAGAAGTTTAAATTGATTTTGAGTTTTAGTACTGTTAATTAATTGAGAGCAAGTCTCTTCCTCAGTTTAAAGACACGCAAAAAACAATCGATTCAATTTTGCCACCGATTAATTAGTTTATCGTGGTCTACGGGGGTAAGAAATGGACTGTCAAGTCGGGCTATCGCGAAACCAACGGTAGGAGGCATTTTTTGTCGTTTGTACTAACGTGTTTTAGATAAGTGGCGTAGGGCAGTAAACCCCAGATCGCAAGATTGGGAAGCTCTCAGTTTTACTGAGAGAGGAAGTCACCTAACGCATAATGGGACTGCCATGATGATGGATTAAATACCATTTCTGCGCCATTTTCTGAAAAATATTGGTCGCTATCGATGGTGCTTTAACTTTTCTACCTTGGCTCGACTGTAACACTATTTCTCGAACGACTACATAAGCAAGGCAAGAGTCGATTTCTACTTTGACAACTTCTATATCTATCTCAAACGAGTCTGTGTTTTTAAAGATCGATTCCCAACTCTCTCGAATCTCTTCCCATCCCGTAAGCACTTTTCCCCCAGGATGAACGCACAGACTAGTCGAACCCTGCCACCAAAGAAGGTTCATGCTTCCAATATTTCTATTCAAGAAAGCATCATAAAAGGCTTGGTTGGTAGCTAAAACTGCTTCTCGATCCAATGAATTAGTCATTCCATAATCTTATAACTGAGAGAGGTTTTTTTTTAAAATTGCGATCGCTTTTAACTTTCAATCAATTTTACACACTCGGGGCTATCGTTACAAGGATTATTGACGAAGTCGAAGCAGGCTTCGTTTTTTTAAGGCGGAGTATCTTCGACTTTTGTACTTACGGGAGCTATTTTAAGTTTGTCTGAACTGTAGGGCTGCAAAAGTGGTTGTAACAATTCTGGTTGTTGTACAGTTGGAGCAAGCCACTTTTCGTAGTCAGTAGATTTTAAGATAACTGGCATTCGTTCGTGAATTGGCTGCATAATCTCATTCGCTTTAGTGGTAATGATGGTGCAAGTAGCAATTGTTTCGCCGTTCTTTGGTTGCCAGGTTGACCATAATCCAGCCAAGGCAAATGGTACACCGTCTATCTGCTGAATATAAAACGGCTGTTTGCGATTTTCGGTCTTCTGCCATTCATAAAAGCCATCAGCAATAATTAAGCAGCGAGAATGACTCAACGCACTTCTAAAAGAGGGTTTTTGAGCAACTGATTCGGCTCTAGCATTGATTAGTTTTGCTCCTATTGAAGAATCTTTTGCCCAGTGAGGAATCAAACCCCAACGTAACCATTTAAATTCGCGACCGCCTTTTACCTCAGAACCTACAATTGCTGCTACCTCTTGAGTAGGAGCGATATTATATCTGGGTTTTAACTCAGGAAGATTAGCCAAGTTAAAAGCTTTGGCAATCTCAGAACTAGAATGATATAAAGTAAATCTACCACACATCTAAATTTTAGATACTATTGTACTAATCTATGATTATAAAGTAATTCTTAGTTGTTGTAGTGGAGCTACAGAAAGTTTCTCCATAATAATTAGACAGACTAAATGGCAGTTCCATGTCCTACGATAGTACGTAAACCAAATAGACAGGAAGGAGGTATGACGTGCAAATAGAAGAGACAGCAGTGATGATTTCTACGCTTGATGGACAGATGCCCGCATTCTTGTATAAATCTACTGAACATGGAAAAAAGCCAGCCATAATTCTTTTAATGGAAGCATTCGGCTTAACTACACACATCAAAGATATAGCAGCCCGAATTGCCAACGAAGGATATGTAGTGCTTGCACCAGATCTCTACTATCGTGAGTTGCCAAACAACAAGTTTGAATATAGCGAAGTTGAACAAGCGATGGCAATGATGTACCGCCTTGATTTCGGCAAGCCAGTAGAAGAGGATCTGAGAGTTGCGATCGCTTATGTGAAATCACAACCCGATGTTTTTCCAGAGCGGGTCGGGGTGACTGGATTTTGCTTAGGCGGTGGTTTGACCTTTCTCACGGCTTGTAAGTTTTCAGACGAAATTGCGGTGGCTGCTCCTTTCTACGGAATGGTGCTAGATGAGTGGATTGAGGCAATGAGCAACATCGCGGTACCGATATATTTGTTTCATGGTGGTGTTGATCCATTCATTCCGCTTGAACGTATTCAGCAAATCGAGTCTCGGTTTAAGGAACTTGGTAAAGAGTACAAATTGAAGGTTTATCCTCATGCCGATCATGGTTTTTTCTGCCACGAGCGTTCTTCCTACAACCGTTTGGCAGCCGAAGATTCATGGCATGAGCTTACACAGTTCTTCCACAAACATTTGCAAAAGTCTGTCTAATATCAAGTACTAATAATTGGTTGAAATAAAAAAGCCTGGTTGCATTTACTAATTACTAATTACTAATTACTAAGAGAGTATCTATATATTTAAAGTCTCTTCAAGCAACCAAAAGTTATACTGAAGCTTTAACTCCTACTGGTAAATAATTTTCTATTACTTGACGGTATTCACTCTTTTGTTTTACACCTTTAAGTTCTTGAACTAGTTCTTGATTGCGGAAAAACTGAATAGTAGGTGTACCAATTACTTGACCCATTTTGGCAATTTCTGGTTCGGCAACAATATCAATCTCGATAAAATGAATCTTGCCTTCGTATTCTTCGACAAGTTTATCTAAAATTGGTTTGAGAGTTTTACAAGGACCACAAGTAGGAGAAACATATTTAACCATTAAAACGCGATCGCTTTCATGGAATAATCTTCTTAAGGCATAACCACCGTAGTGACGAGTAGCATTAAGATCAAAAGTCTCTTCCGTATCAGCTTGATGTTCTGTTTCAACTACTTCAGTCTGTTCTTGAACCTCTCCTGAAACTTTTTGATGATATTCCGTAATTAAATTGTGTTCCGATAACCATCTTTCTGCCGATAAAGCTGCCATACAACCAGTTCCTGCTGCGGTAATTGCCTGACGATATTCATGGTCTTGAACATCTCCTGCTGCATAAACTCCCTCTACAGAAGTCTGCACTGTGCCTGGTTTGACGACTAGATAACCAACTTCATCTAGTTCTAACTGTCCTTTAAACAAAGAAGTATTAGGATTGTGTCCAATGGCATAGAATAAACCTTTAGCTTTAATCTCTTGTTCTACACCAGTTTGATTATTGCGGATTCTAATCCCACTCATGCGACCATTTTCACCAAAGACATCGACTGCTTCTGTATTCCAATGAACAGTAATTTTAGGATTGTTTAAAACTCTGTCTTGCATAGCTTTAGAGGCCCGCAGTTCATGTTTACGAACTAATAAATGTACGTGAGAACCATATTTAGTTAAATAAACTGCTTCTTCTGTAGCAGAATCTCCACCACCTATAACTACTAATTCTTCTCCAATAAATAACGGACTTGCACCATCACAAATAGCACAAGCAGAAATTCCATTATTCCAATAAATCTTTTCACTCGGAAGATTCAACCGTTTTGCCGTTGCACCTGTGGCAATAATAATACTGTGGGTTTGTACTTCTCTTTCCTTGGAACGAACGGTAAAAGGACGCTTACTTAAATCTACTTCCACTACATCTTCTGTATAGCATTCTGTTCCCCATCTAATTGCCTGTCCCTTCATTCTTTCCATCAGTTGTGGTCCAGTAATACCATCAGGAAAACCAGGAAAGTTTTCTACTTCGGTAGTAGTCATTAATTGTCCACCAGGAATTCCTCCTGCTTGTAAACCTTCAAACATCACTGGTTTAAGATTTGCCCGCGCAGCATAAATAGCAGCAGTGTAACCAGCAGGACCTGAACCAATAATTACTAGGTTTTCTATGGTTTGATTTGTCATAATTATTATATATTAAACTCATAACGACTACACTTTGGTTATTATAACTTAACTTTTCTCTTCTGGCACAACAATTTATAGCGTTTCTCAATTTTTAGAGATACAGTTCCTTTCCTTGATTGAGCGCTGATATAGCAACCGAACCAAACAAAAACGCCCTTCCGAAGAAGAGCGTCTTGAAAAATTCAGTTAGACTTGAAGCAATTAGCCTTGGATAGAAGGTGCAGTGAGAGCTACAGGAGTTTGTTCACCACTAGCTAAGTCTAAGGGGAAGTTGTGCGCATTACGTTCGTGCATTACTTCAAAACCGAGGTTGGCACGATTCAGTACATCTGCCCAAGTGTTAACCACACGTCCTTGAGAATCCATAATGGATTGGTTGAAGTTGAATCCGTTGAGGTTGAATGCCATGGTGGAAATACCCATTGCAGTAAACCAGATTCCCACTACCGGCCATGCACCTAAGAAGAAGTGCAAGGAACGGCTGTTGTTGAAAGAAGCATATTGGAAAATTAATCTTCCAAAGTAACCGTGAGCAGCTACGATGTTGTATGTTTCTTCTTCTTGACCGAATTTGTAACCGTAGTTTAAAGATTCAGTTTCAGTTGTCTCACGAACCAAAGAAGAGGTTACTAAGCTTCCGTGCATTGCGGAGAATAAAGAACCTCCGAATACACCTGCTACACCCAACATATGGAAGGGGTGCATTAAGATGTTGTGTTCTGCTTGGAACACGAACATGAAGTTGAATGTGCCACTGATTCCTAATGGCATTCCATCAGAGAAAGAACCTTGTCCTAATGGATAGATTAAGAATACAGAAGTAGCAGCAGCTACAGGTGCGCTGTATGCTACACAAATCCAAGGACGCATTCCTAAACGGAAGGATAATTCCCACTGACGACCCATCCAGCAGAAAATTCCAATTAGGAAGTGGAATACTACTAACTGGTAAGGGCCACCGTTGTACAACCACTCATCTAAGGAAGCTGCTTCCCAGATGGGGTAGAAGTGAAGACCAATTGCGTTCGAGGAAGGTACTACTGCACCAGAGATGATGTTGTTTCCGTATAACAGAGAACCTGCTACAGGTTCACGGATACCATCGATGTCTACTGGAGGAGCAGCAATGAAAGCTATGATGTAGCAAACAGTAGCAGTTAAAAGACAGGGAATCATTAACACGCCGAACCAACCTACATAGATACGATTGTTGGTGCTAGTGATCCACTGACAAAATCTTTCCCATACACCAGAAGTTTCTGGTCTGCGTATAGTAGTTGTCATTGATTATTATTCCGAATTAAATCTACTTTAAAAAAGCAAGTTTTTTGCTTGCTTATATTCAAGTATATTTACATCTCTTTTTATTGGATCGCATTTTTTAGTTAATTTATTTATATTTATTTTGAGTAAATTAAAGTCATGTTTCTAATTGTTGCGAATTAGGTATGTGATGTTAAATTAATTAAAATTTGTTAACAATAGTCTAGCATTTTTTGATTATTTCTAAGTAAAAAAAAGTTACCTGTAAAATTTTCTACACAATAATCCAGGTAACATAAAACTTTTTCTGAAGGAAGGAAAATTAAAACATTAGCAAAAAATAATGACAAATTTAATTGTCTTGGTACAAAACGACTTAAACGATGTAGCCAAAAATATATTTTTCACCCAATCATTTTATTATATCAATTATTGCTTCACTTAAGATTGATTTTTGTCAATAACTAAAATAGACAATCTTTAACTAACTCAACTTTTCAAATAAAGCAGCTAAAATCGTGTTGGAAAAGAGAAATCCCTCTGGATCTTTTAATCGCAAGCTTAATTCTAAATTTTGTTCCAGATTATGCCAATCTGCATTGATTTGCTTGCCTTCGTCGGTAATAGTTTCTACCCATCCCTGATTTACATAAGGTTGCAGACAAATACAAATTGGTTTGAGAATTTGTTTGCCAAATTGCTGAGTGATGTTTGATAAACGAATTCCTTCAGCTAGACGCAAACCCAACATTAGTGTTTCTAACAAATAATCGCTAGCAGATAACTTTGGTACATCAATTATGGCACCAGCTTTAACCCAAGCATAATATTCTCTTCTAGTACGAGGACGTGTAAATCTTTTTTGGGCAAAAAAACTTGCTGCACCCATCCCAAAACCGTAGTATGGTTGATTTTGCCAATATACTCGATTGTGACGACATTGAAACCCTGGTTTGGCGTAGTTAGATATTTCGTAATGTTGATAACCAGCATCGGTTAACATTTGCTGTGCTAGTCTATACATGGTGGCGGTATCTTCATCGCTTGGTAAAGGTTGGAGTCCTGGTTGATATTGCTTACCAAAAGCAGTAACCGATTCTAATACCAGATCGTAACAAGAAAGATGAGCAGGACTAATTGCGATCGCTTGATTCAGAGAATCATGCCATTGAGTTAAGGTTTGTTTGGGTAAACCAGAAATTAAATCTAAACTAAAATTAGTTATGTTTAATTGATTAATCAGAGCGATCGCATCAAAAACATTTTGACTTGTATGAGAACGTCCGCAAATTTGCAATAATTCATCTTGAAAAGCTTGTACACCTAAACTCAATCGATTGACACCAGCAACTAAAAAACCTTGTAATTGTTCTCGATTAAAAGTACCTGGATCGATCTCCATAGAAATTTCTGCATCCTTAGCAATTCCAAAATGCTGCTCAAGAGTTGCTAAAATTCGAGCAAGTAAGGAAACTGGTAATAAGGATGGTGTGCCACCACCAAAAAAAATTGTAGTTAGAGGTTGACGCGATCGCTCAATTGTTATGATTTCTTGACATAATGCCTCAACATAATCTACTACCATAGTTGAAGTGGAAATGAGATTACCATTACCCACTACAGAAATAGGAAAATCACAATAGTAACAACGACGACGACAAAAAGGAACATGAATATAAACCGCAGTTGGCACAGAATCTATTAACGAATTGTGCTGTTGTTTGCAGAGAAAATCTTCTAGATTTAAGGATAAATTTTGCGTCATTAAGGTCATTAAGATCGATTTTTAATTTGTTTAAACGAACAGTCACCCACAATTGAAATAGAACAAAAACAGTCTGACTAGTAACTTCTTTTGTTGAGAACAATCATTATCAAGCCATTTTTGACAATCTGAAAAAAGCTAAATTTTGTAATAAATCCTGCCGAAAGAAATTGCGATGATAATAAATCAATTTACCTTAGTAGAGTATTCCAGACAGATACAATATTAAGAACTAGGTAGTCTTTCACAGTCTGTCTGTCAGATTTATTAAAGTAAACATATACCTAATTTATTTCAACTAGAACAATGGTTGATGTCATCATAATTATTATTTGTATTGTAGCAGCAGTAAATCTTGGTTTTGAGAGTTTACAACTATTACCTGCTGATATTCTCGAACAAGTTTCTAATATTGACGCTTTACGCTTCGTTATCGCTGGTTTTAGTGCCATTATCGGTTTGGGGATTGGTGTCGTAGTACAAACTACCTATCGAAGATTAGAAACTCAAATCCGTAATACAGCAATAGAAACCATTATTACTCGTGCGATCGGTTTAGTAGTAGGTTTGTTGGTAGCTAATTTAATGCTTGCGCCAATCTTTTTGCTACCAATTCCCAAAGAGCTTAGTTTTGCCAAACCGATGCTAGCTATTTTAGGCAGCGTCATGTTTTCTTTTATGGGAGTGAGTTTAGCTGATACTCATGGACGCACTTTTTTACGTTTGATCAATGCTAATAGTCTAGAAACGATGTTGGTCGCCGAAGGAACTTTAAAACCAACCTCAACTAAAATATTAGACACTAGCTCTATTATCGATGGTCGGATTGAAGAGTTACTTAAAACTGGTTTTTTGGAAGGACAGATTTTAGTACCGAAGTTCGTTTTGCAAGAATTACAGCAATTAGCTGATGGCAGTAACGATCAAAAACGGATTCGTGGTAGAAGAGGTTTAGACATTCTCAATCGTATTCAAGAAGCATTTCCTGAGCGTATTATTATTCATAGTGCTGACTATGAAGATATTGATACAGTAGATGCCAAATTAATTGCTTTGGCTCAAGAGCTTAGTGGTATGCTTTTAACCAATGATTACAATTTGAGTAAAGTTGCCAACTTACAAAAAGTAGTAATTCTCAATGTTAATGATTTGGCTCAAGCAGTACGTCCGATCTACTTACCAGGTGATCATTTAGAATTAAAAATTCTGAAGGAAGGAAAAGAGCCACAACAGGGAATTGGTTATCTTGAAGATGGCACTATGGTAGTAGTCGAGGAAGGCAATCATTATGTTGGAGATGAAATTCAAGTCGTAGTGACTTCTTCTCTACAAACTTCTGCTGGTAGAATGATTTTCGCCAAACCATTTTCTGAAAGCTATTCTAAAATCTTGAAATAGTTTGGAATGCGAATAAATAGTTGATTGTAATTGTTGCTATTGCCAAGAAATAACCAGAAACAATAGCGGGGTTCTCAGATTAATGAGATACAGTTCATTTCCCTGGTTGAGCTTTAATAGTTGAGATTTACGGTAGTGCGCTTCGCTTATGTTAATGGTTGATTACTACTTTTGATCCTTCGTCTTACTCAGGACGCTTCGCGCTTTTGTACAGACATAACATTTTATGTCTCTACTTCCTGCTCACTGATAACTGATAACTGATAATGGCGTACCTTACTTATTTGAGAACGGCTATACTGTTTTTCGGTTAGGTACATGGCTAATTGATTTGTTATTGACGACAGTTATCTTTTCACTTCTTTCGCGATCGCTCGGGGCAAGACTTTAATTTAATTATGCTAACTAAAATTTACTTAATTTATCATTATCTAAATCAATGTTTGGCACAATATTAGGTTTTTCCGCATCTTCCCAACCAGTAGGACGTTTGGAATTTTACCAAGCAATAGAACCAATACTTACAGCAGCAATAAAACCAACTACATAAACAGCAACAAAATAAGTAGGAAATTTACCACCTGCGATCGCAGCTTCGAGCAATAAATACATTAATCTAATTTTCCTTTACAAAACTTAATTAAACGTAATCTTATCAAAAAAGAGTATTTGATCCTATAGCATTAGAACGAAAGATTAGGACATCATTCTAGATACTAGGGGCGAATGCCGTTTACCCTTTCAAAATTTTTCAGTTTTAACCCTTTTATGTAAGGCTATTTTAATTAACAATAAAGTACAAATCTTTGATCTCAGATAAGTAGTTCATTCATTCATATTTTTCAAAGTAGCAACGGCTGAAGGTGAAATACGGTTAAGATATCTAAAAATCCAATATTTAAAAATAGTATCGAGAATAACAGGAAAAGTAGCAATAAATAAAAAGATAGCACTGCGATTAGGCTGAATTCCTAAATGATTAGCAACACCTTCCATAATTATTTCCCAACCATGAGGCGAGTGAAAACCGACAAAGATATCGGTCAACATAATAATAATAAATGCTTTAGCACTGTCGCTTAAGTTGTAAATCATGCTGTCAAGAAAACTTTTGACCGCAATAATTCCTTGTTGATTGGTTAGTACAACTCCTGCAAAGGCAATTAATCCCAATAAATCAGCAAATACATTACTGATAGCAACATTACTTTTATAACTAAATTCTTCGGCTAATTCATTAGCTTTTTCTTTGAGCTTTAATTCTGTAGCTTCAGGTGAAATATTAGAAATTTGTCCTAGAAGACTTTGAAATTTTAATCCTTCTTCAAAGATTTGTAATTCTCTGAAAGCTTCTTGTTTCATATCATTATTAATAAATATTTCTGCGTTGTGGCTAGCGCGAAATTCTTCAACTAAAGGTAATAACAAAAATTCTTTAGATAATTGTTGAGTTAATAATGGAATAATAATTAACAGAAGTATACATCGAATTGCAGTTTGAGTTATCCAACGAGAACGACGAAAATTTTGTAAAATTTCTGCTTCACTATTGTTATTAAAATCTGTTTTAATTCTTTGAAAACTTCTTGATAGAGATCTCTCCCTTGGCGAGGCACTTCGCGATCGTGGTAATACTTCAGTTTTTTCTGTTGTTGATTGAACATTTATAAACTCATCTTGTACAGAAGCATAATTAGTTGGTGAATTAGATTTTTCAAGAGTATTAATTGGTTCTACTACGGATGCTTCAACGATATCTGTACGATATTTTTTCAGAACTTCATCAATGACAACTAACTTTTCCCAAGAGTTAGAGTTTTGAGAATTAAGTAAAAAACGACTAACTTTAAATTCAGCTAAATTAATTTTAATAATTGCTAAATATTGCTCCAGGTCTGATTGTAAACATTCTATAATGGTCGATTTATAATTATTAGTAGCCTGGATTTGTTGTTGTGCTGCTAAATAATCTGCTTCTAAAAATTGAATTTGTAAGGCTGCTTGATAAGCTTTATTTAATGCTCTTTCAGGAGTGGCTATCAACCAGCGATAGCTTGATTGGGAATAACTAGATATTTTTTGGAGAAAAATTTCTTTATTTTTCTTAGATAAAGATTTTTTCATTATTGAGTTGGGAATTGTCTTGATTGTCAATCAAAAAAAGTAACAGGAAAAGAATAGCTTAATTATTAAATCAAATCAGATAATTCTTTTCCAAGAGAGAGCAAATTTTAAAAGATAAACATCAACACTTTAAGCTTGTTGGTGATGAATAATTGATAAAGGATTAGGAACAGGAAACGGTCCAGAACTAAGCAAAGCAAATTCGCCTTTATTAGCATCATAAGCATAAATTTTGCCAGTTTCTATGGTATAAACCCAAGCGTGAAGAGAAATTTGACCGCTGTGCATTTTGGAACGAATGACAGGATAAGTTTCTAAATTTTCGATCTGAGTTAAAACATTTTCTTCAATAGCAATCTTCAATAATTGTTCTTCACTACAATTACCATAATTTTCTTTTAATAAACGACGCACAGGTTCGCCATGATGTTTTAACCAATCGTAAACTAAAGGCATTTCTTCATTTAGTTTATTAAGTTGTAACAAGGCTTTCATACTGCCACAATGAGAATGTCCACAGACTACAACGTGTTTAATATCTAAAGCTGCTACTGCATATTCAATTCCTGCACCCTCGCTACTATTAAGAATGCCATGAGGAGGAACAATATTGCCGATATTGCGAATAATAAATAATTCTCCAGGTTGAGTTTGAGTTAATAAATTAGGATCTATTCTGGAATCAGAACAAGTAATTAGCAGAATGTCAGGAGTTTGGCCTTGAGAAAGTTGCTGAAATAATTCTTGATGAGTATTAAAATAGTTCGTCTGAAATTCACCCAATCCCTGAATAATGCGACTAAGAGGCATAGACAACTCCCTAGTTGGTAAATCAACGGCTTTTGTTGACATCATAATCCTCAATCTTAGTTGTCGGAAAGAATAACTTGAACTGTTTAATGATTTACCTAAGCTGCATCAGTGAGAGGCTGTCCCCCGAATTCAATTTGGGACGGGGTTCATAAACCCTCGGCTTGTACGCCGCTTCACTAAACAAATTCCACCAACTTTTTTGAGGAGAGGTGTAATTTCTTCAATCAAAAAATTTAATTGTTTTTCATTGGTACAAACAGTCAAAATATAGGTATAACTAGAAGCTCGATCTAAATCGTTATCTAAAATACCGCGATCGCCTTCGATGCGATAAAATCTTTCAAACAGAAAGGGTAGATGTTTGTCAGCAATTCCTGTTCCTGTATTACTAATTGTTACCAAAATTTGAGTTTGATTTTGATCAGCTTTCAATTTTACTTGTCCTTAAGAAGGCGTATATTTAACCGCATTGTCTAAAAGATTTAAAAATAAACTGATAAATAAATCACAATTTCCCACGAGCGACAATTCTGAACTAATTTTAGCAACAATATCGATCTGAGATTTTTCTGCTCAAGGCTGAATTTGTTCAATTAATACTTCTAATAAATTGCTTAAATCTACTTCAAAATAAAGTACCTTTTCCTTCTAATTCTTCTTGCTCTAAACGGGCTAAAAATAATAATACATTAGTTAAATGAATTAAACGATCTGTTTCTTTTTCCAAATCTAATAAAGTGGTTTCATATTCAGCAGGTGTACGTCGACGACTAAGAGCATCAGCAATAAAACGTCGTTCGTGTTCAAAGGCTAACTCAATTCGATCAAACATTTTATCTAAAGTCATTGCCAAACGCCCCACTTCGTCTTTGACCCCTTGATAATCAATTCTGCGACTCAAATCATCAGGGCTAATTGCTTCGGCAGTTTGAATAATGCTATTAATTGGACGTAAAGCTCGGTCTGCTAAAAATAATCCACCTAAACCAGCTAATAATAAAACAATTGGAAATCCAAATATAATTAACAAGAAAAGACGATCTAAAGCTTGAGAAACAGGTTGCAAAGATTGAGCGAATTGTAACACAATTTGCTCTGATTGCTTGTTATTGTTAAGCCAAATTGCTTCAGCAATTTCATTAGCAGCGATCGCTAAAGGGAGATTATATACTCGCCAAATTGTCGCCCGAACTGTTAACTAAGAAAAATCAATTGATTCAACTCTTAAACAATAACCACACCTCGAATAGTATGAATTAACTGCTGAGAATAATCGCGATCAATCTTTCTTCTCAGATAACCAATATAAACATCCACCACATTAGAATTGTTATAAAAATCTAAAATTCCAAACCCGTTCGCCAATGTCAAAACGCGATCGCTTTACAACTGCTAGAGAAATTTTAGAAGCATTAGACTTTTCTCTACTGTGGCAAAATGTGACCAAAAAATCTTATGGAAGAATCTAATTTAACTCAACTCATACCTAATGCAGAAAATGCATTTGTCGATCTTTGCAAACTGCGTGATTATTGTCTCAATCAAGAACACAAGATAGGCAAACATAAAGCGCGACTTTTTCAATCAATACTGGGAATAACGGCAGAAAATGCCCTTGAGTTACGTCAAATTTTGCTTGAAGTTATCAAAACCCATCAAGCTAAGTTAGGGCGAAAAGATAATTTTGGACAGCGTTACACCCTAGATTTCACTTTAAAATGGCAAAATAAAAATGCAGTTATTCGTAGTGGTTGGATTATCGAACATAATTCTCAGATTCCCAAATTAACCAGTTGCTATCCTCTTGTTTAATTAGGAGGTTTCTTTAAAATGACAAGCGATAATATTAAACTACTTGATGTAGTCGCGTTAACAGTAAATCTACCCGAACAAAATTTGTGTCGAGGTCAAGTAGGAACTGTTGTAGAAATTTTAGCTGATGGTAAAGCTTTTGAAGTAGAATTTAGCGATGCGGAGGGACAAACTTATGAATCTTTAGGTTTACGTCCAGAACAAATAATAGTGTTACATTTTGAGCCTATTTTATTTAATTCAACACCCGAGATAATTAATGCTTGATACCTTATCAATAATTTTTGTAGGGGCAAACTACTGTTCGCCCTTACACTAATATTAGGTTTTAAATTTCTAATTGTCTTCGATAGTAACTGTAGCAGTTTGGGTTGTTCCCGTACCGATGTCGCCATCAACTTCTTTAAGAGTGATAGTTACTTTTTCAGTGCGTTCAACCACACTATCATCAATGGGAGTAACAAAAAGATCGACATAGAAATGTTCTGCGGGAATAGTTATCGAACCAGATAATTTCTCGTAGTCAACGCCGTTAACTGCTTGACCGCCTCCTGTTGCGATTACATAATTTACTGTCTGTGCTTCTGAAGTATCGCCATCGCGAGTAATTCTAAATTTTCCTGCATTAGTTCCTTCTTCTTTGGCTTCGCTATCTTGTGCTGTGACGGAAACGGTTGAGATAGGATCGGCTGTAGATATAAAACTAAGATTGTAGTTAGTATTCAAATTATCTTCACGACGATTGATGCTAAGAAAGTAATCGGCTGTATCTAAAGTTGAATTAATCTCAAGATTTTTAGATTCATCTAAAATAAACCTATAAAGATTCGAGATCGAAATTAAATTGCTAGGTTTTTCTGGATTTATTATTCCCATTTTTCTAAAAAAATAACATCAATCAATAAAATATTTAGAGAAAAATATCCAACAATTAACAATAAATAATAAAAAATTATCTCTCCTAAAAAGAAGAGAATTGATAATAATTGCTAAATATTTATTGGATAGAAAAAACTAAATCTAATTGACGACCTGTTGAAGTTATATAGCCATCACCACCTCCAAGCATAGGTTGAAAATTAATCTTGCTTGACCAATATTGTCATCCTGATAAATAAATAGTCTAAATTTTGCCTAGATTGAATTATTAAGTTTTTCAAATATGAATAGTTATAATTTCATCAATTTTTCCAATATAAATAGGACAACCTCGATAAAAAATTTGTCCGTGTCCTGGTTCTAAATCAAAATCAATCTCACCATTATCATCAGTTACACCACCTCCAAAAAAGTCATTGAATGCAACAGCAATTTTAATTTTTTGGGCAGGTAGCGCATTATTTCTCCAAAAAGCTTTAACTGTGATCATTACTTAATCTCCTTCAAAGATATTCTTATTTTTTTATAACTTCCTGAGTAAGAAAATGAAAAGTTGCTTAAAATCCTCAAAAAAATTCAACTAGTTGAATGATTTTCAGGTTGAATAATTTTATCTAAAAAAACTTAAATATTTATTACAAAAAATTTCTCTTGGCATAAAAAACCATCATTAACTTGGAGTGAGATTAGATATTGTTTGTTTTTAAATTTTTGTAGTTGCTCAATTAACCCAATTACCGATAGTGACAAAATTTCAAAATAGTTATTTGGCAGGCGAGATATTTAAACAGTTACTCATGAAAAAAAATATCAATGCCTATCGACTCGCCCAACAGACTGGAATTGATAAAACCTATCTGAGTAAACTGATTAGTGGTGTAATCAAAAAACCAGGGCATGATAAATTAGCTAAGATCGCTCAGGTTTTAGAACTTAAACCAAGTCAGTTACTAGCTATTTTTACCAAACCTCAGACGGCAGTAGCAGAATTAAATGTAGGAGAAATCAAACTTAGTCAACAGCAAACAGTTCAATATTCAGGACAAGATTGGGGAGAAGCACCTGATGGAATGGTTTGTTATGGAAGACTAGCTGAAATTGAAACATCACGGCAATGGTTGATTCAAGAACGCTGTCGAGTAATCATTTTATATGGTTTGGGTGGTATTGGTAAAACTACGCTCGCTGTACACTTAGCTAAACAGTTTCAAAAAGAATTTGATTATATCTTTTGGCGTAGTCTAGCTCATGCACCATCGATAGAAACTGTCCTATCTGAAGCTATAGTGTTGACTGCACACAGACAAACTTTTGAAGCTACAGTTGCTCAAAAAATCTCTCAATTACTATTTCAATTGCGTCAAAGTCGTTGTTTGTTGATCTTTGATCAAATAGAATCAATTTTGGCAACGGGAAATGCGACCCAACCATATCAAGATGAGCATCAAATGTACGGTGAATTATTTCGTCAGATCGCTCAATTAGAACATCAAAGCTGTTTATTGCTAATTGGGAACGAAAAACCGAAAGATTTAGCCATACTAGAAAGTGCTTCGGCATCAATCCGTTCTTTGCAACTTCAAGGTTTAACTACAGCAGCACGTCAGTTACTTGAAGACAAGCAATTATCAGAAATAGAACGTTGGGATGAGTTAATTGAAATTTATCGCGGTCATCCCCTCGCTTTAAAAATAGTCGCTACAACGATTAAAGAAGTTTTTAATGGTAGTATATCTGAATTTTTGCGCCAAAATACTTTATTTCTTGGGGATTTAGAATTTGTAATTGACCAACAATATCATCGTTTATCAGATGCAGAAAAAACTTTGATTTGTGCGATCGCAAAAGAAAATCAATTAGTCTCAATTCCGCAGTTGATGGCAAAACCAACTTTATCAATGCGTTGTTCAGAAATGATTGGGTTGCTTGACTGTTTAAGGCGGCGATCGCTGTTAGAAACTGTTCAAGAACATAATCAAACTTTCTATACTCTTCAACCTGTGATAAGAAAGTATTTAAATTCTTATTATTAAATTGATATGAGTTATTGTTTTAATCCTGATTGTCTTCATTCTCACCAGGAAAATAATGACGACGAGTTTTGTAAATATTGCGGTGCTAATTTAATCATTCAACAACGTTATCGTGGTGTCAGTTTGTTAGGAAAAAGTCAACTAGCATTAACTGTAGAAGTTAAGGATGGCAAATTTCCCCAAACTAATAAAGTTTTAAAAATTCTACTGACAAGCTATCCCAAAGCTGTAGAATTATTTCAGCAAGAAGCGAAAATCTTACAACAAATTAATCATTCTGGTATTCCTCAAGTACAACCAGAAGGATACTTTGTGACTCAAGTGAGGTGGAGTACCAAACCGCTATATTGCTTGGTGATGGAAAAAATTGAGGGTTTAAATCTCGAACAATGGCTACAACAACAAAGTCAACAGCCAATTACTAACGAACAAGCTTTTGATTGGCTTAAACAATTATTAGAAATACTTACTCTATTACATCAAAAACAATATTTTCATCGCGATATCAAACCAGCTAATATTATTCTCCAACCCGATGGAAAATTAGCTCTCATAGATTTTGGTGCAGCCAGAAGAGTTACTGCAACTTATTTAGGTAAGATAGGAGTAAATCAAGGCATTACTAGTATTGGTACTCCAGGTTACATGGCACCAGAACAAATTGATGGCAGTGCTTTACCTCAATCAGATTTTTTTGCTTTAGGCAGAACTTTGGTTCATCTTCTGACAGGTAAACATCCTCAAGAGTTACCAAAAAATTTGCAAACAGGAGAATTGCTTTGGCATCAAGCAGCACCTGTTGTATCAGAGTCGTTGGCAGATCTACTCGATTCGCTGATGCATCATTTACCAGGAAAACGTCCAGCTAATACTCAAGTAATTTTAGCTGCTTTAACGAAGGCTCAAAAGTCAAAAAATAATTTCCTGAAAAAATGGCAAAAACGTTTGAGATTAAATGTTCCTGTTAGTTTAAGCTTAATTGTTTTACCGTTATCAATTTTTGGTGTATTCAATTTTGGTAACAATTTAAATCAAAGAATTACCACCAACAAAATTCAGAACGCACCACTATGTAATAATTTAACTTGTCTCAATCGCGACCCAATTGATAATAACTGTGATAACGATGCCAAAACTATCACCTCTAACATTGGTAACTATCAGCTTGCTTACGAACAACTAGTTGCCTATAAGGTAGAGTTGCGTTATTCTGAACGTTGCCATGCTACTTGGGCAAGATCGGAAGCTCCTTATCGATCCGTTCATTATGTAGAAGATCGTCAAGGCAACATCTACGGTCAAATTACAGTTGCCAAAGACGGATGGAATAGGCACTATGCTGATATGGGGCCTGGTAAAAATACAGAAATTCGTGCTTGTGCTAAACCACCAACAGGTGAGACTAGATGTACTAATTTTGTCAAGTTGTAAAGCGAAATTATTTATTACGTTTGAGATAATTAGCCACTTGTTGTTTAACTTGAGGGTCATATAAACGTAGATAATTCCAATAATTGCTAAACACTCCTTCTACATAATCTTTAGTTTCAGGAAAAGGAATGTCTTCTACAAAACTATCTAAATCCTGAGTATTATATTGTTGTAGCCATTGATTAACATTACCTGTTCCCGCATTATAGCTAGCGATCGCAAGAAGAGAATTATTTTGATAACGCTCGTGATTATGAGCTAAATACCAAGTTCCAATCTTAATATTGTCCTCGGGTTGCTTTAAAGAATATTCGGCAAGATTGATTTGTGCTGCTACCCATTGAGCAGTTTCGGGAACAACCTGCATCAAACCCACTGCACCAACTCGCGAATTAATTTCAGGTGCAAAAGTTGATTCTTTCCGCATCACTGCCACAACTAATAAAGGATTGATTTTACTTTGTTGGGAATTGGTCAAAATTTCATCTCGATAAGGAAAAGGAAATAAAGCATACCAATAAGTTGGTGTTTTTCTAAGAGCTTGCCATTTTTGTTGTTCGTGGGGGTTTTCCCGTTGAGCTAAATCCCAAACTTGATTAATTCCTGCCGAAATTTGCCTCAATTTGAGTAAAAGTAGCCCTTCAATAAATTGTTCTGAGACAGTTAGTTCTTGAGGCTGTTTAATTTCTGATTCCAGGAGATTCCACGCAGATTGATACTGTCCTAACACTAATAATTCTTTGATAGTATCGGAATTGGTATAAGGAACTAGATTTAATTCAGGAAACTCTAAAGCGGGATTAAAAGCACGCACATCATCAAAATCTCCCACTTGCCAACCCAATTTTACTGCCGATCGCCAGGCATAATAGGATTGAGGATAAATAGTAATGACTTTTTGAAAGGCTTGTTGAGATTCTGCGACAAATCCTAATTGTTTAGCCCATTTTCCTGCCCAGAAGATAGCTTTAGGCAAAATTTCCAGATTGAGATTACCCTTAATTTTAATCAAAGGTTGCACCCATGAATAAGCACCTTGAATGTTTCCTTTTACTGCTAACTTCTGCGCTTCTTGCCAACGATAAGTTACGGCTGCTTCAGAATTAGGATATTGTTGCAACAATTTTTGTCGAGCTTGGTTAGCTAACTCTGACTGTTTGAGTGCGTCATAAATCAATCCTTGAGATAATAAAGCTTGGGGTGCTTGTTCAGGAAACTTCTCAATTGCCATTTCTAAATAAGCGATCGCTTCTGCACTTCCAGAAATTGAAGCTAAATGAAGTAAACTCAATCCTGTTTCTCTGGAATCGTGAAACTCGTCAATTAAGCGTTGATAACTTCTAATAGCTTCAGAAAAATTCCCGTTCAGATGAAAACCTCTAGCAGCCCGATAGAGATTACGAGGAGTCAGACGAGCCAAAGTATAAGCATCAGCAGCCTTACGATATTTTTCTTCACGCCAATAACCCGATGCGATCGCTTCCCAATCTTCAGGGGTTAATTGTGCAGGATATTCTAGAACTAAACGATCTCTAATTTCCTCAGTATTAGGCTCACGACTATATTTAGCTAACAATAATAATAAATGTAATTGATTGGAATCTTGTTGAAGTAGCTGACGAACTAGCTTTTGAGTTAGAGGATGATAAGGAAACTTTTCAATTAGTTGTTGTTGATAAGAAACATCAGTGTGACTCAACCAAAACAAAACTTCTGGAATTGCCAAAGAATCAGGATATTTTGTGATTAATTGTTGATACACTTGCTGCACTTGGGCTGATTGATTCAGCAATTGATAAGCATTGGCTTGTTGAACCAGAATTTGCGGAGCGAGAACCGAATAATTCCTTTCTAAGTCTTTTAAATAAATCAAAGCAGCTTTTGCTCGTTGTGCTTTTAATAAATCTACAGCCAAAAGATAACGCGCCCGAGAGCGATCGCTTTTAGTTACCTCAGATTTTTTCCAAAAAGGGGAATTACTCTGAATAATTGCTTTTAAACGAACATCTCTTTGCTCAGGAGAAAGGCTAACTAATGGTAAAACTTGAGAAGGCTGTTGTGATTTTTCTGGTTGCTGAGTTTTGAATAGCCAAACCATCACAGTTAGCAAGCAGAGACTAAAACTTAGTCCTAACCAAATTTTGTGAGAACCTCTTTTGTGTTTTGGTTGAGGTACTGGTCTTTGTTTTAACATAACTACAGATGAGTAATCAAATCAGGTCTTATATTCAACAGCATTTTGCTAACCGAATTGAATCCCAAAGTTACCAGGAACTATGATAAATAGCTCTGCGTCGAGATAATCAATCAATAAAATTAAATCTTGAAAATTATGTTTGCTTCTAGATACTTTAAACCAGCTACTTCTTTGCTAATGTCATTAACTATTGGTATGGTTGCCATTACACCATTAGTTAGTTTAGCTCCTGCTTCCGCTCAACTTTTTCCTTCACAAAATAGACCTAATCGTAACAACTATCCTAATCCTAATCTACCTAGCCAGCTGATCATTCCTGCTGGAGCAGAAATTCCTGTTTTTTATGAAGATGCAGAAAAAATTTTAGTAACTAAAGAAGAAACTGCTCCTTTAACTCTAAAAGTGGCAGCTAACTTAAGAAATCGCGACCGCGTTACTTTGATCCCCTATGGAACAGAAATTGTTGGTCAAATTGAACCAACTAATGGTGGTTCTCGTTTTGTTGCTCAAGAATTAGTTTTCTCCGATGGCACTAGAAAATCTATTGATGCTACTTCTCAAACTATTACTCGTACCGAAACCGTTAGAAGAGGAGCAAGTGCAGGTGGAATTCTTAAAGGTGCTGCGATAGGTGCAGCAGCAGCCACAGTAGTTTCGGGAGTTACTGGAGATAGAGCGATCGCTACAGAAGAAGTTCTCGGTGGTGGTGCTATAGGTGCAGCAGCAGGTTGGCTGTTGGGCAGAAAACAAGTAGAACTCATTTCCATCGATCCCAACAGCGATCTGAATTTAACCCTCCAATCCGACTTAGCTTTGCGCTAGTCATTTAGAAACTTTTAAAAGTTGCTCCATAATTCTTAATTGAATACATCATTGTTTGACTCAAATTAATTAAGTTGAAAAATAAAAGTCACTAAATCGCCTTTGCCCAAGGAAATGCGATCGCCAGTTCTCAAGCGATGACGATTTCCAGGTGGTAAGGGACTGTGATTGACATAAGTGCCATTAGAAGAACCAACATCTTCCAGAAAATAAGTATCTCCCTCAACCCGAATATCAGCATGAATTCGTGAGACGACTTCGGAATTAGGAAAACCAGAAACGTCAATATCGGGAGGGATTTGACTATTTGGTTTGCCAATATGAATTACATATAAATTGTGAGGAAGTTCTAAAGTAGTATTGGTCTGGACATGAAGCAGACTAGCTTGCTGAATTTGGAGTTGGGTGGCAGAACTCACTTTTCCTCCTGGAGAAAATGGTTGTGGTGGTGGCAATGGCGGAGATGGTGGTGATGGTGGTGGTGATGCTTCAGCAACAGGTTGAGGTGATGGAAGTGGTTGCCCTTGATTAACTCTAGGCTCAAAATCAAGATTTTCTGCTAATTTTGGCTCAGGTTCAGTAAATATGGGGTTGTTCTGCGAAGTTGCTGATAATTCTTCCTCAAAATCAACTAAAGGAGAAGTTGTTTCTGGAAGTTCCTCCAATTCCTCCAACTCCTCTAAATCTTCTACTGCTAAATTTTCATCATCCCAAGAATCCTCAAACCCTGATGTCGGCGACATCACCTCGGTTTCATGAGTTTGCCAAGGTTCGGGCGTAGGAATTGTTTCGATCTCCTCATCATCCCAAGGATTAATTAATGTAGAGGAAGCACCAGTTGTAGACGAGCCTACAAAGGTTTCAGAAAGTTCTGGAGTAGGAGCGAGATTTTCTGCTTGAAGATTAAAACCACATTGACCACAAAAAGTAGCATCAGTTTGTACAGAGGCCCCGCAATTAGGGCAGCTAGTAGTTTGAGGCAAAAGAGTATAGCAATTTTCACATTGCATCGAACTTTCTGGATTTTGATGATTGCAATTTGGACAGACAATCATAGGTGTTTTAGGTAATTAAGTTTTATCAATCTAGTTTTCCAGAATTTTTAGTAAAAAAAAAACTGAATTATTATTTTGTCTCGAATATTTTAAGTCAGATTTCCATCAAATTCAGCCCCAGCAGAATGATCTAACAACCACCATAGTTCCCCTTCAGGTTGAATTAAACGAGCAGGATACATCATTTCATCTCCTTGAGGTGCAAAAATTTCTCTAAGGGCGGGACGCTTATTTTCACCACTGACGATAAAAACGATACAACGAGCATGATTAAGTAAAGGTACAGTAAAAGTTAAACGAGGTTCGCCCTGCTTATTTCCAACTGTTACCAATCGGTCTGTTACCGTTAAAGCATCTGTTTGAGGAAACAAAGAAGCAGTATGACCATCATCTCCTATTCCTAATAAAATTAGATCGAAATGGGGAAATTCGCCAGGAGCAAGTCGAAAAAATTGTTGTAATTCGGCTTCATGTCTTTGGGCATCGAGATCGGGTTCTCCTGCTGTAGTGGACATTGGATGAATATTGGTTTCAGGAAAATCAACTTTTGATAGCCAAGCTTGGCGTGCCATCAGTTGATTACTATCTAAATGATCTGCGGAAACATAACGTTCGTCACCCCAAAACACCTCAATTTTGTCCCAAGGAAAAGATTGTTTTGCTAAAGCTTCATACAAAGGTTTGGGCGTATTGCCTCCAGCTAAAGCAATAGTACATTTTCCTCTGCTTTCAATAGCTTGTTGAATTTTGGTAACTACTAGCGAAAGCGATCGCTCTATTAAAGCGTTTTTATCTTTTAATATTTCAACTTTTTTATTCATGATGATTTGAGCTTGGTGAGATTTGGGAATAATGGGATGGCATTTTTTAGACTCTTACCATCCTAAAATCTCCTCGGAAAATAAAGACTAAAACTTAAGCATATATTTGTGTCACAGCTTAGCCAAATAGTGGACAAGTTAAGATGGGCAAGTTAAAACTCAATTAAACTTATCTGGATTGAAATTTTTGAATTGCTCTTAAAACAATTACCAATCCATTTAGCTTGTTTATCGTTATTACTTTATCAGTTATTACTGCGTTTACTCTTAAACACAATTATTTAGTAGTTCTAAAAATCAAACCATGAATAACACAAGTACGTCTCAATTTACGTCTTTATGTCTTAAGATAGTAGGCTTAATTTTGATTATTTCTGCTTTACTCGATTACCTCACTTTAGCAATTCCTTTTCAGCCATTAGATTCTCAATGGCAAATTAGTTTTACTGGTCAAATTGTTGATCGCGGAATTGTTCCTATGGTTGGCATAAGTTTTATTTTAGTTGCTGTTTGGATTGAAGCAACTCTCAGTAATACACCTAAAAAATCTGGTTTTGATGTCAAATTACCAGTATTTATCTTAGCTAGTCTCCTTGGCTTATTATTTTTGCTTTTAGTTCCTTTACATTTAAATAATCTTCGTTTAGCTAGTGATAATGCTATCAATCAAATTCAACAGGGAGCGGATCAGGCTGAAACTAGAATTAAAGAACAATACGATCAGCTTAATGCTTTAGCTCAAGATCCTCAACGTCTACAACAATTGGAAGCCCAACTCAAACAAATCGATCAAGCTATTAGTAGTGGTAAAGTTGAAGGACAAACTCTTAATCCTCAGCAGCTACAACGTTTACAAGAAACCCAACAACAATTTCAAAACTTTCGTGAATTGGCTAAAAATCCTGAAGCATTAGAAGCTAGACTAAGTGAATTACAAACTCAGCTACGAGATCAAAAGCTAGAAAGAGAAGGTCGTGCTAAAACTGAAGCTATTAAACAAGGTTTACGCACTGGTTTAAGTAGTTTAATGTTAGCCATTGGCTATATTGTAATTGGTTGGCTTGGCTTAAAAGGATTTGGAGGTACTTCGCTTAGCCCGAAAAAAGCTCCTGTGCGTTAAACTGTCTATCTATCTCAACCAAATTGATTTGATCTCGATCTACAAGGCATCTCTAAGATCATAATAAGTAATAAATACTTAAAAATAAAATCTGAGATGCAATGATTCGTTGGTTAATCGTTTTAATTGGGATTTGTTTTCTCTCCTTCTTCAATATCAATCAAGTTGCTTCTGTACAAGCTTCGGAATTATCTTCTTTTACGCAGCAGCAACTTAATCAAGGAGAGGAAACCGCTCAAAAAGCTTTACAGGAAATAGAACAAGGCAATTATCTTCAAGCGGAAGTCTATTGGACTCAGTTAATTGAACAATTTCCAAATAATCCTGCTGTTTGGAGTAATCGAGGCAATACTCGCATTGCTCAAAATCGCCTAGATGAAGCGATCGCAGATTTTAATCAATCGATTAAAATAGCTCCTCAATATCCCGATCCTTATCTTAATCGTGGGATTGCATATGAAATTAAACGACTTTGGCAAGAAGCTTTAGCTGATTACGATCATGTTTTAGCGATCAATGCTAATGATGCAGTAGCCTATAATAATCGTGGTAATGTTAAAGCAGCACAAGGGCTTTGGCAAGAAGCTTTGAACGATTATCAAAAAGCGGTAGAAATTGTTCCTAATTTTGCTTTGGCTCGTGCTAACTTAGCTCTTAGTACTTATCAACTAGGAAACTGCGATGAGGCAATTCGTCAGTTGCGTAATTTAGTCCGTAAATATCCTTTATTTTCTGATCCTCGGGCAGCTTTAACCGCAGCTTTATGGGTGGCAGGTTTCCAAGGAGAGGCTGAAAGTAATTGGGTAGCAACAGTCGGTTTAGATCATCGCTATCAAGATCTTAATTGGGTTAGAAATAATCGTCGCTGGCCACCAACCATGATTGAGGCATTAGAAAAGTTTTTGACTCTCTCTTAGCATTTTCTTTACCTTATCAAGATATTATTGGGTTCTATCAATAAAATTAAGTAACACCAAGACTATTATTAGCCTAATTCTGAGCAAATTAAGCTGTACAATTTGTCTCCAAATCAATCTTTAATCAAAAAAATTTCAAAAAATTAACCTAACTAGTTTTCTATCGATAAAAATGTTGATAATATATTATACCCATAAGGCTAATCAACAATAGACCAGGAAAGTCAAGTTAAAGTTTTAATGTGTGGTGTGGAGCTAAAACAAACGAACTAATCAAAGGAGAAATTGTTAAGATTTTTTCAATGATTAACATATTTGCTTTTTTTCAATCTATCACTTACCCAAAACACATTGAGAGTTAAATTATGAATCAACTGGCAGATAAAATATCAACATCTATGTCTTTTGAAGAAGCGATCGCTAATACTCAAGCTTTAATGATTCAGATTGAAGCTAATAGATTAAGCGATGAAGAAATTACCTCTGCAATAACTAACTTAATCAAAAATAAAGGTAGTGCTAGAGGTTTTTTTGTTGGTTATCTTACCAGTGATTTTTTGTTAGCGGATTTGCCTTGTTTAGGTATTATTCGTGGCTTAAAATCTGCTCCTGAAATTGTTAGTGAATTATTGATCAAAAATCTTGCTATGTCAGCAGCAATGAGTATTACTCATCGTCGTAATCATCAAGAGATAATGGCATTAGGTTCAGAAAAAGTTCTTCAACGTACTCTTAATTTAATTAAACAAATAAATCTTGAACAAATAAAAATAAGTTTACGTAAATTACAAATTAGTCTATGGACAGGAGAAGGAGATTATCAAAAATTTCTCAATCGTTGGGGATATGACCGAGAACAAAAACAAATAATTCAACAAGCTATTGATCAAGTTAATGATTGAAGGTTTTATTCAAGAAAAATAGGGATAAAAGTTCAATCTATCCCTACATTACCCCTAGAAAACTTTAATTAAATCAACATCTATTTATTTACTTTTTGGTTGATTTTTTATTTGTTCCAAAGCAATTTCTTTCATTGCTTCAAAAGACTTGCGATTAGATGTACCTTCAATAGCTTTAACCGCTAAATCTTGAACTTGTTTAAGAGCTAAGTCGAGTTGTTGGGACAGTTTATCAATTCTAAGTTCTTGATTATGAATTGTTTGTTCTAATGTTTGTATTCTTAACTGATAGTTTTTGGTTTGTCCCTCTATTTCTTTAGTTCGTAAATCTGCTTTAATTTTGGCTTGATAATTACCAATACCTTTCCCTTCTTCTTCGGCTTGTTTTATTTTTATTCTTAATTCTTCTTCAAAAGTAGCTACTTTGTTTTTAGCTTCAGTATATTCTTGTTCTTGTTGAGTGATAATTTCTTCTCGTTGTTGCCATTGTTTTTCTAATTGTAAACGAGCCGTAGTTAATTCTTGGTATAAATGTTTTTTTTGTTGTTCGTATTGTTCTTCATCTAAATCTCTTTGTAAATCTAAATTATATTGATATTCTTCTGCTTCTCTTTGTTTAGTTTTTTGATAATTTTCATTGCGTTCTTTAATAGTGCGAGTAAAAATTTCTTTTTCTTTAGCCCAAGCTTGTTTTAAAGATTCGATTTCTTGTTCAATATTTTCTTGCTGTTGAGTTAATTCTTCAACAAATTGTTTGGCACTGATTTGATAAGTTTTAATTAAATCATTAATAGTATCTTCATTTATCTCAGTTAATTGATATAGTTCCTCTAGTTGCTGTTTTTCTGTAAAAATCGATTCTTGTATAGTTTGAAATGAGATTGCTTCTGCTACTAATTGTTCAGAAAAACTACCAACTGAACTTCCAAAATCAGTTTGCAATTTTTCTAAAATTTTAATAGTTTGTTCCATATTTTTAGATGATAAGGTTGCTTTTGTTTGATTAATAGGATGATTTTCTTTAATAACAGCACTAGAATTACTAGTTGCTTTTTTTATTTCGGACTCTAATGCTTTTTTATCTTTTTCTAATATTTTATAGGCTTGCAAAATTTCAGCTTTAGTACTTTTAGAATTAATTGTCATAATTAATTACCTTTAATTGATTAATTAGCATTGCTTTGAAAAGCCTGGAGAGCTAAGTTTTGTGCTTGAGAATTAACTGTTTGCAGTTGAGTGGTTAATTCAGTTATCTGTTCAGTTTGTTTCTGAATCGTTGTTTCTAAAACTTGTATTTTGAGTTCGTATCCTTGTTGATTTGCTTCCCATTCTTTTTCAAGCAAATCAAGTTGAATTTTAGCTTTTCTGTCCGCTTCTTTAATTGCTTCTACTCTAGCTTTATTAGCTTCTTCTTTAATTTTATCTGCAAAAGTCGCTATTTTTTGTTGATTTGCTTCCCATTCCTTTTTATGTTCGGCTAAATTTTCTTCTCTTACCTGCCAATTTTGTTCTTTTTGTTGTGCTGTTTCGGCTAATTCTCTTTCTTGTTGACGTTTATCTTCTTGATAATCATCTCTTTCTATTTGTCTTTGCCTAGTAATTTCGTATTGATAATCAGCTTCTTCTTGCTGTCGTTTTTGTTTTAATAATTCTGCTACTTCTGTCACTTTTAAGCTAAATTCTTCTTGTTCTTTTGCCCATTGTTTTTTAATTTGGTTTATTTCTTTAGCTAAAGCTTCTTTTTGATTAGTTGCCTGAATTTGTATTTGTTGAATTTTTTCTTGATGTTCTTGTTTTAAAAGATGTAAAGCATCAGCAATTAATTTTATTTTACGTAGTTGTTCTAGTTTTTTTTGTTCAATTATAATAGCTTGTTTTAATTCGGTTAATTTATTAGATTCTCGGTTTAATTTACTAGTTAATTCATTAACGACACTACTAAAATCTAATTGTAATGCTGCCATGCCGTTAATAATATTATTAACTGTATATTCGTTGACTTGTGTTAAAAGTTTTTGATTAATAGTTTGTTGTAATTCTTCTTCTTTAGTCGCTACTTTGGTTTGTTGTTGTTGATATTCATTTAATAATTTGTTAAAGGCTACGAGAATTTTTTCTCTGCCTTCTTGCGATGCAGTTACGAGCATACTATTCTCCTGTTTGATAGCTGAAATTTATCTAACGCGTGAGATGAATCGTTAGTTTTTGATCATAAGTCTGAAATTAATTAGTTTGATTTTTTAATCAACTTGTTTTTATCTTAAAGCTAAGTTGATTTTTAAGTCAATAGCTAGAATAATTTTTTTTTAACGAGGGCAGAAGGATTTACTGGTGGAATGAGTATTAGCGCAGACAAGGGGTGTTACCAAGTTTGAGTCGAGTCTTTGGTGAGGTTCGTAGGTGAGAAATTAGCTTCACAGGTATATTTATTAGCGATCGCTATAACTCGCCAATTATAATACTATTTTACTAATTTAAAAATATGTAAAGGGAAACTAACGTAAGGATAATTATTGTAGCAATTAACTTAAAAAAAATAAGTAAAAATAGTAAATCTCATTAAACAATCTTTAATTTTTCTTGAAGGAAATTTTAAAATATTTTATCAAACCTATGTAAAAATTTTAAGCAGCCGATCAAAAAGAGTCAAACAATGTTAAATGGTTTTAAAAAGTTTATTTACCATCCAATTCTTTGTTATTTGCCTACCTTTTTAATAATAATGTTTTGTGTTTCTAGTTTAAGTAAACTTAGTCCGACCAACTGTTTATTTAACTCGATTCAAGAACAATGTTTGTTATATAATGATTTAAGTTTAATTGTTTATCATCCAATTTCTTTAAGTATTTATCTACTTGTCCTCTATACTTTTTATTATTTGTATTACAATATTATTACTGGAAAAAATATTGTAGGAAAATCTGTCAAGATTAGTTACGAAAAAATAATTAGTAACTTAAAAGTTAGAGATGAAAGCAAACAGGTATGGATTTTATTAATTAGTTATATTGTTATCTCAATTTTTTCTTATTGTGTTTTACCATACTTTATTTGTAAAAAGAAACTTGAAATATAGTAGTTATCAATTTCATAAAATATAATCAAAGCCCTTATTTTTGCTAATGGTTGGTCGCTACGCGCACTTTCGGTGAGGTTAATAGCTGATTGTTGATTATTCATCCCTCATAATTAGTAATTAATTATGTAAAAAGTAGTAAAATTTAGGCAAGATTTTTTTGTAATCATGGCACAAGTTTTACCGTTAGTCGCTTTTTTATTTTTATTTTTAGGGCAGATGAATTCAGAACAAGCTATTCAAGCAATGGTAGAAAGACAAGCTTATGCTTGGGAAAATGCTGATTCATCAGCTATTGTGCAAGATTTTGCTGAAAATGCTATTTTTATAGCTGCTGGAACTAAGTTTGAAGGAAAGGAAGTAATCAAACAAGCAGCCGAAGATTATTTTGAGCAATTTACTAACACAAAAGTAACAATTAAACGAATAATTATTGACGAATTTCAAGGTGCGGTAGAGTGGAATTGGAGCGATCGCAATAAAAAAACTGGTAAAAATTCTCAAGCAGAAGATGCAATTATTTTTGAACTAAAAGACGGAAAAATAGTTTATTGGCGCGAGTATATTGAAAAGAAAAGTTAATTGTGGATTAGTAATTTCCAAATTTAGATTTTCAACAAGTGCGGTCTCAGCGTAGCTCATACCAGGCAGCAAGATCATCAAAATCCTAATAGCACAAATGGTACAATTAAGAGTACAAGCTTAGGGTCTCAAAATTAATTTAGTACTAAAGAAGTTTAATCACAAAAAGTCTGTATATTTTATTAGGTGAATAAAAACATCTTGAAATTAGAGGACTAATGTTTTCTACAATTAATTGGTTCAATCCTTGGTTAGTAGCAGTAGGATTAAATAGTTTTTTAATCAGTTTTGCTTGGATTAGTCCGAAAAAATTACTTACTCCAATGGGTTACCTTCATGCTTGGATTTTAGGCGTGTTGGTTTGGGGAATATTGGGATGGCAAGGATATGTAATTGTCATGTTTTATTTCTTGGTTGGTTCGGCAGTCACTCGAATCGGCATGACTCAAAAAGAAGCAGCAGGAATAGCAGAAAAGCGTTCAGGAATGCGAGGACCAGAAAATGTTTGGGGTTCAGCTTTAATCGCCACAATTTGCGCTGTTACCACCTTATTTGTTAACTCTCTCTTACAAGAACTATTTTTATTAGGTTATGTAGCTAGTTTTAGTACCAAACTTTCCGATACTACTGCTAGTGAAGTGGGTAAAGCATATGGCAAACATACTTTCTTGATTACTACTTTAAAACCCGTACCAAAAGGCACAGAAGGCGCAGTAAGTTTAGAAGGAACTGTAGCTGGTATAGTTGGTTCATTAGCGATCGCGATTATTGCTTGGTTAGTCGGTACAATTGATGGGTTGGGAATTCTTTGGTGTGCGATCGCAGCTTTTCTAGCTACTACCATTGAAAGTTTGATCGGGGCAACTTGGCAATCAAATTGGTCGTGGTTAACCAATGAAATGGTTAATATTATTAATACCTTAATTGGAGCGATCGTAGCAATTTTATTAGCTTGGGGATGGAGTAATTTAATTAATTAAACTGACAAGGCAACCTTAAAGCTTGAGTTAATAAACGTTGATACTGTTTTAAGCTAATTACATACGAACCAAATCGTTCTAAATGAGGATTTTGTAATTGAGCATCAAAAAATAAATAACCTCGTTGGCGAAGATGTTGAACTAATTTTACCATCGCAACTTTTGAACCATCATCGATGCGATAAAACATCGACTCACCAATAAACATTCCTGCAATAGCCATCCCTAAAATTCCTCCAGCTAACTCGTTTCCTTGCCAAGTTTCAAAACTATATGCCCAACCAGCGTGATATAAAGCTAAATAAATTTCTTTTAACTCAGCAGAAATCCAAGTAGTTTCTCGATTGGCACATCCTTCACAAACAGCCTCAAAATCCCGATTAATTGCAACAGAAAACCTATTCTGATTAAGTACTGGTTGCAAAGATTTGGGATAGCGAAAACGATCATCAAGAGGAATTAAAGTACGCTGACGAGTAGAATACCAATTTAGCCCTTCCTCATCATCTGCCATCAGAAAGTAGCCTTGACTGTATCCTTCTATAATTGAAGAGATATTGAATAACATCTTTTTACCAGTGGTCAGTTATCAAATCAGTTACCAATGAGAGAAGAACCTCAACCTATTCCATCCATAGTTTTACCACCGATCCAAGACCCCGATAAAGAAGGAGAATGGTTAAAAAGCTCTTTACATAATTGGCTTGATCAAGAATTTATTCCTGAAGCAGTCAATGAAAAAATCGCCCAAAGAGCATCACAAATTTTTGTTAGGCAACGTCTAGAAGGAGAAAACGATCTTGGTGCGTTAGTAATTGCCATTGTTACTGAAATGCAAGCTTTTGATTTTAGTCAAAGTTTTTATGGTGAATTTGCGATCGCTAATGCAGTGAGCGATCTTATTTTAGACAGTTTAGGTATTGATCACTGTTGTGGCAATTAAAACAGTTACCAGTTACCAGTAATCAGTTACCAATCAACTATCAACAATTAACAATCCACAAAAACCATCACATTCGATTCTAATGTTTTAAACTTGATTCTTTAAGGTTTCTGCCAATTTATCCGCAATACCTTCAATCCATTTTTCATCTTGTTTGGTATAACTACGAGGAACATTCGCCCCCAAAATCAACACACCGCGATCGCCAATCGGTTGACAAATAACTCCTTGAGTATTTTCTGGTAAATAATCAAATTCAATTTTTCCAGGATAAAGATTCAGATTGACCAAATAAATCGACTTTTGGGTATCTAAGACTCTTTGTACGATCGCACCTGGTTTAACTTGAGAATTCTGCCCTAAAATACCTCTTCTTAACAAAGTTTGTCCTTGAGCATAAACTACCAGCGATCGCGTAACTGTATTAGTTAATAATAAATGGGAAGCCCATGCCAATTCAGTTTTAACTTCTGATGGCAAATGCTGGGCTAATTCAAAACCTTCTTGTCCAATTAAAGTAACGGCATCTGGCGATCGCGGTTGAATCTGCTGCCAAATTAAACCAACCAAAATTAGTACAGCACCTTCAATGATTCCCAAAGCATCAGATCTTGCCTGAGAGTCAGTTAACTGTACAGTTAATAAACGGTTGATTAGCAACAGTATCCCCGCCAACGCGCCAGCAAAGATCGGTAACAACCGTAAGACTCGATTTGGATCGGATTTACTCATCCTTTACCTATGACTGGTAGTGTGAATGGCTAATTCAGTCTTCTCCTGGTTCGAGAATACGTTGAAAAAGATAGCCCGTTCCCCTAGCAGTGAGAATCAATTCGGGATTGCTCGGATCGTCTTCTAATTTAGCTCTAAGACGCGAAATATGAACATCAACTACGCGAGTATCTACATGACGTTCGGGAGTATAACCCCAAACTTCTTGTAAAATTTCTGAACGGGAAAAAGGCTCACCAGAACGACTAACCAGTAATTCTAGCAAACTAAACTCCATTCCAGTGAGACGAATTCTTTCATCTCCCTTATATACCTGTCGTTTGTTGGTATCGATTTTGATCGAACCGATATGAATCACACCCGAACTAGGAATGCCTGGCGCACCATTTTTTTCAACTCGACGCAAAACAGAGCGAATTCGGGCTTCTAACTCCTTGGGAGAAAAGGGTTTGACGACATAATCATCTGCACCCAATTCTAAACCTGTAATGCGATCGGCGACATCTCCTAAAGCAGTTAACATGATAATAGGAATATCAGATTCTTTTCGCAATTCTTGACAAACACCATATCCGTCTAATTTGGGCATCATGACATCCAAAACGACAAGATCTGGTTCAGCAACGCGAAAAGTTTCTAGAGCTTCTTCTCCATCAGCAGCAGTTACCACGTCGTAACCAATCATGGACAACCGTGTTTCCAAAATACGACGGATGCTAGCTTCATCATCAACAACTAGAATTTTTTCTTTATGTGTTTCCAAGTTACTCCACACTCCTTCTTTAAATTAGATTACCGATCTGATCTATAAGTTAAATTTTGAGTACCTGTGTTTCTAGAATATCGCTTTCACGTTATTTAATTAGTCTGAGTGTGCATTTTATTATGCCAAAAATTGGCTTTTTTCAGATTTACTTTATTTTTGAGTCCGTTGAGGATTCTGTCACAGTTTTAAACATTAATTGACTATTGTTTGTAGTTTTCTTAATATTTTTTTTAAAAATCCTCATGGCTAAATCCCGACAAATTTATGTTTGTAGTGAGTGTGGTGCAGAATATACTCAATGGTATGGTTATTGTAAAGAGTGCGATTCCTACGGCACAATTTCTGAAGAACCGATTGAAATTAGTCCTACGACGGGAAATCGTGGAGGTTGGCAATCTGGAACTCGTTCTCAGGGTAGAGCAGATACTCCAGCCCAACCAAGAGTATCACTGAAATTTTCTCAGATCAATAACAATAACCAAGCTCGTTTTCCTTCAGGATATGGAGAGTTAGACAGGGTTTTGGGCGGGGGAATTGTTCCTGGTTCATTGGTGTTGATTGGAGGCGATCCTGGTATTGGTAAATCGACTTTATTATTACAAGTAGCTAATCAGTTATCGGTAAGCTTACCCCGTATTCTATATGTTTCTGCCGAAGAATCAGGACAACAGGTCAAATTACGAGCTTCTCGTTTGGGAGTAGGGGTAGTTGAAGAAGATGAACCCTTAGTGCATCAAAATGGTCATAACAAATCAAACAAAAAAGCAAAAACAAGAGAAGATATTGATGAAAATAATCTTTATGTAATGCCAGAAACAGATTTAGAAGAAATTCTTCGGGAATTAGAGTCATTAAAACCTCAAGTTGCAGTAATTGATAGTATTCAAACTCTTCATTTTGCCTCTCTTACTTCTGCACCTGGTTCAGTCGCCCAAGTGAGAGAATGTACCTCCGCTTTGATGCAAGTAGGGAAACGAGAGAATATTACCTTATTAATTGTTGGTCATGTTACCAAAGAAGGAGCGATCGCAGGGCCAAGAGTCTTAGAACATTTGGTCGATACTGTGTTGTATTTTGAAGGAGATCGTTACGCTTCTCATCGTCTGTTACGTTCAGTGAAAAATCGTTTTGGAGCAACTCATGAAATTGGTATCTTTGAAATGGCAGATAAGGGTTTAGTTGAAGTAGACAATCCTTCGGAACTGTTTTTAGGCAACCGAGATGAATTAGCCCCTGGTACTTCAACCATCGTTGCTTGTGAAGGAACTCGTCCGATTGTAGTAGAGTTGCAGGCGTTAGTTAGTCCGACTAGCTACACTTCTCCCCGTCGTTCGACGACAGGAGTAGATTACAATCGATTGCAGCAGATTTTAGCCGTCTTAGAAAAAAGAGTAGGCATTCCTCTTTCTAAACTCGATGCCTATGTCGCTTCGGCAGGAGGCTTAAATGTCGGTGAACCCGCAGCCGATTTAGGTATTGCGATCGCTATAGTTGCTAGTTTCCGCGATCGCATTGTTGATCCTCGCACGGTTTTAATTGGGGAAGTTGGTTTGGGTGGACAAGTTCGTTTAGTCTCCCAAATGGAGTTAAGACTTAAAGAAGCAGCTAAATTAGGTTTTAAACGAGCAATTGTGCCGAAAGGACAGAGTTTTCCCGATGATGTGGGTTTAGAAATTGTTCCGATTGGTAAAGTGATCGATGCGATTATTGCAGCTATTCCCTCGGAGAGGGGGATCAAGCAGGTAGCGGAAGAAGAATAAACAGTTACCAGTAGAGACGTTCCATGGAACGTCTGTACACCAGTTACCAGTTATCAGAAAGTAATAGGTAATACATAATAAGGTTTTAAATTTTCTGCCTTCTGCCTTCATAGCTTATGACAATTACAACAGGAAAAACTATTGTTGCGATCGCGACAGCCGTTGTGCCTCAACAGGGTAGCATTGGTATTGTGCGTCTTTCGGGAGAAGAAGCGGTAAATATTGCCCGCAATTTATTTGATGCGCCTGGTAAACAGTTATGGGAAAGTCATCGTCTTCTCTACGGTTATATTCGTCATCCTGACACTAAGGAATTAGTGGATGAAGCTTTGCTGTTATTGATGCTTGCGCCTCGTTCTTTTACTCGTGAAGATGTGGTTGAGTTTCACTGTCATGGTGGTATTATCCCTGTACAAGAAGTGTTAAAACTTTGTTTAGAACAGGGAGCAAGATTAGCTCAACCAGGAGAATTTACACTCAGGGCATTTTTAAACGGTCGAATTGATCTGACTCAAGCCGAAAGTATTGCAGAATTAGTAGGAGCGCAATCTCAAGCTGCTTCGGTGGTTGCTTTAGCAGGATTACAAGGTAAACTGGCTCATCCGATCCGTCAGTTACGAGCTACTTGTTTAGATATTTTGGCAGAAGTAGAAGCCAGAATTGATTTTGAAGAAGACTTACCACCCCTGAATGAAGACTTAATTCGGCAACAACTCAAAGATGTTTTACAACAAGTCAAAGATATCCTTGCCACTGCCAATCAAGGAGAATTACTCAGGAATGGAATCAAAGTAGCAATTGTAGGTCGTCCTAATGTGGGAAAATCAAGTTTACTCAATGCTTGGAGTAAATGCGATCGCGCTATTGTCACGGATTTGCCTGGAACTACCCGTGACGTAATTGAATCGAGTTTAGTAGCTGGTGGGATTCCGATTCAAGTTTTAGATACCGCAGGAATTAGAGATACGTTTGATACAGTGGAAAAAATTGGCGTAGAGCGATCGCAAAAAGCAGCCCAATCAGCCGATTTAGTTTTACTAACAGTTGATGCTGAAGCAGGATGGACGGAAGAAGATCAAAAGATTTATCTTCAAGTTAAACATCGTCCCCTAATTTTAGTTATTAATAAAGTCGATTTGGCTTCCCCAGAAACAATCATTTATCCTCAAGAAATCCAGCAGATTGTAACTACTTCTGCTGCTAATCAAGAAGGAATCGATCTCTTAGAAACCGCAATTCTAGCATCGGTGCAAACTGGCGAAACTACCGCAGCTAATTTAGAGCTAGCCATCAATCAAAGACAAGCAGCAGCTTTAACTCAAGCCAAACAATCCTTAGAACAAGTTCAAGAAACCATCAAAGCAAATTTGCCTTTAGATTTTTGGACAATTGATTTAAGAGGAGCAATTCAAGCTCTAGGCGAAATTACGGGAGAAGAAGTTACAGAATCAGTTCTAGACCGTATTTTTAGCCGATTTTGCATCGGGAAATAGAACCCGTAAAAATACAGCGTAGCAATGTACTATGCTTACTTTTAGAGATAATAATTTAAGATTGATGAAACCAAAATTTAAAACCGTACAGGCATGGGAACAAGCACAAATGCTGATGCAACCAGCCTTAATTAGAATTCTGGATAATATTCGCAAACAACTCGATAATTCGGCATGGAAGGGAGAATACAAAGAAGTGGTTGACCCTATCCCAGGTTATCATCTTTGTTTAACTAGTCAAGGAAAATTGATAGAAATTGATATTTGGGAACTGTGCTATCAAGTTTGTTTTCAGAATTATCTTACCTTACCCAATAACATTTTTAGTTCCTACGACCAAAGTAGTCATGAAGTAGAAATAGATACTCGTTTAATAGATGATACAGGTGAAGTTGATTGGCAATTTCTAGAAGCAAAAGCACAAAAATCAGTGAGACAAGTATTTGAAAACTTACCTGACCAGAAAATATAGTTGAACCAGATCAAATAGTGGCTGGAGTCTGCAATGTTACTCAAACAGCACAAGATATTTTTGCAGGGAGAGAAAATACTTTTGTAGTCAACGGGAGGGGTGGTGTTCCTCCTACACCTGTTGAACCAATTCCTTCTGAAATTTTAATTATTGATGGTCAATCTATAGAACCAAATGCTCAGGTGCAGAGAAAAACAGAAGCAGAGGAGAAAGCTTTACAAGAACAATATCCACCAATAATGACATCTCAAGGGGCAATTTATCCAGCACGGGGAATAGTAAAAAATCCTGATGGTACAGTAATTTTAACTGCTTATCCTACCGCTCATACTCAGCGTACTTTAAATAATTCTCCTAATTGTAGCAATTAAAATTTAATCTAAGGTGAGAGGTTTGCTCTTAAGTAATAAGTAGTAAGAAAAAAATCTTGACCGCTACAATTTGCTTTATTTCAATTAATAAAACAGGCTTCAGATTATCTATCCTCACAGACGATAAACTAAAAAAGTAGCTTTTCAACAAGAGCATAATATCAAGATAGCAATGACCACATCATCAAACACAGAAATTCAAGAGCTAAAAAATTTTATCAGCGATCGCTTTGTCCAACTAGACAGAAGAATTGATGATGTTAAAACTGAACTGAAATTAGAAATAGCTTCAAGTCAAGCTGAAATAAAAAAAGATATTAGCAATCTCGATTTAAAAATAGAAAGTGTCAAAGGTGATATTAAAGGACTATCAGAAAAAGTTGATGGTATAGATAAAAGAGTAAGTCTTTTAGAAACCAGAGTAAAAGATCAAGATACAAGGTTATGGACTTTTGTAGTGGGAATTTTCTTAGCTTTGTTTGGGTTATTAGCTAAAATGGTATTCTTTTCTTCTGGCAACCCTTAATTAATTTAGATTGTAGCAATTAAGGAATTAATCATAAAATTTTTTAAATAAAAGAAAGTATAAGCGATCGCATTAGATAATTAAACTAAAAGATTTAAATAAACAAAATTATGGAATTATTACGTCAAATTCAACAAGAAATGGGAGCTATTTTAGACTCAGAAACTCAGATACCTTTAAGTTTTGGTAACGATGAACGTGCTTTAATAGCTGCCAAAGAAGAAGTAGTTTTATGCGATCGCTCTAACTGGGGTTTACTCAAATTAACTGGAGAAGATAGATTACGCTATCTTCATAATCAAAGTACCAATAATTTTAATCAGCTTCAACCTGGACAAGGTTGCGATACTGTTTTTGTCACTTCTACAGCAAGAACTTTAGATTTAGCTACAGCTTATGTAACTGAAGATGCAGTTTTAGTTTTAGTTTCTCCTCAACGTCGTCAACAATTACTTGAATGGTTAGACAGGTTTATTTTTCCCTTTGACAAAGTAGAATTGAGTGATATTTCTACTGAGTATGCTGTCTTTAATTTAATTGGTAAACAAAGCGATGATTTTCTAACCAAATTAGGACTTCAATCTGTTATTAATCAACCAGAAAATAGCCATCAATTAGTTAACTTTGATAATAATATCATTAGAATTGCCATCGGTAATGGTTTAGCTTTACCTGGATATACGTTAATTATTCCTGTTGCTGAAGCTGCTGCTTGCTGGTCTAAATTAATTACAATCGGTGTAACTCCGATAGGCGATCGCGTTTGGTCACAATTACGAATTTTACAAGGAAGACCAATTCCCGATCAAGAATTAACAGAAGATTATAATCCTTTAGAAGCAGGTTTATGGCACGCTATTTCTTTTGAAAAAGGTTGTTATATTGGGCAAGAAACTATTGCTCGTTTAAATACCTATAAAGGTGTAAAACAACAACTTTGGGGTATAAAATTAACCGCACCAGTTAATCCAGGAACTCTTTTAATATTAGAAGGAAATAAAGTTGGAATTTTAACTAGCTGTACAAACACTTCTGAAGGTAATTTTGGGTTAGCTTATCTTCGTACTAAAGCAGGAGGAATAGGTTTACAAGTTCAAGTAGAAGATGCTAAAGGAGAAATTATTGCTTTACCTTGTTTGACTCATGAATATTATTCATAACCGATATAATTTTGCTAATTAACATTAACAATGCAGTCTTTTAGACTGGGTATATCTACCAATGAGCGTAGAAAAATTCCACGCCCTCCATTTAAATCTCTGTCCATAGCAACTCCTCTACTATCTTTGATTAGTTTTTTACCACCAAGGTTATGAACAATTTCACCAGTCCAACTTACTGTTTTACTGGTAGATGAGATCAAATCCGTTTAATTAATACTAAAGAGGTTGTCTCCTGACGGGGCATAACCAAAGTAGGGGCAAGGCACTGCGAGAACCCCTACTGTTCACTGTTAACTAGAAAAAACCGTTTCGTCTTCTTTTCGCCAAGCTGGATCGACAATACAGATAAAAATTAAAGGTTCATCACCGCAATTATGAATGTATTGTTTGGCATTGGGAGGAATATACACTGCATCTCCAGCTTCTACCAGTTGAGTTTCGTCCTCAATGTGCATTTCTCCTTTACCACTGAGGAGATAATAGACTTCTGAAGTTGTTAAAGCGTGGGGAATAGAAGTTTGTCCCACAGGAACAATTGCATGAGCTAAACTGTAGCGTAATTCTATCGGTTGCTTATCTGGATGTAATAACTCTCGCAGACGAGTACCATCGCCAGCGATAAATTCTTCCATTTGATTGAGTTTTTGTACCAGCATAATATCAAGTTCGATTGAATAGCGAAAATTAACTTCAAGGAAAGTAAAGAAGGTAGAGTTAGTCGAGGAAGTAGAGAAAGAAAAAAACAACTCTCGCAACTATCTTTGACACTACTAACTAATTAAACAAACCTAAGATAATTATCAATCCGAACGGAAGTCAGAGCAATCAATTGCTTGTTCTGTATTAGCAATTTGAGGTTGAATGGTACATTTTAAACGATGGTCGTTAGTAAAGAAACGACATTGAGTACATGGAATCTGATGCATTTGTTTAGCTCGTGCTACAGCATCTAATCCAAAATTCACTAAACTTAAGCCGATCAAAGTAATTAAAGTGCAAGGCAACAAGAAGCGGAGTAGAAGAATCCCTGACTCGCTTGCCTCAACTAAGATATTTAATAGTTGAAACACAGCCAATTCTAATTTAGCAATTTATTTATAAGTATTTATTATGACACATATTAGCTGTGGTAACTATCTGTTTCTGATTTGAAGTTATTTTTTATCTAAAATTTGACTAGAAAGTATTTTAATAATTTGAGCTATTTGTTGTTTATTAAAAGATTTAAGAATTGCGATCGCAGCAGCTTGAGGTTCTACAGGAATAGTTATTTGAGCAACATTACCAGGAGGAACTGTCTTCGTAGCAGTGGCAGCTAATTGTTTAAGATTATTACTAGGGACAATTTGCTCTCCTTGTCCACTATGAAGAAGATCACCACAGAGTTTTAATTCTTTAATAACAATTTGAGCAACAGTATTATAAGGATATTTAGTATTCGCCAGTGCTACAGTAGCGGTTTTGACCAGATTTTGCCAATTGGTTTGTTCAGGAGCTAATCTTCCTAAATTTTGACATAATTTTTGCAGTTGTTGCCGATTTGTTGGACTATCGGGTTGCTTAAATAACAACAGCATTTCTTTAAGAGTTTCTTTGACTTCTTCAGCAATATTGATTGAAGCTTCTGAAGTAGTTATTCCCGATTGATTTCCTGCCAATAATTCTTTTAAATAGTTTTGCAATAAAGTAAAATTGGACTCCGCTTGTTCGAGGATTTCTAAAGCATCTTCGTCACGAAAATTAGGAGAACTTTCTAGTCTTTCGATTAAATCTTGTAAATAATCATATCCTGTCAAAAAAAGAGATTCTAGTTTTTGATCGACATCGACAGGATGTTCCCGCAACACTTTAAAAGAATCTTCTAGACGATGAGCAGTTTTTTGAATAGTGCTATATCCCAACATCGCTGCACCACCTTTAACTGAGTGAGCAGCACGAAACATTTCATTAACCATTTCCGTATCTTTAACCGCAGTGGATAATTGTAAAATCCCCTGTTCTAAAGTTTGCAGATGTTCTTTTGCTTCTTCAATAAAATAGCCTAAAATTCTCTGTTGACTTGCCGTATCCAAGATTATTTCCCCCTCATTCAACCATAATTGAATTTAAATTATTTAAACACAAGTTTATCCCAGACGATTTAAATTGGGTAGTTGGTTTTTACGGACTGATAATTCCTCGGATCGGTTCAACCAAAATGCTTTCATGCCAATTTGATTAGCACCTTGATAATCTTCTGTAAAACTATCACCAATATGCCAAGCTTGTTGAGGCAAACAATTATGTTTAGATAAAGCAGTCAAAAAGATTTTAGGATCTGGTTTAGCTGCACCAACCAAACTAGAAATTGTGGTTGTTTTAAAAAATGTTTTTAAATTTAATAATTCAATTACCTGTTCTATTCGAGTATCAAAATTAGAAATAATTCCTAACTCTACACCTCGCTTTTGCCATTTTTGTAAGGTTGGTAATACATCTGGATAGATATACCAAGGTTGTTCGGTAGCAAAATAATGATAAAGTTCGGCAAAAAAAGCGTCAAAATTATTAAACTGCTCTAAAACACCAACTTGAGTAAAAGTTGATTTTGCGATCGCATACCACCAATTATATTCTTGTTGGCTTAGTTCTGGTAATGACGCATTAGTAAAAATAGGTGGTGGTGCTGTTTTAAAGCTATTTAAAAAAGCGATATTTAAATCGGTAGGATTAGTTTTTACTCCAAAATTAAGAGCGATTTGGTGATAAACTTCTCCTACACTTCCTTTTACTCCAAATAAAGTTCCTACTGCATCAAAAAAAATTACTTTTGGTTGTGTCATTTTAGTTACCAGTTATCAGTTATCAGTCACCAGTTATTAGTTACTTTTTATCTCTTGCCTAATAATAAGGTATAGTCTATCAAGCACGAAAACTGCTGTAAATCATGATAATTGATGATGAATATTTTTGTTTTTTGTTAATTGTTTATCTATAGCATTAACACAGATAATTTAGCGTTCGTAGATAGTTGATTATTAATAGTTTATAAGTTATTATTTTAAACTAATTATCTTAAATTTATTAATGAATAAAATTGGTGAATTAGGAGAAAAATTTGTTGCTCAATGGTTAGAAACCCAGGGTTATCAATTGTATCATCATCGTTGGCGTTGTCGTTGGGGAGAAATAGATCTAATTTTTTTAGAAAAGATCACTAGTATTTTAGTATTTGTAGAAGTCAAAACCCGTAGCCAAAAAAATTGGGATGCTAATGGATTATTAGCGATTAATCATCAGAAACAACACAAACTTTTTTTGAGTGCTGAATTATTTTTAGCAGAACATCCTCAGTTAATTAATTGTCCCTGTCGTTTTGATGTCGCATTAGTTAGCTATCAACAAAAAATAGGACAAGCAAACAAATTTATTTTTACTCTACAAGATTATATCCAAGCTGCTTTTGATTTTTATTAGCTAAAAACCACAGTACGATTACCATAAACTAAAACTCGATTTTGTAAATGCAATCTCACAGCACGAGACAAAACTAATCGTTCTAAATCCTTACCTTTACGAATCAAATCTGCCACAGTATCACGATGACTAACTCGAACTACTTCTTGTTCAATAATAGGTCCTTCATCTAAATCGGCAGTGACATAATGAGCAGTTGCGCCAATAATTTTTACTCCCCTTTCATAAGCGCGTTGATAAGGATTTGCTCCAGGAAAAGCTGGTAAAAATGAATGATGAATATTAATAATATTGGGAAACTTAGCCACAAAATCGGCACTAAGAATTTGCAGATATTTTGCTAAGACAATTAAATCTATTTGATATTTTTGAAGTAACTCTAACTCTTTAGCTTCTTGTTCTAATTTATTATCTTTAGTAATCGGAAATTGATAAAAATCTAGCTTAAATTGTTGAGCAATAGATTCTAAATGAGCATGATTACTAATTATTAATGCTATTTGAGCAGGAAGTTCTTGAGCTTGATGTCGCCAGAGTAAATCTAATAAACAATGATCCTGCTTAGTAACCCAAATTGCAATCCGAGGAATAGTATCAGAAAAATGTAATTGCCAGCTTGCTTCAATGGGTTTTGCGATCGCAGCAAAAGCTGTATCAATTACGTCTCTGGGTAACAAAAAACCTTCAAGCTGCCATTCAATCCTAATTAAAAATAAACCTGCCGTAAAATCTGTATGTTGATCGGCATGAATAATATTGCCACCATTAGAATAAATAAAATTCGCAATTTTTGCTACTAATCCAGGGCGATCAGGACAAGAAACAAGCAAGGTTGCAGTAGGAGAAGTCATATAATAATTAAAATCATCCTTGAACAGAAGTCCATTTACGGAAATTAATTTGACGCTCCAATTTTAGAAAAACTAGAATCATATAAAGTAACGTAATTTTTATATTAATTCATTATGACTGGTAAGGCTTATCTTACCAACGTTTTTATTAGATTTCAGAATTCTTTAGCATCGGTTAAGCTTAAGCAAATCGAAAAGAGAAAACTTATGAATAATCAAGACCAGCCTATAGAACTTAATGACCTCTGGGATGATGAATTAATAGATTTATTTGATGATACTGAAAATATGAGGCAAGATGAGAAATCTGCTTCAATCAATGTTGCTGAGTCTGAAGATTATTGGTCGACAACTTCGGACTTGCCAGAAGAATCTTCTCTGACTAACCAATCAGAATTAAGCTCAGAACCATTAGCCTTTCATGACTTAGATTTGGATGAAGAATTATGCGATCTAAAGGCTGACAGCAACCCTAGCGAATCAAATATCAATAAAATTGAACAAGATTCTTCCCCTATATTAAATCAAGCTAATATCGATTTAAATTTAGAGGATTTAGATTTAGCTGAAAATAATTTATTAGAACTAAATAACCAGTTAGATTGGCAGGATTTAGAACCAGAATTTTCGCTTACACCAGCATCATCAACTGAACAATTTAAAGATTTAGAACTTCAGTTAAATATTGAGTCAGATCTGAAAGAATTAGAGCAATTTAATGAGTTAGAAGAACTACTAGAATTAGACAATAATAATCAAGAAATAATCGTTGCTCATAATTTAGACGACTTAGAAGGTATTTTTGAAGAATCATTACCTACCAACACTTTAGGTGAACTAGACGATTTACTTGAGCCATCTATTGCCAACAGCTACGAACCTCAAATTGGTTCTTTTGCGCAATCTGCACCACAGGTGCATTCGAGGTCGCAAAATAATCAAACTTTCGATCAAACAATGCGGGTATCAGTTAGAAAACTAGACAGCCTCAACAATATGATTGGAGAGTTAGTAGTAAAACGTAACCGCTTAGAAGAAGACCAAGAACGTTTGCGTCTTTTCTTGGATAATTTGTTAAATCATATTCAATCTCTAGGGGATGTCGGTGCAAGAATGCACGACTTATACGAAAAATCCCTTCTAGAAGGTGCGTTGTTGGCTAGTCGTCAGCAAAATCAGTCCACTAAAGCTTTCTCTCGCAGGACTCAATCTGGTTTTCTCAATTCTAACTCTGAGCAAGAAAATAACAGCGACGATGAACTCAGTGCTTTAGAAATGGATCGTTTTACTGGGTTTCACTTACTTTCCCAAGACATTGTTGAATTAATTGTCCGTATTCGTGAAGCATCTTCTGATATTCAATTTGTGGTTGACGAAACCGATAAAGTAACTCAATCATTGCGACAAGTTACAATTCAACTACAAGAAGGAATCAATTCCTCGCGGATGACTCCATTTGGTCAAACCGCAGACCGTCTACCAAGAGCAGTACGCAACATTTCCCATCAGTTAAAAAAACAAGTCGAACTAGAAATAGAAGGTAAAGAAGTCTTAATTGACAAAATGATTGTTGAGCATCTTTATAACCCGATGACTCACTTAGTTAATAATGCTATTACGCACGGAATTGAATCTCCTCAAGAAAGAATTTTACAAGGAAAACCAGCAACGGGGAAAATTAAAATTCGTGCTTTTATTCAAGGAAATCAAACAGTAATTTCTGTCTCAGATGATGGGGCTGGGATTGATTCTGAACGAGTCAAAGCCAAAGCAGTTGAAAAAAATCTTTTAACTTGGGCGCAAGCACAAAACCTATCTCAACAAGAAGTATACGATTTGCTATTCCATGCTGGGTTTAGTACCAAAGACAAAGCTGACGACTTTGCTGGACGAGGCGTGGGTATGGACGTAGTTATTACCGACCTCAAAAAAATTCGCGGTACGATTAACATCGAATCAGAACTTGGTAAAGGAACTACTTTCACAATTCGTTTACCCTTAGTTCTCAGTATTTGTAAAGCTCTTACTTGTAGTTACAACAATACTAGAATTGCTTTTCCTATCGATGGAGTAGAAGAAGCTAAAGAATATCCTCTTAACGAAATTCCAACCAATAGCAATGGAGTCAAATGTATTAGCTGGAATAATACTTTATTACCTTTTCAATCTTTATCTAACTTGTTGTCCTACAATCGTCAACTTAGTAGAACAAATATTTACGGTGGCAGTCAAACCGACGAAGATACTGTTTCTGTAATTGTTTTACATAGTGGTGATCATTTATTGGCGGTTCAAGTAGACCAAGTTCTAGGAGAACAAGAAATAGTTATCAAACAAATTGAAGGACCAGTACCCAAACCAGCAGGGATTGCTGGAGCAACTGTATTAGGCGATGGGACAATTATTCCCATTGGCGATGTTTTAGAACTAATTGAAATTGCTCAAGGTAAAAGAACTACAGAAATTGGACTTAATCTCTGGCAAACTCAGACCGAAAAATTTCAAATACCTACTGAACCAGTCAGAAGTGAACCCTTGGTACTGGTGGTTGACGACTCAATTACCGTCCGAGAATTGCTTACTCTTAGTTTCAATAAATTAGGTTATCGTGTCGAACAAGCTAGAGATGGTCAAGAAGGCTGGGATAAACTTCGTAATGGTTTACCTTGTGACATGATTTTCTGTGACATCGAAATGCCCAGAATGAATGGATTAGAATTGCTTTCTAATTTACAAAAAGATGAAAAACTTAATTTAATTCCTGTGGCAATGCTGACCTCTCGCGGTGCAGAAAAACATCGAAAATTAGCTACAGATTTAGGAGCAAAAGCTTATTTAACTAAGCCTTATACCGAAAAAGAATTGATGGATGTGGCTCAACGTTTGATTGAAATTAATCGAGCTAATCAAGCTGCCAATTCGATGGTGGTCAACTCTAAATCTACTGGTATTAGTTCATCTGAGCCATTAACCAAAGCAGAAAGAACTCAACCAATCGTTTTAATTATTGATGATTCGGTAACAGTTAGAGAATTATTATCAATGACTTTCAAAAAAGCTGGTTTTCAAGTGGAACAAGCTAGAGATGGTCAAGAAGCATGGGATAAATTACAAGCTGGATTGGATTGCGATTTAGCTTTTTGTGACATAGAAATGCCGAGACTTAATGGTTTAGAGTTATTAGCTCGTTTGCAAGAAGACGAAAAACTTTCTGCTTTACCTGTGGCTATGTTAACTTCTCGCGGAGCGCAAAAGATGCGTAATATTGCTGCCAAAAGAGGAGCAAAAGGTTATTTTGTTAAACCCTATGTAGAAGATGCTTTATTAGACGCTGCGTACAAAATGATCAACGGAGAAATATTACTTGAAAATATTAATTTAGATAATCTCGAACCCGCAGAACATTAAGTCTGACTGTAGTAATTGAGATTATAAAATTTATTATGATTCGTCGTAGTTTTATTGTTATCTTTTTAGGTTGTTTGTGTGGATTTGAAGCAGTTTGGTCTGCTAGTGTTTGGGCTAATCCTCTCAATCTTGAAGTTGGCATCGTGCAAAGATTAGGGGCTAAACCAATTGATGAAAAAGAGGAAATTATTGATGAATTAATTATTCGTAGTACGGCTGACGATCAGTTAACTATAAAATTTTTAGACCAACAACAGATACTGAAAACTAAACAAGCAATAGTTAAAGTAGAATATCAATCTTTAGCTGAACCAGAAATTTCTGAACAGTTAGTTTTAAATAGTCATGCTACGTTTGAAACAGCAGAAGCTGATGCTCAATTTTGGCAAACTTTGGGAATTAAAGTCGAAATTGTGCAACCTGGACGTTGGCAAGTTTGGGCGGATAGAAAAGTTTATCCTACTCCTTTGATTCGTCGCTTATTATTAAAAAGTTTGCAAGTCAATGGTTATAAAACTCCTTATTTAAAAACAGAAGTTTTATCACAAATACCCCAAATTACTGTGTTGATAGATGGCAAAAAATATCATCACAATCAAGTAGAAGTTACTACTGAAAAAAACTTAGTTCAAGTTAGTAAAACTAGTAAACAATCTTCTGCTACTTATCTTTATGGCGGTAATTTACGACTTCAACCTAATGCTTATGGTAGTTTTACTTTAGTTAACCAAGTACCTCTAGAAACTTATCTGCGAGGAGTAGTTCCCTATGAAATAGGTACTAATGCACCAATTCAGGCGATCGCAGCACAGACTATTTTAGCGCGTACTTATGCTTTAAGAAATTTGCGTCGTTTTGCTGCTGATGATTATCAGCTTTGTGCGACGGTTCATTGTCAAGTATATAAAGGGTTAACAGGGGTTACTTCTCAAACCGACAGTGCCATAGCTACAACGAAAGGATTGGTGTTAACCTACAAAAATGAATTGGTAGATGCGCTTTATTCTTCTACTAATGGTGGGGTAACTGCTACTTTTAGTGATATTTGGAATGGTTCTCAACGTCCCTATCTTAAATCAGTGATCGATTCTCCTGGGAATATTTGGGATTTATCTCGTTATTCTTTGTCAGATGAAGCGACTTTTCGCAAGTTTATTGATTTGAAACAAGGATTTAATGAAACTGGTAGAGGCATTTTTCGCTGGCGTAAAGAAAGTAAACTGCAAGATTTGAATCGAGATTTACGCAAATATCTTCAAAAAAATAATCATCCTCTGGCTAATTTTAAAACTATTGAGTCAATGGCCGTCACCGAGCGATCGCAATCAGGCAGAATTTTGACTTTAACAGTTCAAACCGATCAAGGTGTAGTTGAGTTACATAAAAATGAAGCTCGTAGTGCTTTTGAACCGCCTCGTAGTACCTTATTTTATCTTGAACCTATTTATAATCAATCTCAGAAACTATTAGGGTATACCTTTGTAGGTGGTGGTTTTGGGCATGGAGTTGGTTTGAGTCAATATGGCTCTTATAATTTGGCTCAAATAGGTTGGTCTGCCGAACAAATTTTAGCTTTTTATTTTCCTGGAACTAAAATAGAACCTCTTAATGATTCAATTATTTTTTGGCGACCACTTTAATCAAAATAACTCTGGACAAAGTTAGCTTGTGGTAGAACAATAAATATTTGTCCTCTGCAATACAAGCTGAAAACATGAAATCACCCGATTGGAATGCACTAGCGACTCGTAGTTTGACTGGAGAGTTGATTTCTCGATCACAAGCACAGGCAGTATTAGAAGCACCTGATGAAGTATTATTAGAGCAGCTAGCAGCAGCTTATCGGATTCGTCATCACTATTGGGGGAATCGCGTCAGACTGCATTTTTTGCTCAATGCTCAAAGTGGTCTTTGTCCAGAGGATTGTAATTATTGCTCTCAATCAAAAATCTCTACAGCAGAAATTGAGAAATATCCTTTGATGGCACAAGCAAAAATTGTTGATGCAGCAGCTAAAGCAGCGGAATTAAAAGCAGGAACTTTTTGTTTTGTGATTTCAGGGCGATCGCCTTCGGAATCAGTTTTTAGTAAAGTATTAGAAGCAGTCAAAGAAGTTAAAGCTAAACATGAATTGAAAGTTTGTGCGTGTTTAGGATTGTTAACAGAAGAACAAACCCATCGTTTAGCAGAAGCTGGAGTAGATCGAGTCAATCATAATCTCAATACATCTGAGCAATATCACCCTCAAATTTGTTCTACTCATACTTTTAGCGATCGCGTCCAAACAATTCAAAATGTTCAAGCAGCAGGTATTACTACTTGTTCTGGTGGAATTATTGGCATGGGAGAATCGGATGATGATGTGATTGATTTAGCTTATTCACTTCGAGAATTAAATGTGACTAGTGTGCCAATTAATTTTTTGATTCCTATACCTGGAACTCCTTTAGCTCAACAAAATCAATTAAATCCTCGTCATTGTTTGCGAGTGCTTTGTTTGTTTCGTTTTATTCTTCCTGCCCAAGAAATTAGAATTGCTGGTGGCAGAGAAGTGCATTTGCGATCGCTACAACCGCTAGGACTTTATCCTGCTAATTCTATTTTTATCGGTGATTATTTAACTACTCCTGGACAAGCAACTTTGGCTGATTTTCAAATGCTTCGCGATGCAGGGTTTGTACTTGAAACTTCTAATGGTTCAATTTTAACCGAACAATTTTATGGAGAGGACGCGAGTGTGAACGAAATGAGTAAGTGGGCATAATTAGTTATAAAACGGAGGAAGGCAGAGAAAGCTTCAAGTGCTTCGAGTGCAGACAAGATAAATAATTTAATATTGTGGCACAGGTTAAACAATGTTTAATTTGGTTTAATTTGTCTCGTAACTGATTATGTAGAAGGTTTATCTTTGTGGTAAGTTCTATTTTTGACAAATTCATACCGCTCTTGATGACTCATCCACCGTTTTAAGCCTACAGTAACTACATCATCAGAAGATTCTTTCCAAGAGTGGTCACTAGAGTTGGACTGGATTACCGTATTCTTGCTCGATTCTGATACAGAATTGTTCTGCACCGTTTTTTGTAAAGCTGAAAGCATAACCATCTTCTCCTGGGGCTATAGTAACCCAACCTAATTCATCCATTCTAACTTTATCTCTGTAGTAAGGTATGGCAGTTTCTACTGAATCTAGTCTAATTAAGATTCCATCACTATCGCCTCTACAGTAAGTAAGACTTATTTTACAAGCATATCAAAGAAGCCAAAATCCTACAGGATCAATAAATCGCTTTACGTTTGAAATACACTCTAGATGCAAAATTTCCAAATATTCAGGCTCTAAATTATCTGAACAAAAGGGATAAAGCGCAAATCTAATCAGTCCTAGAACTTCTTTGTTGAAAGACAGTTTAATAATAGCCTCACATTCAAAATCTGCCTTATTCCATAAGCTAGTCCAGTCAAAAGTCCAATCAGGTGAGTCATTTGATGGTATATCTTCTTCAGTAGCTTCCTCTAGATATGCAAAAGTGACAATTTCATTACCCAGTGAAGATTTTTTCGTGACATTGACTTTATAAGAATTTAACATTTAAAAACTTTTGTCTTGATTTCTAGGTAACGAGAATAGCGATCGCCAAAGCCAATTTCAAGAATATAAACTATCAGTAAAAAATTCCTCACAACAAACGGGAGTTACTTCCTTTAAACCTAAATTTTCTAAATAAAAAATCCATTCTTCTATAGAATCATCTATAACTAATAAATCAAGCACCTTAGCAACATCAACAATCCAGGGTAAAGTTTGAATTCGGTATCCTAGCCAATTTTCATCGACTGAGAGCCAAGGAGGAAGAGTACTTTTATCTAATTTAATGTCATAACTAGCACGAAAACAGTAAACTTGACTTTTGCTTGGCATAATAAAAGTAAGATAGTTTTTACCAATCCCAACAGTGATTTAAATAATTTTTCGTAGTATTTTTACCTAGATTTCACTCAACTCGTTCAGACCTTAATAAAGTCTTAAATAAAGTGTATTTTGGATGATTTAGGTTAATTTAAATAAATTTTAAGATTTACTAAAATATTTAATTTGTTTTTAATTGCAGTAAAAATACTTGGCTCTTTGAGATAAATTTCATCAAATTGTTGACTATACTGGCTAAAGTTAACTTAAATAGACAAGCCGAATCGGATAACGCGATGTTGTTAAACATTGGTCATTTTAGAACTCAATCTCGTTCTCGTTATGTCCAATCTCCCAGAAAGAAAAAATTTAAGCTATTCCCATGGCTTCTAATAGCAGCTTGTCTATACTTAGGTTATAAACAAGTTCAAAGTTATTTTGTTGCGCCCGAAGCTTTATTTGTGTTAGGAGGGCATGAAGAAAGAGAACGCTATGCAGCCCAACTAGCGCAAAAATACCCTGATATCCCAATTTGGGTTTCTTCTGGAAGTCCTGAAGATTATGCAGAAAACATTTTTGATAAAGCAGGAATTAGTCGCGATCGCTTACACTTAGATTATCGTGCTAGCGATACAGTAACTAATTTTACTACTTTGGTTGATGAGCTAAAAGCTCAAGGTATAAAAAGTGTTTATTTGATCACTTCTGATAATCATATGCTGCGTGCCAGAATCATTGGAGAAATCGTCTTTGGTAGTCGTCATATCATGTTTAAACCAATTGCCGTACCTTCTGAGTCTCCTCCAGAACCTATTGAAAAGACTTTACGAGATGGTGCTAGAGCGATACTTTGGTTAACAACTGGTCACACTGGTTCTACTTTAGTTCGTTCTTTAGGCAAAACCTCAAAATTTTTAATTATTAATTAATTATCTAAATTATTAAAGCAATTTTGCCTGTAATTGAGCCATTTTCTAACATTTTATGAGCTTTTGCTGCTTCTTGAAGCGGGAAGGTTTGATGAAGGTGAATCTTTAATTTTTCTTGATCGATCCAAGTGGCACATTGTTGCAAAATTTCTGCTTGATGTTGTTGTGCTTCAATTAATCCTGATAACATTGGAGTCAGCATTAACTCTAAACTAATTCTTAAATTGCGATTACGGGCAACTTTTAAAGTACCTAAAGAATAATTTGGTTCTAAAATCGTAACTAAATCGCCGTAAACTTTTACTGCATTAACAGTATCAAAAAAAGTTTGACCACCAACTGTATCAAAAGCGATGTCTACCCCTGTACCATTGGTCAATTTTAAGACAGTTTCGACAAAATTAGTTTGTTGATATAGTATTGGTTCATCTGCACCCAATTGACGTACTAGTCTAGCTTTGTCAGGCGAACTAACTGTTGTATAAACTTCTGCACCTTTAAGCTTGGCTAATTGAATCGCAACATGACCAACACCACCAGCACCAGCATGAATTAAAACTTTTTGTCCTGCTTCTAATCTAGCGCGATCGTATAAAGCTTCCCAAGCAGTAATTAAGACTAAAGGTGCAGCAGCAGCTTCCGCAAAAGAAAGAGATTTCGGTTTTGTAGCAAGGAAATGTTCAGCAACGACGGCTAATTCGGCATAATTTCCTGTTCCTTGTTTACCTAAACCACCACCACAAAAATAAACTTCATCTCCTGGTTTAAAATTTTTAACCTCACTACCAACAGCTTTAACTATTCCTGCACCATCACAACCTAAAATTGCTGGCATTTGATCGGGGTAAAATGTGCCTCGACTACGAATTTTAGTATCGATGGGATTGATTCCTGCTGCTTTGAGTTGGATTAAAACTTGATTAGGTTGTTCGATTTGTGGTTCAGAAACATCTTGCCATTGCAATACTTCTGGTTCACCCGCTGTGGTCATTACTACTGCTTTCATCTTCATTTTCTCCTTTTGCGATATTCATAATAAATCTTAGGAAATTTTGCTTTCCAAAAGATACTTTGAGAAATGTCGATGGAATAGAGAACACATATAGCAGTCGTTATTTCTATGAGGTACACCACTTTTCAGTTATCAGTGACCAGTTAGTAATGACTAATTATTAGGGACGAATAATTAACCTCACCGAAGGTGCGCGTAGCGACCAACAATCAACAAAAACTAAAGTAGGCACTTTACCTTACAGTGGCAAAATTATAATTTCAGTTCCTGACAGTCAAGATCTTGATTTAAAATATTGCAGTATTAAAGTTGGAATCAGCTTATGTCTCCTCTGCCAGAATATCGACCGAAAAAACTTTCTCTTGGACCTTTAGAAACAGAAATACTAGAAATTGTTTGGCAATTAAAAAACGCTACTGTCAAAGATGTTCATCAGAGAATTTTAGCCGATCCTAATCGTGACTTAGCATATACTTCGGTAACTACAGTACTAAGACGTTTAACTGCTAAAGGCTGGCTCAAATGTCATAAACAAGGTAAGGTTTTTTACTGGCAACCAATGGTTTCTAAAGAGCAAGCACAAGCACTCAAATCTTATGAACATCTAAATCGCTTTTTAGCAATTAGTAATCCTGACTTAGTAGCCTCTTTTGTTGATAGCTTAGATGTAGTGAGCTTAGAGCAAATTGAAGCAATTACGGCTCGAATTCAAGCAATTCGTTCTCAGCGGGAGGAAGAAAGATAATGCATTTAATGATGATTTTAACTGCTTTAATTATTGCTTGGGGTTTACGATGTATCGAGTTAAAACCTACAGGTACTTGGAAACAACGTTGGCAGCGATCGCTCTTTAGTTTAATTTTTCCTCCTTTGTTACTTCTTTCTACTGCTATAGCTGTTATTTGCATGGGTTTTCAAGGGCAAATGTTGGGAATGCAGGCAAGTTGGTTGGGTTATAGTTTGGCCATTGGTTTTGCGATCGCGTCTGTTGGTTTATTATTAAAATTAGCTTATCAGGGCTATCAATTAAGCAATCAAATTAGCCAATACGAACAAAAAATTTTAGAGCAACAAACAGTTCGCATTTTACCAACTAATTTTCCTTATAGCGCGCAAATTGGTTTTTGGAATTCTCAATTAGTTATTAGTCAAGGCTTGTTAGAATTGTTGGATCAAGAGCATTTGGCAGTAGTATTAGCTCACGAACAAGCTCACGTTTATTATCGCGATAATTTTTGGTATTTTTGGTTAGGTTGGCTACGTTATTTAACTGGTTGGTTACCGAATAGTGAATTATTATGGCAAGAACTTTTATTATTAAGAGAAGTCAGAGCAGATCTCAAAGCAGCGCAGGAAGCTGACCCACTTTTACTTGCAGAATCTTTAATCAAAATTGTTAGAAATCCACTAGAATCTCCTGCTATATTTTGTGCCAATTTTAGTTGTAATTTACTCCAAGGACGTTTAAGTGAAAGAATAGATTTTATCTTGGCAGAACCACAACAAATTTCTTCTCCTCAATGGTATAGTTGGAGTTGGCTGATTTTATTATTTATACCTTTATTAACTATTCCACTTCATTATTAAATCAATCATTAATTATGAAGAGCTACCGCCCTAATTAAAGTAGATTTAAGCTCAGAAAATCATGTTTTTTTTCAATTTCTGGAGTTATCTAAATTGGGCAACGCTCAAGAAGATGGTAGTTTATGCGGTTAAAAATCGTTTAACGGGTTTAGCCTCGGAAATGGCATTTAACGGAATGCTCGGTTTGTTTCCTGCAATTTTGGCTATTGTTACTGCGATCGGTTTATTTGAAAATTCGCTTAAATCTACGTTAGTTAATTTAGCTATTCGTTTTACAGGGATATTTCCGCCACAAGTTTGGCAATTGCTGCTAGATTTTATTGATAAAGTCAAACTACCTGAAGAAAAGAGTTGGTTTTCTTTTATTTTTTTAATAGCAATCTGGGTTTTTTCTGGTGTTTTAAGTGCAGCTATGAATGCACTCGATCACATATATCAAGTTCCTCAATCATTAAAACGTTCTTTTTGGCAACATAAGTTTGTTGCAATCTTACTTACTATTGGTACTTTCTTTTTATTAACTATTGCTTCATTTTTGTTGATAGTTGGCGATTTTTTATTGAGATTTGCTCTTCAGCAAAACTGGGCAAGTTTATTGTTAATTACTTGGAAAATATTTACTATTATTTTTATTCTAACAATTATTTCTACGGCTGTATATTTAATCAACCAAGTTCGTCAAATTAATTTTAAGTTAAACAAAAAAAACAATAAATATCTTTTAACTATTTTTATATTTGTTAGTGGAATATTTTCAACTCAATTGGTTTATTATCTATTTTTATTTGTAAGTAGTTTAATTATTAATTCTAATATTGAAAAAACGTTTCTTACTCTTTTAATAAGTATTTGGCGATTATTAAGTTTTCCTCTGGCTTTAGTAATTATTGCAGTCGCCTTTGCTTTTATTTATCGTTTTGGCACAAGTCATTGGAACAAAGGAACTCCAATTATACCAGGTGCAATTTTAGCTTCAGTTTCTTGGGTCGTAGTTTCAGGATTATTCCGTTTTTATGTTGCTTGGGTGGGAATGTATAACAAAATTTATGGAGCAATTAGCACAATTATTGTACTTATGTTATGGCTACATCTTAGTTCATTAGTAATGTTATTGGGAGCGCAGTTAAATATTATTGTTGCAGAAATAAAGCAGGAAAAATTTAAAAATCACTAAAAAAAATTTTCATTAAAATTAGTAAAAGTAAAATAATACTATCAGCTATTAGGAGTTTAAAATGTCTGGAAAAAAAATTTTGATGTTGGTAGGAGATTTTGTTGAAGATTATGAAGTGATGGTTCCTTTTCAAGCTTTACAAGTAGTAGGACATACAGTTCATGCTATTTGTCCTCATAAAAAATCTGGAGAAAAAGTGGCTACTGCTATTCATGATTTTGAAGGCGAGCAAACTTATAGCGAAAAGAAAGGTCATAACTTTACTCTTAATGCTACCTTTGAACAAATTAATCCCGCAGATTATGATGCCTTAGTCATTCCAGGAGGACGCGCACCAGAATATCTACGTTTAAATCAAACTGTAATTAGTTTGGTGCAACATTTTGCTGATGACAATAAACCGATCGCAGCTATATGTCATGGCGCACAATTACTAGCTGCTGCTGATGTTATTCGAGGTAAACGTTGTTCGGCATACCCTGCTTGTAGTCCTGAAGTGCGTCTGGCAGGTGGTGAATATGTAGAACTTGCCGTTGATGATGCGATTGCGGATGGTAATTTAGTTACTGCACCTGCTTGGCCAGCACATCCTCGCTGGTTGGCTGCCTTTTTAAAAGTTTTAGGTACTAAAATTACTCAAGAAGATAGTATTTTAGTAGGACAAGTGTAAACAAATTCAAATTTAATTAAATAATATCTAACTAATTTTAGGTTACTCTTCATTATGGAGAGTTTTTTTATAATCATTTAATTTTATTGTCACTGTTATCTAAGTTAAATTAAGACGTTTAACTATAAGTAAGGGGATCGCAATCTTACTATTACTTTATTTTCACTAATTTTTTAATATTTAGAGCTATTTAAATTTAAATTAAAAACATATGTTCGCTACTAATTAAATTAGGTTTTAATGCAAGGAGTAAATCTCTTGAAGTGACTGTTGTCAAGATGGGGATTTGTTCATACTTTTTGAGATAGATTTTAGCGATGAATGAACCTCCAGAAAAAGATGCTTTAATAATAGAATTTGAAAAAGAACGTTCAATTCGTCGTACGATGAGGGTATTAAAAGCAAAGCGATCGCAAATTCGTGAAGATTTAATTCAATTAATTACTCATCTATCAATGTTAATTCCTTTAAAAAAGTTTGCCTCAACTACTAAAGCATCAGATGTTGATATTTTGATGGAAGCTTTACAAAGATTAGATGATGATGTTTTTACACAATTACTGCTTCAAGTACTTCAAGAATTAAAGTAATATCAAGTCCTTTTAATTAATAGGAATAAAATTTTCTCAGTCTCCCCGTTTCAGTGTCTCAAGCGTCAAAATTGATGTGGAACTATTGAAGCGGACTTCATATAATAGCATTATTCGAGTTAACTTTCCTGCGTCACAGGAATTTTAATGAGTACGATTAAGCCATACTTGTTGTTGTGGTGGGGGAATAGGAATTTCTGCTTGATCAAAAGCAATTTTAATGCGACGACGAAATTCTCTTGCCACTTCCCATTGTTTTAATGGTTCAGTTTTAATCCAAACTCGAATTAAAATACCGCGGTCGGCAAAGTTATCTACTCCTAAAATTTGAGGAGATTCAATAATTTGCTCGCGCCAATTTTCATCTTGACAAATTTCATCGGCTACTTGATGAATTAAATGCAATGCTTTATCAATATCTGTATGATAATCAACAGGAATATTTAGATCTGCTCTTGACCATTGACTAGAAAGATTGGCAACAATTTTAATTTCACTATTAGGAATAGTAATTAATCTTCCTTCGCCATCTCTTACTTGAGTGATGCGTAAATTAATATTTTCAACTAAACCACCAATCCCACCAACATCAATTACATCACCAACAGCATATTGATCTTCAAGAATAATAAAAAAGCCATTGATCGCATCTTTAATTAGGTTTTGTGAAGCTAGAGAAATAGCTAAACCTAAAATCCCTGCACCAGCTAGTAAAGGAGCAACATTAATTCCAATTACTGAAAGAGCGACAATAAAACCAATTGTTAACCAAATAATAGTTACAATGCTTTTGCTAACTCTAGAAACGGTAGTTACCCTTAATTGCATTCTGCGGTTAGCTCTAGGACTAAGTAGATTACTACTCACAAAACTTGAAGTAAAACGATTGATAATAACATAAGAAAGGCGAATGATAACATAAGTAAGTAAACCGATTAAACTTACTCTTAAAGGGATACGAATACCTGTAATAATAATTAATTGTAAAACTCTAGTTTGAGGAAATAAACCTAAAATTATAAGTATTCCTCCTCCCCATAAACCAACTTGAACTATCTGAAAAAATCGATGTTGAATTTCTTTAAGATTCCAGTGTAGTTGTTGACGAAGACGAATTGATAAAGGTGAAGATTTAGAAAGATTTGATGGCTTTAATTCTTGTTTGATTTTTTTTGATTTGTTTTGCCAACGAGCAATAATTAAACTAGTAATAACTATGAAGAATGCTAAAATTCCTGAAATAATTGCTTGACGAACTAGAAATTTTGTTTGTCTTTCTTGTTGAGCTTGTTCTAAACCATTCTCTACCTGTGTGGCAATTTGTTCTGCTTTGGTTTCAATAGTAAGTCCATCTAAAGCAGCATCTGCGCTAGTTACTGTTAACAGTAAAATTGGATTATTGCCTAAATTAACATAAACGTATTGAGAATTACCTCTTCTTTCCTGAGTAATTTCTAGTTGAGGCTTATTTCTGTTTAAATATTGGGTTTTGATCTGATTTAAACGAGTCTGAATTTCATCAATTCTTTCTGATAAATTTGATTGGGGAAAAGCAATTTGAAACAAACAACGACCATCTAAACGAATACAAGCAACTTCAATGGGATTTTCTGTTCTTTGGTTCAAAAAATTATAGTCGAGAATTAAATCCCTAATTCCTGGAACTGGAAGTTGTGCTTGAACAGGTAAAGAAATGAACCAAGCAAAACAGAATGATAACAATAAAGTAGCCCAGAAATAACGTTTTTTAAACATTCTCTTCTGTTACACGAAACAAGTTACTTATCTTAACGCAGGCTAAATTTAATCTGCCGTCTGTTTTGGAAGATACAATATATGGTAAGGCTATAAATAATTATTTTTTATATTTACAGAGATTGATCGCAAAGAAAGAAATTAAATATGAATGTACTCTCAACTCGATTCAAGAAAAATTAGACTTAGCTGATGGCTTTAATTTCTGTCGCAATTACGCTGTAACGTTTTAATCAAAATTTTAGCTGTACCTCAGAAATATTTTTTTAGCGACGCTACAGTTTCAACGCTCTGGTAATAACTGTGTCAGGTAAAATCAAAAGTATCGGGAGTAGGAGGATCGCTATGTCAAACGAAGGCTACCACGAACCAGTTCATGAATTGACAGGAGTAACCAGAGAAATGCACCGTGCCATCACCTCACTGATGGAGGAGTTGGAAGCGGTAGACTGGTATAATCAAAGAGTAAATGCCTGTCACGACTCCGAACTCAAAGCGATCCTTTCTCACAATAGAGATGAAGAAAAAGAACACGCAGCAATGCTTTTAGAGTGGATTCGTCGGCAAGACCCCACTTTTGACAAATATCTGAAGAAATATTTATTCACTTCACAGCCTATCGCTCATAAGTAAAATGGAATGAATATACCAAATCCTGTTGTCATACATCACTTAGGCAGAAGAGTTTAAAAGAATTTAGGAGTATCAACTTAAAAGTGGGTTTTGACCGAGAGCATCTCTCACGGTCAGGGAGCATATTCAATCACGGTTTTGAAAATCGGATTTAGTATTAGATAAAAGCGATCGCTTTAGAAAATAATGCTCAAGCGGTGTACCATTGACTAGCAAAATTGTTTAAGTACCGAGAGTTATGACTGCGGATCTAAGCGATTGACTAAGGTGGCTACTAATATCATTGGTAAACCAACTAATAGACAAATTAACCATTGATTTAAGTTTAATGGTGCGGTGGAGAATAAAGTATTCATTAAACTCCATTGACTAAAAATGATTTGTAAAATGATCGTACCAACAATACCAATCACAATAGCAGGAGCATCATTAATTTTTGCAGCTTGACCTCGAATTCTTTGAAACAGAGCAATTCCTAGCTGACTAATACTCAATAAATAAAAAATTCTGCCTGCAACCAAAGCTTGAATTGCCATAGTTCGAGCTAGATTGAGATTGCCTGTAGTGCTTTCTATCCATTCAAATACGCCAAAAATTAAGAGCCAGTTAAACAGAGAAATGATTATAATCCGTACTAAAAGCTTGCGGTTGAGTAGAGGTTCATTAGGTTTGCGTGGAGGCTGTTCCATTACGCGTTGAGATTTGGGTTCAAAGGCTAAAGGAACAGTCATGGCAATTGAATTAATCATGTTAAGCCATAAAACTTGTAAAGATAGGATTGGTAAAGTTCTTCCCAACAAAACACTGATCACAATAGTCATCGATTCACCACCATTAACTGGTAGAATAAACGCGATCGCTTTAAGTAAATTGCGGTAAACTGTACGTCCTTCTTCTACTGCTGCTTCTAGAGAGGCAAAGTTATCGTCCGTCAGGATCATATCGGCTGCTTCTTTGGCTACTTCTGTGCCTGCCTTACCCATAGCAATGCCAATATCAGCTTGCTTGAGAGCAGGTGCATCATTAACACCATCCCCTGTCATGGCAACGACTTCTCCTCTAGACTGAAGAGCTTCAACTAAACGTAGCTTTTGTTCGGGAGCAACACGCGCAAACACGACTCCATCTTCTACCGCATTGGCTAGTTCTCGCTCGTTCATTTGAGTAAGTTCTTGTCCTGTAAAGGCTAAAACTTCTCCTTGTCGCTGCAATCCCATGCTTGAAGCGATCGCTCTAGCAGTAACGGCATGGTCACCTGTAATCATTTTTACCTGTATTCCTGCTGATTGACAGGCACGTACGGCTCTAATTGCTTCTTGTCTGGGTGGATCGATCATTCCTTGTAAACCCACAAAAACCAGTTGAGTTTCAAGATCACTGTGAGCAAGGGAATTTTTGCTAGCTGAGACGGATTTTTTCGCTAGAGCTAATACTCGTAACCCTCTTTGTGCCATTTGTTCTACTTCTGCATGGATGCGTTCTGAGTGAAGAGTCTCGAAATTACCTTTAGTATCTAACATTTGCTGACAGCGAGGCAGAATCGCTTCTACTGAACCTTTGACATAAATTGTTTTCAGCGAAGAGTTTCGATCATTACCCACTTCAGCCAGAGTAGGAACTATTTCTCCTGGAAGCTCTTTGTCGTGTAGGGTTGCCATATATTGATAGTCAGACTCAAAGGGAATCACATCGACTCTAGGCATTGCCTCTTCTAAATCAACTTGCGTAAATCCCACTTTATTAGCAGCAGCAATTAATGCTCCTTCAGTGGGATCGCCAACCACAACCCATTCTCCTTGTTTGACTTCTAAATGAGAATCATTACATAATAAACCAGCTTTGAGGCATTCCAATAAAGCAATTTCGGATTTGAGATGTTCGTTATTCAAACCGAAGGAATTGTTTTCAACTGCTGAAGAATTAGTTTCTGTTAAAATAATTTTTCCTTCTGGTGCATATCCCGTACCAGTTACCGAATAGTTTTGACCACCTGCGTAAATAGCTTGTACCGTCATTTGGTTTTCGGTAAGTGTGCCAGTTTTATCCGAACAAATAACTGTTGCACTACCTAAAGTTTCGACGGCGGGTAATTTACGAATAATGGCATGACGACGCGCCATCCGCGAGACACCAATCGCTAAAGTGACGGTAACCACAGCAGGTAAACCTTCAGGAATGGCACTGACAGCTAAAGCAACTGTCGCTTCAAACATCGTCGTCCAAGTATTGCCATACCCCAAACCGATCGCAAAAGTAAATGCTGCTACCCCTAAAATAATGTAGAGTAAAGTTCGACTAAATTTGTCAAATTTTCGAGTTAAGGGAGTGCTGAGGTTGGTTTGCCTCTCCATTAGCTGCGAAATTCGCCCTGTTTCTGTTCCTTCCGCGATCGCAACTACAATACCTCTTCCTTGTCCAGAAGTAACGAAACTACCAGCATAAGCCATATTACTGCGTTCTGCTAAAGGAGTATCGGAGGCAAAAATTTGGGTAGTTTTTTCGACGGCAACAGATTCCCCCGTCAATGCCGACTCATTAATCTGTAAATTTTTGACTTCAATCAAACGTAAATCGGCTGGTACTTTATCCCCAGAAGCAAGTAAAACTAAATCTCCTGGAACTAACTCTGTTGAAGAAACCCGCACTTTTTGATTGTTACGGCGAACAGTAGCTTCGGTTTGAACCGCAGAAGCTAAAGCTGCGATCGCACTTTCGGCTTTGGCTTCTTGAATAAACCCAATAATGGCATTAATTAAGGTTACACCCCAAATTACCCAAGCATTAACCCATTGTCCTAAAAAAGCTTTGATCGTACCAGCAGCGAGCAAAATATAGAGCAAAGGTTGATTAAACTGTTCTAGAAATCGAATGATTGGATTTTTGAGAGGTTTGCTTTTGAGTTCGTTAGCACCAAACTGCTCTTGTCGCTGTTTGACTTCTGTTGAAGTTAAACCACTCATGAGATCTGTTGCTAATTGCTCAGTAAGCTGTTGCACAGAGCGATCGTGCCATTGAAGAGATTCTATATTTTCTTTGGCTATCATCCGATTTATCTCCGTTTGAATCTTGCTGGTAAAAACAATCCAATGATTAATAAATATTTATAAAATGAATAATTACGAGCAAGTTTTGATTAAAAACTATATTTTTTTTATTTTTCTATCTTTTATCAAATAAATGTGATTAAAAAATGACAATCAATCAAAATGAGTTAATCATTTGGCAATAAGTATAATTTTAAGCTTTTATAACAAGAAATTAAACGAGCAAAAAAATGCTTTATTTTTAAATTAACCAGAATTTATTTAAAGTTTATTTTTCTTACTTAAGTTAGTCGTTTTAAAATTTGTTTTTATCTAAAAATTAAATATTAAAAAAAATTACACTATGCAAAATCAACTCAATAACTCACAATTAATTCGCTACTTGCTTCTGATCGCTCTTGGTTGGGCGGTAGCGCAAATTATGGCTTATTTTGAAACAATTTTAATTATTTTTATCTTTGCAGCGATTTTGGCATTTTTACTAAGTTACCCTGTACAATGGCTAGAAAATTTTTTATCTCATGGTGTAGCAGTTTGCTTAGTTTTTTTAGTAAGTCTGCTTAGTTTTATTGTCATAACATTTACTTTAGGGTTTACCATCATATCTCAAGGACAACAAATAATTGAACAAATACCTGAATTACTAGATTATTTCTTTTTTATAGGAGAGCAGTTCAACAATTTTTTTGAAAGATTAAATATTCCAGTAGATTTAGACTTAATTCAGACACAACTACGTGATTATATTCTATCTGGAATTGGGTTGAGCCTGGCTAGTTTACCAGGAATCCTAACTAACTTGGTTGATTTAATTTTAATTGCAGTTGTTGCTTTTTTCATGTTATTAGACGGAGTAAAATTGTGGGATTTTTTGCTAAAAATTTTTCCTTTTCATTTTCGTAATAAACTAACAGTTGTAGTTAAACGTAACTTTTTAGGTTTCTTTTGGGGAAGATTAATTTTATCGGTTTTTTTTGGTTTGTCTGCTTTTCTTGTGTTTATTTTTTTTCAAATTCCTTATGCTTTAGCCCTTGCAGCAATTAGTGGAGTTTTTGACCTAATTCCCGGAATTGGTGCAACATTGGGAATTAGTATTGTAGCTTTAATTGTTTTACCTCAAAGTATTTGGTTGAGTCTAGTTGTATTAGTAAGTTGTATTCTGCTTCAACAAGTAGAAGAAAATTTATTGATGCCTAGAATTATGCAAGGTTCACTCGATCTAAATCCAGTAATTATGTTTTTTGCTTTATTAGTAGGTGCTAGGGTAGCAGGTTTAGTTGGTATTTTTATTGCGATTCCTATTGCTGGCGTAATTATTAATTTACTGGAAATTGATGAAATGAAAGCGGAAAAATAAATATAATTTGGTAAGGTATACCACTTTTCAGTTAACAGTGACCAGTTAGTAATTACTAATTACTAATTATTAGGGACGAACAATTAACCATAAATTATAAACAATCAACACTCAATCTATATCGAACGGATGTACCTCATAGAGCGTGAGAATTACTATATACGCTTGTGTAGCTACAGCAAATTAATTTAATCCAATCCAAAAGAATAACAGTTTTAGTATCCTCATCTTAAATTATGAGTAATATTTATTCTGGTTTAGCTTACTACTGGGATAATCAAGAAAAGATTGATGCCGATATCAAAGCTCAATACAATCGCCATCAGCTTAATTGAAACCGTTGTGGCATTGCTATTGCTCTATTGAATTAGGCAAGATCATAACCCATGCGATTAATTCCAATCGCTTCCAACCATGCCAAATTTAAACAGGAGATCTGAAAATGTTTGAGCAACTTGGCGATTTAATTGGCGGAGCGTTTTTACTTAGCCAAGAGGCCTTTCAAATAATTATCAATCTTCCAGAGGGACAAACAACAGCCCTACTGGTTGTCTTGATTGCTGGACTTTCGTTAGGTGTGGGACAGAGCATTATTCTGTTCATTAATCGCGTGCAACCAGTTCGCTTTGTTTTCAGTCTGTTACTCAATGCAGTTTTATTTACCTGTGGTTTTATCTTTTTGGTATTCAGTACTTGGGCGATTGGTTGGTTGCCTGGTTTGGTACGTATATCTTGGAACGATCTTGTAGAAGCTTTGGGGTTGAGTTATGCTCCGTTACAGTTTAGTTTTCTGGGTGCTTTGCCTTATGCTGGAGTGTCAATTCTCAACTTATTATCGGTTTGGCATTTACTGGCGATGGTTGTAGGGTTTAGCGCGATCGCCCAAGTGAGCGGGGCATCTGCTTTTATCCACGTAGCTTTTGGTTGGTTTATGCTTCAACTCTTAAAAGGTACGATTGGACAGCCGATTGCCAAATTTGGACAACGCTTAACCGAAAGAGTAGCAGGTGTCGATCTAGCCGATAACCATTCGGAATTAACAGCAATTATCCAAGCCGATCTCGAGACTCGACTTGCTTCACTCGAATCTGATCGAGCATTAAAAATACCGAATAGCGATCATCAAACCCAGTCCGCCGTTCAATTGTTCTCTTCATCAAGTCCGCCACCTGAAACCACCTTTCCCCCCTCATCTGCAAATCTGAGTAGCGTTGAGGTTTTATCTACCAATACTGAGACGCTTGGGGTGCGTTTAGCTCATCACTTCCGAGGTATTCCCCAAGCGATTCGACTGGGATTGGTCTTGCTAGGGACTATATTGTTATTTGCACTCTTCGCTATCCTGTTACGTCCGATTCGTGAAAGCTTATTTGGTTGGTATGAAGACCTGCCCCGATTAGTGCGCCGAACTTTCGATCTAACCTGGATTGGGGTAGTTGCCCTTGTCTTTGCCGGATTTCTAGCTCCTCTGGAAACGTTAGGTTGGTGGGCGGGTTGGTTCGGCGATAATCTCGATTCTCGTCGTACTGAAACCATTCTGCCTCAGCTTGTTACTCAGAGCGGTGCAGCAGCATTGGCAGAGCAGGATATTCCTTTGCGCTACGTTGTCTATGTAGATGGGGTGGGTCAGTCAAGTGAAGAGTATACACCTGATGTAGTCGAATTTGTTCGAGAACTTCAGAAAAGTTTACCGCAGGATGTGAATTTTGTGCAGGGGTTGATGTTTTATTCAGTTTTAAACCAGCCTTTGAATCAGGAGCGTCCTCTGGCATTTATTTGGCGATTGGCTGACAGAATGCGGTGGCAAAATCCAACGTCTTTGTTAGGCTTGATGGTCAATCTTCGCAATGCTTGGATTGTGGCAGTATCTGCCGACAAGCGTTATGGCCCGATCTACAATCAAGGAATTGCTGAAGTACTTTATCAAGGACTGATCGAACGGGGTTATCAAGCTGGGAATGGCATCCCCATTACCCTGATTGGCTACAGTGGTGGCGCGCAGATGTCGGTTGCAATGGCACCCTATCTCAGGCGAGCCTTGGGAGTCGATCTTGAAGTGATTTCTCTTGGTGGTGTGATGAGTGCCAACAATAACTTTTTGAAACTGGAGCATCTGTATCATCTGGTAGGGGATAAAGATGGAGTAGCCCGTCTGGGACCAATTCTGTTTCCTGGACGATGCAAGTGGTTTCCTTTGTCTTACTGGAATCGGGCAATGCGTAAAGGCAAAATCAACCAAATTTCACTGGGACCAATGGGACATCAAGTTCCAGGAGGAATCATGGATCCTAACGCTTTCTTACCGAATGGTGAGAGCCATCTGCAACATACGATCGCCATGATTGTTGCCATTTTACAAGGTAATCTTTTAGTTGCTACCCCGCGCCGTTCCAAACAAATTAGTAATTACGAGCATTACAAGCAAGCAGATTTTAACGATTACAGTTACTATCCTTTATCTCAGAGCGTTGATCGACAATGGTATCGCCCAATTGCTCCTTGGATGGGTCGTTTGATTTTACCCAAGTCCAGCGAACGTCGTAAAGTGAAGGGTATCTGGTTTGAAGTGCATCACGCTCCTAATGACTATGAGTATTTGGTAGGGCAAACGGTGATGCTGCGTTGGCTGGATCATCCCACTGTGAAAGAACTAGTAAAAGCTGTAACTCACGACGTTCATTTTAGTATTGATGCCGAATATTCCAGCAGCTATGGTGGCAATATTCATCCAGAACGTATTGACCACTGGCAAAAAGTAGACCCTCTAGAATCTTTGGCAGGTTCTCATCCAACTGATGACATAATCGTCATGTTGACAGGACAAGTTGAGATTGGGCAATCACAAGCTATGAATTACCCTATTTTACGTATTGCCCATCAACCGATCGAGATTACCGGACGCTACTACGCTCTGGTGCAATTTCTTGCCTCGATTCCCAACACCGATCGCTTCCAAGTGAGACATTTTAACTCGATCTCCCACCAATTTGACGGTCAGACGGAAGTGGTGCGCTTACCTCAAGTAATCCAGGCTCAAGCTTATGGCAGTTATCCTTCCACCACCCGCCATCTGGAACAAAACCCCCTGAATGAAATGGGATGGTACATTTATGGAGCAAAGGATGCTGAGGGATACTTCGTCGTACGGGCATTAGCTCCTCGATCGCTGTTGCGTCTTCAACCCGAGCGCGTGGTATTTGGTAGCAAAGCTTCCTACCGCTATATTCGTCAAGAATCTTGGGCAAATACAGCAGCACACAAAGGCAAAATTTCTTCTGTATTATGTGTTGGAAAGCGCAGTACGGAAAATATTCAAGCTGCCATCGACGACTGGAAAGTTGGCGACCGCGCACTGCTGCTGCACGTCTATGGTGGTATTGGTGGTCAGAAAAAAGAACCTGCTGCTGCGACCCCAATCTTTTTCGGTCACTTTGCCTATGGACTGGCTACTGTAATTCAAGAGCCTCTCAGTAACGAACTACGGTTTGAGATTCAATATTACCAGGTATATACTCACAATACCGATGGTTTGACCGCAGGAGTTATACACTGGTCGCGGTACATGGGCGATCGCCAGTTTGGTTGGTTGGGTACTCGCCCTGTTTGCGATATTTTGATTAAGTTTGAGCCGTTTACTGGGCAATTTGACATCAACGAAACCCGAAAATCGGCTCTCAGTAATATGCTGAGTCAACTAGAGGCAATGACCGCCCGTTACCGTATTGGGGATGGCACGGGAGCAACCTACGTCGGTCCCGCCAATAACTGCTCTCAGGATTCTAATCAGGCATTGTTTGCCAGCATTCGTTCTCTTTCTAGCGAGATCGCGACCAATCAATCTCTATTACAAACTTGGCTAGCGGACAACCCATCTCAGGCACCGCGTTATCAGCAACTTCTGAATGTAAAAGACAAGCTATACCGCAAATTACAACCCCTAGGCGCGCCCCGTACCGATTGGGAAGCAAACGAATTTAATTTAGGTACGACCCTAGAAGATGAACCACTGCGGAATCTTTGGATTGGTTTGGGCAGTTGGCGAACACTCTTACCCCGCAAAGCAAGCGATACGATCGTCAAAGTTTTTTTAGAGCATGGTGCGTCGGTCTGGGTACTTCGTACCAACCAGGTAGGTGGGCAAGATCCAGAGATAGAACCCATCGCTCCCATGACCATTTAATTTTGAAGAGTCAGTGTTTTCTCAACCATTCACTCACCGCAATTTATTATGGGTCTACTACCATCACGCCAACCAGAATCCCAACTATGGCAAAGTCTGAATAATTCTAGCCTCCTGCGCTATCTCTTGTTGTTTGGCTGTGGCTGGAGCTTGATCTTACTGATTAATTACTTTTATGACACGATCGCTCTGTTTTCAGCAGCAGCTATCTTTGCCGTTCTCTTGAATTACCCAGTGGTTTGGCTATCCCGTTATCTTCCCAGAGGATGGGCGATCGCAATAACCTTTCTCGGCGCGATCGCTTTATTGCTTGGGCTGACTACTTGGGTCGGACTGGAAGTGCTCAATCAAGGACAGCAATTGCTAATCAAGCTCGGAAATGCCTTGAATCAACAAAACTTGCCGTTTCAGGATTTTCTCAACCAACTGGAAATCAGCAAAGTGATTGGCACACTACAAAATGGTCTGGCTTCCGGTTTAGGCATCATGCAGACAATCTTTTCTAGTGTTTTTACCGTAATTTTTGGAGCCGTCATCAGCCTTTATATGTTGATTGATGGGGAAAAGCTATGGCAGTTGTGTCTTAAGCTTATACCAATCGCTTTCCGAAATCGATTTGCCAAAATCTTTCAGCAAAGTTTTCTGGGATTTTTACGTGGGCAGTTGCTGTTGATGTTATTTTTGTCATTTTCCAACTTAATTATCTTTGCGCTTTTGGGCGTTAATTTTCCTTTGATTCTGGCTGTAATTATTGGTTTACTTGATGCTATTCCTGGAATTGGAGCTATCCTAGGAGTTTTGGTCGTTACTTTGTTAGTCTTTGTCTCTCAAGGTGTTGCGATCGCGGTCAAAGTAGTGATTACCTGCATCCTGCTCGAACAAATCCAGGAAAACTTTGTGCGTCCCAAAGTCATGGGCGATGCTTTGGAATTAAATCCGGTGCTTCTGTTTTTTGCTTTGTTTATTGGTCAACGGGTAGCTGGTTTGTTGGGCATCTTTCTTTCAATTCCGATCGCTGGTATGATTGCTGCCTGGATGCGATCGAGTGAGGAAGATACAAAACCAGGCCTGGAAGAAGTCCCCGAGAATGTTGTTGAGCAAGTGCCAAAGACGTGATTAATGAGTTTTTATGATTCGATATATCCGCTCTACCCTTCTACCCTATATTCGCTCGACTATCCTACCTTCAAAACCGGCTCAACTATTACTTCAAACTGGACTGAAATGGGATCGAGATAATTGCTCTGGTATGGCTGCTGCTCTATCGTATTATGCTCTTTTTTCACTGTTTCCGATGCTGTTGGTTATCCTGAGTGTTATCAGTTCGTTAATTGGCTCCAATACAGAAGCATTTCAACATATTAAAGAAGTGATAGAGCGGTTTTTGCCTCCAGAAGTTCACGATTTAATTAAAGGAACTATCATTGCTCTCAACGAAAATAGTGTTGGAGCGGGAATCGTTGGATTTGGCTTGCTTTTATGGACAGGTAGTACCGTCTTCGCTATTCTGAGGAATTCAGTCAATCAAATTTGGCGATCGCATAATCCAACTTCTGCACCAGAACCCATTTGGATGGCAGTGATTTCCTTTCTCATTAACCAACTTCTGGCATTTTTGTTAGTATTCGGCATTGCCTTATTACTTCTGACTTCCTTAATTTCAAAAATTGCGATCGAGACTGTCCTTAAACTGGTTGCAACCTTTGAAGGTAACTTTTCCTTAATTCAAGTTGACGAACTACTATTAACTAAAGGGCTTCAGACAAGTTCATCTTTTTTTATTCTGGCTTTGGCTGCCTGCATTTTGTTCAAAATTTTGCCCTCTGTTTATGTAACCTGGCGTGATGTCTGGTTGGGTGCGCTACTCACTGCTTTATTGCTAGTGGTATTACAGCAACTGGTTAGTAATAGTGTCATTTCGATTGGCAGTCAATTCGTTGCTTATGGGGTGATTGGAAGCGTTATGATTCTCTTGCTATGGATCTATCTGACTTGTCAAATCTTTTTTATTGGCTGCGAGTTTTCCTATGTTTATGCACACCTTTTTGGGAGTCGTCGTCATAGAAAGATGGGATGATCAGTTATCAGTTAGTAATTACTAATTACTAATTATTAGGGACGAACAATTAACCATAAACTATAAACAATTAACGCTCAATCAGTATCGAACAAATGTATCTTCATAGAGCGTGAGAACTGTTATACGTTGCTATTGAATTCTTGAAGCAGATAAATAATGCCTGCTTTAAGCAGGCATGAAAAACGTCTATGACCGAAAGGCACTAAAAACTCTTTATCTGAACTAAAGTTTAATGATTAAATGTGACGAAAAAATGACAGTGGCATCAAAGAGGCAATTGAATTGTAAAAGTACTTCCCTGCTTAAGTTTTGAAGAAACAGTAATTTTACCGCCGTGAGCTTCAATGATTTGCTTGACGATCGCAAGTCCTAAACCAAAACCACCAGTATTACGCGATCGCTCGCTATCAACTCGATAAAATCGCTCAAAAATGTGCGCTAAATCTGCTTCGGGAATGCCAATCCCACTATCTTCTACTATGATCAAAGCCTGACGCGAACGGGTAAACAAACGTAACTGAACTTTGCCTCCTGCGGGAGTGTATTTATAGGCGTTAGTAAGCAGATTCTTCACTGCTTGAGATAAAAGGTTTGGCTCGGCTGATAATGTGACTGGTTGAGTAGGCAAATCAAAGGTAAAAATTAAACTCTTTTCTTTTGCTTGAGTTTGATATTCTTCGGCTATAGTGTTGAGCAAATCGGTTAAATCGATCTCTGGTAAAGATTCAGCAGCTAATCCTCCTTCATGGCGCGCCAAAAATAGCAAATTACTAACCAGATGACTTACAGACTCAACTAATTTAGTAATTTTTTCCAAACGAAGAAGTTGTTGCGAACCATCTTTGACAGGAGTAATTAGTCCAACTTGAGCATTGGTTAAAATAGCTGCTAAAGGTGCGCGTAGTTCGTGAGAAGCATCGGCTGTAAAACGCTGAAGTTGCTCATAAGCTTGACGAATTGGACGCATTGCTATTCCTGCTAAGATCCAGCCAGTAATACCGATCAGACCCAAAGAAATCGGTACAGCGATCGCCAAAACTAACCGTAATTGAGTTAAGTTATTTTGAGCCGAGGTTAAAGGTGTACCAACTTGAAGATAGCCAATCAATAGTCCTTTTTGATAGACGGGTAGGGTAAGTTGTCGAATCCAAGGAGTTTCGTTTCTAATCGTTTCCAAGCCAGGTTGTGTGGTCAACTTTTCAAAGCCAGGAGTACCAAAAAATCGCATCAGTTGCTTTTTAGGACTGTACCAACGAGCGTAGATCAGTTCGGTATTTAGCAGTCGTGTATTATTTCCCAACAAAGGAACATTTTCTAAATCGATTGTTTTGGTTCTGAATTCATATTTTAGGTTAGTTGCAATTACCCTAGTTTTTTTGTAGAGCAAGCGGTCTAGTTTTTCTAGCTCATCTACCGCTTCTAAATAATACAGTACTCCAGCAAAAAGGACGAAAATAGTTCCCATTGAGAAAGTGAACCAACGAGCCAAATTGCGACGACTACGGTAAAACATTCAACTTCTAATTTGGTAAGTCCATTACATAATTATTGACACACTTGTAATCTTGATATTTCTCGTTTCCTGTTTCCTTTTTGAACAATTCAATTTTGCACAATTACTTAAGCTTAATCCACTTAAAAGTTAAAAATTTCTCCCCATCTCCCCATTGATCTTGTACAAAAATCAAACAGCACTACCTTGTGAAGGGGGATTGAGACGGTAACCCATACCGTAAACAGTTTCGATCCAGTCTTCTGCATTAACTAGTTTTAAACGCTGTCTTAGCCTCCGCACGGCTGCGGTTATAGCATTACTTTCTGGTTCTTCACCCCACTCCCACAAATACTCTTCAATTTGGTTTCGAGTCAGAACTTGATAGGGATGACGCAAAAAATACTCTAGTAACTGAAATTCACGAGGCGATAACGAGACGGTAGTAGCTTGTCGTTCTAGATTTAAGGTAGTCATATTCAACTGAAGATCTGCCACTTGAAGACGATCTCCTTGCCACACAGGCGATCGCCTTGATAAAGCTCTTACTCTAGCTAAAAGTTCAATGATATTAACAGGTTTAACCAAATAATCATCTGCACCCGCATCTAAACCCGTTACTTTGTCGTTAATAGTATCTTTAGCCGTCAACATTAAAATTGGAGTAGTTTTACCAGAATTGCGATATTGTTGACAAAGTTCTAAACCACTAACTTTCGGCAGCATCCAATCTAAAATCAGTAAATCATACTCTTTTTGAAACATTAGCCAATGGGCTATTTCTCCATCTTCGATACCATCTACCCAATAACCAAATTCTGACAAAGCGGTTTGCATTGGTTCTAATTGTTCGAGGTCGTCTTCTACTAATAAAATCTTCATAAGAAAACAAGGCTAAAAAATTAGCTTTAAGTCTAATGATGTTATAAAAATTGTCTTCTTGATGCATCCGCCTTGGGTTTGATTTTATCGAACAAAATTCACGCTTATGATTAAAAAAAAGCTTAGTATTAAAGTTTCCTTTTCAGGGAGCTAATCTGTTTTTTTCTATTTTCTTTCTAAAATCAATTTGACTAGCTTATTTTTAGATGTAGAACAAACAATTTTAAATAATTAAGCAATTATCAATTTATTAATTAAAAAATCAACTAGCTCTTTATCAAATATCCAATTATTTCAGGTTATGTTTCCACCTCGCTGGTTTGCAAAAATTTCTAGTCTCAGTATAGATTTTTGGCTTTGTCTACCTTTATTATCCGTTGCTTTCTGGATTGGTGGTGAACTTATTTCTAATCAAGTTTTAAGTCGTCCTTTTAATGTGGTTTCTGAATTAGAAGCTAACAAAAAAACACAAATCAACTTAACAGTTACCGTACAATTTATTCAGGTATTGATTGATAAAAATCGAGGATTGGCTCAAGTTGAAGTAAAAACTAGCGATTCCGAACTGAAAAGACTGGAATTTATCTTTCCCATCGCAAATTTTGAGCAAGTAGAAGCTTTGATTGCTAAAGAACTAGGTTTATCTCAAGCAGATGTAAGAAGTTTAACTCGTTATCAAATTAAATATTAAATTAGTTGATGTAGTTGGTCTGCTTCTTCAAGAATTCTTTCTATTCCCCCTTCTGCTAGAGTTTTAACGTAATTAAATTTGATTTCTTCTAGCATATCTACAAGTAACTCTTCAATTTCTTGAAGGTTGTGTTTTTTTTGTAATTCTGTTTCCAAAACCTCGCGGAAGTTAGTAACTAAACGCTTAGTTAATTCTGTAGTAGTAGGATTTTCCATTGCTTCAATGGCATTTTGACAAGCTGCTTGAGATAAATTTTGGGCTAATTGTTCGGTGAAACGAGTTGGCAGATCACCTAAACCAGGAATATTTTGTAACTGTTCGTAGATAGGTAATTGAATCAAAGTATTTTCCAAACTGTGATGCAGTAAAGCCTTAAGATCGGGTTGAATTTGTGGTAAAACATCATGAATACTAATATTGACTAACCGACCAGCGATCGCTTTAGCTTCATTTCTATTATTAAGTTGAATATAGGGACGACGTGTTTCAGGATGAAATAACCAGTTTGAAACATCACCTCGTTTAATTGCATCTTGCATTTGATCTATTACTTGAATACCAACAATTTCTGTTAGTTCCCCTGCAAAACTAATGGCAAAGTCATAATTAATTTGTTTCTGTAAAGGTTTTAAGTTCAACCAACCTACTTGATAAAGACGGATAGTTACAGGAATAATTCTTAACCAACGAATGAAGGGAAAGATTAAAAAAAGGTCATACCAACGTCTTAAAATAGCTCCTAACCAGGTTAAATCAGGTTTACGACGACTGAGAAAATAAGTTCGAGCAAAAATCTCACCAACAAAAAAACTAATAAATGGTAAATCAATCAGCCAAAAGTAATCGACCAAACCACCAAATCTACCAATTTCTCGATAATAATTAGTGGCAATTAATGGTCGAATTTCTTGATTAAAAAACTCAATTTCTGCTTGCCAACCAAAACGATTGAAATAATCAGAACTCCAAAAAGTAGTAAAAGCATCTCGACTAGAGTTTTCTCCTACTCGATTTCGGATTCTACTTTTAATCGTTTCCAAAGTATTACCTGGATTGACTCCCTCAAAAGGATTTTCATCAATCATACGGTAGCTGAGAATTTGTAATTCTAAAAAACTTGCTTCAACTTGAGCAGAAGATAATTCTGTTTGTTCTAGTTGCTCTTCTAACTGATTGACTTGGGCTAGATAATTTTGAGTTTCTGGATGAGGTGTAATGCCTTTAATCGGATCGTATAGATTAACTAAACTAGGAATAACTTGCCAGTAAAAGCTACGGGCAGGAATGTAAGATAAATTAAACAAAACCAAGCCTAAATTAACTAAGGCAATGAGCGCAGCGATTTTTTGCCAGCGTGGTTGTGATGACATGAAAAGTATTAGTGTTAGTGTAAAGTTAATTCGATAGTGGAAAGAATAGGGAATATACAAATAATTCTGCTTCGGTACTTAATATGATTGGCAGTCAAAACTAATTAATTTTAAGTAGTCAGGATTAGCGATTAACTGCTGTGCTACCAACAAACCCGCAAAAGTCCAAGTTTGATTTTTTCTCGCTTCTTTACCAATTAAGCGACCGTTTTTGCCATCATAGTATTCTGGCCATCCATCCTGAGCTAAACGATGCTGAGCCAGTTCCAAGGCTTTATCAGCAAGTTCTGTGCGTCCAGTTTTTTGTGCTGCTGCTACCAACAACCAAAGTAGGACAGGCCAATTACCACCATTGTGATAAGACCAGGGTATATTTTTGAGATCTGCTCCTGTTACTATTTGCCATTCTTGTCCTTCTAAAGCAGGAAAACAGATTTTCATTGGCATATTACCAACTAAGTCTTGCCAACGTTGTTCGATCAGATTCATGATACATTGAGATTCATACTCGCTAGCCAAAGAAGTAACAATTGCCAACAAGTTACCTAAAGCAAAAAAACGAAAATCCATTCGTCCAGGACCAAGATTGCCTGCTAAATAACCTCCGTTTTCTGGCAACCATTCAGTCAACCAGCTAGGAATCGAACCAGGATAAATATTGAAGCGGTTGGCTACTTCGTGACCAAACTCATCTTCTTTAAAGCGATAGATTTCGTTTAAACGTTGAAGATCGAGCCAATAATATTCGCGTACATGATAAGTAAGAGTTTCTAAACGACGATTGATGTCCTTAAGACAAGGTTGATTTGATTTTTCAGGTAACAACAATTCTATAGCTGCTCGTAACGCAGCATAAAACAAGACCTGAATTTCCAAGGGATGTTCGTAAACTCCCAAACGACGGTCAATCATAAATGCACCATCAGGAACTAACATGGTTGGGTACATGGCAAACCGATGCGCCAAACACATTTCGAGAATTAATCTAATTCCTTCTTGAAAATCGCTTTGTTGAGCTAGTGATACATCCCCTGTCGCTTTGACATAAGCTCTTAGCAGCAAAATCCACCATAAACAAGAATCAACAGGAGGAACTCTTGCGATCGCACTTTCACCAAAATCAGCAGTGAGATATTCTTGACCATCTTTGGTTTCTACTTTAAAACTAGCAGGCATCAATCCTGGACCTGGTTTGAACGAGTCCATTTGTGGTTCGTGACTCTGGAGAGTTAAAGTTTCTTGCAAAAAATTGTGGACAATTTCTGTATCGCCCGCAATCAAAAAGGCTAAGGCAGAAGGAACAAAATCTCGAATAAAGCACTGGTCATAATTCAGTTCTTCCATCGAAGAATCCTGAGCAGCTACAGTACCAATAGGACGACCTTGATAATAAACAATCGAATTTTTTAGTTGTTGCCAGGCATCCTGACACAAATCATTTTTAAACAACATCTTCTTGTACTAAATAGTTAATTGTTAATTGTTAACTGATCACTGATCACTGCTTACTTCTCCTTGTAATTTTTCTTTAGAATGAAACGAGCCTAAAGTTTCTGGTTGGGAAATGTCGCGGTTTTGTAACCAGGCAAATAAGGCAGCCGTACTGACTAGGGTAAAGGTAATAATTCCTACTATTTGAAGCATAATGCTGTAGCGCATAAATCTCCGTTGTTGAATTAAACTAAATTAAAATGTTCCATGTGAACGTTGGTCACAGGGACGTCCAGACTATGTAAATCACTTTCCACTTGATCCATCATCACTGGAGCAGCACAAATGAAATAGTGACGGCTACCACGATGAATAGGAATGTATTTCTCAAGCAATTCTCGATTGACGTAACCAGTTTCTCCAGTCCAGTCTTCTGGTGGTTCTCGTAAAACGTGAATGATAGTAAGGTCGATTTTATCCTTCAAAGCTTCTAATTCTTCACGAAAAGTGATGTCTTCCCATCTTTTACTGGCATAAATCAATAAAAAGGAACGATCATCTTGACGTTCGGCAGCAGTAACCAACATACTCATCATCGGCGTAATCCCAATTCCACCAGCAATGAGAACAAATCCAGCCGAATCCCAATAACGGTCAGTCGTGAATACACCGTAAGGACCATCCAAGTAAGCTTTTGTACCTGGTTTGACATCTTTGATGTGATTAGTAAAATCTCCCAAAGCTTTGATACTAAATTCTAGACGTTCGGGATTGACTGCACTAGAAGACATGGAAAAGGGATGTTCACGCATCCGAAACGGAGAAATAGCTAAAGTAATCCAAGCAAATTGACCTGGTTGAAAATGCATTCCCTCATGTCCTCGCGATCGCAGTGCCAATGTCCAGACATCACCTCGTTGAGGAATTACTTCTTCTACTAAATAAGCCTTTTTGACCATGAACCAGGGTTTAATTACACGGACATAAATTAGTAGTAACAAAGCAATTATAGCGATCGCGCTCCAAAGAATCGTTTTCCAGAAAAAGCTTAGGTAGTAACTGACTCCCAAAGCATGAGCCAAACCCAAAGTGACTGCGGTAACGGCTAAAATCCCGTGAGAAGTGCGCCAGAATTCGTAGGGAATGTTGAAACGTTTGCGCCAAACTGAGGTAACAACTAAGATAATTAGTGCCAAAGTAGCAATGACAGCGTATCTAGCACGCCAAGGTGCTTGGGGAAAGTTTAATAATTGTAGTGTCTCAGGTTCGGTAACAAATAAAATTAGAGGATGAATCAGAATCAGACAAAAAGCTACTAAAGAAATATAGCGATGAAACTGAAGAATGATATCAACTCCATAAGAAGCTTCAATGCGATTAATTCGGGCTGTTAATGCGAACTGAAGAGCCATCATCGCCAAGCCGATAAAACCTAAAGCCACCGAAAACTCAACCCAAAATCCTCTTCCTTCTGGAGGGAAATAGAACAGAAGTACAAGCAGTGGTAAAAGAGTGATAACAATATAAATTGCAATCCAGAAGGCTGCCACTGCTACAGGACTACTCATTAACAAACGTTTCATAGCTGTTATTAGGTAAGATTTTCAGGAATTTCTTCGGGAACAACCCAGTAATAAATGGTATGTTGCCTAGCTCCACTTTGTACTCTAATTACTTGTTCTGGTTGCCATTCTCCCATATCAAAGTCGTGAGAAACAACTCGTGTACCTGGTTGAAGTTCTCGCAGTAATTTAGAACGAAGTTCGAGGTTAACATCTGGTAGTAAATAAAGAGTGACTACTGTAGCATCACTTAAATCTGTCTGGAATAAATCTTGTTGCAAAAACTCCACTTGATCGTCAACACCTGCTGCTTCTGCGTTTTCTCGACTACGTTGTACTAGTTCTGGATTGATCTCTACACCAGTCCCACGAGTTCCATATTTCTGCGCTGCGGTAATGGGAATTCGACCATCTCCACTACCAAGATCATAAAGAACATCATCACCCGATACATTTGCCAATTCCAGCATTTGATTAACAACGTTTTCAGGTGTAGGTACGTAAGGTACGTCAGGTACATTGGTACTCGGTCGGTTTTGGACTGGGGTTGAAGGTGGTTGAGTTTGAGGAGAAGTCTCGCTAAAGTTGCGTTCTTGAGTACATCCAACTACAACTAAACTACTAAGACTGAGACTCGTAAGTAAAAATCCAATTTTTCTACTTAAATTCATGATATTTTCCTTTTGATTTTAAATTCAAGTTTTCTGCCGACGTGACCATAGCAACAGCGGAATCCCAGCAATTACTACTGCTACGCCGACAAGTGCGCCAATGCCTGTGTAAACTAGACTCGAATAAAGTAAGTAGGCGCAGATCAAACAAAAAAGAATCGGTGTTAAAGGATAAAATGGGACTTGAAAAGGTTTTGGTACTTCTGGTTCTTTGAATCGCAACACCAATAAAGACAAACTTGTCAGAAGAAAAAAGAACCAAAAAGCTGGGGCAGTGTAATCTACCATTGTTTCAAAACCCCTGCGTGTCAGTGTCCCCAACAAAACTAAAAAAAGTGCAATTCCTGACTGAATCAATAAAGCAGGTGGTGGTGATTGAGTCTTACGATGCCAATGTCCAAGCCAACTCAACACCGCAAAATCTTTTCCTAAAGCATAGTTAGTTCTAGCACCAGTAAAAATCGTGGCATTGATCGCACCCAAAGTACAAATAGCAATTAATAAACTGATTAACCAAGCACCTGGTGTGCCAACTGCACGACTCATTAGCTGAGTGGCTACTGCTTCGGAAACTGCCATTGTTTCTAATCCCAATCCTTGTACGTATGCCAAATTAATCGCCAAATAAATCGCGGTAATGACACCAATACTCCACAAAAGCGATCGCACCATATTCCGCTTAAGATTTTCTAATTCGGCAGAGATATATACGGCTTCATTCCAGCCACCATAGGATAACAGAACAAAAATCATTGCCATGCCTAGATTTTGGGAAAATTCAGGCTCAGTTTGCTCTACAGAAGTAGCAGGCGCAGCAAATAGTAAACCAACTATGACAACTAATAACAATCCTAATACTTTAGCTGCGGTTAACCAATTTTGAGTCCATTTTCCTTGGCGAATGCCGATCAGATTTAAAATGGTCAAAATGCCAATGGCAAGAGCAGCGTAAACAGAAGCAGAATAGTCACCAAGACGAAATAACTGGGAAGCATAATCACCAAACACAAACGCCAACAGAGTAAGCGAACCAGTTTGAATTACTGTCATGCGTCCCCAGGCAAAGAGAAAAGCGGTTGGTTTACCAAAGGCACGTTTGAGATAATAATAATTGCCTCCTGGATGAGGATAGGTTGTTGCTAATTCTGCATAACAAATCGCACCAATTAACGACATTGCTCCTCCCAACACCCAAGTCAACAGCAAAAGCTCTTTACTCCCGGTGTTGGCAGCAACCAGAGCAGGTGTCTCAAAAATACCAGCACCAATGACAACTCCAACAATAAGAGCTACAACATCAACAAAATTCAATGCTGACTTAGATTTGGTTGAGAACAGAGTTGACTTAGATAATTGTTTGCTTTTCACTTTTACTCTGCATAAACTATAGGTGCGTTTAGCGCAATATCAGGAAACGATCGCGTAATAATTGATAGCTTAATCGCTTTAAAATCCTGCTATTTCAAAGTGTTGAAAACTAATATGACCAGAAAATGACAATTGCAGAGAAGAAAAAACGTCAGTAATTAATTTCAAAAACCAAACAATAGGCACTTGACTTTCTAGTTAACTGTAGAGTCTAAACTTAATTTAACTCCAATCTAAACAACATTGAATAGTCAAATAGTATGAATAGTGCCACTTTAGAAAAAGTAAGAGTATATCGGATGTCTACCCCAGAACACGAATGTCCTTGGGGATTAAAAGCAGTTAATTTGCTAAGAGAAAAAGGAATCGAATTTGAAGATCATAAACTAAAATCGCAAGAAGAAACCGAAGCTTTTAAAGCCAAATACAAGGTACAAACTACACCGCAGATTTTCTTTGGTGAGGAAAGAATTGGCGGTTATACCGATCTAGCGGAAAAGCTGGATGTGGAAGCAGAAGGTGCAGAATATTCTTATACTCCCGTGATTGCCATCTTCTCTACCGCGGGGTTGATGGCTTTGGCTACTACAATGGGGCTTACGGGATTTATGGGTTTTTCTCTGTCTCTACTGGCTTCACTTAAGCTAATGGATATTGAATCTTTTGCCGAAAGTTTTACCAAATACGACCTTATCACTAAAAGAATTAAACCCTATGCCAAAATATATCCTTTTGCAGAATTGGCGATAGGATTGGGTTTTCTCTCGGGTATCGCCCCATTAGCTACAGGAATAACTTCTCTATTTATTGGTATTAGTGGTGGCATATCGGTATTTAAAGCCGTTTATATTGACAAGCTAGCCCTCAACTGTGCCTGTGTTGGGGGAAATTCTAAAGCACCTTTAGGAATTGTCAGCTTTACCGAGAATGCGATTATGACAATTATGGGCGCAGCACTTATTTTTTCTGCGACTACAGGAGAAGCTGAATCGGTAAAAATAAAAGAAGCCGAACCCAACGCGATCGTTCAGTTGCAAGATGCAAGTAGATAGAGAAATACAACCTATATTCTGGACTATCCCTACCTTGACTCTCTAGTATACTAGAGAGTCTAAACTTAAGGAGTAGCGAGAATAAGTGGCAAAGTAATTATGAATCAAATAAATTTTTTAAAAATTGGTGAATTAGCCAAACAAACAGGTATTGCAGTGGGAACTTTGCGTTATTACAGCGATTTAGGGCTTTTACTCCCTTCCTTACGGGGAGACAATGGTTATCGCTATTACAGTCAAGATGCCAGTTCTCAAGTAAAATTCATTAAAAAAGCTCAGGCTTTGGGATTTACTTTAGAAGAAATCAAACAATTTCTTGATGTTAGAGATCGCGGAGAACAACCTTGCAGTCTGGTAAAAAGCTTACTGAATCAGAAGATCGAGCAATTAGAAATTCAGATTAAGCAGATGACTTTATTTAAAGCCGAATTGGAAGAGTATCGAACTGCTTGGACAAATAATCCCTATCCCGAATCTAATTCTCAAGAAGTCTGTCCTTTAATTTCCAGTGTGTCTTTACATTAGACTTTTGACGGCTACATACAATCTTGAAGCAAGTTAGAAGAAAGAAAATTGTAGATTTTAATTTCTCATCCAATTAATCGCATCAAATTTCATTCTGATTTCATTTTTTAGAACTATCAATAAATAGATATATGAACTCTTGGAGGTGATTTATTTATGAAAAATAAACGAACCGCATCGATTTTTGTTTTAGGAATAGCAATTACTCTACAGATCGCATCTATGTCTGCTGCCCAAGTACAAAATAATGATCAACAACAACAAACTACTACTAATAACCAGCCCTCTAATCAACAGCATACAACTAAGTGTCATAGTCCACATCGCCAACCTTCGACAACTAATTCGGCAAATCAGCAAAACCATCAATGTAATACTCAAAATCAATCTCAAAAATAGCCTGTTTATTTTGGATATGTTTAATAATCTAGTTTCAAAAATTACCGCTAGTACGGTCATGTTCTCTTTCATCGCTATAGGATTACCACCAGCGATCGCTCAATCAGAACATCATCATCAGATGACAACAGAAGAAGTAAAAGAATTACCTCCTGTGCCACAAAATTTACCAAAATGGATGAATAATAAAGACAAAAACCATATTTATCGCAAACGTGGTAAATATAATGATGATATCTATAACGTTCGTCCTCTTGCTTTAGATTTAAACGCAGTGGCTGTCGGTCATGCTTTTGCTTATGAGGATTTGATTACAGGGAAAGCTGATCAATTGGAAACCAAAACTTTTGAGAAGATCAATCAAGTTTTAAAAAATCCTCCCCGTTTTATGCCCGATGAAGCCAATATTTCTCCTACCTTTGGACGCAAGTATGGAGTATTAGAACAAGTATTTGAATGGGCGCATATTCTTCATGCCCAAACAGTAGACGTGCTGGCAAGTACGGAACTAACTGAAGCAGAAAAAGAAGCGGAGATTGAAGCTTTGTATCAGTTTTATCTCGATAACGTACCCTATGCCATTACTGGGTTACCAATGAATATGGGTTATCTTGATTCCCAGCCCTACTCGAAAGCCTTTCGCGACAAATATCCCAAAGTTAATGGATTGTTTTGGGGCTACCACTGGTTACAGGGTTCGATGTATGACTTACTCTATGGCAAAACTTTAGAGGAACAACAACAAGCTTACGAGCAAATGGGTAAACAGTATCACGAAGTAGAACTTTATCGTACAGATCGCCCTTTTATGCCCATGTTTGCAGAGGTTAGCCCCCGTTTTGCTGCCCGTTTCCCCAAAATTGCCAATACCTTTGACAACCTTCATATGCTGCACGACATGGTGAACGATGCCTTAGCTTCGGAATGGATGAGCGAGAAACAGCAAGAAGAACAAATTCAACGAGCAATTTGGTTAGTAATGGCTTCCAATCACGAAGGAATGGAAGCAGGAAAAACCTACGGTGATGACAAGCTACACGACCACCGTTTTATGGCGGGAATGCCAGGAATGGGCTGGATGGGAGATATTGAAGGATACGAGCATCTTAATCATAGGCAAAACAATCCCCACATCATGCACCAACAAATGAACCAGGAGAATAATTCTGAGATAGATCGCAGAGAAAATAATCCCAACATGAGCGAGCCAGAAGAAGACCATACCAAGCATAACCATTAGTTATTAAAACAATCTAACCTAAATGCAAAGATTACAATTTTATTCCCTAGCCAAGCTAGGTGCGATCGCTTTGCTGCTACCTTCGGTAGTCGCTTTTACTTTAATTTATAGCGATCGCGCTATGGCATCAGATCATAATAATCTTGATGCGAATCGTCCCCTCAATTTTGATGACGCTGAATCAATTGGTTTTCGTGAACAAGCTCTAGATTTAGGTGCAGCATTAATTATTCCTGAAGGAAAATCTGTTGGGGGTGAATTTGAAATCGAATATCTTTATGGTTTTGCACCTAACACACATTTCAATATTGGCATAGATCCCAGTATTGAATCAGATAATGACGAGACAGAATTTAATATCGGGGATTTATCTATAGGAGTACTGCATAACTTCAATCGCGAATATAATAATACTCCAGCTTTTGCCCTACGGGGTGATGTGGCTTTTCCTACAGGGAATGATTCTGAGGGGGTAGATTTTCGCCTCAGAGGTATTGCTAGTAAAACCGTCGGACAATCCAACCGCTTACACCTCAACTTAGATGCTAATTTTGCTACTGCTACTGAAGATGAAGAAAGATCTTTTGTGCCTGGGGTAATCTTGGGTTATTCTCGACCCATAGGCTATCCCAAAACCTTTACCCGTACTTTTTTAGCTGAAGTGGGAGTAAAAGCTAGTGAAGAGGAAAATGACGGTGCAGTAGTCTCTTTAGGCGTAGGTATGCGTCAACAAATTGGTTATCAAAGTGTTCTTGATTTGGGGATACAGGGAGATATTGCAGGAGAATCAGGTGATTCCAATGAGTTACGTTTAGTAGCTGGTTATTCTTTTGCCTTTTAAACTTAGCTCTCGAGTCCCATCGTGTAGCGTGCCGACAAAGCTAATTTTGAAAAAAATATTGCTGTGGTAAAAAAACGACTACCGAACGTAGCAGCAAAGCGGTCGCTTCAAATATTATACCAATTCTCAAAAGTACTTGGAGATTTAGTTGAGACGAATTCTTGACGTTATTTCAGGTTTGTTATTGATCTAGCAATTTTTGATAAACGGTATCAGCTGCTAATTTCAACTAATTTTGAGCTTCCTGAAATTGTAAAAAACGTACTTTTGGGTTATCAAGATTTTTGTATTGAGCAGCTTGAGTCTTAATATCCTGAAATTGTCCCCAGGCTCTACTACAAGAAAATCCATAAGCTTCAAAAAAGCGATCGCTTGCTGTTTGTAATGCTGTTTCTGACCTATTCAAAAAATCTTCTAAGTCATATTCTTCTCCAGGAGTAAAATATTTTTTTACTACTAAAGAAGGAGAATAACAAGTTTGTCGAGAACCATCGGGCCATTCAATTAGAAACTTTATTTCTGGCATATTTAATCATCAGTTATCGCTATTGACTGCTCCCCCAGAATCAAGCACCGCTTCGCTAGGGGATTCTAATGAGGTAGCTTCGCAACGGGCTAAAGCCACATTGCTTCGCGTTGTTTCCTTATTAGCTGACCACAGTTTTATCCTGTGGGGCGAAGTCAAAGTCGCCCTACACACTCCACTTAGGTCTATGCCCAGTGTTATGCTTACTTTGCGGATGATGTTTCCAGCCGATTGTGCATCCGCATTAATATACCAATTATTCGCAGTTCGATATAAACCACGTTTCGTTCTTTTTCCTGATGGTTTCCAGTTTTCACACTTGGGTTTTTCACCATAAATCGGAAGAGTATCACCATCTAAAAATGAAGCTTTTGAGGTATAAGATTCTTCAGTTTCAACAAATTGAATCCCATATTCTAAACAAAGTTGTTCGATTCTATCTTTCAGTCTTGCAGTTGGAATTGGAACAAATTCAGAGTTATTTTTCTTACCAAGTTCAATTTCTTTTTTGTTCCTTTTATTCCAACCAAAAACAATCGTACCAATTCTGTTTTCCAAACAATGATTCATTACAATAAGAGCAGCTTTATTAATCCCGTCTTTAATTTGTCTGTTTCTCTTTTCGGTGATAGCAGCTAATTTATTACTCCAAAAACCTTGTGGTTTACCTTCTTTAAGAGTTGAAACTTGCTTGTTATACCAACGATTCATCGATTTAATATGCTTGCCGTCGATAATAAAACTAGTTCCGATGTTAGAAACACAAGTTAACCAATTGTTTAGTCCTGGGTCAATACCGAGTACATTTTGCTTATCTACTTCCAAAGTTTGTATTTCTTTTTTGTATACAAATTCCGCATAAAAACACTTGTTTCTCGGCAGTATTCTAAGTTCTTTAACATCAGCTAAATTAATGTTGCTCGGCATTGGTAGTTGAAAACTATCTAGTTCGAACCAGCATTTAACCTGCTTGCCTAATGGTACTCGGATACTTCCGTCTTTTAATTTCAGTGCTTGACCAGGATAAGATACTAGTGCCAGACCTCCTTTCTTGCGGTATTTTGGAAGTCTTGGTCTATCTTCTAACTTGCCTTCTTTGTAGGCTTTAACTAATTTCTTATACGAGAAGAAAGACTCATATACCGACCGAAGTATTTGCTGTGCTGCTTGAGAATGGAAAACCTTGTAGTGGATATTGTTTTTGTACAGCTTTTCCAGGTCGTACTTGCCAACGTAACGTTTGGTTTTAAGGTAGAGTTGACGTGCATAGTAGATGCCCATGTTGGTTAAACTATGTGCTTGTCGGCAAAGAAACTCTAAAATAGCCGATAATTCTTTATTTGGCTTTAGTAGCACTTGCTGGCAGCCATACATTAGCTTCACCTCCTTCTAATGCAATAATACAATGAAGTCAGGACACTTAAAAGTGTCTAATCTGAACAATGCGCTCGTTTTCATCCCAGGTCTAAAGATAACTAAAGACACTGGGCTTTCAACATCGCTGTTCGGTAAGTATTTGCCGTTCGGTATGTTCGTCAAGTTATTCAATTTAGTCCAATTAGTCTAAATGTATTGTAGCGGATGCTTCCTCGGTCTAATAACAAGTCCAAATAATTGTTGAAATCAAAAGATTTTTATCATCAAAGAAAAATGCGACCGCTACAATTATAGTAAAGTAGTTATAGAGCCAGAAACTCCCAAAAATAAGACCAGGCAAATTACAAATAACATCTAAAAAACTAATTAGATCTTGTTTGATACCTAGTCAGAATTGTATTTGAATATAACTTCAAATATTTTTAAGCGATATAACCTAATTCTTGTAATTTATTCATCACTTTAGCAACACATTCAGCTACATCTTCTTTATCAGTACGACACTCAATGTCAGGATTAAGGGGAGGTTCATAAGGGTCATCGATTCCAGTAAACTGTTTAATTTCTCCTGCTCTGGCTTTTTTGTATAATCCTTTAACGTCCCTGTCTTCGCAAACTGCTAAAGGTGCATTAACAAATACTTCGACAAAATCACCAATTTTTTTTCTCATTTCTTCTCGGAGCGCACGATAAGGAGAAATAACTGGTACTAAAACTATTACTCCATGACGAGTCAACAGTTGAGCTACAAAACCAATGCGACGAATATTAGTATCTCGGTCTTCTTTAGAAAAACCTAAATCTTTAGTAAGGTTCTCTCTAATAATATCGCCATCTAAAACTTCGATGTCAAATTGTTGATTTTTTAGTTCTTCGACTAAAGCATTGGTGATCGTAGTTTTACCTGCACCACTAAATCCTGTAAACCAAACTGTCACTCCACGCTGCTTCATGTTTATTTTTCTCTTAACTTAAATTTACGCCTCTACGTATTCTACTTGCTTATTGACTAAATTCTATCTAAGTTATTTCGAGCAAACCTAGTCATAATAAGCGTTGCAACTGCCAGAACTAAAAAATATTTTTTAGCTCGATGGATTAGTATTTTCTACAATTTTGAGAAAAAGGAGATTAAAGTTATGATCAATAATCAAATTATTTTTCATTTAGCTATTCCCATTAACGATTTAGCTAAAGCCAAAGAATTTTATGCTCAAGGTTTAGGTTGTCAGATCGGTCGAGAAAATTCAACTGCAATCATTTTTAACTTTTATGGTCATCAAGTAGTTGCTCACATGAGCTTAGAACCACTTCAACCACAAAAAAGTATTTATCCTAGGCATTTTGGTTTAATTTTTCCCACAGAATCAGAATGGGAAAATTTACTAGAAAAAGCACGTAATCAACAATTAAATTTGGCTCAATCACCTAAACTACGTTTTCCTGGAGAGTTAACCGAACATCGCACCTTCTTTTTAGAAGATCCCTTCTATAATTTGCTGGAATTTAAGTTCTATCGACACTTTGAGGCGATTTTTGGCGGGAGAGAACTAACTACAATTGGCGATCGCTAATTAGTTTGAATCTCAGCTTTGAACTCATGTGGTTGGATAAGACTTATCTCAGCTATGCTAAATTTGAAGGGCTTTTTTGAGGTCGAGTTTTCTCTTACAGAATAATTACTGAGTTTGCTTCGACTTCATCAAGACAAAATTTTGTGAAGTTAGAGTATTGGAAGGGGTCATGGGCGAACTTAATACTGCCGAGTTGCTGGTTCAATGTTTGGAAAATGAAGAAGTAGAATACGTTTTCGGGTTACCAGGAGAAGAAAATCTTCATATTTTAGAAGCTCTTAGAGGTTCTTCGATTCAGTTTGTGACTACTCGTCATGAACAAGGTGCAGCTTTTATGGCAGATGTGTATGGTCGTTTGACGGGTAAAGCAGGGGTTTGTCTTTCTACGTTAGGCCCTGGTGCGACTAATTTGATGACAGGAGTAGCTGATGCTAATCTCGATGGTGCGCCTTTAGTTGCTATTACGGGACAAGTAGGCACTGACAGAATGCATATTGAATCTCATCAATATTTAGATTTAGTAGCCATGTTTGCTCCTGTAACTAAATGGAATAAGCAAATTGTTCGTCCTACCAATACTCCAGAAATTATTCGCAAAGCTTTTAAAGTAGCTCAAAGTGAAAAACCAGGAGCAGCGCATATTGATTTACCAGAAAATATTGCTGCTATGCCAGTAACTGGTAAACCCTTAAAAAAAGACGCTCAAGAAAAAACCTATGCTTCCTACCGCAGTATTAATGCAGCAGCAGCAGCTATTTCTAAAGCCAAAAATCCGCTAATCTTAGCAGGAAATGGAGTAATTCGCTCAAATGGTAGTGAAACTTTAAGTGAATTTGCTACCCAGTTAAATATTCCTGTGGCTAATACTTTTATGGGAAAAGGAGCTATTCCATACACTCACCCGTTAGCTTTGTGGACAGTTGGTTTGCAACAACGTGATTTGATTAGTTGTGCCTTTGATGAAACAGATCTAGTAATTGCTATTGGTTACGATTTAATTGAATATTCCCCGAAAAAATGGAATCCTGAGGGTAATATCCCGATTATTCACATCAGTATGACTCCCGCAGAAATTGATAGTAGTTATATTCCCATTGTGGAAGTGTTGGGAGATATTTCGGATTCTCTAGTCGATATTATCAAACGAACAGACCGTCAGGGTAAAACTACCCCTAAAATCGCTCGCTTAAGAACGCAGATTAAAGAGGATTATGAATATTATGCTTTTGATGAAGGTTTTCCCGTTAAACCCCAAAAGATTATTTACGATTTGCGTCAGGTAATGGGACCAGAAGACATCGTAATTTCTGACGTAGGAGCGCATAAAATGTGGATGGCACGTCATTATCATTGCGATCGCCCTAATACTTGTATCATTTCTAATGGTTTTGCTGCCATGGGAATTGCCATTCCTGGCGCGATCGCAGCTAAATTAGTTCATCCTGATAAAAAAGTTGTAGCAGTGACTGGAGACGGCGGTTTTATGATGAACTGTCAAGAATTAGAAACTGCTTTGAGGGTCAAAACACCTTTTGTGACTCTAATTTTTAATGACAATGGTTATGGTTTAATTGAGTGGAAACAACTTAATCAATTTGGTCGTTCCTCTTTTGTTGATTTTACCAATCCTGATTTTGTTAAATTTGCTGAAAGTATGGGTTTAAAAGGTTATCGCGTTGAGTCAGCAGCCGATTTAATTCCAACTCTTAAAGAAGCACTAGCTCAAGATGTACCAGCCGTAATTGATTGTCCTGTTGATTATGAAGAAAATCTTCGTTTTTCGCAAAAAGCAGGAGATTTAACTTGTGAGGTGAATTTTTAATTCAAAAAAATGTAACATTGACGGTGAAGGATAGCGAACTTAGTTCCGTTTATCAAATCACCCTGTTGCTCAATCCCTGATCTATCTAATCGTGACTCAAAACGGTAGGATCGAAACATAATCATTGCATCTAAAAAATTACTATGCCACGTACTCAAAGAAACGATAATTTTATTGATAAATCTTTCACTGTCATGGCAGATTTGATTTTGAAAGTTTTACCAACGAATAAACAAGCTAAGGAAGCTTTTGCCTACTATCGTGATGGTATGTCGGCTCAAGCTGATGGTGAATATGCAGAAGCCTTAGAAAACTACGAAGAAGCTCTCAAATTAGAAGAGGATTCTAACGATCGCAGCTATATTCTTTATAATATGGGGTTGATCTATGCTAGTAATGGCGATATGGACAAAGCATTAGACTATTATAATGAGGCAATCGATCTGAATCCGAAAATGCCTCAAGCTTTGAATAATGTTGCTGTAATTTATCATTATCAGGGTGAAAAAGCTAAAGAAGCTGGTCAAGATGAAAAGGCAGAGTTTTTATTTGATAAAGCTGCTGAATTCTGGAAACAAGCAATTCGTATTGCTCCCAATAATTATATGGAAGCTCAAAACTGGCTTAAAATTACTGGACGTTCAGAAATGGATGTATATTTTTAAATTTAATTAATTCAACATGATCGATCGCGAACAAGTTAGAAAAGTTGCTCACTTAGCACGTTTAGAAATTTCTTCGGCAGAAGAAGAACAATTTACAACTCAACTTAATAGTATTTTGGATTATTTTGAACAGTTGAGTGAGCTTGATACAGAAAATGTTGCCCCAACTACAAGAGCTATAGAATTGAGTAATATTACTCGCCCCGATCAATTAAAACCTTTTACTGATAAAGATGCTTTATTAAAAGCTGCACCCGAACAAGAAGGTGATTATTTTCGTGTCCCACAAATTCTTACTTCTGACGAAGAATAATCCTCATTAGGATTTATTTTAACAAGGCTATTTAATTCAGACTCCCAATTAAGGGAGTTTTTTGTTGTGCAATGATTTGCTTTAAGATGCAAGTAATCGTGTTGATTCTACCGTTGTAATTGTAGTTTTGGTAGGTGAGATTTCTTTAGTTTTGAGTGAATTTGAACTTAGAGGTACTTGTTCTAATACTTCGACATCTATCGAAACACTAATTAAATAAGAACCTGCTCCTTTTGCGACCGCTTGAGAAATCTCTTCGACTAAATCGGGACGTTCTCCTGTTAGAGGATTTCTTAAGACACATCGATCCCATTCATGAGAGGCGTGGGGATTGAGATGAAGTAAATAATGTTTTTTCATAACTAAAACCAATATTTGTTTGAAAAGTTTCTATAAGTTCAAGCTAATTCCACTTCTTGATTAAATGGAAATTGCTGCTTAAGTTCTACTTCTCTATTATATAGTATTTTTGTACCATTTTAAAGCAGTTATTGATAGTTACTAAAGAGGTTTTATTTTCATGCTGCTTCAAAATTCCTTAAAATAAACAAGGCAAAATGTTGATCAACTATTACAAATTCTATGAATTCGGCTAAAAAAATCGGCGTAGCTATTGTTGGCACTGGTTTCGGGCAAAAAATTCATCTGCCAGGTTTTCAACATCATTCCCGTACCGAAGTAGTAGCAGTTTATCATCGCGACTTGGGTAAAGCTAAAGCGACCGCAGATACTCACAATATTCTTTATGCTTACAATCAATTAGATAAAATTCTCGCTTTACCAGAAGTAGATGTAGTTAGTATTTCCACACCGCCATTTTTACATTACGAGATGGCAAAACAAGTAATCGAAGCAGGGAAACATCTTCTGCTAGAAAAACCGATGGGCATGAATGCAACAGAAATTAAGGAACTATATCATCTAGCTGCCCAAAAAAAAGTAGTCGCGATCGCAGATTTTGAATTTCGTTTTATTCCTGCTTGGCAATTATTAGCAGAACATCTACAACAGGGATATGTAGGCAAGAAAAGATTAATCAAAATCGATTGGTTAGTTACTAGTCGTGCTGATCGCGATCGCCCTTGGAACTGGTATTCTCGTAAAGATATGGGTGGTGGTGCTTTAGGTGCGGTTGGTTCTCACGCTTTTGATTATATTAGCTGGTTATTTGGCTCGGTTAAACGATTATCTGGTTATTTATCCTGTGCCATTCCCAAACGCCCTGATCCTCAAGCAGAAGGCGAATTAAAACCTGTAGATGCCGACGACACTTGTTTAATTATGTTGGAATTGGCAGACGGTACTCCTTGTCAGTTAGCAATTAGTTCGGTTACCTATGCAGGTAGAGGACATTGGGTAGAAGTATATGGTGAAGAAGGAACATTAGTTTTAGGTAGTGATAATCTTAAAGATTACGTTCATGGTTTTCGTTTATTAGCTGCGCCTGCGGGTAAAGCTTTAACTGAAGTAGAAATTCCCAAAAGATTAGCTTTTCCTCAAGTGTTTACTGATGGACGTTTAGCACCTTTTATTCGAGTAATAGATCGTTTAGTTGAAGCTATTGATCGAAGCGAGTCTTTAGTTCCTTCTTTGAAAGAAGGCGTTTATTCCCAGTTATTAATGGATTTAACTCATCAATCCCATGAAAGTAGAAGTTGGGTTGATGTTCCTGAGCTAGATCGGTTTTTATAATTAAAATACATTTAATCGGCTGGCAGCTTCGGCTAATTCTTGAGCAACTCCTTCCTGCCAATTGCCTTCACAACGTCGATTGCAATTGAGAATCAACCGTAAAGAATAAGCATGAGGATAACCATCTACTTCTAACCAAAGTAAATCGCTTTCTGCTTCACAACTAATTTTTTCTTCATCCATCAATTCTGCTTTCATTTGATTCATAGTTTCAACCAATTGAAGCAAAAGACGACAAAAATCATTTAATTCGGCTTCAGTAAGTTCAATTGCCCAATCATCACTTCCTACTAATCCTGGATATGTTTCGGCTTCGGGATTCCAGCCAATTCGCCAACCATTACCACTTTTAAGTAAACGTGCCATTAATTCAGTTATCAGTTATCAGTTATCAGTTATCAGTTACCAGTTAGATTTTTTTACTTTGATCTTTCGCGATCGCTCAGTACGCTTCGTGCTTTTGTACAGATGTGTCGCCGATACGTTTCTAGCTTTTTAGCTAATCTGGCAGAAGCCCAGCACTCTACCAAAGGTGAGTGTCTGGACGGGGCTTTTAAAGTTTTTATTGCTTCAACTAGGGTAAGAGTAATTGTGCATCTCCTGGTTGAGGAAGTCTTGGTTGAGAAACAGAGTTAGAAGAAGGCGATGGTGGTGAAGAATTGGAATTGTTAGTAGATGGAGTTTGAGGATTGTAAATACTAACCAAAGTCTCAATTAATTTATTTCTTTGAGTGCGAGTTAAATCTTTGATAATTTTGATATCGCTCTGTTGAGGATTTACAGTTAAAGTTTGACTACCTGGATAACGAGATTCTGAAATGGGTTCGTTAACACCGAGATAATCAGCCAAAGTTAATTGCCAATCAAGTCGATAAGTAACGGGACGACTTTTAACATATTGATGATAACGAATGATGCGACTAACTAAGGTATTATCTGAATCGATTTTTCCTGTTTCTTGACTCAGATATTGATTTGCTGGCGGAAATTGTTTGAGTCTTTGATAAACTTCTGCTGCTGCCATTTCTGGACGAAGATTTTGAGCAACAACTAAAGTTAAACTATGATTAGCTGAAAAATCTATTGCTATTAAAGGCAATAACAGTCCCAAACTAAAAGAAATTAATAAGTTTCGGATTTTCATACCATCAGATTTAAGCAAACAATTGCTTGAAAAATCTATAGCTTTAACCATCATATTAGTTGAAAGCTATAGAGAGTTATAAATTGTTTTATTTAATTAATCACCAATAATCTCTGGTTGAGTAAGTTCATCAGACATTTCAATGATGGCGCGAATAGCTGGTTTCATCATTGGATCTTCTAAACTATCCATTTCTTCATAGCGACGACGTTTGGCACGATTAGCTACTTGAACCGTAATTTTATAACGATTAGAAGCTGCATTCATTAATTCATCAGCACGATACATGATTTGAGAAGAGTCAAACGAGCTTCGTCTTTGCATTGATATTTTTGATCTCCAAACGATTGACGCAAATATAGGCGACGTAGCTTTTGCTACATCATTACTAGTTTAGCAGTTCTAAGATGACGATGGTTAAATCCCTGTTACATCAAGCTTTGAATCAATTTATGTTCTTTCAGTGAGACATTTTTATCTTCATCAGTTATGATTGGCTACTGATTTGCTATTAATATTGTTATTAATGTTTAAAAATGTAAATTTTAACACCACTATTTGAGATAAATCTTAACTCTATCTATGCAGGCTGTTTATTCTAATCATTTGACTTCGGTAAGTAGTTCTCGTAATTCCAGTTTGTCTTTTAAAAAACAACATCCTTTAAAAATTATTGCTTTAGGAGATAGCCTAATTTACGGTTATGGCGATTTTGTTGGTGGGGGTTGGGTAGAAAGGTTACGTCGCCAATGGATGTCTCCAGATAGTTCTGGTCATGTATTATATAATCTAGGAGTTAGAGGCGATCGCGTTGTTCAAGTTACTCAACGTTTGGAACAAGAGTTTCGCTGTCGCGGAGAGTTGCGTAATCGTACACCTGATTTGATTTTATTATCGGTTGGTACTAATGATTCTCCTCGTCTGGGTAAACAAAATGGTCGTTTATTTACAGATTTTTTTGAATTTAAGCAACAAGTTAACCATTTACTAGATGCAGCCCAAAGTCTTTGCCCTGTACTCTTTGTTGGAATGACACCAGTGGATGAGACAAAAATGCCCTTTTTTGATTGTTTGTATTACAATCGTAGCGATCAATACCATTACAAAGAAGCTACTTTACAAGCTTGTCAACAAAGAAACATTCCTTATTTAGATATTTTCGATCTGTGGTTGGCTAGAGGTGAACATTGGATTAAAACTCAATTAGGTGATGATGGACTTCATCCTAATGTGCAGGGATATCAAACTTTATTAAACGATATTTTGACCTGGCAAGCTTTTAAAACTCTAGCGTAACGGTACAAAATCATAACCAAAACCAGAGCGGTTACCTTTGACAACTTTAACTAATTGAACCGCTTGATTGCGATCGCCTGAAGGAAGAAAACGAATCTTTCCTGAAGCACCATTAGCTACAAAATCTTTTGCCGATAAGGCTTGTTGCAGTCCCTGACGAGTGGGATTGCGCTCAAGTCCAGCGATTAAGGCTTGGGTAGCATCATAAGCTAAAGCAGTACGCCAGTTGACTTCTCCACCCCACAAACGAGTGGCTGTTTGCGGAAAGGAAGAATTGGGATCAGCTAAAATATGCCAAGGTACAGCTAAAATTAAATCGACTGCATTACTTCCTGCTATTTGGAGAGTTTGGGGTTTATAAAGACTATCTCCTCCTAGTAAAGGTAACTGACGATTGTTAACCTGAATAACTAATAGTGCTGGATCGAGAGTAGCAGAATTAGCGAGTAAAACTAAAGCTTGCGCTTTCTGTTGTTGTGCTTGTCGAACAGCATCAGCAGCATTAAAACTATTACTACCTAAATCAAATTCCCCAACGATATCTCCACCTTGAGCAAAGATATCAGTAGTAAAAATATTTTTGAGAGAATTACTATAACTGCTAGCAGAATTATAAAAAACCGCAGCTTGTTGTAGCTTTAATTGTTGAAGTAAATATTGAGCTAAAGCATTACCTGCAAAGCGATCGCTTGGGACAGTCCGAAAAATGTAATTACCTACGCCAGAAAGATCGACAGAGGTGCTAGTAGGCGAAATCATCACTAAACCAGCCTTTTGATAAACTTGGCTGGCTGCTAAAGTTGTATCGCTGGAAAAATGACCGACAACACCTAAAATTTCAGGATTTTGTGCCAAAGTTTGTGCTAATAGTTGAGCCGTATCTAGATTATTGCGATCGCTAGAAATAATGACTTTTAGAGGTACACTTTTAATACCACCCGCATTGTTAATTTCGGTTTGAGCTTGAGCAACTCCCCTAAGAATTTCTTGAGCAGCATTGGTTTCGGCATCAATTGGGACAGCCACAGCAATGGTATAAGCTTTTTGAGTACCAATTCGAGCATTATTCAGATAAATTAAAGCTTCTGGATCGTTACGCTGTTTTTTCAAAGAAGCTTCTAACTGAGATATTGCTTCGGCATAATTATTATTTGCGATCGCTGCCGTTGCTGCTTGTTTTTCTGGTGTAGCATTTTGAGTAATTAAAACTCGATTGCCTGGACTTAATAAATCATCACTTGAACTTGTTGAAGTATTGTTAGAAGAATTAAATGGTAAATTTTCTTGTTGTTGAAACCACCACCATCCGCCTCCAATTAAACCAATCGTAATTAATAAAGATAATAATAAAATTCCTGTTTCATTTTTCTGTGACATTTTGTCCCCTTCACCCAATTAATTATGAAACAATTAAGCTTGACGAATTTTTTGCCAAAGTTCTTGATATTGTTGATTTGCTTGACTGGATAGAGGAGTAATAAATTCACTAAGAGCAAAACTTTTCAGAGAAGCTTGAAAAATAGAATTATGTAGTAAATCTTGAGGTAATTCTGTAGGTTTCATTGTGTTTGTTACAGGCGAGATTGCATTAGTAAATAAAGAAATTTGATTAGCTGCTAAGGGACGCCAACAAAAATTAATCCATTGAGATAATTCCCCAAAATTACTCTCAGCTAATCGTGGTTGTACCCATAAATCTGCCCAGATAGATGTACCCGATTGTGGCACAACAAAACCAAGATTAGAGTAACGTTTACTTAAAGGTAAAATATCTGTAGACCAACCAACAGCCAACCAAGTATCTCCAATAATTAAAGGCTCAAGATAATGGTCAGAACTATAAAACTTAATCTGTTGATGTAGTGCTGCTAATTCCGAAGACAAATTAGGAATTTTGTTTAAATCATTAGTATTGTAAGAATAACCAAGTTTTTTTAAAGTTAAACCAATTACTTCCCTAGGTTGATCAACAATTGAAATGCGATCGCGTAAATCTTGATGCCAAAGATCTTGCCAATCTTTTGGTTGCCAATCTAAATCTTTAAACTTATCCCGACGATAAACAATGATCGTATTACCCCAACGATAAGGCGCACCCCAAATTTGACCATTTTCAGCTAACTGTCCATTGCGATCGCGTTTAACTAGGTTTTGCCATCTTGAATCTAAACTTTTCCAAGCAGTTAATTGAGTTAGATCGAGAGGTTGGATTAATTGTTTTTGAATTGCTGTGGTTAACCAAGTATCTCCTAAAGTAACCAAAGCGCTCATTTTACTTTGGTTATTTTCCTGAGCCAACCAACTAAATAAGCTCTGAGTATTTTTACCTGAATTTTGCCAATTTTCTAACCAATTATAGATTTTTTTGATTTCTACTTCTGGTTGAAAATTAATTTTTTTTTCTAAATTTATATTTTTACGAAAATCGTTGGTTAGTTGAGGTGGAATCGAACCTTGCAGTAACAATACTTTTAAATTTCCAGCATTCTGACTACAACCAGAAACTAATTGTCCTAGAGTTAAAGTTGCTGCACTAATCAAGAAAGAACGACGGTCGAGCATAATTTTATTTTATAGAAAATCAATCGAGAAAATAAGGATAATTTTACATTTTTTGGCTTTAATTGGAGCTTATCTCACAATAGCTGAATTCATCTACCCAAATTAGTTTTTAAATTTTGATTATTTAAACTAATTGATGCCAAAAAGAAGTAAATTTTTGTAATTAAAGTTAAGCAAACAAATATTAAATGAATCAGGAATAGTTACACATTTCTTTGAGCTTGCTTTTAGCATGAAAAAAGATCAGTCAACCAACTTCACAAATTTATGGACACTCTACAACTACAAATCAGGGAAATTAATCAAAAAATTGACCAACTTCATCAAATGGTCGAACGACTTAGTTCTCAAGTCAACACATTAATGGCTGCTAAACAAAAACATTCTGAACCAATTGCTTATTCTTTAGCTGCTGTTTCTCAACTAAGTAATAAATCTGCTGGTTCTCATTACGAAACAGGAGATTATAGCTTGGCTCACAAAGATATTTTAGTAGACGACGACCGCAGTCAACCTAATCCTACTGCCACTAAAGAACAAGAATTATCTCCAGATATTCAAATTCGTCGACTCACAGCACAATTAACCGCAGCTTATAACCGTATCGCTGCTTTAGAAGAACAATTGTTAACTTACAGAATTCAATCCTAGATTCTGATAACTGGTAAATAGAGTTTCTATGGCAGTTAATAATTGACTTGGAGTCCAACCTTGTTTGAGGTGAGCAGAAATAGCACAACCTCCTGCACCAACCCCTTCTTTTACGTATCCTTGTTCATAAAGGCGAAAGCTGGGATAACGGGAAGTAGTAAAGTTTAACCCAGTCGCTAAGAGTGGGACTCCTTCAATCATCCGAGCTAATCCTACTGTATCTCCTGTTGGGTCTTCTACTACCCAACGAGTTGTACCTACTACTACTTGTTCTAGTTTGATTTCTAAATCAAAATAATGGCTAATGGCTTTGGCTAGAGCATACACTGCTAGCATTTGAGTACCCCCTGCTAACATGACACCCGTAATCTGACTAGCAGCGATAGTCATTCCGGCAGCTACAACTTGCATGGGATCTCCTACAGCAGCTACTAAACTCAAGGGATCAGTGGTGATTTGACTAAAAGGTATAAATCCTCCCTGTTTTAGTCCTGCTTCTACAATTGACCATTTTTGAGCATGATTGCAATGAACATGACTACTATTTATCTTGCCCACCGCATCTATTCCTAAACCCGTAAGTATCGCAAGCGCAGTAGTCGTTCCTCCCACTACACATTCACCAATAATTAAATAATCTGTTTGTTGAGCTAATTTCTTGCCCCACTCTAAACCCTGCTCAAATAAATGTTTTACTGTTTCCAAAGGCATGGCTTTGCCAGAAGTAAGACAATTAGCAGCAATTCCTTCAAGGTCAATATGGTCTACTGTTAAGGCATGAAGTAAGCCAGCATTAAATATAAAGTAAGGTAAATTAAGAGATTCAATCACAGCCCGAGAAATAAATACGGGTGAACTACCAGCGGTTAGATCAGGAAGAGGCTGACGAGGATTAGGTTCTACTCCTAAAGATAAAAACTCAGCATCAGCGATCGCTGTATACTCTCTTGCTTGAGGAGTGTTTCCCGCAGCAGAAATGTCAGGAATTAAACCAGTGGCAGTAAATCCTAAAATACAGGCAAAAGTAGGAGTTTTTCCTTGATATCTTCTAAGCCATCTTTGTCCCTGCTGTAATTGAGTGTAAAGATAAATCATTTATTATTAATCTTCGTAATCCAAAAGAACTTGTACCCATTGAGGAGGACGAGAAATAGGATTACCGAGACGGTCTAAAAGAATCAAAGCTACGAGATGAACAGCGAACAAATAAACTAAATTATTGATTAAAATCATTGCGATCGCTAAAATTTGAATCAGAAAAAAACTTGGTTGTGCGAGCAAACCAAGCTTGAGAAAAATCCAATCGGTTAATTCAGTAATTTGAGTAATTACATAAATCCAAAGATCTTCGCCTAGTAAAACTGAAAACAGCCAAAAACGGAAAAATAAACCAAAAGTACCGATCAAAGAGCCAATCAAAATCGACAATACCCAACTAGCTCTTCTGCTCCAACAAACTCCCAATTGTACTCCCATCAAACCATAAGGCATGAGAAAGACAATACTACGAGTAGGACCCATCAATACCGATAAAAGCAGTCCAGATACTAAGGCAGCCATCCACGAAGCGCGGAGTCCCCGACGCAAACAAATTAAAGCAATGGGGATGGGAAAAAAGATTTTTAGTAAAGGGCCAAGAGGGAAATAATAGTTAATCAGCCAGATTAAACTAGCAGTACTAGCTAAAAAGGCAGTTTCAACTATAATCACAGTGTTAGTCGTGTTTTTAATTGGTTTCTTTAATTGACAACTTACGACTGATGATTGCTTTAATAAATCCTCTTGCTCATCACCATCAACCCAATTAGTATCTTCTATCCAAGAATCTGAAGTAGATGCAGGCAATTGATTTTCTTGGTTTTCATTAGACATAAGCCAGTGACTGTCATACCTAGTAGAATATTGATTTAGTCTAAATTATCTAAAGAATCATATTCTCTAAAGCTGGTAAATCAGGAATTGTTAATAAATCTGCATCTCTTTTAATGATTCCTCTTTTTTCCAATTTAGTAAGGACTCGGGTGACAGTTTCCCTAGCTAATCCACTCAGACTACTAATTTCTCGATGAGGTAAATTAGGAATCGCTGTTCCTGTTTCTCCTATTTGTCCTTGTCCTTCGACGAGGAATAAAATGGCATCTGCTACTCTTGAAGTACTGTTTGCTTCTCGTAGTTGTAGTCTTCGGTTGACTTGACGTAAGCGTTTGGCCATCAATTGAGCTAAACGAACTCCTGCTAAAGGTTCAGTAGTAATTAAATCTACAAATTTTTGAGAAGGAATTCTACCAATAATTGTCGGCGTTAGAGTAATAGCATCTGTCGAGCGCGGCATTTTATCTAATGCTGCCATTTCGCCAAAGATTTCACCCTGACCAATAATATTTAGAGTGACTTCCTTTCCATCTAAATTATAAGTCCGAATTTTTACCCAACCTTCTAAAATAAAATAAACCGAACCGCCCCAGTCGTTTTCTAACAGTATGATTTGATTGGGAGGATGGCTAAGAGTGACAAAATGAGTATTAATTTTTTGGAGACTATCTTCTGGTAAACCAGCGAAAAAAGGTACTGATACAATTAGTTCTCCAAGCTCAGCATGGTGTTCTAGGTATTTTGGTTGCTCTTCGATGTATTTGTATTGGTTTTCCATAAGCAGCAAAATTCTGTCAGGATACAAATCTAACAATCACAGATGTTTTATGTCTTGAAAATAAATTAAAAAACCTAGTTAAAGGTATTTCAACTATAACCTGCCTTGATTGAATTGCCTTGCTATTTGTCTTGTAGTGACAGGACATCATTGAAAATAGTTCTTGAGTGAAATAAATTTTATTAAATGACAATGAGAATCTCAACAATTCAAAAGCGTCAAATAATATTTTCAATATTTAAGATACAAAAACTTTAAAAATAAGGACTAAATTTTAAAGATTCAATGAATTAACTCTATCAATAGACCATTTTCTGACTAATCATGCGTAAAATTACTGATTAAACAAGATTATTTAATTAATCACTTTAATCAAATCAACAAGTATGAATTTTTTGGATAATTCAGCAATTATTTCTTATAAAAATAAAACCTCACCTCAAAACTTAGAAATTCATCCTTCTGTAATCAGTAGAACTAAAAGAGTTCTTGATATTATTGGAGCTTTAATAGGTTTAATAATTACTATTATTATTGCTATTCCTATTGCGATCGCTATAAAATTGGAAGATGCTGGTCCTGTTTTTTATAGTCAAATTCGTTGTGGTTTGTATGGGAAAACTTTTCGGATTTGGAAATTTCGCTCAATGATTGTTAATGCCGATCAACAAAAACATTTAGTTTTTAATCAAGCTAAAGGGCATATTTTTAAAAATGAAAATGATCCTCGTATTACTCGTGTAGGTCGTTGGTTACGTCGAACTAGTTTAGATGAATTTCCTCAATTTTGGAACGTACTTAAAGGAGAAATGAGTTTAGTTGGTACTCGCCCTCCAACACCTGATGAAGTTATTCAATATCAAGAATCCCATCGTCAACGTCTTTCTGTTAAACCTGGTATTACTGGAGAATGGCAAGTTAGAGGACGTTCTCGTATCACTGATTTTGAGCAAATTGTCAGCATGGATCTAAAATATCAGCAAAAATGGTCTTGTTTCTATGATATTTATTTGATTTTACAAACTGTGGCTGTCGTTTTAGCTCGTAAAGGTGCTTATTGACATTGATTAATTAACTGAGTCTGGTTCAAAATCAGTTAGGATTAAGTAGTTGCCTAATCTTTTTTTGGATAGATTTGCTGTTATTTTCACAAGATTGGTTAGAAATAACAATTAGGTTAGTAAGCGCGATTAGTTTTGGAGCATTAATCGGTTGGGAAAGAGAAATCCGCAATAAAGCAGCCGGATTAAGAACTCATATGTTGGTAAGTTTAGGTGCTGCTTTGTTTGTTTTAATTCCGATTATGCTTAGTCCTAATCAACAAGAGTATGAGGCTTTATCTCGTACAATTCAAGGAGTAGCTACAGGTATTGGTTTTTTGGGGGCTGGGGAAATTTGGCGAGATACTCAACCACAAACGGGTAAAAATCAAGTTCATGGTTTGACTTCTGCTGCTGCTATTTGGGTTGCTGCTGCTTTGGGTGCTGCTGCTGGTTGTGGATTATGGCAAATGGGTTTGGTTGGTGGAATTTTGACTCTAATTGTTTTGAGACTAGTCAAAAAATTTGAACATTATTTTTGAAGAGAATTTAATTATTAACATTGATTGATTCATTTTTGAAATAATCTAAACTCAGGTTAATTGTTCCTGCTATTGGTACTGCTATAACTACTCCTAATAATCCACCAATTTTTGCTCCTAAAAGTAGAGAAATAATAATCCAAACGGGATTTAAACCAACTAACGTACCAAAAATTCTAGGAGCAAGAATATTATCTATTCCTTGATCGATAATCGCAGCGATAATTAAAACTTCTCCTCCTAACCAAATACTTTTTAAAGAGATTAAAACACTAACACTAATAATTCCTAAAATATCTCCAAAAGGAATTAAAACTAAAATTCCTATACTTAAACCAAATAACAATCCAAAGGGAACTTTAAGTAGTAAAAAAGTAGTAGTTAAAGTCAATCCCATTAAAACTGCGATCGCAAATTGTCCCAGAAAATAATTACGAAAACTTTGATGCAAAGCGAGTTTAATTACTTGACTAATTTTTAGTGGTAATCCTTGAAATAGATCATTCCAAAAGCGATCGCCATATAATAAAAGATAAAAAGTTAAAACAACAACTATTAAAATTTCAATTGTACTGTCAAATGCTTCTAGGGCAAAATTAAGAATTTGTGTAGGCAATAATTGTAGTTCATTAGCTAAATGTTCTTCTAGTCTCTTAGCAACAGTACTAACATTAATTGGCAGATTTTTAGCAATTGCCCATTCTTGAAAGATTTGTAATTGAATACTACCAGAATCAATCCACACAGGAAGACGTTTGGTGAATTCTTCTAGTTGTTGAAGTACTAACGGAAATAACGTAATTGCTAAAGTAACAAAAATTGTAATAGCCACAATAAAGACAATTGCTACTGCATAACTACGTTTAGAAATAATTGAAGTTACAATTCTGACTGGATAATTTAATAAAAAAGCCAGCAAAGCAGCAATAATAATAATTGTTATAGCTGGTTGTAAATAATAAAAACAAAAAATTAATAAGGCTAAATTAAGCATAATTATGGGAAAAACTAAGCCCCAATTTAACCAAAAATTTGATTTATTAAAAAGTCTAATCATCGGTTGAATATTTTTTCCTAATCAAAAAATAATTATTCAAGCTACTAGATACAGAGAAATAACTTTCTGTTAAGCAGGTGGATAAAATCATTTAGTGTATCTAAGACTAATTAATACCATTAAGCAAAAATGGTTGAATAGACCAAAAGTCTGAAATAACGATTTAGTAATCAACCAAACACGATCACAACTGATAAACTTATGAAATGCTTAAACTCTAAACTTACTCTACACAATTATCAATAAGCAAAACTGAATCAACTACTAGTGTTGCAACAAGGATTGATAGCATGAAACACCATCATTGGTACAAATTGATTTTATTCAGTTGCAGTGGAATTTTGTTGATACTTTCTTGGTGGGTTTTACATCAAGAATTGCAACATCATCCACCTCAAGAAATTATGAAAAGTTTATTAACAATTAGTAGAAGTCGCTTATTAATAGCTGTAGGTTTAACCATGATTAGCTATTTAGTAATTTCTTTTTATGATGTTATTGCTTTTTGTTATCTTGGCTCTTCTTTAGCCGTTGTCAAAATCATGCTGACTGCTTTTTTAAGCTACGCCATTAGTAATACAACAGGATTTGCTTTATTAATTGGAGGAGGAATTCGTTATCGTTATTATTCTTGTTGGCAAGTACCAACTAAAAAAATTGCTCAAGTACTTGGATTTGCTAATTTAAGTTTTTGGTTAGGATTATTTGCCGTAAGTGGAATAACTTTTATTTTTGAACCACTTCCAGTTCCTAGATTACTTTATTTTCATTTTTTAACGGTACGTCCTTTAGGAGTATTATTTTTAGTAATAGTAAGTGTTTATCTTTATTTTTGTTGGCGTAAAAAAACTTTAAATTTTCGTAATCAAATTTTGAGTTTTCCTTCTCTTTCAATTTCTTTAACTCAAATTTTGGTATCTGCTTTAGACTGGGCATTAGCCACAGCAGTACTTTATGTGCTTCTGCCCAGTCATAATTCATTATCGTATTTAGCTTTTTTTGGTATTTATTTACTAGCAATTACGGCAGCAATTATTAGCCATGTACCTGGAGGATTAGGAATATTTGAAACTGTAATTTTATATTTGTTACCAGAATCAATATCTACTCCAGATGTTTTGGGTTCTTTACTTGCTTATCGAGGAGTTTATTTTTTATTTCCTTTCTTAATAGCCATAACTTTTATAGGAGCTTTTGAGATTAGAAAAAAAATGAATAAATTTTTTAATCGACACTAACTTAAAATTAAAATAAATTAAATATTAACTATTAATCTTCTTTATAATAAGAACTATTATTAAACCATCCCTTACGCCAAAAGAAATAAATTAATCCACTTGCGATCGCAAGCATGATGAGCCAACACAAAGGATAGCCCCAATACCAATTTAGCTCTGGCATATTCCAAGGAGAAATTTCTGTGTTGAAATTCATGCCATAAATACCAACAATAAAAGTTAAAGGAATAAAAATAGTAGAAATAACAGTTAGTAATTTCATCACTTCATTCATTTTATTACTAACCGCAGAAAGATAAACATCGGTTAAGCTAGAAGCCAGTTCCCGATATGTTTCGATTACATCAATAATTTGAATAATATGATCGTAACAATCTCGTAAATAAACTAAAACATCATCAGTAATTAAAGCACTTCCATCTCTAATTAAAATATTAATTGCTGTTCTTTGGGGCCAAATCGCTCGTCGCAAAGCTAATAATTCTCGTTTAACTTGATAAATTTTACCCAAAGTTTGACTACTAGGATTAAATAATACTTCATCTTCTAAATTTTCGATCTTTTCACCATAACTTTCTAAAATAGGAAAAAAACCATCAATAATTGCATCCCATAAAGAATAAGCTAAATAGTCAGAACCTTTAGTTCTAATATTGCCTTGTTTAAGCCTAATTCGTCTGCGAACTGGATGAAAACAATCTCTTTCTGGTTCTTCTTGTACAGTTAATAAATAATATTTACCGACAATCAAACTAACTTGTTCTAACCAAAAACCTTCTCCTTTTGGTTTAGGTACTGCCATTTGAGTAATAATTACTAATTGGTCTTGATAATCTTCAACTTTTGGTCTTTGAGGAACATTAACTACATCTTCTAAAACTAATGGATGAAGTTTAAAAACTTTTCCTAATCGTTTTAAAATATCTTCGCTACCTAAGCCAGAAACATCAACCCAAGAAACTGATTCAGTATCTAAATAACTAGCACATTCTTCTGGAGTAAGATTATTAATTCGAGTAGCATATTTAGCATTATAGTCAATCAACACAATTTCGGGTGGTTGAGCATCTTCTTCTATACTTAAAGTTCCTGGTAAACTACCAGGTTTTTCGTAAGCATAATCAAATAAATCCTCTTCCTCTTCTTCCGTTAAAAAAACTTGATCTTCCTGCTGCAAATTACTTACTCCTATCAATCCTGATGGTTTAGTTAGTTTTGAGTTTTTTGCTCTGTTATTAATAACAATTAACTATTCACAAAAAGAACTTATTTTTGTTTTTGATAATTTAATTTAACTTGTCATACAATTTCATAACTTCTGTAATTTCTAGACGAGATTGTACTCCTAAATTTAAAGAAGAAGTATGTCCATGAGCAAAATGATCCGAAGCTGCACAACCAATCATTGCTGCATTATCTGTACATAGTTTAAGAGGAGGAAAATAAACTTGTAAATTGTGTTTTTGAGCCTCAGTTAAAAGCTGTTTTCTTAAACCACTATTAGCTGCCACACCACCACCAATAGCAATTTTAGTTAAACCATAATCAAGAGCGCACTTAATTGTTCTTTTAGTTAATACTTTAGCCACAGTATCTTGAAAACTAGCAGCCAGATCTGCCACAGGTAAATCTCCTTCTAATTCAAGTTTTTGAACTAACCTTAATACTGCTGTTTTTAAGCCACTAAAACTAGAATCATAAGGATGATAACCACCTTGCGGTAAAGAAATTTTGCCTTCTGGTAACTTAAAAGCTTGAGGATTTCCCTGTTGAGCTAACTTATCAATAATAGGACCACCTGGATAACCTAAATTGAGTAGTCTTGCCACCTTATCAAAAGCTTCGCCAGCAGCATCATCTCTAGTCGATCCCAACATCTCATATAAACCACAATCCTTGACATAAATAATACTGGTGTGACCGCCAGAAACTAACAAACACAAAAAAGGTGGTTGTAAATCAGGTTCACTTAAATAAGAAGCATAAATATGACCTTCAAGATGATGTACTCCTAAAAAAGGTTTTTGATACAACATCGCCAAAGTTTTGGCTGCGGTTACTCCAACTAATAATGCCCCTACTAAACCAGGAGCGCAAGTAGCTGCGATCGCATCAATTTCTTGCCAATTTTTATCTGCTTCCACTAAAGCTTTTGTGATACAAAGATTAATTGTTTCCAAATGTTGACGCGAGGCTAATTCTGGTACAACACCGCCATAAGTGCGATGTAACTGAATTTGAGAAGCCACAATGTTACTTAAAACTTGACGATTCTTTACAATTGCGACCGATGTTTCGTCACAACTTGTTTCGATTGCTAAAATTGTCCCCATCCTTTGATAAGTTGTTGTAAAAGACTATCTTGCTTCACGGAAGCTTTACTCGACCCATCGGTCAGAGTAAGATTACTTCTGAGTATCAATGATATCTTGACGCTTTTGTATAAACACCTTTGTATTGTGTAATAAAAGGAAACAAATCCATGCGACGATTGTTTGCTTTAATTTTAGTAGTTACCTTGTGGTTTAATTTTGCTCCTTCTGCTTCAGCAGACGCAGACGGAGTTGCTGGTTTGACTCGCTGTGCTGATAATCCTGCTTATCTGCAAAAAGCGAAAAACTTTCTTAACACTACCTCCGATCCTCAATCAGGTCAAAGACGTGCTGCCGTCTATGCAGAGGCTCTTTGCGGTCCAGAAGGCTATCCTCATTTAATTGTTGATGGTCGTTGGTCTCACATCGGGGATTTCTTTATTCCTAGTGTTCTCTTCCTTTATATCACCGGCTGTATTGGTTGGGCTGGTCGCTCTTATCTAATTGCGATCCGCAACGATAAAGAACCCGAGATGAAAGAAGTCATACTTGATGTGCCTTTAGCTGTCAAAAGTATGATTGCTTCTGCTGCTTGGCCCTTAGCTGCTTTTGGTGAATGGACGACTGGCAAGTTAACTGTCAAAGACTCTGAAATTCCCATCTCCCCCCGCTAATTTAGTTTTACTTAGTAAAGTTTTTTGGAGAATATTTCATGGAAGGTTTGCAAAAATTTCTTTCTTTGGCTCCGGTCATTCTCATGTTGTGGCTAGCGGAAACAGCAGTATGGTTGATTATGTTTAACTATGCTCATCCTGATTTACTCTTCCACCCATAGGGAAAGTTAACACTGGCTGTTGTGTGTTGCGGTTTGAAGGTGGAAAATGCTGGAGCAAATCCAGCTTATCTAACCACCGCATTGACCTAACTAGTCCAAAAAATATCTTGTTAAAAATTAGCTCGCGGTCTTAAGCAATTGTTTTGCGATCGCGAGTTTTTTATGATTCCTATCTACTTAATATTAACACACTTTTCTTTACAAAACTTAATTTTAAGCAATAAAAATTGTTTTAATTTGAAAATTAAATATTTTTGCCACAACTAACCAAGATCAAATTTTGATTGTGGCTGGTAATATACATAAAATTTAAGCAGGAGAATTGAGTTATGGCGAGATCAAAAATCACCGAAAAACTTTTAGCAGCCAAACAAGCCAAAGGCATTACTTTTGAAGATTTAGAAAAAATCGTCGGCAGAGATGAAACTTGGATAGCCTCAGTCATTTACCGTCAAGCGAGTGCTGATCTTGAAGAAGCAACCAAAATTGTTACTGCGTTGGGTTTATCAGAATCAATGGCTGAACCTTTAACCATACCTCCCCTAAAAGGTTCTCTCGAACCCACAATACCAACTGACCCCTTAATTTATCGTTTCTACGAAATCATGCAAGTCTATGGAATGCCTCTTAAAGCAGTAATTCACGAAAAATTTGGTGACGGCATTATGAGTGCGATTGATTTTACCTTGGAAGTAGAAAAAGTAGAAGACCCCAAAGGCGATCGGGTTCAAGTTAGTATGTGTGGTAAATTTTTACCATATAAAAAGTGGTAGACATTTTACAGCAACATACACATTAAAAAGCTTGTAGAAATTAAGGTTTAGCATAGTCAAACCTTGATTTCTTCTAACACACAGGTTACAAGTATTCATCAACAACTAGATAAAACTAATACCCGAATCATCACGATCAACCGATAAGCTTATACATTATATAAAGCGATCTCTATGCCCAAAACATGACCAATCTTTTTTGTTGGATGAATTTCAATTCTTTTTCCTCACTATCTTGGCTGAATCCTTTATTAGCGACAACCAATGAATCGGAAACCTCAAACAGTACCTTAGTTTTAGCAGGAGTATTACTCAGTTTAGTCATAGTTTATTTTGCTAGTAAATTAGGTGGCGAAATTTGCGCTCGAATCAATCTCCCTCCCGTTTTAGGTGAATTAGTAGGTGGTGTCTTAGTTGGAGTATCAGCTTTTCATTTATTAGTATTTCCTGAAAGTGGTTCTACGGCTGACAATTCATTGGTTATTACCTTTTTACAAAATACAGCAGGTTTAACTCCCGAAGCTACAGAATCGGTGTTTGCTGCTCAAAGTGAAGTCATTTCTTTGTTAGCCGAATTAGGAGTAATTATTCTTTTATTTGAAATTGGTTTAGAATCAGACCTTAAAGAATTAATTCGTGTTGGTCCTCAAGCTGCTATAGTCGCGGTAGTAGGAGTAGTTGCTCCGTTTGCAACAGGTACAGCAGGTTTAGTGTATCTGTTTAATGTTCCTGTAATTCCTGCTATTTTTGCAGGAGCAGCCTTAACTGCTACCAGTATTGGTATTACCGCTAAAGTATTAGCTGAACTTGGACAACTCTCTTCCAAAGAAGGACAAATTATTATTGGTGCTGCCGTACTAGATGATGTTTTAGGTATTATTGTTTTAGCAGTAGTAGCCAGTCTAGTCAAAACTGGGGAAGTTCAAATAGTCAATATTATCTACCTCATAATCAGCGCAGGTGCGTTCTTAATTGGTGCTATCTTGATTGGTCGTTTCTTAAGTCCTTACTTTGTCAGCTTGGTAGACGAAATGAAAACTCGCGGTCAAGTTTTATTGACTGCTCTTATTTTTGCTTTTACCTTGTCTTATATCGCCACAGCCATTCAATTAGAAGCTATTTTAGGTGCTTTTGCTGCCGGTTTAGTTTTAGCAGAAACCGAAAAACGAAAAGAGCTAGAAGAACAAGTCATTCCCGTAGCTGATATTCTTGTACCAGTTTTCTTTGTCTGTGTCGGAGCCAAAACCGACCTCAGTGTGCTTAATCCAGCAGTTGAGAGTAATCGAGAAGGATTAATTATTGCCACATTTTTAATTTTGGTTGCTATTCTGGGTAAAGTAATTACTGGATTTACTCTTTTTGGTCAAAACGATCTCAATAAACTCTCTATTGGTGTAGGAATGATTCCCCGAGGCGAAGTAGGACTTGTGTTTGCTGGTGTCGGTTCAGCTAGTGGAGCTCTTTCGGAATCTACGGAAGCAGCTATCATTATGATGGTTATTTTAACTACTTTTATTGCACCTCCTTTACTGCGGTTGGTGTTTAAAGAAATGGAAACCAAACCTGAAACAATTACTTAGTTTCCCATTTGCCAAGGATATCAATTCAATCTACTGTAACTGAGAAAAAATTTTAACTCCGCTCTGGCAAAGTAGATCAAACTAGAGAATAACACCATAATTAGGCGAAGTTCATCAGAAATTAATTAAATTCCTCTTGTGATTCGCCTAAGTGATTACCTTTATATTTCTTTGATAATCTTGAAACTTAAAACTTTATATTTACGTCCCTGTTGATCGAGATTAGAGAGCGGATATTATAGAGTTCTACGGGGTCAAAATTAAAACCATTTAGAGTCGGTTGCATACTTTCTGTGAGGAGCAAACATTGTGAGATTTCACTGGCTAGCACTGAGTTGTTTAAGTATTTTCCTCTTTTGTTCCCCCGCAAAAGCGGGAAAATTATTGTCTTGGGAATTTGAAGCAGACGAAAATCATTTAGTATTTATTACTGATGAAGCGATCCAACCAAAAGCACAGTTACTTGCTAATCCTAGTCGTTTAGTAATCGATCTTCCTTCAACTTCGCTAGGAAGTAAGACTGTTAAAGAAGAATATAGTGGAACAATCAGAAGTCTTCGTGTAGGACAATTTGATCAAAACACTACTCGTATTGTAATAGAATTAGCTCCTGGATATACTATCGACCCTCAAGAAGTTAAATTTCGGGGATTGTCTGCCACGCAATGGACAGTAGATTTTCCTAGTCCTAGAATTGAACCTTTGTCTAGGGTAAGTCGTTTATCAAGTCAAGGGCAGTCAATTGAGGTTCCTTCGGTTGCCCTAAGCACAATTCCTGCTTCTACCTCTTCAACTGCTACCAGAAGAGTTACCTCTGTAACGGATACATCTTCAACTGCTACCAGGCAAGTTACCTCTGTAACTGATTCTTCTTATGTAACAGCGACACGCAATGGATTTTTTATTGGTATTGATGGTAATAGAAACTATGATATTCAAAAAAGTCGCGACCGCGATGCAATTAATTTTGATTTAGAAGGTATCATTCTACCTCAAGATTTGAGCGATCAAGCAGTAGCAGTTAATCAATACGGAGTCAGCGCGATAGAATTTACTCAAACTTCAACTTCTCCTCCTCAAGCTAGAATTAGTCTGAAAGTAGGTGAAGATAGCTCAGATTGGCTAGCTACTTTTAGTCGAATTAGAGGTTTGATTATAGTACCTAGAGCCGGAGTTTCCTCCGCTATTGGTAGTAGTGAAAAAATTCCTACAACCTTATCTGTAGGAAAAACGACTATCGATGCCGTAGAACTTACTGATGGAGATAGTCAACTTTTAATTAGTGCCAATCAAAATGTTACAGCTAGAACTCAACAAACTAGCAATGGCATTTATGAGATTAGAATTGATAATGCCGAATTAGCAGAACCTTTTGATGGACCTTTATTACAAACTGATAGTCCTGTATCTGAACTGGTTGTTCGCCAAGAAAGTTCTGGTGTCGTAATTCTTGTTACTACCAGATTGGGAATTCGTTTAGGAGAAATAAATCAACCAGAAAATAACTTAGTCGCTCTACCTATTCAAAGAGGTTTAGCTCCTCCGCCACCTAATGATGCTCCTCTGTTTCCTCCCGAGCAAACTATTACTACTATCAATGTACCTCAGCCTGAACGAACAATAACTCCTACACTTCAAGCTCGTCCCTTACCTACTGCGCCAATTGCTCATGATAAACCACTAGTAGTTATTGATGCTGGACATGGAGGACAAGACCCAGGCACAATTGGAATTGGTAGTCTACAAGAAAAACATATTGTTTTACCTATTTCTCTAGAAGTTGCTGAAATTCTTAAAGAACAAGGAGTAGAAGTTAAACTCACTAGAGATAGCGATTATTTTGTTAGTCTCCAAGGCAGAACAGATTATGCTAACAAGATTAAAGCAGATTTATTTGTTAGTATTCATGCTAATGCGATCAACCTTAGTCGCCCCGATGTTAATGGATTAGAAACTTACTACTATGAAAATGGTCGTCGTTTGGCAGAAGTAATTCATTGGAGTATTTTAAATAGTGTTAATATTAGCGATCGCGGGATTCGCAGAGCTAGATTCTATGTGTTAAGACATTCTGCTATGCCTGCGGTTTTAGTAGAAGTCGGTTTTGTTACTGGCGCAATAGATGCTCCTCGTCTTCGTGACCCCAATCATCGCAGTCAAATGGCACAAGCGATCGCTAGAGGCATTATAGAGTATCTAAAACAAAACAAACTATAAGTAGATTTACTGTAGTTAATGAATGTTATATACTTTCCTTCAATTTTCACTCATCAACTTAATATTTTTTTTAATTACAATCGATGATAGAATCTTCAGGTCTACGTATTGGTTTGTTTGATAGTGGTGTCGGTGGTTTAACGGTTTTAAGAGAAATTTATCGGCAAATGCCACAAGAATCAATTCTTTATTTTGCTGATACAGCTAGACTTCCTTACGGTAATCGCTCACCAGAAGAAATTTTACAATTTGTCCGAGACATTCTCGATTGGATGTCAACTCAGGGCGTAAAAATGATCATTATGGCTTGTAATACTAGTTCTGCTCTTGCCCTGGAAATAGTAAGAGAAGAATACAATATACCTATCTTAGGTTTGATTTTACCTGGAGCTAGGGCTGCCGTTCAACAAGGAAAAAATATTGGTGTCATTGCGACTCTTGCTACGGCTGCTAGTAACGCTTATCGTCAAGCTATTCAAGAAATCGACCAAACAGCACAGGTATGGCAAGTAGGATGTCCAGAATTTGTGCCTCTAATTGAACAAAACCGTATTTATTCTTCTTATACCAGACAAGTAGCTCAAAGATATTTACAGCCTTTGTTACATAAACAAATTGATACTTTAGTCTACGGTTGTACTCATTATCGACATTTAGATGGAATTATTCGTTCTATCATTCCTAGCACAATTAACATAGTCGATCCTGCCGAACATATTGTAATTGCTGCGGAAAAAGAACTAGCTTTAATGGGATTAAAAAATAATCAGTTGCCTTTACCTACCCATTTTTGTGTAAGTGGTTCTCCTAAGCAATTTGCCCATTTGTCTCGGCAGTGGTTGGGTTACTATCCTAAAGTAGATAAGGTGTATTTAAAAGAGTCATCTTTATCACCGATGACCCTTAAACCATTGGAATAGTACTAATTTAGTAAATCATTATTTAATTATTAGCTTTTCCGACTTCTTTAGGAGAAGAGCGGTCACTTTTGAGTAGCAATTCGGCTAGCTTGAGTAAGCCATAAACACTCATAAGATAAAATGCAGCAAGGCAGGTAATCAGTACAGGGAGTTCTCCGTAATTCATGGGGCAAGACAACTGGTTGAAGCTATAGGGTTAACAATTCAAGGCAATCAAAAATAGGCACACAATTATAGGACATCAGTAACTTTGGCTATAATTTTAGTTACCGATGCCTAGACTAAGTAATTAGCTTGAAGCAATTACTATTTTTTTCTCACACCCGTTGTTGATTTTTTAATTCGTTTTAGACTTTTAAGTCTAGGAGTAAACCAGTTTGGTAACTGCAAAGCAGTGATTCTGATTGGTAAACAATTAGCCAAGAGAAACACTTACGAAAAATCTTCTTACGTACCACATACTAGCGAGTATTGATTTCGTAATCTTACTTGCTGCTTTTATCAGGTACTCAGAATTACTTACGTCTAGTTACCTTACTATTACTATTTTCTTAAAACTTCTATAATTAAAAGATAGCATAATAATTAAAAATATTAAACCAATCAAGTATAGTTATAACAATATTTTCCAATCTAAATCTCAAGCAAAAAAGAAAACAAAAGTTTGCTCTTAGCTGAGGTTATCTTAAAATAAGTACAGGATTATGTAAACTTTCTTAACTATATTGCCAAATTTGGCTCAGCAATGATATCAACAACTTCTTTATTTACTCCTGTTGATCCAGATCTTCGTATCTTGACAGATAACCTAAAAAAACTAATTGGTGCGCGTCACCCGATTTTGGGTGCAGCAGCAGAACATTTATTTTCCGCTGGAGGAAAACGAGTTAGACCAGCAGTTGTCTTGTTGGTTTCACGGGCAACCATGTTAGAACGAGAAATCACTCCTCGTCATCGTCGCCTAGCAGAAATCACGGAGATGATTCATACTGCTAGTTTGGTTCATGATGATGTAGTAGACGAAGCTGATTTGCGTCGTAATGTTCCTACAGTCAATAGTTTATTTGACAATCGAATTGCGGTTTTAGCTGGAGACTTTTTATTTGCTCAATCTTCTTGGTATTTAGCCAATCTTGATAATCTAGAAGTTGTCAAACTTCTCTCAGAAGTCATTAGAGATTTTGCCGAAGGAGAAATTTTACAGGGATTAAGTAGATACAATAGTGATTTATCAATAGAACAATACTTAGAAAAAAGTTATTATAAAACTGCTTCTTTAATTGCCAATAGTGCTAAAGCTGCTGGTTTGTTAAGTGAAGTTGCTTCTGAAGTAGCTGACTCTTTATACGATTATGGTCGTTATTTAGGTTTAGCCTTTCAAATAGTAGATGATATTTTCGATTTTACTGGTTCGACAGAAGTTTTAGGTAAACCAGTAGGTTCTGATTTAGCCAGTGGTCATATAACTGCTCCAGTTTTATATGCTCTTGAAGAAAAACCCTATCTAGAAACTTTAATTGAAAGAGAATTTAGTGAAGAAGGAGATTTAGAAAAAGCCTTAACTATTATTAAAGAAAGTAAAGGTATTGAACGTGCTAGACAATTAGCGACTGCTCATGCTCAGATGGCTTTGCAAAGTATAACTTGTCTAACTCCTTCGCCTTCTGCTCAAGCCTTGAAAGACCTTACCGATTATGTTCTTAGCCGTCTATACTAAGACTGACTAGATCGGTTTATTATTGATTGGTTAACTTCAAGCAATAGTTCAAGGAGTTTGGGTGTCACCTTATCAACCTACTATTTTAGTAACAGGCGGTGCGGGTTATATTGGTTCTCACGCAGCCTTAGCTCTTAAACAAGCTGGTTATGGCGTAGTTGTCCTTGACAATTTATCTTATGGACATCGGGAATTAATTGAGGAGGTAGTTAAAGTTGAATTAATTGTAGGCGATACAAGCGATCGCAATTTACTAGATCAACTGTTTGTTGCTCATAATATTGCTGCCGTAATGCACTTTGCAGCCTATATTGCGGTAGGAGAATCAGTTAAACAACCAGGTGACTATTATCGTAATAATGTTTCTAGTACTCTCAATTTACTAGAGGCAATGATTGCAGCAGGAGTCAATAAGTTTGTTTTTTCTTCTACTTGTGCAGTATACGGGATGCCTCAAGAAATTCCGATGACAGAACAACATCCCCACAATCCTTTAAGTCCCTATGCTGCAAGTAAGGATATGGTAGAGCGCATCTTAGCCGATTTTGATGAGGCTTATGGTTTGAAGTCGGTAGCTTTTCGCTATTTTAATGCTTCAGGAGCAGATCCAAGTGGTTGTTTAGGTGAAGATCATCAACCTGAAACCCACTTGATTCCCTTAGCTTTATTAACTGCTTTAGGAAAAAGGGAAAATCTTTATATTTTTGGCACAGATTATGATACACCTGATGGCACAGCCGTAAGAGATTATATTCACGTTAGTGATTTAGCGGATGCTCATGTTTTGGGACTGAAATATTTACTAGAAGGAGGAGAAAGCGAAGTATTTAATTTGGGTAATGGCAATGGTTTTTCAGTTAGGGAAGTAATTGAAACTGCTAAACAAATTACAGAACTAGATATCCCTGTCGTAGAAGCACAACGGCGTGCTGGAGATGCACCAATTTTGGTGGGAAGTAGTGATAAAGCGAGGCGTATCCTCGGTTGGAATCCTCAATATCCAGATTTACAACGTATTATTAAAGATGCATGGCAATGGCATCAACAACGCCATCGATAAAGTTTTTTTTGTTAATAGTTGAGACCTACGGTAGTGCGCTTCGCTTATGTTAATGGTTAATTATTCATCCTTCATAATTAGTAATTAGTAACTGATAACTGATAAGTGTACTGCACCAATTTAAAAATTGCTACATTTAGAGAATATGAATCTTACCAAGATTTATTACCATAAGTATTTATTAATTGGATTTATTTTTAGTATTCATTCTCTTTTGATTAGTTGTGAAGAAAATAAATATACTCAGTGTGAACAAATAATTACTCTTGCTAATAGTGTAGCTAGTGAAACGAAAAAAATTATTACTAATAAATCAGTAGAAAACAATGAAATAAAAAATTGGTTAAATGCTGCTGAAATAATGACAAAAGCAGCAGAAAAGATGGAGAGTTTGCCAATTAAAGACCCTCAACTTCTTCATTATTTAGGTGATTTCGTTAAAATTTATCGTACCAACTCTGAAGCAACTTACAGCATAGTTAAAGCAAGAGAAAGTAGAAATTTAGTAGCTGCTCAGGCTGCTCAGGCAGATGTTAAACTAGCTGGAGAATGGGAAAGAAAATTAAGTTCTGGAATTAATGATTATTGTCAAGTTAAGTAAGTCTTTTTAATTGACATCCTCCCACCGCTAAACGCTCGTTACCTCGCGAAGAGGGGGATTCCTAAGACTCACGACTTAGGTTTCTGTTTCCTTCCCTTACGGGGTTTTTGCAACTGCCTACGCGAGTTGCTCATGGGGGAAACCACGGGGCGTACAAGGACTCGAACTTGGTTCGAGTCACAGCCCCTCCCCAAGACCGCACTCGCTCCTTTAGAGCTATGTCTATCAGGTCTTACGTTCGCTCCACAGACTGTAACTGCGAGTCCCGCAGCCAAAATATTACGACTGGCGTTGATGTCTCGGTCGTGAGTAGTATTACATTCTGGACACTCCCACTCTCTAACATTCAACGGCAATTTATCGATTACAAAACCACAGTTTCCACATCGTTTACTCGACGGAAACCATCGGTCAATTTTTACCAGTTCTCGACCGTGCCACTGGCATTTGTATTCAAGTTGTCGAACCAATTCTCCCCAACCAGCATCAGAAATACTACGAGCGAGAGAACGATTCTTAACCATATTCCGCACAGCCAAATCCTCAACTGCTACTACTTGATTTTCGCGTACCAATTGAGTCGTCAGCTTGTGCAGAAAATCCTTTCTAGAATCAGCAATTTTAGCTTGAATTCTAGCTACAGCAATTCTTGCTTTTTCTCTATTTTTAGAGCCTTTTTGTCTTCGAGAAAGTGTCTTTTGCGCTGCTCTAAGTTTTTGATATTTATTATTGAAATGCTCGGGGTTAGTAATTTTTTTGCCATCGGAAGTAATGACCAAGCTGGTCTGACCAGCATCCAACCCAATATTTTTATTTGTTGGAGGGAGTGGCTTGACTGTTGGGTCGTCAACCAAGAACGAAATAAACCATCTACCCGAAGGTTCAAGCTTGACTGTGACAGTGGAAGGATTACAACCAGACGGCAGCAATCTAGACCAAACTATATTCAACGGTTCTTTGCACTTAGCAAGCCACAGTTTACCTTCCTTCCACTTGAAAGCAGATCGAGTAAATTCAGCATTACCTCCATTTCTTTTCTTCTTGAAATTGGGATACTTAGCTCGTTTTGCCCAGAAATTTTCAAACGCTTTGCTCAAATGGCGAAGTGTTTGCTGGAGAGGAACGCAACTAACTTCGTTGAGGAAAGAAAGTTCTTCTTCTTTTTTCCAAGCTGTCAGCATCGAAGAAGTTTCGCTATATCCAATCCTTTCTTGTCGCTGATACCATCATTCGGTTCTAGCAGCCAAAGCTTTGTTGTAAACCAACCGAACGCAGCCCATTGTTCGATGCAAGAGTTCTTCTTGTTCTGGCGTTGGGTAAAACCTATATTTATAGGCGCGTTCAGTCATGTACAATTTTTAATTTAACAACTTTCACATTTTAACACATTCAACCTGAAAATTGTGTACAAAATTAACTATTTGCAGTTTTTCGAGGCATCGAGGAGGGGCTGTCTTCAGAGACAAGCTACAATAGTTTTCAGCCTGGTGCGAACCGAAGTCGCACCTAAAGAGTGAGTCCCTAAGAAAGACTCCAACCTAGTAGCCAAGGTTGTACCTGCCCGAAGGGGCATCACTGGTAACAGAGGTGTCTCACAGCTAGAGAGTCAAGTGTCCCAAAATCTGTAATCCGTATACGGACTAGGGGCTAAGGTAAGATGCCCACGTCCAACAAAAGTGAACCTGTGATGAGGCTTCTTTAAACTAAATCTACCCAAGACGGATAATGAGTAGAAGATGAGAAAGATAATTCCTCTATGCTCAGATTCAGTTGGTTCAAAATTGATAGACACACTCTTGTAGTCAAAAGGTCTTCACCTGATGACCCAGAATTAAAAGAATACTGGGAAAACAGAAACAAGAAGAGAAACCTATCAGAAGCCGAAAAACTGAATAAAATCCAACAAAAAGTGGCTAAAAAACAGGAATATATATGCTCAATCTGTGGTGAATCAATATTTGACGATGAACCATTACATCTGCATCATATTATCCCAAGATGTAAGGGTGGAAAAGATGAGGCAAAAAACCTGGTCTGGCTACATCAATACTGCCATCATAAAGTACACTACCAGAAAGAGTGATATTGCTTGAGCCGAGTGCTTGGAAACTTGCACGCTCGGTTCTTAGGGAAGAAGGGAGCAGCAATGCTCCTGCCTTACCCGACACATTAATTCATAAAAAAATAGGGATATTGCTTCCAACACCCCTAAAGTAACTTTCAACGGAAAAATTGTTCGCTGCTGATTGTTTAAAAAATAGCCTTAATAGCGGATTTTTGTTGGCTATAAGCATCAAGATCGATGGAAACTGGTTTTAATTCCCAAATTTCGTCACAATATTCTTGAATAGTGCGGTCTGAAGAAAATTTACCCATTCGAGCAGAGTTTAAAATTGACATCCGCGTCCACTGATCTTGGTCTTGATAAGCTTTACTAACTTGGTCTTGACAATCTACATAAGCTTGATAGTCTGCCAAGAGCATATAAGGGTCATGATATAGCAGTGAATCGATGATTGGTTTAAACAGTTTGGTATCTCCGTGACTAAAATCTCCTCTGGAAATACGATTAATTACAGCCCTTAATTCCCGATTATTTTGGTAATAATCCATTGGTTCATAACCTTGGGCTTTCATTTCGTATACTTCTTCAGCCGTTAAACCAAATAAGAAGAAGTTTTCTGCTCCAGCTTCTTCGCGAATTTCTATATTTGCGCCGTCAAGAGTACCAATGGTTAATGCTCCATTCATGGCAAATTTCATATTGCCTGTACCAGAAGCTTCTTTACCAGCAGTAGAAATTTGTTCGGATAAGTCAGCAGCAGGATAGATTCTTTGTCCTAAAGAAACGTTGAAATTGGGTAAAAAGACGATTTTGAGGCGACCACGAACATCGGGATCGCGATTAACTACTTCGGCGACAGAATTAATCAATTTAATAATTAATTTTGCCATGAAGTAACCAGGTGCTGCTTTTCCACCAAAGATAAAGGTACGAGGAACAATCTGAATATTAGGATTGATTTTAATGCGATTGTAGAGAGTAATAATTTCCAGGACAGCTAGATGCTGACGTTTGTATTCGTGAATACGTTTGACTTGAACATCGAAAATTGAGTCAACATTAACTTCAATATTTCTAGTTTTCTTGATATAAGCAGCCAGATTTGCTTTATTTGCTCGTTTAATTTGACGCCAACGTCGACAAAATTCGGGATCGTCAAGAAATTTTTCAATTTCTCGCATTTGGTTTAAATTTTTGAGCCAGCCATCACCAATTTTTTCTGTTACCAGTTCCGATAATTTGGGATTACTGAGAAGAATCCAGCGACGAGGAGTTACTCCATTGGTTTTGTTGACAAATTTTTCTGGCCAAAGTCTAGCAAAAGTTTTGAGGGTATCTTTTTTGAGGAGTTCGGTATGAAGTGCTGCTACACCATTAATAGCGTGCGCGCCTACACAGGCTAAGTTTGCCATTCTGACCTGTTTTTCGTCTCCTTCTTCAATAATGGAGAGTGCGCTTAGTAAGTTTTCATCTTCAGGAAACCAAGTACGAACATCTTCTAGGAAACGATGATTAATTTCGTAGATAATTTCTAAATGTCTGGGTAAAAGTTTTTCAAACAGCTTTACAGACCATCTTTCTAAGGCTTCTGGCATCAAAGTGTGGTTGGTATAAGCTAGAGTTTTTTGGGTGATATCCCAAGCTTGATCCCAATCAATACCATGTTCATCAAGAAACAAGCGCATCAATTCAGCTACTGCGATCGCAGGATGGGTATCATTGAGTTGAATGGCTGCTCGTTCGTGGAAATTAGATAAATTGGGATGTAAGTGAAGATGAATCCGAATCAAGTCATGAAGAGAAGCAGCCACAAAGAAGTATTGTTGTGCTAGTCTTAATTCTCTGCCTTGGGGAGTGTTGTCATTGGGATAAAGGACCTTGGAAATTGTTTCCGAGCTAATTTTTTCCGCTACTGCCGAGTCATAATTACCAGCGTTAAAAGCTTCAAAGTTGAACGATTCACTAGCTTCTGCTTTCCAAAGACGGAGAGAATTAACTGTATTAGTTTGGTATCCAGGGACAGGAGTATCATAGGGGATCGCTCGGATAATGCGATCGGGAATCCAGTAGACTCGGTAGTTACCTTTGTCGTCGTGATAGCCTTCGGTGTGTCCGCCTAATTTGACTTCTACGGTATCTTCGGGACGAATGATTTCCCAAGGATTTTGATAAAGTAACCAATTATCAGGAATTTCTGCTTGCCAACCATCCCGTAAAGCTTGGTGAAAGATGCCAAATTCATAGCGAATTCCGTAACCTATGGCAGGCATTTCCAGACTAGCTAAAGAATCAAGAAAACAGGCTGCTAGTCTGCCTAAACCACCATTACCTAAACCTGGATCTGGTTCTTGTTCAATTAGTTCTTCTAAATTTAGACCAGATTCTGCAACTACCTGTTGCATTTTATCGTAGATACCTAGATTAACTAAGTTATTTTCTAGGTGACGACCCATCAAAAATTCTGCCGAAAGATAGGAAACAACTTTGACGTTTTCTTCGTAGTAAGTTCTGCCTGTTTTAACAAAGCGATGCAACAACCTATCTCTAACAGTGTAAGCTAAAGCTTCGTAATAATCTCTTAATGTCGCGTTGGATTCATCTTTGCCCAACAGATAAAATAAGTTATCCGAAAAAGCTCGTTTGAGGGTTTCTACACTCATCCCCGTGCGATCATCTTCAATCTTGATGTTAGTTTCTACGTTAAGATTGGTAGACTCTGGAATGGAGATGGTTTTTTCAACAGAGTGACCATCTTTATTATTGAAGAGATTCATTTCCATATTGCTCTCTAATTATTGTTTAAACTGGCTGATTAAGACCGCAACAATAGATTTTTGCCTCAGTCATTGAGATCCTGATTGAGTAAAATCAAAAGCTTTGTCCTAAAAGATAACCATCAGTATTGATTTGGAATTTAGCGGTAAAGAGGTTTAATCTTGCCAAAATCAATTAATGCTCTTATAGTTGAATCAACTTTTAATGATGTGTCAAGGTTAAATTGAAAATTAAGACAATTTCCCTACACCTAATAATCCTCTACTAAGTCTAAAGTCTCAAGTTTTTTTTCAAGACTCCAGACTTCATAAATTTGCTATTTTAGCTTAACATTTAGGACTTAAACTAATTTTTCCAGCATAAATAGCGCGATCGCCTAATTCTTCTTCAATTCGTAACAAACGATTATATTTAGCTACCCGTTCACTACGACATAAAGAACCTGTTTTGATCTGTCCAGCACGAGTTGCAACTGCTAAGTCTGCAATGGTAGTATCTTCAGTCTCACCAGAACGATGAGAGATCACGGAACGATAACCAGAACGAGTGGCTAGATCAATGGTGGCTAGGGTTTCGGTAAGAGTACCAATTTGATTGAGTTTAATTAAAATTGCATTACCAACTCCTGCGTCAATGCCTTTTTGAAGGCGGGTAGGATTGGTTACAAACAAGTCATCTCCTACTAACTGAATTCGAGAACCTAATTTGTCAGTCAGAGTTTTCCAATTACTCCAATCATCTTCGTGAAGTGCGTCTTCAATAGAAATAATTGGATACTGATTAACTAACTGTGCCAAATAATCAATAAATTCGTCAGGAGAATGAGCAGCACCATCATAAACATATTGACCATCTTGATAGAATTCACTGGCAGCTACATCCATTGCCAAAGCAATTTGTGAGCCTGGTTGATAACCTGCTTTTTCGATGGCAGTAATTAGTAATTCTAGGGCTTCTTGGTTAGAACCCAAATTAGGCGCGTAACCACCTTCATCTCCTACTCCAGAAAGTAAGTTTTTTTCTTTCAATACTTTACTCAGAGAGGCAAATACTTCTGCGCCCCAACGCAAAGCTTCTTTAAAAGAATCCGCACCCACAGGCATAATCATGAATTCTTGAAAATCGACGTTATTATCTGCGTGCGCCCCACCATTAATGACATTCATCATTGGTACGGGAAGAACATTAGATAAAGGTCCTCCTAAATAACGATAAAGAGGTATTTGTAATTCTTCGGCTGCTGCTTTTGCCGTTGCTAAAGAAACCGCTAAAATCGCATTTGCTCCCAAATACTTTTTATTTGATGAACCATCGCGGTCAATCATTTTATGATCGATCGTAGCTTGGTCAAAAGCATCCAAATCGATTAATTCAGGAGTAATTTTTTCCTCAATATTTCTGACTGCTTTGAGTACACCTTTACCACCATAACGATGATTATCTTCATCTCTCAATTCATGGGCTTCAAAAGAGCCTGTTGATGCACCACTAGGAACTTGAGCCAGTCCAGTTGCTCCACTAACTAAACGTACCTCTGCTTCTACAGTAGGACGACCACGGGAATCTAAAATTTCTCTTGCAGCGATCGCCTCAATGATGGCTTCTGAGTTGTTGAGCATCGGTTCTCCTTAATGTTATTTTAATAATTCACGCGATCGAATAAGATACCACTTTTTCAGTTATCAGTGACCAGTCATCAGTGCAATGGCTCATCAGTAAGTTTTGAGTATTGAGAAAACTTGATACCCAAAACTATTTACTTGACTGATAATTTGAACAACTAAGCGGTTACTGCCATTTCAGCTTCTTGGTTTGCCATTGATAAAATTAAATCCAGCATTCGACAAGAGTAACCCCATTCGTTGTCATACCAAGCAACAACTTTGAAGAAGTTGGAATTAAGCTCAATTCCTGCGCCGGCATCAAAAATACTAGAATGGGGATCGCTGGTAAAATCGGTTGAAACCACAGGCTCTTCGGTATAACCTAAAATTCCTTTCATTTCTCCTTCGGCTGCTTGTTTCATCGCAGCACAAATTTCCTGATAACTGGTAGCTTTTTCGGTACGGAAGGTTAAATCGACAGCAGAAACGTCTGGTGTTGGTACGCGAAATGCCATGCCTGTTAATTTGCCTTTGAGTTCTGGTAAAACTAAAGTTACTGCTTTTGCTGCACCAGTAGAAGCAGGGATAATATTTTGGGCTGCACTTCGTCCTCCTCGAAAATCTTTTTTACTAGGACCATCAACAGTGGGTTGAGTAGCCGTCATGGCGTGAACTGTAGTCATTAACCCTTCTGCTAAACCAAAGTTATCATTAATTACTTTGGCAATCGGAGCTAGACAGTTTGTAGTACAACTAGCATTAGAAACAATTGTATCTTTACTTGGATCAAAGGTTTGATGATTCACCCCTACTAATAAGGTTTTCACTCTTTCAGGATCTTTCGTGGGAGCAGAAATCACTACTCTTTTTGCACCTGCGGTTAGGTGTTTGGAAGCTGTCTCGTGGGTAGTAAATAAACCCGTAGACTCGACTACATATTCTACTCCATACTTACTCCAAGGTAATTCTTCTGGATTTCTGATCGAAACACAGGGTATAAACTTGCCATTGACGACAATGCCATCGGATTGACTTTCAACAGTACCAGCAAAACGTCCATGAGTGGAATCGTATTTGAGGAGATAGGCTATATTTTCTGGCGGTACTAAGTCATTGATACAACAAAATTCAATATTAGGATTGTTTAATCCAGCACGAAAGACTAATCTTCCAATGCGACCAAAACCATTAATAGCCACTTTGACTTTTGCCATGAGTCTAACTCCTTAAATCTTTTATCTCTTGATGCAAGTGGGACTAAATCTGCTCTTATTTATTTATCTCGCTTTCTTTGAAGAGGGGGTTTATCTTTATTAAATCTGCAAATTCTCTCTTTTTAAAGACGCTTAAGCTTAAAAAAAAATTAATTACCTGATTTGAGTTTGCAAGTTTGACAATCTGTCTGTTGAATTATTGCCGAAAATTTGGCAGCAATAAAGTGTGAAATCAACTTTGGTTTTTTTTTAATGGCTTATTTTTGTCGTCTATTCTGGCTTTTGGTCTTATTTATAATATTTTTCGGACAACAACCTACTTTTGCTGCATCAGATGATGTTGTTCGTTATCATGCTTCAGATTTTTTTAATTATGGTTTAGAAAATGTACGTCAACAGAATTATCAAGAAGCTCTTAGCAATTTTACTAAGGTGATTAATCTCAATAGTTACTTAGTTCATGCTGCTTATAGCAATCGTTGTTTAGTTAATCTTCAACTAAATAATTATGATGCTGCTAAATCTGATTGTGCGATCGCTTTGCAAAGAAATCCTGATAATTTAGAAGCTTTACTGAATTTGGGTTTAATTTATGTTCAATTGAAGGATTATTCGGCAGCTATTGCTCAATATCAACAAATAATTAACCGTAATGACCATGATTATCGAGCTTATTATAATCGAGGATTAGCTTATTTTGCCATGCAAGATTATCAACAAGCTGTTGCTGATTATAGTCAAGCTTTAACTTCTCCCAATTTAACTACTAATGCAGATCGAATTTTGATTACGAGCGATCGCGGTTTGGCTTATTTAATGTTAGCTGATTATGACAAAGCCAGAGCAGATTTTAATCAAACTATTAACCTCGATCCTCTCAATGAGTGGGCTTATTTTAATCGTGCGTGTTGTCATCATCGACAAGGAAATTATTGGGCAGCGATCAAGGATTTTACTCAAGTTTTACAATTTAATCCTGCTCAAACTCAAGTTTATGTCAATCGAAGCTGGTTGTATCATCTATTAGGTTTAGAACAGGCTGCGTTTAAAGATTTAAATACAGCTTTACAACAGTATCAAGCACAAGAAGATTTTCAAGCTTATCAACGAACTATTACTCTTAAAGAAAAACTAAAACAAATTATTTCTCAATCAACCTTGAGTCAATGGGGGTAATTTCAGTTACCAGTTACCAGTAGGGGCAATTCATGAATTGCCAGTACATCGGTTATTAGTTACTAATTACTAATTATGAGGGATGAACAATTAACAATGAACATTTATCGGTTAGATAAGACAATACCTAGATAAACGTAGCTAACTGTTAAGGTAATAATGGTTAAAGGAATACCAAAACGAAGATGTTCATTAAAAGTGAATTTATAACCTAATTGATTAGCTAATTCTGCCACAATTAAATTAGCAACTGAACCAAATAAAGTTAGATTGCCTGCTAAGGTAGAACCAGCAGCTAAAAGTAACCAAGCATGAATATCATTTTTTTCTATCAGAGGCTGTAATAATAATACAGCAGGAACATTAGATATTACATTAGACAGCAAAGTTACTGTGCTTAAAATGCCCCAATAAGTATTAGTAAAAGGCTCAAAAATTCCTAATAAATTTAAATTTTGAACAGCTTTAGTAATAATAAATAAACCAGAAAACATAACTAACAAATTCCAATCAATTTGTCTTAAAATTTTCTCTGCTTTAATTCTACGAGTAATTAATAATAAAGCTGCTGCCACTAAAGCAGATTCTCCTAAAGGAAATCCTAAAGCAAAAGCTAATAATAAACCAACGGTAATTAAAACGGGTTTTTCAATAAACCAGGTAAAATTATAGAGCGAATAATTGTAATTGGTTTTAAGCTTTGAAGTGACCTCAATTCTGGATCAAATAACCAAATCAAACCGATTTGTATTATTATGCCAGTAAAAGCGATCGGAGCTAGAAATTTAGCAAAATCTACATAGCCAATTTCAGAAAAATAACCAATTATAATATTTTGAGGATTGCCACTAATTGTTGCTAACGAACCAAGATTAGTTGCAGCAGCAAGAGCTAATAAATAAGGAATAGGATTAAGTTGTAAACCTCTAGTTAAATCTAAAACTAATGGAGTAAAAACTAACGCAACAGTATCGTTAAGAAAAAACGCGGAAAAAGTTCCACTACTCAAAGTTAAAATTATTAATAACCCAAAAGGACTACGAGCAAATTTAGCAAAATAAACTAAAGCTAGATAGAAAAAACCTGAATAAGCTAAATAAGCATTAACGATCATCATGCTCATTGAAAATAAAATAGTATTAGCATCGATCGCTTGCCAAGCAGTTTCTAAATCAATTACTTGTAATAACATTAATAAAGCTGAACCTACTAAAGAGATCGTGGCTCGGTTCATTCGTAAACCTGGAAGATTACCTAATGCCAATCCTAAATAAGTGATGGCTAATAATAAATATCTTAGTAGTTGCAAAAAATCCATCAATTTTGTTGATCTTAATAAGCAAATGATTAAGCAAAAAACAATCACAATTTAATCTGCTTGATTTAAGATAATAACTTTTAATAACTAAAAATATTCAAATGGGATTACATTGTCAGTAAAAATTTCCCAGACTCAAAATATTTAGTATCCTAATATACCCAAAACAGTTGCTCACCCTCAGCAAATCTTACAAATTACTGATGGGAACAGGAACGTTTTTCTGTACAATCGATTTATTAAAACTTCTTTAATTCCTAAATTCAATACTCTCAATTCCTTAAAAAGACGAAGGAACGTCGGAGTAAAGAAAAGGAACTTGTAGTCACAAATTTGTCTTTATTATTCATGAACATCCGTACTGTATCGACTACTCCCTTTCCAGATCAAAAACCAGGTACATCAGGACTGCGTAAATCAGTTACAGTTTTTCAACAACCTCATTATCTAGAAAATTTTGTTCAATCAATTTTTGATGCTTTAGAAGGTTATCAGGATCAAACTTTAGTCTTAGGAGGTGATGGTCGCTACTACAATCGTCAAGCAATCCAAACTATTCTCAAAATGGCAGCAGCTAACGGCGTAGGACGGATGTTAGTTGGTCGGGGTGGAATTCTTTCTACTCCTGCTGCTTCGGCAGTAATTCGTCAATATCAGGCATTTGGGGGAATTATTCTGTCTGCAAGTCACAACCCAGGTGGCCCTGATGGTGATTTTGGCATTAAATACAATATTACTAATGGTGGTCCTGCCCCAGAAAAAGTTACCGAAGCAATTTACGACCGCTCAAAAGTTATTAACAGTTATAAAATACTTGATGTAGCTGATATCAATCTCGATAAATTAGCGGTTCTGCGTATAGGAGACATGACAGTAGAAGTCATCGATCCTGTTGAACCTTACGCCCGTTTGATGGAGTCTTTATTCGATTTTGCCAAGATTCGTCAGTTATTACAAAGTGGTTTTCGGATGTGCATGGACTCTCTTCACGCGGTAACAGGTCCCTATGCAGTCAACATCTTTGAACAACGGTTAGGCGCACCGAAAGGAACTGTTCAAAATGGTGTTCCGCTAGAAGATTTTGGTGGCGGACATCCCGATCCTAATTTAGTTTATGCCCATGATTTAGTAGAAGTTCTCTATGGCGATAATGCACCCGATTTTGGGGCAGCTTCTGATGGTGATGGCGATCGCAATATGATCTTGGGACGCAAATTTTTCGTTACTCCTAGTGACAGTCTGGCAATTTTGACCGCCAATGCCCATCTAGTACCTGGTTATAAAAATGGTATCGCAGGAGTAGCGCGATCAATGCCTACTAGTGAAGCAGTTGATCGAGTTGCAGAAAAACTAGGCATAGAATGTTATGAAACCCCTACTGGTTGGAAATTCTTCGGTAATTTGTTAGACGCAGGCAAAGCTACTCTTTGTGGAGAAGAAAGTTTTGGCACTGGTTCTAATCATGTCCGTGAAAAAGATGGATTGTGGGCAGTTTTATTCTGGCTTAATATCCTAGCAGTAAAAGGTGAATCTGTAGAACAAATTGTGCGCGACCACTGGAAAACCTACGGACGCAATTTCTATTCTCGTCACGACTATGAAGAAGTTGATTCTCAACGTGCTAATGAATTGATGACAAGATTACGTAATTCCTTTAATGAACTTCAAGGTAAACAATTCGGTAATTATCAAGTAAAGTACGCTGATGATTTTAGTTACACTGATCCCGTTGATAGTAGTGTCAGTAAAAATCAAGGTATTCGCATTGGTTTTACTGATGGTTCTCGGATCGTTTTTCGTCTTTCTGGAACAGGAACTAAAGGTGCAACTTTAAGAGTGTATTTAGAAAGTTATGAACCAGATGCCAGCAAACATGATATCGAAACTCAAACAGCACTTAAAGATTTAATTAATATAGCCGAAGAAATTGCTCAAATTCGTAAGTTTACTGAACGAGAAACCCCGACAGTGATTACTTAATTAATAATCTTGAATTTAGGTGGGAAAAACCCACCTTCTTAATTTTAATAATTGGAATTTAAGCCATAAAATTGTATATTTTACACTGGTAACTGGTAACTGGTAACTGGTAACTGGTAACTGGTAACTGGTAACTGGTAACTGATTTAAATCCCACTTCCTAACACAAATAAACTTAATAAAGTTCCACTATTCCAAAGACTATGAAGAAAAATCGGAGCTAATAAGTTACGCGATCGCGTATAAACTATTCCTAAAATAATTCCCAAAGTTGCTAAAGGTAATACTTCCGATAAACTAAGATGGGCGACAGCAAAGATAAACCCACTAATAATAATTGCTCCCCAAACTGGTACATAACGAGTTAAAGAAGGTAATAAGAAACCTCGAAACATTACTTCTTCAAATAACGGGGCAGCAATAGAAGCAGTAATAAAAAATATAGCTAAAGCTACTCGGTCTTGTGCTTGTAAAGCCAGAAATAATAAAGGATTACTTCCTCCTTGTCCGTGCCAAATTTGTTGATTAATTAAAGAGACTAATAATACTGAAGGCAGCGCAATCAAATAACCGCCGAATCCCCAAACAAACCAATTACTGAACAACTTAAATTTAAACCAATCTTTGCTTAACGGTAAAAAAGATTTAATTGACAAATATAAAACACCAATTCCACTCAAAGCCATTAAAACATAGCTGACAAAAACGTATAAAGCCTTAAACCTTAAACTACCATTAGCAGGACTAATACCCGATAAACCTAACAGAATTGGTAAAACAAACTGACCAATAAAGAAAAAGCCCACAATTAAAACTTGCCAAGTTATTTCCCAATTCCAAGGAGTTTCCCAGCCAATCTTACTATTAGTAGCTAAAATAGATTTTTCTTGTTTTAAACCAAGTTGAATTAGTAAAAAAATTAATAAAATAATTCCACCAAGTCCGCCTAAAACAGGTATACCACTGATTAAAGCCAACTTAAAAATTGCTTGACTTGCTTGTTGTTGTTCTTGCTGTTGTAGTTGAGCTAACTCTTCCTGAAAATCTTCAATTTGGTAAAGTTTTTCTAAAGCTTTATAACGAAACCAACTATCTAAATTGCTAGTAATAAAAGTCTCAGCATTAGGAAGAACATGAGTATATTGATCCCACAAATTTCTTAAAACCTTAGCTGTTTCCGAATAAGGACTATTTTCATTATCTTTTCTAGCAATTAAATTATCCCAAATTGATAAAGCTTGTTTTTGTTCATTTTGAACAGCTTTTAAAATTCCTATTTTTAAAGCTAATTCATCAATAAAACTCTCAATTTTGGCGCTATTTTGTTGTAATTGTTGTTTTCTCAAATCAAGACTAGCGACTGTTTGATTTTTAAGCGTAACTGAAGAATCTTCTGGATTTGGTTGAGTTTCTTGAACTAATAATTTTGCTAATTGCTCTTGAAAATTTTTCAGACTGACTTCAGCTTCTTCTTTAGCTTTTTGATATTGTTTTTCTGCTGCCGAATAAGGACTTTCACCAATTAAAGAATCGATTGTTTTAGTTAAATTAGCATTAGGAGGAATAGATTCATCAAGCAACTCTGCTTTAAATTCTGAAACATGAAGTACTAAATTGCTTTGGTATAGTTCTAGACGACTTTGAATCTGAGGCTGAGATAAACTATCACCCAAAGAAAACACCACTCTAGCCAAAGCCAAAATTGTCAAAAAAGCTAAAATCAATCGCTTGATAGTCATCTATCCTCCGAGGATTTTGATGTATTCAACTGGCATTATCCCATTTTTCCAGATTTCAGGTTACCACAGATACGTTAGAGGAAACAGATGTAGAGGTGTAGGGGAGAAAAGATTCAGGGGGGCAAAAGGTGCAGAGGTGAAAAGATGCAAGGATGAAGACATAAATTTATTAACAATAATACTAGGTTTCTCCTCTCTTCCTCTCCTTATTCTCCTTTTCTATTCTGTCCCAATTGTGGCTAAAATAGCTAAGGCACAGATAAACTTAGTTCTAAATATTTCAAAAATATCCTTTAAAACTAATTCATAATTACCAGGAGGATTAGAAAATTGGCTACTCGCGTGATTATTGTTCGCCACGGACAAAGCAGTTATAATGCTCAAAAAATGATTCAAGGTCGTTGCGATGAGTCAGTTTTAACACAAAAAGGTATTGAAGATGCTCAGATTGTAGGGAAAACCCTTAGTGGTGTTCAGATTGATGGTTTTTATTGTAGTCCTCTACAAAGAGCCAAAAAAACCGCAGATATTATTTATGATTATTTAAACAATCCTCCTGATGTACAACCTACAGAACAATTACTAGAAATTGATTTACCTCTGTGGGAAAAACTTCACAAACAAAATGTAGCTCAACAATACGCAGAAGATTATCGTACCTGGAAACAGCATCCTCACCAATTTAAGATGATATTGGCAGAAGGAAAAGAACATTATCCTGTTCTTTCTCTTTATCAACAAGCACAACAATTTTGGCAAGATATTCTTCCTCAATACCAAGGCAAAACTATTTTAATCGTTGCTCATAATGGCATCAATCGCTGTTTAATCATGAGTGCGATAGGTATTCCAGTAGAAAGATATCACTCAATTCAACAATCCAACTGTTGTATTAATGTTTTAAACTTTACTGGTAGTTATGGTGAACCAGTTCAGTTAGAATCTCTCAATCAAACTTCTCATTTAGGTATTCCACTTCCTACAACTCGTAACCCTCATTTTGGTCCTCGTTTACTACTAATTCGTCACGGCGAAACCCAATGGAATCGGGAATCTAGGTTTCAAGGTATTAGAGATATTCCTCTCAATGATAATGGTAGGGAACAAGGTAGAAAAGCAGGTGAATTTCTTAAAGATCTCAAAATCGATTTTGCTGTGACTAGTCCGATGTTACGTCCCAAAGAAACGGCAGAGATTATCTTACAACATCATCCAGAAGTGACACTGACAACTAATTCTCTTCTACAAGAAATTTGTCATGGTTTATGGGAAGGAAAACTTGAAACAGAAATCGAAGCAAGCTTTCCTGGATTGTTAGCCCAGTGGCAAAAAGCACCTGAAACAGTGCAAATGCCAGAAGGAGAAAATTTACAACAAGTTTGGGATCGTGCAGTGGCAGCTTGGGAAGATATTGTCGCAACCTACGCGAATTCCGATTCTCCTCAAACTGGAATTGTAGTAGCACACGATGCAATTAATAAAGTGATTATTTGCTATCTCCTAGGATTAAAACCAGATAATTTCTGGAATATTAAACAAGGTAATGGTGCAGTTAGTGTGATTGATTATCCCAACGGTTTAGAAGATAAGCCAGTTTTACAAGCGATTAATCTTACTACTCATTTGAGTGGTGGTATTTTAGACCGCACCGCAGCAGGGGCATTATAAACAGTTATTAGTTACTAATTAGTAATTATTAGGGAGGAACAATTAACCATTAACAATCATGTATCTTATAGAGCGTGAGAACGACTATGAATTGTTTATTTTGTTGATAAAGATTGCAAAATTTCTCGATTGACTTGGTCAATTGTAGCCATAATACTTGATTGATGATTGGCTAGTAGAGAAGCCTTAATTTCTTGCAAATAATCATAAATAGCTTCCCTTAAGATTGGTTTTTCAATGGCAACAGTATGATGATAATCCCAAACATCCCAAATAATAATGCCCACTGCCACAATAGGATCGAGTAATTGTGCGCCTAATTTACCTGCTACGACTCCGCCTGTTTTTGCTGCAATTTTTGTGCCTGCTTTACCAGCCATAGAGATAGCTACTTTACTGCCAACTTTAGTCACTACTGGTATCATTGCTTTGGCTAGTAAATAAGTACCACCTCCAGCAATAAATTTCATTGATAAATTAGAAATATTACCTTCTGTGTCCGTAATAGTAATAGCAATATCATCTAAATATCTTTCCCAATTGCCTTGAGGAATGTGATAACTAGCTTGAATTTGAGTGAGATTGTTTTCTAGTTCATTGATATATAGATTAACAGTATCTCTGGTAATTCTTTCTAATTCTAATTGAGCAATTTTGGGACGAAGCACTCTTTTAGTAAATTCAGTTTGAAATTTTTCTGTTATTTTTTCTGCGACTGCTTGTTCTGCTGATAAAGTTTCAGGATTAATCCAATGAGATACTGAAGAAGATAACCAAATTAAAGGAGTACTAAATTCAATTTTCTTTTGATTAAAATAATCGAAATACCAATCTAAAAAACTATGATCGACTCTCCACATTAGTTTGTCGAGCCAAGCGTCTAATTCTGCTGTAGCAAATTCTTTGGAATCAGTGTAAGCAGTTTTAACTCCAACAGCGATCTTATTATCAATGTAATCTGGATTAGACAGAGTTTTATTAATAAATACAATCTCTTCTTGTTGTGGTTGTTTGAATTCAGAAATTTTACTAATTGAATTAACTAAAAATGCTTTGCCTATTAAAGGAAAAATTACGACTAAAACAACAATTGCCCAAGCCAAAATAGCAAGAGATTTAATTAATTGAATCCAAGTTTTAAAGCGGTCGGTTTTCTCTGCATAACTAGGATTTGGAGTTGCTTGTTTTTGATTTTCATCTGTTTGATTCATTATCAGTTTAAATACTTCTTAATGCCACAATTGGATCGAGTTTGGCAGCAGAACGTGCAGGAAACACACCAAAGAAAAGTCCAATTCCACCAGAAACACTTACTGCCATAACAATTGCCACAGGGGAAACAGTAGCTGCTAAGGGAGAAAATGCTCCTACTATTAAAATAGTACCAACTCCAATTAAAGTACCAATTACTCCACCCGTAGCCGATAAAATAATTGCTTCGATTAAAAACTGTCCTAAAATATCTTTTTCTCTAGCACCGATCGCTTTACGTAAACCTATTTCTTGAGTTCTTTCTCTGACTGAAACTAGCATAATATTCATTACGCCAATGCCACCAACGAGTAGAGAAATTCCTGCCACCGCAGCTAAAAGAAAAGTTAAACCATTAGTTACTGTGCCAACAATTGTCAAAATATCTTTTTGAGTTTGTACCCCAAAATCATCACTATCGGTAATTTTATGACGTAAGCGTAAGAGGTTTTCAATTTGAAACTTAGCTGCACGAATGCTATTTTCATCTTTGGCGGAAATAGCAATAAAAGAAACTTGAGTTCCGTAAGGAGAAGTGTTGCCAACAATTTGATTAGACATTGTTGTAAGTGGTATGTACACAGAATCATCTTGATTACTTCCCAAAAAAGAACCTTTTGATTCCATTACACCAATTACTTCAAAGCTAATATTTTTAATCCTAATTTGTTTACCAATTGGATTAGTTTGTAAAAAAAACTGTTCGGCGATTTCTGAACCTAAAACAACCACACGATTATTACGCTTAAGGTCATTTTCATTGATAAATCTACCTACAGCAACCTCAAAACTTCTCACACTCAAAAACTCTGGTGTTGTTCCAATTACCAATTTATTATTATTGCGACTGCGATAAGTAATCAGTTGATTACCATTAATTTGAGGAGCAACTTCAGTGACGCTTGGGACTTGTTGTGCGATCGCGTCTGCGTCTTCCCACACTAAAGTTTTTGGTAAATCAAAGGATGTACGGCGTTCTTCTTGAGAACCAGGTACGACAAATAAAACATTAGGGCCTAAAGATTCAAACTGTTCTTTAGCTAATTTTTGCGCTCCCTGTCCTATACCTACTAAAGCAATTACAGAAGCATTCCCGATTACAATACCTAACATGGTTAAACTACTTCGTAACTTATTACTGGTTAAGGTAGAAGCTGCCATTTTTAGGTTTTCTACAATATTCATTTGTGAATTGTTAATGGTTGATTGTTTATGGTTAATTGTTCGTCCCTAATAATTAGTAATTATTAATTAGGAATTAGTAACTGTTTATTCTGATTCTTTATTTTTTTCTTCTGGCAAATCAATAAACACGCGATCGCTTGTATTTAAACCTGATAAAATTTGAGTTTTATCTCCTAGAGTGAGTCCAATGTTGACTGGTTTAAATTCGGGTTGATTTTTTTGATTGAGAATCATGACTCCTTGTTCTCCTTCTTGAGTCACAATAGCTACAGTAGGAACAACTAAAGCATTATTTAATTCTTGTCCCAAAAAAGTAACATCGACATTCATTTTTGAGAGTAACTTATCTTGACCAGTCATCAAGGCAATTTTGACTTGAAAAGAAGTCACGTTATCCTCTACTACTGCTTCAGGAGCAATAGTTTTAATGACACCAAAAAAAACATCGTCTGGATAAGCATCCGCAACAATTCTTACTTTTTGTCCTGGTTGTAACTGACCAATATCTACTTCTGGAACTTCCGCTACTATTTCTAAGCCTTGTGCGATCGCTAAAATTGAAGTCGAAGTAGCTGAAGCTGTACTAGAAGCCGAAGTAGTCGGAGTGACAAAAGCTCCTTCCACCGCATATTTTTGAGTAATAATGCCATCAAACGGAGCAGTTAAAATTGTATCAACAAATTGAACTTCTACTTGCTTAAGCGCAGCTTGAGCAGATTCTACCGCAGCTTTTAAAGAAGCTATTTCATTTTGAGCATTTTGTTGTCTTTGTTCGAGAGCAAGTTTAGCTTCACCAATAGCAGCAGCTAATTGTTCTAGTTCAGGATTGCTAGTACTTTTAAGTTGTTCTAGACGTTGAGCAATTTCGGCTAAATTAGCCTGAGCATTTTGATAATTATTGACAGTTTCATCAAAACGATCCTGAGTAATTGCTCCTTGCTCAAGCAGATATTGATTGCGTTTAATCCTCTGTTGAGCTAATTTTAAACCTGATTCTGCTGCTTGCAGTTGCGCTCTAGTTTGGTCAATATCTTTAGGAATTCTAGCTTGAGCTTGATTAAATTGAGCTTGAGCTTGAACCAATCTAGCTTTAGCCTGTTCAATTTCACCTGCGACACTAACTTTTTTCTCTTGAAGATTAGCTATTGCTTGTTTGAGATCAGCTTGAGCTTGAACGCCTTGAGCTTGAACGTCAACATTTTCCATCACTGCCAGCTTTTGTCCTTGTTTGACGGAATCACCTTGTTCAACTAATAACTTAGCTAAACGACCAGGATTTTTAGGGCTAATATTGACACTTTTGATTGGTTCTACAGTGCCACTAGCTTTAATTTGTACAGTTAAATCTTGTTGTTCAACAGGTACGGTTAACTCTTCTAATTCGGAGCGAGAACCAGCATTCTGCACAGTGAAATAAATAGTCGTGCCTAGCAAAATAAAACTGCCCGTAATGATCCCGACTATCCAAGGTAAAGGACGTTTTAGCTTGCCAAATAAAGGACGTTCCATAAATATTTTTAACCAATGAAATGATTAGGCAATAGAGGAGCTAACCAAGATATACTGTAATTTAATCTTTACTTAAATATTAATTTAAAACAAAAAAAATGTGGGTTAACTCCTCCTCAAGTAAGGCTTTGAGCGAATTATTATTAAATATATCCATTTAAAATAAGGAAAAATACCTTTAACATAGATTGAATAATAGAGTGTGTACGTTTACATTGAGGCGATGCCGTGCCTAAATTGAAGTGGTTATTTTCTCTGATAGTTTGTACTGGTTTATCTAGTATAGCTGTTCCTGCCAGGGGACAAGCTCTTCTTCCCTACATACCAAAACTAAATTCAGAACAACTAGAACAGCAAGGTCTGCAACTGCTTCAAGATGCAGTACAACTAATTAAATTTCAGCAGTATGAATTAGCTTTACCTAGAGCGGAATTGGCTACTCAATTAGCTCCTAATACCTATGAAGTTTGGTATATTTTAGGCAGTCTTTACGTACAACAAGACCAATTGGACAAAGGAATTCAAGTCCTAGAAAAAGCAGAAAAACTTGCACCTAATCAAGAAGGAGTTTTATTTACTCTAGGTAACGCTTATTTCCAACAAGGTAATTATCAAGCAGCATTAGAAAAATTAGAAGCAGGGTTACAAATTAAAGGTGATGCTCCCGAGGCTCTTTTTGATTTAGGCAATACTTATTTAAAATTAGCTCAATATCAGGATGCTATCTCTTCTTATGAAAAGGCTGTTTCTCAAGAAGAAAAATTTTGGCCTGCGATTAATAACGTTGGTTTAGTTAAATACGAACAAGGTGATATTAGTGAAGCAATGGAGCAATGGCAAGCTGCTCTCAAAATTGACCCAGAACAAACTGAACCACAACTTGCTTTAGCAGTAGCTTTGTACACTCAAGGCGAAGTTGACAAAGGAGTAGAACTAGGAGAAGCAGCTTTAGCTAATGATAGTCGTTATGCTGAACTTCAGTTTCTCAAAGATAATCTTTGGGGAGAACGTTTGCTTGAAGATACCAAAGCTTTTCTAGCTAATCCACAAATGCAAGCAATTGTTTCTCGTCTTAAACAAGAAACTCCCGCAGACAATTCGTCAGAAACCGATCTGACACCATAATCAAAGCAAACTAGTTGATTTGTACTAGTAAAAATGATATCATGCCACTGAAGTCAAAAAGGCAGTGGCTCTAAATTTTAATAGCTATACTTCTCAAGTTGTTGACCACAAGAAAATTATCGTTTGAGATTCCAAAGTTTGGCTTACGACTGATTAATCAAAGCTAAAATTTGGTCGATAAACTTTTGGTGATCGACAACAGGTTTAGAAATATAATCATCAGCACCGCTTTGTTTGAGAAAATTTTCGCGATCGCCTTGCATAGCATGAGCAGTCACTAAAATTACTGGCAGAGCAGAAGTTTTTGGGTCAGATTTTAACATTTGGGTAATTTTGATGCCATCGACTGATTTTCCTTGATAAACGCTATTAGCAAGAGAAACATCCATTAAAATAATATCTATTTCGCCCGATTGAGCGAATTGAAGAACTTCTTCAACATTTTCCGTGCCTTTTACTTCCAAACCCCCTCTTTTAGTCAGAATTTTGGAAAAAACTCGAAAATTAATCGGGTCATCTTCTACAATCAAAACCGTTGTCATGGATATTAATTACAAAACTTTTCTTTCAATTCAAAGGAACTTAGTGTTAAGAATAACTTGAATCAGGTTACCTTGAAGTCAGTACCTGTCTACTAACACAATTGTGGCTTAAAAGTTTAGGATCGGAAACTCATGGCAAAACAGTTTAACCTACTCGGTAGTGGTCAAATTATTTCTACTGCTCTCCACTCGGAGATGGAAAGGTCTTATCTGGAATATGCTATGAGCGTGATCGTGGGAAGAGCTTTACCAGATGTTCGAGATGGACTTAAACCGGTACATAGGCGAATTTTGTATGCGATGCACGAACTTGGTTTGACTCCAGACCGCCCTTTTCGTAAATGCGCCCGTGTAGTAGGAGATGTTTTGGGAAAATACCATCCTCACGGCGATCAAGCCGTCTATGATGCTTTAGTGAGGATGGCACAGGATTTTTCTACTCGTTATCCCCTGCTCGATGGTCATGGTAATTTTGGCTCGGTAGATAACGATCCTCCAGCAGCAATGCGCTACACTGAAACTCGATTAGCTTCTGTGGCTCATCAGGCAATGTTGAGTGAAATTGGCGAAGCAACTGTCGATTTTACGAGTAATTTTGATAATTCTCAGCAAGAACCAGTAGTTTTACCTGTTCAACTGCCGATTTTACTCCTCAATGGTTGTTCTGGTATTGCAGTAGGCATGGCAACCAATATACCGCCCCACAATTTATCTGAAGTAGTCGATGGTTTAATTGCTTTAATTGATAAACCAGATTTACCAGATCAACAATTGTGGCAGTTAATTCCCGGCCCTGATTTCCCGACAGGAGGAGAAATTATTGATAATTCGGGCATTATTGAAGCTTATCGTACTGGGAAAGGAATTATTACGGTTCGAGGAGTAGCCAAAGTTGAGAACATTTCTGTCAGCACTAAAAGACGCAAAGAGAGAACCGCGCTGATAGTTACAGAGTTGCCTTATCAAGTTAACAAAGCTAGTTGGATTGAAAAAGTTGCTGAGTTGGTTAATCAAGGCAAAATCGAAGGAATTGCCGATATTCGTGATGAGAGCAATCGTGCTGGAATTCGGGTCGTAATTGAATTAAAACGAGATACCAATCCTCAACCAGTTCTCAAGCAACTTTATCGACAAACAGCCCTGCAATCTAATTTTGGGGCAATTATGCTTGCTTTAGTAGAAAATAAGCCTTGTCAGCTTCCTTTGCGAGATTTATTGACAGAGTTTTTAAATTTTCGCGAACAAACTCTTAGAAGGCAATACAGTCATGACTTAGAACAAGCACAACAACGCCTTCATCTGGTTGGAGGATTGCTCTCCGCTTTAAATAATTTAGATCGCGTGATTGATATTCTTCGCAATGCTGCTGATGGAACTACAGCAAAATATACTCTGGAAACAGAACTAAATCTAACTGATGCTCAAACAGATTCAATTTTAGCGATGCCGATGCGTCGTCTGACAGGGTTGGAAAAGCAAAAACTAGAAACAGAATTTGCTGATTTACAACAACGTATTGCTGAATTGGAAAGAATTTTACGCGATCGCAATGAATTAATGAAGTCTTTGAAAAAGGAATTTCGCGCTCTCAAACGTAAATATGGTGATCAACGTCGGACTAGAATTGTTATTCCTGTTAAAAAAGAGCAACCCAAACAAGAGTTAAAAGATACTCAAGGAGTAAAAGAAAAACAAAAACAAGTTTTGATTTCAAACGAAGCCAATGGTTCGGGAACTAAAATAGAAAAAGAAGCAAAATTTTCTGATTCCTCAAACAAACAGAAAAAAATAGAGATTCAACCTTCAGTTTTCAATATTGAGCGCGAACCTAATGCCACTATTGCAATTACCCATCAAGGTTGCATTTATTGGCAAAATCCTACTCAAGAACAAGAATTATTACCTTCTAAACCTAAACCAGGAGAAGATTTTGTCGTTCAAACTGAATTGATTAATGATCGCGAACAAGTCATTGTCATCACTGATAGTGGTAAAGCCTATCCTCTCAATATTGAAGAAATTCCTGCCAAAATTCAAGCCCAAAATGTCACTGCTTTGAATCTCTTATCCAAAGCTGCTCAACGAGATGCTAGTAGTACAGTGGCGCACTTTTTCTTACCCACAGAAGACAAAAATCTGGATTTAATTTTATTAACAGAAAAAGGCATGATTAAACGTCTGCCTGTTTCAGAATTAACTAATCTTGGGAATCGGGGTTTAGTTTTAATTAAACTTAAAGAGCAAGATCGTCTCAAATACGTTGGTTTTACCAAAGAAGATCAAGAAGTCGCGATCGCAACCACAGGAGGTCGTATTCTGCGTCTGCCTGTCAACGATCAACAAATTCCTATTTTGGGTAGAAATGCTCAAGGTAACCAAGCTTTGAAATTACGCTACGGTGAAGCAATAGTTGGTTGTGTTACTTTAAGGAGTGAAGATAAACTACTTTTAGTAACTCAATCGGGCTACGGTAAATGTATTCCTGCAACGGCTCTTAGATTAGCGAGTCGAGGTGATATTGGTACACAAGCAATTCAATTTAGTAGTAAAACTGACAATTTGGCTGGTATGATCTTGGCTCAACCAAATCAGTCAATCATGGTAACTACAAATAACGAACAAAAATTAGTTATTGCGATCAATCAAGTTAATTTATTAGGAACAGATGGTGCTGGCAATAAATTAGTGAAGCTTCAATCACAAGAAATAGTAACGGAACTTACACGGTTAAATTTAGATCAGTAATTCCACTACACCACCCTTAGACGTAAAAGTATAGATAGGAGAAGAGGAGTGTTGGTAAAGGACACTCCTTTTTCAGAAAGTTACCAGTTACTAATTACTAATTATTAGGAACGAACAATATTTGGATGAAGCAGAGAGTTAAAGAATTTGAGACTGTGAGAGAATGTGTTGATGCAGCTTTCCAAAAATGTCCTAACGTATATGCGTAACGCTATAACTGCTCGACTCATCACTTGAGAGATAAAAACGCTAGCCGTAACATTCGCCTAGAAGGTATAAACAGGCTGACGGGGCTTACAAGCATTCGAGGAAACCTCGAAGTCCCCCAACGCCAAATGACAGCCCCTCGGCTGGGACACAGCCTTCGTGGAGACGACGTAAGACTTGGAACTTGTTCTAAGCAGTTGTCTGTGAAACGAGTACCATCCTTTGAACAACCTGCCTTGTTTTAGGAATCCCTCAATAAATTGAGGGAGGATGTCAATCAAGCAGTTTAATGATGATGATGGTGGTGATGATGATTTGCTTGAGCTATGGCTAATTGCGGATTAATAGTTACTCCTTGTTCGGATAATAATGCTTCAATTTGGGGATTTGCCCAAGCTGCTGCCATTGCTAAAAAGTTTGGATTGTCGTTAACACAAGGCATTTGTACAAAAGTTATTTGTGAATGACGATGTTGTAGATGATGAATAATATGATCTACATCTAAAAGAGTTTCGTGGTTTTCTGTAGCAAACCCAATCGGCATCATGATAATTGCAGTTGCGCCCAATTCAATTAGATTTTTAGCTGCTAATTCAACATTAGGTTGTGTCCACTCAATTAAAGGTGTATCATGATTTAGCCAACCAACTGAAATGAGAGGATATTTATAAATTAATTCTTCTCTAACTGACTCATACAAAGCTTGACTTTCATCAATTCCAGAAGTGAATCCTTTAGCTTTATGAGGACAACCATGATTCATTAAAATAATGCCAATTTGCGAAGGTAAATGGGCTTGAATTAATTCGGTTTGAATTTTTTCTTCTACCATTCCTGCTAGCAATTTAATGTAGTCTGGTTGGTTATAAAACGATGGTATGTAACGAAGATTTTTGAGCCAATGTTCTTCACCTGTAGTCAATTGTGAGATAGCTTTATTGACTTGTTCTACAGCAATTCCACTTGTAAAAATAGAATCAACTACTAAGAGAGGATAAATTAATAATTTGTCGAATCCTTCTTCTTGAATTTGTTGTAAAACCTGTTGAGGAAGGAAAGGCGCACAAAAATTAAAAGCTTTAAAAACTTTAACTTTTTCTCCCCAAGTTTGCTGTAATTGCTCTTCTATGCCTAGTCTTTGTTGTTCAAAAATTTGGTTATGAGGAGAAATAAAATTGTTGTGTTGATGACTCCATTCATGTAAATCGAACAAAGCTAATAATTTAGCCAAAGGTGGATAAATCCAGCTAGGTACGGGAGCAAATTTCGCTGTTAATAGATTTAATGCCTGTTCATTATAGTTGGCAAAATCTTCATAACTTTCTACTTCACCGTATCCCATCAGTAATACTGCAACGCGATCGCTTTTTATAGCAGCATGATTTCCATTATGTTGTGCTACAGATAGATGATTTTTGTGGTCAGGAGTTGTTACCATATATATCTTTTTTAGGGGATAATCAGCTTTTATAAGCCAGTATTAGTTTTAAACTAGCATCCCCTTCCTGGGCATAGGGTTAAAAAATACTAAAAAAAAATAACTTGGGTTACTTCTTTACAAATTTCTCCTGGAATGGCAGATACTGACAAAGGATACGCAGTGCTTTGAATACTAGTAGATCGAGAAGCAAATGGAGGCGGTTATCCAGAAGATACAGCAGTGAGTGATATTTATCGTATAGATCAATGATGATTAAAAATCTCTGAAATGCTCTCTGGTAAATTTTTGAAGCTGATTCAAATCTTAGAAGAATTATAGCCGTCGAAGGAAAGATCAGGACGCATAAATTTTGTAAGGGCGAATGACCATTCGCCCTTACGTTAAATACTTTTTCCTAACCTATAATTCGGCTGCTATAGTATAAAAATTAATAATTGAAGAGAGTCAAAATCTTAAAATGATCGGATTCAAAAGTTATCAACTCTATAAGGATCAATAGGCTTAAAAGGAAGGTAAGAGACTTTAGAAATTAACTAGCAATCCTACTTCTGGTGATATAGTATCAATAGTATAGTCCCCTATAGGATGGACATATCTAACTTGAGTAAAACCCTCGTATTTATCAGCTAGTTTAAAGGTTAAACCAAGTTTGACTTGTAGAGTAAAACTAATATCATCTGCAACACTAAGTTCAAGACCTTGTTCAACACCTAACTCTTCAGCAAGCTCATCACTAATTTCGGTACTTAATTTACCCTTAGATAGTCCTAGCCCAGGACTTAAAAAAACTGCAACATTATTTTGTTTTGATAAGGGCTGAATAAATCTAGGATTGAAGAAAATCCCCCATTCAGAATAATTTAAATCATCTATTTCAGTACCCCCTCCAAATAAAATAAATTCTAAATCAGTACCAACATTGTTGTTGAACATAGCTCCTAAAAAAAGACTTCCACCAAATCCTGTATCTAAGTCAAGCTCGAAATCACTCTCGTTAATGTCCTCCTCTTCAATATCTTCATCAATCTCGGAATCATCATCCAAATTTAGTAAATCTAGATCATTAGTAGGAAAAAATGCTCCTAAAGAACCGCCTACATAACCTCTTATATTTTTAGTTTTAGCCTCACTATTATTATTATTAGTTTGACTGTGTGTGTTCTCTTCTTGTCTAGTGTCCTGTTGCTTTAACTCTTCTTGAGGACGATTTTCGTAGGTATCTTTGTATTGACTGCAATCGGGACTTTGCAAACCATAGTCAAACGCACCTCGACTGCAATATAATTTGTAATCCTCATAACTATCAATACTTTGAGCTTGTACTTCGCTATGAATACTTAATAATAAGCAACTAACCACGCTAGTTATTAAAACACAGTTTTTCACTATCATTCGTTGTCCTCACTTCAACTTTCATATCCTTCCCAAGTGTTTTAATTGAGTGATCATACTCTTCAAAAATTGTAATTAGAGGACATTAAACTTAATTAACGCTTCAATATACTTCAACAAGAGTAAAGTTAAAAATGACAATTATTATTTGTTCTGGTATTCATGATCCAGATTTAACCAATAATTTTATTCAACATTTAAAAATTATTAATCAAAAATTTTTAGCAGCAAATATTTTAGTTATTACTTATCCCAAAATACCTGTTTATTCTCCTGTGCATTTAGAGCAATTTTTAACAAAAAACATCAATCAAAATGATTCTTTATTGTTTATTGCTTTTAGTGCTGGAGTAGTTGGAAGTATTGGTGCTGCTAGAAATTGGCAATCAAAAGGAAGAAAAGTTAAAGCTCTAATTGCTATCGATGGATGGGGAGTTCCCCTAATCGCAGATTTTCCAATTTATCGGCTCAGTCACGATTATTTTACTCATTGGAGTTCGGAATTATTAGGAAAAAGTACAGAGAGTTTTTATAGTCAGCCAGAAGTAGAACATCTAACTATTTGGAACTCACCCCATCAAACTTGGGGATGGTGGTTAAACAAATCTGGAGCGAAAATTCGTTGTACTGCTGCTGATTTTGTGCTGAATTTACTGCAAAAATATGATGAGATTTAAATTAATTCTGACGACGTTCATCTAACCACTGCTGCAAAATAATTGCTGCTGCTTGAGCATCGATTAATTCTTTTTGAAAAGAAGAAAAACGCTTCTGGGTTTTTAGTTGTGCTTCGGCTTCCACAGAAGTAAGACGCTCATCTACATATTCGACTGGTAATTGTAATGCTTGACTAATTCTTTGGGCAAATTTCTGCACTTGTTTGGCTTGAAAACCAATACTGCCATCCATCGAATAAGGCAATCCTATTACCAGAATTTCTACTTGTCTTTCTACAATAATTTCTTTGAGTTTGGCTACATCTTGTTGAAAAGAACTGCGTTTGATTGTAGTTAAAGCTGTAGCAATTAAACCAGTACCATCACAACCTGCTATTCCCAAACGCTTTTGTCCGACATCCAAACCTAAAGCCAAAATTCTCTTCATGACCAACTCAAGATTGATAACCTAAGCATGATGACCATTATTAGGTGGTTTAGAAGATTCATTAGCTGGTGTTTCCTCTGTAGAAGCAGAAGATTCTGAGGAATTAGTCGGTTTAACCGAATGGTTATAGGAAGTAGCTTGATTGGTATCTGTTTGATTAAGATGAAGTAAATTTGATTTAAACCAAGAAATCCGCGAAGGAATTGGTGTTCTGGCTGGTTTGAGTCCTTGGAATACTTCTGATAGCTGTAACCCTTCTAAAGGTTTACTTTCTTTAACTTTGTGCCAGACTGATCTTGACATCAGTAAAGTATTAGCAATTGGAGTTGCTCCTACTTTGTTGAGATATTCTTCTCTTTCAGGTTGATAGTCGCCTGAAGCTAGTTCTAAAGATTGAGGAGGATATCCTTGAACCATTTGAACCATCTGACTAATTAATTTAGGATAAAGCCAGGTATAAGCAGGATGAACAATTAGTTTGGCTTGATGGGAACGAGAACCATCTTTAGACAACTCTAGTTGAAAATGTCCAATTGCTACTTTACGCTGAGATTCAAAGACATATCTTTTGGCTATCTCGCTATGTTCGATCCATTGTTTAAGTTTTGCGACCGCACCTTCCCACAAGTTGGTTTTAAAATCTTGAATATGGCGGTCAAAAACTTGACGAAGTAGAGGTGGCATAGCAATGCAATCTAACTGATAGATTAATTGAGCATCAGCATTACTAACAGGTAAAAGCGTGGGTAAATCGGCGTTAAGTTCTGCTAATTGGGAAAATAATTCAGGTTTAATTTCCCAATAAGTCATTTGTGCCAAAGGCTGAAAACCGTTTTCTCGATAAAGTGCTAGATGATGTTTTTCGTTGATATCAACTTCCAAAATCCAAGTGCGAGCTTCCCAAATACTTTCTAGACAATAGCGTACTAGTTGAGAAGCCACTTCTTTTTGCTGGCTCAATAATTCTAATTCAGAAGCATTGGTATTAAGTAAAATTCGCTCTACTCGCCAAGTACTCCGAGTGTGATTAAAAGACGATACCTGAATTAAACCAAGAATTTGTTGCGCTCGCGACCCCTGAGTAGGGACTCCTCGTTCTGCCACATAGATACGTAATCCTTTTTGAGAAGGATGAGGAAGGAGGCTGAAAAATTTTCTGAGTCTGTACCACGAACGAATGGGTTGTTTTCCTAACTCAATAGCTCCTAACCGCCTGTATGTTTCAGCCTCATCAGATTGAAGAATTAAAGCATCGATCGCCTCTAAGTCGCGGTATTGCAGAGGACGAATAATTGGTTTAGATGTTTCAGGTACAGATAAAGTCATGTCTCTTACTTAAATGGTTAATCAACCCGCTCTAGCTGCCAAAGAATTTGATTGCCTTCTCTTCTGACCCTAGAAACAACCCAGTTACGCCAAGACCAGTGGTCACCTCGGCTAGTGACTGCACTAGCGTTAATATCCATCAAGTCGGCTAATTCAGAGCTACTAATAAGATAGCCTTTGCTGGCGATTTCATCAGCAATTCTGAGGGTATCAATTAGATTTCTTAATTGAGTAACTCTTTCTTCACTGGGAACTCTCAATTCTTCGGTTGTATTGTTAGATAATTCCATCATAGCGAGTAAAAACCTAATAATTTTTGATTTAGTCTTTAAGATAAACTATCTTTTTGATTGTTAGCCAATCTAATTAATGTGTTACCGTCATCTTAGCTAATTTATATTAGGGTTATCCGTCAATAAGTCAATATACCTTGAATGAGCTTCTTGAAAATCTGGCTTAATTTCTAAAGCTTTTTCATAACTAGCAATCGACTCTTCAGAACGTTGTAATTTTTCTAAAGCACAACCGCGATTGTACCAGAATTGGTAATCTCCAGGTAAGATTTCAATCGCTTTATCCCAACTTGCCACAGCTTCTTCCCATTTTTGTAATTGATAAAGAGCATGACCGCGATCGTTCCAAGCTTGATAATTATTGGGGTCAATAACTAATGCTTGATCAAAAGATTCTATCGCTTCTGAATATTTTCCTAAACGTCCTAACGCACTTCCTCGATTGTGCCAAGCTGCTGATAAATTAGGATTGATTTCTAAAGCTTTTTCCCAACTCATTACTGCTCCATCAAAATCTCCCGCAGTAGCTTGTTTTAATCCTAGATTGAACCAACCTTCTACCAACTCTAGAGTAGGTTGATGCTCAACAGAATTAATGTCGTCAATTAAAGTGTTAGCAAGAGTCTGGGGATCGCTCTCAGTAAGCTCAAGTTGTTGAGAAATCGCTTGAGATAGTTGGTCGTCTTCTGCATTTGGTTGCCAAGTTAAGTTAGCAACTTCATCTTCTGATTGGGTTAGGGTTGAAGGATGATTCCAGGAAGAAGCTAACTCTGAAAAATCTTGATCTAAATTAAAAGCAGGAGCAAAATCTTCTTCTGTAGAAATTGATGCAGTTTGGTCGCTTGTAGATGAGTCAGAAAGGTTTTCTAAAGATTGATTTTCAGTGTCTGTTTCTAAAGCAACGTTAGAGATTTCTTCTACAACCTGCTTTGATCCTGAAATACTTTCCTCTGTTTCAAAAGATGCAGAAGAATGAATTAAGGTTTCTTCTTCTTCAAGGGGTTTAATCTGAGCTATTTGTAAGTCTGGCCCATCATATTCCCAAATTAGATCGTTATTGCTTCCGTAAAATAATTGTCGACCAATTCGATTGGCAACAGCACCAATTTGTCGCACACTGGGAGTAGATTGAGTTAATTCGCCTAAACGAATCATTCTCGCGCCTAACTGCTGCATTGAAGGTGTGGTTGCTAGAGAGGTTTTTTGACCAAATCTTTCTAACCAGGCAATCCAAGCTTCTGGTTTACCGCGTTCCTCTAATTGTTGAAAAAACTTAGCGATTCTGCCTTGATGCCAACCATGAGCAACTCCTTCTAAAAGTTGACCAAATAAAAATTCATAATCTGCATCAGATAAAATAGCGGTCTCGTTAATATTAGAGTCTGGACTAGCTTGAGCAGAATCAGAATTTGGCTGTTGATTTGATTGTTGCTTAATCCGCCTAAGCATAACTCAATTCCTTAGTTCAAAAATACTGGCTGAAAGTGGCAAGATAGATTTAGCCTAATTTATCTTGCTTAATTGTACAGGCTTAATTTTGTACTACCCAGACAATAAATACTGAGTTTTACATCTACTATGTCTTATGAACCTCTTCATCACAAATATCGACCGCAAAGATTTGCCGACTTAGTTGGACAAAGTGCGATCGCTCGTACCTTAATTAATGCGATTAATCAGAAAAAAATCGCTCCTGCTTATTTGTTTACGGGTCCCAGGGGAACAGGGAAAACTTCTAGCGCGCGTATTTTAGCTAAATCACTCAATTGTCTTAGTAGTGATGATCCAACGGATCAGCCTTGTGGAAAATGTGAAGTTTGTCGTGCGATCGCTACTGGAACAGCTTTAGATGTAATCGAGATAGATGCTGCCAGTAATACGGGAGTAGATAATATCCGCGAAGTTATTGAGCGCGCTCAGTTTGCTCCTGTTCAGTGTCGTTATAAAGTTTATGTGATCGACGAGTGCCATATGCTCAGTACCGCAGCGTTTAATGCGCTGTTGAAGACTTTAGAAGAACCACCTCGTAATGTAATTTTTGTTTTAGCGACAACCGATCCGCAGAGGGTTTTATCAACTATTATTTCCCGTTGTCAAAGATTTGATTATCGTCGCATTCCTTTGGAGGAAATGGTAGCTCATCTTTCTTATATTGCCAGAGAAGAAGCAATTGATATTACTGAAGATGCTCTCACTTTAGTAGCTCAGATTGCTAATGGTGGATTAAGAGATGCAGAAAGTTTATTAGATCAATTAAGTTTATTACCTGAAACTATTACCGTTGAAAAGATTTGGGATTTGGTAGGTGCAGTTCCCGAACAAGATTTATTGTCTTTATTGCAAGCAATTAGAGAAAGCAATCCTGAACAGATTTTACAAAAATGTCGTAATTTATTAGACCGAGGACGAGAACCAATTATTGTTCTACAAAATTTGGCTGGTTTTTATCTTAATTTATTAATTGCCAAAACTGCTGCTCATCGTTCGGATTTGGTAGCAGTAAAGGAGACTACTTGGCAAAAATTAATTCAGGAAGCGAAAAACTGGGAAATTAATTTAATTTTACGGGGTCAGCAGCAACTCAAGGAAGGAGAGGTTCAATTAAAACATACTACTCAACCTCGTTTATGGTTGGAAGTAATTTTGTTGGGATTATTACAAGGATCATCAACTCTCAAACCAAGTTCACACGACAACACCTCGATCAATGATCACTTTTTACCTGCTACTAATGTAGTTCAATCTACTTCTGTGACTGAGAAAGTTGTAGTAGATCAAAAAGAACAAAATTCTGTTACTCAAATTCCAGCTAATACTAAAGTTTTAGCTTCTCAAACACCGCCTCAAAAATCAACTTCGGTTGTTTCTACAACACCAGAAAATAACCACCTGCAAGAAAAAAGTAAAGAAATTTCTACCGATGTAGTTGAAGAAAATCAAATTAATCAGACTGAAGATTCTCAAGAGATTTGGTTCAAAGCGATTCAATTAATTCAACCACCAACCACTCAAGCTTTGTTAATTCAGCAATGTTATTTAATTAAAATTGAAGCTTCTGTAGTTACGATCGCGATTAGTTCTAGTTCTTTGTCAAAATTACTTCAAGGTAAAGTAGCTAATATCGAATCCGCTTTTTCTCAAGTTTGTCGAAGAAAAATGAAGGTTCATTTTGAAGTTAATTCTTCAACCAAAGCAGAAAAAAAAAACTTAGATAGTGATTTCAAAGAACTCTCGACACAAAATTCTCAAAGCGATCTCGCTTCCAGCGAGCAGCAAAGCGGTCGCAAAGTGGAGGTAATTGATAATCACTCAGAACAAATTATTTCTTCCACAGTGATAGTATCACCTCAATTATCTTCAACAACTACGATCTCTGAACCAAAAATCGAGCATTCTAATGATTTTGCTTCTCTTTCCGCAGAATTAGAAACTGATGTAAATGACAATGATTTAACGGATAATCATTTAACTCAATTAGAAACTAATCAAAATTATGAGCAAGTTCAATTAAATCAGACTATTTCCCAACCAAACAATTTCAACTCTGAAGCAGATTTTCAAAAAGCGATCGAGATTTTCATCAAAAATTTTGAAGGAGAAATTGCAATCTTTTCTGATGAGGATATTGAAACAGAATATGAAGAAACAACAATTATTATTCGTGATCAAAATAGTTCATCACCAGACTTAATGAAGCAGTCAAAAGTAACTAATTATTCCTTCAAAGATCATCTTAAAGTTACAGGTAGTCGCCCTGATTTAAGTGACTATGATGATGATGACATTCCCTTTGTACGCCCTCTAAGCTATAAAAATAATAACGATAAACTCTACGACTCATGGGAAGTAGCAGCAAATCGTCCAGGAGTTTGGCTATATGGAAATAGAGGATTATTTCTCACAAAATTTTTAATTAATTAACTATAGCCTAGCAGTTACCAGTAGAGACGTTCCATGGAATGTCTCTACAACAGTTACTAAAGATTAAGTAAAAAGTAAAAAGTTAGAGACTTGTCGCCGACACGTCTGTACAAAAGCGCGAAGCGTCCTGAGTGAAATGAAGGATCAAAGTAGCAATTAACTATCAACCATCAACAATGAGCAGTTATCAGTTAATAATATGAGAGATTAATAATCAACCATTAACCATTAACACTCTTGAAAAACGTTTAGAAGAGATTCGCTACAATGCTGGTAAAAAACAATAGCTATGAATAGACAAACTAGACGCAACTTCCTGATTGGCAGTGTTGCTGCTGCGACGGCAATTGGTGGAAAAACATTGACGCAACCTGATGCCAAAACAAACCAAACGTCAATTAAAATAACTCAGACAATGCCCGAGAAAGTTCTGGGTAAAACTGGAATTAGTTTACCGATTTTTGGGTTAGGTGGTGCTGGACAAACTCCCTTATCTTATCAAGGAAAAGAACAAGAAGCGATCGCTATAGTTGAAAAAGCTTTATCTTTGGGAATTCGCTATTATGATACTGCTGCCAGTTATGGCCCTAGCGAAGCAAATTTAGGCAAAATCTTGCCTACTTACCGCAAACAAATTTATCTTAATAGTAAAACTGCTGCTCGCGATCGAGATGGAGCATGGCGTGACCTAGAGCGATCGCTTCATAATCTCAATACTGATTATCTAGATGGATGGCAATTGCATCATGTTTCTTTCATGGAAGAATTAGAGCAAATTTTGGGAGAAAATGGCGCAATAAAAGCTTTTGAAGAGGCTAAAGAGCAAAAATTAGTTAAATATTTAGGTATTACTGGTCATCACGAACCCGAAGTGATTGCAGCAGCATTAACCAGGTATCCTTTCGATACTACTTTAATCTCTCTCAATGCAGCCGATATTCATCATCCTCGTCCCTTTTCTACTACTGTACTTCCTGTTGCCCAAAAGAAAAATGTGGGTGTGATCGCGATGAAAATACCAGCTTACGGACGTTTGTTTCAACCTGGTCTTTTAGAAGGAATGCATCAAGCAATGGGTTATACTCTTTCCTTATCGGGAGTACACTGTTGTATTATTGCTGCTGAAAATCCTGAACAATTAGAAGCTAATTTCAGGGTTGCCCAAGCTTTTAAACCTTTTGATCAAACAGCAATGAAAAATATTGAACAATTAACTGTCAATGCAGGAGAAGCAGGTGCTTTTTTCCGTCAATGGACATAAATCCGCGAAAAATCGTGGAGCAGGTTAAATTTCGTCTGAATTTAAAATAATAGTATCTTTATAACTAAGATTCTTGTTTTTGGTTTTTTGTTGAGGTTTTTCAACTTCACAATATTCTAAAAATTCGTGAGTTTCAGTATTGTAAGGAATATAGTTATAGGTAATTTTAATAGTTTCTCCAATCTCAACTAAATCTCCAGATTTGAGACGATGTAGCGAAGTTTTATTGCCATTAACTAAAATGCCATTGCGACTTCTTTTATGTTTGCCTTTCCCATCAATAATCCAATAAGAACAGTTAGTTTGTTGAGGTGATTTTTCGTATTGAAGCCAAGCAATAGTAGCATGACACCGAGACACCATATTATTTGTTAATACCAAAGAACTTTGAGGATGTCGTCCAATCAAAAAAATACTCGAATTGAGAACTACTGCTCGTTTCGATTCTGGAGACTCCACAATTAAAATGTGTCTACCTTCCAGTAAATTTGCTTGATCAAATTTTATGAGAGTAAGCTTAGGTTTTGGCTTGGACATTGGTTTAATAACTGTCTGCATCATATAACGCAAAATATTTGATCATGAGTTAGCTAAAAGATTTTTAATTACTATTTTGACTCTATAAATTAATCAGTTCCTTAATATAAATATAAGATTGTTATAGAGTATTATGTTTATTTCGGCTAGACAAAAAAAATACCAATAAATTTTATAATATTTATTCTCTAATAAAAGTGAATCAAATTAAACGATAAACTGACATCAGTAAAAACATTGAATCACAAAAGTTACTGAGAAAAGGCTGTTAAAAAACTTTATTAAAGGTTAACTTTATCTTGCAGTTGATTTCAACTAGAAACTAAAGGTTGATTGTAAACAGAAAAACCAGCATTTTTCAAAGAAATTATAGCTCCACGTTCGTCTTGAACCCAAAATTTTTGTCCGAGACGAATAAATTGACGTTGATTGTTATGACTAATAATTACTAGGACTGGAATTTTAAATTTATGAGGTTCTCCTGAATGTTCCTGAAGAATTCCTTTTAATTTACTAATAATAGATTGATCTAGTGCTTGTTGAGGAGTGATTTCTAAAGTAATTATTTGAATTTTATCTACTAATTGGGCATCTTCAATAATTAATTGATACTTATCATTGCGTGCTTGTGCTTTACCCCACACAATTAGATGGTAATTTTCCTTAAGTAAAGATTCGATTTTCTCGTACGTATCAGAAAAAACTGTACCTTCTGCTTCTCCAGTAACATCTTCCATTTGAACAAAAGCCATCGGAGTACCTTTTTGCGTAATAATTGTTTTGACTGCATTGAGCATTACTACAGCACAAATTTTCTGTCGAGATTTTTGTTCTGATAATTGATTGAGATTAATAGGAGATAAAATTTGAGTTGATTTTTGAATTGCTTTAAGAGGATGATCAGAGACGTAAAAACCTAAATGTTCTTTTTCAAGTTTGAGTTTTTCTTGTAAAGGAAAATCTTCTACCTTTGGTGTGCTAGGTGCTTGTTCAAAGGTAGAACCATTTTTATTACTATCAGTTGTAGAAATATTATTCATCAAGTCAAATAAATTCAACTGACCAATTTCTTTTTCTTTGGCTCGACTTTGCGCCCAAGGAATAACAACTTCTAAATCATTAATTAACTGTTTACGATTTGGCTCAATTTTATCAAAAGCACCACAATAAATTAAAGTTTCTAAAGCACGACGATTAACTACTCTCAAATCAACTCGTTCGCAGAAATCTGCTAAAGAATTAAATTTTCCTCCTGCTTCGACTCTAGCTTGAAGAATATTGTCAATTGCTCCTTGTCCCAAATTTTTAACCGCAGATAATCCAAATAAAATTTTATTTTTTTGAGGAGTAAAATCTTCTTCAGAACGATTGATATCGGGGGGTTCGACTTCTATCCCCATTCTTTGACAGTTTTCTCGATATTTTTCTACTTTATCGCGATCGCCACTACTAGCGGTTAGTAGTGCGCTCATGTATTCTACGGGATAATTGGCTTTGAGATAAGCTGTTTGATAAGTCACATAGGCGTAAGCAGTAGAGTGAGATTTATTAAAACAGTTGGAAGCAACCACACCATTGCTTAACAAAAAGTTGTGATCTTTGGTTACACCAATATCGTATACAGGTTGTTTGCCTAAAGATTTGCGACTAACGATTTTAACCATATTTAATAATGAAAAATTATATATTGATTAAGAAGTTTTGTATCAAGCCCGCAATGCTTCGACTACATCAACTTGACTGGCTTTGAGTGCTGAAAAAAACTTGCTCTTACTAGTAAAGCAGAACTAACAGATAAAATAGTTCTTTGAGCAGAAAATTTGTAAGGAGCTTGGATAATTTTTGTAGTAGCTGTATGTATGATCGCGATCGCCCTCTCCTACCTTAACCTGCCTACGGTTAAATCTTCACCTGGTGATTTTAGTGTTCGTTGTCCGCCATACTCCATACTCAACTGTACCGCTTTCAGAGGCTGTAAATTATTATAGTAATGGCAATTAAAAATACTGGAACAGAAAGCCAGACTAAATAAATTAGACAGCCGATAATTAAAGCAAGATTGATGCAAAGAAAAAGAAGAATTAAAACTGTTTGAGAAATAGTGTTAATATCTTCTGTCCATAAATCAAATTACAATCGCTTCATTATGCTACAAGACAAAGCTCTTTTGCTGATAGCTTTTTTTTAACTTCAATTGCTATGTATTTGGTTCTGGAAAGAAATTAGGATTCATAATTTCTTCGGGAGAATAAGGGCATTGTTCTGGAAAAATTTGTTCACCTAAGCGAGTTTCCCGAATCGCAAAAGCTAAACCAAGTTCATAGGCAGCAAGAAAAACCTCATTGAAGTATGGCTTTAAACTCGGACTATCTTGCAAAAGTAACTTTATTTGGACACGCTGTTCTCGAATAGTACTCAACCAACTACTACTACGCTTTTCAGCTTGAAACTGCCATTTGAATAAATGCCCTAACAACACTCCCAAGCGATTTCGCAATTCTTGGCGTTCTTTCCTACCAAAGTCTCAATTTCCTCAATTAGATTAGTTACGTCTATTCGATCCCAATGTTGAGCTTTGAGTAAATCGACTTGCTCTTGAGTCCAAGCGTAAAAATCAGTTTCATAAAGAGAAGAGGTAGACATTGTACCAGTAGATAATGAGAGTTTTTAACTTTTGACATCCTCCCTCGTTAAAACGAGGGATTCCCAAACATCACTATTTGGGTTTCTGTTTCTTTCTCTTTCGAGTCTTTCGCAACTGCCTACGCGAGTTGCTCATGGGGGTTTCCCCCATGACCGCACTCGCTCCTTTAACCTTATGGTTATCAGGTCTTATGTCCGCTCCACAGACAATCACTGCGAGTCCCGCAGCGAGTATATTTTTTCCAGCGTTGATGTCTCTATCGATGTCTGTTGTCTTACAGCTAGGGCAGTCCCAACTGCGAATATTCAAAGGCAACTTATCCATTACAAAACCGCAATGGTGACATCGTTTAGAGCTAGGAAAAAAGCGGTCAATCTTGACCAGTTTTCGCCCGTACCACTCACATTTGTACTCAAGCTGCGCTCGCATTTCACCCCAAGCAGCATCGCTAATAGAACGAGCCAGCTTGTGATTCTTGACTATGTTTCTCACCGCCAAGTCTTCAATAGCAATCAAGCTATACAAGCGAACCAAACGAGTAGTCAACTTGTGCAAAAAATCGGTACGAGCATCTTTAATTTTGGCGTGTATTCTAGCTACTTTAAGTCGCGCGCGCTCTCGGTTACTAGAGCCTTTGGTTTTCCGACTCAGTTTCTTCTGCGCTACAGAGAGCTTGCGATACAGACGATTAAAATGCTTGGGATTGGTTATCTTCTCACCATCACTGGTACTAAGCAGACTGGTGAGTCCAGCATCCAATCCAATCTTTTTGTCAGTTGGTGGAAGTACCTCTACGGTATAGTCATCAACCAACAAAGAAACGAACCAACGTCCAGAAGGTTCGAGTTTAATAGTAACAGTCGAAGGTTCGCATCCTTTTGAAAGATACCTCGACCAAACTATATTCAATGGCTCATTGCATTTAGCCAGCCACAGTTTCCCGTCTCGGTACTTAAAAGCAGATTTGGTAAACTCTGCCGAACCGCCATTACGTTTTTTCTTAAAGCGAGGATATTTAGCCCGTTTTCCCCAAAAGTTAGCAAAAGCTTTTTGGAGATGTCTCAAGCATTGCTGCAAAGGTACACAACTAACCTCGTTGAGAAAATCGAGTTCTTTGGTTTTTTTCCAATCAGTAAGAAGACTAGAGGTTTGTTTGTAATCAATCCTCTCTTGCTTTTCGTACCAAGCGATTGTTCTGGTAGCCAAAGCTTTGTTATAGACCAAACGCACACAGCCCATTGTTCGTCGCAAGAGAATCTCTTGCGATGATGTTGGGTAAAAGCGAAACTTGTAGGCACGTTCAGTCATGCCTCACATTTTAACACATTTAATGTAAAAACTTTATTGGAGGCGCGAATTCCTCTCGTCGCGCTTGGCGAGAGTCTCCTTCGCGAAGAACGATGAAGTCTTATTAAAGGCTCTGGTCTTGATAAGAAGTATGCCTTAATCTCATAGTAATACAGGTTATGATGAGATTTAATTCCTAGAGTTATTACGATAATCAATAGATTAATTCACCACGCATTACTGTAACTGCTTGTCCACTCAAATAAACGCGCTCATCACCGGCATAACGAACTTTAACAACACCACCACGACTAGAAGCTTGATAAGCAATAAATTCATCTTTTTGCAAGTGTTTGCGCCAAAACGGAGCTAGACAACAATGAGCAGCACCAGTAACAGGATCTTCATCTATACCCAAACCTGGAGCAAAGAAACGAGAGATAAAATCATATTCCGAGTCTTTTTCTGCCTTACTGGTAACGATAACACCATCAACGGGTAAGGTTTTCAATAAAGAAAAATTCGGCTCTAGTTGCCTTACTACATTGGCTGCTTCTACTTCTACTAAATAAGCTAAAGAATTGTGTAATGTTGTTTTTACCAATACTCCTAAAGCCTGCTCTAATTCTGGGGGAGTAGTTATAACTTCGGAAAAGTTAGCGGGAAAATCCAGTTCAATCCATTCTGCTTGTCGTTGGGCAACTAGTAAGCCACTTTTGGTATGAAAACGAGCGGGTTTGTCTTCAGATAAATGTCCTTCTGTCCATAAAACGTGCGCGCTAGCTAAAGTAGCGTGTCCACAAAGTGGTACTTCAGTGGTTGGTGTAAACCAGCGTAGATGATAACCATCTGCTTGTGGTGTTAAAAATGCTGTTTCTGACAAATTCATTTCTTGGGCTACTGACTGCATCCATTGTGCTGATTGAGATTGAGTTAATACACAAACAGCAGCAGGATTTCCATGAAAAGGTTCAACAGTAAAAGCATCTACTTGAACAATTGATTGTTTCATCTTAAATAAGTTTTGTGATGACCACAATTGAGATTAAGGAGCAGGAACTATATATTCTGAAGAAATCGCTGGCAATCTACCAGATTTGACTAAGGCTTGATAAATCATCGCTGCTACTTCAGCACGAGTAGCTGTTTGATTTGGATTAAGAGATTGACGTTCATAGGTTGGAGGGTTGACTAATAAACCTGCTTCTATAGCTGCTGCTACTTGATTAACTGCCCAATTTGGCAACTGATTGGCATCACTAAAAGATTTGAGGATTGCAGTAGGCTCTTGGCTAGGTTGTAGATTTAACCCAGTGGCTAAAGTAACTAACACTTGATAACGAGAAATTTCTTCTTGAGGACGAAATTCCCCATTGGAATAACCTTTCATAAAACCGCTGCCTACCGCTTCATTAATCTCAGCAGCAGCTTCTGTGTTAGCAGTAACGTCTTTAAATTGTTTAGTATCAAAAGTAGAAGGTTGATTAAAAGTTTGACTAATTAATTCTGCCATTCCTGCTCTGGTGATTGGTTGCTCTGGCTCAAAAGTATCTTCAGACGAACCAGAAATTAATCCTTGTTCTTTTAATTGATAAATAAAAGGACTCGCCCAATAATTTTGAGGTACATCGAGAAAGACAATGGCTGGAATAGATTCTTTTTCTTCAGGCACAATAACAGGTGGTTGTGCGGTTGAAGGAGTTTGTTCTAGATTTGGTTGGGTTTGAGGAGTTCCTGGCTTTGAAGGATTAGTAATAATAGTTGGAACAATAACAGTTGGTTTTTGAGAACGAGATATTTTTGGCGCTTGATTTGGTAAAAGTTGATTATTATTGTTAAGAGATTCTGTTGTATTAGAAGTTTTTGGTTGTAAACTAGTGTTTCTGTTAGTTTGAGCGGTTGGGGCTGACTCTGTTTGATTGAGTTGAGTTTCGTCAACAGTACTTTGTGTGGTTTCATTAGTTGATTGAGAAGCAGCTAACCATTGCTGCCAATTTGTTAGTCCCCATCTATTTTTACCGTCAGTTAAAGACAAAAACAAAATTGTTCCAATCGTACCGAAGGCAACAATCATAGCAATTAATTCATCAGAATCTAAAACTCTCTTTCGTGAGGAAGAAGAGCGTTCCGGAGGTTCGGGCGGTTGAGAAGGAGAATTGGTCATGATGCGATCGCAAATTTTCAAGACTACCTAGTATCAAAATTGAAGCATATAGATAGGGAGCTTCTCTCAAAATTGAAGAAACTCTTTGTTCTTAAAAGCAATCTAAGTAGTTATTAAGGCACTATCAACACAGGACATGGTGAAAGATTAATCACTCGAATGGTTACGCTTTCGGTTGCACCTTCATTGGTTAAACCTAAACCTCGGCAACCCATAATAATGAGATTGGCATCAATTTCATCGGCAACATCACAAATTGTAAAAGATGCCATTCCTTCTCTTTCTATAACTTCTGTTTCAATTCCTTTTTCTGCAAATAAAGCTTGAGCAGCTTGAAGTAATTTTGCTACTTCTGCTTCCGAATCCATTTTGCTTTCTGGTGTATTTTCAACTACCGATAGCAGAACTAAACGACTATTATAAGTTTTGACTAGATTAGCTACTGTTTCTGCTGCTTCACGCGCTTCTCGACTGCGATCAATTGGAAATAAGATTGTGTTAAACATTGTTTTATTCCTGTCTATCAAAGAACGTAAATACTGAGCTTTACTTTACTCCGGTGGTCTAAAAGATGTTTAAAGGCTTAAAATTTATTAAAATTGTGGTATTTATCCCAATGGAGATTGAAATTTAGTTAAACAATTAAAATTTATTCAGCATCTTAATATAACGCAAACTCAAAATTCTAATTTAGAAATGGCAATTACAGATATTTTTGCCTGATTGCTAAAGAATTTTTTCAAGCAACACCCTTAAATCCCAAGAAAAACTTATATTGAGTGAAATTAATCTTTATTTAAGCTTGACATTTTTTCTACTTTCTGCATTATAAATAACAGTTATTTAAATCTAAATTAGAGATGATATAAACTAAATTCAAAATTGAGATTACGACTAATTAAAATTAATTGCTAACTTTGTAAAGATTTATTAAAATTAACACAGTTTAAGAGGATTAATATTGTCTATCAAAAAAATAAATATTAAAAAAATATTAAAAGTATTAAAATAAGATTGGTGTTAGGAGGAAAAAAGTGTTTATTAGACTGGCACAACAACACCGTCGATTTGTTCGGGACTTGGTAATGAATTTGCAAGCCCTAGCGATTGTGTTAGAAAAAAAAGGTTATTTGGCTTCTTGTTATACCTGTGGCAGCCAGATGAATAGCGCATCATTTATGGTTAGTTTAGGAGATAATCATCTCATCCGTTTTCTGGTTTCTGACTACGGTATTACTTGGACAGAAATGCGCGATGACCGAGAATTAATGAAACTTGAAGGGGCAGAAGCAATTAATCAATTACAAGATTTAGCTGATTTAGTTAAATATCAAATCTCTCCATCGGACTCTAAAATTCGCAATCATCCAACTGACCTAGATTTTCTAGAAATTGTTTATAAATAGTTAGAGCAATCCTAAGCGAGTTGTAAGAAAGTAAAAAGCAAACAGTAGAGACGTAACATATTACGTCTGTACAAAAGCGCGAAGCGTTAGAAACGTGAAAAGAAGGAGCAAAAGCAGAAGGCAGAATTTAGGTTAATATTTTTTCATGAATGATTTAGGATTACCTTAACAATTAACGGCTAAATTCAATTCCTCTTGCTCTCAGTTGTTGAATAAAAAATTCTTCCAAGGAAGGACGAGCCAAATGTATACTGATTAACTGAAGATCGAACTGTTTGAGATGAATTAAAAACTGATCTAGTTCGCCGATAAGTTGACCATGCCAACAACTATTTTCCCAACTTAAGTTTGTTAACCAAGGGGTTAAAGTTTCAGAATTTCCTCCTTTAACAATCGCTTGATAAGCATTACCATCTCCTAACAACTCATTCAAAGAACCTTGGCAAATTAATTCGCCTAAAGCTAGTAAAGCAATGCGATCGCAAATTTGTTCGACATCAGCTAAAATATGAGAATTAAAAAAGATAGTTTTTCCTTGTTTTTTTAAAGATAAAATAATTTCTCGCATTCGATAACGACCCATAGGATCAAGTCCTGACATTGGTTCATCGAGAAAAACAATTTCAGGATCATTAATCAAAGCCTGAGCCATTCCTACTCTTTGCAACATTCCTTTAGAATACTGTTTTAGTTTTTTCTTCAAAGCAGTAGACCTAGCTAATCCTACTAAATCTAACAATTCAGTAATTCTTTTGCGTCGTAATGATGAAGGAAGATGAAATAATCCAGCAATAAAGTCTAAAAATTCCCAAGCAGTAAGATAATCATAAATATAAGCATTTTCAGGTAAATAACCAATTTTTTGTTTGACGTTGAGATTACCAATCGGATGTCCTAATAAAACTGCTTTGCCTGAAGTAGGACGTACAATTCCCAAAAGAGTTTTTAATAAAGTCGTTTTTCCTGCTCCATTGGGGCCTAATAAACCAAAAGTTTCTCCTTGATATACTGTTAAGGAACAATCTTTAAGAGATTCAATTTTTTGATTCAGCCAAAAACCAGTGCGATAAACTTTACTTAAGTTCCAAGTTTGTACTACTGGTACAGCATTAATTTGAATAGGTTCGGTTGGTAAATCAGCAGCAGAATACATTTTAGTAATTCTTTTGAGCAAACAGCGACACTTCAATAATGCCCAAAATTTTCTAATTTTTTAACAGTTGATAATTAGGTTGAATTAAAACTATTTTTTGAAGCTATTGTTCTTTAATCTAGATTTGTTTGTTGCTCCAGTATTAATACTGAAATAAAATTTATTAATATAAAAATTAAACTTTTTTAAAAAACAAATTCCGTAAAATAACTGAGACGAGTTAATTACTTTTTGATTAGACTAATAAACAAAATATCTACTACCGTCAATCTGAGTAAAAATTATTATTTAGCTAAGAGTAAGCTAATTGATAAAAACTAATTTTTATTTCATTATAATATTTAAAATATTAAAAGTTTTAGCCAAAAATTGAAACTTAAGCTAAAAGAGTTTGAGGTATTTATTATATTCGTCTAGCAGATAAATTACTAATGGCTGAAGATACTATTCGTGCTGATGTTATTTTAGTTGTTGATGATACATTAAGTAGTTTACAACAATTACAATCAATTTTACAATCTAATGGTTTTACTGTCATAGTTACTCAAGATGGAATGAGTGCTTTATCTAAAGCCGAATATGCAGAGCCAGACTTGATTTTACTGGATATTTTAATGCCAGGATTTGATGGATTAGAAGTTTGTCTCAAATTAAAAAACAATAAAAAAACTCAAGATATTCCCATTATTTTTATGACCGCTTTAACTGACACTGATAATAAAGTTAAAGGTTTTAATACCGGGGGAATTGACTATATAACTAAACCGATAGAGGAAGAGGAATTAATTGTTAGAATTAAAACTCATCTTACTTTAAGAAAAATAAGACAACAATTACAAGAACAAAATAAAGAGCTTAAAAAAGAAATTTCGATTCGACAAGGTACGGAATCAAAACTTAAGCACTCTCAACAGATTCTTGAAAAAGTTAACTGCGAATTAGAAACAAGAGTTTTAGAAAGAACTACTGAATTAGTTCAAGCAAAGCAAAAGTTAGAAAAAATTAATACTGAATTAATTCAATCCAATCAAGAATTAGAACAATTTGCTTATATTGTTTCCCACGATTTACAAGCTCCGTTACGTTCGTTGAATATGTTTGCTGATTTATTGGCTCAAGAATATCACAATAAATTAAGTGACGAAGCTAATCAATATATTAAATATATTGTTGATGGAGCTACAAGAATGCAGGCTTTGATTAAAGATTTACTTCTTTATTGTCGAGCCGGAAAAAATGAGCAAACTTGGATCTCGATTGATCTCAAAGACATTGTGCAACTAGTTATTCAAGATTTACACGAAACTATTGAAAGAAATAATGCAATAATTACAATCAAAAATTTGCCTATAGTTCAAGTTAATCCAACAGAAATTAATCAACTGTTTCAAAATTTAATTACCAATGGTTTAAAATTTTGTAGTCAAGCTCAACCGAAGATTGTAATTGATACTAAGTTATTAGAACAACAATGGCTAATATCGGTTCAAGATAATGGGATTGGAATCGAATCTCAATATTTCAAAGAAATTTTTCAAGTTTTTCAAAGATTGCATACTCAAGAACAGTATCTTGGCACGGGGATTGGATTAGCTATTTGTCAAAAAATAGTGCAGCGTTACGGAGGCAAAATTTGGGTAGAATCAGAGTTAGGAAAAGGTTCTACTTTTTACTTTACTTTACCTTTAAAAAATTCTGTATCTGTTAAATTTTATTCTCAATAAAAAATAACTAGAAGGAGTAATTAATATTGATAGTTTGGGTAGAATACCAATTAGATATATGAGTAATTTTGCTATAAGTTGAATTTTTTGAGCAGTCAGCTAAAGGAATTACTAACTTGACTATTGTTGTTTGTTTAGGTATGCTTTTAATTTCTAATTTTACTTTATATATTTGAGCAATTTGTCTAACTATTGCCAGTCCTAAACCAAATCCTTGTTGTTCATAATAGTTACGCTCAAATTGTATTCCCATGTCAATAGAAGCAATTTGTTTATGGGTCATACCTCGACCATAATCTTTAATAGTTAAGATAAATTGATTTTTATCAATTTGAGAGTTAATATGAATTGCACTATGCTCTGGTGAAAACTTACAAGCATTATCAATTAATTCTTCAATTAATTTGGTTAGATTAGTTTCATTAATTTGTAAACAAGCATTTTGTAGGTCTATAATCAAACTATCTTGACGATAATATTTTTGAGCAGACTTATGCGCGATCGCTTTAATCTTTTCTTTAACTGAATCGATTTGATGAAGACAATAAAGCTGAGTAATATCAGGATTGTTTTCAATAACTTTTAATTCTGCATACAGTAAAAAATTATCTATTAATCTCAATAATCTTTGACTAGATGAATTAATACAAATCAGCATTTCTCTAATAATTGACCAGTTAAGAGAATATTGTTGATTAATTAATAAGTCTGAGGCTGATAAAATTCCTGTCAAAGCAGTCCGCATTTCATGAGGCAAAAATTTAATAATATTTTCTCTGAGTTGATCTAATTCTTGTTGTGTATAAGCTAAATAACAAGTTTGTTTAGTTAGTCTAGTTGCGATCGCCTTGTGTAATTCTGTATCGGTACAAGGCAAGAAAAGAACATCATCTGCACCCATTTCCATTGCTGTTCGCCATTGTCGAGGATTAGCAATTGTAGTCAGAACAATCACTGAAATTAAAGCGGTTTCTGGTTTGTTTCGTAATTGAGTAAAAAGACAAATATTATTGATTTCAGTATTAGTTAAAGCAAGGATAATTAAATTAGGACAATCAGACTTAATAAGTTCTAAGGCACTTTTTTCTTCATCAGCCCAAAATAATTCGTAAAATTGAGATAAAACTTGTTCTAGATTATGACGAATTTTTATGTCGTTAGTAATTATTAAAATCTTGGAAAATTCACCAATTGTAACTGACATAATTTATGTTATCAAGATTAAGTAGTTGTTCATGAATTGATAACTTCCTCAAGAAGAGTTAGACTAACAAATACTCGGTGATTTCAGTCGAAAATAAAACTAGAAAACTTGCTCGGTCAATCAAAATGCATGGAAAATATAGTTTGATTCTAGGCAATAGGCTTTTTTAAGTTCATCGGCACAATAGCGTAATTTTTCCACCCATTCTGCTGAGTTATCTTAATATCTAAAAATAATATTCAAGAGATTAGTTAACAAAAATGGTTTTTAGTCTTCCCCGCTCTTATTCAGTTAATTTAGAACAAATTCGTTTGGAAATTCGAGCTTTACAAGCGCAATTGGTTGAATGGCGACGTACAATTCATCAAAAACCAGAATTAGCATTTCAAGAACATCTAACCGCAGAATTTATTACTCAAAAATTACAAGAATGGGGAATTGAATCTCAAACAGAAATAGCTCAAACGGGTATAGTAGCTACGATTAAAAGCAATGATCCGGGGAAAGTCTTAGCTATTCGTGCTGATATGGATGCTTTACCAATTCAAGAAGCTAATGAAGTTACTTATCGTTCCCAACACCCAGGCAAAATGCACGCTTGTGGACATGATGGTCATGTTGCGATCGCTCTTGGAACAGCTTATTATCTTACTCAACATCGTCAAGATTTTAGTGGTACAGTCAAAATTATCTTTCAACCTGCTGAAGAGGGACCTGGTGGAGCGAAACCGATGATTGAAGCAGGAGTTTTAAAAAATCCTGATGTTGATGCGATCATAGGTTTACATCTTTGGAATAATTTACCTCTAGGGACAGTAGGAGTCCGTAGCGGAGCGTTAATGGCAGCAGTAGAATGTTTTCGCTGTACAATTTTCGGCAAAGGCGGACATGGTGCAATGCCAGATCAAACGATTGATTCAATTGTAGTAAGCGCACAAATTGTCAATGCCTTACAAACCATTGTTGCTCGTAATATTAACCCCATCGATTCGGCGGTAGTAACAGTAGGTGAGCTTCATGCAGGTACAGCTTTAAATGTTATTGCTGATACTGCTCGTCTCAGTGGCACTGTGCGTTACTTTAATCCTGCCTTAGAACAAAAAATTCAACTAAGAATTGAAGAAATTATTGCTGGTGTTTGTCAAAGTCATGGAGCTAAATATGAATTGGATTATTGGCAACTTTATCCCCCAGTAATTAACGATGCTACTATGGCTGAGTTGGTTCGTTCAGTAGCAACTAAAGTAGTAGAAACTCCTCTCGGTGTAGTCCCTGAATGTCAGACGATGGGAGGGGAAGATATGTCTTTCTTTTTAAAAGAAGTTCCAGGTTGTTACTTTTTTGTCGGCGCAGCAAATCCTGAAAAAGGTTTAGCTTATCCTCATCATCATCCACGTTTTGATTTTGACGAAACTGCTTTAGCAATGGGAGTAGAAATGTTTGTTCGTTGTGTTGAGCAATTTTTATCACTCAATTAAAAGTAAAAGAGGACAATTCGATGTTTAGTGTATCGATGTCCTTTTCTATTTTTGTTTGATATATAGTTTGAATAAAGTTTAAATTTAAAGATCAATTGAGTAATTAAGCTGATGTGCATAAAAAGCTGCATATTATTTTCAAGCTTATGCTTGCCTTTTCTTAATCAGCAACTTAGTTCAAGAGCGATCGCTTTAGGTATTATTAGTATTGTTTTAAACTTGCAATCATCGTTACTGACCAGTAACACCATTGATAAAATTAGGATCGTGAGCAGGACTGTAAACGTCTACTTGAGTAGTAGGAGTAACAGTAATTGTAGGAGTAGTTAAACCAGTATTGTTTTGATTGCCACCACCGACAAAATATTGAGCATCATGACCTTGTTTTACTTCACCAGCACCAATTCCGACTTGAGTAGTAGTACCACCTACAACATTGTTAAAACATTTATCATCACTGCCTGTAGTAACATTATTCTCTTGTTGAGCGGGAGTTTGAGAACCGCGAATGGCAACTTGAGTAGTCACATCATAGATCAAGCAAGCTTTAGCAGCAGGAGTAAAGGAAGGAGTTAAGGGTAATAAAGCAGAAAAAGATAATAGACTCAAAGAAACAAATCTAAATTTCATATTAACCTCACAATATTTCTAGACCTCAAAGTTTAACGAAGCAGTAATTGCTGTCTTCAGTTATTGATTACGCAAGTATTGATAGATTTATGCACATTTATAGCTAAACTATTGCGTTTGAAATCAGACTTGATTTGTTGTTCGTTGTCGCCACAAACTCCAGGCATAACCAAAGACAAAAGGAAACCATAACCAAAAAGTCTCAATTTCAGTTAATTGCTCAGAGCGAGTGCCTAATGCTTGACGATAGGGTAAAACAAAATAAATAAAAGCAGAAATACTAACTAAACGTACTCCTAAATTTTGAGTAGGGACAGCAAAAGGAATGATCCAAGTAAAATACCAACTGTGAATTAAAGGAGAAAATATTAGGAGGGTAAATAAATAGCCTTCTGTAAATTGCCGAAAAGTTTTCTTTTGCCACAATAACCAAGTTCCTACCAATCCAATCGGAATCATCAGAATTGCTTTAACTTTTAATAATGGTTGCCAAATTTTTTCCAAAATATAAGGCACAAAATCGGCACTTCGTCCAGAAACAATCAAATTAGAGCTACTATAAATCACATAACAAGAGCTAGAGTGGCAAAAATCAACCGTAGTAAACACTAAAGGCAAAAAACCGTAAATTAAAATAGCTATTACTTGTTTTAAATTAAGTTTATGCCAAGCTTGCCAAGCCAAAAAACCCAAAATTGGCAAAGAGATCCATTTAATAGCAATACTAATACCCAACAGTAAGGCACTTCCCAACCATCGCCAATTATAACGAGTATGATCGAACACTAACCAAGCAGTTACCAAAGGTAAAATAAACCAACTATCGTAGTATCCACCACCAGCAAAAGCATAAATCACCAAAGGATTCCAAGCGTAGAGAGTTGTTTTGAGTTGAGCAAATTGTCGAGTTAATAACCAACAAATTAATAAATCAGCCAAGACAAAAGCTATTTTAAAAGTAATGATATCAAGATAAATAGTTGCTAATAAGTTAAAACCTAATTGTGCTAACGGAAAATAAATTGTTGCACGATTTTTATGATTAATTAAAGACCACCATTCGGTGTGATAAGGAATTAATTCGTTGGCATTAGGAGCGAAATCGTAAGGACTAAAATTTTGAGTTTGTAAATAGCCTTCCCAAAGATACCGCCAAATCTCATCTCCTGGATACATCAAGAGTAGTAACAGGCGTGTCACAATCACAATTGTCCAAAACCACCACTTTTGTAAAGAAGCAAGTCGCCATGAGTAAATAAAACCTACACTCATCACTGCAATACCAAGCCAAAATCTAGGTACTGCATTTATCTGGCGAAAATCTCCGAAGGGAATAATTAAAGATGAACCGAGTAACAGTAAAATTCCACTGAGATAGGAATTGAATTTAGTCTGTTTTAAGTTAATCCAAGCAAAAAATGTAAATAAATAAGTTTGTGGGTTAGAAACAACTTGATGCAATTTGCTTCTAATCCTAAAAATTTGACATAAATAAAATTGAGCTAAAATATTTAAAATAATCGCTACTTCTAAAACACTGCCTGAAATAGTATCAGATATTTGAGATTTTCTAGCTTGTTTGGGACAATAACTTACAAGAATTTCATAAATTTGTAAACTATTTTAATTACTCTTGTTTGTTTCTTTAAAGTTTCTTTTCTGCTTTATTCTTTGCAGTTAATAGCATCTCAAGTATCTCCCCAATTAGCTTTAGGTCATCACTAAAATCTTGTTCAGACAAAAATTTATCTTTTTCTCAGAAAAAATTAATGTAACTTTAATAATTGCGTTTTATTTTCCTGAGAAGATATTGAAAAACCCAAAGGAATGAGGGTGATTTTATGATTAATTTAATCAGTTTATTTGCCTTTACTTATCTCAAAAGTGAAGATCTGGCTGCTTTAATTCATCCTGCGATCGCAGTTGCTTTTGTTTTTCCGCTCATCGGTATAGTAGTTAATTATGCTTGGCAAACTCGTCAACGTAGATTACAAATCGCAGCAGGTGATAAGAGTAAAATTCCTCCTGTAGTCGGTAGAGAACACGTTCAAATGGGACGTTGGTTGACTGGTGCAGTAGTAGGAGTTACTTTAATTGCTTTAGCTTATTCAGTAGTGTTTGGTTCTGGTGGTTTTTTGGAACAGCAAACTAAGGGAAATTTAAACACTACTCAACTGATTCTGATTATTTTGATGTTTATTGCTACCATAGCTTCCTTAATCTTGCTTTATCGTGCCAGACAATCTTTATGGCGAGGAATTTTTGCCACTCTCAGTGGGATGGGTTTAATTATTTTGGGTAGTCAAGATGGAGTGTATCGATTAGGTAATGAGTGGTATTGGTCGCATTATTATTATGGAATTGCTGTTTCTTTGTTAATGATTTTTTCTTTGGCAATTATTGAGGATATTTACAAAGATCGTGCTAATCGTTGGCGTTATGTCCACATTATTCTTAATTGTTTAGCTTTACTGTTATTTCTTGGTCAGGGGATAACTGGCGCACGAGATTTATTAGAAATTCCTCTGTCTTGGCAAAAACCAGCAGTTTATAAGTGTAATTTTAATAAAAGAAGTTGTCAGGCAATCAATCCGCTTCTACCAGACAATAATCAAGTTGATTGTTAATGGTTAATCTCTCATAATTAGTAATTAGTAACTAATAACTGATAACGGCATCTAATAATGACTACCAGATTTACGATGGTGAACCGCAGTAATGCCTTCAGATTGTAATAGTTTACCTTGAGTGGCTGTGGCATAAATGACCCAATGATCTCCACATTCTAATCGACTCTTGATCTGGCATTCTACATAAGCTAACGCATCGGTCAAAATTGGACAGCCATTTTCTGCTTCTTCAGTCGCAACTCCGATAAAACGATCCTCTCCTGGGGCAAAAGGTTTGAGAAAATGCTTCATTAAACCTAAATGCTTACCTTCTTGCAAAATATTTAAAACAAAATTACTATCTAGATGTAACAAAGATTCGATCGCTCGTTCTTTGGCGACAGCTACAGTAATACCAGGAGGATTAAAAGTGGCTTGAGATACCCATGAAGCCAACATTGCTCCTTTTAATTCATGAAATTTAGTAGTCACAATACAAAGAGAACCTACAATTCTGCCTAAGGCTTGTTCAGTGCGATCGCTTTCAGAAGTTATTGTTCCTTGTTTTCCTTTACGGACTTTTTGGGATTTTTTCAGTGCTTGAGCGAAATCTGTGCCTGTTTCTTCACAAGTTTTGAGGATCAGATCAGTTGGTTTAAATTTAACTCGAATTGGTTCAAAACCAAAACTATAACCAGCATTACGAAATTTACTTTCTAATAAATCGATCGCTTCTCCACTCCAACCAAACGAACCAAACACACCGACTAATTTGGTTTTATCAGTATTAGCTAAAATTATTCCTAATGCAGTTTGAATCTGAGTCGGTGCGTGTCCTCCCAAAGTAGGTGAACCGACCATTATTCCTGAAGCTTTGGTTAGTATTGCTTTAATTTCTTCTGGTTCAGCAAATTCAGCATTAATCGATTCTACTCCTACCCCTGCTTTGGTGATTCCTCTTGCTAAAGCTTGGGCAATCGTAGCGGTGTTACCATAGGCAGAAGCATAAATCAAAGCCACCGTCACATCGCGATCGCTCTGGTTTTTGAGCCAAGCTCGATAATCTAGCGTTAATTCTGTTAAACTGTAGCGAACTAAAGGCCCATGACCTGTAGCATAAATTTTGGCATTTTTTCCTGCAATTTTATCTAAAGCTGCTTCGATTTGACGGGCATGGGGAGCCATCAAACAATCAAAGTAGTAACGACGGTCTTCATTGTAAACCGTCCAGCCTTCATCAAAAACTTGTTCACCACAAACGTGCGCCCCAAATAGTTTATCTGTATATAAAACTTGAGTTTTCGGATCGTAAGTACAAAGTTGATCGGGATAACGAGGATTAGGAGTAAGTAAAAATTCTAAATGATGACCTTTTCCTAAATCTAGAGTTTCTTCTCCTTTGATTACCGTAATGTTTAATTCGGTTTCGGAGAGAATTTTACGTAAAGAAATTGCCCCTGGATTAGAACAAACGAGCTTAAGTTGAGGTGCAAGCTCTAACAAAGCTTTGATGGTAGTACCACGATTAGGATTAAGATGTCCTAAAATCAAATAGTCAAGTTGACTTAGATCGATTCTTTCTCTTAGCGCAGCCAAAAAAATCTCCGTAAAAGATTCTCCTGGTGGATCGATTAAAGCTGTTTTGTCTCCTTCTATTAAATAGGAATTAGCAGTAGTTCCCTTTTGTAAAGCGTATTCAATTTCAAACTTCAATCTCTCCCAAGTACGCGATCGCATTACTCTGGTATTAGCAGCAATCGGAAAAACTTGAACGTCTTTGGCTGGATTTGGAGACATAATGCTTGCTGATTAATACTAATTTAATAAACCACCTTTAATTTAGAGAGTATCGGAAAACTTGACCTTAATGCAAAATAAAATGTAACTCGTTTAACCTGAAATCAAATTTTGTAACTTACTCAAACAGCAACAGAGTGAGATAAATTGTTGAAAATTTTTCTTTAACTAAAACTAAAGCGATCGCTATTTTGATGAGAAGTTTAATCTCAAGTCCGTTTAATTACTATAGCAATCCTATTTGAGTCATGAAAATTGTTAAAGAGGAAAGGCAGGAGGCAGAAGTTATTTTCACAAATGATTTAGGGCCGCTATATGAAAAATATCAAATAAAAACGCTTATTTCTCTCCTGTTGCACCTGAAGCTTCTTTTTTCTTCCTGCATTTTATAAATATGAATTAGCTCACCTACTTACCACTAAAATTCAATGCTCAAACTGAGTGGTGGGCGTTTTAATTTAAGTAAACCTATAATCGTGTTTGCTCTACAAAAAAATTAGGAATGAGCAGCTTGAATTAAATGTATCTTATTTTGAGCGCAATTAAAGAGTTACACCAGATATTTAATTTTTATTCTGAAAAAAATGCGAATGTTTCGACAGGAATTTTTTTGTAATTCATGCAGCTAAATATTAAGAAGCGTTTGATTTTATTACTTACTTTAGCTTCAATTGGTTTATTTACGAGTTTGTTGGGAACTAATCTTCCTATGATTGCTCAAACACTAGCAAGTTATGAGCAAAGTCAAATTGCAACCAATGCTTCACAGACAGCTATTATTGAACAACAAGGTAAAAACTATTATACTCAAGGTCAATGGCATAAGGCGATCGCTCTATGGCAACAAGTTGTTCGTAGTTATGCTAGTCAAGAAGATTTCATCAGTCAGGGAAGAGTTTTGAGTAATCTTGCTCTTGCTTATCAGCAATTAGGAAAATGGCAACAAGCGCAGCAAAGTATTAAAGCTAGTTTTCAATTATTGAAACAAATATCGGATAATTCAACTCAAAAACAGCGTTTAATTGCTCAAATTTTGAATAATCAAGGTATTTTACAACTAGAACAAGGTCAAGCCGAAGATGCGATCGCTTCTTGGCAACAAGCTACAGAAGTTTATCAACAACTAAACGATCAAGAGGGAGTAATTCGCGCCACTATTAATCAAGCTAATGCTTTTAAAGCATTGGGTTTATATCATCGTGCTGCCAAAACTTTAGAATTGCTTAACCAAACTTTAGCTCAACAACCAGTTTCTCTACTCAAAGCTGTCAGTTTAAGAAGTTATGGAGATATTCTTCGTTTAGTAGGAGAGCTTTCCCAGGCAAAAGAAACGGTAACAAAAAGTTTAACTATTGCCACTCAATTAAAATCTTTAGAAGACGAAGCTAAAGCTCGATTAAGTTTAGGTAATATTTTCTGGGCAAATGACGATTATCAAAAAGCGTTGGAGTCTTACCAACAAGGATTACTTACTTGTCAAGCAAGTTTTGTTTGTGGCAAGAGTAATTTACCTGTGCAAATTAATTTAGCTCAATTTAATTTACTACTGGATACACAATTTTGGCACAGAGCTTCAGAATTAATTCCAGAAATTCGAGTGAGTCTGGCTAATTTGCCTCTCAGTCAAACTAATGTTTACAAGCAAATTAGTTTTGCTAATAGCTTAATTAAATTAAGGCAAAAAGCACAACAAGAACATAAAAATTCAACTAATCTTCCTAGTTGGCAAGAAATTAGTCAAATACTTGAGCTTGCTATCAAAAAATCTCAAAATTTAGGCTCATCAAGGGCGGAATCCTATGCAGTGGGTTTACTCGGTCAAATAGCAGAATTTCAGCAACAATGGTTAAAAGCCGAAAATTTAACCGAACAAGCATTAATGATTGCTCAGACAATCAATGCACCAGAGATTAGTTATCTTTGGCAATGGCAATTAGGTAGAATAGTTCAGGCACAAGGAGATCGTGAAGGTGCGATTGATTTTTATACCCAAGCTATAGACTTACTTCAATCTCTTAGTCAAGATTTAGTTGCGATCGATCCAGAGCTTCAATATTCTTTTCGCTCAAGTGTTGAACCAGTTTATCGAGGTTTAGTTAGTTTATTATTAGAAACCCAACCTACTCAAGCTAATTTGGTTCAAGCTAGAGATACCATCGAATTACTTCAAATAGCGGAATTACACAATTTTTTCCGTGAAGCTTGCTTAGACGCTCAACCAGTTAATATTGACCAAGTAGATCCTCAATCAGCAGTGATCTATCCAATTATTTTACGCGATCGCTTGGAAGTAATTGTTAGTATCCCTCAACAACCTCTCTATCATTACTCAACCAAAATCTCTCAACCAAAATTGGAAGCAGTAATCGAAACAATGCGTCAAACCATTGTGATCCGTAGTCGAAGAGATTTTTATTTTCCTGCACAACAACTCTACAATTGGTTAATTCGTCCAGCTTTACCCCAATTGATCAAATATCAAATCAAAACTATTGTCTTTGTTCCCGACGGGACTTTACGAAATATTCCCATGTCCGCTTTGTATGACGGTAAAAAATACCTCGTCGAACAATATGATGTTGCTCTCACTCCAGGTTTACAACTTTTAGCACCTCGTCCCCTTCAACAAATTAAACTCAAAACTTTAGCTGCGGGATTAACTCAACAACGACAAGGTTTTGCTGCGTTAGAATATGTTAATTTAGAATTAACACAAATCGAAAAGCAAATCAAAACAGTTGTTTTGCTCAATGAAAAATTTACGGCAAAAACTCTCCAACAACAAATCAAATTTTCTAACTATCCTGTAGTTCATATTGCTACCCACGGACAGTTTAGTTCCACACTCGATGAAACATTTCTGCTTGCTTGGGATACTCGGATTAATATTGGTAAATTAGACCAGATTTTACAAACTCGAAGTCCTTCTCAACAACAAGCGATCGAATTATTAGTACTTAGTGCTTGTGAAACCGCTATTGGTGATAAATGGGCAGCTTTAGGATTAGCAGGTATGGCAGTACGTGCTGGTGCAAGAAGTACCTTAGCTACTCTTTGGGCAGTCAACGATCGCTCATCTGCCGAATTAATGAGTCAATTTTATCAAGAATTAGCCAAGAAAGATATTACTAAAGCTAAAGCTATTAGACAAGCTCAATTAGCTTTAATTAACAATCCTGCCTATAAACATCCTTTTTATTGGTCGCCTTATATTTTAGTTGGAAATTGGCTTTAACAGTTATTAGTTAGTAATTACTAATTACTAATTACTAATTACTAATTATGAGAGATTAACCATTAACAATCAACAAAAAAACACTACCAACCGAAAACTCCATCTGCTACAGGCTGTGTGCATCTGTGGACAAACAATCAATCAGTGATCAGTTCTCAAGTAGTAAGTTATAGTCATTTCAATTTAGAGTGAGACAATCTCTTCTTGCTAAAAAAGGCTTTCAGCCGAAAAAATGTTTCATTCTTATTTGAAACAACTATACCAATTAAAATTAACAATCAACTATCAAAAATGAACAGTTACCAGTAATAACTGGTTATTGTTCCCCTTTCTCCTTTTGCTCCTCTGCCTCCTAACTTCTACGGCCTACCAATTAACCATAAATCATTAACAAAAATCCAATTTTATTTAATCAATGAAAATCAAATTTATTTTTATTTGGTTGTTAATCATCGCAATTTTTCTTGCTATTAACTTATCTAGCCATCAAAAAATTTTATCTCAATCAAGTACTGAATTTAGTGGAGAAATAAGTAGTTTAAGAAGTAGAATTAGTCGTTTAGAAAGCGATGTACGTCGTCTTAATCAAATGAATTTAAGAAGCGATCGCGCTTATACTCAACCAAGTCAAGAATCTTTACCATCTATTTCTAATCCTCCTAGTGTTAATGGTCAATCTATTGGCAGAAGTGATCCAATGTTTGAAAGGTTAGCTACTTTATTAATTGAATTAAAAGAAGATGTTAGAAATTTCGATCAAAGATTAACAACAATTGAACAGCAAATTAATAATTAAATGTAGCAAAAAAAACTTTTTTAAATTTTGAATTTGAGCAAGTATTTTAACCTTTACTTCAATTGCTATAAAAAAAAGCCTGGCTCAACCAGGCTAATTAAATAATTTTGATTAATTAAACAATCAATCATTGAAAGAAGTATTTAAAACAGAAACCTTGATTGGCTTTTGTGGTAATTCTTGAGTCAAGAAAGTAGACTGTAAAATTGGCGTACTAGTAACAGAATCATTAGCCAAAGTAAACAAAGGATTAGATAAAATTCCTGCAATTGAAGTGGCAATTACTGATACAATCAAACCCACTTGTAGAGGACGCATTCCTGGAATGTTCCAGCGAATTTCAGGATAATTCTGTACTGCCTCAGACATTTCATGAGGTTCTTTAACCACCATCATTTTGACTACTCGAATGTAGTAATAAATAGAAATAACGGTAGTGACTAAAGCAAGCAATACTAAACCGTAAATACCTGCTTGCCAACCAGCCCAGAATAAGTAAATTTTACCGAAGAAACCAGCCAAAGGAGGAATACCACCGAGAGAAAGCAAGCAAATACTCAAACAAAGAGTTAATAAAGGGTCTTTTTGGTATAAACCAGCATATTCACTAATTTGATCTGTGCCAGTGCGGAGGGAAAACAAAATCACACAAGTAAACGCACCTAAATTCATAAACAAGTAGATCAACAGATAGAAAATCATGCTGGCATAACCTGCATCAGTACCTGCAATCAAACCAATCATGACAAAACCTGCTTGAGCAATTGAAGAATACGCTAGCATTCGTTTCATACTAGTTTGTGCTAAGGCTACCACATTGCCTAGGATCATACTAAAGATCGCCAGAGCAGTGAAAATAAAGTGCCATTGTTCAGTCACAGGCGCAAATGCGGTAACTAACAAACGAATTGCTAAAGCAAAACCCGCAGCTTTAGAACCTACTGATAAGAAAGCAACTACAGGAGTAGGAGAACCTTCGTAAACATCAGGAGTCCATTGATGGAAAGGTACAGCAGAAATTTTAAAAGCAATACCAGCAATCACAAACACTAAAGAGATCGCAAGTCCTAAAGATTGACTACCACTGGCATCGGTAATAGCTGTAGCGATCGCATTTAAATTAGTTTCTCCTCCAGACAAACCATACAAGAGAGATACCCCGTAGAGAAAAATGGCTGAAGAAGAAGCCCCAATTAACAAATATTTTAAAGCTGCTTCATTGGAACGAGGGTCACGCTTCATATAACCAGTCATGAGGTAAGAGGAAATACTCAGCATCTCCAGGGAAATAAAAACCATCACTAATTCATTTGCCCCAGAAAGAAACATTCCTCCCAAAGTTGCCGTTAACAGAATGCCAATAAATTCGGCTAAAGAAGTCCCAGATTGTTGGACATAGCGAATTGACATTGGGATAGTGACAAGGGTAGAAAGGGCGACAATCACACGAAAAATAATGCTCAGGTTATCGCTACTAAATGCCCCTAAAAAAGAATTGGGATCGGGGGTATCCCATTGAAGATAAAGTGCAACAATTGCAGCGAGTAATCCCGCCATTGCCACGTAAGGCAACCCACGAGAAAAACTACGTCCGAGAATTAAATCTCCAACTAAAATGACCATCAGGGTAACAATCACTATGCCTTCGGGCAAAATTGTTCCTGCGTTAAGTTGAGTAGCAATAGTACTAGAAAAATCCATAGGTTGTCGTTATGGTAAGAAAGATAGCTGGTAAGCAAATCGTTAAAAACCTTTACAGAGGATTGTAACGTGTGAGGTAACTTACTCTTGACAAAACCAGTACTTCTTATCTACAGATAGAGATAAGAAAGTAGTGCTAATTGTTGAATATAGTTAAGTTAAATCCAAGTTAAGCAAGGATGTTTTTTAAACAAACGACTATAACTGTAAATTAAGGCATCAATCTTTATCTAAACAAACTTCTGTTATTTTACTGCGTTAAGTTAGTTTCTATGTCAACTCTGGTTATTGTTGAATCTCCTACTAAAGCTCGTACAATTCGTAACTACCTTCCTTCTAGTTATCAGGTAGAAGCATCGATGGGTCATGTCCGCGATTTACCCTCATCTGCCGATGAAATTCCTCCTGAATGTAAAGACCGACCTTGGGCGAATTTAGGAGTCAATGTAGAAGATCAATTTCAACCGATTTATGTGATTCCTAAAAGCAAAAAAAAGATTGTTCAAGAACTAAAAAACGCACTCAAACAAGCAGAAGAATTAATCTTGGCAACGGATGAAGACCGAGAAGGCGAAAGTATTAGCTGGCATTTGCTAGAACTACTCAAGCCTAAAGTTCCTGTCAAGCGCATGGTTTTTCATGAAATTACTCGTGAGGCGATTCAAAAAGCTTTAAAAAATTGTCGTGAAGTCGATCAAGATTTGGTTCACGCCCAAGAAACCCGTCGTATTTTAGATCGTTTGTACGGTTATACCCTTTCTCCTTTGTTGTGGAAAAAAATTAAACGAGGTTTATCGGCTGGTCGAGTTCAGTCTGTAGCTGTACGGTTGTTAGTCGAACGAGAAAGAGAACGTCGGGCTTTCCAATCAGGGGATTATTGGGATTTAAAAGCAATTTTGGAACAGGAAAAAAGTCGATTTGAAGCTAAATTAATCAGCTTGGCAGGGAAAAAATTAGCTACAGGAAGTGATTTTGACCCAAATACAGGCAGAATTACCGCAGGAAGAGATGTCGTCTTACTCAACGAAGCTGAAGCTAACGCTCTCAAAGAAAGATTAATTGATAAAACTTGGACAGTTAGTAAAACAGAGGAAAAAGCTACCAAACGCAATCCAGCCCCTCCTTTTACTACTTCAACTCTCCAACAAGAAGCTAACCGTAAACTGGGTATCTCGGCGAGAGAAACGATGAGTGTGGCACAAAAACTCTACGAACAGGGCTACATTACCTATATGCGGACTGATTCCGTCCATCTTTCCGATCAAGCGATCGCTGCTGCTCGCAGTTGTGTCGAACAAATGTACGGCAAAGAATATCTTAGTCCTAAACCTCGTCAATACAGTACTAAAAGTAAATCTGCCCAAGAAGCCCACGAAGCTATTCGTCCTGCTGGTAGTAGTTTTCGGACTCCCCAAGAAACAGGATTGTCAGGTAGAGAATTTGCTCTCTACGATCTGATTTGGAAACGAACAGTAGCTAGTCAAATGGCAGAAGCAAGGTTGACTCAAATTACCGTCAATATTGATGTAGAAGATGCCGTGTTTCGTTCTTCGGGTAAAAGAATTGACTTTCCTGGTTTTTTCCGTGCTTATGTAGAAGGTTCGGATGATCCTGAAGCAGCTTTAGAAAATCAAGAAATGATTTTACCACCCCTCAAAGAAGGCGATCGCCCTAATTGTAAAGAATTAGAAGCGATTGGTCACGAAACCCAACCACCAGCTAGATATACAGAAGCCTCTTTAGTCAAAACTCTAGAAAGTGAAGGTGTGGGTAGACCTAGTACTTACGCTAGCATCATCGGAACAATTATTGATCGTGGTTACGTTCAGATGCGTAATAAAGCTTTAGTTCCAACTTTTACTGCCTTTGCCGTTACCAGTTTATTGGAACAACATTTTCCTGATTTAGTCGATTCGAGTTTCACTTCCAAAATGGAACAAACTCTAGACGAAATTGCCACAGGGGAAGCCCAATGGATACCTTATTTGAAAAAATTCTATTCGGGACAAGAAGGCTTAGAAACACAAGTCCAGGCTGGAGAAAAGGAAATAGATCCAGCTTCTGCTAAAAGCATTCAACTCGAAAATTTAGATGCCACAGTTCGGATTGGTAAATATGGCCCATATATCGAAGTTACTAATGGGGATGAGGTCGTTAAAACCTCAATTCCTCTAGATTTAACCCCAGCCGATTTAAGTCCAGAACAAATTGAATCTTTAATTCGCCAAAAAATTGAAGGTCCTGATAAGGTTGGTTTGCATCCTGAAACAGGCGAACCAATTTTCCTGTTGACAGGTCCTTATGGCCCTTACTTACAATTAGGAGAAAAAACAGAAAAAAATCCTAAACCCAAACAAGTTTCTTTGCCGAAAGGTGTGACCGCCGATGACGTTAACGTTGAAATGGCAGTAGGTTTATTATCTTTACCCAGGATGTTAGGAGTCCACCCTGAAACGGGAGGGAATATTAAGGCTAGTTTGGGTCGCTTCGGGCCTTATGTAGTTCACGAATACAAAGACGAAGTAGAGAAAAAAGCGAAAAAAGACTATCGTTCTCTTAAAGCAGAGGATGATGTTTTAACTGTGAGTTTTGAACGGGCAATAGAACTATTAGCTCAACCCAAACGTTCTCGTAGTGGTGGCAGCACGAAAAAACCCCTCAAAGAATTAGGCGCACACCCTGAAGATAAAGAGCCAGTTAATGTCTACAAAGGTCCTTATGGAGAATACATCAAACACGGCAAGGTTAATGTCGGGCTTCCTGAAGGGGAAACCGTAGAAAGCATTACTTTAGAAACAGCCGTAAAATTGCTCGCAGATAAAGCAGGCACTAAAAAAACTAAATCTAAATCTAAAACTACTACTAAAACCACTGCTAAAAAGAAAACAACCAAAAAGAAAAAAGCAATTTAGTGTTCATTTTCGCAAGCAGTAAACGTAAGCTTTTTCTGTAGGGATAATTCATGAATTATCTCTACATTTGTCTTGACAGGGCATGGCGAGCAACTATATTCGACGGTTGAACCATCTTTAAGATTTTGGTAATTGATACTGCCCCACAATACGTTTAGCATATTCAGGAACATGAGCATCTAATTTTTCGGGATGATGGCGTTTGACATAAAGATAATTACGAGTAAAATGCGAATCAATCGAAAAACGCGCATATTCTAGTCCTTTAGGACCAATTTTCTCGATCACTACACCCATCATTTTAGCTGCCCACATTGGAAGAGTTACTGCTTTGTCATAGGCAGGGATACTTTGTTGCACAGCTTGTTTGCGATCGCCTTGAGACATAACTGGTTCAGTATCTAATTGATCTTGTACTAATTCCAGCATTTCTTTACCTGTTTGGTTACGAACCACAATCCATTGCCAACCAAAAGGCGCACCCATATAGCCAACCACTAAATCTGCCAGAGAATTAACATAATCAAAGCAACTCATACAAGAAGGTGCAAAAACATCTTTTAATTGATTGGTTTTTAAGCCAAAAAAGGGTACTTTTTCAATTGAACCGTCTTCATGTTTGAAGTGAACGCGAAAATCTTGCATAAACTCGTAATGAACTACCGTCTCAGGAGATTTACTGGTAGTTTCTAAAAATTTTTGTAATCCCTCACGGGAAACATTATCTACACAAGGAGTACCTAAAACATAAAGTTTTTCTAACCCTAACTCTTTTTCTACTGCCCGCAAAGCTTGAATTTGGCAGCCTACCCCTATCACTAATAATCGCTTCATTCCTGACTGTTCAATTTGTTCGAGAACCGATAAGTTAGGAGAAAGAGTTGGTTTATTAACTCTAGCTGCTAAAATCTCTTCAGGAGTTGTAGCAATCACGGGCTTAGGTTGAAATCGATCTTCCTCGGTATTTTGTACGCAAACAACCCCTTCAACTAAACCGCGAGTGAGCATCTCACAAGCAATAGTACTAACAATTCCTGTCCACTGCGCTCCTGCTATTGGTTGTTTTTTTCGGGCTGCCATCATTTCCTGATGTACCCCAAAATACCAATCATCCTCATGATCTAAATTTCGACTGCGCCCGTGAGCTTGTGCCTCTAATTCGGCTACTTGTTGATTGAGAAAAGCACAGGCTTCTTTGACATAATGAATATAATAAGTGTCGCATAGTCCACATTCGCTACAAAGTTCTTTCGCAGGACGAAGACTACCAGGTTTGAGGGCTTTGGCTTTTTTATGAGGAATAACCGAGGTCATATTTAGTTGAGTTGGCTGAATAAACTTTTTCTCTAATATTTGTTCAGATTACGGTAAGAACCAGGTTAAAGGTCAAGAATTGTCAAGAAATGTTAAGGCAGGCAAAATTTGCCCACCTCAAAAAATGCATTGAGATTATCTAGCCAACTACAGAAAGAATATCTTGAGCATGAGAGCTAGTATTGACATTAGCATCAACATGAGTAATCTTACCTTCACCATCAATAATGTAAGTTACTCGTTTAGCGTAGCCACCGCCGTCAACATCATAAGCTTTAGTGATTGTGCCATCACTATCAACTAGCAGTTTAAAAGGTAAACCATATTTTTCTTTGAACTGTTTGTGAGAGGTTTCGTCATCCCTGCTAACTCCTAAAACCACCATGTCCTTGTTTTGGTATTCTTCATAATTATCACGGAAGCTTTGAGCTTGTTTGGTGCAACCAGGAGTATCATCTTTAGGATAAAAATACATCACTACAATTTTGCCTTGCAAATCAGACAAAGAAACGGTATTACCTTCATCGTCTGTAGTGGTAAAGGATGGTGCAACGGTTCCGACTGCTAAAACCATAGATATTTTTCCCTAATTTAAACTGATTTTCGATTTTCAACTTTAACGTAATTAGGGTAATTGAGTGTTAAGAAAGCTCGGATTTTTGATTGTTATTATTAATGAGCAATCATATGGTATTTTCTATATAACATCAAATATATATAGATTATATTTTAGCTAAATTCGGTTTCCGTGTTTACTGCTTAAGAAAACTTAGGTAATTCATTAATCATCCTCTTCTCCAAACAGGGGATTAAAATCTTGTTTAAGCTGTGTCATAGCACCAGAAATTTGTTGAACTGAATCTAATGTTTGTTTCACTTGAGATAGTTCTTTAGGAACTGATGGCGATTTAATCTGGGGAGCAGTAACTACTGGTTCGGATGGTTGAGCAGTAGGCGTAGGTGGAGGCGTAGTCACTACAGACTCAGATGGTTGAGAAGTAGGTGTAGGTGGAGGCGTAGTCACTACTGGTTCAGGTTTACTATCAACTGAAATTGAAGTTTTATTCGGTTCGGGAGTATTGTCTGCGCTCGCTTGAGTTGGTGGTGTAATATAAATAATTTGAGGTTGAGGAGCGGGTTGAGCAGTAGAAGGAGAGGAAACATTAGAAGTAGAAGTATTGGAATTTTGAGGAAGTGTTACTTCATTATTAGGTAAACGTTGACCAACGCTAAAAGAAGCTCCAGCGAGAATACTTCCTAATCCGAACAATGTCAAACCACGCTTGATATAGGTTTCGCCATTATTATATGCTTTGACAAAATGATCTAAAAGACTAAAAGCTGCTTTAGTTCGATTGGTTTGTTGCTCTTCACGCTCTTGATCGATATTGTTAGTAACGGTTTTCGATTGTTCGACCATAATTCTCAACTCCTTGATTTGCTCGCTTTGGGCAAGATGCTTAGGTCATCTCGTTTAGACTAGGTTCTGGCTAATTGATTACCTAACTTCTAATATTTATTAAAACAACCTTTTATGGGATGTCTATGAAGGTTTTATGAGAAAAATTTCATCTTGAAATGAAACATCAAGGATAAAATTATATAGTTCGGGATTCTGTAAAAATGTGTGGTAGGTTCTTATTTTTAAACTGAAGACACAAACCCTGTAAGAGCCAACGGCGGTTCGCACCTACGAGCTACAATAATGTCCTAATCTTCCTTTGTACTGCTATACTATTTAACTAAACTATTTAAATCGAACTAAATTAATTCGATAGCGTTGTTTTTTAGTAACTGCCACTTCTCCTACTTCCAATCTTCCCTTACCACTAACAGAAATTAAATCTCCAGCTTTGACACTGTAACTAGGCTGAGTAATTTCCTTCCAATTAACTCGCACATCACCACTAGAGATTGCATCAGCCATTTTACTACGAGACATCCCAAAACCAGCAGACGCGATCGCATCTAAACGCATTGATGCTTCTACCGTAGTCATTTCTTTTTTCTGAGGTGGACGAACTTTTAGTTCACTCAAATCAATTCTTTGAGTTTTTACAGGAACTGAACGTACCTGTGTCAAGGAAGTTTCGAGAAATTCTACCATTTCAGGAACTACAATTACCTGTGCGCCTCTTTCTCCTAAAACTAAAATATCTCCTACCTTATCTCGCACTATTCCCGTACCTAAAATTGCTCCTAAAAAATCTCGATGAGTAGCAGGATCGAACAGAAAATTACCTGCAATATCCAAAGCAACTAAGTCAATTTGAGATTGATCTATGGGAATATCTTGACGAGCAATACCTAATCTTTGTCTTTCTGCTTGCGGATAACCACCCCAAGCTACAATTTCTACTTCGGTTAACTTACTAAAAATTGCTTGGGTTTCGATCAATACTCGTGGTGAAAGAAAATCAGTCAAAACTACTTCCCAAGTTTTAATTGCTTGCTCTGCTTGATCAATAATACGAGCAACTTCTTCTCTATTTTCTACCCCTGCTAATAATTCTTCTCTTGGCAACATTGAGTACTTCAGCAAATTTATTTGTATATGTTTGATTGTAGTAGGGGTAATTTATGAATAACCCCTACTCAGTTTCATAACCTTGCAGATTTTCTGGTTCAAACTGACGTAAAATTTTGGTTGCTTGATTTTTTAAACTTTCTGAACCTTGGACAACTATTAAGTATTTACCTGCATCCAAACGATTGCGATAAGGCAAAGCATCACCACTACCCGTACTTAAACCTACACCACCACCAACAAAAATACTACCCATTGCTCCACCAATAGCACCTAAAATTCCACCAACAATGTGATTGCCTGGTTCTCCTGCCCAATCCAAAGTATCTAAACCAGTAATAAGATTAAATAAATAACCAGCAGCAAAACCAAAGGGAACTAACCAATAAGCCATTAAAATCGCTCTTTTTTTGGCTTGTTCCATCGGATCGATCAAGCCAAACTCATCGGCAGTTTTATAGCCCTTGCCTAAAATTGCAATTTGATCTTTCGGAAAATTTGCTTTTTCTAATGCTGTGTAAGCTTCCTCTGCTTTAATGCGATCGGATAGTACAGCAACTAAATAGTTCATTTTATTTTGTTCGGATTACAGTAAAACATTTATTTAGATTATCGGTTACCTTGACTAGAAGAGAGATTTGAATCGGTTTAATATTAAGATATGTAAATTTTAACAATCTTTCTATAATCAAGAGGATTTATGGCAACTTCTAAACAAGAATTTGAAATTAATAAAACTGAACAAGAGTGGCAAAACATCTTAACACCAGAACAGTATCGAGTCTTACGTAAACACGGTACAGAAAGAGCAGGAACAAGTCCGCTAGATAAAAATTATGATCAAGGGACTTATGTTTGTGCTGGCTGCGGTCAACCTTTATTTACATCTGAAACAAAATATAACAGTGGTACAGGATGGCCTAGTTTTTATGCACCGATTGAAGGAGCTATTGAAACTTCAATTGACCGCTCTTTATTTATGACTAGGGTAGAAGTGCATTGCAGTCGTTGTGGCGGGCATTTAGGACACGTATTTAATGATGGCCCTCGTCCAACTGGTCAACGTTATTGTATGAATGGTGTTTCCCTAGATTTTAAACCTCAATCTGAAATAAATAACAATTAGGTTAAAATCAACAATCATTTATCTCAAGTTCAGTTAAATAATTCCATGAGTATGGGCGTATATTGATGCGCCCTAGACACAATTATTTCTATAAAAAACTAATTGAAATTAATAGATTTTTTTTTGTTTTCATATTTGCTCTAATTGTCTACCTCAATGAATTATATATATAGCGTTTATTCTGCTCGTGAGGTAGATTAACTCGCTGGTTTTTGTTAATTGCTGATTACTATTTTGATCTTTCGTTTCACTCAGGACGCCGAAGCGCTTTTTACTTCTTACTCACTGATAATGGTGTACCTTTTAACTTTGAGAATTACTATATAAAAATAAATTTTTAATAAAGTGTTTACGTTTTAGAAACAACTTTAATCAAGAAAAGCTGAGTGCAAAAAGAAAAATCTTGTTCTTGCTATTATTTTTTTTATACAATACGTTTATCAAAATTAAAGTAAATCAGAAATTATATTCACAAATATTTCCAAAAATATTATTATATGTATATGTAAAAATATTATCTTTTAGAAATTATGTTTAAATAAAACAGTTATTGTTGATCTTTTTAGAGCAAACTATTTTTTCAGATTATTTTTAATTTTTTTAGTTATTTAATAGATATAACTAAATTAAATTGTGATTAAATTAATGTAATTTTTAAATAAAAACAATGATTTTAGTTATTTTTATTTTAGTATTAATTTCCTGGTTAGGATTAAAATATAATCAGATTTTTTCTAGAAAAAATGCACCTCAATCAAATAATATTTCTGAAATAAATAACTTAGTATCTTTACTACCCAAACAATTTTGCATTAATGTTTGGTACGGTTTACATCAAAATTTTGGTCATTTAGGTAATCCTCAGCGTTTTATCAATATATTAGGCAATATTAGTATACCTGATCATAACTCAATCAAATCTACAACTTACACTATTAATAGTTCGGATGAAATTCCTTTTTTTCTAGGTTCAGATCAACATCGATTAGCTGAAACTGGAGATTTTAATCTTGAAATTAATTTAAATGAATTAATTCCAGGAGAAAACAATATAGTAATCAATGCCACTAATACTATTGGCAAAAGTATTTCTCAAAAAGTAGTCGTTAATTACACGAGCAATCAACAATGGTCTTTACCTTATTATGTCGATTTTGCTAAGGTTAAAAATATCCAAGATGTTGCCCAAATAGTAGATGGTAAGTGGATTCTAGAACGCGGAGGAGCAAGAACTGTTTTTCCCTACTATGACCGCATTTTAGCTTTTGGGGAAATGAATTGGGAAAATTATGAAGTATTAGCCGAAGTTACAATTAACGACTTTATTCCACCTTTTAAAAAGCCTCCTAGTTATAATGTGACTCATTTTGGTATAGGTGCAGGTTGGAGAGGACATCACGATGACGATTATCAGCCTCGTCGAAAATGGTATCCTCTAGGTGCTGCGATGGAGTTTACTCTTAACTCTAATTTGCGTAATTGTCGCTGGCGAATGTTTGCTGGTGGACTAGGAAAAGGATCGGTATATGCCGAACAAAAGAAAGGAAAATTAATTGAACTAGGAAAACGATACATATATAAAATATCAGCCAAAACTGAAGCTGATTCTTCTACTCTATATCAGACAAAAGTATGGTCTGCTAATGAGGAAGAACCTCTTAAGTGGGAACTTGAAGCAAGACATCAAGGAGGAGATTGTAGAAAAGGAAGTGTGGTTTTAGCTGCTCATAATACTGATGTGACTATCTGGAAAGTTGAGATCAAACCTTTGTATAGTGGTCGAAGTAAAGGATAAGGGCGAAAACATCAGTTCATAATAATACATTTTTGAAATTAAAAAACTTCAAGATTGTCTTGTTAATTGCTGATTCGTGGTTTAATTAGCGCGATCGCTTTAGTCACGCTTTCTGGTAAAATTACTACCAAACTGCCTTGATTAGCCATACTTAGACCTGTTTCAATCGCCTCAGTTTCATTGAGAATTTTTTCATAACAGATGTGAGGATTTTCTCGCACAATTCCTTTAGCAATTAAATCGGCTACTTCACCTCGCTCTCTGCCTCTGGTATCTTCATCTTCTTTGATAATGATTTGGTCAAAAGTTTGGGCTGAGATTTGTCCTAATAAGATCAGATCTTCGTCTCTGCGATCGCCAGGTCCTCCGACAACGCCAATTTTTTCGCCTTCCCAATTACGAACAAAACCACCTACAGCTTGATAACCGTGAGGATTATGAGCATAATCTATTAAAACGTGATAATCTCCTAGATTGAATAAATTCATTCTTCCAGGAGTCTGATCAGCAGATGGCTTAAAGGTTCTTATTCCCCGACGAATTAATTCTAGATCTACTCCTTGAGCAAAAGCAGCCAAACAACCAGCTAAAGCATTAGCAATCATAAACGGAGCCATTCCTCCCATCGTCATAGGAATATTAACTGCTTTTTCAATTCTCAAAGTCCATTGTCCTTCTAAAATGGAAAGATAACCATTTTCATAGACTGCTGCTAATCCGTTGCGACGAATATGATCGATAATGATTGGATTATCGGGATTCATAGAAAAGTAAGCTACCTTACATTTAACCTTTTGTGCCATAGCTGCAACTAAAGGATCATCAGCATTAAGAACAGCATACCCTTCAGCTTTGACAGTTTCCGCTACGACACTTTTGACTTTTGCCATTTGTTCAATGGTATCAATATCACCGATACCCAAGTGATCGGCAGCTACATTTAAAACTACACCAATATCGCAACTATCAAAGGCGAGTCCCGAACGCAAAATGCCTCCTCTTGCCGATTCTAAAATAGCTACTTCTACAGTGGGGTCTTTTAAAATTACTCCTGCACTATAAGGCCCAGTGTTATCACCTTTTTCAACTAAATATTCATCAATATAAATCCCATCGGTAGTAGTATAACCAACTACTTGACCAGTTTGTCTATACAAATGAGCAGTCAAACGAGTGGTGGTAGTTTTTCCGTTAGTACCTGTGATGGCAATAATCGGAATGCGACTAGAAGTTCCTGGTGGGAACAACATATCTAATACTGGTGCAGCAATATTGCGGGGTAAGCCTTGACTAGGAGCAGCGTGCATTCTAAATCCTGGTGCTGCATTAACTTCTACAATTACCCCATCGATTTCTCTTAGAGGTTTACTAATATCAGCAGCAACAATATCAATTCCTGCAATATCCAAACCAATTATTTTAGCTACTCTTTGTGACAACCAGATATTTTCGGGATGAATTGCTTCGGTACGGTCTACTGCAATTCCTCCTGTACTAAGATTTGCTGTAGCACGTAGATAAGCTATTTCGCCTGCTGGTAAAACCGTACTCATAGTATGGCCCTGCTTTTCTAAGACGGCTAGAGAAGTACGATCTACAGTGATTTTAGTCAGAATATTATCATGTCCTTCTCCTCGATTGGGGTCGAGATTGGTCAGTTCAATTAATTGTTCAACAGTAGACTTACCATCACCAATCACATGAGCAGGAATTCTTTCTGCGACTGCGACTACCTTGCCATTAATTACTAATACTCGATGATCACTGCCTTGATAATAACGTTCAATAATGACTGATTTAGTTTTGGAAGCAGCACTAGCTAGATCGTAAGCTTCTTCTGCTTCTGCCCAACTATTGATATTAATAGTAATACCTCTACCATGATTACCATCGAGAGGTTTGATCACAATCGGATAACCACCGACATCCGCGATCGCGTTTTCTAATTCATCTAAATATTGAATAACTGTACCTTTGGGAACTGGAATTCCTGCATCGGCTAAGATTGTTTTTGTACCTTCTTTATCACAAGCCAACTCAACCCCAAGAATACTCGAATTTTGAGTTAGAGTTGCTTGAATACGCTTTTGTTTAGCTCCATAGCCCAATTGCAACATCGCACGCGCACTGAGCCACATCCAAGGTATTTTTCGCGCTTCTACCTCTTTAATTACTGTTTCTGTAGAAGGTCCTAAAGCAGCGTTAGCATATAAATCTCTTAAATCAGCGAGATCTTGTTCTAATTCTGCGATCGCATAAGTTCCAGTTTCAACGATAGAATTGCACAGTCTCACTGCTGCCCTACCAGCATAACGTCCTGCTTGTTCTTCTACATATTCATAAACTACATTAAACACCCCTGGAGTCGAAGTTTCTCTGGTACGTCCAAATCCAACTGGCATTCCTGCCAATTCCTGCAATTCTAGGGCTATGTGTTCAATAATATGCCCCATCAATGTTCCTTCTTGAACTCGCTCTAAAAAACCACCCCGATGACCGCGAGAACAATGATGTTCAATTAAACTGGGTAGTACCTTGATTAACCCATCATAAAAACCAGGAATTTGATCAGAGGTTTTTTCAATTAATTCTTCTAAATCAAGGCGCATGACGACTAACTTGTGTCGACGGATACTCCAGTAGTTAGGACCACGTAGGGTTTGTGTTTTTAGAATTCGCATATTTGCTTGGTTCTAGAGGTCAGGCTCAAAAGGCACAGCATTAGGCATATAATAGTCTCTCTTTCTCACGATTTGCTCTACTGTTACTGATGAACAGTTTTCCAAATTTTTTAGATGATGAGAAAAACTGGTTAGTGTAAAGTATAAAGGTCAAGTTTTCCTGATTTAATCTAGCTCAAGTAGCAACAATTTTATATCAGTCAATAGTAAGCATCTATCTAAATAAAGATTTTAGGTTTGATTTTGCTGTTTAGCTATTAAATTTTTTTCTAAATTTATTTAAGAATGATGATTATTAATTATTAGATAAAAAAATAATTAATGAAATAGTGTCGTCTTTTATGCGATCGCTATAAATTCTAGCAATTAAACTCCGAGCCGAATCATAACTAATTATTATTAGCGATAAGCTTAATATCGATATTAATCTTTTGAAAACCAACAATAGTAAGATTTCTTAATTAATCCAAGCTAATATGGATAAAAATGAAAATTAATAACCATCAATTGCTAAATTTTCCTCAATAATCTTAAAAATTAGTCAAATATCAGCTTCAACAATTTAGAAGAATTACTACAGAGACATATTTTTAGCAACCAAAATGTAGAAATATAAAATCTACTTGAATATCTTTACTAATAAGCTTTGACTGTGCTATTTGTGTTGATAGGAATAATAATTTTAAATTTTCCTTTAGCGACAATCGAAGTAAGTAATTTCTCATCACTCAAATAAGAGTGAGTCAAATTGCTTCTATAGCTCCTGTTGATCGAGAAAAGTAATGCTAGTTCAGACAAATATCAAAGAATTATCTATGGGTTCTGTTGCCACCGTTGTTGGTTTCGATAAAGTCTATGGTGGTTACATCGGTAAGTTATTGGCAAAAGGTTTGACTCCTGGAACAACTTTTACCGTTCTTAATCTGACTCTTCCCGGAAGTGAAATTGCAATTATGCTGCCAGAAAAAATTGTTAAACTCTCGAAGCCAGAAGTAGATGCTCTTTGCATCGAAGAAATTAAAGAAGAAGAAGTTTAATTAATTTGAAATATTAATAGTGCTGCCCAAAATCACAATGAAAAAAACTAGTAAGGCAACATTAGCAGAAAAACCAAGCTTGGCTACAGCTAATTCTACTACATCCAGCGTGATTGCAAAGCAGATCAAAGGCAAAAGTACTCCTGCCGTCCCCCAATAATAACATAACGATTCAACAGGATATGATATAAGGCTAATTTATCAGCTTAGAGGTTAGTTAGTCTTATCTACCTTCCCTGAAAAATGCGGTCGCCTTCGTCGCTGCGAAGCTGTCCGCGCAGCGCCTCGCGAGATTGTTTTTTTTGCTTCAACCAAGGAATAATTGCTTGAACCGCGACACTCATAATTGTAGGTTTTTAGGAATTACACTCTTAGCTATTTAATCCCTTAATTAACAAAACGTCTATACGGAGGATAAATCCATCCATATAGACCACAGGCATAATTCCTGACTATTTGACGCTCCCACCGAAAGAATACCCAACTCTTACATTTAGCAGAAAAGTACGTAATCTTTAGTTGTTGAACAAAGGTTGAGATTGAAAATGATAACGGTTTTAATCGTTTTTTAACTTAAAGATGCACCACTACGATCATAGGATTTACGAAAAGTAGGATGAGCTTTTCCTTGAATATTGCTCCAATAATCTTGATCTACTTCCACGCCAATTTCTGACGCGGTACGACCCAACATTGATTGTTGACGATTTTTAATATTGTGGTGATGACGCATCATGAGCGCACGAGCTTGTTGTTGAGTAGACATAATTATATAAACCCTCCGAGTTGCTTAATTTAAAAATCTATTTTATTTAATTCCCTTGCTAACATAAATATATCATAATTCTGTAACAAATTTTACTGTTTTTTATTTGTTAATAAAAATTAATAATTAAATTTGAGAGACATCAAAAGAAATCTTGGTAAGAATTTGGCGTTTTACAAACTTTAAAAACCAATAAAGAAGAGATAAAATAGTGAAAGTGGTTAAAATACCTAACAAATAGTATTTATTTAACAAATGTTTGCTGATACGGGAAACTATCATTGTGGGTTGTGTGAGCAAATCCCAACTATTAAATCTTTCAAATCTGCCCAAATAAATTCCAACGGCACATAAGGCATGAATAATTAAATTAACTGAAATAACGTATTTTGCTTGTCCTCGTTCGATTAAATAACTATCTAACCGCATTAAAGCGATCACGCAGTGCCTCGCCGAGGGCGAGATCGCGTAAGCTCCAAATCCAGCTAAGACGAATAAAGAATATTGAGGAATTAAAACTAAAATAATCAAAGAAAGAGCATAACCTTGTTGGCTTATTTCAATCAAATGAATTGTATCTGTCAGAATATAGGGTGCATTGGGCAAAAACGCTATAAAAACACAGAAAAACGCCCACCAAATAATCGAAGGATTAATCGATGGACGGAATAAAAACCAACTGCATAATAAAGGAATAAAAGCTAAAAATAAGTTCCAAACAATGCGATGGTTACTAAGATTGAATAAGTCTAAAGCTGAAGATAACCAATTAAGCAATTAATATTTCCTTCCTAATTAAATTCGCGGTGCCGATTGAGGGGTTTCTTCAAGATTACGGACAAGATTGCGACAACCAGCGCAATCACAACCAAACAAATTAATCGCTTGATCACCTTGGCGATCAATTCTATTTATATCGGCTTGATTATACTCACTACAACTACAATCATAAAAAGGATAATCTGTTTCAGAAGCGACTGGTAGGTTGTTGAGATTAGGTGCAGTAAAAACATATTCTTTAGCGTTATTAGCTTCAGCAGAATTGGCTGTCATTAAAGCTAAAGCTAGAGAACTAGAACAACCCAAAACAGTCAGTAGTTCCTTATTCATCCTGATCTCCAAATTTAATCATTTTTCGTTAATCTTAGCTTCCGTTCCCACTGCTGTCTAATCCAGTCTTGTAAAATTGGATTAACTACTTCGGGAGCTTCATCTTGAGGACAATGCCCTAAACCTTCGAGAGGAATAAATTGTTCTACCGCAGGAAAGTTAGCTAGTTCCCTACCTAAAGCAATTGGTTCCCAAGGATCTTCAGTTCCCCAAAGCAGAATAGTGGGACAATTAAGACGAGGTAATAAATCTTCTGGTAAAGGTCCTTGAGAATAACGAGTAAAGGCACAAAAAACATCGGCTGCACCTACTTCTGTGGCAGGTTTCATCAACATTTCAATTAACTCATCACTCACCGCTTCAGGACGACGATAAGCTTGTAAAAGAATGTTTCTGACTACTTTTGGTTTGGCAATTTGAGCAAAAAATAAATTACCGATGATTTTGTAGCTTAATAATTGTTGGACAAAAGATGCGCCAAGATTACGATACCAAGGTAGAGTTATTCTCTTGCGATCGTGGAGAAGTCTTAAAGAACAATTAATCGCTGCAATTCCCAAAACTAGATCTGGATAATCAACCCCAGTTTGCATGACTACAATACAACCAATCGAATTACCAACCAAAAAAGCTGGACTTCCGACTATTTCACGACAAAAATCAGCTATTTGTTGTCCCCACGTTTCAAAACTATATTCAATGTCAACTCCTGGAGTAGGTTTAGCTGAACCACCAAAACCAATCAAATCTAAAGCATAACAACGGCAAGTTTGTCCCAAGACTGGCAAATTTTTCCGCCAATGACCACAAGAAGCACCAAAACCATGAACTAATACTACCGCAGCACCAGTTTCACCATAGCTTTGATAAGTAATTGGGTAACCACGCCAATTCCAAATTTTAGTGGTGTTAGCAAAATCGCTAGTTGTTAAAGAAGCCATAGTATTAGTTATTTGTTAATACAGTAAAAATAATTTTGAGTTTGTTCAAAAAACTGTGTCTGAAGTAAATCTTAAAACAAATACACTAATTGATGTTAGATTACGGCATACAACCAATTAAAAGAAAAATTTTCTTTGAGCTACTGTAAAATCGAAACAGAACTTACCAAAGCATTAGAAAAAAGAACCTGTTATTGACCACTTAAAAAATTGCAAATACGACAGTAATTACTCAAATTTATAAAGGATAATAATTATTGATACTTGCTCGTATTAAAACAATAGCTCTTATCTTAAAAGTGAACAAAATGAATCAAAATCAAAAATTTTTACAAAATTTATACGAAGCATTTAATAATCGTGAAATTGAAAGAATAATTTTGTCGATGCATCCAAATGTAAAATGGGCGAACGGCATGGAAGGTGGTTTTGTTTACGGACGTAACCAAGTGCGTGATTATTGGCGAAAACAGTTCGAGATGATTCAACCACAGCTTAAACCATTAAATTTCGATATAGACGAAAACGATCGCAATCTTGTGACAGTTCATCAAATTATTCGAGATTTAGATGGAAATTTGCTAATAGAAAAAACTGTTCAGCAAATTTTTACAATTGAAAATGGCTTAATAAGTATTTTTGAAATCAAAGATGCTGAGCCATTCTTTAAAAATGATAATTAGTTTTAAAAATAAAAAGATGTTTTGCTTAAATATTTTATGGAGCTTGATGCAATAAATGATTTTAAATTTTAATAGTTACGATAGATTTAAACTTCATTATACATAAAAATTGCTGAAACAAATTTTTTTAATTAGGAAACCAATCTTCATCTAAAACTTGCGCCAGAGTTAGTTCAATCTGTTCTGGTAAATCGAATAATTTACTCATTGATCGCTTTGAATCAAGTAAAGTTTCTTCATATATTTCAGCCAAGTTGTTTTTTAAACTAGGAGATTCTTTCAGTCTTTTTCGCAGTAAAACCAGAAAGTTAACTACTTCTGATTGCCAATGTTTTTTGTTTCTTTCTCTTTCTGTTTCCCAATATTTCAGTTTTAATATGTGTTCAGTCAAACGCAGCAATAAACTTTCAACAGCGCGTTTTTGACTTTTCCCCAGATCTTCAATTTCTTCGATTAGATTATCCCAATCTATATTTAAATAATCTTTGTTTTTAAATTTTTCGACCATTGTTTGAGTCCACAAATAATAGTCTTCTTCGTATTTAATTTTATTCATATAAAAACCATTTTTATTTATATTTTCGACACAATATAGAATACATAAAATATAATCTTTAACCGATATCCTTAGCAGTTGTTGGGTTTCGTACCTCAACCCAACCTACAAGAGTCGCGCTTAATTTCAATATTATTCAACTTGATAAAAATTTTTGTTGAATTTTGGTTAGGGCGAACGCCGTTCGCCCCTACAGAGGTTGATACCTATTAATAATGATTGCCCACTTTACGATGATGTACGGCAGTCAGGTTATCAGGATCGGAAACCCTACCTACATCAACTTTGCTATAAACAATCCAATGATCGCTACATTCCATCCGACTAACTACTTCACATTCTAAATAAGCTAAAGCATCAGTGAGAATTGGCGAACCATTAGCAGCAGTTTGAGTGTTTACGCCTGCAAAACGATCGGCACCAGGTTTAAACCGTTTGAGGAAGTGCTTCATTAAAGACTGATATTTACCTTCTGCCAAAACATTGAGAACAAAGCGATCGCCTACCTGCATTAAAGATTCGATCGCTCGATCTTTAGCTACGGCTATAGTTATACCAGGGGGTTCAAAACTAGCTTGAGTTACCCAAGAAGCTAACATTGCACTACTAACGTTACCTTTAGTTGCAGTGATAATATATAGTCCACCACTCAAACGTCCCATCGCTTTATCTAAGTCGTGATCGAGCGATTTCATCTGTTGTACCAGTTTGTCACGGGTTAACAGTTGTCCTAAATCTGTTCCGGACTCTTCACAAAGTTGATAAATTGCTTCGTTTGGTGTTTCTTTAATCCGAATTGAGGCAAATGCTTGTTTTAATCCCACATCTCGGAATTTGGTGAAAATGGGGTCAATTGGTTCATCATCGCCACCATAGGATTCGTACATCCCAACTAATTGTTTTTCATTAGCTGCTGCGAGGATCGTACCAATATTTGCTGTAATTTCTTTGAGATTATTACCTGATAACGGAGGCATTCCTAAGACAATGGCTGAGGTACGATTGATAATTTCTTGTACTTCAGTATTTTCTGCCGAACGTAAGTCAACCATTTCTACCGCAACGCCAGTTTTAGTAATACCTCTGGCAATTGCCTGACTCAAGCGATCGCTATAACCATAATCGGACACATAGAAAACAGCTACGTTTTTTTCTGCTTTTGCTTGTGCTTGACTCCAATCTCGATAACGTTTGAGTAATTCGGTTAAATTGTACCGTAATAAAGGCCCATGACCATTGGCAACGAGATTAATTTCTCCTAGCTTATCCATCCGCTTCATTGCTGAAAGGACGGAACGAGCATTGGGAGCCATTAGACATTCATAATAAAAACGGTAATCTGGTTCAATTGCTGTCAAGTCTTCATCAAAGGTGGCATCAGAACAGTAGTGCATCCCAAACGCATCACAGGTAAATAATACTCCCGTACCGCGATCGTAACTAAAAATTGTATCGGGCCAATGTAAATTAGGTGCGTTTACAAATTCGATGACGTGACCTTTACCCAAATCTAGGGTATCACCGCTTTTAACCAACTGTTTCTGAAACGGTTGATGAACTAAATCTTCTAAAAAGTTGATCGCTACCTTTGCCCCGACTACAATCGCTTGAGAAGCTAATTGCAAGAAATCTTTAACTAAACCACTATGATCGGGTTCGGTATGACTAATAATTAAATAATCGATTTGTTTGGGGTCTATTAAACCAGTCAGAGTATCTAAATATAACTGACGAAATTTTTCATGAGAAGTATCAACTAAAGCTATTTTCTCACCACGAATTAAATAGGAGTTATAAGTTGTACCATTTTGTAAACCAAATTCAATATCAAAGCGATCGCGATCCCAATCTAACGAACGAATCGCTTTAGTGTCAGGGGCAACCTCGGCAGTCTGAATGCTAAGTCGCTTTTGGGTTGGCATAGGCGTTGCTACCATTTCCCCTCTCCTTTACTCTTTGTAATATTCTTTTATTTTTCTTTATTGTTACACGGGTTATTGCTTCTGATGGGAAAAACAGCCAAGATTACCAATAAAAAACAAGATTGGTTAGCTTTAGCGATTGGGAATTCCAGATTACATTGGGCTTGGTTTCGTGGAGAAGTAATTCAACTGGCTTGGGATAGTCAACACTTAAGTGGGTTTAGACAAAATTGCCAAATTCCTCCAGAAGTTTTACCCCCCAATCAAGTTTCAGTTAATTTATCCCAACTACCTTTATGTATAGCTTCTGTCGTTCCCGAACAAACTTTGTTGTGGCGAAATGCAGCACTAGTTCAGGTTATTACTTTATCAAATATTCCTCTAAATAATCTTTATAGTAATTTAGGTATTGATCGCGCTTTAGCCGTTTGGGGTGCAGGAGATACTTATGGTTTTCCTTGTTTAGTAGTTGATGCAGGTACAGCTTTAACTTTTACTGGCGTAGATGGTAATCACAGTTTAGTGGGTGGGGCTATCTTACCTGGTTTACGATTACAATTTCAAGCTCTTGGTCAACACACCGCAGCTTTGCCAGAGGTTGAATTAACTTCCACCCTACCACTCCGTTGGGCTGTAGATACAATAACTGCCATTGAAAGTGGAATTATATATACAGTTTTGGCAGGTATAGCTAATTTTATTGTTGATTGGTGGCAACAATTTCCTAATAGTTCAGTAGTTTTTACTGGTGGAGATGCTTATTATTTATACAAAAATTTACCAAAATTTATTCCAGAAATGGCTACCAAAACTAAACTAGAACCTCATCTATTATTTTGGGGCATGAGATTGGCTTATTTGCAATCAAATCAATCAAAAATATTTAAAAAAAATTAGGCTTATAATAAGGCAATTAATAGTGGGGTATTATTAAAAATCAATTTTAAAAATTCATTGCTCTTTTATAAATCTTCACAAAATAACCAAGATGGTTATCTTTAATTTCCAATTGAGTAATTTTTGATTTTGACTCCGTATAATTACTGAATATTTTTGGATTATACTTATTGCTAATTTGATTTAAAAAAGAATATAAATCTATTTATGAATTTTGAAAAATACTTCAATTATCGTAACAAGTGAACAAAAATAATGTTAAATAATATATTAGTTTGGTATCTCGCGATCGCTTTAATAGTTTTTGGTGTTTGGTTTGGGCTATTTTTAAAGGACAATAGTACCCCAAACAATCATCTTTTATCTTGGGTAGTTCTGCTAATTGCTCCTTTCTTTTGGCCAATTATTTTACCTATATCTGTCATTGAATTACTTGGTAAAGCAAAAGCACAACGTCGTCATCAAACAAAAATTAAATCACCACACCAACTTGCACCTATTAATCCAGAAACTTTAGAAACAGGTTATCACGAAAGCTAAGTATGAAAATATTTTGTACCACAATAAATCTAATTGAACTTTATATTTTCGGTTCAATGTTTTGCTGAGGTAAGTCAGGAGATCTTTGTATTTGTTTTAATCGATAACCTAATTGTTCTAATTGCTCAACAAATTGTGTAGAATCGCGTTGTGTAGTTTGATTTTCGCTAGAGTGGGACTCTTTACGCATTTTTCTGAGTCGTGATTTTTTACCCATGTGTCGATGAGCGATAAACTATCAATATTATTTTATAGTATATTTTGATAGTTCAATCAAATACAAATAATCTTAGCCTCTATTTTAGCTATGGGTATTATTTATAGTATTAAAAAATTTAAAATTATTAGTAACTGTTCTGAAAAAAACTGCGCTGGTTATTTTTAATCGCATCTATTCCTCTTTTACTAATAGTAATTACTTGCAGATACGACATTTGAGAATTGTAGTTTTTTTGTGTGCTGCTTTATTTTTTATTAGTAAATAGCTTGCCAATCGCTTTTGGGGTAAGAGTGACAGAAGATATATATATAAAAAGGTGCATTATTATGCACCATTACCAAATATTATTTACAATTAAAATGTATCAAATAATTATTTAAATTTAAAAAACTAAATTTGCTTGTTCTTTAATAACAATTTGTTTATCGTCTTCAACACTAAAATCAGAGATAACTTCAATGCCTATTGCTTCATAATTATTTTCATTATTAATAGAGTTTCCTAACCATGAACTATTAAAAATATCCTGGAAATTATGCCACGTATTACCATTTAATTGATTTTTAGTTGGTTCTACTTCATTGACAGGAAAATTAACCGAATCATTACCACCTGTAAGTACAGGATTATTAGTTTCTCCCGTCAAATCATCATTAGTATTATTTGATGGGACAACTGGCTGATTTGTTTCTTCATTAGAAGAATTATTATCAGTATTTTCAACAGGAGGAGATTGATTATTATCTTCAACTAGATCATCATTTTTAATCGGAGTAGAATTATTATTCTCTTCTTCTAATACATTTTCTTGATTAGAATTTTCATTACTATTGTTAGAAAGTGAATTACCAAAAACTTGAGTCCAATAATAATTATAGTTAACTGAACCTGTATCGTTTTCTAAATATTCGTAACCAATACCAATTTCTGTAAAATTAGAATTAAGAATATTAGCTCGATGACCAGGACTATTCATCCATCCTTGTACAACTTGTTCGGCAGTTTTTTGACCAGCAGCAATATTTTCTCCTACCCTTGAATATTGATAACCAGCATCTTGAACGCGATCGCTAACACTAGAACCATCTTCTCCCGTATGACTAAAGAAGTCATCTTCTGCCATATTTTTACTATGATTTTGAGCAGCGTTAACTAATTTAGAGTTTAATTTTAAAGGTTTTAAACCCGCTTTAGTACGCTCTGCATTTGTCAGTTCTAGTACTTGATTAATTAATTCAGAAGACATTTTTTTTACACCTATAAAATAAATACATCAATCAAAAGATTTGAATAAATAACCTCAATTGCAAAAAGCTTGAGCAATTATTATTTTTTAAGAAAAAATATGTTTTTTGATTGTGTTGTTTGCTAATCTAGAAATTTGCCATTAATTCAAGTTATTTCTTGAAAAAATTGTGGTCATTTTAATAAAAATAAATTAGAAAAGTTACTTAGAGAAAATTTGAAATAAGGCTAAGTAAGACCTAGCCTATAACCCTCTGATTTATGATTACTTCATTAGTTCTTAATTAACATTACCCTTCTATTTATAAAATTTTCATAAACTAACTTATTGTGATCGCAATTACTTACTCTATATATTTTTATATATTGCTAAATATATTATTTTGTAATACAATAAAAGATTTTCAAAAAATAATTACAGCAAATGTATTTAAATAAATCATGTTTAAAAATTAAATTATTTAAAATATGAGTATTTTCATCAATTACAATATCTAAAACAATCAAATTCAGTTTACTTTTGGTTATCAAATAAAAAATTTATATGTTTGTAGCTCCTTGGCGATCGCATTTAGCTCGCGCTCTTCATCTCAATCGTTCTCAAGCTCATTCTCGTTATTTACAACTAGCTACTATTACTCCAGAAGGATTACCTGCTAACCGCACTGTAGTATTTCGTGGTTTTTTAGAAGGTACTAATTATTTACAAATAATCACTGATTTCCGTAGCTCAAAAATTGACCAAATTCAATACCAATCTGAGGCTGAAATTTGTTGGTATTTCACTAAAAGTCGAGAACAATTTCGTATTTTTGGAACTCTTATTTTAATTACAGAACAAGAGCAAGATGATTGGTTAAGGTTAGCTCGTCAAATAGCTTGGCAAAAATTATCTTCTCCTGCTCGCTTACAATTTGCTTGGCCAAATCCCGGTCAAACCAGAGAGTCAAATCAAGAGGCTTTTTCACCCCCTGCTCCCTCAGAACTAGAACCTTTAAAAAATTTTTGTTTGTTATTGTTGATGCCTAAAAAAGTAGACCATTTAGAATTAAAGGGTGAGCCACAAAATCGTTGTTGGTATATTCTATCTCAAGACCAAAGCTGGATCATTAAACCAGTTAATCCTTAAAATTCACTTCCTGCTAAAAATTCTCTAATTTCTTTATCTCTTAATCGACAACATTCACCTAATTCTTCAAGAAGTTCTTTTTCACTTGATTCTGATAATACTGCAGCTACTAAAGAATTATTTTGCTGATGAGATTTTTGTAAACTTTCTACTTGTTGTTCTAAAGACTCAATTCGATCTACCAAAGCACGAATTACTAAAGCTTCTGAATCTGGAAGATTCCCGTGTTCCAAAGGATTAACTCGAACTCCAGAACGATAGATAATTCTACCTGGTACACCTACCACAGTACAGTCAGAAGGAACATCTTTCAAAACGACTGAACCCGCACCGATACGGACATTATTACCAATTTGTATATTACCTAAAACTTTTGCGCCTGCACCCACAACCACATTTTCCCCTATGGTAGGATGACGTTTTCCTGTTTGCTTTCCTGTCCCACCAAGAGTTACCCCTTGATAAATTAAAGAGTAATCTCCTACTATTGCAGTCTCACCAATCACTACGCCCATACCATGATCGATAAAGACTCCTTGACCGATTTGCGCCCCAGGATGAATTTCGATTCCTGTTAAAAAACGCCCTAAATGAGAAACAAGTCGAGGAATGAAGGGAATGCCAACACAATAGAGCCAGTGAGCAAAACGATGAAAAACAAGAGCTTGCAAGCCTGGATAGCAAAATAATACCTCTAACCAGTTACGCGCAGCCGGGTCACGGTCGAAAATGATGCGAAAGTCTTTAGACAATGAAGATAGCACGAGAAATTCCTATCTGTTAGTATCATTAATCACTAATCTATCTTATCGCTCAAAGGCTATTTTATTACACTACTTTGGGTAGAAAAATCCGTCTTAATCATTTGACAGATAAACGGTAATTAGCTTTCTGATTAGGAACAATTGAACCTACCCAAATATAGTATTCTCCAGCTTGCCAATCTGAACCTTTAACCAACGCATCTTTAAGGTTATTTTGACCAAAACCGCAGCGAATGTCATTATTGAAGCTTTTAATAACTAGAGTTGTATCTTGACCACCACTATCTATTTGTATAGTAAGCTCAGGAAAATCATCTTCTAAAATCATTACATGGTCTGGTTTGGGATCGCCATATCCCATGCAGGGATTTCCGTACTTATCTTGATTAACAATTGAAGCTAAAGAATAAGCACCACTAGTATAACCAGTCACAATAACTTCTGTAGGATTAAAACCTGCTGCTAAACTAAAATCATTAAAATCATATTTTTGTGCTAAAACAGGTAAAATTGGTAATGTAAACCCTGACAAAACTATTAAAATTAGGCTAGGACTACGTGATTTTAACATTTTTATTATTTTGTGTGTGAGAAGATGTGTAATTGTATTAAAAATTGCAACTACTATTCATCTGTCGGTAGTTGAATTGATAAAAATTAGCTTAAAACAAAATTAGTAATGAAGTAAATTTTTTTTTATTTACTTATAAGCTTGAAACTCTTCAAACCATTTCGCTTATTTTGAGATTTTTTTAGAAAAATTTTTAATAAAAAAAACCTAATAACTTTTAATAAAACTAAAATGCTGATTGGAATTATTGTAATTTTTTTGCTTTTAAGCAATTGGCTATTATGTTCTATTTTTGTTTTTTTTCCAATTGATTTTTTTAATTATTTAGGTTCTTTTGGTTGGATCTTTTTTTCTCTAGTTATTTTATTTGTTTTAAGCTGGTGTTTGGGAGAAAATTAAATAAATAATTTTTTCTTTTAGAGATAAATAAAATTTTTTGATTTGTGCAATCAAGCAGTAAATATGAAAAGATTAAACTATTTTTATATCTAATTATTTAAGGTTTTAAATCAACTTAAACTGTTCTTTTGTTTAGAGAAAATAAAGAGCTAAGAGCTAGTAAACCAAAAGATAATGCTGTTCCAGGTTCAGGAACTTCTTGAGTATTATTGCTACCTTGATTAATAAAACTCTCGATACCACCACTTTCGTATCCTTATTTAAATATTTTCTAGTTAAATATATCTAGGTATTTTCCTTAGTGTCTAGAGAAATCGAGCCAAAAGCACAGAAGTTAATCATCTCTTCAATTAATTAGGTAGTTTTGCAAATTTTGTTTAAAGTTAGGATTAAAATGATTAATGATGTAAATTAACTGCCCTAAAAGAAAATTCTCCAAGGATGGTTATAAAAAATAAAAATTAAGCTTGGATTAAGCTAAAGCGATCGCTTTATTTTTCTCGACAATAAATTATTGTTCTTTTTCAATTTTGAAAAACAAAATAGGATTATTATTAATTATTTTTTCTTCTATTTTTTTCATGCCCAATCTTTCTGCTACCCGATGAGATTCAAGATTGGGTTGATCAGAACTTGCAATTAAGTATTTGTAACCAAGTTCATTAAAACAATATTCTATTATTTTGGTTGCTGCTTCAGTTGCATAACCTTTTTTAGTTGCTGTTGGTATTAATGCATAAGCTAATTGAGGTTGAGCTTCTGAAAAAAAATCCCACAAACCAACAAATCCAATTACTTCTTGATTATTTTTAGTTTCTATCAACCAAAGACCTAATTTTTTTTCCTTAAAAAGCCTTTGATTTTCTAATAACATCGCTTCAGTTTGCTGCCAAGAAAAAATCTTGTCATCGCACAAATATTTTCGCACGTAAGGGTCAATCAAAATATTGTGTAATCTATCAAGCTCACTTTTTAAGATCGGTTTTAATAGTAATCTCTGAGTTTCAAATACTAAGCTCATTGAACAACTTTACCTAACTTTACTTTGATAGCACTTGATTATGGCTGATATATTAATTTTATTGTTGGAATGGTTCTTTCGTATCTTTGGAATTTTCTGGATTGTTGGTGGTTTGATCGCTTTTAAAATGGCTCAAGAAGCTAATTTTATTGATTCTGCAATCGAATCCCTTACTCAAGAAAAAGAAGACAAGTTAGTCAGTCAATTTTTATTGATTAGTTCATTACTCACTTTGCTTAGTGGTATTGGTTTAGCGATCGCAAGTCGCTTGGTTATTTTTCCTCTCAGTTTATTGGTGGCTGTACAAGTATTTTACTTCACTATTCAAAGACAACGTTTTATTAGTGCTAATACTGAAGAGCTTCGAGAGCAAGCACAGATTTCTCCAAAGACTAAAAATGCTTTTATTGTTTCCTTAATAGTCACAGCAATAGCTTTTGTCGGAATCTGGTTGAGTGTATTACAGTAACAATTTACAAGTGTATTTGTTGATTTTAAATAAATAGGCGATCGCAATTATTGGATGCAGTTGTGCAACTTTAAGCTTAGAACCAGATTATCAATAAGAAAATATTGAGTTTTATGTAGCCTTAAGCCTATCTGGTAATATACAACAGGTACTCTAATTAGTTTGAAATCTACAGTATTAGAATAATCAGTCAAAATGCCTGTAAGTTCGTTGTTTTAGCATTGATTGAGGAACAAGAGAGAAACAGATAAGATGGAAAACGCCGAAAAGACTTCATATCAAAAAATTTCACCCAAAAAGCTTCATAAACGTATTGGGATTCTTACGAGTGGTGGAGATTGTGCAGGTTTAAATGCTGTAATTCGGGCAGTAACTCGTTGTGCTATTAATGTTTATGATTGGGAAGTTTTCGGGATTTGTAAAGCAACGCTTGGTTTGATGAGTCGTCCTCCCCAAGTAATGCAGCTAACAGTCAATCAAGTAGATTCAATTTTAACAATGGGCGGTACTATCTTAGGTACTACTAATAAAGGTAATCCGTTTGCTTATCCAATGGCGAATGGTGAGATAATAGACCGCTCTGAAGAAATTATTGAAGGCTATCATCTGCTTGGGTTGGATGCTTTGATTGGAGTTGGAGGAGATGGTAGTTTAGCGATCTTACGCAAGTTAGCTCAACAAGGGGGAATGAATTTTGTTGGTATTCCCAAAACTATTGATAATGATGTCGATCTTACCGAACGTTCGATTGGTTTTGATACGGCAGTTAATATTGCTACTGAAGCAATAGATCGTTTGCAATTTACTGCTGCTAGTCACAGTCGAGTAATGATTGTTGAAGTCATGGGTAGAGATGCTGGGCATATCGCTCTGAATGCAGGTATTGCTGGAGGCGCACATATTATTATGATTCCTGAAATACCCTATCGCTTAGAAAATATTTGTAATTATATTAAAAAAAGACAGGAACAAGGACAAGATTATTCAATTGTGGTAGTTTCCGAAGCAGTTTGTACTGAAGCTGGTGAAACGATCGCTCGTATGCAACAATTTGGACAATGTCTTCTTGGTGGGATTGGGCAGTATATTGCGGATCGTATTAGCAAGGAAAGTGGTGCAGAAACTAGAGTAACAGTTTTAGGACATACTCAACGAGGCGGTATTTCTTCACCTTTGGATCGAATTTTAGCTTCTGCGTTTGGTGTGGCAGCCGTAGATTTAATTGCTCATGAAAAATATGATTATATGGTTACTTGGCAAAATCGACAGGTGATCAGTGTTCCGATTCTAGATGCGATCGCAAGGTATCGAGCAGTCGATCCTCAAGATACATTAGTTAAAACAGCGAGAGGATTGGGTATTTGTTTGGGAGACTGATAATCAGTGACCAGTTACCAGTTTTTACTTTCTGCCTTTTGCCTATCCTGTACAATAATATGTCGGCTGTTGAAATTGAAATAATTAATTCATGGAAGAAATAACCCTACCAACTTCTGAAGTTACCTCCCTCAAAGATGAAAATAGTTCTAGATCTCAGGAAGAAATTGTAGCTGCCCTTAAAACACCAGTAGATTTCAATTTTCAATTACCCGATCCTGAAGATGAACAAATCCAAGAATTTGAATTTCAACAGCAAGTAGACAGTATTTGGGAAGTATGCGATCGCTTTGATCTACAAACGGATATCTGGCGCGGTCGAATTTTACGTACTGTTAGAGATCGAGAGAAAAAGGGTGGTGATGGTAGAGGTTCGGGTTTTCTTAATTGGTTAAAAAATCGCGAAATTACTAAATCTCAAGCTTATGCTTTGATTCAACTGGCTAATAGTGCGGATACCTTACTTGCAGAAGGGCAACTCGATCCTAATAGTATTAATAATTTTAGTAAACGAGCTTTTATTGAAACTGCTAAAGCTGAACCAGAAGTACAACAATTGGTAAGTGAAGCAGCCCAAAGAGGCGATCGCATTACCAGAAAAGAAGTTAAACAACTTGCTGATGAATGGACAGCGATGAGTTCAGATTTACTACCAGAAGAAGTTAAAGATAAAGCAGCCGAAGGTGCATTACCGCCTCGTCATTTAGCACCTTTAGTAAAGGAGTTGGAAAAGTTACCAGATTCCCATTTGGAAGAAATTCAAAAAGAAATTGCTGCTAGTCCCGATATCGATACGGTTAAGTTAATGACTACGGAGGCGCGTAATTTAGCTAAATATCTCGATGCAGCAGCCCAGGTACAAACCCTTAGAGATGCCACCATTGATATGGAAATGGCATTAGAAGAGGCTTTGCGAATTGATTGTTTGAATACCGCAGCCGATCTAGTTAAACAAGCTACTACCTTAGAACAAACTGTGGCTAGACTTTATACTACCTGGAAAAAGTTAGGTAGTGTAGCTGATCGCTTATACGTAGAAACAGGGGCTTCTAATCCCCATTTGCGATCGCTTTTAACTTGTTTAGAAACTCTCACTAACGAAACGATTGAAGTTCATCTAGATGAAGATGGCGATCGCTTAGTACGTTTAAAAATACTGGAGGAAACCTCATCTGGACTTGATTCAAATGCTTAAGCAGTGTTTCGTCAATTAATTAACGATGAGTAAACTTTTTCTCCGCGTTCCCGTATCTCCCTATCTTGTTGTCTCTCTGTCAAACTTAACCACTAATAGTTTACTCTCCTAAATAAGCTTCCAAAACATCAGGATTGGTTTGAATCTCTTCTGGTGTACCATCAGCTAAATTAGTTCCTTCGGCTAATACCCAAACATGGTTACACAAAGACATAATCACATCCATATTGTGTTCAATAATCAGAAAAGTAATTCCTTGACGATTCCAATTAATAATATGTTCACAGATTTGATTAATTAAAGTAGGATTGACTCCTGCTGCTGGTTCATCAAGTAAAATCAGTTTAGGATTAGTCATGAGTGTCCGTGCCATTTCCAGGAGTTTTCGTTGTCCTCCAGATAATGCGCCAGCATAATCATAAGCTTTTTCAATCAAACCAACCGATTCTAAAATTCCTAAAGCTTTTTGCTTATTTTCCCGTTCTTCTTGTCTGACTTGTGATTGATTTAACCAGACTTGAAAAAAATTTTCGCCTGTTTGTTTGGGAGTAGCAAGTAACATATTTTCGAGTACAGTAAGTTTAGAGAGTACTCTTGCTACTTGAAAAGTACGAATAAATCCTCGTTGGGCAATTTCGTGAGGTTGCAAATGATCGATAGGTTGATGATCGAAAATAACTTGACCGCGATCGGGACGAATAAAGTTGGATAATAAATTAAATAAAGTAGTTTTTCCTGCACCATTAGGCCCGATTAAACCTGTGATACTTCCTTGATTAACTTTAATTTCGGCATTACTTACTGCTTTGATACCACCGAAGTTTTTATTGAGTCCAGTTGCTGATAGTAAATAGTCTGATTGTACCTGTTGTGTCATTTTATTTTAATCGTTCAAGCGTAAATCAATAATTTTAGATAATTTAAATCTAATTTATAGCGTTTTTTATAGGTCTATGATAATAGTTCAAAATTCAAAAGGCAAAATTTTCTGTATCCTTAATTAACAATCAACCATTAACTATCGACAAAAAACCCAAGTATTAAAATATCTGTCGATAACTACTAAAAGTTTTATTTACTATTAGCAAAAAAGATAGCAGCTAAGATAATTAAAAACAATAAAGCTAGAGGAACTAAAAAATTAATTGGTTCAATCATTAAATAAATAGTAGAGTAAATTAAATGAGTTTTCCCGATCTAGTAACTTTTTTAAAAGAAAGAACTGCTTTAGCTGTTTTACCAGATGATATTCTGGAAAATCTTGTTCCCAAACTACAAGAGCAAACAATTCCTGAGCAAGAAACTGTCATTGAAGAAGATACCACACCAACAGGATTATACATCTTGCGATCGGGACATTTAGAAAGTTTTAGTAAAATTCAAAATAAAACTATTAGTTTATTACCAGGTACAGTTCTTAATTTATACGCTTTACTATTAAATCGTAATGCTCAATATACGGTAAAAACCCTCAATGAAAGTCAATTTTGGTTTATTCCTACAAAAGAAATCCAGGAATTAATTAATAATTATCCCGAAATTACTAAAGCTTTTTCTCAACAACTAGCAGAAGAAGTTGATAAATTATCATCCCAATTAAACTTTGAACAAGAAAGACAACTAATTTTAAGACCATATTTAGTTAATAAAGCTAAACGAGGAGTAATTGGTAAAAGTCGTTATGCAGTTCGATTGCGATCGCAATTAAAACAAGCCTCTTCTTCTAAAGATTCAGTTCTAATTTTTGGTGAACCAGGATTAGAAAAAGATAATTTAGCAGCTTTAATTCATTTTGGTTCTAATGCTCGTCGTGAGCCAATTATTAAAGTAGATTGTTCAAAAATACAGGCTAGTGGAGCAGAGTTATTTGGCAGAGTTGGAGGTAAACCCGGATTAATTGAGGCTCTAGGACAAGGGACTTTAATTTTTAATAATATCCAACAACTTCCTCAAGAATTATTACCAAGTATTATTGAGTTAGTTAAAACTAATAAATATACTTTGGTTAATCGTCCAGGAGAAAATTTAGTTGAAGAAAAAGTGTGTTTAGCTCGAATTATTATTGTCTCAGAAAAAAATATTCCTGCCTTAAATTCTGTTGTTAAAAACTTTATCAAAGTTCCGCCTTTAAGAGTCAGAAAAGAAGATATCTCTGAACAAGTAAAATATTATATTAATCTAATTAGTCGCAATAAATGTCTTACTAAACCTAAAACTACTCCTGAAGCTTTAAGAAAATTACAAACCTATGACTTTCCTAATAATTTACGTGAATTAGAAAGTATAGTTGAACGAGCTTTAATTCAATTACAAGGTTGTACAGATATTACCGAAGAAATTGTTTGGCAATCTCAAAGTAAGAAAAAACAATATCGTCTCAATCTTTTAAATAAATATCCTGATTTACGTCATTTTCTTCGCAGTGATTGGTATCCTGAGCGCCTTAATTATGGCTTTACTTTTGGCTTTTTTGCTTTCATTGTTTTAATTTTATTTATTGCTCCACAAAATCGACAAGAAAATTTTGCTCTTAATATGTTTTGGGCTTGGTGGTGGCCTTTGGTTTTAATTGGTTTTCCTTTTGTCGGCAGATTATGGTGTGCAGTTTGTCCCTTTATGATTTATGGAGAAATAACTCAAAAACTATCTTTATGGCTATTTCCTAGGCAACTAAAAAAATGGCCCAGACATTCAGCAGAACAATGGGGTGGTTGGTTTTTATTCGGTTTTTTTGCTTTAATTTTGTTATGGGAAGAATTATGGAATTTAGAAAATACTGCCTATCTTTCTGCTTGTTTACTGTTATTAATCACTGCGGGCGCAATGATATTTTCAGCAATTTTTGAACGCAGATTTTGGTGTCGTTATTTATGTCCTATTGGTGGAATGAATGGGATGTTTGCTAAACTTTCTATGACCGAATTAAGAGCGCAACAGGGAATTTGTTCGGCAGAATGTACTACTTACCAATGTTATAAAGGTGGCCCTCAAAAAGGAGAAGGAATGGCAACTGATGGTTGTCCTTTATATTCTCATCCTGCTCAATTAGAAGACAATCGAGATTGTGTTTTATGTATGACTTGTCTCAAAGCTTGTCCTCATCGTTCGGTAGAATTTAATTTACGTCCACCAGGAATAGAATTATGGACTACTCACATAGCTCATAGTTATGAAGTTGCTTTATTATTTTTACTTTTAAATGTAATATTTTTACATCGTTTACCCGAAATAGAAAGTTATTTAGGATGGAATTTGCATCTAGAAAAATTTGCTAATCATGCGATTATTTCTGTTGCTGTTTTGAGTTTACCTGTGCTTTTACCTTTACTTGCTCATGGTTTAATTCGTTTATTAACTAAAGTCAAAGGCAAAACTAAATCGTTACAATTTGTTCAAATAGCTTACGGTTATTTACCCTTAGTTTTAGCAGGAAATGTAGCTCATTATTTACGTTTAGGTTTGGGTGAAGGAGGCAAAATTATACCCGTTGCTTTTGCTACCTTTGGTTTAAATGGTAATAGTTTACCTGTCGTAATTGCTCATCCTGCGGTAATTGCTTTTTTACAAGGAGTCAGTTTAATTTTTGGTGTATTGTTCTCAATTCTTTTAACCCAAAAAATTGCTCGTCAACCATTACAATTACTATTACCACAACATCTAGTTACCATAACTTTAGCGATCGCAATGTGGCAAATCATTGTCGGAACATAATTCATTAGTTTAGATACATGAGAGAACATCCAAGGTCTTCCTTGATTATCCCTTTGAGATTTAGGTTTAGCTGGTTCTAGTTTTCCTTTAATTAACCGAAGTTCAGAACTAGAACGTCCAATGGCAGCAAGACTACCAGAATTTAAATTTATATTAGGTGGTGAAAAAATCCGCTGCAAAATTTCATTACAGCTAGGACAAAGCATTGGTAGTTCCCCTTGTGCGATCGCACAAAAAAGCTTCAAATTCACCACAATTTGAGCAAAAATATGTTTTGGTAATCGGATTTCGTATCAGATATTTCTCCTCTTTTAGGTTGGCAAAATATCTTTATCAAAGATTTCTGTCGGTAAGCGATCGCGGTAAGATGGAAATACCTTTATTCTTGGTAAGAACGGCAATTTTAAGATCTAAAGATAATATACTAAAAGTAAAATTTTAATCCAGAAGATTTTATTGGAGCAAAGTAACTTGACTCAGTTAAAGTTTGTAGATTTTATTGAACGAGACAATTTACAGCAAAAAGACAAATTATTTATTTGTTCTAATACTTCTTGGGATGATTATGAGGCAATTTTACAACAAAAAGCTAACTCTTCAGCATACAGAATTTCTTTTTTCAATGGGGTTCTCAAAATAATGTCCCCCAGTCGCAATCATGAAATCATTAAAGATTTTATTTATTTACTTATAGTTGCTTATTGCGATGCGATTGAATTGGATTATTATCCTCTAGGTTCAACAACACTCAAACAAAAAGATAAATCTGTAGGTAAAGAACCAGATACTAGTTTTTGTTTTAATAATTTGAAACAAATTCCTGACTTAGCTGTAGAAATAATTTTTAGTAGTGGCAGTATCGAAGATTTAGAAAAATATCAAAGTTTAGGTGTTAAAGAAGTTTGGTTTTGGATTAATAATCGGCTAGAAATTTACGTACTTGTCGATGATAGCTATCAAAAACAGAACAACAGCGATAACTTAGCTGACTTAGATGTGAAGTTATTAAATAAATATGTTAGTCAGGTATTAACTGGTAATCCAAGAATACTAAAAAAAGCTTTTTTACAGGAAATTAGTTAAATCGTTTCTATAGATAAACCAATCAATACCATCTTTTTGTTCTTAATCTATTGAGATTCCAAGGCAAATCGTATTCAATAGTAGCAGTAAAATGTTTTTGGAGATTGATCCCTTCACTCAAACAGTCAATAGCTACCATGACACGCTGGAGATAATCTTTTAATTTATTATACGAGCCTTTGTAGTAATCGCTTTGCGCTAGCCAAATTACTGGCAGTATTAGCTTGATCCACTATTACTAAATCGGGACAATAAATCAAAAATAAGCTCAACGGCGATCGCATTTATTGATTTTGCCTGAGTACTAACCATCGAAGAGTTACGAGCTTGTTTGAAGCTCGTTTAATTAAGTGCCAGTATTATAAATTGGCTTAGAAACTAAAGACAATTTTGTAACTTGCTCACTTCTAGGTAGACTATGACGTTGTTGATGCCAAGACCAAGCATGAGCAATCATTGTTTCTAATTGTGAATATTGAGGTTGCCAACCCAATAAAGCTCTTGCTTTTTCACTACTGCCTACTAAAATGGGTGGATCTCCTGGACGGCGATCGCATTCGACAACAGTAATAGTCTTGCCAGTAACTTGCCGAGCAACTTTGATGACTTCTTTAACCGAAAAACCATTGCCATTACCCAAATTAAATATTTCACTGCGGTCTTGTTTCAAAAGATATTCCAATCCTAAAACATGAGCATCAGCTAGATCACTGACATGAATATAATCGCGAATACAAGAACCATCTGGGGTAGAATAATCAGTGCCAAAAACAGAAATTGATTCTCTAACACCCAAAGCAGTAAGCAGTACTAAAGGAATCAAATGAGTCTCAGGATAATGGTCTTCACCTAATAAACCGTTGGGATGCGCTCCAGCAGCATTAAAATAGCGAAAAATAACTGATTTTAAACCATAAGCTACCTCAAAATCTGCCAGCATTTTTTCCACCACCAATTTACTAGTGCCATAGGGATTGATTGGTACTTGAGGATGATCTTCAGGAATTGGTACGATGCTAGGAACTCCATAAGTTGCACAAGTAGAAGAAAAAACAATTTTTTTGACTGAGGCAAGAGTCATTGCTCGCAGCAAATTTAAAGTTCCAGTAACATTATTCCAATAGTATTTAGCTGGGTTAACTACCGATTCGCCTACATAAGCAAAAGCAGCGAAATGCATCACTGCATCAATTTGATAACTATTAAAAATATCAGCTAAAAGATTGCTATCGTTAAGATCTCCAACAATTAATTTTGCCTGCAAACGCTGTTCTACAAAATCTCGATGACCAGTCACAAGACTATCTAAAACAATGACGTTATAACCAGCTTGTTGTAAAGATTCAACTGCGTGAGAGCCAATATAACCGGCTCCTCCAGTTACTAGAATAGTGGGTTTAGTTGCAAACACAAGTTTTACTCTCGATATTATGACTAACTTATTTTTAGATAAAAATTCATATTTAAATGATTATACCTAAGTCAATCAATTTCGGTAGTAAAAAATCAGTAATTTTACTTAAATATTATCTTGGAGATAATTTTATATTAATTTGCTTTTTGTTTGTTACAGATCGTGGGTAGAGTTTGGTACTGTTAAGTCCGTACTAAATTTATTGGTAGCAGAAATTTAGCAATTTGATCTTTGTTAACAGCAAATTTTTGTCAAAAAAAACTGCCCAAAAGGCAGCAAACATATCAAGCAGGTAACGATTAATAAATAAAATTTTAGCTGGCAAAGAAATTCAGTTTACTTATGAATTTTGAATTGCTCCCAAATCAATAGAGCCATCTCTTGCAGTACCAAAATAATCTTCTGCGATCCCAAAATTACTAAGTCCTTTACCAAGAAAAGGAGAATTATTTTGCAATCCAAATCCTGAAATATTGTCTAAATTAGGAGCAATCAATACAGGATTATTCGTAATCACATCGTTTGCACCAGTCGCTGCACCTGGATTTCCACCAACCCAACCATTATTTGACCAATTAATGCCCGATGATCCTTCAAACGAGAGTAACTTATCGTCAGGTTCTTGAATAAAAATATTGTTAGCAAAGGTGGTATTTTGATGACCAGTATCCTTTGAAATAAACAGTAGAGTATTATCTGCATGATAAAAAGTATTATTGGCAATAAGCGAATCTCTTAATCCTCCACCTTGATCGTAACTACCGTAGAAAAACCCATAAGCATTATCAGCAATAATATTGTTAACGATTTTAAATCCTCCTTCTTGATTAGAAAGATTAAAGTAAAAATCGTATTTTTCATTGGCAACTTGAATTCCTGAAGCTGCTCTACCAACCACATGAAAACGAGTATCGCCAGTATTGTAGATCAGATTTTTTTCGGCTATTACATCAGAAGTATTATCAAGATAGAGATTAACACTGACATTATCTGATATTTGATTATTGGCAATGTAGCTTCCTTTGGTAAGTACGCTAATAATACCTTCCCCATAATTTTTACGGACAATATTATTAACAAAGGTACTATTACTTGCGCCCATCGTAACCAATGCACCTGGATGTCCAGCAGGAGCATCATATTGACTGACGAGATCATTATATTCAACCAAATTGCCATCAAAGACTATACCAGTACTAGTAGTTAAGTCTTGATAACCAAACCAAGCACCAGAATGTTGATTATGATGCAGATAATTATTGATCAGTCTAACGTGCGATGCTCCCCAACCACTAATACCATGACGCTTAGAATTTGTAACTTCCAAATTTTTGAAATCAAGATATTTGCCAGTAATGCCAACTATATCTTTGACTGAGATGTGATCAGATATATAAGAGCCATCAAGAATTGCAGTTTCTCCAGGGGCTGACATAAAAGTGATACGGGCTTCCTCCGTTCCTTGGGCTGAGAGCCATTGAGGTGTAGTATATTTATATTCTCCTCCTCTTAAATAAATTACGTCTCCCGGTTTAGCAATACTAGAGACTTTTTCTAAGCTAAAAAAGGGATTTTCCAATGAGCCATCATTAGAGTCGTTACCGTAGGGAGCAAGATAATAAGTAGCTCCTTCGAGAGAGGGAGGATTTTCTACTGGTAGTGGTGGATTTTCTATCGGTGTTGGCGGATTTTCTACTGGTTGTGGCAGATTATCTATTGGTTTTGGCGGATTATTTGCCTGATGAGGCGAGACGTATTCAAAATCTATGTAGTTAATATTAAACCCAGAACTAACGGCATCTAACCGAAGTTGATGACTACCTTCAGTTAAATAAATTTCTTTTCCAGCCACATCTTGCCAAGATTGCCATCCATTAGTATCTTGAAAGTTAATTTGATCAATACTTTTACCATCAAGAGAAAATTTAATCCCGTGGTCAATATTATAGTCAGAAGCAATCCGAGTTACTAATTTATAAACACCACTTTCTGGAACTTCTAAATCGTAGGTTAACCATTCTCCTGAGTCAATCCAACCGACATTATAACCACCACCAGCATCGCTAGTTTTTTCAAGATCAACGTCATCTTGACGATATGCTTGACCAATATTTCCTGAAGTTAAATCAGAAAAAGTCTGATAATCTTCCGCCTCTATTCTAATATCTTTATTGCCTTCTGTTGCGGGTGAAGTAACAGGAATTAGTTCAAGATAGTTGATATTAAATAAAGAACTATACATATCTAACCGCAGTTTGTGATTCCCAGCAGTTAAGTTAATTTTTTTCCCTCGCACATTTTGCCATGATTGCCATCCACCAGTACTATTGAAATTGAGACGGTCTAATTCTTTTCCATTAACAGAAATGCCAAAATTGTGATTGTCATCCTTTGGTGAAGCAACACGAGCAACTATTTCATAGGTACCATCAACAGGAACTTGTAAATCGTAGGTTAGCCATTCTCCTGAGTCAATCCAACCAACATTGTAACCACCACCAGCATCAGTAGTTTTTTCAAGATCTACCCAATCTTGACGATAGGCTTGACCGTAGTTACCAATAGATGAATCATAATAAGTAATACCTTGATTACCAGATAAATAATCTTCGGCTTCTATACGAATAGATTGATTTAATTGAGTAGATTTATTCATTGGTTGAAACAATAATAACGACACAATCAAACCAAGAAAAAAATATAAAGAAATAGATAAACTTTTTTTCTTTTTCCAGACCATATCAAACTCAATTAAAGTAAACTGTAGCTAATTGGTTTTATCTAAGATTTGTGTAATTAAATCTGATTTTTAATTTTAGACTATTTAGTAAATATATTAGTCTTAGACTTGAGATTAGCATTTAGTTTTAATTGAGGTTTTACTCTAACTTCTAGAAAAAATACCAGTGTCAAAACTTTTTTGACGTAGCGGTTGATAATTCGATATCAATATAACAATTACTATTTTTGTTGGCTGCCATTCAAATATAATTGATGATGCTAGTTCGATAAAGTTGTAGTTAATTTAAGCTAATTACACTTGAGTAATTGGTGTTTAACTTTTCATGGCATTGCTATTTGTGGGAACTTATCTATTTCTTTACAAATTCTTGATTTACACTTCTATTTTGTAAAATTTTGATAAATATTAATGTGATGAAATCATAAAAAAACTAGTGATTATTATCACAATCAAATTTTCTTCAAATTCGAGTAAAAATTAGCTCAATTTAAGAGGTAAGTAACAAAAGTAATTTTAAGAAGTTTAGAATCTTTGTAAATACTTCTTTCCGAGCTTTATATTGAAATTAACTATTAAGTTGTTGTTAAGCTAAAATTTTTTTCAATTATAGGCTGATAAGACTGGGGAGATATTTTTGCTTTAGCCGAGATCATAATAGCTATTTGTTCTGGTTTAATTTGTTGAATAAAGTTTTCTAACTGAGATTCCGATAAAAAAACCGGCTCCCAGTAATCATGACTAATAATTTGAGAATCGTAATAATGTTCCGATTGTTCTTTCAAAATACGATCTACAAAAATCCCATATAAAGTATATTCAGAACAGTGCCAAGAATTAGCTAAAATTTCTACCCAGCTTTTGCTCCATATTTGTTCAAGATAATTGCATAATTGAATTGCGTGAGATTTTTTCCAAGTCACAATTTGACCGATGTAATCAGGAATTTTATCGTCTACATCTGGAAGAGCAAGTAAACGACTTGCTGCTTTGTGCCATTTATATTGGATGTTTTTCTGTACTTCATTCCCAACAGTTTCGCGAAACAGCCTTACTTGATTATTTTTAATAAAATTGTTTAAATTGAAAGGACGGACAAAAACTACGTCTGAATCTACAAAGACAGATATTTCTTCTTTAATTTGTTGCGCTACTGCTATTTTAATTATTTGTTGAATTAACCAGCCTCTAACTGGAAGGGTTTTAAAACTGAGCCATAAGTTTTTGTGAGTGGGTAACCGTTTAATCCACCAAGGTAAAATTGATTCTTTAGTAATTACTTGTCGATTTGCTGTTTCTAATTGGCGAAATAATAATAAATCTTTTTGATCAACAATAATATAATGATTGACGCTAGGGCTGAGGAATTTATCAATGCTATGACACAAAAGTTGGCATCTTTGAAAGTCAGGTGCATAACTAGGTGTTATGATACCAAAGCTATTTATCTTTGATTTTGATGTAGTCAAAGTTGTTTCCTGGTAATAGTTCACAGTTAAGTTCCTTATTTTACTCATACACTATTAGCTATTGGCTTAATTTGGGTTTATTACACTAACTGACAATGAGTCTGCCTTTGTTTTCGGTGTCAAGAACGAACAAATCTTTTTTTGTTAAATTTAAAGATTAGAAGAGTGATATTCCTGCAAAGAATTAGTTAAAAAAATAAAAGTAAATATGTATAATAATGTTGTTTTTCTTGTTTCCATATTGCGTTTAGTCAAAGCAGACTCCAAACTTAAGATAAACTCAAACTAAACTGGGTTGACAAAGTTCTGGAGTTTCCTTAAAACAAGACCGTTATGAGACCTACTTTGACCTTTGGTTGACCATTTGAATCAACTAAAAAACAAACTGAGATAACTATGAATGCTTAGAAATAAGTTTGTCTTGGAACTGATTATCTTTAGTAAAAGGTAATCTTATACCTCTCCGCATTGCCCAGTCTAACAGAAGTTTGAAGCAAGCAATTTTTTCCGAAAGTGGTAGAGGTAATTGAAAAATTGAATCAAAATACTTTTGAAATTTAACCACGGAAGTTAGGAAGGTTGGAGTTTTAGCTTCGGGATCAAACCATTTCAGTCGAGAAGCATCATCTAGTAATTCAGCAGTGAAAGCTTGAGGATGATGACGGCGTAAAAAGAGGTATTCGTCAACGTAACCAACATCTCCTTGAAGAACCATTTCTGCGGTAAAGTTGCGGTCGGCACCGACATAACTACCATATAAATTGGTATTTTTGATCAGTTGGGTACGCATTACACCAAATACTTCATTAAAATAATTTGTCCAAAGTATACTCCAAAATCTTGTTCTGGGAAGAACACCATTAAGTCGGAGTTCGTAGTCGTAGGTTTTTAGTTGTTTGCCATTAGCGTCTATTTCAACAGATAAGCTATGGGCGATCGCGAGATAGGGATTTTGATCTAGCAATGCAATACACTTTTCTAGATAATCTGGTTTTAACACATCATCGTGGGCTGCCCATTTAAAATAGGGTGCGTCTCCTGGCTGAAATAAAAAATTGTGATTACTAGAAGCACCAATATTTTTAGGATGTCTGTAATAAGTAATACGGGAATCTTGTTGAGCGTATTTTTGACAAATTACTGGTGTGGCATCAGTTGAAGCATTATCACCAATTAAAAGCTTAAAATCGGAAAAAGTTTGATTTAAAATAGATTCGATTGCTTGGCTAAGATATTTTTCACCGTTATACACAGCTAAAGCAATAACTAAACGAGGATTAGACATAGTTCAATAGATTAAAAATAAGTTAAATAACTGAAAACTAAGAAAATCATCTGAAGCAAGACAATAAAGTTTTAAACCTCCACTAACTTACAGCGCAATATTTTTAGCTTTTGTTTCTGCTTTAGTTTCAAGAAAAAATTGAAGTCAAGTATAATCACTGATTTAAAAATCTAAGCAAAATAGGAAAATACTTAAATAAAAGTCTAATACCATCTTTTTAGGCGGTTAATATCGAATATCAAGGTAACTTAAGTAATATTTAGCTTATTATCAGGCAATTAAGCTAATTCTGTATATAAAGTTATGAACAAAATTTTTGCTGGAGTGTAAAAAAACTATAAAGTTTTTGTCTTTTACTATGTCGTGCCAAATTAATTAGATGGTAAGTATAGGGAACATCCAATGGGGAATAGGTAAAAGGAGATCAAAAGCGTACAAATAATTTTGGTATTTATTTATTTCTACATCAGAGACGGAAAAAGTTCAGTGAAGGTAACTAGTTTGATTTTTTTTGAAAACAAAGCCTTTGGTAATTAGCGATCGCAAGTCTCTGATTTCTGTTTGGGGGTTGATTACAGAGTAATAGCGACCTAAACTACCTGTCAAGAAAAATTGATTATAAATCTGAAAATATTTGGTAGATTGGGTTAATTATTTGGCTAATTTAACTAAATTGCCTGAACTATTAGTGTGGTATACCCATTTGCTTTCACCATCAGTAACGATTACTTGCCATCCAGGTGTAAGAACTTGAGTACAAAACTGGTTCGGTTCAGACAAATCTAAACAACCATCGGACCAAGTACGTTTCTCAGCTTCAGCGATCCGAAAAGTAGCTACATTTTTACTGGTTCGCTTACTAATATCTTCCAAGACAGCATTTTGAATTTCAAGTGGTAAAGTAGTTGGCTCGGAAATATTTTCTTTGACTGGTTGTTCTGTTTGTAAACTAGGTGCAGGAACTAAACTAGGTAATGAATTAGCTTCAGCAATTGTCCAATGATTATTAGTCTGAGCGAACGCAATTACGATCAGAACTAATAAGATTTTGGCTAAGAATAAAAATTTATTCATGATTAACTAAACTACGGTAGATTTTTTTTGAAATCGTTCAAACAACAACCATCTTGATTGAGGACTAAGATGTAGAAAACAGCAAATAAATAACTCATTGCTTGAGCTAAAGCGATCGCTCTTAAGATCATAATTTAGTTAAAGTTGTTTTTTCTTCAAGCATTGGTAAGAATTTACGAATTAGTCCAATTGTGACGGCAGGAAGTTCTAGTTGCGGAGTAAAACCAACATCATCCAACTGATAAAAGAACCGAATTGCTTGAGGATTCATCTCAGCTAAACGACGACCTACTTCTGGTCCTGTGTATTCAGATTTTTGTCCCCAAATTAAAGCAGTTGGAATAGTGAGTTGAGTAATATATTTAGTTAAATCAAAACAAAGATCGCCACGAACAAAGGAAAGGGCTGCATATTCTCCGTTAGGTTGTTGAGCAGATTGTAAATAAGCTTCTACTATTTCAGGATAAATTCGTTCTGAACGAGCAAACTGACGTTGTTCTAAAAAACTGCGAATGCCAAAACTGGTAGATACACCAGTACTATAAAGTAATCTATCGATTAAAGGTGTAGCAGCTATCTTGGTAAAAAAGTTGTCTTGATAATTTTTGCCAAATTCAGATAATCCTGCTGCGGTAGTAAGAATTAAAGATTTAAATAGTTCTGGACGAGCGATCGCAGCACGAATAGTAAAGGCAGCAGTCAAAGCTGAAGCGATTACTGTAGTTGGCTGATCGCAAGTTTTTTCCATGAACTCGATTATAGTTTTGACATAATCATCAACCCGATAATTACGTTCTGGATGTTCGGATCTACCCCAACCAATCATGTCTGGTGCCAGAATACGATAATCAGCAGCAAAAGCTGGATATACTTTTGACCATTCATAAGCAGAAGAACCACCACCTAAACCGTGTAAAAAGACTAAAGTTTTTTGCTGAAAATTTTTCGTCTCATGCCAAGGATTACTTTCATTAGTGTAGTAAACCATCGTCCCAAGACTGGTTGAGATTGAGTTTTGATTAAAGCCAACTGGTATAAACATTAGTTTTTTCCTATTTTATTTTGGTGTTTGTGGATGCTAATTGCTCATACTAAATAATAATTTTTTGATAAGAGTAAAAAAACAATTAGCAATTGCTTACTTATGATCTAAACTAAGTTGCAAGGATCAAACATCTTACTAATAGTGGAGAAAACATATCTTTTGATTTTTTAGTTTATCAATTTCAATAGATGTGAGAAAAGCCCGATTGCTCCTCCTGCTACTACTAACCAGGCTGAATTGATAGTGAAACGGAAAAGTGCGATCGCACTCAAAATTGCTAAAATAATAGTTAACCAATCTACCAATGCTGTTTGTCCCAGTGTGTAGGCGACTCCTACCATTAATCCTAAAGAAGCTGCATTCACACCATCTAAAAATCCACTTACCCAAGCAGATTGACGTAATTTAGAAACTCAGGGGTTAACTACCCAAACTAGCACAAAAGCAGGCAAAAAAATGCCAATTGTACCAGCGATCGCTCCCAGTATTTTCATAATTGAATCTTTACTTTTATTATCAACTGTTGGTAGCGCGATCGCGTTCTCTTTAAAAGAATCTTGTTCGTCGTTCAAAAAATTAGTACCACAATTAAACCAATCTTAACCTACGTAAATTGATTGGCATCATCATCATATTTGTTTATACTGCCATAGAGATGCTCTTTTTTGGTTACATTACACAAGATTTACTTGAGTAAGTTAGGTTATTGTGTGCGCAAGGAACGAAGGAACTTTGTCAATTAGTAAGTTGTGCCAAGATGATTGGATTGAGATTAAAAATAATATCTGTGGGGATTCAATCTAGATAATATGATAAAAAAACAGAAGGCAAGGTAATAGAGATTAGTTTAGTGGTCGTCAGTTGTTTGTCATTGAAGTGAGTGGGCAAAACAAACCAAAAACAAAACCTCAATTAACTCTAACCGATCCTCATAAGAGAAAATCTCATAACAACTAATTAATATTTATCAATGTTTAATGGTTCGGAATCGATAGCAACATTTTTAATTGTCCTAGCTGCTTTTGCCATATTAGCTTGGGGTTACAACCGTTCAAGAGCTTATGGCAAGCTGGGAATTTTAGCTTGGTTGCAGTCGGTAGTACTAATGACTCCTTGGCTGCTATTTTTCGGCTTATTTGCAGTAGGTATTTATTTAAATTTAGTGGCAATTTTACTGCTGTTAGTAGTTTCCATTGCCGTATACATTTGGTTAGGAAAACAACTTCGGGCTGAGGGACAAGATGTTATTTTAAAACAAAAAGCTGCTCAACGTATTGAAGCAGAAACAGTCTCTCAACAACAGTCAAGCAACACTGATAATCAAACTCTTGCAGTAGAAGTAGTACCAATTCCTGAAGAAGATTTGGCAAAAATCAAAGGAATTTTTGGGATTGATACTTTTTTTGCCACCGAAACAATTTCTTATCAAGATGGAGCAATTTTTAAAGGCAATCTTAGGGGTGAAGCAGATTTAGTTCACACTAGTTTAACGAATAAACTTAAACAACAATTAGGAGATAAATATCGCCTCTTTTTGGTTGAAAGTCCAGAAGAAAAACCCGTAATAGTTATTTTACCGAGTACAAACGATCCCCAGCCTACTACCTTGGCACAAAAAAATTTAGCTTTAGTTTTATTACTAGCTACAATTGTTACAAGCTTGGAAGCTGCTGGTTTATTACTTGGCTTTGATTTATTTAGTAATTTTAATAGATATCAAGAAGCTATCCCTTTAAGTTTAGGATTGTGGACTATTTTGGCTGTTCATGAAATTGGTCATCGAATTCTAGCAAAACGTTATGATATTCGTCTAAGTGTTCCTTTCTTTCTTCCTACTTGGCAAATTGGTTCTTTTGGTGCAATTACTCGTTTTGAATCTTTATTACCTAGCCGTACTGCTTTATTTGATATTGCCTTTGCTGGACCCGCAGCAGGAGGTTTAATATCTTTATTATTATTAGTAATTGGTTTAGTTTTATCCCATCCAGGAAGTATGTTTCAAATTCCTACTGTATTTTTTCAAGGATCAATTTTGGTAGGAGCTTTAGCTAAAGTAGTTTTAGGTTCAACTTTGCAAACAAATATAGTTGATGTTAATCCATTAGTTTTAATTGGTTGGTTAGGTTTAGTTATCACTTCTTTGAATTTATTGCCCGCAGGACAATTGGATGGAGGCAGAATAGTTCATGCTATTTATGGACGCAAAACTGCGAGACGAGCTACGATTGCTACCTTAATTCTTTTAGGTATCGTAGCTTTATTTAATCCTAGTAATCCTATTCCTTTGTATTGGGCAATTTTAATTTTGTTTCTTCAAAGAGAATTAGAACGTCCAACGATGAATGAATTATCTGAACCAGATGATGCTAGGGCTGCTTGGGGTTTACTAGCTTTATTTTTAATGTTAGCTACTTTAATTCCTTTAAGTCCAAGTTTAGCAGGTCGATTAGGAATTGGGGGGTGAATTCAGTGAGCAGTTATCAGTTATCAGTTACCAAAGATTAAGTAACAAGTAGCAATTAACTATCAGCTATAGCGTTGCTTAAATTGATGAGGTACAACTAATACCTGCCTTCTGCCCTCTGCCCCCTGCCTCAAAACGACTAACTTTGTACCTCACCAAGATGAAAACTGCTATATGAATAATCAACCATTAACTATCAACCAATGACTAATGACTCCAATTATTTCTAATGTTGAATTATGTAAACTTGCGTCTGGGGATTTTGTATCCCTTCAAGTTTATAAATTTATTGGTGAAAAACGAGGAAAAAAGGTTTATATTCAAGCTAATCTTCATGGCTCAGAAATAGTTGGTAACGCAGTAATTCACCAATTAATTGAATACTTATCAACTTTAGAACCCAATCAAATTACAGGAGAAATATGGTTAGTTCCTGTTTGTAATCCTTTGGGAATTAATCAACGCCATCATGTTTTTTCTACAGGAAGATTTAGTAGCTACGATGGCAAAAACTGGAATCGTATTTTTTGGGATTATGAAAAAGAATGTTTAGATTTGTCTGAATTTGCGCGGTCGCAATTAAATAAAAAACCAGAAATAATTAGAAAAAATTATCTTGAAAAAATCTATCTTGCTTGGCAACAACAATTAGAAAAAATTAATCAACCTAGTAGTATTCCTCTTGCTGAACAATATCGTTATCGACTTCAATCTTTGTGTTTGGATGCTGATTATGTAATTGATATTCATAGTTCTAGTAATCAAGGAATTGATTATTTATTTTGCTTTCAAGGCAGCGAAGAAAGTGCTAAATATTTTTTATTTGAATATGGAATTTTGATGACTGAATATGAGGGAGAGGCTTTTGATGAGGCATTTTTAAAACCTTGGTTGGCTTTAGAAAAAGAATTAGCTAACTTAGGAAAAGTAATTAAATTTGATTTAGAATCCTGGACTTTAGAATTAGGTACAGGAATGCAAATTAATCCCCTATCAGTAGTAAAAGGAGTTAAAGGAATTAAAAATTATTTAGCTTATAAAAATGTCTTATCAGCAAAAGACGAACTTCAAACAGAATCAATTAAACTAGTTAATAAAAATAAACTTATAAGCTACCATGCCCCTACGGGCGGTATGATTCAAAATAGAGTTGCATTGGGAACAAAAGTACGAACAGGGGAAAGACTTTATCAACTTCTTAGTTTTAATAAACATCAAAAATTACCAGAAGTAATTAATGTTTATGCAGAAACAGATGGTTTAATTTTCGATCTTTCCACTAATCAAAGTGTCAATCAAGGTGAATATGTTCTCGATCTTTTAAATGATTAATTTCTGACAACTAGCTATTAAAATTTAGCCATGAGCAATGAATTAGTTACTATCCCGATTGCACCAGAAGGATTTAAATCAGGATTTATCGGCATTATTGGTAGACCAAATGTAGGTAAATCAACTTTAATGAACAAATTAGTTGGACAAAAAATAGCTATTACTTCTCCTGTTGCTCAAACTACTCGTAACCGTTTGCGTGGGATTTTAACTACTTCTGAAGCACAAATTATTTTTGTTGATACTCCAGGAATTCATAAACCGCATCACGAACTTGGCAAGATTTTAGTTCAAAATGCTCAAGCAGCAATTAATACTGTTGATTTAATTTTGTTTGTAGTTGATAGTTCTATGCCAGCAGGAGGAGGAGATAAATTTATCGTTCAATTGTTACAAAATACTTCTCTTCCAGTGATTGTAGGACTAAATAAAATTGATTTGCCAACTGATGATTCTCAGTTAATTGATGATAGTTACGCCAAATTAATCGAAGCAACCAACTGGCAAACTATTAAATTTTCTGCTACTACCAGTCAAGGAATAGAACAGTTACAACAACTTCTGATTGAAAATTTACCCACAGGCCCTTATTATTATCCTCCCGATTTAGTTACCGACCAACCAGAACGTTTTATTATGGCAGAATTAATTCGAGAGCAAATTCTGTTACTCACTCGTCAAGAAGTACCTCATTCAGTTGCCATTACAATTGAACGGATGGAAGAAACTCCCAAAATAACTAAAGTTTATGCTGCTATTAATGTTGAGCGAGATTCTCAAAAAGGAATAATTATTGGCAAAAAAGGTAGTATGCTCAAAGAAATAGGTATTCAAGCTCGTCGGCAAATTCAAAAATTAATTGCTGGAGATGTTTATCTGGAATTATTTGTCAAAGTCGAACCAAAATGGCGACAATCCAGATTTCATTTGGCAGAGTTTGGTTATCGTGTAGAGGAATAATGTGTTTTTTTTGAATGAGAGAATCTTCAATTCAAATAACCGTAAAGCTATTTGCTGCTTATCAAGAAGTCTATGGAGTACCAGAACTTCAATTAAGTTTTCCAATCAATACTTCTGTGCAAGAAGTTTTAGATTTTATGGTACAGGAAAAACCTCAATTAGAACAATGGCGAACAATTACTCGCTTTGGAGTGAATCTGCAATTTGTTGAAGAAAATACTATCTTACATAATGGTGATGAAGTAGTATTTATTCCGCCTGTAAGTGGTGGGTGATTTCAGTTATCAGTTATCAGTTACCAGTGAAAAATTAAACAATTAATTATCAACAATTTTATCGGAGTAAAGTTGTTGCCAAAGAGCTAATCTTTGTAAAAATTGCTCCCAATACACTTGCAAATTATCTAGATTTAAAGTAAAAATTTGGGCTGGTTCTTCGGGTAGTGCAACTGCAATAATTCCTTGATTAATTTTCACCTGATATAAATTGTTAATAGCAGCAAGATAAGCTACAACTTGTAAAAAATAATCACCAATCCATTCAGTTTTTTTAGGACGAGACGCAGTTTTCCAATCAAATACACAAAGTTCTCCTTGCCATTCTCCTAAACAATCAAAATAACCTGCATATTGATGCTTAGAGTGGTAAGTAAAAGATTCAATGAGATGAACTTGTTCTATTTGGTTTAAAACAGGCTCAATTGAATGCCAATAAGGATTATCATTAATTTCTGGTGGGATTTCTTGTCGATTGAGAAAAGATTTTATGCCTGAGTGCAAAGAAATACCCCGATTACAAGCATCTATAGTAATTTTTTGAGCTTGTGCTTTGCCAATTTTGTTACGCCATCGCTGTAAAGCTTGTTTATCTTTTTGGGGTTTAGTAGCAGATAAAATACTGGTAACTGAAGGATAAATCAAATTATCAATACAAAAATATTTTTTACGATTAATCGTTTGATAAGTTGGTTGATAAGGAATAAACATTTAATTTTTTTTTCGTTAAAGAGCAAATCAAATAGATAAACCCATGAATCTTATTTTTATTATGGTTATAATTTCTCTTTTTCGGATGTAGAAATGTGCGTTAATTTAGCTTTCCATTCTTTCAGTGAAGCTATTTGTTTGTAATTAGTGCCATAGAACGGACACAAATGATGAGTATAAGAACTAATAGGCGTTTGATAATTATAAGAGCGATCGCCTGATTTATCGAAAATTTTGGGTTTAAAACCCCGTGCTTCTAGCAGGGCTTTTCTTGCTTTTGAATGTATTTCTTTAAGACTTCAAGAGGTGCGCCGCCTACGGTTGAAGTGAAGTAGCTTGGACTCCACAGAGCGTCCTTTCCGTAAGGCTTTTTAAACCCTGCTTGACCATAGCGACGACTAGAGACTCCTTTTAAAGCATTAACCATCTGCGATACAGACAACTTTGGAGGAAACTCAATGAGCGCATGGATATGGTCAGATTCTCCATTAAATTCCAGAATTTTGAAATTCATCTTTCGCGCAACTTCCGCAAAAGATTTCTCAATTACGCTCAGGCTTTCAGCCGTTAGAATCGACCTACGGTATTTAATTACACAGACCAAGTGAATCTTAAGGTCAGATACGCTGTGTCTTTCCTGGCGAAGTTGAGTTGTCATTTTTAACAGACCAATGTATAATCGAATCACAGACCAATCTTATTATAAGCGATGAAAGCTCGATATCAATACAGATTTTACCCAACCATCCAACAACAGGTGAGTTTAGCTCAACTGTTTGGCTGTGTTCGAGTTGTCTGGAATGATGCCTTAGCTTTCTGCAAGGAGTCGGAAAAGCTGCCAGGGTATAACAAGCTTGCTGCCAGGTTGACTCAAACCAAAAGACTCGAAACAAGAGAATGGTTAAGGGAGGTTTCTTCTGTCCCATTGCAGCAATCCTTAAGACAATTAGACACTGCCTACAAGAACTTTTTCGAGTCCAGAAATGGAAAGAGAAAAGGCAGCAAAGTAGGCTCACCTAAATTTAAGAAGAAAGTGAGTCGCCAGTCAGCAACCTTTGCCAATACGGCTTTTAAGGTTTCTGATGGTGAAGTCTATTTAGCTAAGATTGGTAATTTAAAGCCAGTTTGGTCTAGAGAACTTCCCTCACATCCAAGTTCTGTAACTGTGATTAAAGATTGTGCTGGACGCTATTTTCTAAGCTTTGTAGTTGAGGTTGTACCTAATCAAGTTGAGGCTAAAAATCAAAGTATTGGAATTGATTTGGGTATCAAAACGTTTGCTGTGATGAGCAATGGCTTTAAGGCAACAAGCCCCGACTACTCGAAACAGAATCGTAAAGTTCGCAAACTACAGAAGAAGTTAGCACGCCAACAAAAGGACTCTAAACGGAGAAATAAGACTCGTCTTCAAATTGCCAAACTGCATAATCGGATTGTCGAGACTCGGAAAGATTTTCTACATAAACTATCGACTAAAACAGTTAACGACAACCAAGTGATTGTTTTGGAAGATTTAAATGTGTCAGGAATGGTTAAGAATCGTCGATTAGCCAGAGCGATTAGTTTGCAAGGCTGGCGAGAGTTTAGAAATTTGTGTGAAGCTAAGTCGGAAAAGTCTGGTCGGACATTTCAAACGATTGATAGATGGCAACCGACTAGCCAAGTTTGCTGTGACTGTGGTTTCAGGTGGGGGAAGATCGATCTTTCAGTACGTTTTGTAGTCTGTTTGAGTTGCGGTATAGAGCAAGACAGAGACGAAAATGCAGCAAAAAATATAGAAATGGTCGGGATAGGGCATTGCCACGACCTTAAACGGACGCAGAGAGACTGTAGGACCAGTTCGCTGGCAGGACTCGATGAAGTGTCAAGAATCACTGTGGCTTCAGCCCAGTGAGTATGTCAAAGAACCCAAATACATTAATAACAAAAAGGTAAGACTTACGCACGTTAGCACTTCCTAGTGAAGAGAAAATCCCCCACTAAAGTTGGCGGGAGTCGTTAAAACAATTCTGCATCTTTAATTGGTTTAATCATCCCTGCATTAGCAACTTCGCCACAGGTACGGGGTGTAGGAAACATTTTACCTGGATTAGCTAAACCTTTATGATTAAAGGCATTGCGTACATATCCCATTGTTTCCAAATCAGTTTCATTGAACATATAAGGCATATAACAATTTTTATCTGAACCAATACCGTGTTCACCGGAAAGACTTCCTCCTGCTTCCACACAGAGTTTAAGAATTTCTCCTCCTAATTTCTCAACTTCTTCAAACTCACCTGGGACAGAATTATCGTAAAGAATTAAAGGATGTAAATTACCATCACCTGCATGGAAAACATTAGCAATACGATACCCAGATTCTTCACTAAGACGATTAATTTCTTTTAGTACCGAAACTAATTTAGTACGGGGAATTACACCATCTTGGACAAAGTAATTAACACTAATATGTCCTGCTGCTGCGAAGGCTGCTTTTCTGCCTTTCCACAATTTTAAACGGGTTTCGGCATCGTTAGCCGAGGTAAGATTGCGAGAATTATTTTGCCGACAAATTTCTGCTATGCGTTTTTTACCTTCTGCAACTTCTACTTCCAAACCATCCAATTCTACTAACAAAATAGCTTCGGCATCGCGAGGATAACATCCAGTTGCCACCACATCTTCTACGGCATTGATACTAAGATTATCCATAATTTCCATGCCCGCAGGAATAATCCCTGCACTGATAATCCCTGCCACGGCTGCACCAGCATCTTCAATGCTTGGAAAATCGGCTAAAACTACACAAATCGATTCAGGAGTTTTAAGAATACGTAGTGTTACTTCTGTAGCGATACCTAGCGTACCTTCCGAACCCACAAATAAACCAGTTAAATCATAGCCTGGCATTTCAGGAATTGTACCACCGACATCAATAACCGAACCGTCAGGAATAACTAATTTTAAACCGATTACGTGGTTGGTAGTGACACCATATTTAAGACAGTGAACTCCACCAGAATTTTCCGCTACATTCCCACCAATCGAACAGATAATTTGACTAGAAGGATCGGGGGCATAATAAAAACCTGCACCACTAACAGCTTGAGTTACCCAATTATTAATAATGCCTGGTTGTACGGTGATACGATGATTTTCAAGATCAATATCTAAAATTTGTTTCATCCTAGCCGTAACAATTAAAACGCAATCTTCTACAGGTAAAGCACCACCAGATAAACCCGTACCTGCACCTCTAGCCACCCAAGGAATATCATTGTCATGGCAGATTTTTACTGCTGCTGCTACTTGTTCGGTAGTGCGAGGTAGTACGACTAAAGCAGGGCGTTGACGGTAACTAGCTAACCCATCACATTCGTAGGTAAGTAATTCTTCTTTGCGACGCACAACCCCATCTTTACCAATCGCAGCTTCTAATTGGTTAATAATCGGTTGCCATTTGTTATCTGTCGGTTTAAAGAGATTGCGAAGCATCATTGCTAGTTAATTAATATCTAGGTTATTTTTATTATCCCTTTTATAGCAACCGAACGATAAACCATAACGCCCTTTAATTTCTCTGTATCAATGTAAAATTTCCTAAATCATTTAGGCATCTTAAAAATATTGGCTGAGTTGATTAACTGCTTAAGCCTTAATAAAGCTTTAAATTTTTAAAAATAAGCTAATTTACTTGATTAAGCCAAGCCTACAAATAATCACTATTTAATTTAATCCCAATTTTTTGGTGAAATTAACGTTTCTTAAGTTTTTCTCTCCACATTACAACACTAAAGCTTGAACACTTGATTTATCTTCTGAAATAGTTGAAGGATATAGATAAACTAAATCACCATTTTTTTCAGAATTGGGTGTTATTGGTTGTTTATTGTTCTCGTCTGCTATTTCATAGTTAACAGTTCCTTCTAGAACAGATTGAATTGATGTTAGAAGTAATTCTGGATTTGTTACTGTTACATTTTTCCACCCAGCCGTTCGTATATTTGCTTTTTCGTTATTAAGATGCAGACACACTATCAAAGCATTTGGTTTAGGAATTTGTAAAAAATTTTGATGATTATTGGAGTATTTAGGCAGATATCGCTCAATATTATCTAAGTTCTTACCTGCTTTGCATTCTATCCAAAAGAGATGTTCTTGGACTAGAAAAATCAAATCTAATTCACATATGTCATTATTTGGAAAAATTACTTTGGCATTAACTAAACTTTCGTAGCTTAATTCTCGTGATCTAAAGAATTTGGAAATTTTATCAAATATAAAAAGCTCAAACCAATCACCACATAAAAACCTTTTTAAATCTTCTCTGGCATGAACGGCAAAATTTATAATTTTAGTTTTTTGATCATAATAATAAGTTGAAAAACAGCCAGCATTTTTTAAATATGAACCAAATTGAGTGTGAATTTGAAGATCATTTTGAGTTTGATTTCTCAGAGGTAACTGAAATTTATTACCATGTTGGTTAATACTATTTATCAGTTTTTCATGAAATTGAGCAAGACTAGCGTAGTTTTTCCCTAAATAGATTGCTAGTTTCTTGAATGCTTGATCGTACGCCGAACCTTTTGTTAGAAAATGTTTTTCAACTTTGATATCCCGCTCGTTTAGCCATTTGATAACTGCATCACCTTTAGAAATTTCTATTTCTTCCTGGTTAATATTTGTAGGTAAACATTCCTGAGTAGCAGGCTGTGGTTTGTTAGATTGTTCAACAGTATTTAACTTCTGTTTGATATTTTTAATCTGATCTTGTGCTGATTGATTCTGACGATTTAATGTTTCTATTGAAGCTTTTAATTGTCCATTAATTTTTAGTAGTTTTTGCTCAAATTCCGCCTGATGTAGATTAAGAAAGCTATTGATTTCATTCTCTGTTATAACTTCTGATGGGATATTTTTTTGTAGATTTTGCAAGATATCATCAAGATTTTGCAACTGATTTCCAAGATAATGGAGTCGATTTTGTGTAGATTCATGATAATTAAGTTGTGTTTTAATATCTTGTTTTATTTTTTCTGTAAGTTTTAACTCAAATCTTTTAAGAGCCAATGTTACTCCACCTGCTCCTACAGCACTTAGTAATAGAAAAAATTTGGGATTATTTAGATGGTATTAATCCTATTAATCCAGTAAGTAACATTGCAGCGGAAGCAGCTAAAATACTTTCTTTAATATATTCTTTTTTCATTGAAACTAAAACTCCATGTGATAATTTCGATGTATAAAAATAATTTTTTTTTGTCTTTATACATCCTTAAATCACGATATATTTAAAACATATATTAATTAATTTATTTATATATTGAAGTGTTGACAAAAAGTGTGATCTTAGTTGATCGCCGATCTTGTAGGTTAGGTTTCGTTCCTCAACTCAACAAATACAAACTAATCCATGCCAATCGGTATTTTCAGGTTTACAGAGAAAACAACGACGATTGTGAGTGACTAAAGTAAAAAAATAGGTGCTTCCTAGGGATCTGGCTCGACGATATTGCATAAATTAATCATAGCCGAGAATAAATTTTGTTGGGTTTCACTTCGTTCTAACGCCACGTGCTACAACGGAACGGGGCTTATAAACTCTTGAGGTTTCCTCAAGAGACAGCCCCTCGGAAACCTCCACAACGCAGTGGCTCCCTAACCTACAAGCTATGAGGATGATCCCATAGATGGCAGCTAACCAAAGGTATCACTGTTTATAATTAATTCTATAATCTAAATAATGGCAAGCATGATTAATACTAAAGATTTAGCTTTAAATTACATTACTAATGAATTAGGGGAAAAAACAGCAGTTATCTTATCTATTGCCCAATTTGAAGAACTACTAGAAGATCTAGAAGATTTAGCAATCGTAGCAGAAAGGCGAGACGAACCAACTATTAGCCATCAAGATTTAATTGCTGAGTTAAAACAAGATGGCATCATATAAAATTGAATGGAAGCAGTCGGCTAAAAAAGAACTAAAAAAGCTGGATAAGCAAATAATTTTCAGAATTTTACAAGCTATAGAAGATTTAGCAGATAATCCTTATTCATCAGGTAGTAAAAAACTGATTGGTAGTGACTCTATCTATCGTATTCGTGTAGGAGATTATCGCATTATTTATAATATAAAATCATCTGTATTAACAATAGAAATTATCAAAGTTGGTCATCGTCGAGAAATTTATCGTAAGCAGTAATTGTTTATAACCTACACTTTATAAATAGCAATGGAAAAGATTATTAACTTGCACATCGAGAAACTTCCATAAGGTTACTATTTAGCGACAACAGATGACCTTCAAGGACTTGTTGTTCAAGGTAAAACCATCACTGAAACTTTAGAAATTGCGCGTGATGTTGCCCAAAAACTGCTCGAATCTCAAACAGATACAACCCTAAGTCCTATTGCCGAATCCTTTGATTATCCATAAAATTGCAATTGCATCAATTGTAAAAGGATGCTTATTCATTATTCTTTTAAAACAATCGCGCAATAAATTGATATTTTCAGGCTCACAGAGAATAGGATGCCGATTGTGAGTGACTAAAGTAAAAAAATAGGTACTTCCTGGGACTTTGGCTCGGCGATATTGCATGAATTAATCATAGCCGAGAATATTGGTTGTTGGGTTTCACTTTGTTCTAACGCCACGTGCTACAACGGAACGGGGCTTATAAACTCTTGAGGAAACCTCCGCAACGCAGTGGCTCCCCAACCTAGGAGGGTGCGATCCCGTTATTTATTGGGAAGAATAAAACAAGTAGGGCGATCCCTATGTATGAAAACTGGAATTACGGGCGCGAGCGTGGAAACAAAAAACCAAATAACTATCTGTTGGAAAAGCCATAAATACTTAAAACTCGATGGCAATCATCTACTCAACAAAAATCAAGTTATCTGCTTATCTAAGTAGTTTTTCAATTTCCTTGTCTGTAAAACCAAACTGTCTAAAAATCCTTAGTACATAAGCAGGAGACATTTCTCTTGCTCCTAGATCGATTGGCACAATCCATCTTTTATCATCAATAATGCGAATATAGATACAGTGGTCTCCTTTTCCTTCTCGATAAAATTTACAGCCTCCTTTCTCCAAAATTTTGATAAGTTGTTTCAGTTTTAGAGAAGGAATATTTTTAGGCATAAACAGCTCTAAGTTCGTAAGCTTCTGTAATAGGTTGTTCTGACTCTACAGTTAAAAATTCGTGTAATTCTTTAATGGAAATAGGAGTAGATTGACTGTCAAAATCAGTTTTAAGAATATCTTGCACAGATTCGATTGCTTCTTTTAACTTTTTAATAGCTTCATCTCGCGTATCTCCTTGACCAACAATTCCATTTTCTAAACAAAGAGCAACCCAGTAAAGTGAACTTTTTCGCAAAACTACAGTGTAAAAATCCATTTTAATCGATTGTTCCATTAGGATATTTATGCTCTACATTTCTTAAATCGTATCAATAAAAATAACTTTTGTTTGTTGATGTTGGGTTTCACTTCGTTCTACCCAACCTACGAGAGAGTTGAAACGAGTTAAAAATGGATGCGATTTATGGTAACATAAATGTTACTATAATCAAATGAAAGTTCAGGAATATATCAGAGAAGATGGTTCAAACCCATACCAAAAATGGTTCGATAGTCTAGAACCTCAAGCTGCTGCCAAAGTAACAGTTGCCAAAGCTCGTCTAGAGTTAGGTAATACTTCAAATATTAAATGGTTTGATGGAATCGGTGAATACAGGATTAATTGAGAGCAGGTTATCGAATATATCTAGCACAAGAAGGTAAGCAACTTATAATTTTTTTGGTGGTGGAACAAAGAAAAAGCAGCAAGCCGATCTAGAACGAGCTAAAGAGTTATACAAAAAATACAAAGAGCGGAAGAAAAAATCTAAGCAGAAAAAAAGGTAATTATTATGTCTATAACTAGAAATTTTAAAGAAACAATTAATGCCAGGGTTCAAAGAGAACCTGAATTTGCTAAAGCATTGCTAGATGAAGCTGCTTCTCTTTTTCTGAACGGCGAACCAGAAACAGCCAGACTTATTTTAAGAGACTTGGTTAATGCGACTACAGGCTTTGAAAAACTAGCTAGTGAAACTTCATTACCAAGTAAAAGTTTACACAGAATGTTATCGGCAAAAGGTAATCCAACCATGAATAATTTGACTGCTATTTTCACTGTTTTACGCAAACAACTAAATGTTAATTTAGAAGTTCATACGGTTTCCTCTTCATAGATAGTATTGCTCGCAGTGATCATCTTTTAAATTTTCAGGTAGAGCAATATTATCCAGATTTAGCATAATTTACAATAACAAAAACCAATTCTTCTGCTAGAAACGATAAAAGCGATCGCCGATTAGATGGGATTATGGGAAAATATAAAAAATTACTGCAAAGAATACTTTTCGGTACGTCTGATCATAATATTAAATTTTCTGAGTTATGCCAGCTACTCAAGAAACTGCGGTTTGAAGAGAGAATTAGAGGCGATCATTACATTTTTACTAAAGATAATGTAGAAGAAATAATTAACATTCAACCCACAAGTGGCAAAGCTAAAGGTTATCAAGTCAAGCAAATCAGGAATCTCATCGTGAAGTATGGTTTAGGAGATAGTGATGTTGATTAAATACGAATTAATTATTTATTGGAGTGAGTCAGACCAAGCTTTTATCGTAGAAGTTCCAGAATTACCTGGATGCATGGCAGATGGTCAAACTTATCTTGAAGCAGTAACTAATGTACAAATTGTAATCCAAGAATGGATTGAAACCGCTCAAGAATTAGGGCGTACTATTCCTACTCCCAAAGGTCGTTTACTTTATGCTTAATGTCCATCAACAATGAAAATGATTGGGTAAAATCGCGACCACTTTGATGTTCCATCTCAATATAAGCGTAATTGCATCCTTAGCAACAAAACAAATAGAATAAGTAGAGCGATCGCTATAAGTAAAAATGAAATAAATAAAATGATTGCATTGTAGCTAGTTTTCAACTTGAGATTTAGCTAATTTAATCAAAAGTACTCTTGTTCGCAGCGGTCGCATTTTAAATTTTCAAGTAGGCCGATCGCTTAAAAATTCTTGTATTATTTGTGGTAATTTTTTGGTTTCTTCTTGATAAGTTAATTGCAATAGTTGAAATCCCATTTTTATCACGCGATCGCGGTCAAATTTAGTCGATAATTGTTCGACAGAATAAATTCCACCAAACGCTTCTTTGGCTGCTTCTAAACTAGCTAATTCTATCGCTTCTTCTAAATAATCATTCCAGTCGTCTTCTTTTTTAATATAGTAAGAGTTTTTATCTCTGAGGTTTAATTTCTTAATTCCCACTACTGCATTGACAATCGAAGCCAACCAGAAATTAGTAATTCTTTGTTCTGCTTGATATTTAATTAAATGAGCTAACAACAATACTAAATAGGATTCAATATTTCTAATAATCGCTTTCTTGCTCATTTCTTCTAGTTCATCAACAAGTGCGATCGCTTCTCTCGTATTACCAGCAACCAGCAACTGTCTCAATTTTGCGAGTTCTTCCATTGTTTCGATACCTTAGAACTCTATACTTACGTTGTTTCTAGTTTATATTATCTAGAGCAACAAATAGAATAAGTAGAGCGATCGCTAAGAGAAGATAAAAATATAACTGTTTATAATTGAACTGTAAAACCTCCAAATCCGCGATTGAGTAGATTATGGAAGAAATATTAGAGTTAAAAGAGTGTCTGCTAAATCGTCAATACGAACGTGCGATGACTATAGTTGAAGAACTAGAACTGATGGGCAGACAAGATAAGATTAATAATTTAGAATCTTTTTTAGTTATTTTGTTGATTCATCTTATTAAGATTCAAGTAGAAAAAAGAGTGACTCGAAGTTGGCGTAGTTCAATTGTAAATAGTTTTAGAGAAATTCAAAAACGTAACAGATTAGGTAATAGATCGCACTATATCAAACCAAATCAATGGAACGAGCATTTTAAAGCTATTTATGCAGATGCTATTTTTAAAGCTGCTGATGAAACTTTTGGAGGAATTGAAATAACAGAACTCAAGTCTTTAGTTGATTTCAATTCTTTGCAAAATCTTGCTTTAGAATTACTCGATCTTATTTATACTTTGGATGCAGATAGTATAATCAACTTAATTTGCGATCGCTTTCCCATTGGAAGTTTAGAATAGTACTGAAACGATTTAAATAGAATACGATCGCATTATCAGTAACCAGTAGAATCAGAAGGCGCGATCGCTTTTAAGATCAAAAACAAAAAACTTTATAAATAATTAGTCGCAAAGATAGCAGCTTGAGTGCGATCGCGTAAGTTTAAACGTCGTAAGATACTATTAACGTGATTTTTGACAGTCCGTTCTGATATATAGAGTTTTTCGGCGATTTCGAGATTATTGTAGCCTTTGGCTATCAGTTGCAATACTTCTTTTTCTCTAGGGGTTAGAGAAGTTAATTCTGGAGGAGATTTTTTGGTAGAGTGATGATTAATAATGACTTTTTCAAATAATCCGGGTCCTAATTGAGTATAGCCTTGATTAACCGAACGGATTGCTTGGGCTAGTTCTTCAGAAGGAGTATCTTTGAGAAGATAGCCTTTAGCACCGTAACTCATGGCTTGGGTGACGTATTGATCATCGTCAAAAGTAGTCAAAACTAACACCTTAACTCCAGGCATTTGTTCTGTTAGAATCCGAATAGCAGCCACTCCATCCATCACAGGCATTCTCACATCCATCAAAACTACATCGGGTTGTAACGCCAAAGTTTGTTCTATTGCTACTCGCCCATTTTCTGCTTCTCCGACTATTTCTAGATCGGGTTTGGTTTGCAGTAAACTAGTTAATCCTTCCCTAACTATACTTTGATCGTCTACTATCAATACTTTAATCATCGCGATTGATTATTCTCCAAAGCGGAATCTCAACTTTGATGTGGCATCCTTGTTCTAGTTTACTAGCTAGGCAAAAATTACCATTCAGTGCTTCGGTGCGTTCTCGCATACTTTGTAAACCAAAACCTGTGGTGTTGTCAGTTGGGTTAAAACCCTGACCATTATCTTCAATTTGAAGTTGAATCATTTGCTTCTGTTCGGTTAACCTTAATTGCACCAAAGTGGCTTGACTATGTTTAGAAATATTAGTTAATGCTTCTTGAATAATACGATATAAAACCAATGCAACTTCTGAAGCAAGTCCTACAGATAAATTAATTTCTGACTTAACTTCAATCCCAGTATTGCGTTTAAATTCTGTAATTAACTGTTCTAAAGAAATAGAAAGCGATCGCGTTTTGAGCGGATCGTTTCTCAAGGTTGCGACAGCATTGCGAACATTTTGTAAGGCTTCTTTACCTAATTGTCTTGCTTTTTGAAGATGATTGGCAGCTTTTTGAGGTTCTTGAAATAAGAATAAAGCAGTATTTTCTAATTGAATACTTTGAGCAGTCAGATAATGACCTACAGAATCGTGGATTTCACGAGCAATTCGATTTCTTTCTTGTAAAGTTGCTTGATTTTCGATGGTTAAAGCATACTGACGTAAACGACGGTTGGCAACAGCTAATTTTTCTCGACTTTGGTTTTCGGCTAAAACTGCTCCTACTAATAACAATACAAAAGCTAACACTAATCCAAATAGTAATGCCGAGTTAATGATTAAACTCAAAAGAAGATTCTGTAATTCTTCGGAGGGCAAATATCTAATTACTCGCGGTAAAGGTTTACCTAGGGGAATACCAAAAGGACTAATTTTGAGCCAAGACATTACCTGTAGCAAAAGAAAACTCAGATAACTGAAAACCGATACAACAATCCTCCCACTCCAAGGAAAAAGCAAACAAGCACGAATGACCACAATTAAAAGTAAAGCAGGAAAAACTCTGTCTCCTCTACCTCCTAACAGCACTGCCAACCAACTTAAACCAAACCCAAAACTAATATATAATCCTTGTACCAATCGAGAACCAATTGGCAATCTCCAACCCATCACTCCTAAAAGAATGATACTAATAGTTGCGCCGATAGGAAAGATTGTGCTTGGGTTATGAACAGGAAATGGCAATCGATGACGTTCTAGAAATAGAGAAAATCCTGCTACTAAAGCAATTCCAAGCAAAATCCACTCTAGATAAAGTAGTAAACGAAAAGGGTGTTTTTTCCATTCATAATTCATCAGTTTAAATTTACTTAAAAAGCTGATGTAACGATCATGTCATTGAATTAATTGATTCACTCTAGTTCCAAAGTACCAAATTAATTTAGTACCAAAGTTATAGATCAGTTGGGAATTAGGATCGAAGTTGCTTCAAGGCAAAATTGCCTAAGATTGGGTTATTCAACAGACAACCTTTAATTTGAGGAAGAAAAAATTAATTATGAAGTGGCGTACTCTTTCTACCGTAGCAGCACTATCTTTAATACTACCTGTTAGTGCTTATGCTGCACAGTTCCATCCACAGCAAACAAAATCTACTTCAATAGTATCTCAATCAATCGCTCAAACTCCTCCTGATGACAATTTTAGAAGTGAAAAAAAAGGGCCTATGAGATTATTTGAGCAACTCAATCTTACTCCCGAGCAATCAGAACAAATTGAGACAATTAAGCAAAATTCTCAAGCAGATCACGAAACTTTGCGTGAAGAATTACGGCAAGCTAAAGACCAAATGCGATCGCTTTTAGCTAGTAGTGATACTAGTGTCGAGCAACTTCGACAACAACAGCAACAAGTTCAGAATCTTGAACAACAGTTAAAAAATCAAAAATTTGAAACAATGTTGCAAATGAGAGAGGTGTTAACTCCCGAACAACTTACCCAAATGGCTGATTTAATTGAACAACATCACCAAAGAAGAGGTATGCGTGATCGCTAATTAGTTTTTTGTAATTATGAGCGTATTAAAACTCTGCGCTTATGCAATCTTCTCGCTTAAATATACCGCTTAAAAAAAATTTATACCAGATTTTAAGAAAGCGAGTAGACTGTAAGGACAAATATTTTTTAGTCTTATAGTTGAGTGGAAATTGAGCAAATGAATAGCTATGAATCCACCTTAAAAAAGAACCCTGAACCAGTTCTACCTTTTTTTTGCCAACACCGCGATTCTGTAAGCCGAAGTTTCCTCGTCGGCACATCCGACGTTCCGTCGCCCTGTGAGAAGGGCGGTCAAACTCAACCTATTAGGACTAAAATTTCACCAGTAAGGATCACCAATACATCTTTTGAGATCATCTCAAATCAACAGTTTCTACGGGCTAATGCTCAAAATTCGGTTACTCATAAACACCCAGAATTACCTTCATTTATTTATTCTAAAACTGCGGTAGCCATGACTTGTGCTGAGGTGATTCCTCATCAGAATCATAATTTCAAACCAAAAATATCTACTTCAACCAAAAGATTTTGGTGGCAATGGTTGTTGTGGGGTATTAGCGTGATTTTAATTTTACCGAATACTTCCGATGCTCATGAGCTTTTATCAAAAGCCAAAATTTATCTTCATTTAGATTCTTCGGTAACAACTGCTCTTCCTGAAAGTGGCAAAAGCTATCTTCAATCAAGTCAAGCTTCTGATTTTCAAAAAGCAATTCAAAAAGCTCAAGAAGTTCAACCAAATTCACCATTCTTTTCCGAAGCACAATCAGATATTATTCGTTGGAGTCATGTAATTTTAGATATTGCTCAAGGACGTGCTAGTCAAGGGGATTGGGTTGGCGCGATCGCAGCAGCACAATTAATTCTGCAACAACAACCTCCAATCCAATCTCTGATCGAGGAAACCGAAGTAGCAGTTCGACAATGGCAGTTACAAGCACAAATAGAAGGAAGAAAGCAAAATTTGGTAACTGTAGCCCAAACAATGATCGAGCCTAGTCAAGCTTCTAGTTATAATCGAGCGATCGCAGTTTTACGACAAGTTCCTGTTGATGCTCAAGATTATCAATTAGCTCAACATTGGATCGGGAGGTGGAGTAAACAAATATACTTAATTGCTCATTCTCGTGCTGCTCAAGGAGATTTTGTAGGTGCGATCGCAGCAGCGCAATTAATACCTAAAGATTCTCTTGATTATCAAAGAGCTAATGAATTTATGGTTGATTGGCAAGAAAATTTGGCGACTGAGTTATTATTTTGATTAAATTGCTTAGTTAATTGCTTTGTTGGTATCTAAAATCCGATGCTTTAATATAGCTGTTGCTTGTTCGCTATTGAGAGGTTTAGCAAAAAGATAACCTTGACCAAGTTCACAACCTAAATCTCGTAGATAAGCAAGTTGTTGTTGGGTTTCTATTCCTTCAGCAATAATTGTCATCGAGAGTGTATGTCCAATACTGGTAATCGCTTTGATAATTTCGACATTCTGCTGATTATCACTAATATTCTTCACAAAAGAACGGTCTATTTTAATGCTATCAACAGGAAATTGACTGAGATAACCAAGGGAAGAATAACCAGTTCCAAAATCATCAATACTAATTTGGATTTGCCTTGCTTGTAACTCTTGAGTAAGTAAAATTGCCGTGTTGGTGTTCTCCATAATGGCAGTTTCGGTAATTTCCAATTTCAGACAGGCAGGAGAAATCTCAGTCTCTGCCAAAATGCGGTCAATATCTTCTAAAAGAGTAGGATGAGCAAATTGATAAACTGATAAATTAACACTCATGATTAAATCCGAATAGCCATTTTGCTCCCAAAGTCGAAGTTGTTGACACGCTTGTTTAAGAACTAACAATCCAATCGGGATAATCAACCCAGTTTCCTCGATAAAGGGAATAAATTCACTGGGAGCAACTAAACCACGTTGAGGATGTTGCCAACGGATTAAAGCCTCAAATCCAATAATTTCTAAAGTAGTAAGTTTAACAATCGGTTGATAGTAAACCAAAAATTCTTGTCTTTCTAATCCCCGTCGCAAATCATTATTGAGTTGCAAGTTTTGAATGCTGGAAGTGTACATGAGCATATCAAAAAATTGATAGCATCCTTTACCTTTTAATTTGGCTTTGTACATTGCCGTATCTGCATTTTGTAGATAATGTTGAGGCGTTTGATAAGTACAATCTTCCAGCGCAATACCAATACAAGCTGTAGTAAAAATTTCCTGGTTTTTGACAATAAAAGGTAAATTAAAGCTTTCTAAAATAGTTTGAGCAAACTGATCGATTTCTGACTTGTTTTTCCTTTGATCTAGAAAAAAACAAAACTCATCTCCTCCCAAATAAGCAAGCAGATCTTGCGGAGATAAATATTGTTGTAAACGTTGAGCAATCGCAACTAATAATTGATCGCCCATTTGATATCCTAAAGCACTATTGACCAATTTAAAGCGATCGCAATCTAGGTAGAGCAATGCAAACATATTTTGGGTTTGAGATTGTTTTTTTCTGTATCGCAGAATTTCTTCTAATTTCTCAAATAAAAATATGCGACTAGGTAGTTGAGTTAACTCATCATACAAAATTATTTTTTCTAACCGAGCAGTTCTTTCTTCAACTTGTTGTTCTAAAACAGCATTAAGTTCGATTAATTGTTGATTAACACCCTGGAGTTGTTGACAAAGTACCTGAATTGATTGATGCTGTTGACTAATTCTTAATAAAGAGCGAATCCTTGCTTTTAATTCAATTCCACTGACTGGTTTAGAGATAAAGTCATCGGCTCCTACTTCTAAAGAATGTGCTAAAGTTTCTTTGGAATCAAGTGCTGTGATCATAATAATGGGAATATGCTGCGAAGTTGGGTTGGCTTTGATCCTTTGACAAACTTCAAACCCATTTAACTCAGGCATCATGACATCAAGCAAAATAAGATCGGGTTTATACTTATTCAATCTCTCTAACGCTTTTTGACCATTGGAAGCGTAGTTCAACACATAACCTTCGGTGTAAAGAAGAGTTTCAATTACATCAAAATTATTGGGTTCATCATCAACAACCATAATGGAAAAAAATGAATTCATTGGCACAATTCACTCTAAATAATTTTTCAAATTTTGTTTTAAATATTTTCTCTAATTATTATTACGTAAAAGATAAACGCCAAATATTGGACAATTTTGAAGTAGTTAAGTAATCTAGTTTACTTTTTGAAACCATTTTTAACCCTTTTTAAAACCACAAGTTAATCTCTTGTAAATTTTGCTCGGTTTCTTATTTTATTTTTGAGTATTAAAATAATCAATTTTCAGAAAAAATCTTAAAGATTAACCCTTGCGTATAACTACGGACAATTAACTATTTTTTTTACTGAAGTTAAAATTGATAAAAGTTTTAGAAGTCTAGTTTGAATAACAGATTAGTGAAACAATTTTTGTTTAGTCCTAGTTTCATAAATAAAACTTAGTGGCTGGATTAAAACATATTTTCAATAAAAATAAATCTAAAAATAGTCAATTTTAACTAACTGACTAATATTCATTAGCTTAACTATGTCGTTATTTGTTCCACTTTTATAACATATTTTTTGATTTTTGAAGTTTGAATAAATGGTCGAAGGTACTCCACCTTCGTAAAAACTAATACATTCTCAAGTTTTGAGGCTATTTATTAATTTAATAATTGTTCAATCGTGGTTACAAGCTGTTTAAGTCTCACTGGTTTGATTAAATATTCTGTAGCTCCTGCTGCTAAACCATTTTCTCGATCTTGAGCGATAGTCGAGCAAGTCAAAGCAATAATTGGTATAGAAATAAACTGAGAAATAGTGCGTAAATGACGAATAGTTTCTAATCCATCGATCATTGACAATTGAATATCTATAATAATCAAATCAGGATTATGCGTGATGGCAAACTCGATCGCTTCTTGCCCATTTTGAGCCACAATAATTTGATAGCCCCGACTTTCTAAATAATCAGCAAAAGTTTCAGCGTTTGCTTGGTTATCTTCTGCTAATAAGACTACTGGTCGTTGTCTTTGAGATTGAGGGATTTCAAGCAATACAGAATTTGGGATGGTTTCTAAACCATTGGCACGGGAAGCAGAAATTAGCTCAGAAGATTTTGTTTCGTTTGCTTGAGGAGTGTAGGGTAGATATACTTTAAAACAACTACCACAACCCAATTCACTACTTACAGTCACAAACCCGCCATGCAGTTCAGTAATTTGCTTGACTAAACTGAGTCCTAAACCTGTTCCTGAATACTGACGATTTAAGGCACTATCAATTTGAATAAAAGGTTGAAAGAGTTGATTGAGGTTTTCGGCAGCAATACCAATACCTGTATCAATCACAGAAAAACAGATTAATTGATTTGTTTGAGCATTGTCATAGCGTTCGGCTGACTCTACTTGAACTTCCAAAGTAATTAACCCACCCGAGGGAGTAAATTTTACGGCATTATTGAGTAAATTAATTAAAACTTGTCGCATCCGCCGTTGATCGACTTGGATCACTCCTAGATCTGACGTAATCTTAGTATTGAGTTGAATTCTTTTCTTAATAGCTTGTTGTTGAATAAAGATTAGACTGGATTGGCATAGCTGTTGAAGGGAAATGGCAGAGAGGTGTAATTCTAATTTACCTGCTTCGATTTTGGCTACATCTAGAATATCGTTGATTAATTCCAACAGGTGTCTGCCACTACTTTCAATTGCAGCAATGGTTTTTTGCTGTTCTTCGTTGAGGTTGCCAAATACTTCTTCTTGTAAAGCTTCGGACATTCCTAAAATCGTGTTGAGAGGTGTGCGAAATTCGTGGCTCATGTTGGCGAGAAACTCATCTTTAAGAGAAGTGGCACGCTCTAATTGTTGGTTACTCAATTCTAATTGTTGATTCATGTGCTGAAGTTTTGCTTCTGCTTGCTTTCTTTCTGTTAATTCTTTTTGTAGCCGTTTAAATAAATCTGCCTGTTGAAGAGCTACTCCAAGTTGCCAACCTATCTGGCGTAGTAAAGAAATTTCATCTTCTTCCCAATGACGAGGAGCAGAGTTTTGATAAGCAGCTAATAATCCCCAAAGCTTTTCGCCTTGAAAGATCGGAGCGATCGCGTAAGCTTGGGCTTCAAATTGTTTCAATAACTCCAGGTGACATTGAGCATGACCTACTTGATAAATATCATTAACGACGAAAGTTTCATTGTGAGCATACCTACCACCTTGAGTTTCTTGCAGATGAGTATCGCGGATTTTGGGTAAAGTTCCTACTAATGGTGTCCAACCTTCTGTCATCGATTCTGCGACAAAGTTACCGCTCCAGTCAGAGTTAAAGCGATAAATAGCCACTCTGTCGGCTTGAATAAATTGACGAATTTCATAGACAGCCGTATCAAAAATGATATTTAGGTCAAGAGATTGACGAATTCTTTGGGTAATTAATCTTAAAGATAATTCTCTTTGTGCTTGTTGATGAATGATGTGTTCTGCTTTTTTACGCTCGGTAATATCTGTCAAAGTGCCAAAGAAACCAATTTGTTGACCACCAGGAGCGATTTCGGGTAGTGTTTGGGTCAAAAACCATTTAATCGTGCCATCGGGAAGCAAATGCCTTCCTTCGGATTGAAATTTACTTGGCTCAGTCAATTTTTTTTTACTTTCTTTAACAATGCGATCGCGGTCTTCTGGATGAACGGCTTCAAGCCAACCTTTTCCTAATGCCGATTGAGTTGGTCTTCCTGTCATTGTTTGCCAACGCTCATTGACATAAATACAGTCGCCTTCTGAATTAAATCGAAACAGAGCAACAGGAATATTTTCTGCCAAGGTTGCATAACGGCGTTCACTTTCTCGTAATGCTGCTTCGGTTTGTTTGAGTTCGCTGATGTCAGTTACAGTACCGATGTAGCCAACAATCTTACCTTCTAGATTAGTTTCAGGTAATGCCCGACAGAAAAACCAGACAATACTACCATCAGGACGAAGAAATCTCGCTTCATTGCGATAAAATTGTTGCTGTTTGATACTTTCAGACCATTTGGAGAGGAGTTGCTCGCGGTCTTCTGGATGTAAAGCTTCGATCCAGCCATCTCCCAAAACTGCTTCTTTTGATCTTCCCGTCATTTCAACCCAATAATGGTTGACATAAATACTTTTACCCGTAGTATCAACCCGAAAAATCCCAACTGGTGCTGTTTCGGCTAAAGTTGCATAACGATTTTCACTTTCTCGTAAGTCTGTTTCTGCCTGTTTAAGATCACTAATATCGATCGCGGTGGAAATTCCCATCACTACTTGTTCGCCATCCCAGACTGGACTGGTTTGCACTCTATACCAAGTTGTATTGCCTTTTTGATCGACATAACCTTCGACCTCAAATTGAACGGTTTCTCCTTGCTCAAAGAGTCGCTTGAGTGAATTGTTTTGTAAGTCTTGATATTGAGGCAATAAAAATTCTGAGATATTTCTGCCAATGACTTGTTCGACAGAAAAACTTTCCGTTGTACGATTTACATAGGTGATTGTTCCGTGACGATCAAAGGTCGTAATAAAACCTGGCGCACTCTGAATGATACCTTGGAGTTTGGCTTCTGAAGCTTGTAAAGCTAGTTCCGCTCGTTTGCGTTCTGTGATATCAACTACAGTAGAGCGACTATATAAAAAAGTTCCGTCTACATTTTTGACTGCACTAGCACTCAGCATTGTATTTAAAATACTGCCATCTTTACAAATCATTTCGTATTCAAGCTCTTTGACCCAACCCCGTTGTTTAAAGAGAGGAAAGTTCTTGATAAAGTTATTGCGACTAGATTCGGTGATAAACTCAACAAAAAATCTACCCAGCATTTCCTCACGGGTATAACCTAAAAATTGTAATTCTGTGTTATTAACCCTAATAAACCGTCCTTCGGCATCCAGGGAGTGATATCCACAAGGCGCGTTATTATACAAATCTTCGACTTCTCGCGCAGATTGTGCTATGGCTGCTTCAGCTTGTTTACGCTCTGTAATATCAACCAGTGTGGCTCGGTTATAAAGCAGCTTTCCTGCTTCATCCTTGACAGCGATCGCACTAATCATTACGGGTAAAACACTGCCATCTTTACAGATCATTTCGTATTCAAGATCTTTGATCCAACCCTGTTGCTTAAACAATGAAAAGTTTGTTAAGAAATTTTGCTGACTCGCTTCGGTAAAAAATTCCCAGATGCCTTTACCAATCATTTCTTCGCGAGTGTAGCCTAACAATTGCAATTCTGTTTGGTTGACTTTGAGATATCGTCCTTGAGTATCCAGGGAGTGGTATCCGCAGGGGGAATTATTATACAAATCTTCCACTTCGCGAGTATATTGCTCTAATGCTGCTTCTGTTTGTTTGCGTTCTGTGATGTCAGACAAAGAGCCAACAATCTCGATCGCTTGTCCTTCTTGATTAACTATCAGTTGAGATTCTTCTTGCATCCAGCGATAGTTACCATCTTTATCTAACAAACGATATTCGTAGCGAATGTATTCCAACTCTGAAATTTGGACTAGTGTTGCTCTTACTTTGTCTAAATCTTCTGGATGAATAAGACTAAACCAAAATGCTGAATCAGCTATAAATTCTTGTGATGTGTAGCCTAAGATAGTTTTAATATTATCACTGATAAAAGTTGCTCCAAAGTCTCCATCGGGCTTACAAGCAAAAATCATGGTGGGACTAGAAGAAAGCAAATATTGTAACCGTTCTTGTAACAGTTGAATTTCTGCTTCTGCTTGTTTGCGTTCGGTGATATCCATAACAATTCCAAACAGCCGAACTACTTGATTTTTCTGATTACAAAATGCTTGTCCTTTGACAAACATGTAACCTGACGTTCCGTCTTGACGAAGAATTTTTAGATCTGTTTCATAAGATTCAGCGTCGACAATTGCTCTGTTGACTAGAAATTGGTGATAATCTCGGCTATCAGGGTGAATATATTGATTTAAATCTTTGTAAATTGGTTCACTGCTTTCTGGATCAAGACCAAAAATTTGAAAAACTTCAGGTGACCAAGTAATTTTTTCTGTAATAACATCAAATTCCCAATTGCCCATCCGAGCTATTTTTTGGGCTTCTTGAAGGCGAGCTTCGCTTTGCTGCAAATCTGCTGTACGTTCTGCTACTCTTTGTTCTAGTTCTTGGTTTAGTTGATACAATTCAGTTTCAATTTCCTTGCGAGCGCTAATGTCTAGATCTACACCAGCCATTTGAACTGGTTGCCCGTTGTGGTCGTAAAAAACTTTGCCTTGACTTAAAGCCCAACGCATTGTGCCATCAGGAAAAACTACCCTAAATTCAATATCGTAATTTGCACCAGTGGTAACAGCATGGTTGATTGCGCTTAAAACGCGATCGCGGTCTTGGGGATGAAGGCTAGCAACAAACATTTCGTAAGAGCCATCAAACTGCCCTGGTTCTAGCCCGAATAGGCTTTCCATGTTATCTGACCACTTGATTTTGCCTTTCTGAATATTCCAGTTCCAACTTCCCATGCGCGCTGCTGCAAAAGCTAATTTCAGTTGTGCTTCGCTTTCTCGTAAGGCTTGTTCTGTGCGTCGTCGTTCTTCTAGTTCGATTTGAGCTTGTTCATAGGCTGCTGCTTGTTGTAGTGCGATCGCTACTTGCTCAGTAATTTGTTTCAGTAAATCTAGCTCTGAAAGATGCCAATGGCGAGGCTGACAACATTCGTGAACAATCAATAATCCCCATAGATGAGCATCTTGTAAAATAGGCAAGACTAAATTGGCACGTACCTGAAAGTTAGCCAACATTTCTTTATGACAGGACTCAATCAAGCTTGTTTCAACATTATCAATGCTCGTGATCCAACCTTGTTGATAAAGGTTATGCCATTTGGAAATGAGACAAGGATCGTTGATTTCTTGATTAATAATAGATAACTCACCCTTACTCACCGATTCAACCACAACCTTGCCATTCCAATTTTGATCGAACTGGTAAAGCAAAACGCGATCGCATTGTAAAAACGATCGTACCGCAGCTACTGTGGTATTGAGAACATTTTGTAGGTTTAAAGATTCTCGAATTTGGCTGGTGATATCTGCTACTAAACGTTCTTTTTGATACTGAGTTTGTAATTCGGTAGTACGTTTCTGTACTTGTTTCTCTAATTCTCGTGATTGGCTTTCTATCAGTTCTAGTTTTTCTGCTTCTAGTTGTGACACTCGTTTTTCTAACTTGTCAACCATACAATAGATTTCGACTGGGTTGAAAGCTTTTAATAAATCAGTTAGCGTGATAGTACCTAATAAACAATCTTGATGATCTTGAATCACTACCTGCTCAATTTGTTTGTGTTGCATCATCATCCAAACTGTTCGGAGAGAGTCATCTGGTGTGACACAATAAACAGTAAAACTCATCACCTGCTGTGCCTGAACTTGTGCCAAATTTAGTTCTAAAGGTAGTAACTGCACCAGATCTTTGGCTGAGACAATTCCGATTGGATACAATTTATGGTTTTCTTTTTCCTCTACAATTACAACTGAACTCACTTGATGATCTGCCATAAGTTGAGTCAGTGTAGCAACGGAAGTAGTTAGTTGAGCATGAATCACCTGAGAAGTCTGGGTTTCAGCTACTTGTCGAAAACGTAACCAATCAATCGATACAAAAAGTTGTTCTAGACTTTGAGCAGTTAATAATCCTACTATTAATCCTTGTTGATCAACTACAGGTAGGTGGCTAATTTGATGATTCTCAAACAAATTCAAAACAACAAACAAATCACTCAATTCAGATTGTTGTAGAGTCACCACAGGATGACTGATTACCTCAGCAAGAGTAATTTCTGTTAAAAGTTGTTTTTTTGTCGCCAGTCGCACGACATCTCCTGCTGTCAAGATGCCAACTAGTTGGTTATTTTCTACTACCAAAACACAACTTGATTGAGCTTCAGTAAGAATTGAAGACTTTTCTAAATCAAGTTCACAGGTTGTTCTACTTGCACTCATTAAAGAAATAGCTTCAGCAATTTTTAGATTAGATGCTACGCTCAAAGGATTGTGGATCAAAGCGTTTGATAAATCGATTTCTGCTAAAAGATCAAAGAACATTATTAAATGCAGTTTTTTGTCTGTTTAATTTGTAAACTGAGTGGTTTTTATTGATTTAAGGTTAGAAGTAAACAATCGAATGTAACACAAATAATCTAGAAAAGAAAAATTAAAATATATGTTGAAATATAAATATTTAACTAAAATTACTTTTTAATTTACTAACTTATTTTCTCTTTTTTTTACTGTTTTTAATCAAAAAACAAATTTAAACGCGATCACGCAGTGCCAGCCTTTGGCTGATCGCTTTATTAATACTCTTTGTTTGCTCTATTTGCGAAAGCAAATGATTTTTTTGTCTTGTTAAAATGAAACAAAAATTAATAATTATTAGCTGGAGTTTATTAATTATCAATAAAAATTAATTTATTAGTCATTGTTTGATATTAATTGCGCTTGAAAACGAATGCTAGAAAAATTGCTCGTTTTAAAATGAAATCTAGATTACATAAAATAGACTTGTTTATTTATTCATTAACATTTTAGTTGAGTAAAGTAAAAACAAAGCAAAACTTTCTCTCGAAAAAAAAGAACTTAAGTTGAAAACTGAGCTACACTCCAGTATGAGAGTCGATTGTTAATTGATTTAGTTTTTTATGATATAAATATGTCTCAAAAGAAAGTCCGTAAAGCCTTAATTCCTGCTGCTGGTTTTGGTACTCGATTATTTCCAGCTACAAAAATTGTCAAAAAAGAATTGTTTCCGATTATTGATCGTGATGGACGAGCCAAACCAATTATTATGGCAATTGTAGAAGAAGCAATTAATGCAGGGATAGAAGAAGTTGGAATTGTCGTTCAACCAGAAGATCGAGAATTATTTACTGACTTGTTTAAAGCTCCACCTAAACCAGAATTATTTAAAAAATTGTCTCCTGAAAATCAGAAATACAGTCAATATTTACAAGATTTAGGTAAACAAATTACTATTCTGATTCAAACAGAACAAGAAGGATATGGTCATGCAGTTTATTGTGCTAAAGATTGGGTTGATCAAGAATCTTTTTTATTGTTACTAGGCGATCATGTTTATACAACTAATACAGAGCGTTCTTGTGCTAAACAAATGCTTGATGTTTATCAACAATTTGAACAAAATATTATTGGTTTGACGATCATGTCAGCCGAAATCATCCACAAGGCAGGTTGTGTTACTGGTGTTTGGCAACAGCCAAATTCGCTTTTAAAAATAACTGAAATATATGAAAAACCAAGTTTAGAATATGCTCGTCAAAATTTAAAAGTTAACGGAATGAAAAAGGATGAATTTTTAGGCGTATTTGGAATGTATATTCTTGAGTCAAAAATTTTTGATTTACTAGAAGAGGATATTAATCATAACTATCGATTTAAAGGAGAATTTCAGTTAACTACTTGCTTAGATAAATTACGTCAAGAGCAAGCTACACTCGGTTATTTAGTTCAAGGACAATATTTTGATACAGGAATGCCTTTGTTTTATCGTCAGACTATGATTGATTTTTATCAGAATTCTAAAAACTAATTAAAATCAGTTTGATCGCACCAATCTAAAACTCGATTCCATGCCCACCAACAATCGCGATCGCCGTAGTTTTGTTGACAAGTTTGATTGCTAATATAACCAACATGACCACCATATTTAGTTAAGATTAAGTCTATCGCTCGATTATGGTCACAAGCTTGTTTTAAATCGGGAATAATAGCAGGATTAAATAAAGGATCGTCTTCTGCATAAAGAATTAAAGTAGGCTTAGTTAATTGAGGTAATAAATAAAGAGCATTACAAGCTTCATAATATTCTTCAGTTGAACTAAAACCTAATCTATTAATAACTAGTTCGTGGTCAAAACATCTAATACTATTTGCTCGATTAATTGCTGCCAAATCAAAATCGTTAGGATGATAAGAATGAAGTTTTAAAGCAAGTTGTTTTAAACTTTGGGCAATTTTTTGTTCCACATATTTACCCACAGGATGTTGTTCTAAATAAGTTAAAGAGCGATTAGAATCTAAACTAGGACAAATAACTGCACCACCAGCAAGATCTGGATGATTTAAAGCTGATTTAATTCCCCATAATGCCAATTGTCCTCCTAAAGAATATCCTGTAAACCAAAAAGGTGCAGGACATCCCATTTCTTTTGCTGCGCCCGCAATTTTGACAAAATCTTCTCCTTCATACAAACCATCGGAAGTAAGAGTGGGAGATAATGAAGCCGTTTTTCCATGTCCGCGCCAGTCAAATAGTACGACTGCATAACCTCTAGCGTAGGCTTTTCTACCTAAAATTCTCAAAAACCATTGATTATCTAAATCGCCAGTAATTCCATAAGTCCCAATAATTGTACCTTTAGCCTGCTTTGGAATAGCAACTAATCCATAAATAGGAACTTCTTGCGCGCCTAAAAAAATCTTTTCTTGATAAAAAGGTTCTGTTTCTATAATATTTTTTTGCCAAATTTTATTAGCTCTAAAAGCAACATATAACGTCATTAATAAACCATTTTGAAGCGAGCGAGGAGGAAGATAATTAGACAGCTTTGTTGTGCTAAATTGTTTTTGATTTTGACGTTGAGAATTAAACATTTTAATTTTAAATAATCTACAACAAATAATTGATAAAAATCAAAGCGATCGCGTCCAAAGTTAGACTTGATTATGATTAATTTTTCCCAAGCTTTAAACTATTGCCTTCATTTGTTTTCGTTTTTTGCGAATAAAAAATAATAACTAGATTTAAGTAAATCAAAAAATACATCTATCTAGGGGAGTAAAACAATATAGCAATTCTCGAAGTTATAAGGTACACCATTATCCGTGACTAGTTACCAATTTTTAATTAACCATTAACAAAAACCAGGGTGCTAATGTACCTCACGAAAATAAGAAACGCTATAGTTAGATAATGTTATTCAAAAAAATAAATTAACTTTGCATCTTGCTTTTGATAGAAGAACTAAATTAAAAATTATTTCAAACTATAAATTATTATAAAAAAAATTATCACTGAATCAATGAACATTACACCAACCATCAATTACCTCAATCTAGAACAAAATCAAAAAGTTAATTCCTTAATCAAAGAACAGCTAAATCAATTAGAATCTGTCTGCCATGCCATTCAAAATTGTTATATAGCCATTGAAAATGCCCATGAATATCAAAAAAGTGGAACTTCTTATCGAGTTACTCTTCATCTCAGTGTTGCCCCAGATCAAGAATTTCTAGTTGTTCGTAATCCTGATTATGCTCAAGAATACGAATCGTGGGAATCTATTATTGAAGACGTTTTTACCAAAGCCACACATCAAATTATCGAGTTGACTTAAAAGATAAACAGAGAAGTTTGTTACATTTTTTAAAAGTTAGCAAACGAATCAAAATTATGACAGCCTCTGATCTAGAAACAACAGATGTAGTAATAATTGGTAGCGGAATTGGTGGTTTATCTTGTGCTGCATTACTAGCACGTTATGGTTTTCAAGTAGTAGTTTGTGAAAGTCATGCGATCGCTGGAGGTGCAGCCCATGCTTTTGAACGAAATGGTTTCAAGTTTGATTCGGGCCCCTCTCTTTATTCGGGAATGTCTTACAGCCCTTCTAACAATCCTTTACGTCAAGTTTTCGATGCTGTTGAAGCAGATTTGAAATGGATTAATTATGATACTTGGGGTTGTCAGTTACCAGAAGGCAATTTCAACACAACTGTCGGGGCGGATCACTTTTGTGAGGTTTTAGCCAAGCTGCGAGGAAATCAGGCTGTACAACAATGGCGAGAATTACAGCGCGTCATGCAACCTTTGGCAGAAGCGGTTAATGCTCTTCCTACTTTAGCAATTAGAAATGATTGGGCTGCAACCATTACAGTAGGGCGATACTTACCTTCTTTAATTCGGCATACTCCTAATCTTCTACAACTAACACAACCTTTTAGCAAGATTATGGATGAAGTTGTCAGCGATTCCTTTATCCGTAATTGGCTAGATTTATTATGTTTTCTCCTCTCAGGGTTACCTGCCACTGGTACAAGTGGGGCAGAAATGGCTTTTATGTTTGCTGAATGGTACAAACCTGGGGTGGTACTAGATTATCCTGTAGGTGGTAGCGGTGCGATGGTAGAGGCATTAGTAAACGCATTTACTAAACATGGTGGCAAGTTGTTACTCAATGCCCACGTTAAAGAGATTGTAGTTAAAAACAATCGTGCGGTAGGAGTCCGCTTACGAGGAGGACAAGAAATTAGAGCGACTAAAGCCGTTGTTTCCAATGCTTCGGTTTGGGACAGTTTAAAGTTATTACCATCATCGGCATTACCAGACAGTTTTATTCAAGAAAGACAAGCAACTCCTGAATGTGATAGTTTTCTTCATCTACATTTAGGTATCGACGCAACAGGATTAGCTGAAGACTTGCAATGTCATTATATTGTGGTTAACGACTGGAACAAAGGTATTAACGCACCACAAAATGTTGTCGTAGTTTCTATCCCCTCAGTTTTAGATCCTTCTCTAGCACCTCCAGGTAAACACGTGATTCACGTCTATACCCCTGGCAATGAACCATATTCTCTTTGGCAAGGATTAGATCGTCGTAGTGAAGCTTATGCCCAATTAAAACAAAAACGAGCAGAAATAATGTGGCAAGCATTGGCTAGAATTATCCCCGATATTCGCTCTCGTTGTGAAGTAACTTTGGTAGGTACACCCTTAACCCACGAACGTTTTTTACGTCGTCATCGTGGCACTTATGGCCCTGCTATTGCAGCCAATCAAGGTTTATTTCCAGGTTCAACTACTCCTTTAGCAGGATTTTTGTGTTGTGGAGATTCAACCTTTCCAGGGATTGGTTTACCACCCGTAGCAGCCAGTGGCGCGATCGCAGCTAATACCATTGCACCTTTACATCAACATTTAGAAATGTTGTCTCAAATCGGCTTGTAATAAACGAAGAGCGATCGCTTTATAATTAGGATTAAATTTAAAAATTCTTCGATAAAATGACCCAAGAGCTAACCCCTCAACAAAGACTAACCCAAATTGAAAAAATTCTTCAATCAGCAATTAAACTCAGTCATAGTAATACAGCCAAGATTAATAGTTTAAGCGAAAAAGTCGCAACTAATAATGAAATGATTGAGCGAATCGGTCAAAAAGTTGAAACTAATCTTGAAGCGATCGCTGGTTTAACTAATAGAGTAGATCGACTTACAGAACAAATGGGAAGAGCAACTGAAATGTTTATCGATTCAATCAGAGTAATTCAGACTATGCAAACCAATATTGAAACCATGCAAACAGACATTAGGGAAATGCAAAGCGAAGTGAGAGGATTACAAGTCGAAAATCGTCGCATCATAGATCGAGTTTTTGGCAACGATAATAATAATAATATGGAGTAAAAATCAATTAATTAAACAGACTTGATCTTACCCTTCAATCAAGCGATCGCTATTTAAAACATCTTCCTGAGCAAAAAAACAATTGGCAGGAAAAATATTAATCTCTAATACTGTTTCTTTCCTTGATTTTGATCTAAACAAATAATTAATTTAGAGTCTTTCTTGCTGACGAACATATTCCCACCATCTTTCTAGAGGAAAATAAAGAGCAGGAGCCCACAGACTGCTCAAAACTGCTGAAACAATCGCAATACGCCAATAATTTTGCCAAATTACACCCAAAGAAAGAGTCGATTGCCAAATCGATTGAATTGCTAAGAGAGTTTCCGTCATAATTGCCATAAAAAAGACAATTAAAGCTACAGAAATAAAATCTTCGCCGATATATCGCTGTTTATTGAGTTTAGTAGTTAAAACACTTACTAAAATAAAACTTAAGATGTGAGAAGGCTCAGAAGTAGTCATGCCATCATAAATTAAACCCAAGGCTAATCCTGCGATCGCAGCTTGCCAAACTTTCCGCTTGACACTCCAGGCAACCAGCCAAATTAAAAACCAATTGGGACTCATTCCTAGTAACTTCATCCCTGGTAAATGAAGTAAAACTAAGATTGAGCAGAGCCAAACAGAAGTGCAAATAATCAATCCATTTAATAATTGTAAGAAACCGTTAGGAGTTTTAGTGAGATTGAACATTTACGGACTCAGGTTTATTTTTGGTTTAAAAGGATCAACTACAACCCATTCCAAAACATCAATGGGGGCAGTTAATTCAACTTCTGCTTCGGGAACTGAACTAGTATCAAAGTTAACCGATTTGACTTTGCCAATTGGTAAACCGGGTGGATAGAGATTACTTAAATTAGAAGTTGCGATCGCATCTCCAGGTTTAAGATCGGTAACTTTAGTAAAAAAACGCATCACCAAGGTTTGAGAATCTTTACCCTGAATAAATCCCAACTGACGATTACGACTTACTATTGCCCCGATCCGACTATCAGGATCGCTAATCAAAGCAACTCTACTAGTATGAGGAGTAACTTGAATAACTCTACCTACTACTCCACCAATTCCTGAAACGATAAATCCTGGTTGAATACCATCCTTACTACCTTTACCCAAAGTAACTTGATTCCACCAACCTTGGATACTTCGTCCAATAATTGGGGCGATTATTTGAGAGGATTTTTTGGTAGTATCAGAATTAATTAACTGTTTAAATTGTCGATTTTCCTGTTCTAGTTCAATAACTTGCTGTTCTAATTCCAAAATACGAGCATTACTTAATCTATCTTCCAAAATCAACTGCTGTTTTGACTGAAAAGGACTTACCAAAAAATAATAAGCTTCAGTTAAGACTGCGGTTTGGCTTTGTCTAAGTAACCAAGCAATGCTAATAACTGCAACCGTAACAGTTGCTTGAAAACCGTATCGATCCCACCAACGATGCATTAGTTTAGGCTTAATTGGTTAATGTTTATCAAGAGTTAATTAAGAGCTAGGACAACTCAAATTAATTGAGAGCGATCGCTCAAAACCTTGTCAAGAGTTTTATCTTCTAGAACTCGACCAGTACCCAACGCCACACATTTTAATGGTTCAGGAGCTATATGAGTTACAATTCCAGTTTCATGACTAATCAAAGCATCTAATCCCTTCAAATTAGCCCCACCTCCTGCCAACATAATTCCTCGATCAATAATATCTGCTGCCAAATCGGGAGGAGTTTGTTCGAGAGTAATTTTAACTGCTTCGACAATTTTTTTAACTGGATCTAAGATAGCTTCCCGAATCTCTACTACTTTAAGGGTAACCGTTCTAGGTAATCCAGAAACAAGATGAAGACCTCTTACTTCGACAGTTGATTGGTCTTGTTCTACTTTACCGATGGGATGAACCGAAGCTAATTTAATTTTAAGGTTTTCAGCCGTATTTTCTCCAATGGCAAGTTTATAAGTATGTTTCAAATAGTTAGCAATTGACCAAGTTAATTCATCACCAGCAATCCGAATCGATTCACTGACAACCTTACCTTGAGAACTAATTACCGCTACTTCTGTCGTTCCACCACCAATATCAACAATCAGATTGCCAATCGGTTCGGTAACGGGTAATCCTGCACCAATGGCTGCTGCAAGGGGTTCTTCTATTAAATCTACCTCTCTTGCTCCTGCTTGGGCAGCAGCTTCCATCACTGCTCTGCGCTCTACTTTAGTCACCCCACTAGGAATACCAATTACCATTCGAGGATGAACCAAAGGATTACCTTCGTAGACTTGACGAATAAATTCCTTGAGCATTATTTCCGTAGCATCAAAATCGGCAATCACACCATTTTTCAGAGGACGAATTGCTTGGATGTTTTCTGGAGCTTTCCCCAATAAACATTTAGCTTCTCTGCCTACCGCTCTTGGTTCTTCTGTTTTGCTATCAATTGCCACCACTGAAGGCTCTTCCAAAACAATTCCTTTGCCTGATATGTATATAAGCGTGTTGGCAGTACCTAGATCAATTCCTATATCCCTTGACAGGGTTAAACGTTTAAAAAACCCCACGTTGATTTATCACTCCCGGTAATTTTTGTATTATTGCTTGATCTGATATGAGTCGAATCCAATTTACACCCAATATAGCAATTATGTCGAAACTCAATTATCTTTCAATAGTTGAAATTACTGTACTTTGCTTAAACTAATGGCAAAGTTAATCGTATTTTCCTCGACGCTACGACAAAATTTTATCTCATCAATCGCTCTTAGTGCGTGCAATGTTCGGCAAAATAGTTAATGTCACAATAAAACATATCCTATTTCAAGAGAGCAAAAATTAAGAATGCAAATTCTAGCTACAGATCGGTCATTATTAGATTGGACAGGTGATACACTCGCTATCGGTATTTTTGAAGGACAAACAGAATTAACTGGCGAGCTAGCACAACTGAATGAACAATTAGCAGGTACAATTCAAGAATTAATTGCCGTAGAAGAATTTGAAGGTAAAAGCGGGACTACAGCAGTAACTCGTTTAATGGGCAATAGTTCCCTCCGCAAACTGATCTTGGTAGGTTTGGGTAAGTCAGATAAATTTAAACTAGAAAATTATCAGAATACTGCTGCTACAGTCGTTCGATTAGCGAAAAAAGACCACAGTCTTGCTATAAGTTTTCCTATTCAAGGCTCGCCAGATGCAGTTGCTCAAACAATGACTGAAGGAATTTTACTAGCTCTTCATCAAGATAATCGTTTTAAGTCTGAACCAGAAGAAAAAGAAATCAAATTAGAAACTATTGATTTACTCGGTTTAAATGGTCAGGATGCAGCAATTAAACGGGCTGAAATTGTGGCTTCTGGGGTGATTTTGGCACGAGAGTTAGTTAATGCTCCTGCTAACGAGGTTACTCCTCTGACAATGGCAGCTACCGCAGAAGCGATCGCGTCTGAGTATGGTTTGAGTCTGGAAATTCTTGAACAGGAAGATTGTGAGCAGTTTGAACAAGGAATGGGAGCGTTTTTAGGTGTTGCCAAAGCTTCTGACATCCCACCTAAGTTTATTCATCTTACCTACAAACCAACAGAAACACCAAAGCGTAAAGTAGCTATTGTGGGCAAGAGTTTGACTTTTGATTCTGGCGGACTCAATCTCAAAGTTTCGGGCAGTGGCATTGAAACCATGAAAATGGATATGGGTGGTGGTGCAGCTACGCTTGGTGCAGCTAAAGCGATCGCTCAACTCAAACCCAATGTAGAAGTTCATTTTATTTGTGCAGCTACAGAAAACATGATTAGTGGTCGTGCAATGCATCCTGGTGATATCCTCAAAGCTGCTAATGGCAAAACCATTGAGGTTAACAATACTGATGCTGAAGGAAGATTAACATTGGCTGATGCGCTAATCTATGCGGAAAAATTAGGCTTAGACGCGATCGTAGATTTAGCAACTTTAACAGGAGCTTGTATCATTGCCCTAGGAGATCAGATTGCTGGTTTATGGAGTACGGATGACGACTTAGCTAATCAAATCAAAACCGCAGCAGAATTAGCAGGAGAAAAGTTTTGGCAAATGCCACTAGAAGAGCCTTATTTTGATGGCATGAAATCTGCTATTGCCGATATGAAAAATACCGGACCTCGGGCAGGAGGATCAATTACGGCTGCTTTATTTTTGAAACAGTTTATCAAAGATACTCCTTGGGTACATTTAGATATTGCTGGTCCAGTTTGGACAGATAAACCCAATGGTGTAAATAATGTGGGGGCGACAGGTTTTCCTGTACGGACTTTGGTGAACTGGATTCTGAATTCTTAATCATTTCCTGACAATTTTCTCAAATTCACCTGTATTTAACAATCCGCTTCGTCTCGGCTTCGGGCGGAGCTAATCATACCACATCAAGTTCAATATTGACAGGCTTTTGTATCTTAAAATACAAAAAAAGCTCAAAAAAATTTGCTAATTTAGCTGGAGCAATTTACACTTTTACATAGTAAATTTGCAATTAATGTAAGTAGTAATACTAAGGTGTGAGGAAATTATGTATAGATTACTACGTGGTTTTTTATTGGTTAGTCCAGCACTAGTTGGTTTAGCTATTGCAGCAATTCCTAGCAACGCTGAAACTTTAATAGCTCAGACTGATAATAGTCAGTTACTCAATCAAGTAGAAAACTACAGCCAAGAAGGCAAAAAAAATCAGATTAATCAAGTTACAAATGTTAATCAACTCAGAGACGTTTCACCTACGGATTGGGCTTATGAAGCACTTCGTTCGTTGGTAGATCGTTATGGTTGTATTGTCGGTTATCCTAATCAGACCTATCGTGGAAGCCAAGCTTTATCGCGTTATGAATTTGCTGCGGGCTTAAATTCTTGTCTTAATCAAATCGAACGTTTGATTGCTTCTTCTGAATCAGTTTTACGTGAAGACTTAGACACTATTAATCGACTGACTCAAGAGTTTGAAGCAGAACTCGCTACCCTAGGAGGCAGAGTTGATGATTTAGAAAGTCGTACTGCTTTCTTAGAAGACCATCAATTCTCTACAACTACTAAACTACAAGGGGAGGCAGTTTTTAGTCTTGCTCAAGAGTTTAACTACGATAACCAAGCTGTTTTCCAAAACCGAGTTCGGTTAGCCTTTGTTTCTAGTTTTACTGGTAAAGATTCTTTATACACTCGTTTAGATGCAGGTAATTCTAGTACCTTTAATGGAGAAACAGAACCTTTAGACCAAGGTACTCTGACTTACAATTTTGACAATGATAATAATGTTGAAATTGGTTGGTTAGCTTACTATTTCCCCATCGGCGACAAAATTCAAGTTTATTTACCCGCAGCTTATCCTTTGTGGCAAGATTTTGTTCCCACTGTTAGTCCTTATTTAGATTCTTTTACTGGTGCTACAGGTTCTCTATCTAGCTTTGGTGAATCTAGTCCGATTTATAAAATTGGTCTTGGTGCTGGTGGTGGTATCGGATTTAACTTTACTCCCTTCGAGCAATTAACTGTTAGTGCTGGTTATTTTGGTGGTAATGCTCCCGATCCTAGCGAAGGTAATGGTTTGTTCAATGGTGAATATTCTGCTTTAGGACAAGTAACTTTTAGTCCTTTTGAGAAACTCCAGTTGGCTGCAACATACGTTCGTGGTTACTTTACCCCCGAGGATAACACTATCTTCGATCTTGGTGTGGGTACACCTAATGCCAAAAATCCTTTAGCTGGAGCATTAAATACTAACTCTTTTGGTTTGGAAGGCTCGTTTCAACTTTCCGACAAAATTGCCTTCAACGCTTTTGGTATGTACACCGATGCCAGTCAAACAGGTGATGGAGATGAAGCTGAAATTTGGTCTTATGGTGCTGGTTTAGCTTTCCCAGACTTGATTAAAGAAGGTAGTTTAGGTGGTGTTATTGTTGGTGCAGAACCTTATAACGGAGAAACAGATGATATACCTCTCCACGTCGAAGGTTTCTACAAGTACCAATTAAACGATAATATTTCTGTTACTCCTGGGGTAATTTGGTTGAATGCTCCTGGAGGAGACAAAGATGCTGATGATGCCATTATTGGTGTCTTAAGAACCACCTTTACTTTCTAATTCTCAAAGAAAGTTTTTATTTTAGAGGCGTAAGATTTCTTGGTGATGATTCCTTGCCATAGTTGTCTTGAAAAGAAGAAATAAACATAAATTGTTTAAGTTTACTTCACACCTCGTGTTGACAGCCCACGCTTAAACGTGGGTTTTTTTATCTCGTTTTAAATTCGATCGCATCTTGTTTAATTGTGATATCGTAGTGACCAAAGAAGTTTTGTCCTAACAAACCAATATCTAAAGAAGGTGCGATCGCAACTCCTATATTTTTACTTCTAATTCCCGCAGCAGCAATAGAGGAAACTGTACTGGTAGGAACGGTAATAGAATTGTTGGCGGTATAGAGTAACATAGTACCTTGTGGCTGAATTTGAAGTGTTTGTGCCATTTTTTCAGTAAGTATGGTTAAACTTGCTCCTGTATCTACTAACATTTCAAAAGTGTGTTGATTATTAAATTGAACATCAATTACAGGAATGCCGAATTCTCTTCTTTTAATTTTGACAGTAAAAACACCTGAATTGGAAGAAGAATTTGAAAGATTGGAATGGTTAGTTTTAGGGGTAACTTGACCGCCACAAAGATAACCAAGATCCATCGGTTTCCCATTAGCATCTAACAGAAGACATTCTGAGTCAGATTGTGCTGTAGCAATTAAACCAATAGGATTAAACATCACAGATATTAATAATAAATTTAAAAGTTTTTTCATTTAAAAATACTCCTAAGTTAATTATTGATTTTGTTAATCTCTAAACAAATAATGCCCAAAGACAACCAGGTAATTAAACTCAGGAGTGCTATTAAATAAAAAGATTCAATAAACTATTAATTTTTTTTTCTAGGTTTTTACCGAGGTTTATTTTCAGTAGTAAAACCATTTATCCTGGTGGCCATTGCATCTGGCGATCGCCTAAAATATGAAAGTGTAAATGATCGACCGATTGACCGCCATCATCACCATTATTAATTACTATCCGATAGCCATTTTTTAATCCTGCTTGTTCAGCAACTTTTTTCACAGTTAATAACAAATGACCCAGTAAACTTTGATCGGCTTCAGTTGAATCTGATAAACGAGGAATTGGTTTTTTAGGAATTACAAGAATATGAGTAGGTGCTTGAGGCTGAACATCTTTAAAAGCTAAAGCCAAATCATCTTCGTAAACAATAGTTGCTGGTATTTCCCGACGGATAATTTTACCAAAAATGGTATCGCTCATAGTTTTTATCAGCTAATTTTGCTAGTCACAGATGCAATTTTAAAACAGTAGGTTGATTGTATTGAATATAATGCAAAAAATAATTAAGAAAATTTAATCTTAGGAATGAATCGCTGTAAACCAGCATTTTCTTCTTAATTGTAAAGAACTTACTTTTTGTAAGCTTGCCTCTACTGATAACTACGCTACTAAATGACTCATTAAAATTTTAAGACCAATAAAAATTAAAATAACTCCTCCGACAAATTCTAATTTAAACTTGCATAAATTGCCCCATTTATGACCCAAATAAACACTTATAAAAGATAAAGAAAAAGTAATAATAGCAATAACTCCTGCTGAGGATAAAATAGAAGTTTTTAAGACCGATAAACTCAAACCAACTGCTAAGGCATCAATACTAGTCGCGATCGCAAGTCCTAATAAAGTATAATTATCTAAAGGATTAAATTTATTTTCTTTTTCTTCTTGAAAGGTTTCATAAATCATTTTGCCACCGATCGCGACTAATAAAACAAAGGCAATCCAATGATCTATTTGAATAATAAATTCCCGAAAGGTTAAGCCAGTAATCCAACCAATTAAGGGCATTATGCCTTGAAAAATACCAAAAGCCAGGGCAATTTTTAAGGCTTTATTAATTTTAATATGTCTAATAACTAAACCACTACTTAAGGAAACAGCACAAGCATCAGCAGCTAAACCGATACCAATTAAAGAAATATTAGCTAATTCCATAGATTAATTTTATTTATCAAGAATTTTGCGATCAACTTAAGTGTACCCGATTTGCTTAACATTTCTTATCATTTTTTCGTCATTTTCTTTTCATTTATTTCTCATATTTTTGGGAGGAAAAAATTAATGATTAAGGCTGTTTAATCTATAAACTCAAAACTCACAGAATAATGAAATTAAGTATTGTGGGAAACGAAATCAAGATAACCATAATTAAGCTAGGCTTAGATCGTAAGCCAAATAACTAACTACAGTAGCCGTTAACATATGCAACTTCGACAGAAAGCTATTGTCGCCACAATTTTAGTAATGGCAATTTGTTTAACTATTGCTTCAACTTTAGTTCACCTTTTAACAGAATCATGGTGGTTTGCTGCTGTCGGCTTTAGTAATGTGTTTCAGACGCGAATTTCTTGGCAAATTGTGGTTTGGTTGGCTACTTTTGTTATTTATGCTGCTTTTTTAGGAATTAATTATGGACTTGCTCTTCATTTAACCCGCGATCGCGTTTTTCGGTTTCTGGAGGGTAATCCTTTAGAGTTATTTACCAACAAAATTGCTAATTATTTGGCTTTAATCCTGATTTTTTTGATTTCTTTAAGTGCAGCGAGTAGTAGTGCAGCGCATTGGGAAACTATCCTAAAGTATTTAAATGCTACTGAATTTAAGCTGAATGAACCGATTTATGCCAGAAATATCGGTTTTTATGTGTTTCGTTTACCTTTTTACAAAGATTTTCAAAATTGGCTGATTATACTTTTGTTAGCAGGATTAATTTTAGCCAGTTTAATTTATGTGTTTAAAGGTACGGTTGGATTTGATTGGCGATGGAAAGCTATGACTATCGACCGTCAATGGCAAAAGTTATTAAATAATAGAATTAAAACTCATCTTAGTTTGTTATTTGCTGCGATCGCTTTAACTATTGCTGTCTATTTTTGGTTAGAGCGTTATGAGTTGCTTTATTCTTCTCGTAGTGTGGTTTGGGGTGCTGGTTATACAGATACTCATGCCAGATTGTTTGCTTACTGGATTATGAGTATTGGGTCTTTGTTACTCAGTATTATTTTGATTGTAACGATTTGGTCGCGCAGATTTTTACTATCACTGTATGCAGTAGCAATTTATTTAGCTGTTTTGGTTTTGGTAAATGGAATTTATCCCGCGCTTCAACAAAAATTTATCGTTGAACCCAATGAATTAAATAAAGAATTACCTTATATAAAATACAATCTGGAATATACCCGTCAAGCTTACAATTTAGATAAAATCAATGCAACTGATTATCCTGCTTCTGCTCAATTAACCCTTTCACAAGAAAACCAAGCCACAATTGATAATATTAGACTTTGGGATTATCAACCCCTTTTAGATACCTACCGTCAAATTCAAGAAATTCGTCTTTATTATCAATTTAATGATGTTGATGTTGACCGCTACACCCTTGATGGCAACTATCGTCAGATCATGCTTGCAGCAAGAGAATTATCCTATGAACAAGTACCTCAACAAGCAAAAACCTGGGTTAACCAACGCTTAAAATATACTCACGGTTACGGGTTAGTAATGAGTCCAGTTAACGAAGTTGCTGCTGATGGTTTACCGATTTTATTGATTAGAAATATTCCTCCCGTATCTCAAGTAGATTTACAAATACAAGAACCTGCTATTTATTATGGCGAAGAAAAAGACCGCTATATTTTTACAGGCACAACTACACCAGAATTTGATTATCCCAAAGGTGATGAAAATGCTTTTGTTTATTATCAAGGAACAGGTGGTGTCCCTCTTTCTTCCTTCTGGCGCAAATTAGCTTATGCCTATGATCTTGGCAGTTGGAAAATTCTCATTTCTAACTATTTAAGTACGGGCAGTTCGCAAACTGCCTCTACTCGCATCCACTACTATCGACAAATTGAAGAACGAGTTCGTCATGTAGCACCCTTTTTACAATATGATCATGATCCTTATATTGCCCTGATCGATGGTAAACTACAGTGGATTATTGATGCTTATACCACAAGCGATCGCTATCCTTATTCAGAAGTAGTTAGCAACAAAAGCACAGAATTAATTACAGATCAGAAAATCAACTATATTCGCAACTCGGTTAAAGTTTTAGTAGATGCGAAAAACGGAACGATGCAGTTTTTTGTAGTCGATCCCAACGATCCTGTACTACAAACCTACAGCAAAATATTTCCCGATCTTTTCCAAGCAAACAATACGATTCCTGCCGACATTAAAGCTCATTTTCGTTATCCCCTCGATCTATTTAACATCCAGGCACAGATTTATACTGCTTATCACATGAGCGATCCTCAAGTATTTTATAATCGCGAAGATTTGTGGCGTTTTGCTAACAAAATGTCTGAAAGCGAACGAGAAGCAATTGAACCTTATTATTTAATTATGCGTTTGCCAGGACAACCTAAAGAAGAATTTGTACTGATTCTTCCTTTTACACCAGTCAATAAAGACAATATGATTGCCTGGATGGCAGCGCGTTGTGATGGAGATAATTATGGCAACTTAGTTCTTTATGAATTTCCTAAACAAGAACTGATTTATGGCCCTTTTCAAATTGAAGCACGTATTAACCAAAACCCAGAAATTTCTCAACAACTAACTTTATGGAGTCAAGAAGGTTCACGGGTGATTCGTGGTGATATTTTAGTAATTCCGATTGATGGTGCTTTACTTTATATTGAACCTATTTATTTACGTGCCGAACAAGGACAATTACCCGAATTAAAACGAGTGATCGTAGCTTATGACAAAGAAATAGTTATGATGCCGACACTAGAACAATCTTTAGCTGCTGTCTTTGAGAGAGAAGCAATTTTAAACCCACAATCGCCATCTACTTTGACTAATATAGATCCTCGTTTGATTCAGTCTGCTTGGGGAGTCTATAATCAAGCTCAATCGGCATTGCGTCAAGGTAATTGGTTAGAATATGGTCGTTATCAGGAAGAATTAGAACAAATTTTACGTCAACTCAATCAAAAAGTTGAGTAAAATAACTTGAATGCAATTTCAATTACTTTTTTAATTGTTTCTTTAAAAGCGGTACTAATTCATAGTAGGACAAAAAAATAACTGTAAGGACGATTCATGAATCGTCCCTACCCAAAAAATATGATGTTCTAACCTAAAAACTTAATGCTATATTTGCTGCTTTAATTGATAAAAATTGACCGTCGAATGCGTTTATCGCAATCATCGCCTTTCAACTGCGGTGTTTTGATCACTAGCAAATAAACAAAACAAGTTATTACACTCATAACTATATGTTCGCCACCATCTTCTAAGATAGTAAAAATGGCGTCCCACCATTTATAGTCGTCGAATAAAATATGAACTAAATCAATGACTATCCCAAAAACTGCCAAAGCAAATAACATTACAATCAGCTTTTTAAATACAGATTTTTCTTGAGGTTGAGCTAAACGATAACTAATGCCAATTGCACATAGAAAAAATATTCCTACTACACTACTAACTAACAATTCTCCGTAATCTTGCGCCCTTAAACCTAGCGCGGGAACTAAATTTAATTGGTTACTAATCTTGAATCCAATTTCTTCATGTAGCTGAGCTAAATCATCTAGGAGAATATAACAAAAAAGGAAACACCAACTTAAATATATTGGTTTATTTCTAATAATTATTAAATAGCCAAACAAAAGAATCATCCAATAAGCTTTGATATATTGGAAAAGTTCTGCATAGCTTTTATCTGAAGCAATTGAATAGTGATGATATACAGGAAAATTTTGACAAAAAGTTGCTAATTCTAATCTAGAACACTCGTAGAAAAAACCAACTACTATAAAAACCAAATCTGTTGCAACTAACAAAACCAATAATGCTAAGAATTGTGTATTTTTGTTCAAAAAGTTCATTTAGAGAAAATCACATTAGATAGATTAAACATAAGTTAAATTTAATTGAAGCATAGATTAACTTATAAAAAAGTTAAGTGTCAATCAAACTGGACTATAGTTATTGGTTGGTAAAATTACAATTTTCGTCTGTCCAAGGTAACGGGCAAGAGGTAACAAAGAACTCACGTTTTGTAAATTATTTGGCGATTAACTATAAATGAGCGACAACAAAAGTTTTTTACAATTAAATAAAAGCAATTTAAAACTTGTTGATAGATACTAATAGTGATTGAGCTACTACTAAAAGAATTGGCATTCGGAGTATCAAAACTATTTCCCGATGCTCTTTTTTATAAACCGACACAAGAACGAATTGTGGCACTGACGATTGATGATGCACCTACGCCTGAAGATCCTGACGATTACTCTACTCAACTTATTTTAGATGCGATCGCTTGTGACAACCAAGGCATTACTAATCCCGAAGAGCGTTCTCGTGCTACTTTTTTTATTATTGGTGGTCATCTGAGTGAGCATTCCACTATTCTCAAACGAATTCTTCAAGATGGTCATGAAATTGGTAATCATGGCATGATTGATGATACTCATGCTTGGTTACATCCACAAGAATTCGAGAGACAATTAAAGGAAGCTCATGACCGCTTGTTATTTTTGACTGGATTAGAACAAATTCGCTGGTATCGTCCTGGTCGTGGTCTTTATAATCAAGAAATGCTCAAAGCAATCAAACGTCTTGGCGATAGTACTGATTACAATTTAAAATTAGCGTTAGCTTCGATGGTTCCCATTGATACTTATGAGATTTTACACGGTAATCCTCAGTTTATTGCTTGGTATATTAATCAATTTGTGTTTCCAGGAGCTATTTTAGTTCTACACGGTGGTTCTATTGCCAGAGCAAAACATACCGCAGCAGCACTAAGTATAATTCTTCAAGAACTTAGACGCAAAAATTATCGTGTAGTTACTTTGAGTGAACTGTGGGATAGTGATTAGTTAGCAGTTACTAATTACTAATTACTAATTACTAATTATGAGAGATTAATCATCAACCATTAACAATTAACTATCAACCATCAACAAGCTTGCTAAATCCATAATTTTGTTGGTGCAATAGGTTCAATTTCTTCGTCCCAACCGCCAACTTGGTTAGTCCGTAACAACCACAAAGAAGCACCATGTTGAAGTAAAATTTCTGCTAATTGATCGTTAGCTAAACGAGGTAAAAGCGATCGCCAACTGGTTAAAGCACTAATAATCGTAGTTACTGGTTGTTCGGCGAGTCTTGTACCAATTAAAGATTCATAGGGGTCTAACCAATCGGAACGAACTGTTTTCCAGGGAACTAATTTTCGTTGGATATTATTGTACAATGCCACTAACCTTTCTAAGCGTTTGGTTTGAGGGTCTTCTGGATAGGCTGCGATCCAGTTTTGAATTTCTGAGTTACTTTTGATTTCGGTTAAAACCATTTTAATAGCTAGATATAAAGCTTGACAGGAATCTTGCACACAAGAGTTGGCAAGTCCTGCAAAGGTTGCACCTGTTCCATCTCCTGTACGATAACGCGCCATCATCTTTTCTAATTGATAGGCTAAAGCATTGAGGGGAAAACGAATATTGCCACCAAAGTTGTACTCTTCTAAAACATCTAATTTGACAATGATATCGACCACAGGACGACTTCCCAACCAACCAAACTGGCGATCGCCTAAATAATTACTCCAGTCTAAGTTACCTGCAATAATGCCATCGAGATTTTGGGTATAAACTTGGTCATAAACTATTTTAAATCGTAGTTCTTGTGTGATCGGGTCGCGTATTACTGTAGCGATGCCAAAGGCAAAATGTCCGAAAAACAAACCAATCGGGGGGACTTCGGCTTTTTTTCCGCCAATTCCGCCATAAGTGTGTAACAGTAACAAGCGATCGCCTTCTTGATATTGAGCTATTGCTTCGGTTTCGGATAGAGATTTGGGATTAAGTAAAATTGAATCGATCTGACCTTTTTGTGCTTTAATATCCTGCCAATATTCGTTATGGATGTAATTGGTAGTAGCAGATACACCCGAAATAATTCGTTGGGGTTGAAGTTGAAATAATGCTCTAGGCGCGATCGCTCTTACGGTAAAAACTTGATCTTGATTAAACTCGCCATAGATATACCAACCAGTAGAATTGACAGGAGAGTCTTCAATTTTATTAGTAGTAGAAGGAAATACTCCATTGAGATCGGGAATTACTTGAGGAAGATAAACAATTTCTGCATCACCATCAAACTGTTGCGAAGTGGGATTATAGTGACAAACTCGAAAATGATCTGATTGGTTTACTTTACCTAAAATAGTTACTAAACCATAAAAGCGACCAGTAATAACTGTAGGTTCTCGCTCAATATATAATGTAGGCTGTTGTTCCTCAGAAATAATCTTTACTGGTTCTAAAGCAACAATCACATCATCAATTGGTCTAGCACCAACCAAAGATTCCAAAGCATCGATCTCGCGCCAAAAATTCAAACGAAGAGGGTGAACTATCCCCTGCTTCATACTTTCGTACGCTTGAGCAGAAAAATGAATGCTACATTTAACTTGATTAAGATATACTTGTAAATCCGCGCGATCGCTCCAACTTAAAATTACTTTTTTTCCAATTAAATCTTGATACTGTTTCGGCACATAATAAATTTCTAAAAAAATTCCTTTAATCTCAGAACGTTCTTCAAGCCTAGGTAAAATTAAACGACCGATCCAATTAGCTACAGGTTGATAACCTAATGGTACAGATTGTTTAGTTGGATAATAAGTATATTGATTGAAAGGAGCTTGAAGATAACGCTCGTAATTACTTAATATTCTTGGTTGATAAGCTTTTTCTGGAACGTTAGCAGGAAAAGGTTCAATTCCATCTTCACGAAGCAAAATCTTAGTAACGATTTCTACCGTCTGAGTTAAATAACTACGACCATCAGGAAGATAACTTGTATCATCTAAAGGCCCCCCAATATCATCATGTCCCACCGGCCCTAAAGAAATAAAACTGATTTCTCCTCGACTTTTAGCCAAGTTCCAATTTGACCAAGAAATAAATGCCCATCTTTGCGGAAATAGAAAAGGAACAAAACGAGCAACTAAATCTTTTTCCCCTACTAAATGATAGAGATGTTCTAATTTTACTACTTCTGTGTTACCACTCAAGACTCCAGCCAAAGAAATCACTTCCAAAGGCGCAGCCAAAACTTTTTTTAAATAAGGTATAGTTCCTAAAGCAACCTGTCCGCCACCACTATAACCAATAATTGTGACAGGAGTACCGCTTCCTGGGCGATAACCACGCTCAAGTAAACTATCAATAATAATTTGTGCTGTACCCCGATTAAATATTGGTCCGTAGCGACTATCAACCGATACTGCTACCTGAAACATATTCCGCAACAGAATCAAAACTCCAAGTCCAGAAATTTTGCTTTGATTAACCCATCGCCAAAAAGCTGCTAGGGGTCTTCCCAAAGTTAAAGGCAGATTAAAGACTGAATAAGGCATAATCTCGCGAATTAAAATAAACTCGCTGCCAACTGCCTCGGTTAACCGTTCTAAAAATGTTCCCACTCCAAAAGCATCTTCAAAGGAACTAATGCCAATGCCATCAAGATAAATGATGTAGTGATTTGTGTTGTCTTGATCTGAAGTAGGTTGCGCTCGATAAGTTGTACTATTTTTTTTGAGTAACGGTTGTTGCTTAGGATCGGGATTATTGCCATACCATCCTGCCCACCAACCCAACGCTTCAAAAGGAGCGAGTAAACCAGCAAAGGTTAAAGTTAATAAACCAATTCGGATCAGATCTAGGCTGAGGTTAAACAATTGATTTTCCGCAACTCGATACCAGCTTAACCACCAAATATTAATTGGAGAGAGAAAAACAATTAAACTTAAAGCTAAACAAATTAAAGCCCAACTTTTCAATGATTGCTTGTTCACTACACTTCCTATGAATTTCTTCTTTTTCCTTTAAATTAGAAAAAATCTTAACTCTTAATTAATAGACTTCTTGCAAAAATAGATTAGAAATCTAGATTAATATTTTTGGCATAAATGCCCGTTTTTTCAACTAAACCAAGGATGAAAGTACTTATGCAACAACTCTAATAGTTTAGAATGCCAATTACTATTTTTTTGGTGAATGGTCATTATTTCTAGTTCAAATATATACTAAAAATATATATTTAATGTTGATTAACAGTGGAAACAGCTAAACTTTTTCAAAATGGTAAAAGTCAGGCGGTTCGGCTACCTAAGCAATATCGTTTTCCAGGATATAAAGTTCTAATTAAGCGTATGGGTAATGCAGTTGTGCTTTTACCTTATCAAAATTCTTGGGAAACTTTATTTGAAAGTTTAGAACAATTTTCCGATGATTTTATGGATGGCAACCGTCAACAACCTAGACAACAAGAGCGAGAAAATGCTTTTGAATGAAATTTTTACTAGACACTAATATTTGCATTTATATCATCAAACAGAAGCCTTCAGCAGTATTAAAGAAATTTAAAGCTTACAATGTCGGAGATATAGGTATATCTTCAATTACTGTTGCTGAACTTGAATTTGGTGTCCAGAAGAGTCAATCTCCAGGAAAAAATCAACAAGCATTAGCACAATTTTTACTGCCTTTAACAGTAGTAGATTTCGATCTTGCTGCTACTACTATGTATGGCATAATTCGCTCGAAACTAGAAAAACAAGAAACTCCAATCGGCTCTTTAGATACTTTAACTTTTGTGAGCGGGAATTCTCTCTCCTAGGCGTGAGAACTGTATAGTTAAATCCTTATTTTTATAATGTTACTAGTTTTCTTCTAGATCACCAAAAAAATTAGGAATATTAGTAGGTGCGGGCGCAATAGGTAAGCCTGTGTAAAGTATTTGTTCTAATTCAAGTTGATCGGTAATTAAGTCTACTCCTGCAATTTTTTCCATCAGCCAATTAGTAATTATTTCAATCGGACGACCAAGAAGACGTTGCGAAACTTGTAGCACAATCCAACCACCAATACAACATTCAAAAACTTGCCATAATCCTAAGTTAGCTATGGCATCTATTCCTGTGACAATGGCTAAAAGTGTCCAAATCGATAAAATGACAAAAATAGGCATTCCAAAATAAGGAATCACCATCAAAAAACCTAATAATAAAGGAGCATAGCTAAAGCCAAAAGTTTGAATCACTTCGATTAGAGAAAGAGAAGCATGAAAAAGTTGAGTAGCTACCAACCAAGTACTTAAAACCCAAAAATTATAGTTAAAAGTAAAAAGAACTGCTGCGATCGCAAGTGATAAAATAAATCTAATTGGTCGCACTCGATTGATAAATAAAACGACACTCTGACCAATACCTTGAGACAAGGCTGCTAACAAAACTACCAAGATACTGGCAATTAAGCTCAAAGGTAAATGGTTTAAAAGTTGAAAAGTTTCACTGTTGAGCGTTAAAACTCCAGCCACCAGACTCCAAAAGCGATCTAATGCTGTGATTGTGGTCATAATTAGCATTTAGATAAATTTGCTATTCAGTAATAATGAGTTAGATCTATTTGTTAATGTGATTACGAGTAAGGTGTTGTGCATTTTTTAATTTATTTAGAAATCAATTAGCAATCATTTTTACTGTAAAATCATAAGTACAATTTTATTGAACATCGCTCCTCTGGTAAATTTTAATTTATGCTTTATTAATAATATGAAACTATTAATTTAAAAACTTATTTAATATTATTAACGTATCTCAAGACTTTTTTTAAAGAGGTTAGCAGCTTGTATGCCCCGTCAATTTAATTTAATAACAAACCACGATACGAGTATAGCCTTTCTCGCTCTTGGTGAGGTACACCAGTTATTAGGAAGTAAAAAGCGCGAAGCGTCAGCCAGCGACAGCGAAGGATCAAAGTAAAAAGTTATGAATTATGAGGGATGAATAATCAACTATTAACATAAGCGAAGCGCACTACCGTAGGTCTCAACTATCAACGCTCAACCAGGAAAATGAACTGTATCTTATTACTCTGAGAACCGCTATATCAAAGCAAAAAATCGGCAAATTATTTTTAGTTTTATCTAAGTATATTTACTTAAAAAAGAAAAAAACCAGAATTGCGCTTTTATAATTTAGATGAAAAAACAGTCAATTGCATCTAACAACCCTAACACCAATTTTTTGTTTGGTGGCGGAGAAATGGGAGCGAGAATCAGAGCTAAAGACTGGTCAAATACTCCGTTAGGTTCGGTAGAGAAGTGGTCACAAAGTTTAAAAACAGCAGTGCGTATCATGCTGACTTCTCGTCAACCAATGTTTGTTTGGTGGGGTAAAGAACTGATCAATCTTTACAACGATGCTTATAAATCTATTGTAGGGGGTAAACATCCAGAAGTATTAGGGCAACCTGCTTCAGTAGTTTGGCGAGAGATTTGGGATCAAGTAGGTCCTCGGGCAGAATCAGTCATGCTTAACAATGAGGGAACTTACGACGAAGCTCTCATGTTAATGATGGAACGCAATGGCTATCGCGAAGAAACCTATTACACTTTTTCTTATAGTCCGATTCCTGATGATCAAGGCAATACGAGCGGAATTATTTGTGCCAACACAGACGACACACAACGCATTATTGGGGAACGGCAATTAGCACTATTACGAGAACTAGCAGCTAAAACGGCAGACGCAAGAACTTTTGATCAAGCTTGCACTCTTAGTAGTCAATGTTTAGAAACAAATCCTTATGATTTACCCTTTGCCATGATTTATTTGGTCAATAGGGATCAACAAGGTGCTTTTTTGGCGGGAACTTGTGGAATTGAGCCTGGTCACAAGATAGCACCAAAAACAGTAAATTTTGATAATAATTGGCTATGGTCTTGGGAAGAAGTCCTGAAAAAGAATCAAAGTATTGTTGTTTCGGATTTAACAACCAATTTTAATAATTTACCGAAAGGAGCTTGGGAGCGATCGCCTAATCAGGTGGTAGTCGTACCAATTTCTCCTTCTGGTGAGACTGGCAAAATAGGTATTTTAGTTGTCGGGTTAAATCCGTTTCGATTGTTTGACGATAATTATCAAAGATTCATTGATTTGGTTTCAGCACAAATTTCAGCTAGTTTGGCTAATGCCCAAGCTTATGAAGAAGAAAGTAAACGGGCTGAAGCTTTGGCAGAACTAGACCGCGCTAAAACAACTTTTTTTAGCAACGTCAGCCATGAATTTCGGACTCCCCTTACTTTGATGCTAAGTCCTTTAGAAGAAACTTTAACTAATTGTGCCATACTGCCACCTCAAGAACGAAAGCAGTTAGAAATGGTACAACGAAATGGACTCCGCCTGCTGAAATTGGTTAATACCTTGCTTGATTTTTCTCGAATTGAAGCTGGCAGAATTGAAGTTTCCTACGAACCTACCGATCTTGCTACCTTGACGACAGAACTTACTAGTTTATTTCGTTCGGCGATAGAACGGGCAAAAATAAATTTAGTGGTTGATTGTCCTGCTTTGCCCGAACCAATCTACGTGGATCGGGAAATGTGGGAAAAAATTGTGTTTAATCTGCTTTCCAATGCCTTTAAATTTACTTTTACAGGAGAAATTAAAGTTAGTTTGCAGTGGCAACATGATCGAGTTGAATTAAAGGTAAAAGATACGGGAATTGGTATTCCAGTCGCAGAGATTCCTCATTTATTTAAACGATTTCACCGAGTCAAAGGTATGCAAGGACGTAGTTTTGAAGGCTCGGGGATTGGCTTATCGCTGGTGCAAGAATTGGTGCGAATTCATAACGGAACTATTGAAGTTACTAGTGTGGTTGAGGAAGGTAGTTGCTTTACTGTAGCGATTCCGACAGGAAAAACTCATTTACCACCAAATCATATCTGTGTTAGTAAAGCTTCAACTTCAACAGTTGCTACTTCTTACTTAGAAGAAGTTTTGAGTTGGTTACCCGAAGAGCAAAGAGAGATGGGAAGAGAGGGAGATAAGGTAAAGGAAAGATTTTCTTCAATCCGCCACTTACCCAGTTCCCAAGGTACGGAGTTTCCTTCTCCTGCCCGCATCTTGCTGGCTGATGATAATAATGATATGCGGGATTATTTGCAACGATTATTAAGTCAGCATTATCAGGTGGAAACTGTTGCTGATGGTTTAGCTGCTTTGTCTGTTGCCCGTCAGAACCTTCCCGACTTAATTCTGACTGATGTCATGATGCCTGAACTGGATGGCTTTGAATTATTGCGATCGCTACGCAACAACCCGCAAACTCAATCAATTCCGATTATTTTACTCTCGGCAAGGGCTGGTGAAGAAGCACGAGTTGAAGGATTAGCAGCCGGGGCAGATGATTATTTGATCAAACCTTTTTCGGCAAGAGAACTATTGGCAAGAGTTGATTCTACTCTCAAACTTGCTCAGTTAAGAAAAGAGGCGAATCAGAGAGAGCAAAAGCTTCGTAATGAAAAAGAAGCAGTTCAACAACAATTAAGCGATCGCTTAGACAAAATGACTGATGCCTTTGTGATGTTAGACCGAGATTGGCGTATTGTTTATCAAAATCTAGCAGCAGAAAGAATCAATCAAAAACCGCGATCGCAAGTACTAGGAAAAACTCAATGGGAAGAGTGGTCAGCCTCTGTGGGTACAGCGATCGAGCATAATTATCGACAAGCAATGGCAGAGCAAGTACCGGTTCATTTTGAGCATCATTACTATGCTCCTCCTGACTATGATCTGTGGCTAGAAATTCATGCCTATCCTTCTGAGGAAGGACTTAGCATTTTCTTTAGAGATATTAGCGAACAAAAGCGATCGCAAGAACGAGTAGCAGAAATTGAAGCACGTTTTCATACAGTTGCAGATCTTGTACCCGATCTACTCTGGCGCAATGACGCACAAGGCGTAACTCAATGGTGCAACCGACGTTGGAGTGAATATACTGGTCAATCATCTGGAGATGGGCAGAAATCTAGCTGGTTTGATCTGATTCATCCAGATCAGCGTGAGTATTCTCTAACTAATTTTCAAAATGCTGTTAATGCAAGCTTACCCTTTAAACACGAGTATCGCATTCGTGGCGCAGATGGAACTTATCGCTGGTTTTTGATTCGAGCAGAGCCTTTATTCGATCAAGATGGTCAGATTTTACAATGGTTTGGGGCTGCCACTGATATCCATCAACAACGCACTGCACTCGAAGCTTTGCGCGATCGCGAAGCTTTTATTTCGGCTATTAACAACACCGCCAAAGTTGTCATTGTTCTTTACGATTTAGTGACCGATAAAGTTGTCTATGTTAACAACTACGTCGAGCAAGTTTTGGGCTTTTCTGTAGCAGAATTCTATGCCATTAGTAGTGAAGAAGCACAGGTTTTGATTCATCCAGAAGACCTCGAAGCAACAATGAACTTTGTTAAACGCTCTCGGGTAGCTAAAGATGGAGAGAATTTGCTTCATGAATATCGTCTGCGTCATAAAAACGGTCAATATCGTTGGTTTCAAGCTAGTAATGCTGTGTTTGAAAGACAGTCAAACCACACTGCCAAATCATTATTAAATGTTCTTGAAGATATTACTGAACGTAAGCAGGCAGAACAAGCTTTGCGTGAAAGTGAAGCTAGATTTCAAACACTCGTTAAAAATATGCCAGGAATGGTATATCGATACCAGCCAGAAAATAATACTTTTACTTATGTTAGTTGCGGTTCTTTAAAATTATTAGCAGTAGAACCTGAGCTAATCCTTCAGAATGCTGAGTTTTTCTGGAGAACAATTCATCCTGACGACTTACAATCTCTCAAAGATTCTGTGTTAATGGCAGTCCAACAATCACAACCCTGGCAGTGGGAAGGACGCATCATTACTAATTCTGGTCAGCTTAAATGGATTCAAGGTATTTCTAGTCCTGAAGAAACTACGGCAGGAAAAGTTTGGGATGGTATACTGATTGATATTAGTGAACGAAAGCAGGCAGAAGCAGCCCTCCGTTCATCAGAAGAACGGTTTCGTCAAATGGCAGAAACGATTGATGATGTCTTTTGGATTAACGATCCTCATAAATCCCAAATTTTATACGTCAGTCCCGCCTATGATAAAGTTTGGGGTCGTTCCCGAGACGAAATTTATCAAAATTTATCCACTTGGTTTGAAACAATTCATCCAGATGATCGAGAACAGGTGCAAACAGTTTCAGCCAATAGTAAGCGCCACAATGGTGAACAAATTGAATATCGAATTGTTCGTCCCGATGGCTCAATCCGCTGGATTCTTGACCGTGGGTTTGCAGTCCGAGATGCGAAGGGAAAGGTTGAGCGAGTTATTGGGGTTGCTCAAGATATTACTACACGCAAGCAAGCAGAATCAGCCCTTCATCAAAGTCAAGTACAACTGCAACAACAACTAGCTGAAATTGAAGCTATTTACGCAACCGCACCGATTGGTTTAGCTATTTTTGATACTAATCTCCGCTTTGCCCGTGTCAATGAGCGATTGACAGAGATGAACGGATACTCTGTTGAAGCCCATTTTGGTAAGACAATTCGTGAGTTGCTACCCGATCTCGCCGATGCAAGCGAGCAAATTTTACGTTCGATCCTCGAAACAGGAGAACCCAAACTAAATGTGGAAATTCGAGGAAAAACTCCGGCTCAACCAGGTGTAGAGCGAATTTGGTTGGAACATTTTTTACCTCTCAAAAATGGCGAAGATATTATTGGTATTAATGTTGTATGCGAAGAGATTACTTTTCGCAAACAAGCCGAAATTGAACTGGAGCAAATTTTACAAAGAGAACAAGCTGCCAGAGAAGAAGCCGAACGAGCCAACCGCATCAAAGATGAGTTTTTGGCTGTACTTTCCCATGAATTGCGATCGCCTCTTAATCCTATTTTGGGTTGGTCAAAACTTCTACAAACCCAAAAGTTTGACCAAGATACAACCAACCGAGCCTTAGAAACTATTGAGCGGAATGCTAAGATACAAGTTCAATTGATTGAAGATTTGCTTGATATCTCCCGAATTATTCGAGGCAAACTCAGCCTCACGGTCTACCCAGTCAGTTTAGTGTCTATTATTGAGGCAGCGATAGAAACAGTTAATCTTTCTGCTCAAGCCAAATCCATCGCAATCAAGACCAAATTTGAACCTGGAGTAGGTCAAGTTTCGGGCGATCCCAGTAGATTACAGCAAGTAGTTTGGAACTTACTTTCCAACGCAGTTAAATTTACTCCTGAAGGTGGACAAATTGAAGTTAAACTTAAATCAATTGGTTTTCAAGCTCAAATCAGCGTTAAGGATACGGGGCGAGGTATTTCTCCTGATTTTCTACCTCATGTCTTTGACTATTTTCGTCAGGAAGATTCAGCCACAACCCGCAGGTTTGGTGGATTAGGATTAGGATTGGCAATTGTTCGTCACTTGGTAGAACTTCATGGCGGAACAGTGGCAGCAAAAAGCCTCGGCGAAGGACAGGGCGCAACTTTTATGGTTAGATTGCCTTTGCTAAAAGATCAAAACAAGAGCAAAGACCAGGAAAAATTAACGCCTTCTCTATCTTCTTCTTGCTTACAAGGAATTCGTATCCTTGCGGTAGATGATGATGCAGATATTCGAGATTTAGTAGAATTTATTTTACAACAGGCAGGAGCTAAAGTAAAAATTGCCACCTCCGCAACAGAAGCCTTTCAAGAGTTTAAGGATTTTGTACCCGATTTATTAATTTGTGACATCGGTATGCCTGAAATAGATGGTTATATGTTGATGCGCCAAATTAGAAAACTTCCATCAGAACAAGGAGGAAAAATTAAAGCGATCGCTTTGACTGCTTATGCTGCCGAGATCGATCAACAACAAGTTTTAGCTGCGGGTTTCGATCTGCATCTTGCAAAACCAGTCGAGCCAGAAAAATTACTTGACGCGATCGCTGCTTTAACTAAACAGAACGAGGAAAAAAATCATTAAATTAAATTAAAAAATATAGCTAATGCTCGCTTATTTAATCCAAACTGTTTTGATATTGACAAATTCGTGAATACCTTGGCTACTTAATTCTCTACCATAACCAGAACGTTTAATACCGCCAAAAGGTAAACGAGGGTCTGATTTGACTAAACCGTTGATAAATAATGCTCCTGCTTCAATTTCTCGCACCAAGCGGTCGCATTCTTGAGACTCGTTAGTCCAGGCACTTGCTCCTAGTCCAAACGCACTATGATTAGCTAGTTTAATTGCTTCATCAATGTTTTTGACGCGAAACAGCAAGGCAACAGGGCCAAAAAACTCTTCACTTGCACCTGGAGAATCAGCAGGAATTTCAGTTAAAATTGTTGGTAAATAAAAATTTCCAAGCAAATCGGCGGGTTTTCCTCCAATTAATACTTTAGCTCCTAAACGAACTGTTTCTTGAACTTGTTGATCTAGTTCAGTCAAAATATCGGGAGTTGCCAAAGGGCCAATATCTGTATCTTCTTGCAATGGATCGCCTACTTTAAGAGCTTTATATTTAGCTACTAATTCGGTTGTAAAACGCTCATAAATACTTTCTGCAACAATAAATCTTTTGGCAGCAATACAAGATTGACCACTATTAAGCATTCTGGCGGTGACAGCCGTAGCTACTGCTGCTTCTAAATTAGCACTTTCCAGCACAATAAAGGGGTCACTACCACCTAATTCTAAAACGGTTTTCTTAATTTGTTTACCTGCTGCTGCTGCCAAAGCCATTCCTGCTGGTTCGCTACCAGTTAAAGTAGCAGCCTTAACACGATTGTCGTTAATAATTTTTTCTACTTGATCCGCACCGATTAAAAAAGTTTGAAAAACACCATTGGGAAATCCTGCTTTTTGAAATATTTCTTCAATCGCCAAGGCACATTGAGGTACGTTAGAAGCGTGTTTGAGAATTCCTACATTTCCCGCCATTAAAGCAGGGGCTGCAAAGCGAAAAACTTGCCAAAAGGGAAAATTCCAAGGCATTACTGCCAAAATTGCGCCTAAAGGTTGATAAGTAACAAAACTACGCGTTGCATCGCTAGTAATCGCCACATTTGCTAAAAATTCCTCTGCTTTTTCAGCATAGAAACGACATACCCAAGCACATTTTTCCACTTCTGCGATCGCACCTTTCATTGGTTTACCCATTTCTATGGTCATAATCTTGGCAAATTGAAGCTTATCTTGTTCTAATAGCTCTGCTGCTCGATTTAACCACTGACTTTTTTGTGCCATCGACTGATAACGATAATCATCAAAGACTTCTGCTGCCAGAGTCAGTTTAGCTTCGATTTGGGAATCACTTAAAGCGGTAAAAGTTTTCAGTTTTTCCCCAGTAGCGGGATTAATTGTTGCGATCGCCATTTAGACCTCCTATATATTATTTTCTTTAATTCTCTCTTACACAGAAAAATAGCTTTAAAACTGGGCATTAAAATTTGAAACTTAACTGTAAGTTTAAACTTGTATCAAATTTTTGTGTTTTTTTGATGAAGTTATCAATAAGTTAAGAATAAGTTATTAAACTCTTAAAATAAACTTAAGTGAGTTGCTGGGTGGAAGAACATAAGTACCTCCAAATCGATTAATCTCCCGCTCTAAAAGCTCAGTAAAATTTTTGTTCTATCAGGATAGGACTATAAAACTACTCGCATAAGGCGTGTATGGTCTTTAGAAATATTTAATTACATGAAAGAAAATTTGAAAAAAAAATCTATTTCTCAAGAATTTAATTTTTCTGCCTGGTATTTTTCACCTCGCAAAGTTACGAAAATTTTACTAACGGCGATCGCGTTATTAATTATTTTTTATATATTAGAAGAAATTTTTCTAAATATACTTGAAGATATAACCAATACCAAATTTACAGCTAAATATTTTGTTTTCGACAGCGAGCATAATTTTCCCACTTTTTACTCGGCTCTTACTTTAGGATTTGCTAGCTATTTATTATCAATAATTGCCAAATTTGAAAAATTTCTCAAATCAAAATTTGCTAAGTTTTGGCGAGCATTATCATTTATCTTTCTTTATTTAGCAATAGATGAAGCTGTTACTATCCATGAACATTCAATTGAGCCATTGAGAAATGCATTGAGTGCTAGTGGCTTTTTCTTTTTTACCTGGATTATTCCTGCTTTTATTTTATTAATAGTTTTGTTCTTAATTTTTAAAGATTTTATTTATAATTTACCAACCAAAACGCGTAATTTGTTTTTACTAGCAGGAACTGTTTATGTAAGTGGAGCTTTGGGTCTGGAATCAATTGGTGGATATATTGGTGATGTTATAAGTTTTAATACAAGAGCTTATTGGCTAGTTTTGATAGCTAAAGAATTACTCGAAATGTTGGGTGTCGTTATTTTTATTTATAGCTTGTTATCTTATATCAAAAACCATATCACTACGCCAGTAAAATTTCATAGATTAAAAAATGAATATTTAAAACAGCAAGTTTAGTTGGGCTTTTTTAGGCAAGGTTTAATTATGAAGTTGGATTAGCTGGCAAAGTAAAATAAAAAGTACTACCTTCACCAAGGATGCTTTCAACCCAAATTTTGCCTCCATGTTGCTGAACAATATGACGACAGATAGCTAAACCCAATCCTGTTCCGCCTTTTTCGCGAGAATCAGAAGCATCGACTTGTTGAAATCGTTCAAAGATACTTTCTAGTTTATCAGCAGGAATGCCCCTACCGCGATCGCTAATCCTAAAAAGAACTTCACTGTTTTGTTGTTCTGCTGTAATTAAAATCTGACTGTGGGGACGAGAAAATTTAATAGCATTACTGATTAAATTCGTTAAAGTTTGCATGATTTTGTCTGAATCAGCCCAAATTTGTAGATCAGTGGCTTGGGAAGACAACGTAATTTGATATTCTTTCGCCATTGCTGTCATAGTGTCTATCGCCTGCTGAATTAATTCGGCTGCATTACAAATTTTCTGTTCGATTATTTCTCGACCCGATTCCATTCGTTCTAAATCAAGCACATCATCGATTAAACGAGTCAACCGATTGGTATTTTTGGCAGCAATTTCGATCATATTTTGAGCAGAAGGCGAAAGCTTACCCAAACGACCAGCAGCCAAAAGTCTAATCACACCATGAATTGAAGTTAGAGGAGTCCTCATTTCGTGGCTAGCAACAGAAACAAATTCACTTTTCATGCGTTCTACAGCAATTCTTTCGGTAATATCGCTAACCATTGAGAAGAACCCTTTAATATTTCCAGATGAATTAAAATCAGGAATATAATTGGCACTAATCCAACGAGATTTTCCCAAACAAGATAGTTCTAGTTCAAAAGTGACTGGTTGTCCTGATAAAACTATTTCCACATAGGGACGAACTTGTTGATAAGCAGTTTGTCCCATCACTTCTTGAAGATGACAGCCATTGATTTGACTACAAGAACGACCAAACCAATCTTTATGAGGGCGATTGTTAAAACAGTAACGTTGCTCAACATCTAAATAAGCGATCAAAATGGGTAAAGCATTGGTAATGAGGCGGAGTTGTTCTTCACTACGACGCAAGGCAGCTTCTGCTTGTTGACGTTCGGTAATATCTTGCAAAATTACAGTAAAAATCAATCCTGATTTTGCTTCCTCTGAATCATGCCTTTGATAAGACCGTAATTTAGAAATGGATGCTTCGGCAGGAAATTGAGTACCGTTTTTCCGCAACCCAACTACAGTAGTATTACGCTCTGTCATGCGACGAGAAATAGTTTCTGAATTACCGAAATTTGTGACGTGTTGACAGTGAATAGAACGAAAAGCTTCTGGTAATAAAATATCAAGTTTTTCTCCTAAAACCTCTGTAGCTGTATAACCAAAAATTTTTTCTGCACCTTGATTAAAAATTTGAATTTGTTGGTGTTGATCAATGGCAATAATAGCTTCTTCGGCAATATCTAAAATTCCTGCTAGTTTTTGTTGACTTTCTCGAAGAGCAGTTTCAGTTTCTTGATGTTTTTGAATTTCTTGTTCTAGTTTTTGATTAATTTCAGTTAGTTTAAAGGTACGTTCTTGAACCAATTCTTCTAAATTATTTAAAAGTTGTGCTTGAGATAAAGCTACCCCAATTTGATCAGCTATTTGTTTAAGTAAATCAATTTCCCATGATTGCCAATCACGACGACTGCATTGATGGACAATTAATAAACCTTTAAGTTGGTCTTGAATGAGGATTGGAACCACTAATTTAGCTTGAATCGCAAACTGTGCTAGTAAATTTTTAATCTCTGAAGAGAGATTGGTTTGATTCAAATCTGTTAATGCCAGAACTTCGCCTCGACGATATTGGTTTAAATAATCATCTTGTAAAAGAGGAGCGGAAATTTCCCAACCCCAAAGAGAAGGTAACCCAGGCAAAACTGACTCACTCACAGCAATAGCAGTATGGTTAGATTGTAATTTAAAAATTAAAACGCGATCGCACGCTAGTAATTGTTGAACTTCAGTTACTGCTGTTTGCATAATCTCGTCAAGCTTGAGAGATTGTCGAATTTTACGGGTAATTTCAGCTAACAATTGAGTTTGGCGATGCTGACTTTCTAATCTAGCTTCTGCTTGTTTGCGTTCGGTAATATCTATTCCTGTAGCGAGTAAAACTTTTTTTTGACTGATGACCCCGACTAACTGATGAGAAGAATCAACAATGGGTAAATAACAAGTTTGATAACGAGTAAAATAATCTACCAGATGATGAAATTCCAAAATGTCTTTTTGTTGAACATAAATTGAGGGTCGTAAGACTACTTCTGCGATCGTAGTATCTTGCCAGTCTTTTTTGCAAACTATAATTTTGATTAACTCTGCTTCTGTAACCATGCCAAGCAGACTTGTATTGTCACTAACTAAAACATATCCTTTCGCTTGATGAGCGAATTCAGAACTTGTCTGTTCACTCTGCATTTGCTCAATTACGTCTAGGAGTAATTGATTTGGTTGAACAATTAAAGGATGAGGATCAAATAATTCTTCAAGGGAAAAAGAAGACAAAAATTGACTTTCGCCAGACATTAAATAATTGGTAAACCAAAAGAACAATTTTGATAGTCTAGGTTTACTACCAAAACAATATATTTATATTTATAAGCATAAATAAACTCCCTCAAATTACCAAACTTCGCTAGAAAATTTTGTTCTTCAGGAAGTAAAAACTAAATATTATTCAGTATTTTCATACAATCGACTAAATATAGCAATTCTCGAAGTTATAAGGTACACCATTATCCGTGACTAGTTACCAATTTTCAATTAACCATTAACATAAGCGAAGCGCACTACCGTAGGTCTCAACAATTAACGAAAACCAGGGTGCTAATGTACCTCACGAGAACAAGAAACGCTATATAGCAGTCCTAAATCATTCATGAAAAACGATTATTTTAACTTCTGGAGGAGTTGTCGCCTGAATTGAATTCAGGCTATAGCAATCAAACTATAGGTATCGTAGGGAGGGGGCATACAATAGACTTGGACTTCGTATCGCCCTTAGAGAGTTTTTTTTGTCCTAACCTCATTGCTATATATACTAGCTCGAAAAAGAGGTTTAAACGTCAACGATAGCAATGCCAGGCAAAGCATCAAGTTCAGCATTAGATAAAGGCTCACCACCAAAATTGTTATATTGCTGAATCAAAGCAGAAGTAAGTGGAGCATTATATCCAGTACCAACTTCGTTAGTTACCCAATCGTTGCGGTCATCATTATAATCAAAATCATTAGTAGAACCTGGTCCTCCCACCAACGCACCAAACAAAATATGTTCTGAGGGTTGACCATAAGGAGCATTTCCTGTAGCTGCCCGATGGTGTGGTTGTTGAGGATAATTTTCGCCAAAACCAATCATATAACTGGCATTTCTGGGATTATCACCCAAAATATAATCAATTTGATTGTTAGCAAAATCTGTATAACGAGAGTCTTGTTTGACCGTATCATTATACAATTGGGCTAAGTATGAAGTCGCCGAAGAAAGTGCGAGCGAACCCCAGCGAGTCCGCCAAGCTAAACCACCTTGGCTATATTGAACATTGCCTGTTCCATTAATCCAATTTTCTAACCAACCTTCCACCATCTGTTTGTATTTCGGGTCGCTACTCTCTTGAGCGAGTATTACCGCTGCTGAGTTAGATTTGTTGTCTGCCATCCATGTCCAGTCAGAAGGATAGCCAATTTCCGAATCAAAAATGTCTTCAGCGCGAGTTAAATATTTTTGCTCTCCACTAGCTTTGTATAACCAAGCTGCACCTTCAGCTAGTTCGTCGGAATAACCACTAAAAGAAGTATAAAAAGGATTAGCAGCAGGCACTGAGTCAGAATATTTACCTCGATAAGTATCTGCAAACTCAAATAACTGTTTGGCGTTATCTAATAGTTTATCTGCATAAGCATCATCTACTCCACGAAAAAGAATTGAAGCCGAAGCTAAAGCAGAAGCTGTTCCTGCTGCTGCATCGCTACCTGGATTAGCTGCATCAATCTTAAAAGAGGGTCTTGCCATGGTCATATTTTCTGGAGAACCCCAGTAAGCATGATCCGCGTGACCATCTCCAACTTGGACATATAACTCTTTAGTTTTGCCTCCTTCAGAGACATGAGCTTTAAGAAAATAATCCGTTCCCCATTTGACAGCCTCAAGTAGTTCGTCCCATTGTCCGCTTTGTTTATAAGCTGATTCGTATTCAATACCACCCCAAGCTAACATTGTGTTGTTGGCTGACATAGGCAAGCCGAATTTGACGTGGTCGCCTGCATCATAATAGCCTCCTGTTAAATCTCGACCTACATCAGAGCCATCCGAGAGGGCTGAATCGCTTCGCCATTCAATACGTTTATCGTTGGGTAAATCTCCAGCACGATTGGCTTCAAAGAAGAGGAATGATTTTTGTAAAGCCTCTCCGTATCTAAATTGACCTGTACCATTAGGATTGTCTGATGGTTGTGGTTCAGAGTCGGGAATAGTAGGTTGTTCGGGAGTAACAGGTTCTTGTGGTTCGCTAGGAATAGGTTCAATGGGTTGGTTTTCTAGAAGTAGTTGAAAATCGGTGGCTTTTTGAGCCGGTTGTCCGAAGTCATTGGCAATGATAATAATTTGTTGTGTGGAGTTGGCAGAGACTTTTTCATTCCAATCTACATTGCCGATAGTATATTGATTATTTTTGCTTTCTAATACTTCTGCTCCATAGATTTCTTTGATTTCAAAGGGGGCTGAAAATTGTAATTGCCAACCTTTAGTTATTGCTTGTTTGCTACTAAAATCTAATTGAGCTTTAAATCCACCATTCCAGTCTTGAACTATTTCAAAATTAATATTTTTAACCATACAATTGCTTGTAGCAATATTATTCATAATTTGCTTCCACCTAAAAGAAGTTTGCTTTCAACAATATTGAATTGATGAATTTGACAAAATTTAACGATAGTTTATTTATAATTTATTTTTTTTTGATAAAGCTTCATCAAATCTACCGATTTTATTTTTAGTAATTATTAATTTAGTAATAATCACTGTGAGGAGTATCACACGAAAAAGCAAAAAGTAGTTGAGATGAAAAATTTTAATAGCAAGAATGAAAGTAGTTCTTATGTCTTGTTTCAGTTACTTTCAAGTCAGGAAAAAAGAAAAAAAGTTGAAGAGTGAAGTTTATTATTATTAATTAAACTGATTTGATCTGAATAACCGAGACGATGACCCCTCTCGTTATATTTTATAGGTAGAAAATAAAAAGAAATAATTTTTAAAATTACTGAACTAATCTTTTAATCTTGCCATAGGCAACATAATAACTACCTTGGGAACTTTCTTGAACTTCATCGACTACGTACAACATTCCCTCTTCTCTAATTTCGCGAGGAAAACGCATATTCCAATCGGGGTTATAACCATCAGACACAACTCTGGCTCTTAATTTACTTTTTTCTTTGATACATTGAACTAAAACTCCATCACCAACAGTATCAATAGTTTCTAAGTCAGCAGCAGTACCTTTGGTTTTGGCTTTTTGTAAATTCTTGGGTTTAGAAGTGCTTGCAGGAGTAATGTTTTCACCTGGTTTAAGGAGACGGCGAATATTTCCAATAGCGCGATAAAAAGTACCATTGGCTGAAATTTCGATTTGATCGACAACGTAGGTAACACCTTCTTGACGAATACTACGAGGAAACTGCACATTAAAATCGGGATTATAACCTTCAGAAATTACACGAATGCGTAATTTACCATTAATGCGATCGCTCCGCGCCTCGCTGAAAGCGAGACCGCATTTGACTAAAATACCTTCTCCAGGATCGGTAACAGTGGGTAAATGATTAGCTGCACCTGTAGTAGTACCTCTTAATTTTAAATCATCGCGGTCGCGTTTTCTGGCTTGATAGGATTGATCGCGCATTTCTTTGCGAATTGCTATATCGAAGCGTTTTTGTGCTAAATTTTGAGCATAGTAATCTAATTGTTCGATTTCTTCGGCAATTTCAAAGTATTCTTGTAAAGCTTTTAATTTTAATTCGGCTACAGTCTGACGGAGAATTTCGGCTGCTTGTTGATAATCTCCTTTGTCAGCTAAGGTTACTGCTTCGTCTTTCTTTTTGGCAATTCGCAATTGACTAGCTTGTTGAATAACGGCTGAATCTGGTTCAACTTGACTAGCTTCGTCTGTGGAAGCGACAGTGATAGAAATGGGTAGATATTCGGTAAAGCGATCGATTTTGCCATCAACTATGGTTTGATAAGTATAAGAGATGGTAGCAAGGTTGGTTTTTCCTGTTTTTGGAATCGCTGGTAAAGCAAATTGTACTGCTAAAGGCTTACTTTCAATCTGGTAAACATCTCCTAATAAAACTTCTATATCTTCACCATTAAGTAAATAACGATAATTATTTAAAACTTCTGTAATAGAAATTCCTGTTTCTGGTTGTAAAGTTACAGTGAGATTTTGTCCAACTACTGAAACTAAACTTTCCATTTCGATGCGAAATACATCGACTGCTTCCTTGGGAGATTGAATAAAGTAAAAGTTGCCTCCTGCTGCATCGGCAATACCAATCAACAAGTCTTCATTAAAATGATTACCAAAACCTAGTGTAGTAGTAATAATTTCTTCTTTGGCTTTTTCTTTGGCTATTTTAATCAAAGCTTGCGGATCGCTGATACCAACGTTTGCTTGTCCGTCAGTTAATAACAAAACTCGATTAATTCTTTCTTTACTTTGTTGCGATTTGACATAATCAAAACCTTTTAACCAACCATCACTTAAATTAGTCAACCCACCCGCATAGATTTTGCCAATAGCTGCTTGAATTTTGGCTTTATTTTCTACAGGTTGGGGAGAAAGAATTGTTTGAGAAGTATCATCATAAACTACTACCGAAAGATAATCTTCTGGTGTTAAATACTCTACCAACTGTTGCGCTGCACTAATGGCATAGCGAAGCGGATCTCCACCCATCGAACCCGAACGATCTAAAACTAAACTCAGATTAAGCGGACGACGAGAGTTAGATTGATTAGTCTCAACTCCTTGAAAATTTAAAATTAAATCAACAGTAGTAGGTTGATTAACAGCAACAACAGTTTGACTCAAGGAGTAATTAACTTTCATTGGCAATACTTCCAAACAGGTTACTTATAAAGTTCCCGATTTTGAAGAAAATTTTAAAAATCCTCTTTTTATTAATACAAATATACTTAATAAGCTGCAAAATTATTTTTCACCTTAGTTTTATTTAATAATTATCTTGAAACGGGTATGACCACTGATAAAATAAGCAATTACAAATCGATTCTGACGAAGTCGAAGCAGGCTTCGTCTTTTTAAGAGGGAGTACCTTCGACTTTTGATGAATTACTGGTTATTTCAAGCAAATCCCAACTATTACCGACTTCTTGATGCAATTAAAGAACTAAAAGAAATGCCGTGGTTGGTTACGCGCTACGCCAAAGAGATAGCTGTAGGAGATGGAGTATTAGTATGGATGTCGGGAGAAAATGCAGGAGTATACGCGATCGCAGAAGTAATTGAACCACCTCAAATTTTAAAAGAAATTTCCGATCTTGATTATTGGATCGATGCCAATAAGTTCAAGAAAAATAGATTACACGTAAAAATCCGTTTGATTCGGAAACTGATCGGACAACCTCTACGTCGATTTGAACTAAAATATGACCGTACTCTGCAAAATTTACTTGTAATTCGCGCTCCCAATAGTACTAATTTTAAGGTTACTCCTCAAGAATGGGAAAGAGTTTATCAATTAAAAGGATAGTGTAATTACTAATTACCAATTACTAATTATGAGGGATGAATAATCAACAATTAACCATTAACAAAAATCTGTATCGAACGGATGTATCTCATAGAACGTGAGAACTGCTATATTCTATTTCACATTAATATTACTTACTTTTCACCCGATAATCCTAATTCTTTTTTAAGCAAATTAATTGATTTTTCTGCAATATAATTTTCACTACAGATCACTTCTGGGAAGCGAATCAAGTCATCCCTAGCTGCTACGATCGCAGCTTTAATTGCCGAATAACTAGCTGGATCGCTGATGATTTTATGAGCCGAATGAATCAAAGCTTTAATTCGTTTAGAGTCATTAATTGGTGCAGTCAAAACTAAAACATCTTCTCCTCTTTGACTACTAACAATACTTTGCGCTATTTTTAACGTGCCTTCACTCAAACTGACAATACCTAAACAAGCTTGAGGCGGTAAGCTTTTAACTATTTCCAATTCCTTCGCATAGTCATAAATATCAACTGTCAAGACTCGGAAAGTTCTGGGGGGAACTACTTCTAAAACTTCTCGAATAAAATAACGACTAGTTATAACTGTACCAAAATTAGTTTCAGTAATTAGTGTTAGTAAATCATGCAAAGGTACTAACTTAACAGCAATACCCAAAGATTGTTCCAATGCTTGGCGCATCAATTCCCCTGCGTTTAAATCTCTAGTTGGTACGGTGACTACTAATTGTTGAAGACAACGCGATCGCCATTCTAATTCGGCGACAAATAAATCTTGAATCTGATTAAGAGTGCAACCAAGAGCGAGTAATTCGTCAATACTATCTTTAATAATATTATTTTGAACAATTTCTGCAGAATTTAACTCAGTTCCCCTTTCATTTCCGTCTGCTTTAACATAAATACCAGATCCTGCGATCGATTCTACTAATCCTACTTCCTCTAATTGTTGATACACTTTACTAATGGTATTGCGATGCAATCCTGTAATCATGGCTAACTGTCTGGTACTGGGTAGACGATGACCAGCTAAATATTGTCCAGACGCGATCGCAAATTGAATTTGATCGAATAGTTGTTTAGAAGCAGGAATGTCGCTATCTGATTTTATTTGGATATTTAACATCTTCTTAAATTGCTAATGACTCAGATTAGCTAACAGCAGAAAATCTTATAGGCGTTATTTTAAGAGAAAAAGATCAAAATGGTATTAAGGTTTACAATCTTTTATTCTTGCAGAAAAAAATATATCTCTAAAAAGAGAAAGAAGTAGGAAAGTAGAAAATATCTCTTCTACCTCCCTTACTCCCTCTTTGATAAAGTAGAATTGTTATAAAGTCTAGTGACTAGCTTGAGTAGTTGGATCGGCAACACAATGATGCACTCTCAACGTCGCAGCAGCAGCATAATTACGTCCTGAAGCTTGATCAGGATTGAAAGCATTTCCCGTTTCATTATAAGGAGAAGCTACTTGACAATAACCAGACATCTGCGCAATTAAATCCCTACCCCAGTGGGTAGAAATGTCTGAAAAAGACGTTGATGCTGGTTTAGTAGCTAATTCGGGCGATAATCCTCGTTCAACTCTAACAAATTCGGCTGCACGTTTTAATACTGCCATTAACTCTGCTCTAGTAACTGGTTTTTCTGGACGGAATGTACCATCTGGATAACCAGTGACAATTTGATTATCTTTTGCCCATTGAACTTTGGCAGCACTCCAGCGAGAAGTTGCTACATCGGGATAAGGTTGCATGACAGCTTGAGCAGGTAATTGAATTTTGAGATCTGCGATCGTGCCTAAAGCACCAATCACCATCGATACTAATTGTTCTCTAGTTAGAGGATCTTGAGGACGGAAGGTTTTGTCTTGGAAACCAGCAATAAATCCCAGGGCTACAGCTTGTTCGATTTCATCTTTATAAATATCGCTAGCTGTATCACTAAACCTAGGTGCAGCGGGTGGTGGTGTAGGAGGTGTATCTCCCGCAGCAGCGATCGCAGCAGTATCACCACTAAAGTACACATGACCTACAGTTTTACTGTCAACAGTTTTTTTAGTGAATTGCCAACCTGGATTTAAAAAGACTTTTAAGAATTTACCTTGATTCAGACCGAAGGTTTTACCAACTACCGTTCTAGAACGGTCTTTGAAATTCATGGCAACCAATTGTAATTCACCATCTTTTTCAACCAGATCTAATAAATAGTCTTGGCTAGTATCTTGACCATCGAGATGAACAGAATAACCATTGGCATCGGTAGCACGACGGCAATGTCCTGTAAAGTCAAAAGTAGTCCAAAGAGGCTCGACCACAGTTGGTTGAGAACCCATTTCACTCCAACATTGTTTTTGACCAGGAATTTGTTCGACAACAACTAAACTATATTTATTACTGCCAAAAGGGGCTGCTACTGCAACAATTTCGCTTTGGTTGATTGGTTCTTCTCCAATTACTGCTGCTTTAAGAGAAGAAAAAGTAATTGTAGTAGTTAAAACTGCTGTTGCGATGGCTGTAAGTTTCAGTGGAAGTGATAATTTCATAAGAATTTTTTTGTTACTTTAACAATTCGATTCGAGTGCAAAAGCTTTGAGAATATCTTTAATGAGCAAAGATACTCTTGTTTTTATTGTCAGAAAAATTTTTAGAGATTTTGTGTAATTTAATTGAGCAATGAAACAGACTAACTATTCAATCTCGATGTTCCTATCTTTTGGTTTAATTTGATACTATTAACGACGGACTATCGTAACTATTATTTTCATTTTGTCAAGATTAGTAATAATACTTAGTCAATAAGCAAATGTCAGGAATTGTTAATAATTAAAATTAAGAAAAAAGCTGATTGCTTACTCTGTCTAATTTGTAGCGTAAAATTTTGTTATTTTTAGTCTAAAAACCAATAAATAGGCAATATTATCATGGATAAACGGTTTTTGTATTGTCAATAATTTACAATAAGCTCAAACCTCGATCAACTCGTTCGTAAAAAATCTTTATTCTCAATAATTTTTTAAGTTTTTTTTAAACTTTGAAGAGAAATTTTAAATTAATTACACATATCTATTAAAGATTAGCTTATAAGTATACAGCAGTTTTTATTTTAGATTCAAATACAGTCTGACACCTTGGTTTTTTGTTAATGGTTAATTGTTGATTATTCATCCCTCATAATTAGTAATTAGTAATTAGTAATTGGTCACTGATTAATTGAGTCTGACAGTCACTATCGTTACCGCAACCATCGGTGCAGTAATAGCTCTTAAAATACGATTTCCTAGAGAAACTGGTTGAAATCCCTGTTGAATTGCCTTTTCTATTTCCTGGGGACTCCAGCCTCCTTCACAACCCGTTGCAAGAATAATTTCTCGTTCTGGGACTTGAGTTAGACAACTCCATAAAGTAGGTAAATCGCCACGAGCCACACAAATATAGCGATCGCTTTCCTGATTAATTGTTTGCTTAATCGCTTGAGTAAATTTAATCGGATTAGTAATCTGCGGAACTACTTGTCTTTCCGATTGTTCAGCTGCTTCGGTGGCAATTTTGCGCCAACGTTCGACTTTATTGGGACTAGGTTTTAAGATAGTGCGGTCGCTAATTACAGGAATAAAGGTATTAACTCCTAATTCGGTACAGCAGCGAACTATATCTTCATAACCACTGCCTTTAGGTAAAGCAGTAATTAAGGTTATAGGTAAAGGTAATTCAGTTGAAGTAGTAATTGGTTCAAGAATGTGAGCTAGATTGCCCTCTAATTGAGCCAACCAAGATAGACCCCGACCATTCATCACAATAATGAGATCGCCATTATTCATTCTTAAAACTCTTTGTAAATAATGCTGTTGTGAAGGATTAAGAACGACGCGATCGTCTTGTTTTTGTTCAGGAGTAATAACTATGCGGTAAACCAATGATTTGATTAATGATTAATAATTTATTTATGCGACCACGCAGTGCCAGCCGAAGGCTGACCGCAATTATACAATTACCAGTTACCAGTTATCAGTTATCGGTAGAAACTTGTCTTGGTGAGCGTTCCTTTGCGCCCGCAGGTGAGCCAGCGCGGTCTTGGGGTATCCCCAAGTGGAGCGACTGGCGTGGCGCAGGGTCTCACCGCAACAGGTTACGTCTGTACAGTTATGAATGTTTATTATCTCCCTATCTCCTTCACTGCGTTCAGGGCTTCGCTGCGCTCGTCTCCTTTTCTCTTCTACCTTCATTGATGCTGAGAATAGTTGTGATTGAGCAAGTGCCTAAACTGACACAAGAAAGAATAGAGCGATCACAAACACTAAATCTAAATTTTCGCCTAATATTAGCTCCTCAAGTCTCTAATATCTGTAAGACTAAAGGAAAGATTTGTTTTCTAGAAGTAGCTAATTAATTTAACAATAGAGAGAAATAATATGTTGCCTATCGTTCGGAATTTAATCGCAGTCGGAGAATCTATTGATTTTAATACGGCGACTAATGAGGAATTAGCATCCGCTTATAGTGAAATTTTACCGCCTAACGCTTCACAATTAATAGGATTTAGAAAAAAACTCGAAAGAATTAAGTCTACCTTATCTAAAACTCCTAATATGGGTTGGTCTCAATTTGGTAGTTTGATGGGGCGAGAATTTCAAGAGTCTCTTTATAAATCGGAAAAATAAGAGCTTGATTAAAAATTACAATCTTAATTTCTCCTTCTGTTTTCTTGAAATGATTTACTGAACAAGAGGAAATCATAGCTTAATAAAATAGGTTTGTTTCAAAAGTTTTTACGATCAACAAAATACGTCTTATTTAGTTTAAGTTCCTCTTCGGCAGAAAAATAGATTGGGCCTTCTGCTAACGCTATGAACTAGAAAACTGATCAATAAGAGTTGTGTCTTTATCTTATCGTGATGAAGTTCCACGTTAAGATCAAACTGTTAAGAAATATTTTCGGAGCCTTGACTAACTCCATAGACTTCTTTCCGAATCTAAATCTCTACATTCTTGTATTGAAAAGATGTTCTATGTCAATTTATATCAGCAATTTATCTAGTGTTTCACCTAGCTTTGCCTGTTTTGTGGCTTCAGAATTGTCCCTACAATCACTGACTAAAAAAGATATAGCTAAATGCCTAAAAGCTTTGGGGGTCAAAAATTCAGAGATTTTAAGTTTGAAGTGGAAAAAAGAATTGTGGATTCAACTACAAATTGTCGCCTTCTCTACAATGCGAGTCTAAATACTAATCAAAATCTGGTTAACATAATGCCCAATTTATTAAATCGATTTTCTCAACAATTAGCTCCTCCTAAAACTGGAAGCAACCAAAGGAAAGCAGCCATCTATGCTAACTACTCCATGACAAGTCAGCAGATTTGCCCTTGTTGTTCATATACTTTACTCCGTCATCTACGTTTAGGAGGTCTTTATTGGCATTGTAGTCACTGTTATCAAGAAATGCCAGCTTTATAACCATTCCTCAACTAACTTACTTTTCACATAATTCAAGAGAAAAAAATATGGATGCTCAAGAAATTGTAAAACGATACGCAGCAGGACAAAGAGATTTTAGTCGAGTCAGTCTCATTCAAGTATGTCTAACTAATGCCAATCTAATTGGAGCGCATTTAACTGGAGCGCACCTGATTAAAGCGAACCTACGAGGAACAAACTTAACTAAAGCACATCTGAATCAAGCGAAGCTGAATCAAGCTAATCTGGCTGATGCAGAAATAGTTCAAGCTTGCCTAATTGATGCTGAAATGATCGACTCTGATTTAAGTGGAGCAGATTTGAGAGAAGCTGACTTGAGTGGAGCAGATTTACAAGGAGCTAATTTAGGAGGAGCAGATTTACGAGGCGCAAATTTACGAGGGACTAATTTAGAAGGAGCAGACTTACGAGGGGCTGATTTAACAGGAGTCGATCTCAAAGAAACTAGATTAAATAGAGCCGACTTAAAGGGAGCTTATTTGGAAGAGTCAGAACTTCAGGAAGTTGAATTAAGAAGAGTTCAATGAATTTAAATTTACGTTAATTTAAACCTTTCAGGAGTCAGTTGATGAGTATTATTACAAAAATGATTGTCAATGCAGATGCTGAGATTCGCTATCTTACCCCTGGAGAATTGGAGCAAATCAATCTGTTTATCAAAAATAGCGATCGCCGTTTAAAACTTGTGAAAGCTTTAACAGAAAGCCGTAGTTACATTGTTAAACAAGCTGCCAATCAACTCTTTCAAAGCCGTCCATACCTTGTTTCTACTGGTGGCAATGCCTACGGCAAAGAGAAAACAGCTACTTGTCTACGAGATATGGATTATTATCTGCGCTTAGTTTCCTACAGTATTGCTGCTGGAGATGGTGCGCCAATTCAAGAGCTTGGGATTGTTGGTGTCAGTCAAATGTACAAATCTCTTGGCACTCCCATTGACTCCGTTGCCGAAAGTGTCCGTGCCATGAAGAAGATCGCTACCTCAATTTTGTCTGGAGAAGATGCTAGTGAAGTTGGTACTTACTTCGACTACCTCATTGCTGCTCTTCAATAGACAACAGAAATAACCTTCAAGCGATCGCCACGCTAGATTAGCAAAAAAAACAATACAAGTGTTTTGAGAATTCTTATGTCTACTTCTTTTCACCAGGGTACTATGGTCACTATTATCTGTGAAGCAGTTTTACAAGACCGTTTGATTAAGTTACTACAAACATTAGATGTCTCTGGTTACACCATTATTCCAGCCCAGGGTGCAGGTAGTCATGGTAAACGGATGGGAGATCTGGCTGGCTATAACACCAATATTGAAGTCAAAACTATCGTTCCGCCAGAAATATCTGACCAATTGCTCGAAGAGCTAAAGCCATTTCAGGGAACTCATGCCTTGATTGCCTTTCGACAAAATGTAGAAGGTTTGTTTGATTAGATAACGAAACCTATTGATTCAACTTGGTTGTCTGCGTTTCTATGATTACTTAATATTCGATTATGATTGCACTTCGACTAGCTGAAAATTTTAATAGCGGTCGCAATTTCTTAAACATATGACTTAATGGTATTTCAAATTTTTTTTTACTGTCCGAGTAGCCCATCAAACGACAATCCATTATAAATATCTAATTTAGGAATCGTTATGTTATGTCAAAGAAAAAAGGCAATAGAGAATCTAAAAAACAAAAAAAAACAATTGGATAAGACTAATAAACAAAAGAAAGATCCCAACAGATATGACGAACCACAACCTAGGAAGTAGGCAAAAATGAATAAGCAATACACATACCCTGCACTTCAAGAAGAACCGATAGGTGAACCAGCCTCGATTATTGCTCCCAGAGAAGATGAATCTATTTTTAGATGGATACAAAGTACTGGTCGATTCAAACCCTATCAATCTGATAAGTACCACGATGATAAGGCAACAGATGAATTTGAAGATCTTCTAAGTCAAGAAGAGGAATTAGATTTAGAACTCGATGAAGAATCGCTATAGTCTTTCTCAGGAAATAATTTGGTTATGTATTTAGATAGTTTCGAGAATTGGTATTGTTATTAGTAAATCTCGGAAAATGATCAAAGCGGAATATAAATAATAGGGCGTTAAGTTATACTTAACACCCTTTAGTTTGTTTGAATAATTTTTTATAAACACTTTTTTAAGCAGCAAAAATTTTTAATTACCACTTTTGAAATTAAAACTGCTCAAAATTGAAAAATAGATACCACTGTTAACGATTAAGACGTTCATCATTTTTTTGACGGCGACGATCTTGCCATTTAATCGCAGAAAGATAAAGTATTCCTCCACTGACTATAATGAGCAGTGCCAGAGCTATCAAAAAAAGAGTATTAACTAAATATGCTGTTTCCACAACTTAGAATCCGTTACGACCCCAAACGACCATTGCAATAGACCAAGTAAAGCAAGCAAGTAGGCTAACCCAACCTAATGTCAAAATATCCATAGCTATATGTTTCTTTTGTTAATAAAACTAATCAAACTAATACAAAATCTATCATACTTTGTTATTGAAGTTTTCTGGTGATGACTTTGCCTAGTTTACAAACTGAAAGAATAGAATCTTGCAAAGCAGGGGTACTAGCTGCGATCGCTTTTTCGATGAGCGAATTAGGAATGCAATTATTCAATACAATTGTTTTATTATCTCAAGGGGAACAGTTGGCAATTTTCACAGTCTCTTTGGAGATAGAGTTTTTGAGTCGATTAGCGATCGCAGTTATTAGCGGTTTTTTGTTTGGAGTAACTTATCGTTATATTATTCGGGGGGATAATAACTCTCATCTTAAAGATGGTTCGGTATTAGCTTTTGGAATTGTTCGAGGATTAGCTTTATGGGAAGGGATGGGTATTATCTCGGGACAATTATGGTTGGTGGGTTTATTATTTGGTGAGAGTTTATTTTGTTTTGCTTTAACGCGTTTTTTGCTTGATTTTGCCTTAGAACGTAAGTTTATCAAACCTTTTCTCTAGATTTTTTCATAAGTTTCCCAAACCTGATTGAGTTGAGGCAGGAGGCAGAAGCTATTAGTTTTGATTTAAAATTTATTTTTGCAACAGAATCTTATGATTGAAGTTGAACATCTGAGTAAAATCTATGGTTCTACAACTGCAATTGAGGACGTTCATTTCTCAGTATCAGCAGGAGAAATCATCGGCTTTTTAGGTCCTAATGGTGCAGGAAAAACCACCACTATGAGAATTTTAGCAGGGTACATACCTGCCAGTAGCGGTACAGCCAAAATTGCTGGTTATGACGTTCATCAACAATCAATGGAGGTAAGAAAAAGGATTGGTTATTTACCTGAAAATCCACCGTTGTATTTAGATTTGACAGTAGAAAGTTTTTTACATTTTGTTGCCAAAATTAAAGGAATTTCGGCAGGAGAACGTTCTCAAAAAGTTCAAAATGCGATCGCTCGTTGTCAATTGAAGGATAAAAGTAGAACTATTATTCGCAAGTTATCTAAAGGATATCGTCAACGGGTAGGTATTGCTCAAGCGATCGTTCATGAACCACCTGTAATTATTTTAGATGAACCCACAGTAGGTTTAGATCCACGTCAGATTATTGAAGTGCGTCATTTAATTAAAAGTCTGGCAGGGGAACATACAATTATTCTTTCTACCCATATTCTCCCAGAAGTTAGTATGACTTGCGATCGCGTAACGATTATTAATCGCGGTAAGGTAGTAACTAGTGATACTCCAATCAATTTGATGGAACAGCTTCAAGGTAATTCTGGTTATGAAGTAGAAGTTGAAGGCAATCTCGACTCGATTTTACCTTTATTATCCCAGATAACTGGAGTTAGTCAAGTCAAAGTGATTCAATCAGAAATAGTTAAACCTAATCGTAATGTACTTCAGATTGTTTGTCGGGCCAATAGTGAACCTGGTAAAGAAATTGCAGCGACAATTGTTAATCAAGGATTAGGATTGTATCAAATGCGCTACACTCGTCCTTCTTTAGAAGATGTCTTTTTAGAATTAACTACTGAAGATTTAATGGTTGCTTCTGATGAAGAAAATACAACAATGAACAATTAATCTAAAATCGATCAATTATCTGTTTTTTTATTTCACTCAGTACGAACTTAATCTGTTCAACACAACATATAACTCACCGATAACTTCATTAGTTTTTATCTGTGGACAAACAATTAACAGTTAATTATGATTATCGCTAATATTATTGCAATCTTCCAAAAAGAATTACAAAGTTATTTTGTTTCTCCTTTGGCTTATATTGTCACGGCAGTTTTTTGGTTTCTTTCTGGTTTATTTTTTATTGAACTTTTATTAGGACAACAAGGCATTATTCAACAAGTAGCTATTAGTGAACAGATGGGAATGCCAACCAATATTGATGTAGCTTATGTCTTTTTAAATTCCTTGTTTGCCGTAATGGGTTCTTTATCTTTATTTATTTTACCGATTCTTTCGATGAATCTTTATACCGAAGAAAGAAAACGAGGCACGATTGAATTGTTAGCTACATCTCCCGTCACAAATTGGGTAGTTGCTTTAGGAAAACTTTTAGCAGTAGTAGCCTTTTTTTTAGTAATGATTTTACCACTTCTCTTATACGAAGCGATCGCTTTTAGTGCTGCTAATCCTGCTGTTCCTCCTGCTGTTCCACTTTTAGCTCATTTTGGTTTAATTTTACTAGCAGCAGCAATTTTGTCTTTAGGAATGTTTATTTCTTCTCTCACCGATAATTCGATTATTGCTGCAATTTTGACTTTTACTTTAGTCTTATTTCTTTGGATTATTGATTTAATTGCTAATAGTATTGGTGGAACATTTGGCAATGCTTTAAAACATATTTCTTTATTAGAAAGTTATAATAATTTAGTTCAAGGAATTTTTGAGACTAGCGATTTGATTTTATTATTCAGTTATATTTTCTTAGGAATATTTTTAACTGCTCAATCAATTGAATTATTTAGATTTACTCGCAATTAATAAGTAAGTTTTTAGGGATTTAATTTGTTTATTGAGATTGACACACAGATAGGGAGGGGGTTTAAAGGTTGATTTTTTTTTAATAGCAGAATAATAATGTATATCAGTTTATCAGCTTATCCAGGCAAAATTAATTACACTTTTTTATTCCCCATTCTCTTCCTCAACCCTATCAATAGCACAACTAGTTATAAATTGAAACTTATTTTTTAGCTAAAAATGAAATTCACAACAGCTTAAACCATGAAAAAAATCTTAGATAAATTGTGTTTATTCTTTGGCTTAATTTTCGCTGTCGCTGGATTAGTTGTTGGCTTAATTACTAATCAATGGTCATGGTTACCTCTAGGTTTCTTAATTGTTGGTACAATTTTAATCACAGTTTGGTTTGGTTTAATGATTAGATCAAATCGCAGTTTTTGGCATCAACGAGGAATGCAAGTAGGAACTAATGCCCTCATTGCAACTACAGCAATTTTCCTAATTATTGGCTTAATTAATTTTATTGCCATACGTAATTCTTTTAGATTTGATTTAACTGAAAATAAAATCTTTACTTTATCTCCTCAAACTCAAGCTATTGTTCAAAATTTATCTCAACCTCTCAAAGTCTGGATCTTTGATCGCAACGTCGATCCAGAAATTGAATCTTTACTACAAAATTATCGTCGTTATAGCCAAAATTTTCAGTTTGAAGTTGTCGATCCTGAAATAAATATTCAACTAGCCAAAGGTAAATTTAATGTTCAGTCTCCAGGTGAAGTTTATCTAGAATACGGTAATAAAAAACAACGAATTCAAACCTTAGATCCTCGTTCGGGAAATGTTTTAACTGAAGTACAATTAACTAATGCCATAGAAAAAATTAAACGCGATCGCGCCTTAACTATTTATTTTTTTCAAGGACACGGAGAAGCACCTTTAAAAGATATTGAAGGTGGTCTTTCTCAAGCAGTTCAAAGTTTAGAAAATAGAGGTTATCAAGTCCAACCATTAACATTAGCAACTAGCGGAAAAATACCAGAAAATACTAACGTAATCGCGATCGCAGGTGCAAATAGAAAACTGTTTCCTGCCGAAGTAAAAATTATCCAAGAATATTTAAATAATGGTGGTAATCTTTTATTAATGTTACCACCTGAAACTGACCCTGGTTTAACCCCTATCTTGGATGATTGGGGCATTCAGTTAGATAGTCGATTAGTTATTGATGCTTCTGGTGCAGGAAATATTTTAGGACTAGGTCCTGCTGCACCAATAATTAATAATTATGGTGAACATCCTATTACGAAAGATTTTGGTCAAGATATTGCTATTTTTCCTGAATCAAGACCATTAAAAATAGTTCCAAAAGAAGGAATAACAGCTACACCTTTAGTCATTACTAATGAACAAAGTTGGGCAGAAAGTGACTTATCAAATCAACAACTTCAATTTGATTCTGCCACAGATATTAAAGGTCCTTTAGATTTAGCTTTTGCCCTCAGTCGTAAAGAAAATGCTCAATCAAAAGAATCCCGTTTAGTAATTTTTGGAAGCAGCACTTTTGCAACCAATGGTTGGTTACAACAACAATTAAATAGCGATCTTTTACTTAATTCAATTAATTGGTTAGCAGGAGAAGACGAACAAACTTTATCTATTAGTGCCAAAGAACCCACTAATCGTCGGATTAATCTTGCTCCTTTACAAGCTAGAATTATTAGTCTGATGGCTTTATTTATTATGCCAATGATTGCTTTAGGTATGGCGATTTTTACCTGGTGGCGGAGAAGATAAACAGAGTAGGGACAATTCATGAATTGTCTTTACTACATCTGTGTTTATCAGTGTTCATCGGTGGACAAACAATTAACTATCAACAAAAAACTAAAATTTTAACTATATTTCCATTAATGTGAAAAATACTTTAATATTAAGCAATAGCTTTTTCATTTTGTCCAGTCGGTAAAAATACCGCAGGAGCAAGATTAAAAAATTGAGCTAACTCTTGAATATGACGTACAGTTAACGGTCTTTTTCCATTTAAAATATCGGAGACAATAGACTCAGTTTTAAAAATAGGTACAAGACTTTTTGACGTAGTTCTCTTTCTTTAATTAAAACTTTTAATAAATTTATACCATAAAGATCGGGAATGGGTTCTTGAGCTTGTTCGTATTCAAAAACTAATGCTCCCAAAACATTAAGATAGTCTGATTCCTCTGGGCTTAATTCCTGGCAATCAAGTAAACGATCTATTTGAGTTTGAGTAGCTTTTAACTCTTCATCACTGGTAATACTACAAGGGGAAAATTGTTGAAGTAATTGAATGTATTTATCAGTCATAAAATTAGCTAATAATTACTTTAAATTTAATTTTGATATCAAATAATTTTTGGAGTTAATCTTGTAAAAATTGATTGTTTTTCGCTAATTTTACTTACAATAAAACTAGAAGAGAATTTAGCTAACAAAATAAAAAAAACGAATTTACTTATAATAATTATCCTATTAATAGGTTATTAATCACTAATACCAATCATCTTGTTTCCAATCTTCCTTGCTGTATTCGGCATGGGTTAAAACCTTGCTAATAAATACTTTATTATGCTTGAAATTAATTATGAAACTACAAAGAACTACTTGCTTATTAATTATTTTTGCAGCTATTCTTGGTAGCTGGGTTTATTTTTATGAAATTAGAGGGGAACAACAAAAAACTATTTCAGCAACAAACCAACAGCAAATTTTTAATTTAACTGAAGCCCAAATTAATAAAATTATTATTCAAAAATCAAACCAAACTTTAGAATTTGAACGTACAGGAAAAAATGAACAACCTTGGCAGATGAAACAACCTCAAAATGTTCCTGCTAATGATGCTACTATAGCTTTTTTATTAGATTTAATTACCAACGGAAAAAGCGATCGCATTTTTACTGTGCCTCAATCTGATTTGAGTCAATATGGTTTAGATAATCCCATTGCTCATATAATGATTGAATCAAACAATCAAACAACTCAAGAAATTTTTTTAGGACAACCTAGTCTCAATGAAGAATTGATTTATGCTTATACCCCTGTTTCAGGAACAAAAACCGGTCTGAATGTACTTTTAGTCTCCAGAAATTGGCAATATGCAGTTGATAGAGAATTGTCTGAATGGCAACAAAACCCTACAAACTAATAACAATTTATCTGCTATGGATTTTTCTTGCCCAAACTTGAATTGGTTCAGAGAATCTGTAATGAAAACCTCGTAGTTCATTAGAACTCATACCTGATTGACGCGCTTCATTAAATAGCTCTTCAAGCGATCGCATTGCTTGGGCTGCATCAGTTGAGGATCGAGGAGTATTCGCAAGTAAACCTTCTAATTCTTCCCTAATTTGCTCAATTGATTGTAAATTTAACCAACCATCGCCATTTGACTGGGAAGATTGCTTCTTACTTTTTAATAATTCGCAAGCAACGGGAGGGGCATTAGTACTTTGAAATTTATTATTTGGGAAAAGACTTTTATTTCTGTAATCTGGTAATTGACTTTGAGGAGAAACGTAAGTATGAGTTTCTGGATCGTAAGCTAAAACTTCTCCAGTCTCAATATGGTAAATCCAACCGTAGATTTGTAGTTTACCTTGATGCAATTTAGCTTGGACAACTGGATAGGTTTTGAGATTATTGATCTGAATCAGAACATTTTCTGCTACCATAATCTCCATTAACTCTTCGCCCTGATAATTGGAATAGTTTTCTTTCACCAGACGACGAGTAGACTCTGCGTGTTTTAACCAGTCATAGACTAAAGGCATCTCAGCCTGTAGTTCATTAAGTTTCAGCAATCCTTTCATTGCACCACAGTGAGAATGTCCACACACTACTATTTGTTCAATCCCCAGTGCATGGATAGCATATTCAATCGTACCTCCTTCACCTCCGTTAGCTGCACCATAGGGAGGAATAATATTACCTGCATTTCTAATCACAAACAGTTCCCCTACATCTGTTTGAGTAATGAGGTTTGGATCTATTCGTGAATCGGAACAAGTAATAAACAGGACTCTAGGTTTTTGACCATGAGAAAGTTGTGCTAAAAGTTGTTGGTGGGTGGGTACATAAGTATGACGAAACTTATCAAGACCGCTAATTAACTTTTTCACTGTGGTTTATTTTCCTTGAGATCGAGGAGTGTAGAGTTATGTTTTCTATTATCCCGTAAAGATGTATTAAATAGCTAGTACCACTGTGTATTTAGAAAATTAACGAAGGTTTCCATTCAATTAGTTTCTCTACAAAAGATAGAGTCAGAAGAGATTTAGTAGCGGTATATCCCAATAGTTGTCTAGTTTCCATTCAATTAGTTTCTCTACAAAAGATAGAGTTAGATAAGTCAAAAGGCAAAATGCAAAATGCAAATATCTAGTTTCCATTCAATTAGTTTCTCTACAAAAGATAGAGTAAATAGAGTGTATGAGGCTACTACTAATAAAAGGCAGTTTCCATTCAATTAGTTTCTCTACAAAAGATAGAGTTACAGTACACATACTACGGATTATCGACAGTGCTAGTTTCCATTCAATTAGTTTCTCTACAAAAGATAGAGATGTCGATAAACTATTCCGCATTGCAGATTTAAACACAGTGTTTCCATTCAATTAGTTTCTCTACAAAAGATAGAGTTTGATAATTGCTGCTTCAGCTATATTTAAGTGTTTGGCGGTTTCCATTCAATTAGTTTCTCTACAAAAGATAGAGAAAGTGGCTTGTAAGGATATACCTGGATACGGAGACTATCAGGTTTCCATTCAATTAGTTTCTCTACAAAAGATAGAGGTAGAAAAAAACTTTGACTCGGAACAAATTTATAAAGACTATTGTTTCCATTCAATTAGTTTCTCTACAAAAGATAGAGATCTACTGGATGAATATTATCTCAGTCTGGGAATGGTTCGGGTTTCCATTCAATTAGTTTCTCTACAAAAGATAGAGATGACGACAATTAATCTCAGAATATTTAAACAAAAAAGTTTCCATTCAATTAGTTTCTCTACAAAAGATAGAGTTCTTTTTCTAAAAGTTGTAAGTTGTAATCATTTTCGTTTCCATTCAATTAGTTTCTCTACAAAAGATAGAGTTCTAGACCCAGTTCACTTTGGGGGATTAGGCAGGTATTTCAGTTTCCATTCAATTAGTTTCTCTACAAAAGATAGAGATGACGACAATTAATCTCAGAATATTTAAACAAAAAAGTTTCCATTCAATTAGTTTCTCTACAAAAGATAGAGGAAAATAACCCCATAACACAACAGGAGCATGAAATTTGGTGTTTCCATTCAATTAGTTTCTCTACAAAAGATAGAGAGAGAGAATTGCCGAGATTGCCAAGCAATTAGACCCAAAGTTTCCATTCAATTAGTTTCTCTACAAAAGATAGAGGTTCCAAAACCATCCCAGGCATTAATTCTCGTGTCGGGACAATGTTTCCATTCAATTAGTTTCTCTACAAAAGATAGAGATTTTGGTAATACGGCACCCCTTTATCAAGGGGTTTCTTTGTTTCCATTCAATTAGTTTCTCTACAAAAGATAGAGAACATCGACTCCGCTCGACTTTATCCATTGTGAGAGAAAAGTGAGGTCGAACAACGATACAGTATTTTTGAGTGTATCGTTAGGCTCGAAGCATGAGTTTTAATTTACCCGTTGAAATTATTAGTATTCTTTTACCTTTTGCTGGTCTGTTTTCTAAAAAGGTTTGGAACTACGTTCAAATCATGTTAATTGGTGCGATTTTAGCCACAGGAAAAAGAACTGTAACTTCAATATTAGAAGTGATGGGATTGTCTGCTGAGTCTAACTTCCAGAATTATCATCGGGTATTAAATCGTGCAGTTTGGTCAAACCTTCAAGCAAGCAAAATACTACTAACAACCTTAGTCATGACATTTATTCCTTGTGGCATAGTTGTCTGTGGAATAGACGATACGATAGAACGTCGAAAAGGCAAGAAAATAAAAGCTAAAGGTATTTATCGCGACCCAGTCAGGTCAAGTCATAGTCACTTTGTTAAGGTTAGTGGTTTACGTTGGTTGTCAATGATGTTGCTTGTGGAAATCCCTTGGGCAAAAAAGGTTTGGGGATTACCGTTTTTTACAACACTAGCTCCGTCTGAGCGTTATCATCAGCAATTACAACATCGACACAAAAAACTAACTGATTGGGCAAGACAGATGATTTTTCAAGTTAGACGATGGCTTTGGAATCGAGAACTGGTAGTAGTGGCAGATAGTAGTTTTACCTGTCTAGAATTACTTTCCTCAGTGAGCCAAACTACTTCTACTTCAATGATTACCCGTTTACGCTTGGATGCTGCTCTTTATGAACCTGCTCCATCAAGACCTACAGGTACTATGGGTCGTCCTCGTCTTAAAGGAACAAGATTGCCTAACTTGGAACAAATTCTCATTGATGCTGATACACAATGGTCAAAAATTACACTATCTAATTGGTATGGAGAAGCAAATCGCCCAGTTGAAATGTCAACTGGGGTAGCTGTCTGGTATCATACTGGACTACCTGTTGTGCCAATTCGCTGGGTTTTAGTCCGCGACCCTTTAGATAAATTTAGACCACAAGCTCTGTTGTGTACCAATCAAAGATATCAATCTCAACAGATTCTTGAATGGTTTTCGCGTCGTTGGCAAATAGAAGTAACTTTTGAAGAAGCTAGAAGACACTTGGGTATGGAAACTCAACGTCAGTGGTCAGATTTAGCAATTGCACGCACCACCCCTCTTATTTTAGGACTTTTTTCTCTAGTTACTCTTTTGGCTCATCGTTTACAAGCCAATTTTACTTGGACTACTAGACAAAAAAGTTGGTATGTTAAATCTCTACCTACTTTTTCTGATGCCTTAGCTTTAGTACGCCGATTTCTGTGGGCTAGCACTTTTTCGATATCATCTAAACCTACTGACATCATAAAAGTCCCTCGTTCTTTATTCAATCGTTTGAGAGATCTGGCTATTTATGCTGCTTGATTGGATAAAGTCGAGCTCCGAAGATATTCAAAAAATCCACGACGAGTTTCCATTCAATTAGTTTCTCTACAAAAGATAGAGAATCCAAAGAAGGCGATCGCTTTCCCAAGAGATTTTAAAAGGTTTCCATTCAATTAGTTTCTCTACAAAAGATAGAGGCGTCAGACTTATCGAAAGACCTCAGAAAAATTTTAGGTTTCCATTCAATTAGTTTCTCTACAAAAGATAGAGTTGGCGAAGAATACCCTTGGAAAAAAACACAAGAATGTGTTGCTTGGTTTCCATTCAATTAGTTTCTCTACAAAAGATAGAGGTAAGTCCCTCCCGTCCTGATGTCGTTCTCGGCTCTTTGTTTCCATTCAATTAGTTTCTCTACAAAAGATAGAGGTTATAGCGATCCTGGCGTAATTGGAAACTTAACCGTTGTTTCCATTCAATTAGTTTCTCTACAAAAGATAGAGAACTTGAATGGCAATGGGAAGCTGGGGTTTTACTCCGGTTTCCATTCAATTAGTTTCTCTACAAAAGATAGAGAATGGCTGAAATGGGCAGAAACGTTAATTATTTTGTCACCAAGGTTTCCATTCAATTAGTTTCTCTACAAAAGATAGAGTCCCTTCATTAAAACCCAGATACAGTCTGATGTCCAGAGTATGTTTGCGAATGATAGACTTTCAAAGAGTCCGAAACAGTAAAAAAGAACAAAAGAAAAAGCTACAAGCTAGTCATAGTAATAGTTCGAGGCTCATTACCAAAGAATAAAGGTTTCAGACATTTTTGTTATCGTTCGCAATCAATTTAATTACACAATAATCGAACCAGGAGGCGAAGTAACTGGTGTTCCTACTCCCCAGGTTTCAACTTTATCAAGAGTATGGCGCGTTAGAGGATAAATTCTAATACTATCTTCTTGCAACTCGATCCTTTTTTTAAGACGAGAACAAAGTTGATGATATTGTTCTTTTCGCAAAACACATTCAAAAACACTATATTGCACTCGTGTACCGTATCCTTCTAGCAAATCAGCAACTTTTTTTCTTCTTTTATCACAAGGAATATCATAAACAATTACATAAAGTAACAAGGTTTTTTTGAAGGGATGAAGAATTAAATCTAGGATATTAAGTTTTTTAAATAAAAACAAGTCAAAGAAGATATTGTTAATCGTCTGGATAAATTAGCTAAAACCTTTGTCTAGATTAAAGTTCAAGCTATCCAAAGATATTTACTTCAGTATTATTACTTGCTCGACTATTTAAAATGACTCAGTTAGAGTTGAAAAGCAATTTGATGCAGAGCAACATAAGTTCATGACAGAACTTTACTGGCAAGCTAAAATCTGGGGTTTACTTCACGACCCAGGTTTGAAAGCTTTATCTCATACACAAGATTTAGGTAGAGAAGGACAATGGTACATTCTACAATGTATGGCAGGATGGAAATCCCCAAAACTTAAATGCGAATATGAATCTTTAAATCCGATCAAAGCCGAATCTCTTAACAGCACGTGGTTAAAACATATTGGGCTATGCGATTTGATTGCTTCAGCAAGTGATAGAAGTACTATAGGAAGACTCGATCCTAAATACAGTGCCATTAGCTATCAAAACAACGGATTACAAATTCACCATTTACTATCTGGTAAAGCCCAACAAATACAAATACCTCAATGGCATCAAAGATTACAACAAAGTAGACGTAAAGAATTTTTAGAGCAGAAAGAACTAGAAGTTTTAAACCTAATTTAAGGATTGTCAAGATCCGCGTCAAGTACATTGGTGGCTGTGGCGTTGTTATCCCGACTTATTATCTAAAGAAGCTTTAGAAGTATACTTACTTCCTGCCGAAACCCGTTTTCCCGATGCTTCCCTGTGGAGTCATACCAGTATTACTTCGGCTCTGGCTGGCGGATTAGCAGGATATTATCGCCACAAAGAAGAATATCCTCGTAAAAACCAAACTTTTATTCGTTCTCGTCCTCATTTAATAGTATTTACTTTTTCTCCCGTACAAGAATTAGTCAAAGCTAGCCGAAAGATGCGAGATTTTTGGGCTGGTTCGTGGTTGCTGCATTATTTATCAGCCAAAGTTTCTTGGGAATTGGCTAAAAAATACGGCGCAGATACACTTTTATATCCTTGTTTGTATCAACAACCTTTAATCGATCATTGGTTATTAGAAGAATATCCCGAATTTAGTCAGTGGCTTGAAAAACCTACAGCACAACAGTTATTAACTGCTGGTTTTCCCAATGTCATTGTCATGATTCTCCCAGACAATGGTAAACAAGGAGATGAAATTAAAGATAATCCTATATATGCAGCGACTCAATATGCCAAACAGGTTTTAGAAAAAGAGTGGGAAAAATTAGGAACTAAATCATTAAAGTTTCTACAAAATATGAATCCAACCTGGAAAGAAATTAACCCCCATACTTGGGAAGGTTGGCTAGAATCTCAATGGCAAACCTATTGGACAGCTTTACCCATAGGTAATTTAGAGACAGAATTAACTCAATCGCCACGCCAACAGGACGAATATCAGCAGTGGTGCGATAAACAAAATGATTTTACCAATTTAAAAGAGCGATTAGCTTTATTTGAAACTAACGAGGCAGAATTTCTTAAAGCCGTATTCAATTTATTAGAAAAAACAGAAACTGATTCTAAATCTTACTCCAGGCAACCCAATCTTAATGTCGGTTCTTGGTGGGGTAATATATTTGATCGCCTTCGGTATAATCTAACCGCAGTCAAAAATGCCCGTACTTGGTCAATGCCAACTGCTTTTGGTACTCGTTCTACTATTTCTGGAATTGGTTCGGTTGTGCATAACCATCAATCTGACTGGGCAACCGAAGGAGAAACTAAAAACTTTTGGAAACATGAAAAAAACCTTGGTTTATTCGATGGCATTGAAGAATTAAACGCTACTGAAGTTGTTAAGCGAGTTTTACACAGAATACTTCCAGAAATCTTAGGTATTTCCGATTTATCCCTCACCTATCCCGACCTCAGTTCTGGGGTTGCTGGTTGGTTAAAACAGGCAGAAATTACTGGAGATGAAGAAGTAATTAAATATTATCAAACTGCTTGTCAAGAAATTTGCGATCGCTTTGATTGGGTAAAAAAAATAACTGAAGATAAAAACAAAAATGCTTGGGGTATTCCCTGGATTAATCGATATCATCGTAATTTACCTAACCCTCGCTTAATCAATTCTGGTTGGTTAATAGAAGACTTTCCTTCTCAGGATACTAATGAGAAAAAAGCAGAACTGACTAAACTCAGAGATACCATTACTAAACATTTTCCTCCTGGTAAAAACCCTACCGACTGGTACGTAATTGCTGCTGGTGATGGCGATAGTATGAGTGAGTGGTTAAAAGGAACAAAATTAAAAGAATATCGAGAATATATTCCCCAAGAATTACAAGACAAAATTAATAACTTTCCCGATGAAATAAAACAACCAGTCAAAGAATTTCTCAAAGTTGACAAAAGAATGGGACCGGCTACCCACAGTGCCTTGAGTCGTTCCTTACTCGATTTCGCCAATCAATTAGTACCCTATCTTACTCAATCTCGCTATGCTGGCAGACTGATTTATTGCGGTGGCGATGATATTTTAGCCTATACAAATCTTTGGGAATGGGATAGTTGGCTGTGGGATATTCGTCAATGTTTTAAAGGACAAGAAGACCCAGGTAATGAGTTTGTTAGTCAAGGAGATTATTGGCAATATAAAAATGATGAATTAGGAATAATGAACGCGGAATTAAAAAACAATTCATCATTCAGCACTCATCCTTCATCATTACTAAATCGTCCTTTATTTACTTTAGGATCGGAAGCAACTATTAGTTTTGGTATTGTTATCGCCCATCATTCCGTACCTCTAGCTATTGCTTTAGAAAATCTTTGGGAGGCTGAAGAAGAAGCAAAAGAACATTACTATATTCCTAATGATAAAAAAACACAAAAAGATGCGGTTCAAGTTCGAGCTATTTATGGCAACGGTAATATTTTAAAAGCTACCGCTAAATTTAATGTTTTTAACTGTTGGCGTGAGTTAGTAGAATTTGCTCAAAAACATCAAGAATTAGACTGGGCAATTTTTGAACAAGCTGCTGAAATTTGGTCACAACATCCCTCACCCCAGCAAGCAATTGAACAATGGACGAAAGCATTTTGTGAACGAAGAAATATATTTAAAAATAATTTAGATTCTCGCGATCTTTTTGCTATAAAGCTAAGCGATTTACTAAGTAAGTTATTTACTTATAATCCGAGCGATAAACACCGAGATTTAGAAATAAAAAATTGGCTCAAATTAGCAGCATTTACTTTGAGAAATAGAAAAGTAGGGAACAGGAAATAGGCACTAGTAAAAATCAATTATTGAATAAGCAAAATGTCAGTAATTGAAAACTAAAAATATTTCAAGATTAAAAATTTGGCAAACCATCTCTGAAAATATCAAAAAAATCTTATTACCTATTACTTATTACTTTATGCTCTGGTACACTCTCACGCCGTTAGACATATTATTATTCCGCGATGCTAAACCTTTTACTCCAGGAGAAAGAGCCTGGGCTGGAAGTGTCTTTCCTCCTAACGGACACGCGATCGCAGGAGCAATTAGAGGATTATTAAATAATGACCAAAAAATAACTCTAAAAGGTGTTTTTCTTTGTTATCAACAGAAACTTTATTTGCCTCGCCCCCTTAATTATGTTGGTAAAAATTTGCTCCATCCCTTAACTTGGTTGGATAAAGACTCACCCTATCGACAAATGATTTGGAATCGTTTTTCTCCTGCCCCTTTGTTAAAAAAAGCTCCAGATGAAGAGGAGGAAAAAGAAAATAACATTGCACGAAAACCACGAAACTATTTACCTTATTCTGTAATTACTAAACTATTAGATAACAAAGAATTAAAATCCGAAGATTGGTTATGTCAAGAGAGAGAAAAGCCTCAACCGTGGTCAGTAGAAACTCGTTCTCATAACTGTTTGGATTCGGGTACTCGTCAGGTAAAAGATGCCGATGGTTACTTTGTCGAAAATGCCATTCGTCTGCATTCAGGTTGGAGTTTAGCTATTGGTATAGATAAAAAAATACCTAATACCCCTACCTCTATGAGACTGGGAGGAGAAGGGCATCGGGTATTAGTCGAAGAATGTCCCGAATTAAGCGAACAATGGGAAAAATTACAACAGCAATCCCAACGCAACTATGAAGCAGGAGGTAAATCTTTAGCTTATTTAATTACTCCTGGAGTGTTTGAACGCATCCATAAAGACCAAAAAGCAGTTTGCCAACCCTATCCTTGGGAGTGGAAACTAGCCCATACAGTTAATTCCAATCAAAAAGAAGGCAACTTAGTTAGTGTAGCAACCGCCCAACCTTTACCGATTAGTGGAAGAGTTAGAGATGAGGACAAGAATAATGATGAATTAGGAATTATGAATGCGGAATCAAAAAATTCATCATTCAGCACTCATCCTTCATCCTTAAAAAGTATTCCTGCACCTCAAGTATTTGCTGCCCCGGCTGGTAGTGTTTATTACCTAAATCGACCAGATATTCTGTTTCAAGATACAGATGAAGCACCAAATAAAGTTAAACGCTGGCGATCGCTAGGTTATTCCGAATTATTATGGATTTCTTATTTAAATAACTAAAACAACCATTATGACCATTAATTACACATATCTTTATTTACTTTCTCCCCTACATACAGGCGGAACTACTCAAGAAGGTAATTTGTTAGGAATTGCCCGTGAATCTCATACCAATTTTCCTTATATTCCTTCTAGCAGCATTCGTGGCAGATTAAGAGCTAGTGTAGAAGACAAAGACCAAAAATTTAAACTCTTTGGTACGGATTTAGAAAATACTAGCCAATTAGAACAGGGAAATATTTGGATTGGCGATGGTGCTTTACTTTGGCTTCCCGTACCTTCCTTGAGTCATGGAGTAGTTTGGGTTAGTTGCCCGATGTTATTAAAACGGTGGGCTAGGTTTACAGGTAAATTGGATCGGATTCCAGTTGAATATAGTTGTAACTTTCTCAATGGAAACTCGGCTGTTTATCTCAAAGATGCCATTCTCAAAGCAGACGAATTAAAGCAATGGCAAAACTGGCAAGATTTTATTCCCCAGACTTCTCAATCTAACACGATTGAAAGAGCGATAGTACTTCCCGACAAACATTGTGCCACCTTAATTCAAATGAGTCTGTGGCGACAGGTCAAAATTAAACTCGACGAAAACAAAACTGTTGATGGTGGTTTTCGCTACGAAGAAGCCATTCCTCCTGACACTTTAATGTATTTTACCTGGGGAACTACCTCGGCTGCTAATGGTACAGCATCTCAAATACATCAAGAATTCACTCAGTTACTAGCCAAACAAGAAATCTTACAAATTGGCGGACAAGAAAGCTTAGGAAGAGGCTTTGTTCAACAGTGGCTAGCTTCAGCAAACTAATTGATATTCATAATCGATCGCTTATCATTCATCATTTATTTAAAGTCTATGCAAACCTTCGACCCCCGAACTCTCAGCACTCCCGTATACGAAGCTTTACAAGAGTTGCGTAACCATAATAGTAACGATAATTCTCGTCTTAAAGCACAAAAAAGCCAAGCAGTCGAACTTTACACTTATCTTGCTACTTGGGGCATGATGCGATTAAAAGCAGAGGAACAAATTTTAAACCAGAATGATAAGCCGACAGAAAAACAAGATATGACCAAAAAAGGTAGAGAAGATGTGGTCAAAAAATACTTTGAATGTCTGCAACTTCTTTCTTCAGTTAAAGATTTAGCTAGTAATAAAGGTTTAGATTCCCTCAAGCAACTTAAAGCCGATGATTATCTGGGTTTGACTGGACTGGGATTAAACCTGGCACAAGAATTTAGTTTTTGGGCAAACGCCATTTATAGCGATGTCAAAGGCGATGCTTAAAACAAATCTATCTTGTAAGGGCGATTCGCGAATCGCCCCTACGATTACTCATCATTTATTATTTACGATCCAAAATGTCTCCTCAACCTCTTCAACGTCCTCAAAGACCAAATAAACCAGTACCTAAATCGCAAGTTAGTAACAAACCACAATCTTTCAATGATAATGGTGGAGGAAATAACGGCGGTCATGGAAATAGAAGAAATAATAATGAAGGAAATAACGAACCTCCTTCACCTTGGCTAAACTCCGATAATGAACCCCAACCAAACTCTACAGCTAGTTTTGTCGAATACTTGCGTTGGATGCGCGAACCAGAAAGAGAATATAAAGACGCGACTAAGATACAGATATTACAAATAGCACAAGAAAATGCCAATTATTGCGATCGCCTGAAGCAATTAAATCAACGTACCGAATTAATTGCAGGGAAAGAAAATACCTTTATAGTCAAATGCCCCTGGCGTATTCGTGTTGGCGGACATCGCGGACCCGAAAGTATTTTATTACCCGCTTTTGATGCTTTGGGAATGCCTTATATTCCAGCCAGTACCCTTCGCGGTGTAGCTAGAACTCAGGCAATTAGAGAAATAGTTGCCACCGAAAACATTAAATGGTCGGCAGCAGAACAACAAGTAGCCCCTTACTTTGGTTCTATTGAAACAAATAAAGCAGAAGATTGTGCGGGTAAAATAGTTTTTCTCGATGCCTATCCTTTACCCAGTAAAACTGGTGGTTTGAGTATGGATATGGCAAATAATATTTGGAAATGGGATGAAAACAAACAACCTCAATACGGGTCTAACCCCAATGTCTTTTTATCTCTGCAAAAGTCTGATTTCTTGATTGGTTTACGTTTATCTAGTAATTGTCAGGATAAGGAAATTTTAAACAAAGTAAAACATTGGTTAATTTCAGGTTTACAAGCTGGTATTGGGTCGCAAATTAATACTGGTTATGGACGGTTAGTTATAGGAGATAAAACTAAATCTAGTTATGAATTCTTTCACGTTAAGTTTGCTTTGGAAGGACAATTAATTCACGGTAATCAAGAATTTAATAATGTCAAACAACCATTTCAAACAAATAAAGATGGTAGTTTCAAAACAGACAAAAATGGCAAACTAAAATCTGCTACTATTGCTATTCCCGAAGTGCGTCCAACTGCTTTTAAATCAATGCTGCGCTATTGGTTTCGGGCTTTTGCTCTAGGAGTTTTTCCTGCCGAACAAGTGGTAAATTGGGAAGGTAAAATTTTTGGTGCGATTAATCCCAAACAGCAGTTAGGTTGGGTAAGAATAAATATTATTAATGGCAAATTAATTCAACCAGAACCAAAAAAAGATAACGAGCGACGTGGCAAACAACAAGGTATTCTGACTTTATCCCATTCTATAGCCACACCTCAAGATAAAACTCAAGCAATTTCATCGCTGTTAAAAAATCTAACCTGGATGATGTTTAACCTTGGCGGTATCGGACAAGGTGCGAGAAGACCCTGTTATTCTCGGCAAAATCGAGAATATGCACCTTGGTTTCGTGGTTCTACTTTTTCTGTTGATGCAGATTTAAAAAACCCTAAATCTTTTTGGTATGAACCAGAAACTGTTAGAGAATTTCAACAGTTATTTCAGAATAAACTAAAAAAATTCTACGAGGCATTGGGTCAAATAACTCAGATCGATATCAATTATCGTTCTCCTAAAACAGTTGGTTCGGTTAGCCGTCAACAATGGCAGGAAGCGATCGATAATAACTGTCGTATTGTAGTCTGTTCTGGTGACGAAGATTTTAATAAACCTTATGCTTTGGCAAGACTTCATTCTCCAAATTTAAAATACAACAACAATTACGATGGCAATCTATGCGGAAAGGTAGCAAGTGGTGTTAAACCTTCCCCCGTCTGGATTGCTGATTTAGGTGATTACCAAGTCGTCACGGTGTTTGGGGCTACTCAAGACCCGAGAAAAAGGTATTTAGACGAATTACGCACTCATCCTTCAAAAGAAAATTACGCGCAAATTTTTCCCTTTCAATAGTTCAACTTATGCCTCCTAAATCTATTCTTGTGGCTACTATCGGTACTCGGGATCTCGCTTTTCGCGTCTCGAACGGCGAATGGCACAATCTTGGCAACGATCGCTCTCCCGATGGCGATACTATCAGCGAACAGGCTTTAGTTCAGAAAGAATTAAAGCTGGAGAAATGTGACTTTCGCTTACTGACAGAATATTTTGTTGAATCTTGGGAAGACTATAAAGATTGTTTACAGCCTATTATTTTGGGTAAATTGTTAGCAGATAAGCATCAAAATTTAGGAAAAATTTATCTCGTAGCCACTAACCAACCTGATAATATTGCTGCTGAATTTAGGAGTAAGGATACTCTTTATGCTGCTCGAATAATTAAATTGTGGATTGAACAACATCATCCAGTTTCTATTGAGATTATTGAACAAGGTATCAACGGTGAAAATCCGGCGGACTTTGAACAGATGTTCCGTTGGTGGAAAAATACCTGGAGGGAGATTGGCAGAACGCTCCCAGAAGAAACTAAAGTAATTCTTTGCCTCAAAGGAGGAATCGGTCAATCCGCAGAAGCTTCACGAGTGACTGCTCTAAGTAGATTTGGAGAAGATACCTACTTTTATGATTTTATTCAAGATACGAAGCTAAACAGGCGAGGCGAACCTTCTCAATATACTCAACCATTTCAAGGAACTAATTATTTATGGGAGCGCAAACAAAAAGAATCTTTAGCTCTTTTAAACAGATGCGATTATGCTGGAGTTTGGCGAATTTTGCTGCCTTACTGGCGTAACTCTCAAGATGACAAAATCTTGAAGATTCGAGATTTGCTTGATGCTGCTATTGGTTGGAATAGGGCAGATTTTCAGGGATTTGCTCAAGGAATCGATACACTGGAGCAGTCAAGACTTCAATCGTGGTGGCAAAAAGCCTATGAATCAGCTTATCTCGGCGTTATTCGCTTTAAACAGGGAAATACCATTGAAGCTTTCTTTCATAGTTTTCGAGCTGTAGAAGGACTGATTACGGAATGGGTGATTGAGCAATATCGTCCTCATATTACTTATATCAGGCAACAATCTGGTATTGTATCTCCTGCTTTAACAAGAACTGTCTGTCAAGATTCTCAATTTCCTGAATTAAGAAATTTTCAGTGGATTTTTGAACCAAGAAATGAAATTTATCTTTATGGCACAAAATTAGATAATATCCTCACAGCCAAGTTTCCAAAAATTAACACAAATCCTGATTGGCAATACTTTTTTAGGCATACTAGAGAGTGGCGTAATTTAATTTTTCATCGCTTACTTAAATTGGAAAAAGAAGAAGTTTTTCAAGCTTGGAAAACAAACACTCAACGAGAATGGGAAGAACGAGTTTTAAGCTTTCTCAATTTTATATCCCAACAACATTTTTCTTCCCTAACTGAAGCAAGTTTAATGTCACAGATTCATAAACTTTTAGAACAAGCGATAATTTCTTACGAACCGCAAAATAATAGATTTTAAACATTCTCAGTTAATTTTTTGCTAAATTTCTAATTGATTATCGAATCAAATAAGGACGATAAAGCTGAGTAGGTTGATAGACAAACTGTTTAAACAACTTGACTTGTTGGGTTAACAAATCCCATCTGGGTTGTTTTTCTTCAGCATCAGTTTGCAACTTCTCTTCCATCCGTTGTACAAAAGCTTTTAAATATTTCTTGCGTCCAGAATCATTAAGATAACAACCGCCTTGATGATAAGTAAAATCTTCTTCTACATTCATCACCCTCCGATTGACCAGATAAAGAACCAAAGAATCGACTATTGGGGCGCGAAACTCTTCAATTAAATCGGAAGCTAAAGCTGCATGACGTTCCGTACCTTGATGCAAACAAGCTTGATAGGGGTCTAATCCCTGGAGTTCGATTAAAGCCAGTAAATGATTCCAAAGTACCTGATAGCCAAAACTAAAAAGGGCATTAACGGGATTCCCTGGTGGGCGACGACAACGGGCGACAAAGACAAAATCTCGATTAGTAATTACCTCGCCCAAGGCAGAGAAATAACTAGCAGCCCCCGCACCTTCATAGCCTAGTAGTTGTTCTGTATTATTTGCGTTCTTAGCTTTAGTAACTAGGTAATCCAAACTCGCGATCGCCTGCGATAATCTAATTAAATCTCTTTTACGCTGCTGTCGCTGTAACAAAACACGACTATTTTTTAGTTTGCTGATGACAATTTCTCTAGCCACTGCTAATCTTTCACCATGAGATAGTTGCTGTTGATAGCGAGTTAGCTGACGATATCCTTTTTCTAAAGGTAAAAGACGACCGTAACAATAACCCATTCTCGAAAGATAAACGATGGGAATATTTTGCCAAATACAAGCCCGAATTGCTTGAGTAGTAATTTGAGATTTACCAAAGATCAAGATTTGTTCGACTAGAGGAATTTGTACCTCAGTTAAAATTTGTCGTTGACGTTCGACAATTAAGGTTTCTTTTTTGAGGGAAAGGTAACAACCTTGCTGAGAAATATAGAGAGTTTTCATTTAAAAATAAATATAAATAGTAATGAAGAAAATAATGATGAATTAGGAACGATGAACGCGGAATTAAAAAACTCATTATTTAGCACTTATCATTGATAATTTCTTTTTTACTCTTTATTTTTTGTGTTTTTGATTTTTCCTTGGTAAGTAATGTTAATGTCTTGAGAAGATGGAGAAAAGCTGTTATGTCTCGGCGAAGCAGACAACCAAGATACCATTGAATCACTCAAAGTACTAACAAAAAAACTTGCTACAGTCACTAAAAAAGTATTACTAATAACTGCTGCTAAACCCAAAGGTGCAATGAGGAGTAAAATTAAAGTAATTGCTCCATTAACTATGGCTGTGGCAAAATTTCTGACAATAGCTGCGCGAGTTGATAAATACATCAGTAATCAAAAAAATAATTTTCTTATATTTATCTAAATTTAATTAGTTTTTTTATTTAAATCATCGAAATACCAATATTTACTGAACAGAAAATTAAATCATCAAAGTATAATCAGATCGGGCCTTACTGAATTTATTAATCTTCAAAACTAATATCAGTTTTAATTTGACAATCTTAATTAGATCGAGTAGTTCTTTGCTAAAAATAATTGAATTTAATGTCTCAAAAAACCAAAATAAATCGCTATCTCAATCCTCAAGCTTTAGAGAGATTATTACTTTTAATTGCTACCTTACTTAAATATCCCGGGATTGGTTGTCGCGATGAAGAACTTCAACTCGACGGGACGTACAAGGACTTGAAGAAACCTCAAGTGTCAGCCCCTCACCGAAATCATCATAACGCCTTACAATTGGTTCAAACTGCTTTGAGAAATTTAGCTCAAGAAATAGGAATTAATTTACCCGAAAATTATCCTGCCATCCCAACAATTAGAAAAGATTTAGAACTCCTCAGAGATTATCAGATTTTAGAGCAAAGAATGTACCGTTGGGGTTACTATCTAGGTACGGGAGTGATGGATAAATATCAATTAAAAGCTGCTTTTAATGCACTAGAATCCCAAGCAATTTATCAAGGCGATCCTCAATTAAGGCAAATTTATTATACTCTCAAACTTAGATTACGAGGATTTGAATTTGAAGGAGAGCAAGACTTTTTTTATCCCGTCAGACAACATCTCAATCGAGCAATTAATCATACAGATCCAGAAGAGATGATGAGTAAAGGAGAATATCGCCATACTTTATTTCATCAAATTAATTTATTAGAACAGGCAATTATTCAAGGACAAGCGATTGAAATTTCTCGCAGTGTCGATCTTTATGGCAATAATAAAATCGGTCTGATGTCTGTTTTTCCCTTACAGTTAATTTACTATGATATTGCTTGGTATTTACTCTATGAAAATGCAAGCGATCGCTACGCGCCTCGCCAAGGGCGAGATCGCACGTTAGCAATCGGCAGAGTTAATCGATTTAAAAATCATTTAGAAATTTTAACTCCTGGTGGTAGGGGAATAGCAGCACAAAAACAAAGCCTACAAAATGCCCATCAATTATTAAATAATGGTTGGGGATTAAATTTAGGTGATGGACAACAACAACAATTAGAATTGCAGGGTAAATTAGAATTTATCGAGATTAAAGTTCGTTTTTTTCCTCCCGTTAGTAATTTTATTGAAGAAGGAGAATTACGCCATCCCCAACAGAAAATTAGAAAAGGAAAATTAGATTTTACGACAGGTAAACCAACCTATCTCGATTATTTAATTAAATTACCACCTCGTTCTTTAGAGGAATTTAGTTTTTGGGTTAATCGTTACTCAGACAAAGCCGTAGTTTTATCTCCTCCCCAATTAGTAGCCAAACATCATCAGTCTGCTTTGAATTTAGTTCGGCAATATCAATAGGTGAGCGATATCCTCTCACTCTTGGTAAGAGGACATCGTATCCTAGTATCCTATTTACAAAATGATCGACTGGCAACCGCTTTCCCTATTTGGTCGATCAATCTCGCTGTAGAGAATATCTACCCATTCCCCATCACTGGGAAAGTACTTCGGCTCGACACAAAATACCCAATAGCGATAAATTTTAAGGCAATGGCGCACCCGATTAAAAGCGGGTTGTCGAGCTTGCTTAAGAATGCGATAAGCTTGGTTTTCTTCTGCGACTAGAGATACTCCCACGCGAGTGAACTTGCCCTGCCAGTTTTCTAGATTAATTACTGCATCTAGATGAAGTAGTTCCCAAACAGTGTAGGGATCGTCTGGGTCTTGTCCGCGAGCGATTGCATCAAACCATTGGTTGGGTAGGTGGGTAGTGACTAAAGCAGAAACTTTTTCAAAAGCTAAATCTGGATGATGGTAATCGAGAACTTGAAGGCGAGAAGCGCAATGACGAAAACGTAAACCGAGTAGAGACATTCATTTCCTCCTACAAATAGACACACTCAGCCCTTGGGGACTGGTTCATAGGAGGACAAAAATCCTTAATATGTCTTGGCTTACGTTATGAATAACGCAACAATACAATAATACAACAAAAGAGGATAAAATCAATAGGCGATTTAAATAATTAGTTTGAGTAGTTTACTCTAGATTGAAATAATTAATGTTACTGCGCTTGACTCTACAGAACAAAATTACTAATTATTAAAGCGATCGCATACTTTGATCTTAAAATTATTAGGGGCAGCAATAGTTAATCCTCGTCGCACTGGTTTGAGAAGAAGATGATTAGTTAGTGCTAGTTGCCAATCGGATAAGATGCTTGCAATCACTAGTTTTATTTCCATTTGTGCCAAAGCTGAACCCAAACAACGGCGATTTCCACCACCAAAAGGCAGATATTCATAAGGCGAATACTGTCTTTCTAAAAAACGTTCTGGTCGAAATAGTTCGGGTTGAGGATAAAGATCTTCTCGCCAATGAGTTAAATAAATAGAAATACCAAAAGCAGTTCCTGCGGGAAACTGATAATCTAAAACTTGTAAAGGTGCTTTCGATCTACGAGTAAATGTACCAGTCGTAATCGGATAAATTCTTAAGGTTTCGGCAATTGTAGCGTTGAGATAAGGTAATTGAACGATTTGATGCCAAGTTCTTTCCTCACCCAATTCATTTAATTCATGAAGTATTTTTTCTTTAACTTGAGGAAGATAATGAACCCAATATAATGCCCAAACTAACGCAGAAGCAGTAGTTTCATGACCTGCCATCAACATGGTGATTAACTCATCATGAATTTCTTCATCAGTCATGGGTTTGCCAGATTCATCGGTTGTGGCTAAAAGTAAACTTAAAATATCATTGCCTATTGGTTGTTGTTCTCGACGCGCTTTAATTTCCTCGTACAGTAACTCTTTGATTTGTTTTCTTAAACGAACAAAACGACCCCAAGGACTCGATGCACCCCAATCTTGGCGGAGAAATTCAAAGAAAATTAAACTAGAACTTAAAGGAGAACTGATGATCTCTAACCAAGCACAAAGAAGTTGTCGCAGTTGTTCGTAACGCGATTGTTGAGAGTTGAGTCCAAAGACAATTTGTAAAATCACTCGCAGAGTAATTTCTTGCATATAGGTGCGGACTCGGATCAATTTTCCTGTTTGCCATTGATTGGTTACCTGTTTAGTAATTTCAATTATTTGTTCGCCATAACTTTGCAAACATTCTCCATGAAAAACAGGCATTAACAACTTTCTTTGACGTTGATGAAATTCCCCATCTTGAATAATTAAAGAGTTTTCGCCGACTAGAAATTTTAAATCGGTATTATTTTTACCAATTTCAAACTGTTCGGATGGAGTAGTAAAAACTTCTTTAATCGCTTGAGGATTACTGAGAACCACAAAAGGAGGAGAGTTTTGTCTGCCAAGTTGATAAATATCGCCATAACGCTGATAGTTTTCGTTAAAGTATTCTAAAGGCTGAAAAATAAACTTAAACAGACGTAACTTTCTCAACCAGCGAGAATTTGGAGGGCCAGGTGGTTGTCTCATAGTAGTCAGTTTGAGCGAACAATTTTTTTATTGTGACAAATATTTTTAATGATTGCGCTCGTTAATTGTTAGTGTTGATTCACTATTACTACTTTTGAAGATGTAGTGAGGAAAACTTAACGAACATAACCAACTTTAATTGAAGTAAATTAATTGAAAATGAATATTCGCTACAATTACTGACATTAAAACAGAAAAGTTGTTTGGTTAAGTCCTTTCAAAGCATAATCAACGGCAAATTAGCTTTTTATTTACGTACAGTAGATTGTAATATCTTCACCACATTGCTCGGCAAGAAAACAAAGTGCGCGAAATCTCAAAGTCATCAACTGTTCGTAAAGAGGATTTAGTTTACAAAGTGGAGGAATGCGAAACATAACTCTACCAAACAAACGAACTTCACGAGCAAAAGGACATTGAGCAGGAATTAACCTGACAATTTGACGTGCTACTTGTTCTGACTTAATTTCTAAGTTATCAAACTGTTTTTGAATGAATCGGAGTGGATTGGGCAATTGATAGTTGTTTTTTTCGGTTAAGCTTGACATATCGATGTTTAGTTATTGAAATCTTATCTAGTTGAACTATATTCAGTTTAGACATAAGCTCAATAGATGACAACCTAAATGCAATATAAGTTTCTTTTATCTTTTATTGGTTAAATTTATCAAAAGATTTTTAAAGCAATCTGTTTCTTACCTCATTAAAGCTGAGATCGGGGTTTTGACTGTATCTCCTTAACCTGAGAACCGCTATATTACGGCAATACATTCAATTTCTACTAAAACATCTTTGGGTAAACGAGATACTTCAACACAAGCACGGGCGGGAGCGGTTGCTTCATCGAAATATTGGGCGTAAACTTGATTGACAGTACCAAAAGTACCTAGATCGGTTAAAAATACTGAAGTTTTGACTACATTTTCCCAATTAGCACCAGCTTCTTTTAAAATCGCTTCAATATTATTCATGACTTGCTGAGTTTGTTTGGCAACATCTCCACTGCCGACAATTTCCCCTGTGTGGGGATCGAGGGCAATTTGTCCAGCTACAAAAATCATTTGTCCAGAAGTTGCGATCGCTTGATTATATGGCCCTACAGGTGCAGGTGCGTTTTGGGTGCGGATAATTTTTTTACTCATATTTCAATTTTAATAGTGGGGACGAATGCCATAATGACGATAACGCCAATAATCTTTCATAATGCGATCGTGATCGAAACAGAGAGAGGTTGGAATTTCCCCAGAGTGAAAGATACCGATATTTTTGGCATCGTCGGCTGCTTGAGGTTGTCCAGTTGCCTTAGCAATAAAGACAATTGCTAGAGTATGTTGACGAGGATCGCGGTTTGGCTCGGAGTAGACTTGAAATTGTTCTACTAATTCTACATCTAAGCTTACTTCTTCTTTGGCTTCCCTAATAGCTGCGGTTTCGGCTGACTCGCCATAATCGATAAAACCTCCTGGAATTGCCCAACCAAAAGGAGTATTTTTTCGTTCGATCAGAATAATTGGTCGCTCTAAGCGGTCGCTTAGTTCAATAATGATATCTACTGTAGGTGCAGGATTACGATGAGTCACATTTACTAAAGTAGTTTATTTATCTCGGCTTTAAATCATATCATTAATTGTCTATTTACAATTCGCAATCAAGCAACTTTTGGTTAGTAAAATCAGTCTCAAGATTAGATTGATAATTACTGAAAAAGTATTTTTATCTTGGTAAGAATGAACCGTCATTGGTTCTAAGATTATGGTTTTAAAAATTGGGACAATTTGTCATTTGTTATTTAGTAATGAATAAAAAATTATTAAAAGTCAATCAATTATTTTTAGCTGGTTTGCTCGGTTTAATCTTAAGTATTACTACAACAAAATTATCATCTATGTTTAATTTATCTTTAGTAAGAGCCGACAATATTCAAAACGACACGAACAATATTAATGAATTTAATTTAATTGAATTAGGAGTACCTCCTTTTCGTCAAGATGCACCTAAAAATAATCCTAATCGCTCAAGTTCCATCGAACTTCAATTAATCTCTACTACACCAAATCAAATTACTGATACTGAAGCTTGGTTTGAGCGTAATAACTTATCCTTACCAACTTATCAAGTTCCCAATTTTAATCTTAATCAATTAGGCGATCTTCCTGATTATCTTCCTAGATCTTTTGGAGATAATATTTTAGTTAAAGCGATTCATTACCGCGACCGCGATTTCTTAATTTATGGTAATGATTATGGTGATGGTCGCTATTTATTTAGTTATGATTCAGATTCTCATCAATTTACTGCTGGTTATGATTTCAGTAATTATTCATTATCACCAGATTATGTAGAAAGCGACCTAGATTTTGTTAATCAAAGTTTAACTTGGGTTAATCAGGAAGATAATATTTTGTATGTATCTCATAGGCATAATACTTATGCTCAATCTTCTTTAGGCATGAATGGTTATCTCACCGCAATTAATACAGACAATAATCAAATTATATGGCGTAGTCAACCCTTAGTATGTAATGCAGGTAATTTTGAAATTATTAATGAAGTAATTATCTGTGGTTATGGTTTTACTGCTGAACCAGATTTTCTTTATTTAATTGATAAAAATAACGGTAAGGTTTTACAGCAAATTAATTTAAAAACTGCTCCAGATTATATTATTCGTAAAGGCAATAAATTGTATGTTCGTACTTACGATACTGATTATATATTTGAAATAAAATTTATGAATAAAATGTAAGTTGGGCAATGCCTACCTTGCTCTACTTTAATATTATTGAATCTACTGACCTACTTGCGAAATGTCCGCTTTAAGCTAAGAAATATTAGGTTTATTTAGCCAAACATTTCACCCAATGTTTTAGGAGCAATTCCCGATAGATATCTTCGTTCCTGATTAAGATATAACCAAGTCGGAATTTGAGAAACTAACTTTCGCTCTCCTTCAAAATTGATTTTTTGGGATTTTAATGCCAAATCGAGAGGATCGTAGCCCATTACCACATGAACGAGCGCACTAAGCTCTGCTGTAATTAAAATATCAACTTCAAAACCTGGATCTTGCATACAGACATCAACCCTTCTTTGTTCTACTACTACCCAATAACTACGTTGTTGGATGCTCTGTTTGGGGATGTTTCTCAAGTCAAATTGGAAGACAATTTTTTCTTCAGGCATCGCATCTAAATTAAAACCTCGTCGTAGCGACCACATAAACAATGCAGGATCGAGTTGTTCTGCGAAAAGGCGATCGCTCGTCCAATGCTGCGCCCATACACCCATTGCTTCAATGATGGGGCGTAAAGCTTCCCCCGCTTCTGTCAAGAGATAAAGTGAGCCTTGTCCTATTTTCTTTTCTTGACGGGTAATAAGACCTGCATTTTCCATTTCCTTCAAGCGTTTAATCAACAGAGCGCGTGACATTAAAGGAACTCCACGACTAATTTCATTGAAATGGCAACTACCAGACATCATTTCACGCAAAATTAGTGGTGTCCAGCGTTCGCACATGGCTTCTGCTGCCCTGGCAACTGGACAATATTGACCGTAACTCTTACTCATTTTGCTTCTGTTTTTAACTTTCTCTTCTCAGGTTCAGATTGTGATCTAGTATGACAATTTTTCCTGTCGCAGAATAAAAACAACACAAGATTTCACATGGAGTGCAACAAATAATTATGCTAGAACTTAAAGATTATCCTCAGTCTCAAACTGTTGATTGGCGTACCTTAGCAGAATCTATAGGACAACAATGTGCCAAAGAAGAACTTTTAGCCGATGATTCCGATTGTTTTGTCACCAAGAATTTTGCTCTTCTTCAAGAATCTGGGCTAACAAGAGCAGGAGTACCAGTTGAATTTGGTGGTGGGGGTGCAAGCTACAGAGAAATTTGCGATATATTGCGTATTTTAGGTCGTCATTGCAGTTCCACAGCATTAGCACTATCGATGCATACTCATCAAGTAATGGTCAATGTCTGGAAGTGGCAGCATCAAAATGCGGATGTTGAAGGTTTACTTCGTCGCATTGCTACTGAGCAAATTATGTTACTCAGTACTGGCGGTGGAGACTGGCTTAATGGTTCAGGAACAGCAACACTCACTGAAGGTGGTTTTATTATTAATGCCTGCAAAAGTTTTGTTAGTGGTGTTCCCACAGGGGATTTGTTAATTACCAGTGCTGTCTATGAAGACCCTACAGCAGGAAAAACAGTACTACATTTTGCATTACCAATGAATACACCAGGAGTATCGGTCGAACCTGTATGGCAAGCTATGGGCATGAGGGGAACTGGTTCTCACAATGTGAGACTCTCTAATGTTTTTGTGCCAGAACAGAAGATCGCTTTACGCCGTCCTGCTGGCAAATGGCATCCCGCTTTTCATTTAATTACGGCGATCGCTTTCCCGATTATTTACTCCGTATACGTTGGTATCGCCGAGGCTGCGAGAAAGTTAGTTGTTCAAGAAGCGACTCAGCGACAAAATGATTCCCATATTTGTTATCTAGTTGGTGGTTTAGAAAATGAATTAGCTACAGCTAAGTTAGCACTGCAACAGATGATTGTTCTTTCTGAGTCTAATCAGTTAGGTTTAGAAACTAGCAATCAAGTGATGATCGGACGTACCATAGTTGCTAAAAGTGTATTAAATACGATGGATTTGGCAATGGAAATTGCTGGTGGAAGAGCTTTTCAACGTTCTTTTGGTCTAGAAAAACTGTTTCGAGATGCTCAAGGTGTTAGATATCATCCATTACGGGAAGAAGCTCAACGCCAACTTGCTGGTAAGTTGGCACTGGGGGTGTCACCTAACACGTTCTAGGAACGTTAAGTCTAGGGGGTGACAACACACTCTTGAGGATGAGAGAATAAGCTTTGTCGCTATCATACTCTGTTGGTAAAAAGGTAGTTTGTCGGGAGTCAGTACCATTAATTTTCCAATCCAATGATGACATATTTGAAAATTTTCAACCCACAAACTTCCGTATAAACCTATCTAATTCGAGCGGTCAACATTCTGGGGATACTCCAGAATTACGCCTTCAAAAAATTGCTGTGTCTTTGATCTTTTCTCAAATTCTCTTGTAAGCAACAAATATATTTTTTGACTCCTTTGAAAGCAATTATTTCTCCTTTTATTATTGTCCCAATGTATGCGATCGCATTACTTAATTTGCTTTGGAATTAAATTTATTACGATTGTGAGGCGTATCAAAATCAATAATTGGACCTAAAGGAACAATACCACTAGGATTAATATGAGGATGACTTTGATAATAATGACGCTTGATATGATCTAATTTACAAGTTTCTTTAATTCCAGAATGTTGATAAATTTCTTTGAGATAATTCCATAAATTTTCATATTCCCAAATATGACGAAGATTACATTTAAAGTGAACGTAATAAACTAAATCGAAGCGTAATAAAGTAGTAAACATACAAATATCTGCTGCGGTAAAACTATTACCACATAAGAATCTTTGTTCACCTAAAATATGATTCCAATGATCTAAATTTTCAAACAGTTCGATCACTGCTTCGTTGTAAGCTTCTTGAGAAGTAGCAAATCCTGCGCGATATACTCCATTATTAATTGGATTATAAATCTCATCAATTGTTTGATTAATTTGATCTTTTAATTGTTCTGGATATAAAGTAATTTTTTTTGTAGCTAAAGCAGTCAATTCTTGATCAAACATCTCGATAATTTCCCGAGATTCATTATTAACAATTCTGTTGGTTTGTTTGTCCCATAATATAGGAACAGTAACTCTTCCTGTATAATTTGAATCAGCATGGGCATAAATTTCTCGTAAATATTTAGCATGATGAATTGGATCGGGAATAGTACCCGAAAAATCTGCAAAAGTCCAACCTTCATCGCCCATAAAAGGATGAACTACGGAAAGAGAAATAACATCTTCTAAACCTTTTAATTTTCTGACAATTAAAGTGCGGTGCGCCCAAGGACAAGCATAGGAAACATATAAATGATAACGATTAGCTTCTGCTTTAAAACCACTCGAACCATCAGCAGTTATGCGATCGCGAAAAGTAGTTGGGTTGCGTTGAAAATTGCCACTGCGATCGCTTTGATAGCTTTGTTTTTGCCATTTGCCATCGATCATTATTCCTGTTGCCATTTTGATTATCCTCTGCTGAATATTTAAATAGTAATTTTAAAAATTATTTGATAATTACAAAAGAATTGAGCATTTTATTGACTATCGGGCTAAATTTTTGATACTTTTGTGCTTCAGCCGTATAAGTAATAATATAAACTCGATTATTTCTAATTGTCCAAATTTGCATTCTTTGGAGTTTATTTCTCCCTTCTTCTCCATGATAGACTACTTTTCTAGCTTCTCCATTGGCTAAAGTCGCTACACTTGCAGAGGTTAAATTAGGGTCAGATAATTTTTTAATTTCTTGAATTGATTGATTAGTATATTCACTAAGAGATAAAGGAGTAGATAATTCTTCGATCATAACGCTGATATTTTCCTGAAAATTGTTTTGCGTTTCTTGATCGGGTGCAGTAAAAATTATTCCTGTCGTAAAAAAATCATTTCTTGGTTCAGTAGACCAATCTTTAGGATAATTAATTTTAATTCCGTATTCTGGATCGCTATAGGTTAAAAAAGTGGTTTTTGTTGGAGTTAATAATTTCCAAAAACCAAAGCTCAAAATAACTATAATTGTCCCTAAAATACTAATTAAACGAACAGAAATTTTGTGAGAAAGCTCTGGCAGTTTTGGTTGATTGTTTTGAGGAGATAATGTAGTAAAATTGGGTTGATTTTGATTATTTTCCAGTTGAGCTAAATCTTCTAAAACTGCTATAGCTGATTGATAGCGTTCTTGAGGAAGATAACGCACCATTCGCTCAATAATAGTTAAGAGATTTGGTGAATATTTATATTCAGAACGAATGCGACCGCGCCAAATAATTTCTCCTTGATCATCAAAGGATAATTGTTTAGGAAATAATCCTGTAATTGCTTGAATAGCGATTATACCAACACTATAAATATCACTACTAAAACTAGGAAAACCATTCATTTGTTCGGACGCAGTATAACCTTGACTTTGAATTACTACTGTAGGAGTAACAGGGGTAAATTGTCCCTGGGTGTTAGCGACGTGAGTGCTAATTCGTTTAACTGCGCCAAAATCAATGACAATAATTTTGCCGTCAGATTTCCTTCTCATCAAATTAGAAGGTTTCAGATCTCGATGAATTACACCATGTTGTTGAATAAAAACTAAGACATTACAAATATCTTTTAATAATTCAATAACCTGAGTTTCACTTAATGAATGTTCGGGAATAATTTCTTGGGTGAGATCGTAACCATCGATAAATTCTTGGACTAAAAAAAATTCTTCGTTTTCTTCAAAATAAGCCAGAAGTCGAGGAATTTGAGCGTGACTTCCTAAATCAACTAAAGTGTTAGCTTCTTCAGCAAATAAACGTCTAGAAATTGCTAAAGTATTGCGGTCGCTTCTTTGGGGTTTGAGTTGTTTGACAACACAAGGACAATTAAAACATTGTCGATCTTCTGCTAAGAAAGTAATGCCAATCCCCCCTCGCCCCAATTGTTTGATCACATAGTATCTTCCCCGTAGGGTTGTACCGATTAGATTGACATTCATCAGAATTAACTAGTCTTCAATTTAAGTGATTAAAAAACTCGGCAGGATTACATTTAGGTAGGCTTCTGTCTGTTTTTTTATGCAATTAAAATTCTGAATGAGTTAATTCTACTATTGATCGGACTTTCTCTTCTGAGATACTACAAAAATTTAATTCTTTAATCGCGTAAAAATGAGCTTTAACACTAGGCAATTTAGTCCTTAATTAAGAAGAAGTAGAAGTTGCTAAACGACGTTTTTTCAATTTAACGATAGTGTACTGATGAACTCTACTATTAATCGGGTAAAAATAAGTCAAGATCAAACTAATGATCAATGCTGTTGTTGGTAAAATCACAATTGCCTGACGAATTGCCACTAAAGCAGAATGGGGTTGGACTAATTTAATCGGTCCAGGAATTGCAGCTTGGAAACCTGACCAATCTAACCATTGTCCTACAAAAAATAATCCTATAGCAAAAGTAATTTGGTAAATAAACATCAAGATACTGTAGAATAAACCTTCTCTTCTTTCTCCTGTTGTTAATTCATCCCAATCGATTACTTCTGGTAACATCGAAGCAGGTATAAAGTAGGTGGTAGACATCCCCACTCCTGCCACCATTGCTAAAGAATACATTGTAAATTGTTCTCCTGGTTGGAGATAAAATAAACCAATTTCTGCCACAATCCAAATAATGCTTCCTAACGCAAAAACTTTCTTTTTGCCTAGTTGTTTACTAAGCGGTTCCCAAATAAATAAAGATACTAAAGCGGTGGTTTGCATTAATAACACTACTTGGGTAACTACAGCAGAGTTAAGCTTGAGACAGTTAATCACAAAATAGGGCAAAATGGCTGGAGTAATTTGTACTGCTAACCAAGATAAGGCGTATATTCCTACCAACATTAATAAAGGTTGATTGCACAAAATTGTCTTGATTCCTTGCCAGTTATAGGAAGAAGTAGATTTTGGCGTGTGGGGATGTTCGTTGATCTTCCAACAACTAGAAACAATTGATACTACTGTAAAGGCAGCACAAATCAATCCCAACTCGAATAACTGCTGTCGCGGATTGTAAATCCAATGAGCAATTAACTGAGACAATAAAAGTGAACCAATACAACCAGCTAGGGAAAAACCAAAACGCATACTATTGAGACGCAGATGATCGTTATGATCGTCACTTAAATCTGTGATCAATGCACCATAAGGTACGACAAAAGCACTAGCAGCAGTCTGAAACAGAAGAGCGATCGCAAGATAATAACCAAACTTCAACCAGTCTTGGTTAGGAGGAATCCACCACAATAAAAAGAAACTAAATCCTAAGATCGGCGCACTAGCAAGCATCCAGATTCTTCTTCTTCCCCAAGCACAAGTAGTGCGATCGCTTAAAATTCCTACTAATAAAGTGCTAATGGCACTCCAGCAGTTACTCAACAACAAAATGATTCCTGCTAAATTGGCTGGTAGTCCTGCTACAGTAGTCAAAAAGAACAAGAAAAAGATCACTAGAATATTTCCAGCCATCGAAGGACCAAAATCAGCAACACCATACGCCAATTGCGTGGAAAAACTAAGTTTTTCTTCTTGAGAATGATTTTCTCTCATTGAAACTAAATTTTTTAAAGTCAATTTTACTATCGTCAAAATTGGTTCGGTCTAAAATAGACTCGTTCCAACTAAAAAGTATTAAAAGTTATCAAAATTAATTAAGGTTCAGCAAAATAAATTTGCTAAATGAAGGTAAATATATCAAGAAAATGAAATATTTGTAAACTAACTTTAGATGAATCTCAGATTTAATTGAGTAACCTCAAAAAAAATCGGGATCAAGTATTTTGTATTTGGCGAGATCGAGTAAACCATCAATCTAGGTAATTAAACTCATTAAGCACCTTTGTCGATCAAGATTATTTCTACAAGCTCTCTTGATTTTGTTCAATCACCAGATTGCCAAAAATTAATCTCTATCTCCACAAACTAATGTTAGGTATTTGTAACTCAATCTTTAGGTAGATTTTTTGAGGAAAATGATTTTTTATTTAATTAAACAAATTTTAGGAAATGATTAGATTAACCTAAGCAATTAAAATTGGGAAAAAATGCTTCGCTGAAAAGCGACTACCGAAGGTAGCAGCATCCGCGGTCAGGCGTAGCCTGGCGCAGAAGCGATCGCTTGAGTATTAAATTAATTCTAAAAAAATTTAATTATGATTCGCTCTAAAATAAGAAATGCTCATAATATTGTTGAGTTTAATCAACACTAATTTTTATTTTTTGATAAATTAATTTTAAGATTTACTCTTAATTTACATTTCTACTAAAAATGAATTTACCTGATTTAGAGGCTCAAACTATTGAACGCATTATTGAAATGGCATGGGAAGACCGCACTCCTTTTGCAGCTATCGAACTTCAATTTGGTTTATCAGAAAAAGAAGTAATTGCTCTAATGAGAAAAGAAATGAAACCCTCTAGTTTCAAAATGTGGCGCAAACGAGTAACAGGACGTAAAACTAAACATTTACAAAAAAGAGATTTTTTTGTCGGTAGATTTAAATCGGCTCGTCAAAAAACCTAAAGGTAATTAATTAAAATTAAACTACTACAATTTCTGATAAAAAAGCTGTTTTAATAATCTCTAGGAATGATATACTGGTTTTTTAAGCTTTTATACTTTTAATAACTACTATTTTAATTGTAAATGAGTCAGAGCCAATTTCAAAATTAAGAATTTGTTTATTTTAACTGGCTACTGTTTATACTAGGTTGGATTAAACAATATTATCAAGTTTGTGTGCCAAGACGGTTAGAAATGACCCCCAATCAGACTAAACTGTTGATCGTCGATCACGATCCGATCTTTCGCCTTGGTTTTTGTACTGCCTTAGCATCTGTTCCTGGTTTTCGAGTTATTGCCCAAGCAGATACTATCGCCAACACTTTACAACTATTGGCACAAGGATTGATTCCTGATATTTTGATTTTGGAAATAGCTGTAGGAAGTTTTGCTGGCAAAAGTTTATCTTCTTTACAACTTTGTCAACAATTAACACAACAGTATCCTAATCTAGCTATTTTTATTCTTACTTCCGTAACCGAACCTGAGTCATTACTTACCGCTAAAGCATTAGGAATAAAAGGTTACTGTCTTAAAGGAACTAATTTAGAGACAATTGTATTTGCTTTACGTCGTCTTGCCAGTGGAGGGGTTTATTGGCAACAAGAAAGTCTTCCCACTCCTAATTTATGGCAAAACTTTTTATCTCGGTTGGGTAATTCAGGTAAACAACAAATTCAAGATAATATTAATCAAATTAATAACCAATTAACAACTAATAATTTATCTACTTTAGATCAATTATTTTGGTCTGGTCGCAAACGAGAATTATTAGTAGCTCGTTGGTTGGTTAATCGTCTGACTTCGACTAAATATAATTATAGTTCGGAACGTATTTCTATACCAAAAGCTTTACCTAAAACTCAAGATAACTTAGTTTTACCACCACCAAAATTAAGTTTAGCTAAAATTGATCAGGATTCGGTTACCGCCCAAATTCTGAGAAATATTTTTGCTCAAATTCAATTGGGAACGGTTAATTCTACAGGTATTGTTTTAGAAATTGATATTTTGAGAACTGCTAAAAAACAAGAGATTTTATATATTGTTCTTAATCAAATTATTAAATATTTAGAATTATCAAGTCAAGAAAATTTACAAGAAGAAATTGACCAAACTTTATGGTTGATTTGGCAAGAAGCAACGATTGATTTTTGGAAAAAAAATATTGATAATTCTGTTTTGATTACTAATCAACAATTAAGTGAAGTTTTGACTCAAGAATTTATTCTTGTCCAAGAAAATGTTTTTAGAGAAAACTATTTCATTCGAGAACTATTTGAATATTTGTTGTGGGAAAAACCCTTGGTAATTGATAATGTCTCTTATCGTCCTGATGCTCCTGAAGCTATGATCAGAGCAGAATATTTACTGGAAAACTTATTAATTCAAGTTGCTAACTCAGTAATGCAGTTTATTTTAAATAACTTTTATGACTTAGAAATATTGAAATATAATCTTTATCATCGTAACTATCGCAGTTCCAGAGCAATTGCTCGTTTTCGTAATGAGTTATCTTGGCGATACCGTCTTGAAAAGTATTGGAACAATCCTCAAAATATTTTTGAAAGTCGCTATCGTTTGTTGACTTTACAACAGCATACTATTCAAACTAGGTTTATTTATGCACCGAGGATTGCTGAACTGGAACGTTTAGAAGGACTGCCTTGGTTAACTACGATTATTTTAGAAACAAGAGACGCGATCGCTCCTAGACTACGTTCAATTATAGCTGCTGTTGGTAGTGGTTTAGTTTATGTTTTGACTCAAGTCATTGGTAGAGGAATTGGTTTAATTGGTAAAGGTATCCTTCAAGGAATTGGTAGCACCGTGCAACCGCCTTACTACGATCAAAAAGATGATTTCTTTAGCAGCGAAAGCAATAGCGAGCGCAATAATTAATCAAAAAAATTATAAGCACCCAAGTTATATAGGTTTTGGGTGCGTCTTACTATATACCAGCAATTTTATGTTTTTTGCGCTGGCGTTATTTAAAGTTTGATTTTATTTATTTATCTATACATATATAATAAATTGCTTACCTAAGTTCAGTAGTTTTTCTTAATTATTTCTTTAGACAGTTACAAAAATATTTATTTAAAATGTGTTGTTCAACTACATATTTAGAAGATTGCAACATAAAAATGTAAAAAAAGTGTTGAATTGAGTTAATTAATTAACTTTTTCTTTACAAAATACGCTTAAATTGAAAGTATTGTAACTGAGACTGTTGATGATACTGATGCAGGAAACCTCAAAAACAAATAAGAGGTTACATACTTTTAGCCCCCGCGAACTCATGCCCTTGCAACCAGAACATTTTTGGCTACTCAAACAAGGAGTAGTTAAAACTTGTACCTGGAACGAAGAGGGAACAGCGATAACTTTGGGCTATTGGGGTTCGGGAGATATTGTCGGTCATTCCCTATCTCTGGTCAATCCCTATCAAATTGAATGTTTAACTACTGTGGAGGCGATTTGCGTTCCTCTTCGTCAGTGTGACTGGTTATCCGATTCAATTTGTCGCCATATTCAACAAACCGAAGAACTGTTATATATAGTTAGATCAGAACGAATGTATCACCGTTTGTTAAAAATTTTAGTATGGCTGGCACGTAAATTTGGTAGAGAAGTTGAACGGGGAAAGTTGATCGATTTACCTTTAACTCATCAGGAGTTAGCCGAAATTATCGGTACTACTAGAGTAACTGTAACTAAATTGATTAATCAATTAGAACAAGAAGGCGTGATTGCTCGTCCTCGTCGTAATTTAATAATTTTACAAAGCGATCGCTCTTGAATTTCTAGTTGAACGCTTTTTTGTTAAGAATCGTTAAGATGAATACAGGTTAACAATAGAGTCAATGATCTTTTAGTCATTGGCTTTATTATTGCTAGAATCCTAAGTTTGTTAAAGAATCTGTGAAAGTTTTTATCGATCTCGAACCAACTAAACGGCGTAATTTACTAACCTTATTTATTACTGGTTTACTATTTTGGTTTAGTATTACCTCTTTGTTACCAGTACTACCTCTTTATATTAGGGATATAGGAGGGACAAAGCAGCAAATTGGGTTAGTGATGGGCTGTTTTGCTATTGGTTTGCTTCTATCTCGTACCTGGTTAGGACAATTAGCTGATTCTCAAGGACGAAAAATTTCGATTTTAATTGGTACTGCGGTAGTGGGTATTGCGCCGTTGGGGTATTTGGTTGCCAACTCAGTTTCCTTACTAATGATTTTGAGGGCGTTTCACGGCATTAGCATTTCTGGGTTTACCACTGGTTATAGTGCCTTAGTGGTTGATATTTCTCCACCCAAGCAAAGAGGAGAATTAATTGGTTATATGAGTTTGGCAATTCCGATTGGTATGGCATTAGGACCGGCTTTAGGAGGATATCTTCAAGCCAATTTCGGCTATACACCATTATTTTTAATTGCTGCGATCGCAGGATTGATTGCTTTTGTCTGTGCTAGTCAAGTTAAAGAAGAACTAAATTTAAAGAGTCAAAATCGCGATCCACAGCTTGAATTAGAACCCAGTCGCAGTTTTGGGGAATTAATCAAACATTCTTCTTTTGTCATTCCAGGAATAATTATGTTGCTAATTGGTTTAGTTTTTGGTACTTTAGCAACTTTTTTACCGCTATACATTCAAGAAACAAAATTAGATTTTAATGCAGGCTTGTTTTATGCGGTAGCTGCGATCGCATCTTTTATTGCTCGCGTGGTGGTAGGAAAAGCTTCGGATACTTGGGGAAGGGGATTATTTATTACTTTTAGCTTGATTTGTTATACCATTTCCATGCTGTTACTCGCGGATGCGACTCTACCCTCGATTTTGATCCTCGCTGCTTTTGTTGAAGGCACAGGTGCAGGAATCTTAATTCCCATGTTAATTGCTCTAATGAGCGATCGCTCTTATTTAACTGAAAGAGGAAAAGTTTACGCTATTTGTATTGGTGGCTTTGATTTAGGGGTTGCGATCGCAGGACCAATACTTGGTACATTAGCTTTGGTAGTTAGTTATTCTACAATGTTTTATTGGTCAGGCGGACTAGCTGCGATCGCTTTATTGATCTTTCTCACCAAATCTAGTAAAAGTGTGCGTCATTCATTGCGATTTGCTTTGGGTAAAGAAGGCGATGTTTACGCTATTGAATAGTTATGGCAGTTTTCTATCTAATAAGGTACAATCTAGCATTCTGATTTTTTGTTAATTGTTGATTACTATAACACTACGTATTTAGGTTAGGACACGCAAATCTTGTCAGGGCGATTGGTCAATCGCCCCTACGATTTACAATAATGTCCTAATCTTTCTTTGTACTGCTATACTTGCTACTTTTTACTTTTTATTTCCTGGTAACTGGTAACTGCCAAACTGATTTCTTATGAATGCCCAAAAATTCTCTTCTCTCTTGTGTTTATCTGTTTTATCTACGTTGTTTATCAATGCTTGTAACGCTCCTCAAGCCAATAACAACCAAGGAACAGATAACAGCACACTGAAATTATTATATTGGCAAGCACCAACTATTCTAAATCCTCATCTTTCCACAGGATTTAAGGATGCTGAAGCTAGTCGCATTACATTAGAACCTCTAGCTAGTTTTAATAATAATAATGAATTAGTTCCAATTCTCGCAGAGGTAATTCCTTCAGAAGCAAACGGTGGTTTAGCTGCTGATGGCAAATCAGTTACTTGGAAACTAAAACAAGGAATTAAATGGTCTGATGGAACTCCGTTTACTGCTGCTGATGTAGTCTTTACTTATCAGTTTATAACTAATCCTCAAGTTGGTTCGGTTTCAGCAGGAACTTATGAAGTAATTCAAAGTGTCGAAGCGATCGACGAACATACAGTTAAAATTAATTTTAAAGAAGTTAATCCTGCTTGGGCTTTAGTTTTTGTTGGTACACAGGGAATGATTCTTCCTAAACATATCTACGAAGCTTACAACGGTGTTAATACTAGAGAAGCACCAGCCAATCTTAAACCTGTAGGAACGGGAGCTTATCGAGTAGTAGAATTTAGACCAGGTGATACGGTAATTTATGAACCTAATCCCGAATTCCGTCAAGCAGAAACATTAGGTTTTCAAAGAGTTGAACTAAAAGGTGGTGGTGATGCCACTTCCGCTGCCAGGGCAGTGCTACAAACAGGGGATGCAGATTATGCTTATAACTTACAAGTCGAAGCTTCTATTTTAAAAGAACTAGAAGCTGCTGGAAGGGGAAAAGTAATAGCTAACTATGGTGCTTTAATGGAAAGGATCATTATCAATCACAGCGATCCTAACCAGACTACAGCAGAAGGCGAACGTTCTAGTGTAAAAATTCCCCATCCCTTCTTTAGCGATCGCAATGTTCGTCAGGCTTTAAATTTGGCTATTGACCGCGATACCATTACTCAACAATTATACGGCGTGACAGGAAAAGCTACTGCTAATTTTTTGGTTGCACCTGAACAATATGTTTCTGGTAATACTAGTTATGAATTTAATCTCGAACAAGCAAGTAAATTATTAGATCAGGCAGGATGGCGTGATACTAATGGTAATGGCATCAGAGATAAAAATGGGGTAGAGATGCAAATCGTCTTTCAAACCTCAGTTAACCCTCTACGTCAAAAAACTCAAGCTATTGTTAAACAAAATCTGCAATCTTTAGGCATAGGAGTGGAATTAAAAAGCATCGATCCTGGTGTTTATTTTTCGAGCGATCCTGCTAATAACGACACGGTAGAACATTTTTATGCCGATCTACAAATGTATACTTCGGGTAATACTAATCCCGATCCTGGTGCTTATATGCAGTTTATGACTTGCGCTCAAATTCCTCAACAAGCTAATAACTGGACGGGGAATAATAATGCTCGCTATTGTAATCCCAAATATGATACTTTGTGGCAACAATCTACTAAAGAATTAGATCAAGCAAAAAGAACGCAACTATTTATCCAAATGAATGATTTATTAATTGATGAAGTTGCTATCATTCCTTTAGTTCATCGGGCTGATGTAGTGGCTTTTAGTAATAATCTTACTGGTTATGAAGTTACTCCTTGGGATTTACGTACCTGGGATATTATGAACTGGAAACGTCAGCAGCAGTAAAATAGTTTTAACTTGAAAAAGTTTGAAATTATCAAAAATATTTTTGAAATAGCAAAATGGTTTCTTTAGCTAAATGGTCGATTACAGATTATCACAAAATGATCGAAGCGGGGATTTTACAGAACCGCCATATTCAATTGATTGATGGAGAATTAATTGAAATGAATCCAGAAGGCTTAATTCATGCAGCTTATGGCGGTAGTATAGCTGATTATTTACGTCAGCGTCTTTCTAGTTAAATAAATTGTCCCAACCTAAACCAATATCTTGATTTACTTAAAACGCTTCCCACTACCATCAATAAAATGGTATAAACATAGAGATGGCAATGGAGCTTGCCAAAACCGCCCTTTGTTTTTAAGTTTTTCATAATCTTTAAGAGGCTGATAGCTCCTACTCTTCCGACTTGTAGCGGAAAGGTAGGTTTATTGATGCCCTTAATTAAACTTTCTGTTGCAAGTCACGTTATTCAATCGATTCATCTTTAACGTAGCGTGATGTTAGCAAGTATTATTTTGATTTTACTAATCGGTTTTTTTGTCGGGCAAATTGCTCGACGACTCAAAGCTCCTGCCTTGGTGGGTATGGTACTAGTTGGGATTTTGTTAGGCCCCCAAGTAGCCAAGGTTATTAGTTCAGATGTTCTAAATACGGCAGATTCTTTCCGCACGATTGCTGTGATGGTAATTTTGATGAAAGCAGGGTTAGGACTCGATCGCGAAAAATTGGCTCAACAGGGAACTGTAGCGTTACGCTTAGGTTTTTTGCCTGCTGCTTGTGAAGCGATCGCTATTGCTGTTATTTCTGTCTGGTTACTCAAGTTTGATTTTTGGACTGGATTGCTATTAGGCTGCATTATTGGGGCAGAATCCCCTGCGGTGATTGTACCAGGAATGTTGCGCTTAAAAAGCTTGGGTTGGGGAGTCCAGAAAGGAATTCCCGATGCGATTTTAACAGGGAGCGCACTTTCTGACGTGTTGCTGTTGTTGGTGTTTAGTCTACTGCTAGCTTTTCTATCCCAGGAAGCAACTACAGGTATTACTGTCTTAGGAATAATTACTCTTAGTCCTTTGCAGTTATTACCATTTCAAGTCATCATCCAAATTGTTTTGGGGGTACTCTTGGGATGGGTAACGGCTCAAATCCTGGTATTACTGCTAGCTAAACAAAATTGGACTCAAACAACAGTTCAGGATTCTTTAGTCGCTGCTAGCTTTGCTTTATTGTTGGTAGTAGTAGCGGAAAATGTTCCTGTTTTTTCTGGCTATTTAGCTGTCATGGCAACAGGGTTTTTCTTGATTGAGTTAGATGCACCTTTAGCAAGACGTTTGCGAAATGGGTTTGACAATTTGTGGACAATTGCTGAAATTATTTTGTTTGTGCTGTTGGGAGCGAGTATTCAACTCAATGTTTTAGGCGATACCTTATTGATTGGTTTGCTAATATTGGTAATCGGAACACTAATTGGTAGATCTTTAGGTTGGTATCTTGCCACCCTTGGTAGTAACTGGACTTGGAAAGAACGTTTGTTTTTACTACCAGGAAATTCAGCTAAAGCAACAGTACAGGCAGCAATTGGGGCGATTCCTCTGGCTCAAGGTATCTCAGGAGGAGACACAATTCTAGCGATCGCAGCCCTGTCAATTTTGCTCACAGCACCTTTAGGAGCTTGGGCAATTCCAACTTTTGCTCCCAAACTGCTTCAAAAAGGTGAGGTTGATCCGACTAAAGTTGCGATTAATCGGTCTATTATTCTGTTAGCTGCGGTGGATACTTCATCCCTATCAACTCAAGTTTTGACCAAGGCAGCCGAACTAGCTCGTCGAAGTGATGGTAAAGTATTGGTACTGCACGTAATTCGAGTTAATGATCCTCAAAAAGTTCAACTTTTACAGGAGCAAACCAAACGAATTTTAGCCGACATTCGCCATCAATTTATTGCAACCTTCGGATCAGTGCCAGAAGAAATTGTTCTTACCGCACAAAAGCATGAAGTTACTGAAATTGTCATTGGTAAACGTGGACATCGCCCGTTTGATGAGGTTTTAGTGGGTTCGGTTTCTCAATCCGTTTTGGAGATGAGTCAGTTTCCCGTTTTAGTGGTTGAAGATGACTTGTAGAGCAAGTCTTATCGCCAGCAAAGATAAAATAATCTAGGTAAAACATATTAGAGGCAATATGGTAACGAGAAGAATTGTAGAGTTGTTAAGAAATGGTCAACCAGATGAATCCGTAACTATTCAAGGTTGGGTGCGGACTAAACGCGAACTTAAAGACTTTTCTTTTATGGAAGTTAATGATGGTTCGTCTTTAGCCAATCTGCAAGTAGTTCTCGATGCCAGCTTACCAGATTACGAGCAGCTACTCAAAAAAATTAATACAGGTGCTTCGGTAGAAGTCTCAGGAACGTTAGTCGCATCAGTGGGAAAAGGACAAACAATTGAACTGAAAGCTGATTCTGCACAAGTCTATGGAGAAGCAGATCCTGAAACCTATCCTCTACAAAAGAAACGTCACTCGTTTGAATTTTTACGTAATATCAGTCATTTGCGATCGCGTACTAATACTTTAGGTGCAGTATTTCGGGTACGCAATGCTTGTGCTGCTGCCATTCATCAGTTTTTTCAAGATAGAGGTTTTTTATGGATTCACAGTCCAATTATTACTGCTAGTGATTGTGAGGGTGCAGGCGAATTATTTACTGTTACTAGTTTGGATTTAAATAAAATTCCGAAAACGCCTCAAGGAGAAGTTGATTATAGTCAAGATTTCTTTGGCAAACCAGCTTATTTAACTGTCAGTGGACAATTACAAGCTGAAGTTATGGCAATGGCGTTTCAAAATGTTTATACTTTTGGTCCTACTTTCCGTGCAGAAAATTCTAATACTTCTAGACATTTGGCAGAGTTTTGGATGGTAGAACCAGAAATGGCTTTTTGCGATCTTGAAGGCGATCAAAATTTAGCAGAAGAGTTTCTCAAATATATGTTTCAATATGTTCTGGATCGTTGTCCAGAAGACATGGAATTTTTTAATAAATGGGTCGATCAAACTGTTTTAGCGACAGCCGATAATATTATCAATAATGAATTTGAACGAATTACTTATACTGAAGCGATTAATTTACTAGAAAAAGCTGATAAAAAATTTGAGTTTCCTGTGCAATGGGGGATTGATTTACAATCGGAACACGAACGATATTTAGCCGAAGAATTGTTTAAAAAACCTTTAATTGTTACCAATTATCCTAAAGAGATTAAAGCCTTCTATATGCGACTCAATGATGATGGTAAAACCGTAGCAGCTATGGATGTTTTAGCTCCAAAAATTGGTGAAATTATTGGCGGTTCGCAAAGAGAAGAAAGATTCGCAGTTTTAGAAGAACGTATTCAAGCTTTAGACATGGAAACTGATAGTTTGTGGTGGTATTTGGATTTACGTCGTTATGGAACTGTTCCTCATGCTGGTTTTGGTTTGGGATTTGAAAGAATTGTTCAGTTTATGACAGGAATGGGAAATATTAGAGATGTAATTCCTTTCCCCAGAACTCCTTTAAGTGCTGATTTTTAAAATAGTGTTGGTGGGCATTTTTGATTAGGAAAAATTAATTACGGTAAATTAAAAAAAATGCTTGCCAATGCTAAACATATAGTGATCAAATTAACATTTTTAAGTTGAATTTCAGTGATGGTATTATTGTTTGGTTAATAATAAAAAAACTCTCCCTATCAACCTTGATCTATAACTATAACCATTCAATCTTTCTAGCTGCTTCTGGTAATTTACTTTCTTGTTGTCCTTGGGTTCGTGCTTGAAAACCAATCAAATCTATCGGAGTTTTGATCAGATCGATCCAAGGTGTTTTTCTTGCGATCGCTTTTAAACTATCTGTAGGTAATTCTTTAAGTAACCATCGACTAATACGATAAAAAACTTCTTGAGGAGTTAATTCTCTCATTAAATCAACACCATGAAGTTCATGTAGATAACGATTAGAACTTCCATAACGTCGAAATTGACTACGAAAATTTTTTAAATTAGAACGATGGCGATGTTCAATAATTGCAGTTGGTGCATAAGCTAATTGCCATGAAGTTTCTTTTTGAATACGCCAACAAATATCAGCATCACCACCAGTAGTTAAATGAGGACGAAATAATCCTACTTTTACAAAAGCTTCTTTTCTAATGGCAATGTTAGCAGTTTGTCCGTAGGGATAAAAAGGGTGTTGGAGCAAAAATTTTTGAGACATAACCTGATTGCGATCAGCATATTTTTCTAGTAAAGTATTTCCGCATAAGGCAACTACTTCACCTACAATAATACCGATTTGAGAGTTATTAAAAGGTTGAACAATTTGTTCTAACCAATTTGGTTGGGGACGACAATCAGCATCAGTAAAAACTAAAATTTCTCCCTTAGCTTGACGAATTCCTAAATTACGCGCAGCATAAGAACTTTGAATTTCTTTTTCGGTAAGATGTCTTAGGTTAATTCCTGTTTCAGAAACTGTTTGTTGGACTTCTTTTAAAATAATTGGAGTGCGATCGCTACTGTTATTATCTACTAATAAATATTCACTTAATTGTTTTGGATAAGTTTGTTTCAATATACATTCAATCAATTGGGGTAAATCAGTTTCACCATTATAAATTGGAACGATTACTGATATTGAAGGAAAATATTTTGCTTCATTACTCATAATTTGTAACTGTTCGATTTTTTTATAATGCTAGCCACATTGATAAATCTTTTTGCAGTAAATCTTGTAATTTCAAAATATCTTCTTGATAAATTTTGATTAATTGCTTACGGTCTTCTTCTGACAAGGGAGCTTGTTTTTTATCAACAGAATTGAAATTAACCAAGCTATCTCGAAGTTTTTGTCTAGTTTCTAAAGGAACAATAATTTTAAGACTATTAGCAACAAGAGTTCTGAGAGGATTTTGGCGTTGAAGTAAATTATTAATAGTTTGATTTTTAGGAACTTTCGCAACTTGAGCTTTCTTGCTAACATCAGGACAAAAAGTATCATCTACATCCAAATAACGATACATTTCTTGCATGATCTCTTGAGGTTGTTTACAAAAATCTTCGTAGAGAAAAACTTTAATTTGTTCAGGGGAAAATTGATCGTAGTAAAATTTTAATGGCTCGTAATAAAAACCTTTACGAATAATAAAAGATTTATGCGCGCTATATTTAATTTGTTCAGAAAGAGGACGAGAACCGATCGCATCTCGAATATGCATCAAATAATCAGAATAGGCTCGTTCTACAGGATTTCTTAAAATAGCAATTAATTTAGCATTAGGAAGATATTGTTTGATTTTTGGTGCAGAAGATTGATAATGAAATAAATAATTAGGAGAAGCCTCGCCAATCGCAATTTCATCTTGAACGTCAGTAAACAATTGGCAATAATCATCAAAGGTAATAATACCTTTTTTATTACGTTCTTCTACTGGAAGACTTTCCCAATTTTTTTCAAAAAAATTAGTTTCTTTAACTGGACTCATATAAATTTGAGGATGTTCTTGAAGATAGTTATAAATTGAAGTTGTGCCAGCTTTTTGAATGCCAATGATTAAGAAGTTGGGAAGTCTCATAGTTTTATTTTTACTCAATTATTGACGCAACATTATTGGAAATATCAAGTAATTTTTTCAATTTTAACCAATCGTACTCTACAATTAATTAAAATGTTTATGCTTATTTTGGTTATAGTTTTGACAGAATTAATTTATTAACCTACAATAGTTATAATGTCAAGATTTTATTGTTTTTTTTGAGAGACATTTAATATATTAAATCTATTTAATTAAGACTTGATAAAAATACTGAATTGTTTGGTAAAAATTAGATGAAATACTTCTTTTAAATTAGTTTAATCAGTATTTTTACGATACAAGCGATCGCCATACTCAAAGATAGTAATATCAAGTACGAATAATTGGTTGAAATAAAAAAGCCTGGTTGCATTTGCTAATTACTAATTACTAATTACTAATTACTTGTTATAGCGTTTCTCGAATCCACAAGGTACACTTAACACCTGCCTCCTGCCTTAAATCCAAATACTTTGTACCTCACCAGTATAAGAACTGCTATATCTGACCTCAACTTTAATATAATTATTCAACCGAACTTGATATAAGATGTTCGTCAAGCGCGATCTCGCCTGGAAGCGAGGCTCATCCGCGATCACGCGTAGCCTGGCGCAGAAGCGATCGCGGATGTGTGTATTGAAGGGTTATTGTTTAAGTACAGAATGGATCTTAGTTTAATGCCTATTCTATTTCTTTTTTCTCCTGCTGTAGAAAACTACCCTGCTTAAATCGATTAATTTACCGAGTATCCAATCTTATTCATAAATTAAAATCGTTTGGGTTGTTTGTTTAGCTCAGGAACAGGAAAATCGGCAGAAGAATTTAAATGGAAATTAGTTTCCTTTTCTAACAAAACATTTTGCTCTGTTGATTCTAACTTGAGTGATTTTTCAGCCAAATTAAAATTGTCAGTACTTGAGCCTAAAGATAACTGTTGTTGGACAGGTTCGAGTATTTGTGTAGTCTGAACTTGTTGTTCTAATTGTTCAGTTGAAGAAACTAAATTACCTAAACCATTGACTAAATTTTTAACATTATTCACAAAAGCAGGATCGCCGGTGATTTGTTCTAGATCAGCCGTAATTTTCTGAGCATTGACAAAAGTTACTCTGGCAGAATCTAAGGTTTGTTGTAAAGTTACTAAATTATTTGGGTTGCTAAAAGTTGCTGAAATATCTTTAAGGTTAGCTGAAGCTTCTGCTGCATTTGCTGTTAAAGTTTCTAAGTTTTGAACTAACTGTTCGGTATTAGTATTACCTAAACTTTTGTCTATTTGTACCGTTAAATTTTGTAAGCGATCGCTAGTAGTTTTAATATTATCTAAAGTGGCTACTAAATTACTACGATTTTGAGTTACTAGCTGATTGACACTAGTTGTAAGTTCACTGATTTGATTAGCTGTTTTTTTATACTGTTCGGCAGTAGAAGCAATTTGTTCTGAACTATTTTCGGCTACTTTAGTAATGGCATTAGCTGTATTAGAAAAAGTTTTTAATTGTCCTCTGAGATCTTTTACCAACACAGAAAGATCTCGACTTAATTGAGTTGCTTCACCCGCAGCCATCGAAGTGTTTTGCACCGCAGTATTGATATTGTCAAAAAATCGCGGATCGCTGTAAAGAGTACTCATCTGGTACATCAAAGGCATCAGATCGTCAAGAGTAATACCTGGTTGTCCTTCTAAGCGGTCGTTATTGCAAATAATCAGACTTGAATCACAATTTTGACTCAAAGGATTGGTAGCTTGAGCTTGATCGGGAAGTTGGTTTTGGGGAATTATAGCCACAAAAGTTTCTCCAATCAATCCTGAACTACTAGCTTGAATCAGAGCGTTTTTCGGAATTAGGAGATCGGAAGAGGAAATTTCCATCATTACGTCTACACCATTAGTTCCAGGCATAATATCGGTGATTTTGCCAACTTTTAAACCCCGATAACGAACCGAATCTCCGACTTGAATCCCATTAACATTAGGAAATTGGGCAATGACTTGATAACTTTTTTCAGTAAAATTTATTCCTCGCAGCCACAAAGCAACCGCACCAAATAAAGCAATACCAATCAAAGCCAATAACCCAACAGAACCTTCCCGAATTGTTCGCGATCGCAACATCTTATCCTTCCTCTCACTGAAAATTTAGTTTAATCGATAATCCGAATTGGACCTTTAATACTGGCACTAAAAAACTGTCTCACCAAAGGATTATCTGTGGTATCAATTTCTTGAACATTTCCTTGCCATTGAATTTGACCGCCATAAAGAAAAATAATTCGGTCGGCAGTACGACGTATGGTGCTGTTTTGATGACTAACCATGACGTACGTACCACATACTCCAGTACTACACTGAAGACGACGAACTAAATCTTCGATTACAGTCGACGCGATTGGATCTAGCCCAGCAGTAGGTTCATCGTAGAGAATAACCTCTGGATTTGCTTGAGGAGTCTCGGGGTTGGACATAATAGCGCGAGCAAAACTAACTCGTTTACGCATCCCTCCCGATAGTTCCGCCGGATAGCGATCGCCAGTTCCACCTAAACCTACCATTTCAAGCTTTTCTTCAACTAATTTCCTAATTTTTTTTTTGGATAAATTGGAATGTTGATATAAAGAAAAACCAACATTTTCTTCTACAGTCAGGGAATCAAACAAGGCTGCTTGCTGAAAAACCATACTAATCCCAATCGGATCTTCGCCGTCTTCAATTAAGCCTGTTCGTTTTTGTCCCTTGATGTAAATTTCTCCTGCATCGGATGGAAGCAAACCAGCAATAATTCGTAAAATCGTTGATTTTCCTGTACCAGAAGGACCAATAATGACTAAAGCCTCTCCCCTCTCAATAGTTAAATCGACGTGATCGAGAATAACGTTGTTGCCAAAGGACTTACTGACACCCTTTAGTTCGATCAGAGGTTCTCTTGGTTGGTCTAAGTTTGCTGCCATAAAAGTCAATCAAGATTGCAGGTGAGCCAAAGCTGCCAGTATAAATAATTATCTATGCAACTTAGTACACACAAGTATCTATAAGGTAGCAAGTTTTGACCTAGGATTTGTTGGGATAATCCATCAGACAAACTCTTATTTTATAGATTTATTTCTGAAACAGCTTTAGCCAAAAAAAAAGAGACTCCTTGAGGATAGAAGTCTAAATTCTGGCAAATTTGCTTAGGAAAGTTTTAATTATTGGGGCATTAACAAAGCAACTAAATGATGAGTAAAAGATAAACTATCAATTACCATACCTGTACACAACAGCATCATGTAGAGAATTGAATACTTGAACAAAGAACGAGCTAATTGTTTGTCTTGAGGTGCTTGTTTCAGTTGCCAAGCTTTACGGAGAAAAATCACATTTAAACTAAGAGCGATCGCACCATAAACTATCCCCAAGCTACCAATTGGATAAATCAATAATAAAGTAAACGGAATTACCAAAATTGTGTAGAGCCAAATTTGTTTAACTGTAATTTCTTCTCCTTCAATCACTGGTAGCATCGGTACTTGCACCTGAGCATAATCATCTTTAATCATCAAAGCTAATGACCAAAAATGAGGAGGAGTCCACAGGAAAATAATTACGAATAGTAACCAAGGTATCCAGTTCAAATCACCTGTTACGGCTGCCCAACCTACCAAAGGAGGAATCGCACCAGCAGCACCACCAATGACAATATTTTGGGTGGTATGACGTTTAAGCCAGTGAGTATACACCAGCATATAAAAAACAATTCCTGACATAGCTAGACTAGCTGCCAAAAGATTGACAAATAGAGCTAACAACCCAAAAGAAAGTACTCCTAAAATGATGGCAAAAATTAAAGCGTGTTGAGTTTGTACTTTTCCAGAAGGGATTGGGCGTTTGCGCGTCCGCACCATCGTATAATCAATGTCTTGATCGTAAATACAATTTAAGACTTGAGCCGAAGCAGCAGCAAGAGTACCTCCTAACAAAGTAATAATCAACAAGAAAGAATCTACGTTCCCCTTCGAGGCAATCCACATCGAGGCAGCAGTTGTAATTAAAAGTAGAGGAATAATTCTAGGTTTGGTTAATTGATAGTAACTTTTGATTACTTCTAGAAAATTCTCATTGCTTCGGGCAACACTTGTCCCAGTCATTCTTACTATTCCCAAATTCTATATTAATAAATCAAATAGGAGCTTCTACAGGCATTAAAGCGTAAATCATTTTTTTAACGCTCATTTTTAAGGTTTAGTTCCTAATTGCTTCTTTTTGGTAACTTTGATTACCAGAGCGATCTCGTAAAGCTAAAACAGTAAATGCTACTAATACACCTAGTAAAATTGCACCAACAGCTTGATGAGTTACAGTCAAAGGTTCGACTTGAAGATGTAATTTAAAAGTAGCAATTCCTAGTAAAATTTGTAAGCCAACTAAACCAGCAGCAGTATTAGCTAATTGTCTCAACTGTTCGGATAAAGCAGGGGTACGCCAAGCTAACCATACTAAAACAATCGTGGCGATGGTAGGAGGAAAGACTCCAGCAATATGACTATTCATCACTAGACACAATTGCGAGTCACTTAAACATTGATGTAAAGCCCAGCGAGAAGCGACTAAAGCTCCGATTAAACTTTGAAGATAAACCAAAATAGCTGCGCTTAAACCAACGAAAGCTAACTTTCCTGCTACTTGAGTACCTTGATAAGGAGTTAAACAAGTTCCGATCACAATCAAAGTACAGAAAAAAAGTAAAGCTGTACCCAAATGAGCCGTAACAATATCAAAACGCAGTAATTGAGTTACTGTAAGCCCACCAAGAATACCTTGAAATACGATTAAAAAAAGCGCAAAACAAGCAGCCCAAGGTAGCCAAGTAGGTACTTTCGCCCGATGCCACCAAGATAAACCAACTAAAGCGATCGCGCTTAAACCAATCAAAGCAGCATCTAGGCGGTGAAACCATTCTAGAAACACTTGGAGATTCATCTGTTGAGTCGGTACTAGTTGACCATAACACAAAGGCCAATCTGGACAAGCTAAACCTGCATTCATTACTCTGGTTGCACTACCTACTGCCATCAATAGTAAAGTCGCGATCGCTATTTTCCACACTAAACGACGTAGCCAAATCTGAGGTTGAGATTGAGAGAAATTTTGGTTACTTGGTTTAACTTGTGGCTGAAATATTGACTGTGCCATAGCAATAAATACGTTTATAAAACTTGATTAGTGTTTCTGTGATTGCTCAATTGCAAAAGAGTCGAAAGAAAAAACAAATTTTTTCCCCTATCTATCAATCTAGCGACGTTTTTACTAGAGATAAATTCTTTTGGAGATTCTTCAGATTGACTTAAAATTTAATTAATAAAAATTCATCAAATTCTAAATAAAAAATTAAAGTTATTTGTTTTTTTCTTGATCGCTCATCTGATTGTTTTAAAAATGCTAATCTTAACTTTAGTGATCCCGAAAAAAATCTAAAAAATAATCTGAGATTCTGTCTCTAACTAACTCCTAGCTAGAAGTTTGTCTTACCCTAGTACAAAGGAAGGTAAATAACTTAAATTCAATTTATTGTCGTGATTGAACTAATTGTGTCTCCGTTGTCGTAATAAATTCATTTCATTCCTAGCTAGCAGATTTAGAGAAGAGATACCCGTGAATATTCCCAGTAATATAGTTACTCTCATTGCAGGTATAGTACTAACTTTGATCAGTCTTTGGTACGGTCAAAATCATGGACTATTACCAATAGCTGCTTCTAATGAAGCAACTCAAGTAGATGAACTTTTTAATTTAATGATGACCATTGCTACAGGTCTATTTTTGTTAATTGAAGGAGTTCTAGTCTACATCCTGATTAAATTTCGTAGACGCGAAGGCGATACTACCGATGGCCCCTCAATAGAAGGAAACGTTCCTTTAGAAATTGTTTGGACTGCCATACCTGCTGTGATCGTTTTCATTTTGTCTATCTACAGTTTTGAAGTCTACAATGCTATGGGTGGACTCGATCCGATGGCTGCCCATGATATGGGACCTAAAAAGCTTGCCCACTCTCATCAATCGGAATTGATTGCTTTTAATTCAGAAAACCAACAATTAGCTTTAGGTTTAGGAGCTTCTCCTGAGAGCAATCAAGGAGCTAATCCTTTAATTATTAATGTCAATGGCATTCAATACGCTTGGGTGTTTACCTATCCTGACACAGGTATTGTTTCTGGAGAGTTACACATTCCTGTAGATCGTCCAGTCCAACTTAATATTTCTGCTGGAGATGTGCTACACGCATTTTGGCTACCAGAATTTCGCATTAAACAAGACGCTATCCCAGGTAGAGAAGTACAATTAACCTTTACTCCCACTAGAATTGGTCAATATCCTGTGATCTGTGCTGAATTATGTGGGGCTTATCATGGCGGTATGAAAACTCAGTTGTACGTACAAACAGCAGCAGAATACGAGCAATGGGTACAGCAAAATACGATCGCAGATGGTGAAACAAATCAGTCTATAGCTTTTAATTCTCAGTCTACAGAGCCGGATTTGTTAGCTCCTTATGCCGAAAAAATCGGTTTAGAAGCCAATTCTTTAGCACTACTACATCATTCTCATCATTAAATTAATCCAGTTTCATCGCCAACCAGATTGACCTAAAAAACAGTTATAAGTCTAAACCGTTGGCAAACAAACATTCAAGATTTAGGATTTTATGAGTACATCAGCAGCAGATACTGCTACTTCTCAAATTAATGGACATGGGGTTGAACATCAACCAAGGAAGTGGCAAGATTATTTCACTTTTAATACCGACCATAAAGTCATCGGTATTCAATATTTAGTTACAGCTTTCTTTTTCTATTTTGTTGGTGGTGCGTTGGCTGAAGTAATGCGCACCGAATTGGCAACTCCCGATCCCGATTTTATTCAGCCTGAGTTTTACAATCAGACGATGACGATGCACGGATCGATCATGTTGTTTTTGTGGATTATTCCCGCAGGGGCTGCTTTTGCTAACTATCTGATTCCTCTGATGATTGGGGCAGAAGATATGGCATTTCCTCGGTTGAATGCAGTCGCTTTCTGGATGCAGCCTGTTGGAGGAGTTTTACTATTAAGTAGCTTTTTTGTCGGCGCACCGCAAGCTGGCTGGACTTCTTATCCTCCTTTAAGCTTAGTTGCAAGTAAATGGGGCGAAGAACTTTGGATTATGACCATTTTAATTTTGGGAACATCCTCAATTTTGGGAGCGATTAACTTTCTCACCACTATTTTGACGATGCGCATCCCAGATATGGATATCCATAGTATGCCTTTGTTTTGCTGGTCGATGTTGGCTACTTCTGCTTTGGTTTTACTAGGTACACCAGTTTTAGCAGCAGCTTTGATTTTACTTTCCTTCGATTTGATTGCAGGAACGGCTTTCTTTAACCCGACAGGAGGAGGAGATCCGATTGTTTATCAACATATGTTCTGGTTTTACTCCCATCCAGCCGTTTATATCATGGTGTTGCCCTTTTTTGGCGCAATTTCCGAAATATTACCCGTTCATGCCCGTAAACCGATCTTTGGTTATAGAGCGATCGCGTATTCGAGTTTAGCCATTGCTTTTTTAGGGTTAATCGTTTGGGCGCACCATATGTTTACTAGTGGTACTCCTGGTTGGTTGCGGATGTTTTTTATGGCAACTACCATGATTATCGCTGTACCAACAGGCATTAAAGTTTTTAGTTGGTGTGCCACCCTTTGGGGCGGAAAACTCAATCTCAATAGCGCTTTACTATTTGGAATGGGTTTTATTTCTTCCTTTTTAATCGGTGGTTTAAGTGGGGTAATGATTGCCTCCGTACCCTTTGATATTCATGTCCACGATACTTATTTCATTGTTGCCCATTTCCACTACGTTCTTTTTGGTGGAGCAGTTTTAGGCTTGTTTGGTGCAGTTTATCACTGGTTTCCAAAAATGACGGGGCGTATGGTCAATGAAACTTGGGGTAGAATTCATTTTATTTTGACTTTTATTGGTCTAAATATGACTTTCTTGCCTATGCACCAATTAGGTTTACAGGGTATGAACCGTCGCGTTGCTTTATACGACCCCCAATTTCAATTTCTAAACCAGGTTTGTACGGTAGGGTCTTATATTTTGGCAGTTTCGACCATTCCTTTTGTAATCAATGTTGTCTGGAGTTTGTATAAAGGCGAAAAAGCTGGTCGTAATCCTTGGCGCGCTCTTACTTTAGAATGGCAAACTTCTTCACCACCAATTATTGAAAACTTTGAAGAAGAACCCGTGTTATGGGCAGGCCCTTATGATTATGGGATCGATACCGAAAGTATTGATGGTGATGAATCTGTTGAAGATATGTTGGCAGAAGTAGGTGCGGAAGCACCATAACAGTTATCAGTTACCAGTTACCAGTAAAGATAATTAATGAATTGTCCGTACATCATTTACTGAAATTCAATGAAGACTAGCTGGTAACCCATCATCTCGAAAAACTAATTACAAAAGGAATTTATGCAAGGTTCAACTATAGAAGAGTCGAAACTCAATCTTAATTATCATAAAGAAGCGGAAGCTCATCATGGTCATCCCGATCATCGGATGTTTGGAATTTTTGTGTTTCTGCTTTCTGATAGTATGACCTTTTTGGGCTTTTTTGCTGCTTTATTAATTTATCGCAGCATTATGCCTGCTTGGCCTCCTGAAGGTACGCCAGAATTGGAATTATTCATCCCCATCCTCAACACAATTATTCTGGTTTCTAGTAGTTTTGTGATGCACCGAGGACAAACCGCTATTAAAAATAATGATGTAGCTGGTTTACGTCTTTGGTTTGGTATTACCGCAGTCATGGGGGCTGCTTTCTTGATGGGGCAAGGCTATGAATATTTTCATGCCGAGTTTGGTTTGACTACTAACTTATTTACCAGTTGCTTTTTTGCTTTGACTGGTTTTCACGGTTTGCACGTAACTGTCGGATTGTTACTCATTTTATCCGTTCTCTGGCGATCGCGTGATGCGAACCATTATTCTAGTAGTAATCATTTCGGTGTGGAAGCAGCAGAAATTTATTGGCACTTTGTTGATGTTATTTGGGTAATTCTGTTTGTTCTGGTTTATTTGTTGTAATTTTGGTTTGATTGACCACAATTATTTTTGGATAAATTGGCTTTTAATTAAGGATATTTGGCTCTAATTCTCGCCAAACTTTCATTTAACTATTTCTAGCTTCGTTTTATACCAAAAAGAAACAGTCCTAGTTTTACGCTGGGACTTTTTTTTGTGATAATTGAATTTTTTCAATTTATATTAAGGAGTTAGGTTGAATACTCAAATTTTAAAGCGGGAGTGGCTTTTTAACACCAGACAAGATCTTTTGGCAGGGGCAGTAGTAGGACTGGCATTGATTCCAGAAGCGATCGCTTTTTCAATCATTGCTGGAGTCGATCCCAAAGTAGGACTCTATACTTCATTTATTATTGCTGTTATAACAGCTTTTTTGGGGGGAAGACCAGGATCGATTTCGGCTGCGACAGGAGCGATGGCACTGTTGATGATCGATCTAGTTAAGGATCATGGTTTACAGTATCTTTTGGCAGCCACTTTTTTAACAGGAGTATTACAGGTAATATTTGGAGTACTAAAACTAGGTCGACAAATGAAATATGTACCTAGGGCGGTGATGATTGGTTATATCAATGCCTTAGCTGTGTTAATTTTCTTGGCGCAGTTACCTCAACTAACTAATGTCCCCGTAACGGTCTATATCCTAACGGTTCTTTCCTTGGCAATTATTTATATTTTGCCTCGCTTTACCAAAGCCGTTCCTTCTCCCCTGGTGGCTTTAGCAGTAATGACCATAGCTGCGATCGCACTCAAGCTAGATGTTCCTACTGTGGGAGATATGGGAGAGTTACCCACCACACTACCCTTATTTGCCTTGCCTCAAGTGCCATTTAATCTGGAAACTTTAAGAATTATTTTCCCCTATTCTTTGACAATGGCGATCGTAGGTTTGTTAGCTTCTTTTCTCACGGCTGCTTTGGTAGACGATCTTACAGATACTCCCAGTGATAAAAACCAAGAAGCCAAAGGGCAAGGTATTGCCAACATTGTGACAGCTTTTTTTGGCGGTATGGCGGGTTGTGGCATGATTGGACAATCGGTAATCAATGTACAATCGGGTGGTCGAGGTAGATTATCAACTCTTTCGGCTGGGGTTTTTCTGTTGTTTGCCATTCTGGTGTTAAAAAATTGGGTCAAACAAATGCCAATGGCTGCCCTCGTTGCCGTGATGATTATGGTTTCGATTGGGACTTTTCGTTGGTCATCTTTTAAAAATATTCCCCGCATTCCTCGCACCGAAACGGTAGTGATGTTAACTACCATGTTTGTCACTATTTTTACTCGTAATTTTGCTCTGGGAGTAGCAACCGGAATTGTCATGAGTACGGTATTCTTTTCCCGTAAGATTGCTTTGTTAGTTTTTGTGGATAAAGTATTAAGTGATGATGGAACTCACCGCATTTATAAAGTAGCTGGTCAAATTTTCTTTTTATCGAAAGAAGATTTTTTACAATCCTTTGATTTTAGGGAACTAGTTGATCGCGTTACCATTGATTTAACTCAGGCTCACCTTTGGGATCAAGGAGCAGTGGAAGTAGTTGATAAAGCAGTCAATAAATTTCGTCGGAATGGTGCAGACGTAGAAGTGGTTGGTTTGAATGAAGCCAGTGCAACTTTATTTGACCGATTGGCAATTAATAAAGAATCCGTAGTCATAAAAAATCAAAACTTTGAACCATGAACAAAATTTTACTTTGTACCGATGGTTCGGCTTTTGCCGAAAATCTCTACCGTTATGGAGCATGGTTTGCTACTCGCCTACAGGCAGAAGTGGATGTTCTCTGCGTAAGCGATATTCGCACTCAACAAGCAGTGTCTACAGAAAACTTAAGCGGTACGATTGGCATTGATGCTTCAGAAAATTTACTCAATCATTTGGTGAAATTGGAACATGAACAAGCTAAGATCAATCACCAACGAGCAAAGTTAGTTTTGCAAGCAGCAGCCCAAAACCTTAAAGCAGAAGGAGTAAACCAGATTAATCTTCTCCACGAAACGGGTTTTCTAGTCGATTGTTTGGCAAAATTTGAGGCTGATTGCGATCTGGTTTTGTTAGGAAAAAGAGGTGAAACAACTAGTTCGACTTCTGGACAATTGGGAGCAAATTTAGAAGCAGTTGTTCGCAGTAGTCAGAAACCCTGCTTAGTAACTTCTCCCCAATTTAAACCAATAGAACGTGTTCTGATTGCCTATGATGGTAGTTCAAATTGCCGAAAAATTATGCAATTTATCGCAGATTCTTGCGTATTTGATGGTTTAGAACTGCATATTGTTACTGTTGCTAAGAGTAGAGAAGAACCATCAGCGATCGCTTTAATTGAGGAAGCAAGGCAATTGGCACAACAGGCTGGATTTGAACCAATTTGTTATTTACTAGAAGGACATTCCGAACCAAAACTTTCGCAGTATATTACTGAACAAGACATTAATTTATTGTTGATGGGTGCTTACGGACATAACCGAATTCGTCATTTAGTAATCGGTAGTACTACGGCTCAAATGTTTAAAAGCAGTCATATTCCCGTTTTATTATTTCGATGATCATGGTGAGTTAATTTTCCTTTTATTGGTAACAAATTTATGAATTCTCGATTTAAAAAATATTTTAAGTTCATTCACCATCCCAAATTTTGCCTACTGATAAATATAATTTGGACATTATCAATTGGTTATCTTGACTATCTAATTTTATTAGATATATCTCTTTCTAATGTTTATCTGTTACCAATAATTTCCACTACCTGGTTGACCAATAGATTTTATGGTTTTATCATATCGATTTTAGCAGCCTGTTTATGGCTATTTGCTGAATTAATAGCTAAAGATCATGCCTATAGTATTACTATTTGGAATGGTTTAGTTGATTTAAGCATTTTTATCCTTATTACCTATATATTGTCCCAATTAAAATTAGCCTATGAACAGGAAAAATATTGGGCAAGATATGATGGTTTAACAGGTATTTATAATCGTCGATTCGGTCTTAATTTATTAGCTACAGAAATTAATCGCTCTCGTCGGTTTAAGCATTCTTTTAGTGTAGCCTATTTCGATCTAGATAATTTTAAACAAGTTAATGATCGCCTAGGTCACCAAGCTGGTGATAACTTATTAAAAGAAATAATTAAAATTATCCGAAAATCCATTCGTGGCTATGATTTGTTAATTCGTTTGGGTGGAGATGAAGTACTATTAGTCTTACCCAAAAGCAATTATAATAACACTCAACAAGTAATTGAGCGGATTCAAACTTTAATTAACCAGAACATACAAATTAAGTTTTCATCTGTAAGTCTTAGTGTCGGTGTAGCAACTTTTTTAGATGTACCCAGATCGATTGATGACATTCTTGAGAAAGCAGATGCTTTAATGTATTTAGTTAAACAACGAGGTAAAAATGGAATTGAACATCAAATATTTTAGCTCTTCATAAATAAATCGATTAATTGTAAAAAGTATTTTATTGTTTATAAGTGTTTCTACCCCTGAAAAATCCAGTCACGAACCCTTTACTTGTTTTCAAACCAAGCTTTCGCTCTTCTCAAAAATCAGGTGTTGAATTTTGACATAAAGATAATTTTTATTTTTTTTATTATTGTTCTATAATTAATTAAATTAAAAACAAAATTTTTAAGTAGTTGACTTAACGTGAAAAATTTCTTAGTCAAAAAACTTAAATTAGTAAAATATTTTACAGCCATTCAAACTTTATGGCTCAAAAAAGCTATGGTTAATTTAAACCAGATTAAAAATTTAGTTGAAAAAACTGTCCAAAGTCCCAGAATACCTGGTCAGTGTCCCCCATAAAATATTTTGAGCAAAATTTATCTAGTTAAACCTTCATTTCTTTCCAGCTTCAAAAAGTAGAAATAAGGTCGGTAAATATTTAAACTTTAGTGACAAAACTGAGATGGCTCAGTGAATTAATTTTTGGATTAACTCAAAGATTAATTTACTTTCTTTAAATCGCTTTCCCAAAATCATCTATTTATAAGATAAAAAATTTGTGACCAGTAAATTTTTTCTAATTTTAATTAGAATTTTGCTCAATTGCATAATTATTTAATCACTTTTTTATTTATGAATAAGTTAAAACTAACTCAATTATTTTTGAAAGAGTTTCAGTGGAAAACACCAATATTAACAACTTTATTAGGCTGGATTCCTTCTTTACCTGGATTAGGATTAAGATATTTATTCTACCCTTTTATCTTTAAAAAAATGGGTCGTTCGGTCAAGATTTATCCTGATGTAAGATTAAAAAATGCTCAAAATATTGAAATAGGATTTGGAGTTGTTCTTCATCAAGGAGTCGAAATAAATCTAAATTCAGATAATGAACTAAAAATTGGCGATCGCGTTAATTTAGCTAGAGATGTGGGGATTAGTTGTACCGAGGAGCAAAATAAAATTGAGTTAGATAATGTAGTTAGTTTAGACCGAGGTGTGGAACTAAGGGCGCACGGTGGCGGTCAGATTTACATTGGAGAGAGAACGTATGTCGGGCCATATACTTGCATTTCTGGATATGGAACAATTTCTATTGGTAAAGACTGTTTGATCGCTTCCCATTGCTCTATTTATGCCCACAATTACATATTTTCTGACCCTAATAAAACGATTAAAGAACAAGGTTTTGTCAGTAAAGGTATTGCAATAGAAGATGATTGCTGGCTAGGTAGTGGAGTCAAGGTAGTTGATGGAGTGACTATTGGTAAAGGTAGTGTAATCGCAGCAGGATCAGTTGTGATGAAAAATATACCTCCCTATTCAATTGCTGCCGGATTTCCAGCAAAAGTAATAGCTAAAAGAGAAAGTAATGAATTGAGTTTAGTCTAAAAAAAAATTTTAGATTAATTATCAAATCTTCCTGAATTACATGTCTGGCAATAGTTAGAAACTTTATCAATATTTTTTATGGAATCACTGTTAAAAGAATTCACAACCTCTTTAGTAAAACAACTGACACCAGAGATAAAAAAAAGAATTATTCGTAAAGCTCTGCTTTCCCGTTTTCTAGAAGAAAAATTATTAGAATTATATAGTCAAGGAAAATTATTTGGTACAGTTCATACTTGCATTGGACAAGAGTTTTCTGGAGCAGTAATTACAGAATTTTTGCAACCAGGAGACTCAATTTTTTCTAATCATCGCTGTCACGGTCATTTTCTTTCTTGGACAGAGAATGTCACAGGTTTGATCGCAGAGATTATGGGCAAACAGGCTGGTGTTTGTAGTGGCAGAGGTGGCAGTCAGCATTTATGTCAAGATGGCTTTTTCTCTAATGGTATTCAAGGCGGGATCGTTCCCGTTGCCACTGGATTGGCTTTTGCTCGTAAGTTAGATGGTAAGGGTAAAATTGCTACCGTTTTTATCGGTGATGGTACTTTAGGGGAGGGAGTTATTTATGAGGCTTTTAATCTAGCAGCTAAATGGGAATTACCCCTGTTAGTAGTACTGGAAAATAACGGTTATGCTCAGTCTACTTGCCAAACAGAAACTTTAGCTGGAGATATCTGCGATCGCGCTGCTGCCTTTGGTATTGGTACTGCGAAAGGAGATACCTGGAACTGGGAACAACTGTATGCGATCGCCGATGATCTAGTTAACTACGTTAGAGATGAGGGTAAACCTGCTTTCTTGCAAATAGATACTTTCCGCCTCAAGGCACACTCCAAGGGAGATGATAATCGACCCCGTAGCGTAGTCGAACCTTACGAACAAAAAGATCCTCTCAATCTCTTGTTAGCTGAATCTAATCCAGAAATAATCGCACTGCAACAGGAAATCGAACAGTTAATTGACAAAGCAGTAGCAGAGGCAGAAGCTTCTCCCTATCCAGAGGTAAAATTGCCAACTATCCAAGAACAAAAAATTGAATGGCAAGAAGCAACTGTTAGCAAACAGCGATTAGTCAAAGCTATAAATCAAACCTTTAAAGATTTAATGCAGGAACAGCCAAAAATGCTGTTTATCGGAGAAGATGTTAAATCTCCTTATGGTGGGGCATTTAAAGTAGCGCAAGAACTCTCGGATTTATTTGCCGAACGGGTTTTTAATACTCCAATTTCGGAAGCAGCCATTGTTGGTTTGTCTACTGGTTTAGCTATGGAAGGATACTATCCTTTCGTTGAAATCATGTTCGGTGATTTTACCACCTTGATCTTGGATCAGATTCTCAACCATGCCAGCAAGTTCCGCTATATGTACGACGAGAAAGTTACAGCCAACGCGGTCATTCGCACGCCGATGGGAGGAGGCAGGGGTTATGGCCCTACTCACAGTCAAACCTTAGACCGTCATTTTTTAGGCATTCCAGGCTTAAGAGTTATTGCAATTAATAATTTGCTCGAACCTAAACCAATCTACCAAACAATCCTGGAAACTAGCCTAGATACTACTCTAGTCATCGAAAATAAATTACTTTATTCCCAATATTTGCGGCAGGAATTACCAGAAGGCTTCAAGCGGTTCGTTAGTAACGAACCTCTTCCCACTGTTTGGCTTAAACCAGAAACAGTTGCCGTAGATGTTACTCTAATTGGCTATGGTGGCATGAGTGAAACTTTAGTCAAAGTTTGCGATCGCCTGTTTGAAGAACACGACTTAATTGCCCAAATTATCTGTCCGACACAGATTTATCCTTTTAACATCAAACCTTGCTTAGAAATTATTGCCCAAAGTAGAATACTCGCGATCGTTGAAGAAGGGCAAGGGTTTGCTGGATTTGGGGCCGAAATCGTCGCTCAACTAGCTGAAGCAGATGCTTCCTTCTTATCCAAAGTAACTAGAATTGTACCTCCAGCCACCTCCATTCCTGCTTCTGGTTCAGTGGAGAAAGATATTTTACCTAATGTCGACAAGATAATTGCTGCGATCGTGGAAATGTAAGAGCGAACGGCTGTTCGCCCTTACTTCATGCAGGTAAACACCATTTTTCCCATAAATTTATGAAACAAGAAATATTAGTCCCACGAGTTAATACAAATGATAATGAAGTCGAACTCGTCCATTGGTATGTAGAGGATAAGCAGTTTGTCGAAGTCGGACAAGAAATTGCCGATGTCGAATCCTCTAAAGCAGTAATGAGTATTGAATCGGAAGCTTCTGGCTATATTGTAACTTCTGCCAAAGTGGGAGATAGTATCCGGGTTGGTGCGCCTCTGGCTACTATTTATACAGAACTAGCGGAATTAGAAGCAGATTTAAACGGCGATAGGGTGGTAGAATCCTCTCCTTCTGTTGGCGAACCCATTTTTGAATCAGTTGTTAATAATGGTGCTGTTTCAACTGAGTTAGATTTAGCAGACATCAGAAAACCCGAACGGGATTTAGTAACTACCACAGCTAAACCATCTTTTGGTTTTACCCGTTTTTCTCCTTCAGCTAAAGAATACCTCAAACAGCATAATCTCGATGCCAGTCAGTTTGAAGGCATGGGTTTAGTTTCTGTCGAGGCGATTGAGCAAATTTTGGGCAAAAAATCTAAACCTATAACTCCTGCCAATGGCGATCGCTCAAATACGGTAATTACTACCACTCCTACTAACAATAATCTCCGTTCTGAAAAAGTTAGTAAAGCCAAGCAAATTGAAATCAACTTACTCAGTGCAGGGCAAGCAGGAGGAATTAATAGTTTCTTAACCGTGCAATTTAATTCGGCTGCTATTAGGCAAACTTTGGTTGAAACTGGCTCGCTTAACGGTCAAATCTTACCTTTAATTCTGTTTGAATTTTCTCGCCTCTTAGAAGAATATCCCGTTTTTAATGCCTATTATGAAGCAGGGAGAATTTATTATTATGATCGCATTGACATTGGCTTAGCGATGGATTTAGGCAAAGGCTTGAAAGTTCCCATCCTTCGCAATTCCAATCTGCTGTCTCCTGTAGAAATACAAGATAAAGTTACTAACTACGCTACTCAGTATCTAGATAATCGCCTCGATCCTGTTGATTTAATAGGAGGAACTGTTACCGTAACCGATCTTTCCAATGAAGGAATTCTGCATTTTCAACCTTTGCTGAATCAAAATCAAGCAATTATTCTGGGTATTGGCGGAGATAGTAGTATTGAAGGTTATCCGCTCACTTTAACTGTCGTATTCGATCATCGTCTTTCTGCGGGAAGAGAGGTAGCTTCTTTCCTCAACGAATTAAAAAAACGCCTTCTAAGCTACGCTTTATCGAACTTACCCGAAACACAAAAGCTAGCAAAAACGAAAAACGTGCAATGCAGTAAGTGTTTAATCGATTTGCATTCTTTATATCAAAAATATGGCTCGGAAGCTTTAATGCAACTTCACATTAACGAACAAGGGGAAACCGATTATATCTGTCACGTTTGTTTAGGAGGATTTTAAAGATGGAAAAAGTAGTAGAAATCGTCGCTAAAATTGCTGGAAAATCCGCAACTCAAGTATTACCCGAAACTAGCTTGGGTTCTTTAGGTATTACTTCTTCAATTCAAATTTTAAAAATTCAAAGTGCTTTAGAACGGCAATATCAGCAAAAATTACCCTTTTTAGGCGATAGTTGGACGGTAGAACGCATTGCTGCTCAAGTTGGTGTAGCTTCTCTTCCTGCTAAGGCAAACGGTGCTATTGCTCAACCAAACACTGCTGCCAACTTTAATGGCAACACGGCTCAAATACAACCCGTTAATTTATCAAATGTTTCAATTGGCGTAGATATTGAAGAGATAAATAATTTACCCGACACTTCCAATTATCGCACCCACGAATTTTATCAAACCCTTTTTAGTTCCGAAGAAATATCTTATGCTTTACTCAAAAACGAACCAAAGCTGCATCTTTGCGGAATCTTTTGTGCTAAAGAAGCCCTCAAAAAAGCTGCCCCTGAATTAATTAATCTACGCATGGAAGAAATTAGAGTCACTCATCAACAAGGTAGACCTTTAATTACGACAAGCGATCTTACTATTAATTCTACTTTTAATTTTCAAGTAAGTATCAGTCATGCTTCTAACTACGCTGTAGCAATGGTGTTGGCAATTAAATTAAATTAATCAAATATGATGATATTTTCTGTCTAATTGTTCACGGTAAGCAACGCATTACGGCAGATACTGCCCTTCGTTTAGCTCGTTATTTTAATATGTCACCACGGTTTTGGTTGGGATTACAAATGGATTACGATCTAGACGTAGTTGAAGATGAAATCGGAGAGCGATTAAACAAGGAAGTAGCTGTTTTGACCAGTAAACAAGAATATAACTAAAAAATATGCAAGAATATCTGCAAAACAGTGAAATTATTGACTGGCAGCATCCAGAAATTTTAAAACTTGCCAAGAAAATTGCCTCAGAATATCAAACACGCGAAGAAATAGCAAAAGCTTGCTTTGAGTGGGTTCGAGATGAGATTTATCACAGCGTTGACTATCAAATGAATCCAGTTACCTGTCGTGCTTCGGATGTACTCTACTACAAAACAGGATATTGCTACGCAAAAAGTCACCTTTTAGCAGCGTTGCTACGGGCAAATAACATCCCCGCAGGATTTTGCTATCAAAGATTAAGTATTGACGACCGAGGTGAGCCTTATAGTTTACACGGTTTTAACGCAGTTTATTTATCTAAAATTGGTTGGTATCGTATTGATGCCAGGGGAAATCGAGAAGGCGTTAATGCTCAGTTTACTCCACCTCATGAAAAGTTAGCTTTCAAAATTCAGTTTTCCGAAGAAGCAGATTTTCCAGCCGTACTCTCAGAACCGCTTCAAGTTGTCGTGAAGGCATTACAAACTCAAAGTACATGGGATGAGATGCTTTGTAATCTTCCCGATATTTTTTTAAAAGATGCAGAAAACTTTGGTTTAGATAAAACGAACTTGATATGAAAAGTTTACTCGATAATAATTTTAATAATTCAGTTGTAGCTAAAATAGCTGACATTGGCATTAATATAACCAAAAAAATTTATTGTTCTCTATCCCATATTTGGGAACGGGGTTTATTTTACAAACTTAGATTTAATTTGAGTCAAAGCACGATACCCAATCCCCTAAAACTAGTTCAAACTAATTCCCAATCCAATCTTTCGATAGGGAAAGAGGAAACAATTGTCGTAGTTGGTATTGGCATTGCTGCATTTTCCTTTCTGCGCGCTTTGCATCGTCTCGGTTATCAACAAGTCAAAATTGTTGCTCGCGATAATTTTTTTGGAGGTAAATGCGTTAATAATGGCTGTATGCCTTCAGAATATTACACCGCCTATCGTCATCAAACACCAACATCAATAGTCGAGCAAGGACAGCAGTTTGTTTCTTCTCTGCGTCAAATTACTCAACAAAGTTTCCAAGAACTTGGTTATCCTATCATTTCAGGAGAAGTAACGACAGTAAAAAATAAAGAAATCCTCTTAAAAACGGGAGAGAAAATAAGTTTCGACCGTTTAGTTTTAGCTACAGGCAATCAAATAAAGGAATTTCCTTGGCTAGAAAATACTTGTTCCCTACAAGATTTTTGGACAATTACCGATGGCAAATTAGTTATTGTTTCTGAAGGCAATCTCGCCTCTTTATCCTATGCCGATATTGCGTGCGATCGCGTACGCGCCTGCGGAGCAGATCGCAGTATTGACACTACAGTTATATTTACATCTAATCCCCCACTTACTCATTTACCATCCTGGCAGTATTTTCGACGAGAATTAGAAAAAAGAGGTATTAAAATTATCGTTCCTGCCAAAATTCAAGAATGTAAACCCAATAATTTAACAATTAAAGTTCGAGGTAAATTAGAAACTATTTCTTTCGATCATCTACTATATGACGGCGTACCAGAGTTGAATTTACCCGAAATAGATGGCAAGACTAAAACAATTTTAGACCTCGATCTTCAACAAGCTAATGTAATTGGTCGTCCGGATATCTATGTATTAGGTGATGCTTCCGGTTTTCTTTCCGCGACAGAAGCAGAATTACAGGGTAAAAAATTAGCTCGTGCTTGGTCTAGTGGTGAAACAATTAAAATAACTGATTTTGAACGTTTACCTCTTAGATTGCACGCTCGTAAATCTTTAGCTATAGTCGGTTCTCCCTGGACACTTCTATCTCCCCAATGGCGATCGCTTGATTTTAAGGGATTAGGTTGGTCAGCAGTTTATAATGAAACTGGCAAACTCTGGTATTTATACAACTCCTCAGAACAAAAAGTCGAGGCAATTCATATCTGTCATCGAGATGCTTCAGAGTTAATTGCTTTAGCTTCAGTATTAATTGAACTCCCCGTAACTGATTCTCGCTGGTTGAGTTGTTCTGTTCATCCGAGTGCTGCGGAAATTTTTAAGTTATTGATTGAAGATATAGAAGCTATTACTGATAAAAACCAGCAAAATGGTTCTTTATTAGGAACTCAATCTCCTAATACAGATAATAGCAGCGATATTCTCCGCTTACCCCCACTATCTCAGTGGAATCAAAATTCTCTTTATCAAACAGCATTTTCTGCCGAAGAGCGATCGCTTGGTATTTTAGACCGCAATCCTCAGTTATACTTTGCCATTCTCTTAGGAATTAAACATCTGTTAAAACATGATCAAAAGTCAGAAACTATTCTATTAAGATGTTCTTCGGAAGGTCATTATTTTGTGTCGGGAATAGATTTTAATTATGAAGTTAATGAAACTTCTGCTGCTGTTACCGTTAGTATTCAAGAGAAGCAAGTAACGTTATTTTCTTCAGTTTAGTCTGGTTAATTTCTATAACTAGTATTTTACTAGTATTTATATCTTGAAGATGCCTAATAATTGATTAATTAACTTGATTATTACGATACCAAGTGTCTAAAGCCATTTGATGGATTATTCGCCATGGTTGATGATGTTTTCTAGCTAAATTAGCACAGTCTTCGTATTCTGGTTGAATATTAATAATTTGTTTTGCTTGTTCTTGTTTTTGACTAGCAATTTTTATTCTAACTGCACCATATTGAGTTGTAATTGTTTGAATTTCTCTGTCTAAAACACTTCTTTGTTGACTAAAGCGACGAATGCCTAAAGTAGTAGTTTCTCTAAAGATAATTTCTTCACAAATAACTGCTTGCTCTGGATGACAAATAACAGTTAATAAAATACCCGAACGAGATTTTTTCATGCCTATGGCTTGAGTAAAAACATCCAAAGCACCTACTGCTAATAATTGTTCTAAAGTATAAGCGATCGCTTGAGGATTAAGATCATCAATTTGTGTTTCTAAAACTGTAATTTCTTCTTGGGTGATCGTTTGATTGGTAATGGTGTTTTCTTGTTCATCAATAGTTCCTAACCATAACCGCAAAATATTTGGCAGAGGTAAATCTAAAGAACCAGCACCCAAACCAATCTTTTCAATTGTCATTGCTGGCGGATCACCAAAACGAGTCGCTAAAGTCGTCGCGATCGCTGCTCCTGTAGGCGTAACTAACTCTTTTTTGATACCATTATTATAAACTGGTACTTTTCTTAATTCCCATAACTTTAAAACCGCAGGCACAGGAACGGGTAATAACCCATGCTCCGCTTTAACCATACCACCGCCTGTAGGCATAGCCGAACAGTATAAACGCTCAATTCCCAACCAATCTAAACCTAAACAAGTTCCCACAATATCTACAATGGCATCGGTTGCACCCACCTCATGAAAATGTACTTTTTCTGGAGCAATGCCGTGTACTGCCCCTTCTGCGATCGCTAATTGGTGAAAAATTTGCAAACTCCAATCAGTTACTCGTGGTGGTAAACCAGCAGTGGTAATAATTTGTGTAATTTCTGGTAAATGTCTAGCATGATGATGATTATGTTTAGTTGCTAATTGTAAATCAATATGAACTTTTGTTGCTAATTGTCCTTGACGATGAACTTGTTCACTCCTTAATTGATATTCCTGAGAAATACTAAGACTGTTCAATCGATCTATTAAATACTCCCAAGGAAGACCTAAATCTATCAATGCTCCCAAACACATATCACCAGCGATTCCGGTGGGACATTCTAAATAAACACACTTTACCATTACTACTATTCAAAGGATTTTAATTATCAAAGCTGATAAACATATTTTCTCATTATTAGGAATTGAACATGGCTACTATTTACGAACTAAATCCCTATAATCCTCAACCTCGTTCGATTGAAGCAATTGCCACTGCTTTAAAAAAAGGTGCAGTAATGTTATATCCTACCGATACTGTTTATGCGATCGGTTGCGATCTTAATGCTAAATCTGCGGTAGAACGAGTCAGAAAAATTAAACAAATGTCCAATGATAAACCCCTGACTTTTATCTCTTCTTCGTTATCAAATATTTCTCAATATGCTTGGGTAAGCGATCGCGCCTATAGAATTATGAAACATTTAATTCCAGGTGCGTATACTTTTTTACTTCCTGCCACCAAATTAGTACCGAAATTAGTAATGAGTCCAAAACGAAAAACTACGGGTATTCGCGTACCAGATCATCAAGTGTGTCAAGACTTATTAAAAGCTTTAGACAATCCCATTATTTCTACTTCGGCTCATCTACCGAACCAAGAAGGAGAATTTCCAACAATTGGCGTAGAAAAAGCTAGATTATTTGATGTTTTAGATAAATCTGTCGATCTTATCCTTGATAATGGTGTAGAACCAGGATTTCAATTATCAACAATTTTAGATTTGACTACTGAAGAACCAATGATCATTCGCAAGGGTTTAGGTTGGGAAGAAGCAGAAAATTGGTTATCTGTTTTGAGTTAAATCTATTGAAACTAAATTAATGTCAAGAAGATTTTGTCTTTGAGGTTATAGCACTACGGGAAAATATTAGGAAATTATGTTGTTCTCTGTTGCCGTCTTAGTCGATTACACTTTCAGAGGAAACCTCTGTGTGTCTTAACCTAAAAGCAAGCGTACTGCTATAGATGATAGAACTGTCTGCAAAGCAATAAATTTGTTGGTGTTATTCCTTTATACATGGATGACCCTCCGACAAATTTTTAGATTTTTCAACGATAATTGTTTGACGGTCATAAATTTTGGTAAATATAACAGTAAAGCCTCATTAGTTAAATAACTTACATTCTTAAAAGTTAAGTAAATATACAAAATATTACAAAAAGTTCAATTAAAAACTTCATAGCTGTGATTTATGTTCATCTGTATATGTGCAAATTACTTAAGTAGTCATATGCAGAATAAACTTGGTTAAAATAATTTTTTCTAACATCCTTTTTCAGGATATTTACTGTGAAACAAGAATTGAAGGCATGGAATTATGGCAGAACTGAAAGTTTATACCAAAGTATTTAGAATTTTGGCTAAAAATATTCGAGATTTAGAACAAGACATTCAAACTTTACGACAAGAGCAATCCAAAATAACAGCAGTTAGTCAACCAAGTTTCACTGTAGAAATGAAGTTAGAAATTGCAGAGCTTTTGAGCAAGCCAGTTTAGCTGTTATTGTTGACAGCAATTAAATGTTTGAGAAGTATTTGATTAATCCTAATTGATGAAATTAGTTAAATTAAGTAGTCGGGCAAAATTAATTAGTTAGTACAGATAAGGCAGTAGTCCTTCGCTTCGCTCAGGAGGAGAAAGAGGGCAGGAGGAAATTTAAAATGTATAAATAATTATGCTTAAATACTTAACTGTTTTTACGTAAACAATTTTGATTTCAAATTAACTATTTATAACCGTTTTCGCTTCTATGAGATACACCTTAAGATACGGGTTGATGGTTGATTTTTCATGATTAATAGTTGATTGAGATTTACCTTATCAATATCAAAAACGCTATATTGTTTTTGTGTTTAATTCACTACCCTGAAGCCCTGAAAAACCGCAGTTTATCTTTTCACTCTCTTCGTTTTGTTTGTTGAGGAATAACTTTAGACTTAAGGCAAAATAAGCTTCATAATTTTTTAGATGAAGTACGATTGCTCAATGGTCATTCTAAATTCAATAAATAATTTCGCAAAATACCTCTGTTTGTATAGAATAGACGGACTTGATATTAATTAATGTCCAAGATTGATTGTTTGCTCAAAGTAAAGTAACCTCCAAACAATGATAAATTGTCCAGATATAATGGGTAAACTTGATGAAAAACAATTTTTAGCGGTCAATTATGTTTGCCCTAGTACTAGTTTTTGCTTTTACTTTAGTAGTAATATTTATATTAATTAAACTTATAGATATTATTTTAAATAATACTTACCAACTCAAATATAATAATTTAAAATTAGCTGTAACTACAATTACCTTTGTTTTAACTTTTATTTTTTCTCTGATAATTGTTGTACTTGGAGTAAATTTGATTTTTTTTGGGTTAAATTTGGTCGGTTTAAAGCAAAATATTGCTCAAGCTGATATTAATGTTGATTTATTTGACTGTCCTTCTTTATTAGAAACAATTTATCACAACGAAAATCAAGTTTATCAATTTGAAAAGCATCGCTATATTGAAGAAGTAGCTCCACTTTTTACTATTAAAATAGAATACGAACAAGGAGCTAAAAGGTTACGAGAACAAGCAGGAAAATATCAGAATTTAAAAATTAGTAGCAAATCAATTAATGTAGTCCAAGAAATTTCGCAAAAGTTACTTGAAAAAGCCCATTTATTTGAAGAGCGTGTCAAAATTAAAGCTGATTCGTCTGGTACTAAGCAAATCTTAAAATTATTAGAAAAGATGGATCAAGTTACTGAAGAAAGGCTTAGACTGATCGATCGCGTTAAACAAAAATGCACTAATATTTAATTTCAATGCATCTAATTGATTGGCTCATCGTTGTATTGTATTTGTTAGTTACGATGGGAATAGGTTTGTACTTATCTCGTCGTGCTGCCACTAGTTTAGTTGATTTTTTCGTTTCTGGACGTTCTTTATCTTGGTGGTTAGCAGGAACAAGTATGGCTGCAACTACCTTTTCGATTGATACTCCTCTCTATGTCTGTGGTATTGTTGCTAGTCGCGGTATTGCTGGTAATTGGGAATGGTGGAGTTTTGGCATCTCTCATGTTGTTTTAATTTACATCTTTTCCCGACTTTGGCGACGTTCAGAAATAGTTACCGATGCCGAATTAACTGAGATACGCTATGGCGGAACAACCGCAGCAGTTTTAAGGGCAACTAAAGCTTTTTTGTTTGCAGTTCCGATTAATTGTATTGGAATTGGTTATGCCATGTTAGCTATGGTTAAAGTAGTTGATGCATTGCAGTTATGGCAAAGTTTAGGCTTTAATCCTGGAGAAAACCTTAAAATTTGGAGTGTAGTCGGAGTTAGCATCTTTGTGCTGATTTATTCTGGGTTTTCTGGGTTATGGGGAGTAGTTACAACTGATTTTTTTCAATTTTTCTTAGCTTTAATTGGTGCGGTAGTAGTAGCTATCTACGCAGTTAATCATGTGGGTGGTATTGCCGAATTAATACCACAAGTTCAACAAGCAACTGCAATCGATGTATTATCATTCTTTCCAGTGCAATTAGGGTGGCAAGGATTTAGTTGGAATGATGCAGCAGGAATTACTGCTAGTACGTTTGCTGCTTATTTATTAGTTCAATGGTGGTCATTTCGTCGTAGTGACGGTGGCGGAGAATTTATACAGCGTTTAATAGCTGCTAAAGATGAAGCTGAAGCAGAAAAAGCTTCTTGGTTTTTTAATATTTTGAACTATATTATCCGTACTTGGCCTTGGATTATTGTTGCTTTAGTAGCAATTGTTATTTATCCTGATTTAGAAGATCCCGAATTAAGCTATCCCAAATTAATGCTAGATTTTTTGCCCCCTGTAATGTTGGGATTAGTGGTAGCTTCTTTAATTGCTGCTTTTATGAGTACGGTTTCTACTTCGATTAATTGGGGTGCATCTTACTTGACTAACGATCTATATCTGCGTTTTTTGCATCCTAATGCAACTCAAGCTGAATTAGTATTGGCAGGAAGAATAGCTTCAGTATTGGTAACTGTTTTAGGAGCGATCGCAGCTTTTTATGCTACTGATATTACCACAGTTTTTCGTTTAGTGATAGCGATCGGAACTGGTCCAGGTTTAGTTCTAATTTTGCGTTGGTTTTGGTGGCGAATTAATGCAGCAGCCGAATTAGCAGCAATGATTGGTGGATTTAGTATTGGACTATTTACTAGTGTTTTTCCTGGTTTTAATCAAATTTTTGCTGATTTTGGTGGGCGTTTAATGTTTATTTCCTTGGTAACAGCGATTATTTGGTTGACTGTTATGTGGCTTACTCCTCCAGAAACTGATGCCGTCCTTGATAATTTTTATCGTCGAGTTCGTCCAGGAGGAATTGGTTGGCAACGTCAAAGAGAACGGACTGGTTTACCATCGGCCCAAGATTTAGGTAGAGATCTCCTCAAAGTTGTAGCAGCTAGTTTATTATTATTTGGTTTAATGTTAGGAATTGGTGGCTTTTTATTATTACAACCACTGACAGGATGGATAGCTTTGATTGGTGCTGTCTTTGGAGGATTTTGGTTGCGTCAACTCAATAAAAAAAGAATATTAATTATGTCACGACCAGGTTTAGAAGATTAGTGATTTAATCAAGTTATTAATCTCTTCAAAAGCAGTCTTGCTAAACAAAAGGCACATATGCGACTACGAAGTAGCAGCAGGTGCGGTCAGCTTCGCTGGCGCAGAAGCGATCGCTCTTGGTTACAAAAGTTATTTATTAATTGTAAATAATTGTGCTATAGTTGCTAAGAAGTTACAGTAAGTCAGCCTAATTCTTAAGCTATTAATTTTAATTAATTACTTAAGCTTATAAGAAACGGGGGAACCATAATCTGGGGCTAATTTTCATTGTTAATCTGTGAAAAAGAACAACTCTCAGTTCTAGTCCGTCAGCTAACTCCGTAGGCATTGAGAGTGGACTGAAGAGTCAACATTTCTGCAATGTCTTGTACTCATCAGTTTTGCTCATTGGTACTGCTGTGTTTTGTACCTAACCGCTTAATTGTGAGACATTGCCAATGGAATTAAGTATAAATTCTTCCACAAACAATTATCTTGACCAATTAAGTTTAAAACAGCCTTATATTTTGATTTGGCTCAACCTTATGCTTAATAGCATTGTTTTATATTAGTTTTTCATTATTGCTCCTAATTATTTTTTTTAACTAAATTAGCTCAAGTAAAAGTTCAGTAAATACAAAAAATACTAGAGATAAATAGTTAATTAATACTCATCAATATCTGTATCAATAGTAGAAATTATCTACGTCAACTTTCTGCTTAATTACATTAATTTCTAGAAAATATGATTTCATCTACTATGCCGGCTTTAGTTACCGCCTTGACCTTTGTGGCTGTCATTACAGCAATTATGACAGAAAAGATTCATCTGACCATTGCAGCATTTTTAGGTGCCTTAGTCTTAATTTTTGCTCACATCATGACTTTGACAGAAGCAGTAGAATACATCAGTCGAAGTTACTCTACCCTAGCTTTATTTTTTGGAGTTATGGTATTAGTCAGGGCATTTGAACCAACTAAAGTTTTTGATTATTTAGGTACTCAAATGGTTATCCTTGCTAAAGGACAAGGAAAGAGACTTCTACTTGCAATCGTGGCAATAACTACTCCCATTTGTGCAGTTTTACCAAATGCTACGACTGTAATGTTACTTGCTCCTTTAGTTCCGCCAATTGCCGAGGAAATTGGGGTTGATTTTGTACCTTTATTAGTTTTGATGGTACTAGTAGCAAATAGTGCAGGATTACTCACTTTAGTAGGAGATCCCGCTACTTTTTTAGTAGGAGATGCAGTTAATCTTAGTTTTACTGATTATTTATCACGTTTAAGTTTAGGTGGAGTACTAGCAGTAGGCACTATTGTAGTACTAGTTCCATTTTTGTTTAGAGATATCTGGAATAAAAAACTAGACACCTTAGCAAATTTACCCCACCCAAAAATTAATCATCCTCGTGTCTTAATGTTGGGTGGATTAATTATTAGCTTTGTTCTATTATTTTTTGTCATTGGTGAATTATTACCTGTTCCAATTCCTCCCCCTGCTACAGCATTAATGGGTGCTGCTTTAGCTTTATGGTTAGCGCAATCTACCAAAATTGATACTGTTAATAACATTCTTCAAGATGTAGATTGGAGTACTCTTCTATTCTTTATGTTTGTCTTCGTTTTAATTGGAGGACTAGAAAAAACAGGGGTAATCAATAGTTTATCAGGATTTTTGGGAGTAATAATTGGTCAAAATATTTTCTTGGGTTCTTTGTTACTAATTGCTTTTGTTGGTTTGTTATCAAGTGTCGTTCCCAACATTCCTTTAGTAGTAGCAATGATTCCTTTACTCAAACAGTATTTAGTTAATGTTGGTTTTGTTGGTTCAGAAATATTATCTCCCGATTTTGCAGGTCAAATACCCGTTGAAGTTTTACCTTTATTTTATGCGATGATGTTTGGTGCAACTTTAGGAGGTAATGGTACTTTGGTAGGTGCTTCTTCTAATATTGTTGCAGCAGGAATTGCTGAACTACACGGTAGACGAATTTCTTTTAAAAAGTTTCTTCGTTATGGTTTACCTGTGATGGGCGCTCAATTACTAGTATCTGCCGTTTACATGACTGTCTTTTTTCTACTGTAACTAAAGGAATACTCCAGATTTAAAATTTAAAACTGAGATGAATATATAGTGCTATATTTATTGTCTATCTGTAATTGTTTCAGAAGTAGCGGGTTTCATTCTCGTTTCAATTTCCTCTAAAGTCTGAATCACTAGACGTTTCGCCTGAAGTCGCCAACCCCATTTCTGAAGGTTAAAAGCAATGGGGAATGCTATTGCAGGTGCTAAAAAATCTATAGGTTGTTGAAAAGATATTCCTAATAATAATCCTAATCCCGCAATACCCCAAAAGGGTAAGGCAACTGTTTGACGTTGATTTTCAACTAATTTGGCTAAAAAATTAGTCGGCATTTGGGCTAGTAATTCTGTTTTAATCTGTTTTTGTTCTGCTACAGGCACAGATAAATTAATTTTTTGACGCAGTTTTTCGATTTTGCGAGCATCACTACTATATTGAGTCAGTTCATCCTCTGCCATGAGGACTAGTCTTTCTAATTGGGACATCGTTATTTATTTAGGGTATCTAGCTTAGTTTATCTGAAACTAGAGGCATAGTTTAATTTTTTGATTAAATTTTTTAGAGCAATTACAATTGATTATTTTAAGAAAAAAAGAATCTAACTTTAGATACTTGTTTAATCTAGTGAATTTTCTTTATCAGTTAAAGAACTTATAAGTATCAATTAATGTAATCAGAATGAGTTTCAAAATTATTTGGCGATTATTAAAAGAAACTTGGCAAGAATGGCAGGATGACAATGCTTCCCGTTTAGCAGCATCCCTCGCTTACTATACGATTTTTTCTTTATCCCCCTTGTTGATTATTGCTATTAGTATTGCTGGAGCAATTTTTGGTGAAGAAGCAGCTAGAGGTGAAATTGTTGGACAAATTCAAGGTTTAGTTGGTACTAATGGCGCAGAAGTAATCGAAACCGCAATTCAAAATGCCAATCGACCAGATATTAGTAATATTGCTTCGACAATTAGTATCGTAGTTTTGTTATTTGGTGCTTCTGGGGTATTTGCTGAGTTACAAGAAGCTCTTAATTTAATTTGGGAAGTAAAAGCTAGACCACAACAAGGTATTTGGGGTTTTATTAGAAAGAGAATTTTATCTTTTTCAGTAGTATTAGGAATTGGTTTTTTATTGCTAGTTTCTTTGATTATTAGTGCAGTTTTATCAGCACTTAGTAATTATTTGAATGGGTTAGTTCCTGGAGTAGAGTTAATTTGGCAAGTTGTTAATTTTATGATTTCTTTTGTAGTTACTACAATCCTATTTGCTTTAATGTATAAGTTTCTTCCTGATGTCAAAATTCGTTGGAATGATGTTTGGATTGGAGCAATTATTACTTCTTTATTATTTTCAATTGGTAGATTTATTTTAGGGGCTTATTTAGGGGGCGGTAGTTTTGGTTCTACTTATGGTGCTGCTGGTTCTTTAGTAATTATTTTGGCATGGGTTTATTATTCAACTCAAATTTTGTTTTTTGGTGCAGAGTTTACCCAAGTTTATGCTAAAAGATATGGCTCACAAATTATTCCTAATAAACACGCTGTTCCGCTTAATAAGTCTTCTGAATAACCTATTGTGGTGACAAGCTTACGCATTTTTCTATTCAACAAATACCTTCATGGTAGTTTTGTGCGGTTTAAATTGTGCAAATAATTAATTAAATTAGTTAATAACCAACAAAAACCTGGTGTGAAACCATACCTAGGCTAATTGAATTTTTTCTTACTTTTGTTAGCCAATCTTCTTTTCAAAAAACCTAAATTAGCTCGGATTCCATTACGACTAATATGAATATTAATCTTTCTACTACCAATGGAAACACTCGCCAAACCATTTTGAGTAAGGTTTAATTTAAATCCTGGTAGAAGTTTAACTGTTTTTCGATAGCGCAAACCCATTGCTATTTGCTCCTGACAGGCTTAATTTAGCAAAAAATACTACTAAATATTAATATACCGAATTCACAGTTAATCGCGATCGCGTCTACACTTAAATTAACTTAAGTAATTTAGTAACTTAGTTTTAGTTGTTAATTAATTGACAAATTTTTGTTGAAATTGTTTTAAAGATAACACTTCGATTGTAGGATTATTTCGGGCTGCTACTCGCTCTATTTCAGTATTGTAACCCCAGTCAGCTAAAAATAATTTTATTGTTGATAATTCTAGTTGTTGTTGTACTACTTCCAAAGTTTTCAATCGATCTTCTACAAACCAAATTGTAATATCTTTTGGAGATTTACTTGCTTGTAATAATAATTTTAAGGTTTGATATTTGGGACGTTGATATTCTTTGCCAATAATACGCTCTTTTGGTAAGTCAATTCCTTGTTGTTCTAACAATTTTTGAGCGAAGCGTCCTTCTTTTGTAGTAATGATATATAGCTCAATTGATAAATTATTTATGTGTTTTAAAATTGATAATATTCCAGGATAGAACTGATGTAATTCTAACCAACTATCTAAATCATGATTGATCCAATTGTCTCGGTTACTGTCAAGCTTAGTGCTAATTTCTTGAGGCTTTAAATTTTCATTGTCAATAATTGTTTTAGCTACTAAAGACCAATTACTTAAAATTTCTATTTCATTAATTCCTAATCTTAAAGCTCTTAAAAGAATAGGCATTTCCCAACCAATTTCAATGACAGGACGCAGTTGATAAAAACTAGAAGCAAATTTATCTAAGTTTTCTGTACTATCTGATTCCCAAATCTCAAGATAAGTTTTTTTAGTAGTAGCAAAATATTCGGGTAAACCGTTACAAATAACTCCATCAAAGTCAAGAGCAAGAATATTAGGAAAATTCATTGAAAAAATTATATTTAAGTAAGTAACATATTTATAAACATATCGTAGAATCCTAATTATTTAGCTTTTTTTAGTTTTTAAAAATAATTATTTGGTAACCAAGGTAAATCTGTAATACCTGGATTGTAACCAAATTGACTTAATAATGTTGTTAATTGCCCTCGATGATGAGTCTGATGATTAAACATATGGGTTACTAATAACCAGGTAGGTAAAATACGAGTTTGGTGATCAACATTACTAGTATATTTAAAAGGTTGTTCTAACCACTGAGGCTGAAGATTTTTTGACCATTCAATAATTTGTAAATCAGTTTCTTCTCTTTTTTGACGAAGTTGCTCAAAATCACTATATAATTCTTCTGATGTTTTAGTAATAGTAAAAGGTTTTCCTAAAAATCTTCCCATCCAAGCAAGATCGCCATACAGTAAATGATTTAGAGTACCGTGAATTGATTTAAAAAATGCTCCTAAGTTTTCTTTACGTTTTGAGTCAGGAATATCAGCACAAATTTGATAAAGTTTTTGATTCATCCATTGATTGTATTGTGCCATTGTTTCATAATATTTTAAATTAGTCATTTGTTAACTGTTGATTGTTAATTGTTCGTCTACAGACTTTATATTAATAAAACTTTTGAGCTTTTGTACAGACATAGCATTTTAACTAAATTACCTAAAAGTTGATTTTGAAAAATTATGTCCTAGTAACTTGTCACGTAAATGTTTAATTCTATCCCGATATTTGGCAGCTTCTTCAAATTCTAAGTTTTTAGCAGCTTCTTTCATTTTTAATTCTAATTGTTCGATTAATTCTGGAATTTTTTCTAACGGTAATTCATCAGATTGTTCGTAAACTTCTTCTAACTGTTCACTATTTAAACGACGAGAAATATCTAAGAAAGCTAAAATTGAATTGCTAGATTTTTTAATAATAGATTGAGGCGTAATACCATTTCTTTTGTTATAAGCAATCTGAATGTTACGTCTTCTTTCTGTTTCTTCAATTGCCCGCGCCATACTATCGGTTAAATTATCAGCATATAAAATTGCCTCACCTTTGACATGACGGGCTGCCCTACCAATAGTTTGAATAATTGAACTTTCTGATCGCAAAAATCCTTCTTTATCTGCATCTAAAATTGCTACTAAAGATACTTCAGGTAAATCTAAGCCTTCTCGCAGCAAATTTACCCCGATTAAAACATCAAATCCTCCTTCTCTTAAAGCTTGTAAAATTTCAATTCGTTCAATTGATTTAATTTCTGAATGAAGATACTGAACTCGAACACCTCTTTCTTGGAAATATTCAGTTAAATCTTCCGCCATTTTTTTAGTTAGAGTTGTAATTAAAACTCTTTCTTGCTTGTTAATTCTAGTTTTAATTTCTCCTAATAAATCATCAACTTGTCCATCGGTAGGACGAACAAAAATTTCTGGATCAATTACGCCTGTAGGACGGATAATTTGCTCGATAATTCGGTCTTCAGATTGTTCAATTTCCCATTTTCCAGGAGTAGCAGAAACAAAAATACATTGATTAACTTTTTGCCAAAACTCTTCAGATTTTAAGGGACGATTATCAGCAGCAGAAGGAAGACGAAAACCATGTTCAATTAAAACTTGTTTACGAGCGCGATCGCCATTGTACATTCCTCGAATTTGCGGTACAGTAACGTGGGATTCATCAATTACAAGTAACCAATCTTTGGGAAAATAATCAACCAAACATTCTGGTGGTTCGCCTGGTTTTCTTCCTGCTAAATGGCGAGAATAGTTTTCGACACCGTTGCAGTATCCTACTTCTTGTAGTAATTCTAAATCGTAGCGTGTACGCTGTTCTAACCTTTGGGCTTCTAATAATTTTCCTGCTTGTTCTAATTCAATTAAACGGTTTTCCAATTCTGTTTTAATATCATGACAAGCCCGTTCTAATTGATCTTCTGGCGTAACAAAGTGACGGGCAGGATAAATACTAATTCGTTGTAAACTTTGTAAAATCTCTCCTGTGACAGGATCGACATAACGCAAGGCTTCAATCTCATCACCAAAAAATTCGATCCGAATAATGCGATCTTCATAAGCAGGAACGATTTCTAAAACATCTCCCTTAACCCGAAAACGTCCCCTTTCTAAATCTATATCATTACGATTGTATTGTACCGAAACTAAGTCTCTCAATAACTCTCGTTGATCAATTTCCTTGCCTACTTCCAAAGGTACAGCAGCTTTCAAATATTCTGCTGGCATACCCAAACCATAAATACAACTGATCGAAGCGACTACAATCACATCTTGGCGTTCAAAAAGCGATCGCGTTGCTGAGTGACGTAACATATCAATCTCATCGTTGATCGAAGCTGTTTTCTCAATATAAGTATCGGTAACAGGAATATATGCCTCTGGTTGATAATAATCGTAATAACTAATAAAATATTCGACTGCGTTGTCAGGAAAAAACTGACGTAACTCGTTACATAACTGGGCTGCTAAAGTTTTATTATGTGCCAAAACCAAAGTAGGTTTCCCAATCTTTTCAATCACATTGGCAATAGAAAAAGTCTTCCCCGTTCCCGTTGCACCTAATAAAGTTTGAAATCGATTACCTGCTTGAATTGATTTAGTTAACCCAGCGATCGCACTAGGTTGATCTCCCGTTGCTTGAAATGGTGCTTGTAGCTGAAATCCGCTCATAAATAACTCAAGTACAATTCTACTATGGCTGCCCTTGAGATTAATTTAATAAAAAAACTAGATAATAGCTACTTAGTTTTGACAAGTTTGCTAGCAAGAGCGATCGCTTGAATATCTAAAAAATAAAGATGGGTTTTACAATTACTCTACCCATCCTACAAAAAATTATTCACTTAAAACTAAATCAATCTTTAACTAGCCACTACTGACTCGGTTGGATTTTCTTGATTTTTAGCTTGCAAAGCTGCATAAAGACGATTTAACGCTTGAATATAAGCACGGGCAGAAGCCACAATAATATCAGTATTAGCTGCACGACCAGAATAAATTCGGTCTTGATGACGTAAACGAATCGTTACTTCCCCAATTGCATCAATTCCAGCAGTGACCGATTGTACTGAAAACTCAATCAGTTCATTAGGAACATTGACTACTCGATTAATTGCCTTATAAACTGCGTCTACTGGTCCTGTCCCAATCGCAGCATCAGTTAATTCCTCTCCTGCGGGAGTTCTCACCGTTACGGTAGCAGTCGGACAAGAATTATCTCCACAAGACACTTGTACTAATTCTAAACGAAATAGTTCAGGAGGCTGACGAATCTCATCGTTAACAATTGCTTCCAAATCCCAATCGCTGATTTCTTTTTTCTTATCAGCTACATCCTTAAAACGTACAAAAGCTTTATTTAATTCAACCTCGTTTAATTCGTAACCCAATTCTTTAAGGCGACTACGGAAAGCATTACGACCAGAATGTTTACCCAAAATAATTTGATTATCCGTTAATCCAATTAACTGGGCATCCATAATCTCATAGGTTAACTTATTCTTCAAAACACCATCTTGGTGAATACCAGATTCATGGGCAAAAGCATTCGCACCAACGATCGCTTTATTCGGTTGTACCATCATTCCTGTTAGATTAGATACCATCCGAGAAGTTTTATAAATTTGTTTGGTATCAATCTTAGTTAAAGGTTCAGTTGATTCTGCCGGTCTACCCAAGAAAGGATTAAAATACTGACGACGGACGTGAAGTGCCATCACCAACTCTTCTAAAGCTGCATTACCTGCCCGTTCACCAATCCCATTAATAGTACATTCTAACTGTCTCGCACCATTTTTTACTGCTTCCAAGAAATTAGCTACTGCTAAACCCAAATCATTATGTCCGTGAACAGAAATAATTGCTTGATCTATATTGGGAACGTTATCTTTAATTCCTTTAATTAAAGCCCCAAACTCACTAGGGGTAGTATAACCAACTGTATCGGGAATATTAATGGTAGTTGCTCCCGCCGCGATCGCAGCTTCTAAAACCTGATAGAGAAATTCTGGATCGCTTCTTCCTGCATCTTCAGGCGAAAACTCAACATCCTCTACAAAAGATTTAGCATAAGCCACCATTTCTGGCACAATGGCTAACACCTCTTGTCTAGTTTTACGCAACTTATATTGCAAATGGATATCAGAAGTTGCCAAAAAAGTATGAATCCTACTTTTAGCTGCTGGTTTTAAAGCTTCTGCTGCCGTTTTGATATCTGCTTGAGTTGCTCTTGCTAAACCACAAATAATCGGCCCATCTAGCGTACCAATTTCTCCAGCAACTTTAGTAACTGCTTCAAAATCTCCTTGACTAGCATAAGGGAAACCCGCCTCAATTATATCGACTCCTAATCGTGCCAAAGCTCGGGCAATTGTAAGTTTTTCCTCTACATTTAAAGTAGCTCCGGGAGATTGCTCGCCATCGCGAAGTGTGGTGTCGAAAATAATGATGCGCTCTTGTGACGTTTCCATAACCCTATGTGTGCTTATAATATAGGAGAATCTATTATTTATTGAAAATTATACGCTATTCTATTTTTTATCTTGAGAGTAATTGCGATCTTAACTTTTGATTTAGATTAAGAAGTGAAAGTCAATAATCACTTTTTTCAATATAAGGTCGAATATCGTTTAAATCTATATATCTATCTGTAGCATTTCTTAATTCTCTGGCGATCATTCCCTCCGTAGAAACAACAGTTATATGAGTATTTTTTGATCTTAATAATTCAATTGCTCGTTCAAAATCTCCATCTCCACTAAATAAAATTACTCGGTCATATTGCTCAACTGTATTAAACATATCTACAACAATTTCTATATCTAAATTAGCTTTTTGAGAATAACGACCAGAGACATCATCATAATATTCTTTAAGAATTTTAGTACGTACTGTATATCCCAAACTAATCAAAGCATCTCTAAATCCTCTTTGATCTTGGGCATCTTTTAATCCTGTATACCAAAAAGCATTAACTAAAACTACCGTTGGATCTTTAGTAAAAAAATCTAAAACTTTTCTTGGATCAAAAAACCAACCATTTTTTTGTTGTGCATAAAACATATTATTGCCGTCTACAAAAATAGAGAGACGGTCTCTCAAACAATTATTAGGACAATCCATAAAAACTAATACCTAAGTATTTGTATAATAGATAAAATTAGAGTTTTTAGTATAAACCGCTATTATAGCAATTTATTATTATATCAATTTTGGCTTATTTAGTTTTAGGTTGAAGCACCTAAAATCATTGTAAACATCAACGGCAAAATAACATTAACTTTAGTAGGAACTTAAGTATTTGTACTGTTGTCTGAAAACAAAAAAAAGTAGAGTCCGATTTTAAAACTCTACTTCCTAATTAAATTTGAAAATTTTTTGAGATAATTATTGAACTTTAATAGTTTCTAGTGCAGCTTCTACTTTTTGCACTACGGGTTCAGGCAAAGGCACATAACCCAATTCTTCAGAATAATTTTGCCCTTCAGTTAAAGCCCAATTAATTACATCTTTAAAAGCCTGGCCTTTATTGGCATCATATTGTTGATAAGCCATAATCCAAGTATAAGAAACAATCGGATATGAATCTGCTCCATCTGGATCTGCAATAAAAGCCCGAAGATTTTCTGGTAAAGTTACTGCTTCTAAAGTTTTAGCAGCAGACTCAGGCGTAGGTTCAATATAATTTCCAGATTTATTTTCTAGAGAAGCAACAGGAATGTCTTGCTGTTCCGCATAACCATACTCAATATAGCCAATTGAACCTTCTGTTTGTAGAATTTGAGCCGTAACCCCTTCGTTTCCTTTCGCACCAATTCCTGTAGGCCAAGAAACAGTTTTACCCTCCCCTACTTTTTCTTTCCATTCAGGACTAATTTCGCTGAGATGTTTAGTAAATACTCCTGTTGTACCACTACCATCAGAACGATAAACTACAGTAATGTTTTGATCGGGTAATTGCAAATCTGGATTGATTTGCGCGATCGCAGGATCATTCCATTTAGTAATTTTACCCAATAAAATATCTGTATATAATTGGCGAGATAGTTTTAATCCCTGAACATCTGGAAGATTATAACCCAAAACAATACTACCAGCAGTCATAGGAAGTAAAACAACTCCTCGTTCTACCTGAGCAATTTCTTCGTCTGTCATCGCCACATCACTAGCACCAAAGTCTACAGTTCCTTGAGTAAACTGCTCAACTCCAGCACCACTACCTACAGACTGATAGCTAATTTGTACGTTAGGATTTTGTTTATTGTATTCAGAAAACCATCTTTGATAAAGCGGAGCAGGAAAACTTGCTCCTGCACCTGTTAAAGATACTGATTGACCACCTCCTGTAGCTGGTGTTTGACTTTGTTCACCAGAAGGTGCAGTCGTTTGAGAACCACCACAAGCAGTCAGACTAAGAGTAAGAGCAAGTAAAGGACTTAACCATATTTGTCTTTGAGAAAATTTTAAGGTAACCATATTGAATGTATCGTCAAATTGTTTAAATATTTGATTTGTGTACTAACGCAAATACTAACCTTAAGCTATTGCGATTAGTCCTAGGTAAAGCTTAGGTAAGCAGAAGGTTAACTTTACCTTAAAAATCCTCTTTAGAACTGAAATCTCCCCTAACTTTGGTTAATTAACCGCAGTCGGGGAGAAAACATTCTTAACAGATTTTATTGAGGAAATTAGAATTGGAAAGTAGTACGAAGCACTCCAACCCAAGTTGTTTCATTAGCATCATTATGATCTGGGTTGAGGATCACATAAGCACCAGGAGTAATTAAAACGTTGTCGTTGAGAGGGAATTTGTAAAGTGCTTCGATCAAATAAGAAGTATCTGGGTCTTCGGTGATCCCTTCACCATCAGATACTTTAGGAGGCATACCACCACCAACTACTAATTCAGCACCTTCCTTTCCGAAGTCAAGGAGAGCAATATTAGCACCCCAAGTCCAGAGATCTGCTTCATTATTACTGCCTAGTTCTTCAGCAGTAGCATAACCACCGAAACCAGCAAGATTAAATTTTTCACCAAGCTGGAAAGTCGCACCTAAACCAAATTTGTTCGCAGCAACCGCAGCACCATTACCAAAGGGGTCTTGAGCGTTGTCGCTACCAGTACTACCACTCAAGTCAATGCTATCTCCAGTTTGGAAATTACGAACGTAAGTGGCAGCAATATCCAATCTCTCTATCGGAGAAAATTTGACTTGTGCAGCTGCACTGTAAGAACCATTGAATATACCTTCGCCTTCTGATGGATCAGAACCACCACCATCAACTAAGTACGCAGCAGTTATTTCTAATGCTTCTCCCAAACCAACTGTCGCGCCAGCACCAGCACCCTGTGTACTACGGAAAACAAGGGGATTATAGCGACTAAAGCGCGATAAAGCACCAGTACCACTACTTTCTAAGGATGGGTTGGTCACATCAAACACATCGTCGAAGTCAAGTCCTGCTGCACCGACGTAAAAATTGATATTTTCCCCAAAACCAGAAGTGTAATATAACTCGTCAATTTCGATATCATTGCCGTTGTTAGCGTCAAAGCCTAAACGAGCCATATCAGTTCCAGTTACATCATCAAGTCCGGGAACATTACCAGCTTGTAAACGTGTGCGTAAACGATCTTTACCAGTGAAGCTAGTATCGAAGTTTAAGCGTACGCGATCGCTTAAAGTTACTTGAGATTCATCACCTTCACCAAAGGTATCTACTACTGCAAAAATTGCTTCCCCTTTTAACTTGGTAGTAGTAGAAAATTGATTATCTTCTAAGAAAGCAGTGCGACTTTCAAGATCGTCAACTCGACCACCTAAAGTAGCAAGTTCTGCTTCAAACTCTTGAGTGAGTCGGTTAATAGTATCTAAATCCTCTCTTAAGACGGATTCAGAAGAAGCTATTAAACGTTCAATTTGGTTTAAGCAAGAGTTTAAACCTGCTGCAAATTCGTAACGAGATAAAGCCTGATTACCGCGATAAGTTTGATTAGGGTAACCTGCAATACAACCATAACGATCTACTAAGCTGCGTAACGCTTCATAAGCCCAGTCTGTGGGAGACACGTCTCGCAACTGATTAACGTTAGTTACCTGAGACATGGGTTGATTGCTATTTTGCTCATTGTAGCGATCAATTTGCTCTAAAGTATTTCCTACTGAATCAGGAGTACCATTAACTGTTTGCGCTAAAGTACTGTTGGCAGTAAATAAAGAAGCACCGATTAGAGCCGGAGTTACTTTAAGTAAATTCCAGAAAAGTTTATTCATTTTGTCCTCACACCTAAAGGTTGACTATCTTCACTAAAATTTAGATTGGATAGTTGGAAAACTCGCGGTTTTCTCATAACGATCACCAAGTATACTCTACATAGTTGCCAAATGGCTTGAGAGAATTCACAGTTATTGAGATTATTTATCGAATATTTTCTGTTCGATTAATCTCGCTGTTATCTATCTATTGATAGATTCACTTGAGTGTTGTTGATTGAAAGTAGATCCAGTTTAACCATCAGCATTTCCAAAAGATTATTTAATTAAAAAGTAAACTATTGGTAAGCTTCAGGTTAAGAATCTGAATGATTACTTTCATTGCTACTAAAAATTATACTTAGCTATTTCTGATTTAAGTACTTTTTTTTTGTTGTTTTTTAAATTAATTTTTGGAGATGTCTATTTTCTTTGTCCAGTAACGATGTAAGAAACTCTTTGAGCAATGTTGGTAGCGTGATCTGCCATTCTTTCCAAATGACGGATAATTAACCCTAACAATAAAATTGGTTCAACTAGACCTTTAACATCTCTTGAGTAGGCTAAAGTTTCATAGAGATGTTCATATGCCTCATCAACAACATCATCTAATTCTTTCACTCTTGCGCCTGCTGTCTGATCCAAGTCTGCTAAAGCCACTAAACTAGTAGCTAACATCAACTGAGCATGATCGGACATCGCTTCAACTTCTTTAAGACAAGTATGAGGAGGATATTTAACTAATTTAATTGCCATTTCAGAAATATCTTGAGCATAATCACCAATACGCTCTAAATCTCTTACCAATTGCATAAATGCGCTTAAAAGCCTTAAATCTTGAGCTACAGGTGCTTCTAAAGTCATTAGAGTCGAACAATCTAATTCAATTTGACGATAATATTGGTCGATTCTTTGATCTAAAAAGATAATTTTTTTGGCTGCTTCTAAATTTTTCTCAAATAAAGATTGATGACTTAGGCGAAACGACTCCTCTACGAGAGTACCCATACGCATAACATCTTGTTGCACTCTTCTAATTGAGCGATCAAAATTAGTTCGTTCCGGATGATGAGCTTGAGAGGATAAAGTCACTATTTAACTGATGATTTTAAATTATTATTAGTGGTCTAATTTATAGTAATAGCAAGAAAATATTAAGGTTTAATGAGGAAGTGTATTGCTTGTAACCGAATTGCCAATTTTTTTTTCTGAAGCAGACAAAGGTAAACAGATTTGTAACCAACCACCACCAGTTTGAGGATGATTTTGAGCAATAATTGAACCTTGATGAGCATCAACTATTTCCTGAACAATTGCTAATCCTAATCCACTCCCTTGCTCAGAAGAAAGAGATTGTCTCGTTCGAGATTTATCTCCACGATAAAGTCGTTTAAAAACATGAGGAAGATCGGCAATTTCAAATCCTGTTCCTGAATCAATTATATCGATTTTAATTTGAGAAGACGATAAGGAAGTATCGATTAATTGTGTTTCAATTTCAATGGTGATTTGTCCTTGAATTGGAGTATGTTTAATGGCATTGTCGAATAAATTAAGAAATACTTGAATTAAACGACCTTTATCTCCTTGTAGCCAAACTTCAGCTTCTCCAGAATAGTTAAAACTAATTTCTTTGCGATTAGCTAATGGTTCAAGAGTATGCCAGACAGAAAATAATAGTCCTCGTAGTTCAATTTTTTCATAATTTAAAATTTGACTGGGCTCTGCTCTTAATCTACTTAGTTCTAACCATTCTTCTACCAAATTAATCAGACGATTTGTTTCCTTTAGCATCTGTTCTACCCAACGAAGTTCAGGATTTTGTAATCGTTTAAGCAAATTTTCTGCTACTAAACTAATTGATGTAAGAGGAGTACGTAATTCATGGGTAAGATCAGAAAAAGCGCGATCGCTTTGCTGTGATAATTCAATTAAAGGTTGTCTATTTAAAATAAATATTCCTACTTCTCCTGCTGGAAGAGGAAAACTATGTCCACCTAAAGCAATCGATTTTACTCCTTTGGCAAGAGATGAAGATGAAGTTGACCCTAGAGATTCTTTGATTCGGTCATTATGTGTTACATTCGCTGCGTGTTGGGTAAAATAATAAACCCATTCTTGAACTTGAGGTTGTTGCGATTGACGAGTTGTTTCAATTAACTGGTCTAGTTCATAGGAACGAACTAATTCTAACAGCAGCCGAACTTGTCCAACTTGCCAGCGATCAATTTGTAATAATTCTCTTGCTTGTTGGTTGCACCACAATAATTGATTTTCTCCATCTACTCTTAGATAACCAAAGGGTGCTTGTTCAATTAGCTCTTGCCAAACTTCTTTTTCTACTTCTAATTGTCTTTTTTGTTGATTAAGATAAATTAATTCTCTTTTAATTAGAGAAATAGGTGGTAAAGAATTCACCCAATCAGCCCTAGAAGAATAGGTACTAAGAATTTGTTGCAATTGATGCTTAAAATGAGATTGTTTCCAAGCAAAGAAGGTAATACCTATTATTAAACCTAGCAGAAATTCTAAAGCAGCCATTAGTCATAGTCCCTTTCAATTTCTAATTATTAATGTCTGTTAGATAAATTACTAGCTATTAAATCTCAACCAAATAACTAATGACTACTTCAAAACCAAGTTAGGGACAATTAAATTTAGCCAAAACGATAACCAAAACCTCTAACAGTAATTAAATATTCTGGTTGACTAGGGTCTTTTTCCAATTTTTCTCTTAACCAACGAATATGAACATCAACTGTTTTTGTATCTCCTAAAAAATCAGGGCCCCAAATTTGTTCAATCAATTGTTCTCGCGACCAAACTCGTCGAGGATAACTCATAAATAATTCTAATAAACGAAACTCTTTGGGAGAAAGATTTACTTCTTCCCCTCTAACAATTACACGACATTCTTGAAGAAATAAATTGATCTCTCGATATTTTTGTACTGGTGTAGAAGTTTGTACATTGTAACGATGACGACGCAGAAGAGCGCGACAACGAGCTACTAATTCTCTCATGCTAAAGGGTTTAGTTAAGTAGTCATCTGCTCCTACTTCTAAACCCAAAACTCGGTCTGTTTCACTAGCTTTAGCACTAATAACTAAAATAGGTGTAATGTTTCCTTGATAACGCAGAAGACGACAGATATCTAGTCCATTAATCTCTGGCAACATTAAGTCCAAGACAATGAGGTCTGGTAAAAATTCATTAGTATGATTTTTTTCGTCATTTTGCAGAAAGTTTAAAGCCGTTCGTCCGTCAGCAGCAGTTTTTACTTGATAACCTTCTTCTTCTAAAGCTATAACAACCATATCGCGAATTAGCTCTTCATCTTCAATAAGAAGAATACGGTTTTTTTGAGTTAATTCGGGTTCAGAAGAAGTTTGGGTTTTGTCCAAGGATAGCATACAAAATTTGTCCTATTGTCCTATGCCCACATATACACCAAAATTGACTTGATGTGTTGTGATAATTGTTAGTAAAAAGTTATTTGTTATTTTCTAACCTGTGTTATTAAATATTTTTACTGAGATTAAAAAATTTGAGTGAATGACGCGATCGCTATAAGAAAAAAATCATTGTTTAAAGCGATCGCGGGGTGAATTTGGATTTAACTTGCTTAATTAATTTATTAGCGTAAGTAGTAACTAAACCTTTTGTAGCGGAAAACCCAAGCTTTCTCTTTGTTGTAAATATAAATGAGCAACTTGTCTGGCTAAATTACGAATTTTGCCTATGTAACGAGTTCTTTCTGTTACAGCGATTACTCCTCTAGCATCTAATAAATTGAAAGTATGAGAACATTTTAAAACATAATCTAGACTGGGTATTACTAACTCTCGTTCAATTAATTGTTTAGCTTCCTGTTCGTAAAGAGAAAATAAATTCAACAATAATTCCGGATTAGACGCTTCAAAATTATAAGTACACTGTTCAATTTCGCCCTGTAAAAAAATATCTCCGTAACTAAGTTGCTCATTCCATTCAATTTTCATAATGGCATCTACATTTTGTAAATACATAGCTAATCTTTCTAAGCCATAAGTAATTTCAATTGAGACAGGACGACAATCTATTCCTCCACATTGTTGAAAATAAGTAAACTGAGTAATTTCCATTCCATCCAACCAAATTTCCCATCCAGCACCCCAAGCTCCTACTGCTGCATCTTCCCAATTATCCTCTACAAATCTAATATCGTGGTCTTCAGGATGAATTCCTAAAGCTCTCAAAGAATCTAAATATACTTCTTGGATGTTATTTGGCGAAGGCTTGATTAAAACTTGATATTGATAATAATGTTGAACTCGGTTAGGGTTTTCTCCATATCTACCGTCAGTTGGTCTTCGACAAGGTTCAATATAAGCTACAGACCAAGGCTCTGGTCCCAAAGCTCTCAAGAAAGTATGAGGATTTTTTGTTCCTGCTCCTTTTTCTGTGTCGTATGGTTGAACAATCGAACAACCGCGATCGCTCCAAAATTGATTTAACTTAGCTACTATCTGTTGAAAATTTAAAACCATTTTTCGGTACGACTCTCAAAACTTACTAAACTAATTAAACATCGATCTGCCTTCAAAACCTTATCTCAAGCAACTTTGAAATTTTTTCAAAAATTTCCGCAAAAAGGGGTTGACTTTTAAAGAGAAGGTGGATATATTGGTAAATGCGCGGTTGAGGGAAACGTCCCGAGACAACGCTCCGAACCTAGACAAATCAATAGTTTGAAGGCTAAATAATTAAACCAGCCCTAGTTTAAAATAAACACTTAAATTAAACAATGAGTCAGGTTAAGGAAGTTCAGTTGAACCAAATTAATCTGGAAAGAACATCAAAAACTCAGCGATGAGAAAAATGTTCACCATGGAGAGTTTGATCCTGGCTCAGGATGAACGCTGGCGGTATGCCTAACACATGCAAGTCGAACGGGAATCCTTCGGGATTCTAGTGGCGGACGGGTGAGTAACGCGTGAGAATCTGCCTTCAGGACGGGGATAACAGTTGGAAACGACTGCTAATACCCGATGTGCCGAAAGGTAAAAGTAATTCGCCTGAAGAGGAGCTCGCGTCCGATTAGCTAGTTGGTGTGGTAAGAGCGCACCAAGGCGACGATCGGTAGCTGGTCTGAGAGGATGAGCAGCCACACTGGGACTGAGACACGGCCCAGACTCCTACGGGAGGCAGCAGTGGGGAATTTTCCGCAATGGGCGAAAGCCTGACGGAGCAATACCGCGTGAGGGAGGAAGGCCTTTGGGTTGTAAACCTCTTTTCTCAAGGAAGAAGTTCTGACGGTACTTGAGGAATCAGCATCGGCTAACTCCGTGCCAGCAGCCGCGGTAATACGGAGGATGCAAGCGTTATCCGGAATTATTGGGCGTAAAGCGTCCGCAGGCGGTTTCACAAGTCTGCTGTCAAAGACTGGAGCTTAACTCCGGGCAGGCGGTGGAAACTGTGAAACTAGAGTACGGTAGGGGTAGAGGGAATTCCCAGTGTAGCGGTGAAATGCGTAGAGATTGGGAAGAACACCAGTGGCGAAGGCGCTCTACTGGGCCGTAACTGACGCTCAGGGACGAAAGCTAGGGGAGCGAAAGGGATTAGATACCCCTGTAGTCCTAGCTGTAAACGATGGATACTAGGCGTTGCTTGTATCGACCCGAGCAGTGCCGCAGCTAACGCGTTAAGTATCCCGCCTGGGGAGTACGCACGCAAGTGTGAAACTCAAAGGAATTGACGGGGGCCCGCACAAGCGGTGGAGTATGTGGTTTAATTCGATGCAACGCGAAGAACCTTACCAGGACTTGACATGTCGCGAATCACTAGGAAACTAGAGAGTGCCTTCGGGAGCGCGAACACAGGTGGTGCATGGCTGTCGTCAGCTCGTGTCGTGAGATGTTGGGTTAAGTCCCGCAACGAGCGCAACCCTCGTTCTTAGTTGCCAGCAGTTAGGCTGGGCACTCTAGGAAGACTGCCGGTGACAAACCGGAGGAAGGTGGGGATGACGTCAAGTCAGCATGCCCCTTACGTCCTGGGCTACACACGTACTACAATGGTAGGGACAAAGGGCAGCAAGCTCGCAAGAGTAAGCGAATCTCAGCAAACCCTGCCTCAGTTCAGATTGCAGGCTGCAACTCGCCTGCATGAAGGAGGAATCGCTAGTAATCGCAGGTCAGCATACTGCGGTGAATCCGTTCCCGGGCCTTGTACACACCGCCCGTCACACCATGGAAGCTGGCCACGCCCGAAGTCGTTACCCTAACCCGTAAGGGAGGGGGATGCCGAAGGCAGGGCTAGTGACTGGGGTGAAGTCGTAACAAGGTAGCCGTACCGGAAGGTGTGGCTGGATCACCTCCTTTTTAGGGAGACCTGTTGAAGTCTACTGAAAGATACACAAATAAGTAGAGATTCAAATAATCCCAAGGTCGGACTAGGGAAAAAATTAAAGCCTTCAAACTAGTAACTGGTTCGGTTGAAAGAACATGGGCTATTAGCTCAGGTGGTTAGAGCGCACCCCTGATAAGGGTGAGGTCCCTGGTTCAAGTCCAGGATGGCCCACCTATCAGCCAACAAGAAACAGTAATCGGCAATTAAGTTAATTAAAAGCCAAAAATTGTGGAATGGTAAGCTGGTGAATCAAAAGAGGGGGTATAGCTCAGTTGGTAGAGCGCCTGCTTTGCAAGCAGGATGTCAGCGGTTCAAGTCCGCTTACCTCCACCAGAGTCAAACCGAATCAGGAATCAAAAAATCCAGCATCTGAAGCATCATAAGCTAGGAATGCTGGGCTTTGAGTCCAGTACAGCACCTTGAAAACTGCATAAAACATAGAGATTACCAGCAGGTAGAAATAGAAACAGAAAAACTATTTCGTGAAAAACAAGACAAGCTCCTAGCAGGTCAAGCTAGAAAGGGCTAACGGTGGATACCTAGGTACACAGAGGCGAAGAAGGACGTGGTGACCGACGATACGCTCCGGGGAGTTGGAAGCAAGCATTGAGCCGGAGGTTTCCGAATGGGGCAACCCCAAGTACGATCTACTGAACACATAGGTAGAAACGAGCCAACCCAGTGAACTGAAACATCTTAGTAGCTGGAGGAAAAGAAAGCAAAAGCGATTCCCTTAGTAGCGGCGAGCGAAGAGGGAGAAGCCTAAACCAGCGGACATGTCTGCTGGGGTAGTGGGACAGCCACAACGGGAAGGCAGAAGCTAGACGAAGCAGCTGAATACTGCACCAGAGAAGGTGAAAGTCCTGTAGTCGAAAGCTCAAGCAACCAGGCTGAATCCCGAGTAGCACGGAGCCCGTGGAATTCCGTGTGAATCAGCCGAGACCACTCGGTAAGGCTAAATACTACTGTGTAACCGATAGCGAAACAGTACCGCGAGGGAAAGGTGAAAAGAACCCCGGCGAGGGGAGTGAAATAGAACATGAAACCGTTAGCCTACAAGCAATGGGAGGACGATTGAACGTCTGACCGTGTGCCTGTTGAAGAATGAGCCGGCGACTTACAGGCTGTGGCTGGTTAAGGGGGAAAACCCGAAGCCAAAGTGAAAGCGAGTCTGACAAGGGCGTTTTTAGTCACAGTTTGTAGACCCGAACCCGGGTGATCTAACCATGTCCAGGATGAAGCTTGGGTAATACCAAGTGGAGGTCCGAACCGACCGACGTTGAAAAGTCGGCGGATGAGGTGTGGTTAGGGGTGAAATGCCAATCGAACTCGGAGCTAGCTGGTTCTCCCCGAAATGCGTTGAGGCGCAGCGGTTGAAAAATACTCCGAAGGGGTAAAGCACTGTTTCGCTGCGGGCTGCGAGAGCGGTACCAAAGTGAGGCAAACTCAGAATACTTCGGAGTCGACAACCAGTAAGACGGTGGG